>NZ_JADHZD010000001.1 GCF_020102855.1 Nocardioides lacusdianchii
GTCGCGGCCAAGCTGAACCGCCGCCCCCGCAAGACCCTGAGCTGGCAAACTCCCGCACAAGCCCTCGACGACCTACTGTCGAACCCACCAAAACCAACCGGTGTTGCATCCACCGCTTGAATCCACCTGACCGCACAACGAGGTCAGAGCTCGTGGAGCCAGGGATGGTCCGGGTGGACGGCGCGCAGGCAGTCCCGCAGCCACGTGCGCGCCGAGGGCTCGAGCAGCGCTGCGCACGCGTCGAAGTCGGCTTGGTCCTGCGGCCGCAACGCCCTCGCCTTGTGCAGGAGCTGCACCTCGGGCCGGAGGTAGGTGATGCCGTCACGGACCCACAGGATCTCCGCCAGCGGCAGGCTGATCCGGGAGTCCCGCTTGAAGGTCCAGGTCGTCCGCGTGGTGCTCATCAGGATGACGTCGTACTCCCACGGGTCGGCACCGCTGCGGCGCAGCCAGAGGTTCTCGCACGTGTCCGTCAGCGGGGCAGCCCCCTCGACCAGCGGACGCAGCCTGCCCTCGTCGGCCTCCCACACGTCGAGGCGTCCGACGAGGTGGCGGCGGAGGGCGCCGACGTCGGAGCGAGGGATGCTGGGGTCGACGTCGCCGTGCTCCCGCGCGATGCCGGTGAACGCCTCGATGGCCCAGCCCCCGGCGATCCACCACGGGCCTTCGTAGCCGTCGAGGAGCGCGGCTGCGTCCTCCGGCGTACGACGCAGCCATGGGCCGTAGAGGCGGACGATCTCGTCGTGGTCGGGCACCGGACGCACGGTAGCCGGATCGATCCGCCCCGTCAGCCAAGCCGCTTCTGGAAGTCCCCCAGGAAGGCGACCGGACGGAAGCCCAGGGCCTCGTTGACGCCGATCATGTGCGTGTTGACCTCAGCGTTGTACGTCGTCAGCCGCACGATGTCGGGCCGTTCGCGCTGGAGCAGCTGCAGGTTGGCGACCTTGACGGCCACACCGAGGCGGTGGCCGCGGTCGCGACGGCGTACGAGCGTGCCCCACTGATAGGCGCGCCCCGGCTCGTGGACCGTGGTCGCGAGGTCGGTGTAGGCGACGACGGTGCCGTCGACGTCCAGCGCGACGGTGTTGTACTTCGTCCGGCCCTGCCTCGCGAGCGTCGCCTCGCGCTCGCGCACCACCTCGACGCTGACGGTCTCCGGCTCGAGGTCGAGCTCCCCGGTCGGCGCCTCGGTGGCCAGGCTCGAGGTCAGCTCCGCCCAGCCGACGACCAGGTCGTCGGGGACCGGCCCGACCCACGAGCGCAGGGTGTACGCCGCGTGGGCGCGCGCCGCGTCGTCCGCGAGCCCGGCCAGCAGGGTCTCCTCGACCGGCAGCCGCAGCTCGCGCTGGACCTCCGACAGGGCCAGGTCGTAGCCGTGGGCGCCGGCGAACTCCGGACCGGAGGCCCCTGCCCCGTCCGAGCCGAGCGAGGGCTCCCAGCCGACCAGACCGGTCAGGACCCTCCGTCCGCGGGCGACGGCGGCCGCCTCCAGGACGTCGAGGACCCTGGTCCCCAGCCCGCGGCGGCGCGCGGACGGGAGCACGTGCACCGCCAGCTCGGCCAGCTCGGTGTTGTCGAGCAGGGGCGTCCGCATCCAGCCCACCGCGACGACCTCGTCGTCGAGGATCCCCGACCAGCCGCCGGACCAGGCCGCCGTGCCGGGGTGCTGCATCAGCGCCCGGATCTCCTCGAGCTGCCACACGCTCGCGACGTCGCCGAGCTCGTGCCGCTCGGCCGCCGCGTAGACGTGGTGCCAGGCCGCGAACGCGGCGTCGTCGTGGACGTCGAGCTCCCGCACCTCGAGGCCCGCGGGTCGTGTGCTCATCGCGACCGCGCCACCCGTCCCTCGTCCCACACGGGGCCGTCGGACTCGTAGACCTCGCCGTCGGCGCCGTAGACCAGGAACCGGTCGAAGCCGCGGGCGAACCAGCGATCGTGGGTGACCGCGAGCACGGTGCCCTCGAAGGCCTCGAGCCCGGCCTCCAGCGCCTCGGCGGACTGCACGTCGAGGTTGTCGGTCGGCTCGTCGAGCAGGAGCAGGGTCGCGCCGGACAGCTCGAGCAGCAGGATCTGGAAGCGCGCCTGCTGGCCGCCGCTGAGCGACTCGAACCGCTGCTCGCCGGCGTGCGCGAGCTCGTAGCGGTCGAGCACCCGGCTCGCCGCCTCGCGGCCCATCCCGTCGCGGTGCTCGTCGCCGCGGTGCAGGATCTCCAGCAGGGTGCGCCCGACCAGCTCGGGGTGCTCGTGGGTCTGCACGAACCACCCCGGTCGCACCCGCGCGCCGAGCTTGGCGTTTCCGGTGTGCGGCACCGGCACGGGAGGTACGCCGACGGGCTGGTGCTCGACGTCGGGGTCGCTGCCGCCGGCGGCCAGGAGCCGCAGGAAGTGCGACTTGCCGGAGCCGTTGGAGCCGAGCACGGCCACCCGCTCGCCGTACCAGACCTCGAGGTCGAACGGCCGCATCAGCCCGGACAGCTCGAGATCGGTGCACACGACGGCGCGCTTGCCGGTGCGGCCACCCTTGAGGCGCATCGTCACCTGCTGCTCGCGCGGCTGCTCGACCGGCGGACCGGCGTCCTCGAACTTCTTCAGCCGCGTCTGGGCGGCGCGGTACTGGCTGGACATGCCGTCGTTGTACTCCGACTTGATCTTCAGCCGGAGCACGAGCGCCTTGATCTTCGCGTGCTCCTCGTCCCAGCGACGACGCATCTCCTCGAAGCGCTCGAAGCGGTCCTTGCGCGCCTCGTGGTAGCTCGCGAAGCCGCCCGGGTGGGTCCACACGAGGTTGCCGGCGCTGCCGAGCTCGACGGTCACGATGCGGGTCGCGGTGTTGTCGAGCAGCTCGCGGTCGTGGCTGATGAAGAGGATCGTCTTGGCCGACTCCCGGATCCGGCCCTCGAGCCAGATCTTGCCGGGGACGTCGAGGTAGTTGTCCGGCTCGTCGAGCAGGAGCACCTGGTCGGGCCCGCGCAGGAGGTACTCCAGCACGAGCCGCTTCTGCTCACCGCCCGACAGCGTGCTGAGCAGGCGGTGGCGGGCGCGGTCGAAGGGCAGACCCATGGAGGCGGTGGTGCACACGTCCCAGGTCACCTCGACGTCGTAGCCGCCTGCGTCGGCGTACTCCGACAGCGCGGTGGCGTAGGCCATCTGGGTGCGCTCGTCGTCGGTGTCCATCAACGCGAGCTCGGCGGCGTCGACCGCCGCAGCCGCGGTGCGCACCCGCGGCGGGGCCACCGACAGCAGCAGGTCGTGGACGGTCTCGTCACCACCTCCGTGGCCGACGAACTGGCGCATCACGCCCAGCCCGCCCGAGCGCGTCACGACGCCCGCGTGGGGGGTGAGGTCCCCGGTGACGATGCGCAGCAGGGTGGTCTTGCCCGCCCCGTTGGCGCCGACGAGGGCGACCTTCTGGCCGTCGCCGACACGGAAGCTGACGTCATCGAGCAGCACCCGCCCGTCCGGCAGCTCGTAACGCACTCCAGCGACATCCACGTGACCCACGAGAAGGAATTCTCCCCTGTCCCTGGTCGCCGCGTCTCGTGGTTATCGCCCCGCTGCGCCGGTGGGGTGCCGGACCCACACGTTGGGCTCGACGTAGACGGCCGTGCCGTGCTCGGCGTCGCACATCACCGGCGCCAGGGCCCCGGGCACCACGACGGGGCCCGTGGTGTCGAAGGGCAGCCCGGTCCACTCGCGCCACTCCTCCACGGTGCCGGGGATGACCATCGAGCGGGCGCACACCCGGTCGATGCGCCCGCCGGCCCGCACGTGGACCCGCAGCCACGGGTCGACCGGGAGGCCGTCGGCGCGGGTGCGCAGGGCGTACGTCGCCATCGGCTCACCGACGTCGGCCTTGCCGTTGGGGCGCACCGGCGCGAGCAGCTCGCCGAAGCCGAGCCGGGCGGCGTTGTCCCGCAGTGCGGCGACGATGCGACCCGAGAGGCCGGCGCCCTGGAGCTCCGGCACGATGGCGATCTCCACCGCGGAGCAGGCGTTCGGCTCCTCACCCCAGAGCCGGGTGAGCAGCCCGCTGCGGATCGCGAAGTCCCAGCCGGCGTCGGGCAGCTCGCCCTCCGGCAGCACGAAGGGCACGGAGTGCGCCTTGGCGACCATCCGACCCGTCGCGTCGAGGCAGACCAGGACGAAGTCGGCGAACTCCTCCAGCGAGGCGTAGTAGCCGTTGCCGACCGGGTCGTGCTTCATGAACTCCGGCCACGACGTCTCCATGTCCCAGAAGACGTCCATGAGCTCCGGGCGCTCGGCCAGCGTGACGATCTCGAGGTCCATGGCGGGCATTCTCCGCACCGGTCGGCCGCACTGCCACCGACTTGTCAGGGACTCCCGCAGGTTGTCAGGCCTTGCAAGGGCCGACAACCTGCGCGATCACCGGCCAGCCGGGGATCCCTCAGGGGCTCGGCCGCACTGCCACCGAGTTGTCAGAGCCGCTCGGCCACCCGGCGCGCCGCCACCTGGAGGACCTCCCACGCCGTCGCGAAGGGCGGCGCGTAGGCGAGGTCCATCCACGCGAGGTCGTCGACCGATCCCCCGTGCCACAGCACCGCAGCCGCGGCGTCGATCCGCTTGCCCGCGCCGCGGCCACCGACGACCTGCACCCCGAGCAGCCGACGGCTCGTCCGGTCCGCCATCACCCAGATGGCGATCGGGTCCGCCTCGGGCATGTAGCCACTGGCGGTGCTGCCCTCCGTGACCAGCACGACCGGGTCGTACCCGGCCACGTCCGCGTCGGCGCGCGACAGCCCGGTGCGGGCGACCTCGATGTGCACCTCGTCGAAGGCGAAGCGGGTGATCGAGGTGTCGACCATCCCGTCGAAGGACAGCGACCCGCCGGCAAGGGTGTCGCCGAGCGCACGGCCGTGCTTGGTGGCGTACGTCCCGAGCGGGCGGAACACCCACGCGCCGTCGATGCGCCGCCGCACCTCGCAGCAGTCGCCGGCGGCCCAGACGTGCTCGGCCACCCGCCCGTGCGGGTCCGGTCGCAGCGCTCCGTTGTCCGCCATCTCCAGCCCGGAGCCTGCGAGGAAGTCCGTCGCGGGACGTACGCCGATCGCCAGCACGACGAGGTCGGCCTCACGGCTCCCGCCGTCCCAGCGCACGCCCGTCACCCGGCCGTCCTCGGTGTCGAGGCCGGTCACCTCGGCGCCCAGCACGACCTCCGCGCCCGCCTCGCACAGCGCGACGTCGACGCGCTCGGCCATCTCGTCCTCGAGCATCGACATGCCCCGCCCACGGGTCAGGACGGTGACGCCGAAGCCGTGGCGCATGGCGGCCTCGGCCACCTCGACCCCGACGTAGCCGGCACCCACGACCACCACGTGGGCGCCGTCGCCGGCCTCGGCGAAGCGCTCGAGCCAGGCCGCGCCGTCGTCGAGCGTCTTCACCGTGCCCACTCCGTCGTACGTCGTCCCGTCGGGGCGCAGCGCCCAGTCGGGCACGACGGCCGGTGCGCCGGTGGCGACGACGAGCTCGTCCCAGGCCACCTCCTCGCCGCCGGCCAGCGTCACGGTGCGGCCCGCCAGGTCCGCCGCGACCACCTCGGCACCCAGGCGCAGGTCGATGCCCGACTCGCGGTGCGCGTCGGCGGTGCGCGCAACGAGCTCGTCGCCCGAGTCGACGTCGCCGGCCATCCAGTAGGGGATGCCGCAGGCGCTGTAGGAGGTGTGGGAGCCCTTGTCGAGCACGGTGATCGCAAGGTCGTTGCCGAGCTTCGCGGCGGTGCGCAGCGCCTGGTGGGCGGCCGACATCCCGGCCGCGTCGGCCCCGACCACGACGACGCGCGTGGCCTCGCTCCGGTCGCTCACTCCTCGGTCTGCTTCGCCCAGAGGTTGATGCCGGACTCGACGGCGTGGCGGTCGATCTCGGCGAGCTCGTCGTCGGTGAGCGGCGGGCCCGACAGCGCGTCGAGGTTTGCGTCGAGCTGCTCGACGCTCGAGGCGCCGATCACGGCGCTGGTGACCCGGTCGTCGCGCAGCACCCACTGGAGCGCGAGCTGGGCGAGCTTCTGCCCGCGGCGCTCGGCGATGCCGTTGAGGGCACGCACCCGGGCGAGGACGTCGTCGTCGAGACCGGTCACGGTGGAGTCCTCGCGTGCGGCACGGGAGTCCGGGGGCACCCCGTCGAGGTAGCGGTCGGTGAGCAGGCCCTGCGCCAGCGCGGTGAAGGCGATGCAGCCCATCCTTTGCTCCTCGAGCTCGTCGAGCAGACCGTCCTCGACCCAGCGGTTGAGCATCGAGTAGGACGGCTGGTGGATGAGCAGCGGTGTGCCGAGCTCACGGGCGATCGTGGCCGCCTCGCGGGTCTTCTCCGGCGAGTAGGACGAGATGCCGGCGTAGAGCGCGCGCCCCGAGCGCACCGCGGTGTCGAGCGCCGCCACCGTCTCCTCGACCGGGGTGTCGGGGTCGAAGCGGTGGCTGTAGAAGATGTCGACGTAGTCGAGCCCGAGCCGGCCCAGCGACTGGTCGAGGGACGCCAGCACGTGCTTGCGCGCTCCGCCGCCCTGGCCGTAGGGACCGGGCCACATGTCCCAGCCGGCCTTGGTGGAGATGACCAGCTCGTCGCGGTGCGACTTGAAGTCGTCGGCGAGGTAGCGCCCGACGTTCTCCTCGGCCCGGCCGTAGGGCGGGCCGTAGTTGTTGGCGAGGTCGAAGTGCGTCACACCGCGGTCGAAGGCGCGGCGCAGGATCGCGCGCTGCACCTCCTCCGGGCGGTCGGTGCCGAAGTTCTGCCACAGCCCGAGCGAGAGGGCCGGCAGCCTCAGTCCGCTGCGGCCGGTGCGGCGGTAGTGCATGCCCGTGCGGTCGTACCTGTCCTCCGCTGCCACGTATGCCATGGCCCCATCCTGCCCGGTCCACGGTGGGCCGCCGCTCCCACCGCCGGCGTACCGTCGACGTCGTGGAAGCCAGGTCCGCGCTCCTCCTCGCCGCGACGGTCGTCGTGGCGACAGCGGGGTGCGCCGCACCGGAGCCGCGGTCATCCGCGCCCGCCGAGAGGCGTACGCCGTCCGCGACGACCCCGACGCCCACCCCGACCCCGAGCGCCACCTCCACCCCCACCCCCACCCCGACTCCCTCCGCCTCGCCCTCTCCCGAGGCGCAGACCCCCGAGCCACGCAGGTCGTTCGTCTCCATCCCCGAGCTGGGCATGAGCGACTTCCCGGTCGTGCGCTATCCCGGGTCGCCGGACGACGCGCCCGGCACCGCGCTGCAGAACGCCGGCGAGATGGCGTCCCCCCGCGGCCCGCGCGGTGGGGTCGGTCCCGGCGAGGTCGGCAACTTCATCGTCACCGGCCACCGCCTGAGCGGCACCGCTCCCCTGCGCTACTCACCCTCGCTGCGCCGCGGCGACCGGATCAGCGTCCGCAGCGGCGACACCGTCTTCGTCTACGAGGTGCGCCGCACCCGGTGGACGTCGTTCCGCGAGCCCGCGTCGCTGCGTGCCCAGCGGGCCGAGGTCCCGGGGCGACCGGGCGAGACTGCGACGCGGGCGATGATCACGCTGTCCACCTGCGCGACGCTCGAGGACCACGCGGTGGGCAACTACTGGTCCGACGAGTTCGACAACCCCGAGCACCGCATCGACAAGATCGGCGTGCTCGTGGCGACGCGTCCCGCCTAGGCCCGGCCCCGCCGGGTCTCGAGCACGCGGAAACCCTTGTGGCTGGCCAGCCGCTCGGTCGGCCAGCCCTGCTCGGTGAGCCAGCGCTGCATCGAGTCGCCGCCGAGGTTCTTGCCGATCACCATGACCATCCGGCCGTTCGGCGCGAGCCGGGGCAGCCAGGTGAGCAGCAGCTCGCGCAGCGCCTCCTTGCCGATGCGGATCGGCGGGTTGGACCAGATCTCGTCGAAGACCTGGTCGCTGGGCACCTGGTCGGGCAGGCACGCCACGAAGCGCGAGGCCACGCCGGCCGCGCGGGCGTTGTCGTTGGCCAGCAGCAGCGCCCGCTCGTTGACGTCGACGCCGATGACCGAGGCCAGCGGCACCGCGCTGGCGATCGCCAGCCCGATGACGCCGTAGCCGCACCCGAGGTCGAGGAACTGGCCCTGAACCGGCGGCTCGAGCTCCCTGAAGAGCACGGCGGTCGCGTGGTCGAGGTGGCCGCGGCTGAAGACGCCCGAGCCCGTGTCGATCGTCAGCTCGTGGCCCCACAGGTCGGCGGTGAAGGACTCCCGCTCGAAGGGCACCGCAGGGTCGGCGGAGAAGTAGTGCTCAGGCATCGATCGCCTCTCGTCGGGCTCGGGCGCGCTCGGCCTGGGCGGCCAGCTCGTCGTCGTCGGGGTAGCCGACCTCCTCCAGCGTGAGGCCGTGCGCGTGGACGACCCGAACCCCCTGGTCGCGGCGCCGGCCGGCCAGCACCTCGGCCGGCCACGAGGCCGGCCGGCGGCCCTCGCCGACGGCGATGAGGCTGCCGACGAGCGCGCGGACCATGTTGTGGCAGAACGCGTCGGCCCGCACGGTGCCGACCGCGAGGCCGGCCTCGTCGCGGCGCCACGTGAGGTCGAGCAGCGTCCTCACCGTGGTTGCACCCTCCCGCTGCTTGCAGAAGGACGCGAAGTCCTGGAGACCGACCAGCGGCGCAGAGGCGGCGTTCATCTCGTCGAGGTCGAGGCGGCGCCCCCACGTCAGGACGTGGTGGCGGACGAGCGGGTCTCCCAGCTCCTGCGCGTCCGCGATCCGGTAGGCGTAGCGGCGCCAGGTCGCGGAGAACCTCGCGTCGAAGCCGTCGGCTGCCTCACGGACCCGGCGCACGCGCACGTCATCGGGGAGGATGCCGTCGACACGGCGGGCCAGCGCGTCCAGCGGCGCGTCGCTCGCGCGACCGGCGGACGCCTCGACGACCTCACGGTCGACGTCGAGGTGCACCACCTGGCCGCGGGCGTGCACGCCGGCGTCGGTGCGACCGGCGACCGTGACCCGCACCCGCTCCAGCCGGAGAGCGGTGGCGAACGCCGCCTCCAGCTCGCCCTGGACCGTACGCCGCCCCGGCTGGGCCGCCCACCCGGAGAAGTCGGTGCCGTCGTAGGCACAGTCGATCCGCAGGCGCACGCCCCGATCCTAGGTGCAGCCCCGGGGCCGGTCCCAGCCGCGCATGGCCAGCAGCGGGAACGGCACCTACGCTGGTCGCCTGATGATGTTCCGCACCCCGCGTCGCCTCGCCGCCCTGCTGCTCGTCCTCCCGCTCTCGATGGCGGGAGCCCTGCCGACGTCCGCGACGGCGTACGCCTCCACGGCCGCGACCGCGACGGACACCGACGGCGACGGCGTGCCCGACACCGGCGACGGCTGCCCCACCGTGCCCGCCGGCAACCCGACGGGCTGTCCGACGGTGTCCCGCAAGGCGTCGCTGACCTGGCTGGACGGCAGGCAGCGCCTCCAGGTCCGGGTCACGTCCGCGGAGAAGGCGTGCGTCGCCCGCGCGCGCATCGTCGTGTGGCGGGTGCGTCCGAACCGCGACTTCAAGGTCGCCGGCGCCAACGTCTCCTTCTCCGGCCGGGCCCGGTTCAAGGTGCCCCGGCGGGCGAGCTACTACGTGTCGGTCTCGCCGTCCTACAGCCCCGGAGTCGCCGAGTGCGGTCGCGCCACGTCGCGCACGGTCCGCGTGCCTCGCTGACCCTTCTTCAACCATTTGGTTGACAAGACGTCGACGCCGTTCTACGTTGTTGTCAACCAATCAGTTGACGACAAGGACGAACCGTGGCCGACCAGCTCTCCCGCGTCTTCGCCGCCCTGGCCGACCCGACCCGCCGCGACATGGTGGCCCGCCTCACCGAGGCCGACCACACCGTCGGCGACCTGGCCGCGCCGTACGACGTCAGCCTCCAGGCCGTCTCCAAGCACCTGAAGGTGCTCGAGGACGCCGGGCTGGTGACCCGCACCCGGGAGGCCCAGCGCCGACCGGTCCACCTGGAAGCCGAGGTGCTCGACCTCATGACGAAGTGGATCGAGCGCTACCGCCGCCGGGCCGAGGAGCGCTTCGCAGCGCTCGACGGGGTGCTCGCGCAGATGCAGGACGACGAGCAGCCCCACCCCACCCAGCAGGAAGGAACCGCATCATGAGCACCGTGCAGGACCCGCAGACCCGCTACCCCGAGGCCGCCATCGTCGCCGACGAGCACGTGCCGGCCATCCACATCTGGCGCGACTTCGCCGCCACCCCCGCCCAGCTCTTCCGCGCGCACACCGACCCCGAGCTGTTCGCCCGGTGGATCGGCCCGGTGGACGTCGGCGCCGACATCACCCACTGGGACGCGCGCGACGGCGGCAGCTGGACCTACACCGCCCGGGGCAGCGACGGACGCGAGGACTTCGCGACCTCGTTCCGCGGCTGCTTCCACACCGTGCGCGAGGACCGGATCGTCCAGACCTTCACGTGGGAGGGCATGCCCGACGGCGTGGCGCTCGAGACGATGACCTTCGAGGACCTCGGCGACGGCGGCACCCGCCTCCACGCGGTCAGCCTGTGCGACTCGTTCGAGGACCGCGACGCGTGGCTGCGCAGCGGGATGGAGGTCGGCGTCAACGACGGCTACGCCGCGGTCGACCGGATGCTCGCCGACGGCACGCTCTGATGTCCCTGCCGGACTCCCCTGCGGCTCGGCACGCGTCGGTCGCAGCCGGCTTCTCCCGCATCGCCGAGGGCACTACCGACTGGTCCGCGCCCACGCCGGTCGACGGCTGGACCGCCATGGACGTCGTCGACCACCTCGTCACCTGGTTCGGCGGGTTCCTCGCCTCCGGCGGCATCGACCTCCCCGCCGGACCGCCGGTCGCCGACGACCCGGTCGCCGCCTGGCACCATCACGCCTCGGGCGTGCAGGCCCTGCTCGACGAGCGCGGAGACGAGACGTTCACCCATCCCCTCGCCGGGACGAGCCCCCTGGCCGAGGCGGTGGACCGGTTCTACACCGCCGACGTCTTCATGCACTCCTGGGACCTCGCCCGTGCCGGCGGTCTGCAGCCCGACCTCGACGAGGGCTTCGCCGCGCAGATGCTCCAGGGCATGCGGCCCGTCGAGGCGATGCTCCGCGACTCGGGGCAGTACGGACCCGCCGTACCCGTGCCCGACGACGCACCCGCCGTCGAGCAGCTGATGGGCTTCGTCGGGCGCGATCCCGGCTGGCAACCGTCGGCGAGGAGCACGGCATGAGCACCGTCGTGCTCCACGCCGTCGTCTCGGTGGACGGCTACGTCGCCGACCTGCACGACGACCCGGGTCCGCTGTTCGACTGGTACTTCAACGGCGACCACCCCCTGGCGGCACAGGACATGGCCGATCCGGCTCCGGGCGGCCTCCGGGTGTCGCGGACGTCGTACGACCACGTGAGGTCCCAGTGGGACGCCACGGGGTGCATGGTGATCGGCCGACGGCTCTTCGACATCACCAACGGGTGGGAGGGCCGGCCGCCGACCGGCCACCACGTGGTCGTGGTGTCCCACCGCCCGCGGCCCGACGGGTGGCATCCCGAAGCGGCGTACCACTTCGTCGACGACGTGTCCGCCGCGCTCAGCACCGCGCGGGAGCTCGCCGGCGACGCCACGGTCGCGGTCGCGGCCGGGGACGTGGGCGGCCAAGCACTCGCCCTGGGGCTGGTCGACGAGGTGGCGATGGACGTCGCGCCTGTCGTGCTGGGCACCGGCAGGCCGTTCTTCGGCTCCCTCGACGCCCCGCACCTGCTCGAGGACCCGCACGTCGTCATCCAGGGCGACCGGGTGCTGCACCTGAGGTTCCGCGTCCGCCGCTGAGCAGGCGGGCTGGCACCCGGCAAGCACCCCACGTCCTCGTAGGGTCGGGTCATGAAGTACGTCGTCTACGGCGCCGGCGCGGTCGGTGGGGTCATCGGCGGCCACCTCCACCTCGCCGGCCTCCCGGTCACCCTCGTCGCCCGCGGCGCGCACCTGGCTGCGATCCGCTCCGACGGGCTCGTGCTCGACGCCGGCGACGGCCGCCGCCGCATCGACGCCCCCGCCACCGACACCGCTGCGGACGTGGACTGGAGCTCCGACACGGTGGTCGTCCTGGCGGTGAAGTCACACCAGGCGCACGAGGCGCTCGCCGACCTGCGCCGCCACGCGCCCGACGACGTGGTGCTCGTCTGCGCCACCAACGGCATCGCCACCGAGACGGCCGCGCTGCGCCTCTTCGCACGGACGTACGCCGTGTGCGTGATGCTCCCCGCCACCCACCTCGAGCCGGGAGTCGTGGTCGCGGGGTGCCACCCCACCCCGGCCATCCTCGACATCGGCCGCATTCCTGCGGGCACCGACGCGACCACGGCCGCCGTGGCCGCCGACCTGCGTGCGGCCGGCATCGCCTCCGAGGAGCGCCTCGACATCATGGCGTGGAAGCGCCGCAAGCTCCTGATGAACCTCGGCAACGGGATCGACGCCTCCTTCGCCCAGGGCGGTGCCGCTGACGACCTGGCCGAGCGGGCCGAGGCCGAGGGCGAGCGGGTGCTCGCTGCCGCCGGCCTGTCCTTCGTCACGGCCGACGAGGACCGCGAGCGTCGCGGCTCGATCCTCCAGCGCCGCACCGCCCTCGAGCGCCGCGGGGGCTCGACGTGGCAGAGCCTGAGCCGCGGCACCGGCGACTCCGAGATCGACTACCTCGCCGGTGAGATCGTCCTGCTCGGGCGCCTCCACGACGTCCCCACCCCGGTCAACGAGGCCGTGGTCGCTGCGACCCGCTCCCTGGCGTACGCCGGCGCCGAGCCGCGCAGCCTCGACGCCGCCGAGGTCCTGCGCGCCCTCTGACTCCGGCCAGACGCACGAAGGCCCGCCACCCCGGTGGGGTGACGGGCCTCGCGATGGTGCGTGGAGATCAGGCCTTGGACTCGTCCTCGGCAGCCTCGGCAGCGGCCTCGTGCTCGGCGGCAGCGGCCTCGTGCTCCTCAGCAGCAGCCTCGTGGGCCTCGGCCGCGGCCTCGTGCTCCTCGGCGGCGGTGGCGTCGGTGGTCTCCTCGACCTCCGACTCCTCGGCGGCGGGCGCCGGAGCGGCAGCGGTCTCGTTCTTCTTGGTCGAGGGCGCCTTGGGGCTGTAGGCCTCGGTCACCAGCTCGATGATCGCCATGGGGGCGTTGTCGCCCTTGCGGGGGCCGATCTTGGTGATGCGGGTGTAGCCACCGGGACGCTCGGCGAAGGTCGGCGCGATCTCGGTGAACAGCGTGTGGACGACCGACTTGTCGCGGATGGTCTTGAGGACCTCACGACGGTTGTGCAGGTCGCCACGCTTGGCCTTGGTGATCAGCTTCTCCGCGACCGGGCGCAGCAGGCGCGCACGGGTCTCGGTGGTGGTGATCCGACCGTGCTCGAACAGGGCCGTGGCCAGGTTCGACAGCATCAGGCGCTGGTGGGCCGGGCTACCGCCGAGGCGGGGGCCCTTCTTGGGCTTGGGCATGGAGTGCCTTCTTTCTCTCGGGCCGTGTCAGGTACCCGGGTAGACGGCCGACGCGTGTCGGCCGGTTTCGGTGGAGTCCGACCCGGAGGTCGGAGGAGGTCAGAGCTGCTCGTCCTCGATGAACGCATCGTCGTCGTCGTCGCCGTAGGCGGCGAGGGCGGCGTGCGGGTCGAAGCCGGGCGCGCTGTCCTTGAGCGAGAGACCCATCTCGACGAGCTTGGCCTTCACCTCGTCGATGGACTTGGCGCCGAAGTTGCGGATGTCGAGCAGGTCCTGCTCCGAGCGCGAGATGAGCTCGCCCACGGTGTGGATGCCCTCGCGCTTGAGGCAGTTGTAGCTGCGGACCGTGAGCTGCAGGTCCTCGACCGGCAGGGCCAGGTCGGCGGCGAGCTGCTCGTCGACGGGCGACGGGCCGATGTCGATGCCCTCGGCCTCGACGTTGAGCTCGCGGGCCAGGCCGAAGAGCTCGACGAGCGTCTTGCCGGCCGAGGCGATCGCGTCGCGGGGACGGATCGACGGCTTGGTCTCGACGTCGATGACGAGCTTGTCGAAGTCGGTGCGCTGCTCGACTCGGGTGGCCTCGACCTTGTAGGTGACCTTCAGCACGGGGCTGTAGATCGAGTCGACCGGCATGCGGCCGATCTCGTTGTCGGCACCCTTGTTCTGCACGGCGGAGACGTAGCCGCGGCCACGCTCGACGACGAGCTCCATCTCCAGCTTGCCCTTGTCGGACAGCGTGGCGATCT
This sequence comes from Nocardioides lacusdianchii, assembly GCF_020102855.1. Taxonomy (GTDB): domain Bacteria; phylum Actinomycetota; class Actinomycetes; order Propionibacteriales; family Nocardioidaceae; genus Nocardioides; species Nocardioides lacusdianchii. The sequence continues at coordinate 14,155 of NZ_JADHZD010000001.1, forward strand.
TGAGCTCGGGGTTGTGCACCTCGACACCGGCGGGCGGGGTGATGTCGGCGGCGGTGACGTCACCGGCACCGGACTTGCGGAGGTACATCACGACCGGCTCGTCGTGCTCGGAGGAGACGACGATGCCCTTGAGGTTGAGGATGATCTCGGTCATGTCCTCGGTGACGCCCTCGATGGTCGAGAACTCGTGGAGGACGGAGTCGACCTTGATGCTGGTGACCGAGGCACCCGGGATCGAGCTGAGGAGCGTACGACGCAGCGAGTTGCCGAGCGTGTAGCCGAAGCCGGGCTCGAGGGGCTCGATGACGAACCGCGAACGGAACTCGTCGACGGTCTCTTCCGTGAGGGTCGGGCGCTGAGCGATAAGCACGGAGTTTTTCCTTTCCGGATCCACCCGCTATATGACGGATCCGAACATGGTGAGGAGGGCGGAGAAGAGGAGTGGGAAGAGGGGCGTCGGTGGCCGCCCGAGCGATCGGACGGCCACCGACGGTGACTCACTTCTTGGAGTAGTACTCGACGATGAGCTGCTCCTGGACCGGCACGTCGATCTGTGCGCGGACCGGGACCTGGTGCACGAGGATGCGCATCCGCGAGGGGATGACCTCCATCCACGCGGGCGTCACGCGCTCGCCGTGGGTCTCACGGGCCACGATCAGCGGCGTGAGCTCGAGGGACTTCTCGCGCACGTCGACGATGTCGTGGTCGGTGACCTGGTAGGACGGGATGTCGACCTTCTTGCCGTTGACCAGGAAGTGGCCGTGCACGACGAGCTGGCGGGCCTGGCGACGCGTACGGGCGAAGCCGGCGCGGTAGACCACGTTGTCGAGGCGGCACTCGAGGAGCTGCAGCAGGTTGTCGCCGGTCTTGCCCTGGCGACGGCTGGCTTCCTTGTAGTAGCGGACGAACTGCTTCTCCATCACGCCGTAGGTGAAGCGAGCCTTCTGCTTCTCCTGGAGCTGCGAGCGGTACTCGCTCTCCTTGATGCGCGCCCGGCCGTGCTGGCCGGGGGCGTAGGGGCGCTTCTCGAAGGCGGCGTCGCCGCCGACGAGGTCGACACCGAGACGGCGCGACTTGCGGGTCATGGGGCCGGTGTAGCGGGCCATGTCAGTCTCTCTTTCTCAGTCTCGGGTCGGTCAGACGCGGCGGCGCTTGGGCGGCCGGCATCCGTTGTGGGGGGTGGGCGTGACGTCCTGGATGGTGCCGACCTCGAGGCCGATGGCACCCAGCGAACGGATCGCGGTCTCGCGGCCCGACCCCGGACCCTTGACGAAGACGTCGATCTTCTTCATGCCGTGGTCCATGGCGCGGCGGCCGGCGGCCTCCGCAGCCATCTGCGCGGCGAAGGGGGTGGACTTGCGCGAGCCCTTGAAGCCGACGGTGCCGGCAGAGGCCCACGAGATCACGGCGCCGGTGGGGTCCGTGATGGTGACGATGGTGTTGTTGAACGTGCTCTTGATGTGGGCTTCGCCCTGAGCGATGTTCTTCTTCTCCTTGCGGCGGACCTTGGTCGCGCGGCTCTTGGGAGGCATTCACTAACTCCTGATGAGGTCTGGTCTGGAAGCTTCTGGGAAGTGGGCGGTGATCAGCGCAGGGCGCCGATCACTTCGCCTTCTTCTTGCCGGCGACGGTGCGCTTCGGGCCCTTGCGGGTGCGCGCGTTGGTCTTGGTGCGCTGACCGCGGACCGGGAGGCCCATGCGGTGGCGGCGACCCTGGTAGCTGCCGATCTCGATCTTGCGGCGGATGTCCGCCTGGACCTCACGTCGGAGGTCACCCTCGATCTTGAAGTTGGCTTCGATCTCGTCGCGAAGCTTGACCAGCTCCTCGTCACCGAGCGTGTGGACCCGGGCGTTCGGGTCGACGCCGGTGGCAGCGAGCAGCTGCTGGGCGCGGGTACGGCCGATGCCGTAGATGTAGGTGAGGGCGATCTCGATGCGCTTGTCGCGCGGGAGGTCAACACCAACGAGGCGTGCCATGTGGCGGTTTCCTTGTCTGTTCTCGCTGTGGTTTCTGGTCGTGTCGCGTCCCATCCCGCCTCGGGTGGGCTCCGGCCACTGCTCCGGAGGTGACTTCGGTCAGGTGGTGCCCGACCTAGCGATCACGTTGTGGTGTTTCAGTTGTGGGTCTTGCTCAGCCTTGGCGCTGCTTGTGGCGCGGGTTCTCGCAGATGACCATGACGCGTCCGTGACGGCGGATGACCTTGCACTTGTCACAGATGGCTTTGACGCTGGGGTTGACCTTCATGTCAACGAATCCTTGCTACTCGGCTGGGACTGTCACTTGTAGCGGTAGACGATCCGACCCCGGGTGAGGTCGTACGGCGAGAGCTCCACCACCACGCGGTCCTCGGGGAGGATCCGGATGTAGTGCTGGCGCATCTTGCCGCTGATGTGGGCGAGCACCTTGTGCCCGTTGGCCAGCTCCACGCGGAACATGGCATTGGGAAGGGCCTCCACGACGGTGCCCTCGATCTCGATCACGCCTTCTTTCTTCGGCATGTCCTCCACAATCTGTTGCAGTGCTGTTTGATGATGCTCGGTGTCTACCGGTGGCCCGGGAACCGCCCGGGCTCCCGCGAGCGGGTGTCCGGTGGACCTCGTGGGCGGATCCGCAGAGCCTCATCCCGGGCACGCGAGCGAGCCGTCTGGGACGAGTCGGTCGAGGTCCGGGCAGCCGCGAGGCGCCACGAAACACAGCCCACGTTGGGCCGACGAGCCAGTTTAGTCAGGCGCCCTGCGAGAACGCCAATCTGCGAGGCGCCGCACGCGTCCCAGCGCCGCGGCGACACGCCCGGACGCGGGGGCGCGGGTCGTCGACGTGGCGGTGTCCGGGTCGGACGCGGGGGCCGAGGACGTACGCCGCAGCGAGCGCAGGCTGATCGCGGCGCGCGCGCGCTGCCAGCGCCCGACCTCCTGCGACATCGCACGCCGTTCGGCGTCGACCGACTCCCAATAGGTCGCGGCGGCCGAGGCCTCCGGGACGCTGGGGCCGAAGACGAAGCTGTCCGCACGCCGCGCCAGGGCCCCGGCCTGGCCCGAGACGATGCCGGCGGACTGCTCGCGCCGGGTGACCGTCGGGCCGAGCGGGACGACCTGGCCGAGGTCCCGGGCGTGGTCGACCAGCTCGCGCCAGGCGCCGACGAAGCGCGCGGAGGGCGAGTCGGCGCTGCGGCGCCGGTGCCGACGCCACGCCTTGAGGCCGACGACCGCAGCCAGGAGCAGGACGAGGAGCAGCAGCGGGCCACCGACGTAGGTGACGATGATCCCCACCCACCCGGGCAGGTCGGCGATCAGGCCCTCGTCCTCCTCCTCGGCCTTCTTGCGGGTGGCCTTGCGCTCCTTGAGGTCGGCGTCGCTCTGCTCGCCGGCGTCGCTCGGCGGCGGGATGGGGTTGGGCGGCGGGATCACCGTGCCGGACATCGGGGTGTTGGTCTCCGGCACCTGGTCGGCCGGCGGCGTCCTCGACATGAAGGCGTCGGTGGGCAACGTCTTCCACGACCCGTCGGCCGCGCGCAGCTCGACCCATGCCGCGACCTCCTGGCCGGTGATGCGTCCGCCCTCGGGCACCTCGGCCCCGAGCACGACCCGCGCCGGGACTCCGATGTCGTTGGCGATCAGCGCCATCGTGGCGGCGTACTGCTCGTCGTTGCCGACGATCTGCGGGGCGTTGACGAACTCGTCGGACAGCCTGAACACGCTGTGCCCGGCGACGTAGACGCGCTCGGTGCGCCCGACCCCGTCGGAGTACTTGCCCTCGGTGCGCAGGTGCTCCGCGGCCGCCAGCACGCGGTCCATCGGGTCGGTGCCGGCCCCCTCGGTCCACTTCTCCGTCGGGCCCTGGATGAAGGAGGCGCCGGGAGGCAGCGGCCACGACTGCTCGGCGGAGCCGACCGTCTCGTCGGTCAGCTCGTCGTCGGGCTGCACGGCGGTGAAGGAGTAGGTGTCGCCGGGAGCGAGGCCGCTGGGGACCACCGCGGTGGACGTGGCGAGGTTGTAGCGGAAGATGTCGGCCTTGGCGCGCGCGTCGGCGGTCTCGAACCGCATCGACTGCAGCGCGCCCACGGTGGGGAGCCAGACTCCAGTCCAGCCCTCGCCGAGGGTGACGCTGACCTCGACCTCCTCGCCCTCGACGGGGTTGTCGATGGTCGAGGAGACGCGCTGGAAGGAGTCGTCGGCCGGACCGGGCAGCGCGTTGTCGCTCGCGCCCCACACCATGCCGTCGTAGCGGTCCATGATCGCGAAGCGCACCAGCGTCCCGGGCTCGACGCCGTCGACGTCGAGGAGGACCTTGTCGTAGACGTTGCCCGGCAGGTTGCGGCCCTGGAGGTCGATGTACTTGCGGAACCCGGCCAGTGGGGACGGGTAGCGGCCGATGTCGAAGGGCGGCTCGACCCAGTTGCGGGCCACCGCCCGCTCGTCGCCGACCCAGCCGCTCGCCGGGAGGGCAAGGCCCGCCGCGACGACCAGCATCGCGACCGCACCGGCACTGCGGAGCCACGACGTGGTGCCGCCCTGCACCGAGGCGCTCGCGCGGCGCGCGCGCAGCGCCAGCCACGCCAGCGCCAGCCCGGCGAAGACCGAGCCCTGGAGCAGCAGGGACTGGGGGTGGCGTACGCCGAGCACGATGGCGCCCGACAGCACGACGGTCATCCCGAGCACGGGCAGTGCCGCCGACAGCCACGCGCGCCGGACCGGGAGGTGGGCGAGAGCGAGGCCGACCAGCCCTGCGAGCAGGCCCGACATCCACGGCAGCACGAGCAGCGGACCGTCGCCGTCGACCGGCGGCAGGGTAGTGAGCAGGTCCTTCCAGCCGAAGACCGCCTGGTCGGCGACACGGGCCAGGGTCGTGGAGCCCGGGAGCACGGAGGTGTCGCCCAGCGAGCGCAGGCACAGCGGCCCGCCGAGCAGGAAGAACAGGCCCAGGCAGACCACCACGGCCGAGATGACGGGCCAGCCCGCGGCACGCGTCAGGTGGGTCACCACGACGGCGATGACGACGCCGAGCACGCCCACGACGAGGTACGCCGACCCGGTGAAGGAGGTGCCGAAGGCGGTGAGGGCGACGACCGCGAGGGCGATCGTGAACGCGATGTCGGTCCACGCATTCCGGTCGGGCAGGAGCGCGTGGGGACGCACCCGGGTGCGGGTCCCGGTGGCGCCGGAGCGTCGGGGGCTGTCCGTCATCGCACGCTCCATCGCAGCAAGCCGCCGAGGTCTTCCTTGGCGGCGAGGTGGAGGACGGGGAGGCCACCGGTCTCGGTGACCCGGCTGGTGCCGTCGGGCTCGACCACGATGCCGAAGCGGCGCACCTCCGGCGGGAACGCCGCGGCTGCGCGCAGGAGGTCGGTGAACTCCGTGGCGCTGCCACCGACGAAGAACGCCAGGCTGGTGTCGGGCGCGAGCATGCTGGCCTGGCGTCCGGACTCCACGACGCCACGCGGACCGAAGTCGGCGCGGCACACCGCGTCGAGGGCCAGGTGGCCGTCGGAGCCGGAGGAGGCGTGCGAGCCGCAGACGAACGAGACGTCGAACTCGTCGAGGACGGCGCGCACGGCGATGGACGCAGCGACCGCCATGGCGGTCTCGAAGTCCTCGGGGTCGCTCCACGACGCGAGCCGGTCGTCGACGACGATCGTGGCGTGGCTGCGCCGGGTGTCGAGGTACTGGCGCACCAGCAGGGCCGACTCCCCCGTCGACGCCATCACCTTGGCCGACGAGCGCCAGTGGATGTGGCGCAGGTCGTCACCGGGGACGTACTCGCGCAGCGCGTGGAAGGCGAGGTCGCTCTGGCTGACCGCGTCGGTCGAGACGCCCTCGAGGTCGCGCAGCAGGCCTGCGCCCAGCGACTCCATCGGCACCAGGTGCGGGCGCACGAGCACCTCGCGGACCGGCGTCCACACCACGTCGCGGGAGAAGACGCCGACCGGGTCGCCGCGCCGGGTCATCGCCGGCCCGACCGGGATCACGCCGCGCCGCTCGGTGCGGATGGTGAAGGACTCCTCGTGGGTGGCACCGGGCGCGAGCGAGGAGATGCCGTAGCGGTGGATGGCGGAGCCGACCGGCACCTCGAGCGTCGTCGGGACCAGGCGCGAGGACGCCCGGTTCGTCACCGCGACGCCGGCCGCCACGGACTCCCCCGCTGCCACCCGCTCGGGCTGCAGGCGCAGGTCGACCGCCACCGACGTCCTGCCGAGCAGGAACGGCAGTGCCAGCACCAGGAGGGCGAGGCACGCCACGGACAGCACGGCGAGCTCGCGCCACTGCGCGACCTCGGCGACGACGCCCGTGCCGAGCCCGATCACGAGGAGCAGCCAGCCGATCGGCCGAACGACCTCGAGTGCCTGGGTGATGCGCTTCATCGCCTCCTCAGGCCCCCACGCGGTCCGTCGGCGGCGCGACGGCGTCGAGCAGGCGCGAGATCACGGTCTGGACGTCGACCCCGCTGAACTGTGCCTCGGCGTCGAGCAGCACACGGTGCGAGAGCACCGGCTCGGCGAGGTCCTTGACGTCGTCGGGCACGACGTGGTCGCGGCCGTCCGCTGCCGCCCAGGTCTTGGCGACGCGGACCAGCGCGAGGCAGCCGCGGGCCGACAGGCCGAGCTTGACGTGGGGCTGGCGACGTGACTCCTCGGCCAGCTCGGCGACGTAGCCGATCACGGCCGGGTCGACGTAGACCTGGTCGGCCAGGCCGCTCATCTGGGCGATGGTCGCGGCCGTGATCACCGGGGTGACCAGGGATGCGCGGTCGCGCACCGCGGCGTTGTTGAGCAGCTCGACGGTGGCCTGCCGGTCGGGGTAGCCGATGGAGCTCTTCATCAGGAAGCGGTCCAGCTGGGCCTCGGGCAGGCGGTAGGTGCCTGCCTGCTCGATCGGGTTCTGGGTGGCGATCACCAGGAACGGCTTGCCCACCGGGTGCGCGACGCCGTCGACGGTGACGCGTCCTTCCTCCATCACCTCGAGCAACGCGGACTGGGTCTTGGGCGAGGCGCGGTTGATCTCGTCGGCCAGGACGATCGTGTGGAAGATCGGCCCGGGGTGGAACTCGAAGGTGCCTTTGTGCTGGTCGTAGACCGTGACGCCGGTGACGTCGGAGGGCAGCAGGTCGGGCGTGAACTGGATGCGCGCGTGACTGCCCTGCACCGTGTTGGCGAGGGCGCGGGCCAGCATCGTCTTGCCCGTGCCGGGGAAGTCCTCCAGCAGGATGTGGCCCTCCGAGAGCAGGCAGGTCAGCGCCAGGCGTACGACGTGGCGCTTGCCGAGCACGGCCTTCTCCATGTTGTCGGTGAGCTGGTCGAAGGTGGACTTGAACCACTCGGCCTGTTCGGGGCTGATCGTCATGCGTGGGGTCCTCTGCTGGTGGCGGGCTCGCGGTGCAGGCGTGGAGCGTGGCGGTGGGGCGTCAAGGGAACGACACGTCGAAACCGGCTGCGGTGTAGATGCTGGAGAAGGTGCACCGTCCCGAGACGCGCTGGCCCGAGGAGTAGAAAGGCGCCACCTGCCCCGAGAAGTCCCCGTCGCCGCTCGGGTCGCGGCGGAAGTCGAACTGGTCGAAGTCGCAGGACCAGCGGGTCTGCGGGGCACCCTCGGCGAACCTCACGGTCAGGAGGACATAGGCGCAGGAGTCCACGGTGCACTTCGTCTCGAGCGCTTGCGCACACGCGGGCTGGTCGGGGTTGTCGTCCTGGCAGCGCGCGCCACGGCCGATCGCGATGCTCGGGGTGGGGGGTGCTCCCGACGTCGCACTGCTTCTGCCCTCACGTTGACCTCTGTCGCCCGGGGCGTCGTCGTAGACGGTCACGAAGATCTCCTGCTCCTGCAGGTAGTTCGGCGTGGTGAAGGCCGGGGTGGTGAAGGTGAACGCGCCCACGCCCGTGGGACGGAAGGTCTGCACTGGCAGCTCCCTATCCCCATCATTACGGACCTGGTAGGCGACCACCGCGGGGTTGCCGTTGCTGCTGCCCGAGATCGTCCACTGGATCGACCTGCCGTTGACCGAGGACTGGATCGACAGTGGCGTGTCCCTGAGCGGACCGTAGGTCTGCACGTTCTGCACGCCACTGAGGGTGCACCCGACAGGCGCGTCCTCGTTGCACACCCGCAGCTGGACGGCGTACGCCTGCTCGTTGCCCGGCGTGGGGATCCTCACCGAGGCCGCGCCGGTCTGCTGCGGGAACGTGCGGACCACGAGGCCGGCGACCAGGATCTCGACCTTGCTGGTGCTGCCTCGGGAGTCGGGCACGGTGTAGGAGACCTCGGCCTCCTGGTTGGACCCGGTGGGCGCCACCTGGAAGGCGCCCCACGCGGCGGGCCGGCCGACGGCCTGGATCGCCGTGCCCTCGCTGGGGACTGAGCTGTTGGAGACATTGGCGGCGACGACACGGTAGGTATAGGTCCGGCCGTCGTAGGGCACCCCGCTGTGGATGCACGTCAGGGAGGTGATCCCCTGGCAGCCCGGCACGCCGGCGGTGGTGGCGCCGTTGCTGTAGCTCACCGAGTAGACGGTCGGGCCGGGGCCTTCCGGCATCACCGACTGCCACGCGATGCGCAGGTCGGTCTGGTTCGGGCCCGACTCGAGGTCGGCGACGGCGGGCGCTGCCGGGGGCGGGGGCGTGCCGAGCGGCTGGAACTCCGGCGACTGGCGCACCCCGGAGTAGCCGGCCTCGTTCTGGGCCTTGATGAAGAAGACGTACTTCGTGTTGTTGTCGAGCCCGCTCGCGGGGAAGCTGGTCTTGTCGCCGGGCACCGTCACGCCGTTGGGACTGCCGACGTAGGTGATCGTGTAGTCGATGATCTTGGACGTCGTCGTGGTCGGCTTGTCCCACGCGATCGTGATCGACCCGTCGCCCCGGTCGGTCATCCGGATGTCCTGCACGCGGCCCGGGGCCGTGTCGGCCTGCGCCGTCTTCGAGAGGTCGCTGAACTCGCTCGGACCGACGCGGTTGACCGCCTGCACCCGGAAGTTGTAGTTGCGGCCGTTCTCGAGGTTGCGGAAGACGCACTCGTTGGTGTCGCAGCGCTGCTTGGCGCCGGTCTTCTCCTCGCGGACCACGTAGTAGAGGACGGGCGCTCCGCCGTCGTCGTCCGGCGGCGGCCAACCCATCTCGACCGCTCCAGAGCGCTGGGCGTCAGGGTAGGGACGCGGCGCGCCGGGGGCCTCGGGAACGCCGACGACCTGGAACTCGATGCGCCCCTCGGCGCGACGCGAGCTCGGCGGGTCGTCGGTGGACACGTCGCTGACCACCAGCCGGAAGCTCGCCCGGACCCCGCGGGCGTCCTTGGCCGCGGTGAGCGTGAGCCGGCTGCCGCTGACCGAGGCGCGTACGCCGGGACTTCCGGTGTTGTCCACCGTCACGATCCTCGGGTCCGGGTCGGCCACCCCTGCCTGGAGGTAGGACGCGATGTCGAAGGTGCGGGTCTGGCCGGCCTCCATCGTCTCGACCCGGATCGGCTGCAGGCGCGGCGCCGGGGCCTGGTCGAGCAGGAATCGGATCTCTTGGGTGTTGCTGTCCTCCGCCTGCACGGTGAGGGACGCCTCGCCGCCCTCGGTCGCGGTGTCGGCCACCGTGATCGCGACGACCGAACCGTCGGGGTCGCCGACGTCCACGCCGTCGACTCCCTGGGACCACTCGGCGCTGTAGGACAGGCCAGCGACGTCGCGGGGGTCAGGGGTCGACACGGTGCAGAAGGTCGCGATGTCGAGGTCGTAGCGCTGGCCGGCCGTGATCGGCACCACCGTCGAGGGGCACTCCAGCGTCGGGGTGTCGTCGCCGACCTGGACCGGGATCGACAGCAGGACCGTCGCTCCGTCCTCGGTGGTCGAGGAGTCCTCGTTGCCGCTGGCGTTGCGCGCCGAGGTCACCTCGACGAGCAGCGCCCCCGGTCCGCGGAAGCCGGCGGCGGCGGACAGCGAGAAGCCGTTGTCGCCGTCGGGACCGACCTGCAGCTCCTGCGGCGACGCCGAGTAGGAGCGCCGTCCCGACGCCAGGCGTACGTCGGCACCGCCGGGCGCGGCGACGTAGTCGGAGATCCTGCCGGTCACCGTGTCCCCCGCGTCGAGCGTGATCTGGGCGTCCGGCAGGACGTAGGGCAGGCCGTTGCCGGTCGGCGGGATGTAGACCGAGGCCACGGCGGTGGCACCGTCGGCGTCACGCACCTCGAACGGCAGCACCTTCGGCGCCTCGCCGCGGTTGGCGCGGACCTCCACGCCGTCGACGACGCGGGCCGACGGGTCGCCGCCCACGCCGGTCACCTCGAGCGACTCGGCGTCGCCGTCGGGGTCGTAGGCGCCCTCGAGCACGTCGACCACGACGCTGCCGCTGTCGTCGGCGCGACCGAACGCGTCGTAGACGATCGGCGGGTTGTTGAAGCGGTCGGCCGTCTCGAGGGTCATCGTGGAGCGGGACTCGTTGAGCCCGTTGGTCACCCGGTAGACGAGGGTCGTGGGGGGGCCGTCGAGCGTGTCCGGCGCCGGCACCGTCACGAGGTTGGTCTCGGGGTCGAGACGAGCGCCGTCCGGCTTCTCGACCAGCTCGATCTCCACGGAGTCGCCCGGGGCGATGAAGTCGTTGGCGAGCGGGTCGAAGGTCGCCGTGCGCCCCGGCTCGACGGTGAGGCGGTCCTCGACGGCCAGTGGCGGCTGAGGCTGTCCCGGCTCCACCACGGCCACGCGCACGGTGCCGGTGGCGAAGGCACCCTGGGAGTCGACCACGGCGTAGGTGAACTCGTCGGTGCCGGTGGTGCGCGGGTAGGCCTGGTACTCGAGGACGTTGCCGCCGTAGGACACGATGCGCCCCAGCCGCGGGGCGGAGGTGATGCCGGTGACGGTGACCGGGTCGCCGTTGCGGTCCACCCCGACGCCGGGCACGCGGATCTTGACCTCGTCGCCGGAGACCACCCGACCCTCCAGGGTCGGCGGCTCGGGCGGGTCGTTGGGGTCGTCGGTCGGGATGACGGTCACCTGAAGGCGGCCGTTGGCGCGCTCGCCGTCGAGGTTCTGCGCGACGTAGGTGACGGTGTAGGTGTCACGCTCCTCGACCTGCTCGGGAGCGACGTAGCGCACGATGCGGCCCGACACGAACGCCTGGCCGACGTCGCCGGTCACGTCGATCGGCGCGACCACCTCGAGCTGGCCCGGGGCGGGGCTGTCCACCAGGTCGCCCAGCAGCGTCAGCCGGTCGCCCGACGGCGACACGTCGTTGTCGAGCACGGGCGCGGAGACGGAGGCGCCCGCGCGCACGACCACCCGGTCGGCCACCGTGATGGGCGTGTTGTCGGCCGGCTTGGGTCGCTGGGTCACCACGACCTCACCGCGTACGCCGGAGCTGGTGCCGTTGCTGATCGTATAGGAGACGGTCTGCGTCACCGCCGCTGCATCCGGGCGCAGCGCGGAGATCCGCAGCCACCGGCCGTCGATGATCGCCACGTCGAGGTCGCCGACCCTGTCGGCGGCGGCGCGCTGCACGACCAGGAGGCCCCCGGCGGGGTCGAGGTCGTTGGCCAGCACGTCGACGATGCCCGGGGCCTGGCCGTAGACCGTGAGCGTGTCGGGCATCGCGATGGGCTCCGCGGCCCGCTTGGGCCTGGGCTTCACGTCCACCCGGATGGTGCCCAGGTCGAGCGGGGCGTTGCCGTAGCCGGCGTTGTAGTTGAGGAAGAAGGTGCCGGCTCGCTCGCCCGTGAAGGTCAGCTGGCCCGCGTCGAGGTCGGAGACGACCTTCGCGCCCGGCTGCTGCGGTACCTTGCCCGCGAGCGAGAGCTCGGCGTTGGGCGCGTTGGGGTCCGAGCCCGGCAGGTCGTTGAGCAGGGGACGGATCTTGATCGGCTGCCCGACCTCGCCACGCACCACGTCGGGCTCGGCGCGGGGCGCGAAGGTCTTCTGGTCCTTGGGCGCCTGGACCTGGAACCCGATGGACTTGCGGACCGGCTCGGACCGGCCGTCGGTGACCGCGAACTCCACGCGCACCAGCTGCTGGCCCTGGGAGTCGGTCCTGGGCGCGGTGAAGCGGATCCGGCCGTCAGCCGTGGTCCGGGCCGACGCCCCGGTCGCCTCGCCGTTGACGGCCGTCGCCGAGTCCAGCAGCAGGGTGTCGCCGTCGCTGTCGTCGCGCCAGTCGGCGAGCACGGGGACGGACAACGCACCGCCGTGGGGGACCTTGTAGGTCGGCTTCTCGTAGCCCTCGCGCAGGTCCGGGGCCTCGTTCTGCAGCTCGCCACGCACCCTGACGTCGACGCTGGCGTTGGCCGCGACACCGTTGCGCCCGTCGTCGATGAAGTAGTCGAAGGTCGCGGGTCGCGCATCCTCCGGCATCTGCAGCACCAGCGTCTGGCCGTCGGGGCTGATCTCGACCCTGGCCCCGCCGCCGGGCTGGTCGACGTCGACGATGCTGAGGATCCGGCCCTCGGGGGCGGAGTCGTTGTCGAGCGGGTGCAGGACAGTGGTGCGACCGGCGCGCACGCCGTAGGAGTCGGGCTCGGCCCGGGGCGGGCGCTGGTCGGCGTCGGTCTGGTTCTCGTTCTCGTTCTCGTCGTCCTGGTTCTTCTTCTTCGAGGTGAAGGACTCCCAGTTGTCGATCCGCTGCGGACTGTCCTGCTGGACGTCCCACACCGTGCCGCTGTTGGCGTCGTTGAGCACGATCTCGTCCCGGTTGACCCGGAAGGCGAGGCTGGTGGCGTCGCCGCCCAGGGCGTCCTGGTTGACCTCGTCCGACCCACACTGCACGGCCACGGCACCCTCACCGCCGGACCAGGCGCCGAAGACGCAGGCGCCGAGGCGTACGGGCTCCACGGGCGTTCCGGACCTGTCGGAGATGGACGTGTCGTCGCCGGAGTCGAGGTCGACGCCCAGCAGTCCGTCGGGCGCACCCACGAGCACGGCGTCGGCGGAGGGGCCGGCCTGCTGGAGCACGCTGTCGACCGGCACAGTGGCGGTCGCGCCGCCGACGACGCTGAGCACGCCGGCGTCGGCGTCGAGGGTCACGATCCGGTCGCCGACCGTGGTCACCTGAGTGACCTGGCCGGCGCCGCCGGGCAGGTCGCGGGTCTCGGGCTCGGCGAACCCTGCGTCGCGGGGGGCCACCGTCGTGACGGTGCCCTCCTCCGAGGAGGTGACGACGATCGTGCCGTCCTGGGAGACGGCGAGCGCCGCGCCCTCACCGGCCTCGGCGATCGGGTCGGCCTGGCTGTCGACGGCGCTCATCACCGGCTTGCCCAGCTGGTCGTCGTAGCGCACGGCCCAGAACTGGCCGGTCTCCGCGTCGAGGCTGGCCAGGGTCGACCCGGCCATCTGCACGTCGCCTGCGGTGGGGATCGCGGCGGTGCCGCCGTCCTGGGACTCCAGCTTGCTGGTGTCGATGGCCTGGCCGCGGCTGGCGTTGGTGTTGATGCTGACGACGGCGGCGCCGTCCTGGACGACGTCGAGGCGCGTCCTGCCCTCGGGGCTCGGCACGACGCCGTCGAGCTGGTTGATCGGCTTGTTCAGCCGGCCCGACCAGCCCTTCTTGCCGTTGACGACCCAGATGCCGCCGTCGTTGAGCTCGGCCTCGTGCTTCTTGTAGCCGCTCGCCGTGACGGCATAGACGACGACCGCGCCGGTCGCGATGGTGAGCGCGACACCCGAGGCGATGCCCACCCGGTGCCGGCGCACGAAAGCCCCACGTGCCACGCCATTCCCCCTTGGCCACACCCGATGACGTGCGCCCGCCGCAGTCAACCACAGGAGGGTAAGTATGCAGTCGAGGTTCCGACAAGTCGGGACCTCCTGCGGCGGACGTGGACGATGGGTGATGATGGAGGCGTGGGCGTGCACGAGGGGAGCCGACGTTGATCGTGGAAGCGAGGTACACCGGGGGGACCGGTGTGCTGCTCGGCAGTGGCGCCCACTGGGTGCTGATGACCGACCCCGGCGACGAGCAGGTCGTGGAGGAGGTCTGGGAGGCCCTGTCCATGACCGCGCCGACCGGGGCCGGTGTGGTCGAGCGCGTGCTGGCAATCGTCGAGAAGGCCTTCGCGGGCGACCCTCCGGGACTCGCGGTCGTCGACTTCACCTCCGGTGCCTCCACGACGTTGTCGCGCGGTGCCGGGCACGTACGCCTGTCCGGACCGGCGCGGGTCCTGAGCCTGGACGCCGGGGCCGACCCCGAGGGCCTGTCGAGCACCCGGCGCCTCGTCGGCGGCGTGGTGGGCGCCGATCGTGTCGAGCTGCGGCCGTTGTCGGTCCGCACCGCGCCAGCGGTGCAGCAGGCCGAGACATCCGCAGCACCCGCGCCCGCAGGTGCTCCCCTCATCGACGGCATCCCGGCCGCGATCCTCGCCGCGAAGGGCCCGGACGGGCCTCCGCCGCGCACCCGGACCATGCGTCCGGCGCAGGACACCGGCTCGCTCACCGACACCTCCGAGCCCGACCCGCTGCTGGTGCAGCGCATCGAGGAAGGTGCCCACACCACGATCCGGCCGGCCTCCGCGCCCCACACCACCCCCGAGCCCGACGACCACGACGGGTCCACCACCTTCCGGCCCGCCCACCTCTCCCACCCGACCGCGCCCACGGTGCTGGCGGTGAGCTGCCCGCTCGGCCACCTCACGCCCCCGGCCTCGCCGCAGTGCCGCGTCTGCCACCAGCGGGTCGCGCCGCAGGAGCCGCGGCGCGTGGACCGGCCGCCGCTCGGTGGCCTGCGCCTGCCGACCGGGGAGGTCGTGCCGCTCGACCGTGGCGTCATCCTGGGCCGCAAGCCCGCGCCGGCCAAGGACAGCACCGACTGGCCGCACCTGGTGCACCTGCCCGCCGACCACTCGTTCGTCTCGCGCCGGCACCTGCAGATCGAGCTCGACGGCTGGGACGTGGTGGCCCGCGACCTCGACAGCCGCGGCGGCACCACCATCGCCCTGCCCGGGCGGGAGCCGCAGCGCATGACGGCCGGCGACGCCTATGTGCTCGAGGCAGGTACGGTCCTCGACATGGCGCACGTCTACGCGGTCCGCTACGAGACGGGGGCGACCGCCCGGTGAGCGCTCCGGTCATCCCCGGGTTCGCGTTCGTCGAGCACCTGGGCAGCGGCGGCTTCGCCGACGTGTTCCTCTACGAGCAGCAGTGGCCGCGCCAGCGGGTCGCGGTGAAGGTCGTGCGTCCCGACGTGCCCCTCACCGACCGCGAGAAGTACCTCTTCACCGCCGAGGCCAACGCGATGGCCCGCCTGGCCGACCACCCCTACATCGTCTCGGTGATCACCGCCGGCGTCACGGCGGAGGGCGGCCGGCCGTTCCTGGTCATGCGCTACTGCCCGCCGCCGGACCTGGGGATCCGGGTGCGCTCCAACCCGATGGCGCCGGTCGACGCCGTCGCCACCGGCATCAAGCTGGCCAGCGCCATCGAGACCGCCCACCGCTCGGGCATCCTGCACCGCGACATCAAGCCGAGCAACGTGCTCGTGACGACCTACCACGAGCCGGCCCTCACCGACTTCGGCATCGCCGGCCACATGGCCGACGTGGAGGGCGACAACGACGTCAGGATCTCCTACCCCTGGTCGCCGCCCGAGCTCCTCGACGGCCGTTCCAACGGATCGGTGGCCTCCGACGTCTACTCGCTCGGCGCCACGATCTGGCACCTGTTGGTGGGGCGCTCGCCCTTCTCCATCCCCTCCGGCGACAACTCCACCCGGGCGCTGAGCGCGCGCATCCTGCATGCCGCTCCCCCGGCCACCCAGCGACCCGACGTGCCGCCCGCCCTCGACCGCCTGCTCCAGCAGTGCCTGGCCAAGCGCCCCGAGCACCGGCCCTCCAGCGCGCTCGAGCTCGCCCGCGCGCTCCAGCGCATCGAGTCGGCCGCCGGCTGGGCACGCACCGCGGTCGCGGTGGAGGGCGACCGGCCCGACTCCTCGGTTGCGGCACCCGAGGTCCCGGAGTCCCCCGAGGACGCCACCGCGATGAAGCCGGTGACCGTCATCTCCGCCAGCGGACCGCGCCGCATCGCTCCGCAGGTCTCCACCCCGCCCACCGACGAGGACGAGCAGGACCGCAGCCGGGTCTCGGGCCTCGTGTGGGCCGGTGTCGGTGCGGCCGTGCTCGCACTCGTCGTGGGCTACCTGGTCCTCGGCGGCGGGGGTGAGCGCGAGGAGGACCCGGGAGTCGTGCTCCCGTCCGGCTCCCAGACGCCGAGCGCCGTCGTGCCGGACGTGCTGACCGAGGCGCCGAGCCTCACCGGGGCTCGTACGCCGCGCGGTGTGCTCTTCGAGTGGCGTCCACCGGTCCCCCCCGAGCCGGGCGACTCCTTCAGCTATCGCCGCGACGACACCGGCGCCTACGGCAGCACCACACGGCAGCAGCTGCTGGTGCGCACCGACGAGCCGATCTGCCTCGACGTGCGGATGACGCGTGGGTCGGACAACTCCCCCACCGCCTCGGAGTGCGTCACCTGACCGGAGGGTGACGTGCCGATGCCCCGGCGCGCTCGTGGTGAGCGCACCGGGGCGGCGTAGGGCTGCGTCAGGGCGTCAGTCGTCCTGGAAGTCGCGGCGCGGACCCGACTTCGCGTCCTGCTCCGCGGCGGACATCCGGCTGGACGCCCACAGCGACAGCACCGCGGTGATCGCCAACGTGGCGATGATGACCACGAGCGAGAGCCAGATCGGGATCTCGAGCCACGGGTAGTCGAGGTGCTGGCCACCGTTGATGAAGGGCAGCTCGTTCTCGTGGAGCGCGTGCATGAACAGCTTCACGCCGATGAAGGCGAGCAGGAAGGCCAGGCCGTACGACAGGTAGATCAGGCGCTGGAGCAGGCCACCGATGAGGAAGTAGAGCTGGCGCAGGCCCATCAGCGCGAAGATGTTGGCCGTGAGCACCAGGTAGGGCTCCTTGGTGATGCCGAAGATCGCCGGGATCGAGTCGAGGGCGAACAGCAGGTCGGTGGTGCCGAGCGTCAGGATCACGATGAACATCGGGGTGATCATCCGCTTGCCGTTGTCGACGGTGAACAGGCTCTTGCCGTGCCACTCCGAGGTGGCCGGGAAGCGACGCTCGATGAAGGCGACGAGCTTGTTCTCCTCGAACTCGTCCTCGTCCTCGTCCTCGGCGCCCTCCTTGGCCAGCTTGACCGCCGTGTAGACCAGGAAGATGCCGAAGAGGTAGAAGATCCAGCTGAAGTTGCTGATGGCCGCGGCACCGACGGCGATGAAGATCGCGCGCATGACCAGCGCCATCACGATGCCGATCATCAGGGCGTACTGCTGCAGCTCCCGCGGCACGGCGAACTTCGCCATGATGATGATGAAGATGAAGAGGTTGTCGATGGAGAGCGAGTACTCCACGAGCCAGCCGGAGTAGAACTCCAGGGCCGACGTGCCACCCGAGGTGTACCAGACGCCGAGGCCGAACAGGACGGCCATGCCGACGTAGATGGAGAGGTAGGTCGCGCACTCCTTCATGCTCGGCTCGTGCGGGCGGCGCCCGACGACGGCGAGGTCGAAGGTGAAGATCGCGAGGGTCACCACGGCCGTGGCGATCCAGACCCAGGTGGGGACGTCCACTCTGTTGCTCCTTGGGATGGGTGGGGTGCGGGTCCGCGCAGCACGCGGACGCCGGAGGTCTCTTCCGCTCGCGTCAGCGCGAACCAGTGGCACCGGGCCCTGCTCGCGCAAGGGCCGTGCTGACGACACCACCACTACGGGGAATACTCCCCTCCAACCCGCTCAGTCTTCCACGCACCCCTGGCGGGACGTGAAATCGCCGTTCAGCGTCCGCCGAATGGGACACCCAGCGCGGCGAGCCGCTGCTCGCCGCCGTCCACGGCGGTGAGCACCCACATGCCGGTCGGCGTGACGGTGAAGGTGTGCTCGAAGTGGGCGGCGTACGAGCCGTCGACGGTCGCCACGGTCCACTCGTCCTCGAGGAGGTCGGTGTGCTTGCTGCCGAGCGTCACCATCGGCTCGACGGCCAGCGCCAGGCCCTCGACGATCGAGGGGCCGCGGCCGCGACGCCCGAAGTTCGGCACGTTGGGGGCCATGTGCATCTCGGTGCCGATCCCGTGGCCGGTGTAGTCCTCGAGGATGCCGTAGCGCCCCTCGGAGCGGACGTGCGACTCGATCGCGTGGCTGATGTCGCTCACCCGCCCGCCGAGCCGGGCAGCGGCCATGCCGCGCCACAGCGACTCCTCGGTGACCCGCAGGAGCTCGCGGACGTCGTCGGCGATCTCGCCGACCGGGACGGTGATGGCTGCGTCGCCGTGCCACCCCTCGACGATCGCGCCGCAGTCGATGGAGATCACGTCACCGTCGGCGAGCACGCGGTCCCCGGGGATGCCGTGCACGACCTCGTGGTTGACCGAGGCGCAGATCGTCGCCGGGAAGGGCGGGTGGCTGTAGCCCTTGAACGACGGGATGCCGCCGTGGTCGCGGATGTTGGCCTCCGCGAGCGTGTCGAGCTGGAGCGTCGTCACCCCGGGGCGGACCGCAGCGCGCAGGAGCTCGAGGGTCTCCCCCACGAGTCGGCCGGCGACCCGCATCAGGTCGATCTGCTCGGGGGTCTTGATCTCGATCCCGCGGTCGCGGAAGCCCACGGCAGGCTCAGCTCTGCGGGATCGCGTCGAGAGCGGCGAAGATGCGGGCCGTCACGTCGTCGACCTCACCCATCCCGTCGACCTCGATGAGGATGCCGCGCTCGCGGTAGACACCGATGAGCGGCTCGGTCTGCTCGGAGTAGACCTCCTGCCGGCGCCGGATGACGTCCTCGGTGTCGTCGGCACGACCGTCGGTCTGCGCGCGCTGGAGCAGGCGCTGCACGAGCTCCTCGGGGTCGACCGTCAGCACCACGACGGCGTCGAGCTGGTGACCGGTGAAGCCGATCATCCCGTCGAGCTCGGTGACCTGCGCGAGGGTTCGCGGGTAGCCGTCGAGCAGGAAGCCCGGGCGGGCGTCCTCCTCGTCGATCCGGTTGCGGACCATGCGGTTGGTGACCTCGTCGGGGACGTACTCACCGGCGTCCATGTAGCCCTTGGCCTCCACGCCGAGCGGCGTGTTCTGCGAGACGTTGGCCCGGAAGATGTCGCCGGTGGAGATCGCCGGCACGCCGAAGTGGTCGGCCACGAAGCGGGCCTGCGTGCCCTTGCCCGCACCCGGCGGGCCCATGAGGATGAGTCTCATCTACTTCAGGAATCCTTCGTAGTTTCGCTGCTGGAGCTGGCTCTCGATCTGCTTCACCGTGTCGAGCGCGACGCCGACCATGATGAGGATCGAGGTGCCTCCGAACGGGAAGTTCTGGCTGGCCTCGATCGCTGCGAAGGCGATCAGGGGCACGAGCGAGATCAGGCCGAGGTAGATCGCTCCAGGGAACGTGATGCGGGACAGGACGTAGGACAGGTAGTCCTCGGTCGGCTTGCCCGCCCGGATCCCGGGGATGAAGCCGCCGTACTTCTTCATGTTGTCCGCCACCTCGACAGGGTTGAAGGTGATCGAGACGTAGAAGTACGTGAAGAAGATGATCAGCGCGAAGTAGGTGATCATGTAGAGCGGGTGGTCGCCGCCCACGAGGTAGGTGCCGATGAAGTCCAGCACGGGGTTGCTGGTCTCGGGGTTGAACTGCACCGCCATCGCCGGCAGGTAGAGCAGCGACGAGGCGAAGATGACCGGGATGATGCCGGCCTGGTTCACCTTGAGCGGGATGTAGGTCGAGTTGCCGCCGAACATCTTGCGCCCGACCATGCGGCGGGCGTACTGCACCGGGATGCGCCGCTGCGCCTGCTCGATGAAGATGACGGCCGCGACGAGGATCAGGCCGATGACCATCACGACGCCGAAGACGAGCCAGCCGCGGGAGGTCTGCACGCCCCACAGGGCGGCCGGGAACGTCGCGACGACCTGGGTGAAGATCAGGATCGACATGCCGTTGCCGATGCCGCGGTCGGTGATGAGCTCACCGAGCCACATGATCACGGCCGTGCCGGCGGTCATCGTGACGACCATGATCAGGAAGGTGCTGGTGCCGTTGTCGTGGAGCAGGTCGCGGGTGCAGCCCTCGAGAAGCGCGCCGTTGCGCGCGAGGGCCACGATGCCGGTCGCCTGGAGCACCGCGAGGCCCAACGTCAGGTAGCGCGTGTACTGGGTGATCTTGGCCTGACCGGCCTGACCTTCCTTCTTCAGCGCCTCGAGCCGTGGGATCACCACGACGAGCAGCTGCAGGATGATCGAGGCCGTGATGTAGGGCATGATCCCCAGCGCGAAGATGGTGAGCTGGAGCAGCGCACCACCGGAGAAGAGGTTGATGAGGCTGTAGAGCCCACCCTCCTCCAGCTGGCTGATGCAGGCCTGGACGTTGGCCACGTTGACACCCGGGGTGGGCACCTGAGAGCCGAGCCGGAAGATCGTGATGATCAGCAGCACGAACAGCAGCTTGCGCCGCAGGTCCGGCGTCCGGAAAGCGTTGGCGAACGCGCCTAGCACTGGTTCCTCTTTCGTAAGGGTGCCCAACCAGGATCGGCGGGCGGACGAGGGTCCCGCACCGTTGCACGGCGCGAAGCCCGGGGAAGCCTAACAGTCGGGGTCGGACCCGCTTCCCCCCGAGACACAAGGAGAACGACGAAGGCCCGGCCGACAGTTCCCACTGTGCGGCCGGGCCTTCATCAGATGAGCGATCTGTGGCCTCAGGCCACGGTCGCGGTGCCGCCTGCAGCCTCGATCTTCTCCTTGGCGGAGGACGAGAACGCGTTGGCGCTGACCTGGACGGCCACCGAGATGTCACCCTGGCCCAGCACCTTGACGGGCTGGCCCTTGCGGACCGCGCCCTTGGCGACGAGGTCGGCGACGGTCACGGTGCCGCCCTCGGGGAAGAGCTCCCCGAGGCGGTCGAGGTTGACGACCTGGAACTCCACGCGGAAGGGGTTCTTGAAGCCCTTCAGCTTGGGCAGGCGCATGTGGATCGGCATCTGGCCACCCTCGAAGGCGACCGGAACCTGGTAGCGCGCCTTGGTGCCCTTGGTACCACGGCCGGCAGTCTTGCCCTTCGAGGCCTCACCGCGACCCACACGGGTCTTCGCGGTCTTGGCACCCGGAGCGGGACGCAAGTGGTGCAGCTTGAGCGTCATGTCACTCCACCTCCTCGAACGTCACCAGGTGACGGACGGTGTTGATCATGCCCCGGATCTCCGGGCGGTCTTCCTTGACGACGACGTCGCCGATCCGCTTGAGACCGAGCGAGCGGAGCGTCTCGCGCTGGTTGGCCTTCAGGCCGACCAGGCCGCGCTTCTGCTGGACCTTGAGCTGTGCCATTACTGCTGCACCCCCGCCGTCGCCTCGAGCTGGCCCTCGGCGCGCGCACGGAGCAGCGCAGCCGGGGTGACGTCCTCGACCCGCATGCCGCGGCGAGCAGCCACGGCCTCGGGCTCCTCGAGCATCCGCAGGGCCTCGACCGTCGCGTGGACGATGTTGATCTGGTTGGACGAGCCGAGCGACTTGCTCAGCACGTCGTGGATGCCGGCGCACTCGAGCACCGCTCGCACCGGACCACCGGCGATCACACCGGTACCGGGAGCGGCGGGACGCAGCAGGACGACGCCTGCGGCCTTCTCGCCCTGCACCGGGTGCGGGATGGTGCCCTGGATGCGGGGGACCTTGAAGAAGTGCTTCTTGGCCTCCTCGACACCCTTGGCGATCGCGGCCGGAACTTCCTTGGCCTTGCCGTAGCCGACGCCGACCAGTCCGTCACCGTCGCCGACGATCACGAGGGCGGTGAAGCTGAAGCGACGACCACCCTTCACGACCTTGGCGACACGGTTGATCGCCACGACTCGCTCGATGTAGACAGACTTCTCGGCCTGGCCACGACCGTTGTCGCGTCCGCGACGGTCGCCCGAGCCACCGCTGCGCTGTCCGCGCTGGGCTCCGCTCATGAGATGTGCTCCATATCTAAGTTCTCTCTCTGGTCGCGTGAGGCGATCAGAAGGACAATCCGCCCTCCCGGGCGGCATCGGCGAGGGCCGCGATGCGACCGTGGTACTTGTTCCCGGCACGGTCGAAGACGACGTCCTCGATCCCGGCCGCCTTGGCGCGGGAGGCGACGAGCTCGCCGACCTTCTTCGCCTTGGCGGTCTTGTCGCCGTCGGTGCCGCGGACGTCGGCCTCCATCGTGGAGGCGTAGGCCAGCGTGGCGCCCTGGAGGTCGTCGACGACCTGCACCGAGAGGTGCTTGGCCGACTTGGTGACCACCAGGCGCGGACGCTCGGCGGTGCCGTTGATGCGCTTGCGACCACGCGCCTGTCGGCGCAGCCGGGCACGGACGCGGTTCGCGGTGTGCTTGTTGTTGCTCAGCGAGATCGCCATGTCACTTACCGGCCTTTCCGACCTTGCGACGGATGTGCTCGCCGGCGTAGCGCACGCCCTTGCCCTTGTAGGGCTCGGGCTTGCGGAGCTTGCGGATCTTGGCCGCAGTCTCTCCGACGAGCTGCTTGTCGATGCCGACGACACCGAGCTTGGTCGGGCCCTCGACGGTGAAGGTGATGCCCTCGGGGGCGTCGAAGATGATCGGGTGCGAGTAGCCGAGCTGGAACTCCAGCTGGGTCGGCCCCTTCGGCAGGACGCGGTAACCCACGCCCACGATCTCGAGCTTCTTCTCGTAGCCCTCGGTGACACCCACCACCATGTTGTTGATGAGCGTGCGGGTCAGGCCGTGGAGCGAGCGGCTGTTGCGCTCGTCGTCGGGACGCTGCACCTCGAGGATGCCGTCCTCGCCCTTGGCGACCGTGATCGGGGACGCGATGGTGTGGGACAGGGTGCCCTTGGGGCCCTTGACCGTCACCAGCGACTCGTCGATCGCGACGTCGACACCGGACGGGACCGCGATGGGGAGCTTGCCAATGCGCGACATGCTTCTCTCTCTTCCTGGTCTCAGTTGGTCCGGGTCACCAGACGTAGGCGAGGACTTCGCCGCCCACGCCCTTCTGGTTCGCCTGGCGGTCGGTCAGCAGTCCCTGCGACGTCGAGATGATCGCGACGCCGAGGCCACCGAGGACCTTGGGCAGGTTGGTGCTCTTGGCGTAGACGCGCAGGCCGGGCTTGCTGATGCGGCGTACGCCGGCGATCGAGCGCTCCCGGTTGCGGCCGTACTTCAGCGTCACGGTCAGCGTCTTGCCGACGGCGGGCTCGCCCTCGGCGGACAGGTTGTCGGCCACGTCGTAGGAGGTGATGTAACCCTCCTGCTTGAGGATCTCCGCGAGGCCGGCCTTCATCTTGCTGTAAGGCATCGACACCACGTCGTGGTACGCCTGGTTGGCGTTGCGCAGACGCGTGAGCATGTCTGCGATCGGGTCAGTCATCGTCATGATGGGTTCTTTCTCGTCGTGGTTTCGAGCGGCACACGGCCGGCCCGACCTTCAACGTGTTGAGGTGGTTACCAGGAGACCGTGGTCACCAGGAGGACTTGGTGACTCCGGGCAGCTCGCCGCGGTGTGCCATCTCGCGCAGGCAGATGCGGCACAGGCCGAACTTGCGGTAGACGGACTTCGGACGGCCGCAGCGCTGGCAGCGGGTGTAGCCGCGGACAGCGAACTTCGGCTTGCGAGCGGCCTTGACCTTGAGGGAAGTCTTCGCCATGTCAGTTCTCCTTGAACGGGAAGCCGAGCTGCTTGAGCAGCGCACGACCCTCGTCGTCATTGGTGGCGGTGGTCACGATGGTGATGTCCATGCCACGCGACCGGTCGATCTTGTCCTGGTTGATCTCGTGGAACATGACCTGCTCGGTGAGACCGAACGTGTAGTTGCCGCGACCGTCGAACTGCTTCGGCGAGAGACCGCGGAAGTCACGGATGCGGGGCAGCGCCAGGGACAGCAGGCGGTCGAGGAACTCCCACATGCGGTCGCCGCGCAGCGTGACGTGCGCACCGATCGGCATGCCCTCGCGCAGCTTGAACTGCGCGATGGACTTGCGGGCCTTCGTCACGGCCGGCTTCTGGCCGGTGATCGCGGTGAGGTCGCGGATGGCGCCCTCGATCAGCTTGGAGTCGCGAGCAGCCTCGCCGACGCCCATGTTGACCACGATCTTGGTCAGGCCGGGGACCTGCATGATGTTGGCGATGTCGAACTCGGTGCGCAGGGCGGGGACGATCTCCTCGCGGTAGCGCGCCTTGAGCCGAGGAATCTCGGTGGTCTGGGTGGTCTCGGCCATCTCAGATCTCCTTGCCGGTCTTGCGGGACACGCGGACCGAGCGGCTGGCGGTGTAGGTCGAGCCGTCGGGACGGCGCTTGGTGACCTCGTCGCGGCGGAAGCCGACGCGGGTGACGCCGTCACCCTCGACCAGCATCACGTTGGACACGTGGATCGGCGCCTCGCGGGTGATGATGCCCCCGGTCGTGCCGGTCTGCTGGACGGACTTGGTGTGGCGCTTGACGAGGTTGACGCCCTCGACGATCAGCCGGTCCTCCTCGCGGAGCACCGAGATGACCTTGCCCTGGGCACCCTTGTCCTTGCCGGCGATGACCTTGACGGTGTCGCCCTTCTTGATGTTCATGCTCTTACCCATCTCTCACAACACCTCCGGGGCGAGCGAGATGATCTTCATGAAGCGCTTCTCGCGCAGCTCACGACCGACGGGGCCGAAGATGCGCGTGCCGCGCGGCTCACCGTCGTTCTTGAGGATGACGGCGGCGTTCTCGTCGAATCGGATGTAGGAACCGTCGGCGCGGCGACGCTCCTTGACGGTGCGTACGACCACGGCCTTGACGACGTCGCCCTTCTTGACGTTGCCACCGGGGATCGCGTCCTTGACGGTGGCGACGATGACGTCACCGATGCCGGCGTAGCGACGCCCAGAGCCACCGAGAACACGGATGCAGAGGATCTCCTTCGCACCGGTGTTGTCGGCGACCTTGAGTCGCGACTCCTGCTGGATCATTGGTTTCTCCTGGTTGTCGAGCTGGTTCTCATGCCCTCGCGGGGCACGAGCCTGGCCGAACTGGTGGGGTTCTGTGCTGGGAGTGGGTCCGGGCGGGGCGAGCGGGGCTCACCTCACCCGAGGCTCACTTGGCCTTCTCGAGGACCTCGATCAGGCGCCAGCGCTTGGTGGCGGACAGCGGGCGGGTCTCCATGATCAGGACCCGGTCACCGATGCCGCACTCGTTGGTCTCGTCGTGGGCCTTCAGGCGCGACGTCTTGCGCATGACCTTGCCGTAGAGCGCGTGCTTCACGCGGTCCTCGACGGCCACGACGATGGTCTTGTCCATCTTGTCGCTCACGACGAGGCCCTCACGGACCTTGCGCTGGTTGCGCTCGTCGGCCGACTGGGTCGCAGTGTTCTCGCTCATGCCTTCGCCTCTTCGTTGGTGCCCGGCGTGGTGCGGATGCCGAGCTCGCGCTCGCGGACCACGGTGTAGATGCGGGCGATGTCCTTCTTGACCACGCGGAGCCGGCCGTGGCTGTCCAGCTGGCCGGTGGCCGCCTGGAACCGGAGGTTGAACAGCTCCTCCTTGGCCTCGCGCAGCTTCGCCTCCAGGTCGGTGGCGTTGAGCTCGTCGAGCTCGTGGGCGTTCAGCTTGGTAGCCATCAGAATTCACCGGCCTCACGGGAGATGAACCGGCACTTCATCGGAAGCTTGTGCATCGCGCGGCGCATGGCCTCACGAGCAGTCACCTCGTCGACACCGGAGAGTTCGAACATGACGCGGCCGGGCTTGACGTTCGCCACCCACCACTCGGGGGAACCCTTGCCGGAACCCATGCGGGTCTCGGCAGGCTTCTTGGTCAGCGGGCGGTCCGGGTAGATGTTGATCCAGACCTTTCCGCCACGCTTGATGTGACGGGTCATGGCGATACGGGCCGACTCGATCTGTCGGTTGGTCACGTAGTGACCCTCGACCGCCTGGATGCCGAAGTCACCGAAGGCCAGCGTGGTGCCGCCCTTGGCAACGCCACGGCGCTTGGGGTGGTGCTGCTTGCGGTGCTTGACGCGACGGGGCATCAACATGAGGTCAGGCCTCCTGTCCGGTGCTCGGTGCAGCCTCGGCGGCGGGGGCCGCTGAAGTCTCGGCGGTGGCCTCGCTGCGAGGTGCGCGGTCGCCGCGCGAGCCACGGCTCGGACGGTCGCCGCCACGGGTGTTGGGACGGCCGCCGCTGCGACCGGGGGCACCGGCGCGGGCGGCCTGCTGGGCCTGGCGCTCGGCACGGGTGCCGGCGACCTCGCCCTTGTAGATCCAGACCTTCACGCCGATGCGGCCGAAGGTGGTCTTGGCCTCGTAGAAGCCGTAGTCGATGTCGGCGCGGAGGGTGTGCAGGGGCACGCGGCCCTCGCGGTAGAACTCCGTACGCGACATCTCGGCACCGTTGAGACGACCCGAGCACTGGATCCGGATGCCCTTGGCACCGGAGCGCATCGAGGTCTGCATGGCCTTGCGCATGGCGCGGCGGAACTGCACGCGGCCCGCGAGCTGCTCGGCGACGCCCTGGGCGACCAGCTGAGCGTCGATCTCGGGCTGCTTGACCTCGAGGATGTTCAGCTGGACCTGCTTGCCCGTGAGCTTCTCGAGCTCGCCGCGGATGCGGTCGGCCTCGGCGCCACGGCGACCGATGACGATGCCCGGACGTGCGGTGTGGATGTCCACCCGCACACGGTCACGGGTGCGCTCGATCTCGACCTTGGAGATGCCGGCCCGCTCCATGCCCTTGGAGAGCAGCTTGCGGATGGCGACGTCCTCACCGACGTAGGACTTGTAGAGCTTGTCGGCGTACCAACGGCTCTTGTGGTCGGTGGAGATGCCCAGGCGGAACCCGTTCGGGTTGATCTTCTGGCCCATCAGGCACCCTTTCCGTTCTTCGAGGCGCGGGCCTTCTTGCCCGGCGCGGTGAGCGCGTCGGCCGGCTGCACCGCGAGGGTGATGTGGCTGGTGCGCTTGTTGATACGGGTGGCACGGCCCTGGGCACGCGGACGCCAACGCTTCATCGTCGGGCCCTCGTCGACCATCGCGACCGAGAGCACGAGGTCGGCCCGGTTGAGCCCCTCGGTGGTCTCGGCGTTGGCGACGGCGCTCTCCAGCACCTTGTAGACGGTCTCGGAGGCGGCCTGCGGCGCGAACTGCAGCAGGGTGAGGGCCTCGTCGACCTGGAGGCCGCGGACCATGTCGACGACACGGCGGGCCTTCATCGGGGTGATCCGCACGTAGCGTGCGCTGGCGAAGGCGCCCGGCTGGTCGCCGAGCAGCGACTCGCGGCGCGCGCTGGTGCGGCTGCGCTCGGTGGTGCTCATCGACGACGTCCCTTCCGGTCTTCCTTCACGTGCCCGCGGTAGGTGCGGGTCGGTGCGAACTCCCCGAGCTTGTGGCCGACCATGGAGTCGGTCACGAAGACGGGGACGTGCTTGCGACCGTCGTGCACGGCGATGGTGTGACCGATCATGTCGGGCACGATCATCGACCGGCGCGACCAGGTCTTGATGACGTTGTGGCTGCCCTTCGCGTTCTCGGCGTCCACCTTCTTCTGAAGGTGGTCGTCGATGAAGGGGCCCTTCTTCAGGCTGCGAGGCATGTCGGTTACTTCCTACCCTTGCCGGACTTGCGACGACGGATGATCTGGGAGTCGCTGGCCTTGCGCTTGCGCGTACGGCCCTCGGGCTTGCCCCAGGGGGAGACGGGGTGGCGACCACCGGACGTCTTGCCCTCACCACCACCGTGCGGGTGGTCGACCGGGTTCATGACGACACCGCGGACGGTTGGGCGAACGCCCTTCCACCGCATGCGGCCGGCCTTGCCCCAGTTGATGTTGGACTGCTCGGCGTTGCCGACCTCACCGATCGTGGCGCGGCAGCGCACGTCGACGAAGCGCATCTCGCCCGAGGGCAGGCGCAGCGTGGCGCGGCTTCCCTCACGGGCGACCAGCTGGGCGGAGTTGCCGGCCGAGCGGGCGATCTTCGCGCCGCCGCCCGGACGCAGCTCCACGCAGTGGATGGTCGTACCGACCGGGATGTTGCGCAGCGGGAGGTTGTTGCCGGGCTTGATGTCGGCGTTGGGGCCCGACTCGACCGGCGTGCCCTGCACGAGGCCCTTGGGGGCCACGATGTAGCGCTTCTCGCCGTCGGCGTAGTGCAGCAGCGCGATGCGGGCGGTGCGGTTGGGGTCGTACTCGATGTGAGCGACCTTGGCCGGCACGCCGTCCTTGTCGTAGCGACGGAAGTCGATGATGCGGTAGGCGCGCTTGTGCCCGCCACCCTTGTGACGGGTGGTGATGCGGCCCTGGTTGTTGCGGCCGCCGTTCTTGGGCAGCGGACGCGTCAGCGACTTCTCGGGCGTGGTCCGGGTGATCTCGACGAAGTCGGCCACCGACGAGCCACGACGGCCCGGGGTGGTCGGCTTGTACTTGCGGATAGCCATATCAGTTCCTAGTCAGGAGCCCGGTCAGGAGACCGGACCTCCGAAGATGTCGATGCGGTGACCCTC
Organism: Nocardioides lacusdianchii; assembly: GCF_020102855.1. Classification (GTDB taxonomy): domain Bacteria; phylum Actinomycetota; class Actinomycetes; order Propionibacteriales; family Nocardioidaceae; genus Nocardioides; species Nocardioides lacusdianchii. The sequence continues at coordinate 42,551 of NZ_JADHZD010000001.1, forward strand.
GGCGAGGCTGACGATCGCGCGCTTGGTGTTCGGACGCTTGCCCATGCCGTAGCGGGTACGACGGGTCTTGCCCTGGCGGTTGATCGTGTTGACCGAGGTGACCTTGACTCCGAAGACCTTCTCGACCGCGATCTTGATCTCGGTCTTGTTGGCGTCCGGGTGGACGATGAAGGTGTACTTGTTGGCGTCGAGCAGGCCGTAGCTCTTCTCCGACACGACCGGCGCGATCAGGACGTCGCGGTGGTCCTTGTGCAGGGTGCTCACTTGTCGTCCTCCTTCGGACCACCGGCACGCACGAAGCCAGCGGCCTCGGCGTCCTCGGCGCTCTTGAACCAGAACTCCGCCTCGGTGGCGTCGTACCACTGGCCGTCGGGCTCGTGGTACTTGCCCGAGTCGGCGTTGCCCTTGACCTCGTAGCCCTTCGGGGCCTTGCCGCTCTTCAGCGGGGCCTTGGCGCCCTTCGGCAGGGCCGGGGCGTCGGACTCGTCGTCGGCCGGCACGTCGGCGAATGCGGCGACCTCGGTCTTCGCCTCGGCCTTCGCAGCGACGGGCTTCTCGGTCTTCGTCCCGGCCTTGGCCGGGGCGGCAGACACGCCACCCACGAACGCGTCGTAGGCGCCCTGGGTGAACACGATGTCGTCGGCGTTCAGCACGTCGTAGGTGTTGAGCTGGTCGACGGCGACGATGTGGACCTCGGGCGCGTTGCGCAGCGAGAGCCAGGTGATCGCGTCGGTCCGCTCGAGCACCACGAGGTAGCCCACGCGGTCGGTCAGCGAGGTCAGCGCCGTGATCGCGGCCTTGGTGGAGGGCTTGTCGCCCGACACCAGGGAGTCGACCACGTGGATGCGACCGTTGCGGGCCCGGTCCGAGAGGGCACCGCGCAGGGCGGCGGCCTTCATCTTCTTGGGGGTGCGCTGGTCGTAGCTGCGCGGCTGCGGGCCGTGGACGACGCCACCGCCGGCGAACTGCGGAGCGCGGGTCGAGCCCTGACGGGCGCGGCCGGTGCCCTTCTGCTTGTAGGGCTTGCGGCCACCACCGCGCACGTCGGCGCGGGTCTTGGTGGCGTGCGTGCCCTGGCGCGCAGCAGCCTGCTGGGCGACCACGACCTGGTGGATCAGGGGGATGTTGACCTCGACGTCGAAGATCTCGGCGGGGAGGTCGACCTTGACGGTCTTGACAGCCATGCTCAGGCCTCCTGCGTCTTCTTGGCAGCCGAACGGAGCATGACGAGCCCGCCGCGGGGGCCGGGAACGGCACCCTTGAGCAGGATCAGGCCCTTGTCGGCGTCGACGGCGTGCACCGTCAGGTTCTGGGTGGTCACCGTGTCGTTGCCCATGCGGCCCGCCATGCGGGTGCCCTTGAACACGCGACCCGGGGTGGCGCAGGCGCCGATCGAGCCCGGCTTGCGGTGGTTGCGGTGGGCACCGTGCGAGGCGGAGACACCGTGGAAGCCGTGACGCTTCATGACACCGGCGAAGCCCTTGCCCTTGCTGGTGCCGGTGACGTCGATCTCCTCGCCGGCGGCGAAGGTGTCGACGCCGATCTCCTGGCCCACGGTGTAGCTCGCGGCGTCAGCGGTGCGGATCTCCGCGACGTGACGGCGCGGCGTGACACCGGCCTTGGAGAAGTGACCGGCCTCGGGCGAGTTGACCTTGCGGGCCTCGATCTCGCCGAACGCGACCTGGATGGCGTTGTAGCCGTCCACCTCGGGTCGACGGACCTGGGTCACGACGTTGGTCGCGGCCGCGATCACGGTGACGGGGACGACCTTGTTGTTCTCGTCCCACAGCTGGGTCATGCCGAGCTTGGTGCCCAGCAGTCCCTTCGCGTTGCGCTCAAAAGTGTTCGTCATGTCAGCCTCAGAGCTTGATCTCGATGTCGACACCGGCAGGCAGGTCGAGACGCATCAGCGAGTCGACGGTCTTCGGCGTCGGGTCGATGATGTCGATGAGGCGCTTGTGGGTGCGCATCTCGAAGTGCTCGCGGGAGTCCTTGTACTTGTGGGGCGAGCGGATGACGCAGTACACGTTCTTCTCGGTCGGCAGCGGCACAGGGCCGGCGACCTTCGCACCCGTGCGGGTGACGGTGTCCACGATCTTCCGCGCCGAGGTGTCGATCACCTCGTGGTCATAGGCCTTGAGCCTGATGCGGATCTTCTGTCCCGCCATAGGTCCGTGTCCTCTTCGATCTCGTACGCCTGGTCTGGTTTCGGCTCTCGGCCCCTGGTGGGCGAGCGCCGCCTGTCTCTCCTCCACCCCCGACCCCCGCGGTCGGGCGTGTCGCGGCGATTGCTCCGGACACGACCCCTCGGGGAAGCGGTACTGCTCTGGGTGGCACCCGACGGCTGTCGGATCTGGTCGGGTCTCCGATCAAGAAGCTTCTCGATCCGGTGCGGAGCACGCAGGACGACTGTTTCGATCAAGGAGACGCGATTCAGAAGTCAAGGTGTGCCGCACCCCGGCGACCCGCCGGAGCAACCGGAACATCTTGACAGACTCGGCGTGCCCACGCCAAATCGCAGTGGAGGCACGCCCAGCACGTCGTCCCGGGGGCCCTGGAGGACCCGTCCGGGGAGTGCACCGGTAGGGCACACCCTACGCCCAGGTCGCTGTTGCACCCTGATCGCGGGCCCGCCCTACGAGGAGCGGCGGTAGAGGAAGTCGCTGATGTCGCGGCCGACCTCGAGGCCCTTGCGCTCGAAGCGGGTGACCGGGCGCTCGGACCACCGCTCGACCGGCCCGCCCTCGAGGGTCGGCTCGCCGTCGAGGACCTCGCGCATCTGCTCGGCGTAGTCGGCCCAGTCGGTGGCCAGGCGCCACGCTCCCCCCGGCACCAGGCGGGAGGAGGCCAGCGCGGCGTTGGCCGGGTTCACCAGGCGCCGCTTGTGGTGCTTGGTCTTGCGCCAGGGGTCGGGGAAGAAGGTCCAGAGCTCGGCGAGGCTGTCCGGTGCCAGCAGGTGCTCGAGCGACCAGACGGCGTCGACCGAGCAGAACCGCACGTTGTCGGCGCCCGCCTCGGCCACCCGCCACAGCGAGTCGGCCACCCCGGGCAGCCACACCTCCAGCGCGAGGACGTTGTGGTCGGGTCGCGCGGCGGCGAGCACGGCCGTCGCCTCGCCGATGCCCGACCCGATCTCCACGATCAACGGGGCCTCGCGCCCGAAGCGCTCGGCGAGGTCGAAGTCGGGCCGGTCGACGGCCTCCTCCGGGATCACCCAGTCGGCCTGGTGCGCCGCCCACGCCTCGGCCTGCCGCGGGGTGAACCGGCTGCCGCGTCGCGAGTAGGTGAGGACCTCGCGCATGCGCCGCCCGTCCGCGGTGAGCTTGTGGTGCGGTCGGGCAGGGCGTACGGCGTCGTTCACGCCGGACATCCTCCCCGCTTCCCCGGGTCCGGCGCACATCGGCCGGCCGGTGGCTCAGAGGTGCGCGAGGGCTCCGGTGAGGACCGACCGCAGCCGCTGCTCGATGTCGTCGAACTCGGGCTGGCCGATGATCAGCGGCGGAGCGAGCTGGATGACCGGGTCGCCGCGGTCGTCGGCACGGCAGTAGAGGCCGGCCTCCCACAGAGCGCCGGAGAGGTAGCCGCGCAGCAGCCGCTCGGACTCGGCGTCGTCGAACGTCTCCTTGGTCTCGCGGTCCTTCACCAGCTCGATGCCGTAGAAGTAGCCGTGGCCGCGCACGTCCCCGACGATCGGGATGTCGAGCAGCTTCTCCAGCGTCGAGCGGAAGGCCGGCGCGTTCTGCTGGACGTGGTCGGTGAGGCCCTCGCGCTCGAAGATGTCGAGGTTGGCCATCGCCACCGCCGACGACACCGGGTGGCCACCGAACGTGTAGCCGTGGGCGTACGCCGTCGTGCCCTCCTTGAACGGCTCGAAGAGCCGGTCGCTGGCGATCATCGCGCCGATCGGCGAGTAGCCCGAGGTCATGCCCTTGGCGCACGTGATGATGTCCGGCTGGTAGCCGAACTCGGCGGCGCCGAACATCTCCCCCACCCGCCCGAAGGCGCAGATGACCTCGTCGGAGACCAGGAGCACGTCGTACTCGTCGCAGATCTCGCGGACCCGCTCGAAGTAGCCGGGCGGCGGCGGGAAGCACCCGCCGGCGTTCTGCACCGGCTCGAGGAAGACGGCCGCGACGGTGTCGGGGCCCTCGAACTCGATGGCCTCGGCGATGCGGTCGGCGGCCCAGCGGCCGAAGGCCTTCTCGTCGTCGCCGAGGTAGTCCGGGCGGCGGTAGAAGTTGGTGTTGGGCACCTTGTGCGCGCCCGGGACCAGCGGCTCGAACATCTCCTTCAGCGGCGGGATGCCGGTGATGGAGAGCGCGCCCTGCGGGGTGCCGTGGTAGGCCACGGCGCGTGAGATGACCTTGTGCTTGTTGGGCTTGCCGGTGAGCTTGAAGTACTGCTTGGCCAGCTTCCAGGCCGACTCGACCGCCTCGCCGCCGCCGGTGGTGAAGAAGACGCGGTTGAGGTCACCGGGCGCCATCGCCGCGATCCGGTCGGCGAGCTCGACCGCGCGCGGGTGCGCGAAGGACCAGAGCGGGAAGAAGGCGAGCTCCTTGGCCTGCTTGGCGGCGGCCTCGGCCAGCTCGTCGCGGCCGTGGCCGACCTGGACCACGAACAGGCCCGCCAGGCCGTCGATGTACTCGCGGCCGTGGCTGTCCCAGATCTTGTGCCCCTCGCCCTTGACGATGAGCGGCATCTCGCCGCCCTTCTCGTAGGTCGAGTGCCGGGTGAAGTGCAGCCAGAGGTGGTCGCGGCCGGCGGTCTGGTAGTCGAAGGACTCACCTTCGGAGGAGTGGAGGCTCATCGTGTTCCCCAGTTGTAGTGCTGCTTGTTGAGCTTGAGGTAGACGAAGGTCTCCGAGGAGACCACGCCGTCGAGCTCACGGACCTGACGGATGACGTCGAGCAGGTGCGGATCGTCCTCGCACACCACCTCGACGAGGAGGTCGAAGCTCCCCGCGGTGGTGACGACGTAGTCGACCTCGGACACCTCGGCGAGGCGGTCCCCCACCTTCATCGGGTCGCCCTCGGTGCGCACGCCGATCATCGCCTGACGGGTGAACCCGACCTGGGTGGGATCGGTGACCGCGACGACCTGCATGACGTCGGAGTCGAGGAGCTTCTGCACGCGGGCACGGGCTGCGGCCTCCGAGAGGCCGACCGCCTTGGCGATCGCGGCGTACGAGATGCGTCCGTCCTCCTGGAGGAGCTCGATGATGCGCTTGGCGGTCGCGTCGAGGCGCACATTTCCCTCACTCATGGACACATCGTGCTGTGCGCCAGGCCCGATTCGCAAGCCGCCGGGCGCGGAATCCGCATTTCCGGGGCGTTAAATCCACGATTCCGACAGTTTTGTTCCGCTCATCTATGGCGATCTGGCCGCGCGTCGTCCTACTCTCCCTTCACCGCACCCGACCGGGAGGACCCACGTGACCAGCCCACGCACGCTGCGCAACTTCATCGGCGGCACCTTCGTCGACGCCGGTGCCGGCGCCCTGAGCGACGTCGTCAACCCGGCCACCGGCCAGGTCGTGGCCCGCGCGCCCATCAGCGGCGCCGAGGAGGTCGACGCGGCCTACGACGCCGCCGACCGGGCCTTCGGCGAGTGGGGGCGTACGACGCCCAGCGAGCGCCAGCAGGCGCTGCTGAAGATCGCCGACGCCGTCGAGGCGCACGCGGACGAGCTCATCGCCCTGGAGTCGGAGAACACCGGCAAGATCAAGGCGCTCACCGCGAGCGAGGAGATCCCGCCGATGGTGGACCAGCTCCGGTTCTTCGCCGGGGCCGCGCGGGTACTGGAGGGCAAGGCGGCGGGCGAGTACATGGCCGGCCACACGTCGTGGATCCGCCGTGAGCCCATCGGCGTCGTGGGCCAGGTGACGCCGTGGAACTACCCCCTCCTCATGGCCGTCTGGAAGATCGGGCCGGCGCTCGCCGCCGGCAACACCGTCGTCCTCAAGCCCAGCGACACCACCCCCGAGAGCACCCTGCGCCTGGCCGAGCTCGCCTCGGACTTCCTCCCGGCGGGCACGCTCAACGTCGTGACCGGTGACCGCGAGACCGGACGCCGGCTCGTCGAGCACCGCACGCCCGCCCTGGTCGCGATCACCGGCTCGGTGCGCGCCGGCGCGGAGGTGGCGGCCAGCGCCGCGCCGAACGTGAAGCGCGTCCACCTCGAGCTCGGCGGCAAGGCACCCGTCGTCGTCTTCGACGACGCCGACATCGAGGCCGCGGTGGAGGGCATCGCGATCGCGGGCTACTTCAACGCCGGCCAGGACTGCACGGCCGCGACCCGGGTGCTGGTGGCCGAGGGCATCCACGACGAGTTCGTGGCCGCCCTGGCCGACTACGCCCGCACCTCGGCACCGGTCGGCCTGCCCGACGACGCGGACGCGCTCTTCGGCCCGGTCAACAACGCCCGCCAGCTCGCGCACGTCAGCGGCTTCATCGACAACCTGCCCTCCCACGCCACGGTGTCGGCCGGCGGCAACCGGCGTACGGACCTCGGCGACGGCTTCTACCTCGAGCCCACCGTGCTCTCGGGGCTGCGCCAGGACGACGTCGCCATCCAGAACGAGATCTTCGGTCCCGTCATCACCGTGCAGCGCTTCGCCGACGAGGCCGAGGCGACCCGGTGGGCCAACGGCGTGGACTACGGGCTCGCCTCCTCGGTGTGGACCCGCGACTTCGGACGCGCGATGCGCATGTCGAAGGCCCTCGACTTCGGCTGCGTGTGGATCAACACCCACATCCCGCTGGTGGCCGAGATGCCGCACGGCGGCTACAAGAAGTCCGGCTACGGCAAGGACCTGTCGATGTACGGCTTCGAGGACTACACCCGGATCAAGCACGTGATGGCCAACATCGAGAGCTAGACACCAGAGCTGGACGGCACCACACCAGAGCAGCTCGGGGGCTGAGCGGAGGACCTGAACACATGACACCCATCCCGCGCCGGTCACGGCGTCACATGTCGCCCCCGGCGGCCGCGCTGGCCCAGGCGGCCTCCGGCTCGCTGAGCCGACGCGCGCTGCTCGGCACCGGCCTCGCCGCCGGCACCGGGCTCGCGCTCACCGGGTGCGCCCCGCCCGAGCCGCCGTCGGGCGGCGTCGCCAGCCTGGACCTGCCGACGGACCTCTCGGACGAGGAGAAGATCCTCAAGTGGGCCAACTGGACGGCCTACCTCGACATGAACGGCAAGGAGACCAGGTCCCCGACGCTCGAGGCCTTCATGGAGCAGACCGGCATCGAGGTCAGCTACACCGAGGACATCGACGACAACGACTCCTACTACGCCAAGGTCGGGCCGCAGCTGCGCGCCGGGCAGAGCATCGACCGCGACATCATCACCCTCACCGACTGGATGGCCGCGCGGGTCATCCGCGACCAGCTCTGCCAGCCGCTCGAGCTGATCCAGATGCCCAACGTGGTCAGCAACCTGCTCCAACCGCTGAAGGACGTCTCGTTCGACCCGGGGCGGCAGAACTCGATCACCTGGCAGAGCGGCTTCGCCGGGATCGGCTACAACCGGGAGAAGGTCGGCCGCGAGCTCCGGTCGCTCGACGACCTCTGGACCGACGACCTCAAGGGCCGCATCGTGGTGCTCTCGGAGTTCCGCGACACCGCCGGGCTGGTCATGCAGTCGCAGGGCGTCGACATCGACAGCGACTGGGGGCGCGCCGAGTTCGAGAGCGCGCTGGACTTCATCGAGCAGAAGATCGACGAGGGCTACATCCGCCGGGTGAAGGGCAACTCCTACATGGAGGACCTCACCAGCGGCAACGCTGTCGCGGGCATCACCTGGAGCGGCGACATCTTCGTGCTGGCCTACGACACCGAGGACCCCAACTGGACCTTCACCATCCCCGAGTCGGGCGGCACGCTCTGGTCCGACAACATGATGGTGCCGATCACCTCCACGCACCGGCGCAACGCCCAGAAGCTGATGGACTACTACTACGACCCGGCCGTGGCCGCCCAGGTCGCCGCATGGGTCAACTACGTGTGTCCCGTCGACGGCGCGCAGGCCGAGATGGAGAAGATCGACCCGGAGCTGGCCGAGAGCCCGTGGATCTTCCCGACCGCCGAGTTCATCGCCGACAGCAACATCCAGCAGTTCCGGGTGCTGAGCGCCGACGAGGACATCGAGTTCGCCGACCTGTGGTCCAGCAACGTGATGGGGAACTGACATGGCCGGATTCCGAGAAGCCCGCGGCGACCTCAGGCTCGAGAGCGTGACCAAGTCCTTCGGCGACTTCGTCGCCGTCGACGGCATCGACCTCCACGTCCCCCGGGGCTCCTTCTTCGCGCTGCTCGGCCCGTCGGGCTGCGGCAAGACCACCACCCTGCGGATGGTCGCCGGGCTGGAGCAGCCCACGGCCGGCCGGGTGATGATCGGGGAGACCGACCTGACCGGGTCGCGCCCCTACGAGCGCCCGGTCAACACCGTCTTCCAGTCCTACGCCCTCTTCCCGCACCTGACGATCCGCGACAACGTCTCCTTCGGGCCCAAGCGCCGCAAGGAGAAGGACGCCGCCGCCCGGACCGACGACGCGCTCGAGCTGGTGCAGATGACCCAGTTCGCCGGGCGCAAGCCCCACCAGCTCTCCGGCGGCCAGCAGCAGCGCGTCGCGCTGGCGCGCGCGCTGGTCAACCACCCCGAGGTGCTGCTGCTCGACGAGCCGCTCGGTGCGCTCGACCTCAAGCTGCGCCGCGAGATGCAGGTCGAGCTCAAGCGCATCCAGACCGAGGTCGGACTCACCTTCATCCACGTCACCCACGACCAGGAGGAGGCCATGACGATGGCCGACACGGTCGCGGTGATGAACAGGGGCCACATCGAGCAGCTCGGCCCGCCGGCCGAGCTCTACGACCTGCCCCGCACGCGCTTCGTGGCCAACTTCCTGGGCCAGGCCAACACCGGGGTCGGCGCGATCGAGGACACCGACGGCGACCACCTCGTCGCCGACGTGCTCGGCACCAAGGTGCGGATCCTCAAGTCCCGCTCGCAGGTGCACGAGGGCCAGGTGCTGTTCGGCGTACGCCCCGAGAAGGTGACGGTGTCGCGCAAGCAGCCCGACGGCGTCGGCAACGACGTCAAGGGCGTGGTGCGCGACGTGTCGTTCCTCGGCGTCGCGACGAGCTACCTGGTCGACATGCCGAGCGGGACGACCTGGAGCTGCTACGAGCAGAACCTCGACGTCGAGCCGCTCGACCTCCGTCCCGGTGACGAGGTCTGGCTGACCTGGAACCCCGGGCACGCGTTCGGTGTCGCGGTGGACGAAGGATGAGCGCCCTCGCGCCGGTCTCGCAGGTGGCGGGCGACCCGGGGATCCACCCCGTCGCGTCCGCCCCCGAGACGCAGAAGCGGAGCTGGACGGCGTACCTGCTGCTCCTGCCGGGTGTGCTGTGGCTCGGCGTCTTCTTCCTGCTGCCGCTGGTGCAGCTGGCCGCGGTCAGCCTGCAGAGCCGCTACCCCGGCTTCCCCGGCTACTACTACCGCGACGTGAACTTCTCGAACTACGCCGCCGCGCTGACCGACTACGCACCGCACTTCGCGCGGTCGTTCCTCTACGCCGGGCTCGCGACGTTCCTCGCGTTCGTCATCGCCTACCCGCTGGCCTACGCGATGGCGTTCAAGGCCGGCAAGTGGCGCAACCTGATGATGATCTGCGTCATCGCGCCGTTCTTCACCTCCTTCATCCTGCGCACCTTCGCGTGGTCGCAGATCCTCGCTGACGAGGGCTGGGTGGCCGGCACGCTGAACTTCCTCAACCTGCTGCCCGGCGGCGCGATCATCAACACGCCGGTCGCGGTCGTCGCGGGCCTGACCTACAACTTCCTGCCCTTCATGGTGCTGCCGATCTATGCCTCGCTCGAGCGTGCCGACCCGCGGGTGATCGAGGCGGGCGGCGACCTGTACGCCAACGGCTTCACCACCTTCCGCACCGTGACCCTGCCGATGTCGATGCCCGGCGTGCTCGCCGGCACCCTCCTGACCTTCATCCCGGCGGCCGGCGACTTCGTCAACATGGAGCTGCTCGGCCCCCAGCGCGGGAAGATGGTCGGCAACGTCATCAACGACCAGTTCCTCGCCATCCCCGGCGGATACCCCGTGGCGGCCGCGCTGTCGTTCACGCTGATGGCCGCGATCCTGGCCATGGTCTTCCTCTACGTACGCCGTTTCGGCACCGACGAGCTGGTCTGAGGTGGCCACCATGACGACGACGTCCACCACCGGGCAGTCCTCCCCGGCCTACCGCCCGTCCACGGCCAAGCGGGCCCAGCTGTGGCTGGCCAGCCACTTCGCGATGCTCTCGGCGATCCTGGTGCTGCTCTACCTGTTCCTGCCGGTCGCCTACACCTTCGCGTTCTCCTTCAACGACCACGGCAAGACCAACATCGTGTGGCAGGGCTTCACCTGGGAGCACTGGCAGGACCCGTGCGGCGTGCCCGGGGTCTGCAGCTCGCTGGTGACCTCGCTGCAGGTCGGCGCGATCTCCACGCTCGTGGCCACGGTGCTCGGCACCATGATGGCGCTGGCGATGGTGCGCTACCGCTACCGCGGCAAGGCCGCGAGCAACGTGCTGATCTTCGTGCCGATGGCGACCCCCGAGATCGTGATGGGTGCCGCGCTGCTGACGATCTTCGTGCAGGGCTTCTCCAACGTCGGGATCAGCCTGGGCTTCACCACGATCGTCTTCGCCCACATCATGTTCTGCCTGAGCTTCGTGGTGGTGACGGTGAAGGCGCGCATCCAGTCCCTCGACCCGCGGATCGAGGAGGCGGCGCAGGACCTCTACGCCAGCCCCGTGCAGACCTTCTGGAAGGTCACCTTCCCGCTGATCCTGCCCGGCATCGCGGGCGCCGCGATGCTCGCCTTCTCGCTGTCATTCGACGACTTCATCATCACCAACTTCGTCTCCGGCAACGAGAACACGTTCCCCAAGTTCGTCTACGTCGCATCACGCCGCGGCATCCCCGCCGAGGCCAACGTCATCGGCTTCTCGATGTTCGTCCTCGCCGTCCTGCTGGTGGTGGGCGCCCAGCTGGTCGGCTCGGCACGGGCGTCGCGGACCAAGGAATAGGAGCAGAGCCGTGCCAGAGCCGATGAGGGTGCTGATGGTCGGGGCCGGCGGTGTCGGTGACGCCGCCGCCCGGATCGCGGTCGAGCGTGACTTCTTCGAGGCGTGGGTGGTCGCCGACTACGACCTCACCCGCGCCGAGCGGACGGTCGCCGCGGCCAGCGAGCGGCGTACGGGCGAGGAGCGATTCACCGCCGCTCAGGTCGACGCCTCCGACGCCGATGCCGTGGCCGCGCTCGCCCGCGAGGTGCGGGCCACGCACGTCTTCAACGCCGTCGACCCTCGCTTCGTGATGCCGATCTTCACCGGCGCGCTGGCGGCCGGGGCCGACTACCTCGACATGGCGATGAGCCTGTCCGCGCCGCACCCCGACGCGCCCTACGAGAAGGTCGGGGTCAAGCTCGGCGACGAACAGTTCGCGCAGGCCGGTGCGTGGGAGTCGGCCGGCCGGCTCGCGCTGCTCGGCATCGGCGTGGAGCCCGGGCTCTCCGACATCTTCGCGCGCTACGCCGCCGACGAGCTCTTCGACCACATCGACGAGCTCGGCACCCGCGACGGCGCGAACCTGGTGATCCGCGACGACGACGGCAACGAGGTGTTCGCACCCGGCTTCTCGATGTGGACGATCATCGAGGAGTGCCTCAATCCCCCGGTGGTGTGGGAGCGGGAGAGGGGCGGTGGCGAGCTGGAGCAGGGGTTCTTCACGCTGCCGCCCTTCTCCGAGCCGGAGGTCTTCGACTTCCCCGAGGGCATCGGGCCGGTCGAGTGCGTGCACGTCGAGCACGAGGAGGTGCTCCTGATGCCGCGGTGGGTGGAGGCCGACCGGGTGACCTTCAAGTACGGCCTCGGCGAGGAGATGATCACGATCCTGCGCACGCTCCACACCCTGGGCCTCGACTCGACCCAGCCGGTGACGGTGAAGGGCGTGGAGGTCTCGCCGCGCGACGTCGTGGCGGCCTGCCTGCCCGACCCGGCCACCATCGGTCCGCGGATGGAGGGCAAGACCTGTGCGGGGCTCTTCGTCACCGGCACCGGCAAGGACGGCGCGCCGCGGTCGACGTACCTCTACCACGTGGTCGACAACGCCGACTCGATGCGCGACTACGGCGCGCAGTGCGTGGTCTGGCAGACGGCCATCAACCCGGTCGTGGCCCTCGAGCTGCTGTCGGACGGCACGTGGAAGGGCACCGGCGTGCTCGGCCCCGAGGCGCTGCCGCCGAAGCCGTTCCTCGACCTGCTGTCGGCGCCGAAGCCCGAGGGCTACGGCTCCCCGTGGGGAATGGACGAGCGCGGATGAGCCTCTCGCAGGAGCGGATCCTCGCCACCGAGATCCCCGGGCCGCGCTCGCAGGCCCTCCACGCCCGCAAGGTCGCAGCCGTGTCCGCCGGCGTCGGCACCACGCTGCCCGTCTACGTCGAGCGCGCCGGGGGCGGGATCCTGCGCGACGTCGACGGCAACCAGCTCATCGACTTCGGCTCCGGCATCGCGGTGACCACCGTCGGCAACGCCGCGCCCCGCGTGGTGGAGGCGGTCCAGCGCCAGGTCGCGGACTTCACCCACACCTGCTTCATGGTGACGCCGTACGAGGAGTACGTCGCGGTCTGCGAGAAGCTCGCCGAGCTCACCCCGGGGACCCACGAGAAGCGCTCGGCGCTCTTCAACTCCGGGGCCGAGGCGGTCGAGAACGCCGTGAAGGTCGCCCGCCACCACACCGGTCGCGACGCCATCGTCGTCTTCGACCACGCCTACCACGGGCGTACGAACCTCACGATGGCGCTGACCGCGAAGACCATGCCCTACAAGCACGGCTTCGGCCCGTTCGCCGGGGAGATCTACCGCTCCCCGATGGCCTACCCCTACCGGTGGCCGGGCGGGCCCGAGGCGTGCGCCGAGGAGGCCTTCGACGCCTTCGTCTCGACCGTGCACACCCAGGTCGGCGAGGACAGCTGCGCGGCCGTGCTCATCGAGCCGATCCAGGGCGAGGGCGGCTTCATCGTGCCACCGCCCGGTTGGCTCCCGCGCGTGGCCGAGTGGTGCCGCGAGCAGGGGATCCTGCTCATCGCCGACGAGATCCAGACGGGCTTCGCCCGCACCGGCGACTGGTTCGCCTGCGACCACGAGGGCGTCGTGCCGGACCTGGTGACCACCGCCAAGGGCATGGCAGGCGGGCTGCCGCTGGCCGCGGTGACCGGCCGGGCCGAGGTGATGGACTCGGTGCACGTCGGCGGCCTCGGCGGCACCTACGGCGGCAACCCGGTCGCGTGCGCGGCCGCGCTCGCCGCGATCGAGACCATGCAGGCCGACGACCTGCCGTCGCGGGCCCGCGCCATCGAGGCGGCCTTCGTGCCACGCCTGCGGGCGTTGGCCGAGCGCCACCCGGACCGTGTCGGGGACATCCGTGGCCGCGGCGCGATGCTGGCCGTCGAGCTCGTGTCCGACGGCCCGGGTCGTACGCCCGACGCAGCGCTCGCCGGTGCCATCCACCGGGCCTGCTCGGCCCAGGGCCTCGTCACGCTGACCTGCGGCACCTACGGCAACGTGTTCCGCTTCCTCCCGCCGCTGGCGATCGGCGACGACCTGCTCGCCGAGGGCCTCGACATCTTCGAGGCCGCCTTCGACGCGGCGGCGGATGGCAGGGTGGGGTGATGGCCAGCAACGAGACCGTCCTGACGACCGTGCCCCGCCAGCTCCTCGTCGGCGGGGAGTGGGTCGACGCCACCGGCGCGGCGACCTTCGAGGTGCACAACCCCGCCGACGGCAGCGTGCTCACCTCAGTGGCGGACGCGACGCCCGCTGACGGCGAGCGCGCGCTCGCCGCGGCGGCGGCCGCCCAGCGCGAGTGGCGCGCCACCGAGCCGCGCGTGCGCGGGGAGATCCTGCGCAGCGCCTTCGAGCTGCTCACCGAGCGGGCCGACGACTTCGCGCGGCTGATGACCCTCGAGATGGGCAAGACGCTCGCCGAGGCGAAGGGCGAGGTGGCCTACGGCGCCGAGTTCTTCCGGTGGTTCTCCGAGGAGGCGGTGCGCATCCACGGCCGCTACTCCCCCGCGCCTGCCGGCAACACCCGGCTGATCACGATGAAGGGGCCCGTCGGCCCGACCCTGATGATCACGCCCTGGAACTTCCCGCTGGCGATGGGCACCCGCAAGATCGGGCCGGCCATCGCCGCCGGGTGCACCATGGTCGTCAAACCGGCCGCGGAGACCCCCCTCACGATGCTCGCGCTGGCGGGCCTGCTGGAGGAGGTCGGCCTGCCTGCGGGAGTGCTCAACGTCGTCACCACGACCGACTCCGGCGGGGTGTGCGAGCCGCTGATCCGCGACCCGCGGCTGCGCAAGCTGACCTTCACGGGCTCGACCGCGGTCGGCAAGGTGCTCGTCGCCCAGGCGTCCGACCAGCTGCTCCGGGTGTCGATGGAGCTCGGCGGCAACGCCCCGTTCCTGGTCTTCGCCGACGCCGACCTCGACGCCGCGGTCGACGGCGCGATGCTGGCCAAGATGCGCAACATCGGCGAGGCCTGCACCTCGGCCAATCGTTTCCTGGTCCACGAGTCGGTCGCCGACGAGTTCTCGTCCCGGCTCGCCGAGCGGATGGGCGCGCTGACGGTCGGTGACGGCACCGAGGACGGCGTCGACGTCGGCCCCCTCATCACCGAGAAGGCCCGCGCCGGGGTGCACGAGCTGGTCGACGACGCCGTGTCCGGCGGTGCCCGCGCCCTGGTCGGCGGCGAGGTCCCCGAGGGGCCCGGCCACTTCTACCCGCCCACGGTGCTGGTCGACGTACCTGCCTCGGCGCGGGTGTTCCGCGAGGAGATCTTCGGTCCCGTCGCGCCCGTCTCGACCTTCAGCGACGAGGACGACGCGCTTGCGCGGGCCAACGACACGGAGTACGGCCTCGTCGCCTATGTCTTCACCCGCGACCACGCCCGCGTGCTGCGGGTCAGCGAGGCGCTGGAGTTCGGGATGGTCGGCATCAACACCGGCATCGTCTCCAACCCCGCCGCCCCCTTCGGCGGGGTGAAGCACTCCGGCTTCGGTCGCGAGGGCGGCTTCGAGGGCATCGAGGAGTACCTCGAGACCAAGTACGTCGGCAGCGCGCTGTGAGGACCACGTGACGATCGACCGCACCCGCCTGGCCGCGCTCCACGCCGAGGAGGAGCAGCGGTTCGTCGACCTGCACCCGACGTCGGCGCTGCTGGCGCGCACCGCGAGCGAGCACCTGCTGGCCGGCGTCCCGATGCCGTGGATGACGCGGTGGCCGGGCTCGTTCCCGCTGTTCGTCGAGTCGGCGGGCGGCGGTCGCTTCACCGACGTCGACGGCATCGACTACGTCGACCTCTGCCTGGGCGACACCGGCTCGATGACCGGCCACTGCCTGCCCGCCGTGGCGGAGGCGGTGCGCGAGCGCACGGAGCGCGGGATCACCACGATGCTGCCCTCGACCGACGCGGCCTGGGTCGCTGCGGAGCTCAGCCGCCGCTTCGGCCTGCCGCGCTGGCAGATGGCGATGACCGCCACCGACGCCAACCGCTTCGTGCTGCGCTTCGCCCGCCACCTCACCGGGCGCCCGCGCATCGCGGTCATGGACTGGTGCTACCACGGCACCGTCGACGAGACGCTCGGCGTGCTCGAGCACGGCCGGGCCGGTGACCGCGTCGTGGCCCGCCCGGGCGCGCTCGGGCCGCAGGTCGACGTCGCGCAGACCACGGCGGTGGTGCCGTTCAACGACCTCGACGCCCTCGACGCCCGCCTCGCCGCGGGTGACGTCGCCTGCCTGCTGATGGAGCCGGCGCTCACCAACATCGGCATCGTGCTTCCTGATGAGGGCTACCTCGCCGGGGTCCGCGAGATCACCCGGCGCCACGGCGTGCTGCTCGTCAACGACGAGACCCACACGATCTGTGCGGGCCCGGGCGGGGCCACCGCGGCGTGGGACCTCGAGCCTGACTTCGTCGTCATCGGCAAGCCCATCGGCGGCGGGATCCCCGTCGCGGCGTACGGCATGACGGCGGAGGTCGCCGAGCGCCTCGAGGGCCCGATGCTCGGTCACGACATCGACGTCGCCGGGGTCGGCGGCACGCTGTCGGGCTCCGCGCTCGCGATGGCAGCGGTGCGCGCGACCTTGTCGACCGCCCTGCGCCAGGAGGACTTCGACGTCGCGATCCCGCTCGCCGAGAGCTTCACCGACGGCATCCGCGGGGTGATCGACGAGCACGGCCTGCCGTGGCACGTCCAGCGCCTCGGCTGCCGTGCGGAGTACTGGTTCTGCCCGCCACCGCGCGCGGGAGCGGAGGCGGCCGCCGCCGTCGACGAGGAGCTCGACGCCTTCTTCCACCTCTGGACGGTCAACCGCGGGGTGCTGCTCGCCCCGTTCCACAACATGTCGCTCTTCTCGCCGTTCCACGACCAGACCGACGTCGACGCCCACACCTCGGCCTTCCGGGGCGCGGTGGAGGCGCTGCTCGGATGAGCCACCCGCGTCGCGTCCCGGGCGACGTGCTGGTCCACCTGCGTCGCGCGCGCGACCACCTCGACCGGCACTTCGCCGAGCCCTTCGACCTCGACCACGTCGCCGCCCTCGCGGGGATGAGTCGCTACCACTTCATCCGGTCCTTCGCGACGACGTACGGCGTGACGCCGGCGGCGTACCTCGCCCAGCGCCGGGTCGAGCGTGCGCAGGACCTGCTGCGGGCAGCGAACCTGAC
Source organism: Nocardioides lacusdianchii (assembly GCF_020102855.1). Taxonomy (GTDB): domain Bacteria; phylum Actinomycetota; class Actinomycetes; order Propionibacteriales; family Nocardioidaceae; genus Nocardioides; species Nocardioides lacusdianchii. The sequence continues at coordinate 59,341 of NZ_JADHZD010000001.1, forward strand.
GGTCACCGAGGTCTGCCACGCGGTGGGCTACAGCAGCCTCGGGTCCTTCAGCTCACGGTTCCGCGAGATCGTCGGCGAGAGCCCGAGCGACTTCCAGAGGCGCTACGCCGCGGCCGGCAACCCGCGCATCCCCGGCTGCTACGTCTTCATGGCCGGGCTCGTCGAGCGCACCGCAACGCAGGAGAAGCGCGAGGGGGCGGACGGTCCGTAGGTTCGTCGCATGATCACCAACATCTCCCTCCTGTCCGTCGCAGGTGTTGGACATCGACGAGTCCCTCGCCTTCTACACCGACGTCCTCGGCTTCGAGGTCGGCGACGACCTCCAGCTCGGGCCCGACTTCCGCTGGTGCACGGTGTTCCACCCGAGGCAGCCGGAGATCCACCTCCACCTCACGACCCCGAGCGGTCCGCTCCCGGACTACCTGATCGAGGCGATGGCGCGCGCGCAGGACGAGGGCGGTCTCCCCGGGGTGGGGTTGAACGTCGACGACTGCCACGCGACCTACGAGGAGCTGCGGGCCAAGGGCGTGGAGTTCCTCCAGGAGCCGGAGGAGCGGCCGTACGGCGTCGAGGCGCTGATGCGTGACAACTCGGGCAACTGGATGGTGCTCGTCGAGAAGCGCGACTACTCCCCCGAGGACTTCGAGGGCGTGGACATGGGCTGAGGCCCGGGGGCCGCGACCAGCCCGGCGGCCTTGGCCGCATCGGCGTACGCCTCGGCCAAGGACTCCACCGTCTCGTGCGCGTTGAGCCCGGACGGGTTCGGCACCACGAAGACGCGCGATCCGTCCCAGCGTCCGGGCTGCTCACCCGCCCGGGCACTGCGCTCGTCGAACGCCGCCCGGTAGGCCGTGATGCCCGCGACCGCCACCACGTCGGGGCGCCGCTCGGCGACCAGGGCGCGCAGCCGCACCCCGCCCTCGCGCAGCTCCACCGCGGTGAGCTCGTCGGCCCGGGCCGTGGCGCGGGCCACCACGTTGGTGATGCCGATCCCGCGCCGCCGGAAGGCGTCGCGGTCCTCGTCCGTCATCCCGGCGGAGGGGTCGACGGGGTGCTCCAGGATCCCGGCCCGCAGGAGGGCGGGGTAGAACCGGTTGCCGGGGCGGGCGAAGTGCGTCTGGGTCGCGGCGGTCCACAGCCCGGGGTTGATCCCCACGAAGAGGAGCCGCAGCGGCTCTCCCACCTCCGGGAGCAGGTCGGGCACCACGGCGTCCCGGTACGACTCGAGCTCGGCCCTCGTGAATCCCATGGGGCCATCGTGCCGTGGCGGCGGTGACGCTGGCCCGGTGACGAGGCGCCCGGCCGGGCGTACCGTGGACGGATGACGGGTCTGCTCGCGACGATCGCAGTCCTGCTGCTCGTCGCCGTGGTCCTGCGGGTCGCCCTCGCGGTCCTCGTCGGGGAGCTCGATGAGTGGCGCACCTATCGCGCCCTGGCGCGTCTGGCACGTCGGCTGCGGCGCCGGCGTACGCCTGCCGCCGAGGAGCGCCCCACGCGGCGACCCATCGAGGAGGTGGGTGCGGACCTGCGGCGGCTCAACGCGTCCTTCCACCGCGACGACATGCGCTTCGCGAAGTACGAGGGATGTCGTCAGGCCTACGACGGCGTCCTGGCCGAGGCCGCGGACATGGCGGGCCTGGCCCACCTCATGGAGGTGCTCCCCCCGGGGCGCGAGCTCGACCGCGAGCGGCAGCGCGTCGAGATGCTGCTCCAGCACCACGGCCTCCTCCCGCCGCCGTACGCCGCCTGAGCCCGGCGGAGCCTGGACGCACGAGACCCCGCCTCCCTTGCGGGAGACGGGGGTCTCGAGGTGGAGCTGGTGCGCCCTCAGGCGCTCAGATCACTTGGTGATCTTGACGACCCGGCCGGCGCCGACGGTGCGGCCACCCTCACGGATCGCGAACCGCAGGCCCTCGTCCATCGCGATGGGCTGGATGAGCTCGACCGACATCTCGGTGTTGTCACCCGGCATGACCATCTCGGTGCCCTCGGGGAGGGTCACGACGCCGGTCACGTCCGTCGTGCGGAAGTAGAACTGCGGGCGGTAGTTGTTGAAGAACGGCGTGTGACGGCCACCCTCGTCCTTCGACAGGATGTAGACCGAGGCCTCGAAGTTCGTGTGAGGCGTCGTGGTGCCCGGCTTGATGACGACCATGCCGCGCTCGATGTCCTCGCGCTTGGTGCCACGGAGGAGCAGGCCGACGTTCTCGCCCGCCTGGCCCTCGTCGAGCAGCTTGCGGAACATCTCGACACCGGTGACGGTCGACTTCTGGGCGGTCTCGCGGATGCCGATGATCTCGACCTCCTCGTTGACCTTGACGATGCCGCGCTCGATGCGACCGGTGATGACCGTGCCGCGACCGGTGATCGTGAAGACGTCCTCGACGGGCATGAGGAACGGCTTGTCGGTCTCGCGCTCGGGGGTCGGGATCGACTCGTCGACCGCGTTCATGAGCTCGACGATCGAGTCGCCCCACTTCTCGTCGCCCTGCAGGGCCGGGAAGGCAGCAACGCGGACCACGGGGATGTCGTCGCCCGGGAACTCGTACTCGGAGAGGAGCTCGCGCACCTCCATCTCGACGAGCTCGATGAGCTCCTCGTCGTCGACCATGTCGCACTTGTTGAGCGCCACGACCAGGGCCGGCACGCCGACCTGGCGGGCGAGCAGCACGTGCTCACGCGTCTGCGGCATCGGGCCGTCGGTGGCGGCGACCACGAGGATCGCGCCGTCCATCTGAGCGGCACCGGTGATCATGTTCTTGATGTAGTCCGCGTGACCCGGGCAGTCGACGTGCGCGTAGTGGCGCGCCTCGGTCTGGTACTCGACGTGCGCGATCGAGATCGTGATGCCGCGCTGGCGCTCCTCGGGAGCCTTGTCGATCTGGTCGAAGGCCGAGGCCTCGTTCAGGTTCGGGTACTTGTCGTGCAACACCTTGGTGATCGCCGCGGTCAGCGTCGTCTTGCCGTGGTCGATGTGACCGATCGTGCCGATGTTGACGTGCGGCTTGGTCCGCTCGAACTTCGCCTTAGCCACTGGGGCTCCTCCTGGTTGGTTTGGTACTTGAACTCATGGGTGTGGGACGGGTGGTGCTGGACCGAGGGGTCCGGGTCGAGCTACTCGCCGCGAACCTTCTTGACGATCTCTTCGGCGATGTTCGAGGGAACCTCGGCGTACGAGTCGAACTCCATCGAGTACGACGCCTGACCGGAGGTCTTGGACCTCAGGTCGCCAACGTACCCGAACATCTCCGACAACGGCACAAGGGCGTTCACGACCATGTCGCCGTGACGCTCCTCCTGCGCCTGGATCTGGCCGCGGCGCGAGTTGATGTCGCCGATGACCGTGCCGAGGAAGCTCTCGGGGGTGGTCACCTCGACGGCGAACATCGGCTCGAGCAGCACCGGCTTGGCCCTGCGTGCGGCCTCCTTGAAGGCCTGGTTCCCGGCGATCTTGAACGCGAGCTCGGACGAGTCGACGTCGTGGTAGGCGCCGTCCTCGAGGGAGAACTTCACGTCGACCATGGGGTAGCCGGCGAGGACGCCGAACTCCATGGCCTCCTGGCCGCCCTGGTCGACCGAGGGGATGTACTCCTTGGGCACGCGGCCGCCGGAGACGTTGTTGACGAACTCGTAGCCCGCGCCCTGGCCGGTCTCGGGGTCGATGTTCGGACCGAGGTTGATGACGACCTTGGCGAACTGACCCGAGCCACCGGTCTGCTTCTTGTGGGTGTAGGAGTGCTTCTCGACCGTGTTGCGGACGGTCTCGCGGTAGGCCACCTGCGGCTTGCCGACGGTCGCCTCCACGCGGAACTCACGCTTCATGCGGTCGACGAGGATCTCCAGGTGGAGCTCGCCCATGCCGGCGATGATCGTCTGGCCGGTCTCTTCGTCGGCCTTGACCGTGAAGGTCGGGTCCTCGTCGGAGAGGCGCTGGATCGCGGTGCCGAGCTTCTCCTGGTCGCCCTTGGTCTTGGGCTCGATCGCGACCTCGATGACCGGGGCCGGGAACGTCATGGACTCGAGGACGACCTGGTTCTGCGGGTCGCACAGCGTGTGACCGGTCTTGGTGTCCTTCAGGCCCATCACGGCCACGATCTGGCCGGCGCCGACCGACGCGATCTCCTCACGCTTGTTGGCGTGCATCTGATAGACCTTGCCGATCCGCTCCTTGCGGCCGTTGACCGAGTTGACCACGGTCGAGCCGGCCTCGAGCTTGCCGGAGTAGACGCGGACGTAGATCAGCTTGCCCAGGTGCGGGTCGGAGGCGATCTTGTAGGCGAGGCCGGAGAACGGCTCGTCGTCGGACGGCTGGCGGACGATGACCTCGTCCTCGTCCTTGACCGAGTGGCCCTGGATCCCGTCGATGTCGAGCGGCGAGGGCAGGAACTTGACGACCGCGTCGAGCAGGGGCTGGACGCCCTTGTTCTTGAACGCGGTGCCACAGAGGACCGGGTTCAGCTTGTCGGCGAGCGTGGCGCGACGGATCGCGGCCTCGAGCTCGGCGACGGTGAAGTTCTCGTCGCCCTCCTCGAGGTACTTCTCCATGATCTCGTCATCGGCCTCGGCGAGCGTCTCGATGAACTTCTCGCGGTACTCGGCAGCCTGCTCGGCGAGGTCGGCGGGGATCTCCTCGACCTCGTAGTCCTCACCCATCGTGGTCTCGCCGCGCCAGGTCAGGGCACGCATGCCGACCAGGTCGACGACACCGAGGAAGTCGGACTCCGCGCCGATGGGCAGCTGGAGCACGAGCGGGGTGGAGTTGAGGCGCTCGACCATCATGTCGACGCAGCGGAAGAAGTCCGCTCCGGTGCGGTCGAGCTTGTTGACGAAGCACATGCGGGGGACCGAGTACTTGTTGGCCTGGCGCCACACGGTCATGGTCTGCGGCTCGACACCGGCAACGCCGTCGAACACCGCCACGGCGCCGTCGAGGACGCGCAGCGAGCGCTCGACCTCGGCGGTGAAGTCCACGTGGCCGGGCGTGTCGATGATGTTGATCTGGTGGTCCTTCCACCAGCAGGTCGTCGCGGCGGACGTGATGGTGATGCCGCGCTCCTGCTCCTGCTCCATCCAGTCCATCGTGGCGCCACCCTCGTGGACCTCACCGATCTTGTAGGTGATGCCGGTGTAGAAGAGGATGCGCTCGGTGGTGGTGGTCTTGCCGGCGTCGATGTGCGCCATGATGCCGATGTTGCGGACCTTGTTGAGGTCGGTGGTGATGTCGACAGCCACTGTTGTGTCTCAGTCCCTCGAAGTAGTGGGGTTGTGGGAGTGGGAGGCCGCGGACCGCGCCGTGCGGGGACCGCAGCCTCCCGACCTCACCAGCGGTAGTGGGCGAAGGCCTTGTTGGACTCGGCCATCTTGTGGGTGTCCTCGCGCTTCTTCACAGCGGCACCGAGGCCGTTGCTGGCGTCGAGGATCTCGTTCATCAGGCGCTCGGCCATCGTCTTCTCACGACGGTCGGCGGCGTAGCCCACGAGCCAGCGCAGGGCCAGCGTGGTGGAGCGGTTGGCCTTGACCTCGACGGGGACCTGGTAGGTCGCACCGCCGACGCGGCGGGACTTGACCTCGATGGCCGGCTTGACGTTGTCGAGCGCGCGCTTGAGCGTGACGACCGGGTCGGTGCCGGTCTTCTCGCGGCAGCCCTCGAGGGCGGTGTAGACGATGCGCTGGGCAACAGCCTTCTTGCCGTCCTGGAGGACCTTGCTGACGAGCTGGGTGACCAGCTGCGAGCCGTAGACCGGGTCGGAGACGAGGGGGCGCTTCGGAGCGGGACCCTTGCGAGGCATTACTTCTCCTTCTTCGCGCCGTAGCGGCTGCGGGCCTGCTTGCGGTTCTTGACACCCTGGGTGTCGAGCGTGCCGCGGATGATCTTGTAGCGGACTCCGGGAAGGTCCTTCACACGGCCGCCGCGCACGAGCACGATCGAGTGCTCCTGCAGGTTGTGACCGACACCCGGGATGTAGGCGGTGACCTCGACGCCACTGCTCAGGCGCACGCGGGCGACCTTGCGGAGGGCGGAGTTCGGCTTCTTCGGGGTGGTCGTGTAGACGCGGGTGCAGACGCCACGGCGCTGCGGGGATCCCTTCAGGGCAGGCGTCTTGGACTTCGACACCTTGTCCTGGCGGCCCTTGCGGACCAGCTGGTTAATGGTGGGCACCGGGTGGTTCCCTCTCTCTGTCTTCTCGTCACGGCCCGGCGAGGTGCCGGACTCGGATGTCGTGCGTTGCTGCGACGTGCCTTGTGCTGTGGAGCTGCTGCGCCGAGCCGGGCGCGGCACCTCGAGGGGCCGCGGCTCTGGGAGCATGCGCAGGGGTCTGGACGTGCCAGACACGAGGATTGAGGCTACTCGGGCGTGACTGCCACGGTCAAAACGCCGCAGGAGCCGGTTCCGCGAGCGGTGCGCCCGCCTCGGCGCCACGCTCGCGGCGCGCCTTCTCGAGCCGCAGGTACATGATGGCAGACACCCCCACGCCGAGGATCGTCATGAGGCCGCCGCCGAGCAGCGTCCACCGGGCGCCGTACTCGTGTCCGATCCACCCGATGATCGGGGCACCGACGGGAGTGCCGCCCATGAAGATCATCAGGTAGAGCGCCATCACCCGGCCGCGGACGCCCGCGTCGGTGTTGAGCTGCATGTAGGTGTTGGCGCTCGTGATGAAGGTCAGCGCGGTGAGCCCCGTGACGGGCGCGAGGAGCGCGAAGGTGAGGTAGGACGGCATCAGCCCGGCCAGCATCACCGTCGCCCCGAAGGCGATCGCCGAGCCGACGACGAGGCGGTGGCGCACCTCGGCGCGGCGCGCAGCGAGCAGGGAGCCCGTGAGCGAGCCGACTGCGAGGAAGGTGCCGAGCAGCCCGAACTCCTGCGGCCCCTTGCCGAAGACCTCGGTGGCCATCAGCGCCGAGGTGATCTGGAAGTTGAGCCCGAAGGTGCCCGCGAAGAAGACCATGCTCAGGACCAGCATCAGGTCGGGACGGGCACGGACGTAGGCCACGCCCTCCCGGATGGCGCCGGGACCCCGGTCGGCGGGCGCCGCGGCGTCGATCCGGGCCAGGTCGAGGTGGCGCAGCGACCAGATCGGGGCGGCGTACGACACCGCGTTGAGCAGGATGACCCACCCGGTCGCCACCGCTCCCCCGCCGAAGGCGGCGATCAGCACGCCGGCCAGGCCGGGGCCGACGAGGCGGGCAGCGTTGAAGCTGGCGGAGTTGAGGCCCACCGCGTTGGTGAGGTCGACCGGGTCGACGAGCTCGGAGACGAAGGACTGGCGCGCGGGGGCGTCGAAGGCCGAAGCGCAGCCGAGCAGGAAGGCCAGGACGTAGACGTGCCAGACCTCGGCGGAGCCGGTGACGGCGAGCAGGCCGAGCGCGGCGGCGGGCAGCGCCATGCCGAGGTTGGTGAGCTGGAGCAGCCGCTGCTTGGGCATCCGGTCGGCGATGAGGCCGGCCACCGGCGTCAGCAGGAGGAACGGCAGGAACTGCAGGCCGGTCGTGATGCCGAGCGCCGTGGCGCCGGAGCCCACGGCGAGCTGGAGGACCAGCCAGTCCTGGGCGACGCGCTGCATCCAGGTGCCGGTGTTGGACACGACACCGCCGGCGGCGTAGCGGCGGTAGTTGGGGTTGGCGAGGGAGCGGAACGTGGGACTCGTGATGACTCCTCGGTCGTCAGTCGGTCAGGGCAAGTCGGGCGAGGATCGGCGCGGCGTCGCGCAGGGTGGCCCGCTCGGCGGGGGTGAGCCCCGCGAGCTGCTGGGCCAGCCAGGCGTCGCGGCGCTGGCGGTCGGCCAGCACGGCCGCGCGGCCCGCGTCGGTGACGGCGACCACGACCTGGCGCCCGTCGGTCTCGTGCGCACGGCGTACGACGTAGCCATCGGACTCCAGGCAGTTGACCGTGCGGGTCATCGACGGCGGCTGCACGCGCTCGGCGCGGGCCAGCTCGCCCACGGTCTGGTCGCCGAACCGCACCAGCAGCCCCAGCACGACCATCTGCCCGATGCTCAGGTCGTTGTCCGGGTGGCGCTCGGTGGCGAGGCGGCGACGCAGGCGCATGACACCCGCCCGGAGCTCGGAGGCGAGCCCGGCGTGGGTGCGGAGGTCGGCGGTCGGCATGTCGTTAGCATAACTCATTACCTCTGCTAACAATTCCTGCCGCAGGACCTCTACGCCCGTGAGAGATCCCCGGCTGACCGGTGATCCCTCACGTTGTCAGGCGTTGCAGAGGCCGACAACCTGTGGGATCACCGGCTGGCCGGGGATCCCACAAGTGGTCGAGCGCCCGCTCAGGCGGTCAGCCAGGAGGTGATCGGCTCGATCGCGAAGTAGACGACGAAGAGCGCGGCGACGACCCACATCAAGGGGTGGACCTCCCGGACCTTGCCGACGACGAGCTTGATCAGGACGTACGCCAGGAAGCCGGCGCCGATGCCGACCGAGATCGAGTAGGTGAAGGGCATCAGCACGATCGTCAGGAAGGCCGGAATGGCGATCTCGAGGTCGTCCCAGGCGATGCCCTTGACCTGCTGCATCATCAGGAAGCCGACCAGTACGAGCGCCGGGACGGCCGCCTCGGACGGGATCGCCTCCACGATCGGGGCGAAGAAGGTGGCCAGCAGGAACAGCAGCCCGGTCACCACCGAGGCGAGCCCGGTGCGCGCACCCTCCCCCACGCCGGAGGCGGACTCGATGTAGGAGGTGTTGGACGAGACGCCGGCCGCGCCGCCGGCCATCGCGGCGACCGAGTCCACGATCAGGATCCGCTGGGCGTTGGGCGGGATGCCCTCCTCGTCGTTCAGGCCGGCCTCCGCGCCGATCGCGGTCATCGTGCCCATGGTGTCGAAGAAGTCGGCCAGCAGGAGGGTGAAGGCGAGCAGGAGCGCGGCGAGCACGCCGACCGAGGAGAACGCGCCGAAGAGGTCGAACTGGCCCAGGGTGCCGAAGTCGGGCACGTCGACGACGCCGTTGAGCTCGGGGACGTTGAGCGACCAGTTGCCCGGGCCCTCCTCCGCGACCGAGCCGAGGTCGAGGACGGCCTGCAGCACGAACGCGAGCACCGCCGTGGCGACGATCGAGATCAGGATCGCGCCGCGCACCTGGCGCACCCACAGGGCGATGATGAGCACGACGCCGACGGCGAAGACCAGCACCGGCCACCCGCTGAGCGTGCCGCCGTTGCCGAGCTGGACCGGAACGGTCGTCAGCGCGGCGTCGGGGATGCGGGTCACGAAGCCCGCGTCGACGAAGCCGATGAGGGCGATGAAGAGGCCGATGCCCACCGAGATCGCGATCTTCAGCTGCTGGGGCACCGCGTGGAAGACGGCCTTGCGGAAGCCCGTCAGCACGAGCACGAGGATGATGATGCCCTCGAGGACGATGAGGCCCATCGCGTCCTCCCACGTGGACCGGGTCGCGATGGCGTTCGCGACGAACGCGTTGAGGCCCAGGCCCGTGGCGAGCGCGAGCGGGAAGTTGGCGACCGTGCCCATCAGGATCGTCAGCACCCCTGCGACCAGCGCCGTGCCGGCCGCGATCACGGGCAGGTTCGACCCGTCCCCCGCGCCGCCGCCGAGGAAGGCGCCGGTCGAGTCGGGCACGAAGCCGAGGATGAGCGGGTTCAGCACGATGATGTAGGCCATCGTCAAGAAGGTGACGACGCCGCCGCGGACCTCGCGGCCCACCGTCGATCCCCGTCGGCTGATGTCGAAGAACCCGTCGAGGCCGGAGGCCTTCGTGGACTGCGGTGAGGTCGTGGTCTCGTCGTTCACGGGACGGCAGTCTGGCAGAACCGTGCTACGTCCGTGTTTCGTGCGGTCGCCCGCGTGTGTAGCGTGACGGCGTGGACCTGGGTGACGAGCAGCCGACGCAGCACGAGATCGGCAGCCGCACCTACATCGTGGCGCAGGTCGAGCCGCTCGACGTCGACGGCGTACGCACCACCGAGGTCGGCACCGCGCTCTGGCTGCTGGGCTTCCTGGCCCTCCTCCCCTTCTGGGGCACGCTCCAGGAGAACGGCCGCACGTGGTGGTTGTGGACCTGCCTGGCCGGCTTCGGCCTCGGCCTCTGCGGGCTGGAGTACTGCCGCCGGCGCCGCAAGGAGCGCGCAGCGCAGCAGGGTGCGGCCTCATGAACCACCACCCGACCCGCTGGGAGCTCGCGGGCGAGGGCAACCGGGGCTACGGCGCGAAGTTCGCCCAGCTGGTGGCCGAGGGGTCCGACGTGGACGGCGAGGCCCGGCTGGCCGACGTGCTCGCCCCGCGCGGCGCGCGCATCCTCGACGTCGGCTCCGGCATGGGCCGGGTGGCCGCCGCCCTGCAGGCGCGGGGGCACCGGGTGGTCGCGGTCGAGCCCGACCCCGCCCTCGTCGAGCAGTCCCGCCGCACCTACCCCGACCTCGAGGTGCTCCGCTCCGACATCCTCGAGGCCGACCTGTCAGGACTGCGCGCGAGCGTGGACCTGGCCGTGCTCGTGGGCAACGTCATGGTCTTCGTCGCCGAGGGCACCGAGCAGGACGTCCTGCGCCGGGTGCGCCAGACGCTCGCACCGGGGGGCCGGGTGCTGGTGGGCTTCCACACCGTCGACGGGCCGGCCACCGCCCGCGACTACAGCCCCGACGAGTTCGCGGCCGACGCCACGGCCGCCGGGCTGCGCGTCGACCACCTCTTCGGCTCCTACGAGCTGCACCCGTCGTCGCCGGACTACGCCGTGTGGGTGCTGTCGCGCGACGAGGCGCCGGGCGCGCAGACGTCGTTCGGCCACGCGCTCTAGCCGGACAGCGCTGCCCGGGGAGACTTCGACGCGCTCACGGGACTTCGTTCCTCAATCACGTCGCTTGCTCGATCTGGCCGCCCCCACGTCCCGACCTCCTTCGTCGGTCGTGACCGGGCGGCTCAGATCAGCTCGTACTCGTCGTCGGTGAGGGTGTCGAAGACGTGCTCGGGCATCGGCAGCGGCTGCTGCTTGCGGGCCAGCTTGACCTCGGAGTGGGCGCCGCAGCCGTGGTCGAGGCTGACGACCCGGCCGTCGTCGTTGGCGTTGCCGTTGGCGCAGACGCCGAAGGTCTCCGAGAGCGAGCCGCTGATCCGCACGAGGAACCCGCAGGACCAGCAGCTGTCCGGGGCGCTCTTGGCCAGCGGCGACTCGGGCCCGCCGGAGCCGGCGTACCAGCGCTCGGCGGCCATGTCGATGCCCTCGCGGCTCAGGGTGCGGACCCGGCCCAGGCCGAGGTCCTCGGCGACGCGGCGCACCTGCGCCTTGGCGTCGGCGTCCATGGGCGGGTCGAGCGGGTCGTCGCCGACGAGGTAGGTCGGGACGAGGCGGACGTCCTCGTCCTCGACGGGCAGGAGATCGCCGGGCGAGAGGTCGCCGGGCTGCAGCCGCTCCTTGTAGGGGACCCAGGCCGGCGCGACGATCGCGTCGTCGCCGGGGAGCAGCACGACCTCGTTGACGGTGAGGTCCTTGCCGCGCTTGGCCCGGGTCAGCGTGACCGACCAGTACCACCCGGGGTAGCCGGGGCGGACGCACGCGAACTGGTGGGTGACGATGCGCTCGCCCTCGGCGTGCGCGGCGAGGTGGTCGCCCACCTCGCCGGGTTCGGCGACCTCGAGGACCACCTCTCGGGCCAGGTCGACGGCCTTGGCGAGGGTGGCGTCGGGCTTGCCGGCACGGGTGGGGAGAGCGATCACCTGCGCATTGTGGCAAACGCACGGCGGTCCTGTCCCCCCGGGGACGCGCACCGGGGCGTCTGCGCCCGCGGTGTCGGGTCCGTAGGCCAAGATGGTGCCCGTGACCTCAGAGCGCCCCGACCCGTCCCCGGGGCCCCGGTCGCAGCCGTCGTCCCGGCCCCGGTCCGGGACCGCCCGCCGCTCGCTGTCGGGCGCCGCGCGTGGCGTCAGGGCCGCCGGCCGGGGTGCGCGGGTGGCGGGCCGCGGCGCGGGCACCGCCGGCCACTACGCCGTGTCCCAGGCGCGCCGCGCGGCGCGGGCCGAGGGCGCCGGTGACTCCGGGCTGTCGCGGCTGATCGAGCTGCACGCCTTCAACGCTGCAGGAGACGCCGCGGTGGCGATCTCGCTGGCCGGCACGCTGTTCTTCCAGGTCCCCACGGGGGAGGCGCGCGGGCAGGTCGCGCTCTTCCTCGGCCTGACCATGCTCCCGTTCGCGATCGTCGCGCCGCTGATCGGACCGTTCCTCGACCGGTTCAGCCACGGTCGCCGGTGGGCCGTCGGCGCCACCATGGCGATCCGGTGCTTCCTGTGCTGGGTCCTCGCGACTGCCGTCGTGACGGAGTCGGGGTGGTTGTTCCCCGCCGCGCTCGGGTGCCTGGTGGCCTCGAAGGCGTACGGCGTCACGCGGGCCGCCGCGGTCCCCCGCCTGCTGCCGCCGGACCTCACCCTCGTCAAGGCCAACGCCCGGGTCTCTCTGGCCGGCGTGGTGGGTGCCGGCATCTCGGCGCCGCTGGCGATCCTGGCCTCGACGTTCGGTCCCGAGTGGTCGCTGCGCTACGGCTTCGTGGTGTTCGTGCTCGCGACGATCTGGGCGATCCGGCTGCCGGACAAGGTCGACGCCAGCCAGGGCGAGGGCGAGCTCGTGCTCACCGGGGAGAGCGACACCTCGACCACCCGCCCGAGGGGGCGTCGCCCGCGCACCCGGATCCCGGCCGCGGTCGCCTTCGCGCTCCGCGCCAACTGCGGGCCCCGGTGGCTCTCGGGGTTCCTGACCATGTTCATGGCGTTCCTGCTGCGTGACAACCCGATCGGCGAGTGGAGACCCGAGGTCCTGCTGGGCCTGGTCATCGGGGCGGCCGGGCTCGGCAACACCCTCGGCATCACGATCGGGTCGGTGCTCAAGCGACTCAACCCCGCGGTCACGGTGGTGCTGGCACTCGTCGCCGACGTCGCGGTCGCCGCGCTCGCCGCCATGTTCTACGGGCTGGTCACGCTCGTGCTGCTGGGTCTCACCGCCGGACTGGCGCAGTCGCTGGCCAAGCTGTCGCTCGACTCCACGATCCAGCGCGACGTCCCCGGACGCATCCAGGCGAGCGCCTTCGCGCGCTCCGACACCACCCTCCAGCTGGCGTGGGTGATCGGCGGCTTCGTCGGGATCGCCATGCCCCTCATGCCGCAGCTCGGCCTCGGCATCGCCGCAGCCGTGCTCGGGGCGTGGGCGGCCTTCGTGCTGGTCAGTCGTCCCGGGTCGACCGCCCCGGCTCGCACCTGACGGCGTACGACTCCGGGTCGGGGCTCAGATCTCCAGCTCGTCGGCGAGCGCGCGCAGCACCTTCGCGGTGCCGTGGGCCGAGGCGCGCTCGGGGTGGCGGCCGCGGCGGTAGGCCTCCTCGACGCCCTCGAGCATCTTGATGAGGTCCTCGACGATGGTGACCATCGCCTCCGGCTGCTTGCGCTGGGCGTTGCGCTGGTTGCGCGTCACCGAGGCGGGCGCGTCGACCACGCGCACCTGCAGCGCCTGGTCGCCGCGGCGGCCCTGGGCGATGCCGAACTCCACCTTGGTGCCGGCCTTGAGCGTGGCGATCCCCTCGGGGAGGGCGTCGGAGTGGACGTAGACGTCCGGGCCGTCGTCCTGGGACAGGAAGCCGAAGCCCTTGTCAGCGTCGAACCACTTCACCTTGCCACTGGGCACGGATCCACTCCACTCACCTCAACCGCCGACACCGTGGGTTCACGGGCGCGGGCAAAGAATAGGCGGACCCGGCGACCGGCCACCATCGGGTTGCGCGAAGACGTAGTCTGATCCGCTCACGCCCCCGGCGGGGACCGGCGGCGAGGGCGGACGACGCCATGGGAAAATCGTCGTCCGGACAGCGGGAGCGGCTCGAAGGGAGCACACGGCATGCGGGCACCGACAGCAGGACGGATCCTCGGATGCGGCCTCGTCGCGCTCGCGCTCGCGCTCCCCACCACTCCCCCCGCCGCGGCGGACGATGCCCCCGCCGCCGGCGCGACGTCCCGCCCCCTCACCCTCGTCACCCTCGCGGGAGCCGGCACCGCGGCCGGCCGCGCGGACGCCGAGGACCTGCTCGCCCGCCAGGACGCGGTGCTCACGGCCGTCGGCGCCGGTGAGCCCGTCTACCGGTGGACCACCGCGCTCAACGGCTTCGCCGCCGAGCTGAGCCCCGCGCAGGTCAGCGCCCTCGCGGACCAGCCCGGCATCGCCACGGTCGAGGCCGACACGGTCCGGCCGCTCGCCAGGCGTACGTCGACGGCTGCGGTGCGCGGCGCCGCCGACAGCCCGCGCCTGCGGGGCGGGGCCGGGGTCGTGGTGGGTGTCGTCGACTCGGGCATCGCGCCCGACTCCCCTGCCTTCGCCGACGTGCCCGGGCTCGGCGCCGACCCACGTGGGTTCACCGGCGCCTGCAGCGAGGCGGAGGGTTGGTCGGCCTCGGACTGCAGCCGCAAGGTCGTCGGGGCACGCTGGTTCGTCGACGGCTTCGGCGCCGACCGCATCCGCTCCTCGGAGTCGCTGTCCGCCCTCGACGAGCTCGGCCACGGCACCCAGGTCTCCTCCGTCGCAGCAGGCAATGCCGCGGTGAGCGTGCGGGTCGACGACCGCGACGCGGGCTCCTTCGGCGGCATCGCCCCCCAGGCGCGCATCGCCGCCTACAAGGCGTGCTGGGGAGCCCCCGACCCGGCCGACGACGGGTGCTCGACCGCCGACGTGGTCGCCGCGGTCGACGCGGCCGTGGCCGACGGCGTCGACGTGCTGAGCCTCGCGCTCGCCGGCGGTGAGCGGATCGACACCCTCCAGCTCGCCCTCCTCGGCGCCGCCGAGGCCGACGTGGTCGTCGTCGGAGCAGCGGGCAACGCCGCCGGTTCGGCGTACGCCGCCCACGCCGGCCCGTGGGTGACGACGGTCGGCTCCGCCGTGGGCCGGATGTCGCGCGGCCGTCTCACGCTGCCGGGTGGTCGCTCGTGGACCGGCGGAGGCCGCCCGAGCCCGGTCGCGGGCCGCGCCGTGCGCGCACAGGACGCACCGGCCCCGGGCGTCCCGCGCCGCGACGCCAGTCAGTGCCGACCGGGCTCGCTGGACTCGCGCCTGGTGGCCGACCGGATCGTCGTCTGCCGTCGCGGCGGCATCGGTCGCATCGACAAGTCCGGCGCCGTCGCCCAGGCCGGTGGCCGCGCCATGGTGCTGGTCAACCAGCGACCCGGCGCCGTGACCGCCGACTTCCACTCCGTCCCGACCGTCCACCTCGCGGCCACCGCAGGCCGGCAGTTCGCCCGCTGGGTGGCGCGCAACCCCGACTCCCGGGTGCGGATGTCGCGCGTCAGCGGCGCCCCCGGCAACCGGCGTACGGCTCCGTGGAGCGCGTCGGGCGACCCTCGCGGGGCCTCCCTCAAGCCCGACGCCGTCGCCGACGGCGATGCCGTGCTCGGTGCGCTGCCCGAGGCCACCGGCCGCACGTGGGGCGTCTTCAGCGGCAGCTCGGCCGCGACCGCAGAGGCCGCCGGGCTCGCCGCCCTCCTGCGGGCCGAGCGGCCCGGCTGGTCGGCGGCGCGGGTGCGCTCGCTCCTGGTCACCTCGGCCCGGCCGGTCCGCGGCTCGAGCGTGCTCCAGCAGGGCGCGGGCGCCCTCGCCGGCCGCGTCCCCACCGCGCACCTGGCCCTCGACGTCGACGCCTCGGCGTGGCGTCGTGCACTGCGCACCAGCACGCTGGCCGAGCTCAACACCAGCTCGGTGCTCCTCTCGGCCGGACGCACATCGGCGGTGCGCACGGTGACCAACGTCGGCAGCCGCGCGGAGTACTTCTCCGTCACCGCCCGCGGCTTCACCTCCCGGGTCACTGTCCGACCCCTCGCCGTACGCCTCGCGCCGGGGCAGTCGGCCGACTTCACGGTCACCGTCTCCGGTCGCTCCGGTCGCCTCGACGACGGCCAGCTGGTGTGGCTCGGCGCGCGCGGTGGGGTGACCCGGGTGCCGGTCGCGCTGACCCGCTGACCGCCGGAACCGCGGGCGTCGTGCGCCTCAGTGCTCGCGCGAGATGACCATCTCGCGGTCGCCGTAGACGACCTTGTCGCCGTCGAGGAGGGCGGCCGGCTTGCCCGGTGCGAGCTGGCGCGAGACGCCCCGGCGCACGAGCACGGTGCCGTTGGTGGAGCCGCGGTCCATGACCACGATGGTGCCGTCGGGAGCGGGGCCGAACTGGGCATGGGTCTTGGACACCGACATGTCCGCGGACGCGAGCGGGATCAGGTGCGCGACCTGCTCGCCGTTGCGGGCCTCGGGACGCCGGCCGACCAGCGCCAGCCCGGCGATGACGAAGCTCTCGCCGTTGTCGAAGTGCACCCGCCACCGTGCGGGAGCCTGCGCAGCCGGGCGCTGCGGCTGCTGCGGCGGGACCTGCTGCTGGGGCGGGGCCGGGGGCCGCTGGGGCTGGGGCGGCGGCTGCTGCCAGCCCGGGGGCGGACCGCTCGGGACGGGCGGCTGCGCCGGGGCGGGCGGCTGTGGCTGCGCGGGGGACGACGTGGGGAGCGGCGCCTGCGCCTGCGCCGGGGACCCGGCGGGAGCGGCGACCACCTCGGGCGGCAGCGGCTGGCGGCGCACCGAGTGCTCCGAGCGCTCGGGGGTGCGGACCGCCTCGACGGGCGGGGCCGGGATGAGCCGCATCGCGGTCAGGTTGACGATGTGGCGCGGTCCCTCGTCGCCCCCTGCGTCGGCGACTTCAGCAGCCGGGCGTACGTCGACCACGACGGTGTGCGCCAGGTGGTCGTGCCAGCCGCGACGCTGGCGCCCGCGGTCCTCGACCGCCGTCCACGCGAGGGTGGCGATGCCGATGCCGAACGTGGGCAGGCCGGAGGCCCCGAGCACCAGCGAGCGGAGCAGTGCGGGCCCGACGCCGATCGGGGTGCCGGTGCCGTGGTGCACGACGCGCAGGCCCGACATCGCCTTGCCGGGCGAGGTGCCGCTGACGCCCGTCACGATCGCCAGGACCAGCCAGAGCACGACCATCGTCGCGGCCACGGTCCCGACGACGACCCACGGGTCGTCGTCGACGACCAGCGCCGTCACGACGCCGACGACCGCGAGCAGACTCCAGGCCAGCAGCCGGTCGACGGCGAAGGCGGTGAAGCGTCGCTCGAGCTGGGCGACGGGGTAGGTCAGGGACTGGGGGTGCTGGGTCACGTCTGGGTCGCTCAGGCGTTGGTGACCTGGATGGTGACGCCGTCGCCGAGGTCGAGGACGGCGCCGGGGATCAGGCTGACCGCGATGCCGGGGGTGAGCTCCTCCGGCTCGAGGCCGGGCTGCGCCAGCACCGTGCCGTTGGTCGAGCCGAGGTCCGTGGCGATCGCGGAGCCGTGGTCGGCCCCCGCGCCGGGCCGGATCTCGAGGTGGGTCGAGGAGATCTCCTGCTGCGGGCTGGCGACGGTCACCACGTGGGGCTGGTCGTGGGAGGCGAAGCGTCGGGCCTCGGGGGCACGACCGACCAGGACGGTGCGGTCGACGGCGACGACGTCCCCGGTGGAGAAGATCAGGGACGCGACCGGCTGCGAGACCACCTCGGGGGCGATCTCCTGGCCGGGGATCGGCGGCCGGTCGAAGTCGGGCGCGGGGCTGCCGACCTGCGTCTGGCCGTCGCGGTCGTACCACTCGTCGCGGACCACCGGGGTCTCGCCGGTCGGGGTCGGGTCGTCGTCGGGCTCGCCGAAGTGGAGCGGGGCAGCGGCGGCGGGCTCGGGCACGACGACCGGCTCGGGGTGGGCGACCGGCTCGGGCTCGACGGCCTCCGGCTCCGGCTCCGGCTCCGGCTCCGGCTCGGGAGTGACGGGCTCGGGCTCCGTCGCGACAGGCTCCGGCTCCATCACCGCAGCCGCCGCGGCCGGTGCAGGCGTGCCGGACGCGGTGGGCGCACCGAACTCGACGACCGACACCCGCGCCAGGCCGGGCGTGAGAACGCGGTCGGCCTCGCCGTCGCCGGTCAGGGTGACGCGGAGGCTGGTGACGCCGGTGACCAGCCGCTCGGCCCAGGTCGTGCCCGGGGTCGCGCTCACCAGGTCGTCGCCGGCCGACGAGGACACGGTGGCGGTGGGGGCACCGCGCACGATGAGCCGCGTCGCGTCGTCGCCGTGGGCGACGAGCGCGAAGTGGTCGAGGGAGGAGAGCCCGCCGGCGAGCAGTGCGTCGAGGACGGCGTCCACGTCGGCGCCGGAGTCGGTCAGGTCCCACAGGTGCGCGACACGGTCACGCTGGCTGCCCGGCAGCAGGACGGTCACGCGCTCGCCCGCGACGGCGTACCAGTCCCCTGCCGCGAACCTCGGCTCTGCGCTCACAGTCGTCCCCCCAGCTTCGATTCGAGACTCTGCAGCTGGCGCTGCGAGTCGTACGTGGCGTCCTTGACCAATCCCACCACATCGACGACGACGGCCGTGGCGTTGTCGCGACCACCGGCCGCGACCGCGGCGCGCACCAGGCCGTCGGCCGCGTCGCGGGGGTCGGCGATGGTCTCGAGGATGTCCTCGATCTCCTTGTCCTCGATCATCCCGGTGACGCCGTCGCTGCAGAGCAGGAGGCGCTCGACCGAGCCGAGGGGCAGGAGGAAGAAGTCGGGCTGGATGCCCTCGGGGCTGCCGAGGGCACGCGTGATGACGTGCCGCTCCGGGTGGACGGCCGCCTCCTGCTCGGTGATCTGCCCGGCGTCGATGAGCTCCTGCACGACCGAGTGGTCGACGCTGATCTGCTCGAGCCGCCCCTCGGTGACGCGGTAGATGCGGGAGTCGCCGAGGTTGGCCAGCAGCCACTTGGCCACGCCGTTGTCGTCGACGAGGGCCGCGACGACGGCGGTCGTGCCGGCGTGCCAGCCCGGCTGCAGCGCGCGGTGGGCGTTGCCGAAGTCGACGATGCGTGCCTGGGCGCGGGCGAACGCGCCTGCGACGTGCTCGGCCCCGCGAGCCGGGTCGTAGACCTCGGAGAGGCGCTGGAACTCCTCGACCACCATCTGGCTGGCGACGTCACCGCCGGAGTGCCCACCCATCCCGTCGGCGACCACGAAGATCGGCGGCGCGACCAGGTAGGAGTCCTCGTTGACCTTGCGCACCAGTCCGACGTCGGTCGCCGCCCCGTGGTGGAGATCGACGTTCTTCATGCCCGGCCCTCTTCGCCCCGTGTCGAGATGTGGGTCGACGACGCCGACCCGGCGAGTAGCGTAAGAGGAATGTCCAGCTCAGGGCGGACGACACCCGCACGCACCCTTGCCGACCAGCTCCGTGGCTGGTCCGACGAGCGACTCGTGGCGCTGCTCGCTGCGCGACCGGATCTCGCCACACCCGCCCCTCAGGATTCCTCGCAGCTGGCCTCGCGGGCTGCCACACGTTCGTCGATCCATCGTGCCCTCGACGGCCTGGACCGGCTCGAGCTCTCCGTGCTTGATGCCCTGCTGGTTGCCGGGCAAACCACTTCCGAGCAGCTGATCTCGATCGTCCACGCGGACCCCGCCCGGACCGCCGCGGCCCTGCAGCGCCTGCTCGACCTGGCGCTCGCCTGGGAGACCCCGAGCGGCATCCGCGCCCTCAGCGGCGTGGCCGATGCGATGCGCGGCCTGCCGGTGTCGGCCAGCGGCCTGCGGCCGGTGAGCCCAGAGCCCGCCCCGGCCGCCGACATCGAGGCGCGGCTCGCCGAGCTGAGTCCCGCCGCGACCGCCCTGCTGCGCCACGTCGACGCCCACGGCGGCGAGGGCACGACCGGCGCCGCGCGGCGGACCGTGGCTCCTCGCGACGCCCGCTCGCCAGCCGAGGAGCTGATCAGCAGGCGCCTGCTCGTGCCCCGCGAGGGCGCCACCGTCGTCCTCCCCGGCGAGGTGGGGCTGGCCCTGCGGGGCGGTCGCACCACCACCGAGCCGGTGGACGTCGTGCCCGACCTCGCGACGACGCAGCGCGACGCCGCGCTCGTGGCCCGCAGCGCCGCGGGCGCCGCCTTCGACGTCGTACGCCGGGTGGAGCTGCTGCTCGACCACTGGGGCGTCGAGCCGCCGAGCGTGCTGCGCAGCGGCGGCCTGGCCGTGCGCGACCTCAAGTCCGTCGCCCGCGAGCTGCACGTCGACGAAGCGGGCGCGGCGCTGGTGGTGGAGGTCGCGCTCTCCGCCGGGCTGATCGCCGAGGCCGCGGTGGCCGACGGCACCCCGTCGTGGCTGCCGACCGACGAGTTCGACGTGTGGTCGGGAGTGCCGATCGCCGAGCGGTGGGCGCGGCTGGTCGGCGGCTGGCTGGCGAGCAGCCGGGTCCCGTCGCTGGTCGGCTCGCGCGACGCCGCCGGCAAGTCGTGGAACGCCCTGGCCCCCGAGCTGTCCAGCGGCCTGGCGGAGGAGGCGAGACGGCTGGCGCTACGGGTGCTGGCCGAGGTGCCCGAGGGCGAGGTCCTCGCTGCCGGGACGGGCGTCGCGTCGCTCGTGCAGCGGGTCGGCTGGCTGCGGCCGCGCCGCCCCACCGTCTTCGGCGAGCTCGTCGCCGCCGCGCTCACCGAGGCCGCGGTGCTCGGTGTCAGCGGAGCCGGCGGCCTGCCCCCGAGCGGTCGGCACGTGGCCGCGGGAGACCCGGGCGAGGCCGCCACGGCCCTCGAGCCCCACCTGCCCCGTCCGGTCGACCACGTGCTGCTGCAGGCCGACCTGACCGCGGTCGCCCCCGGCCCGCTCGAGACCGAGGTCGCACGACGGCTCCACCTGCTCGCCGACGTGGAGTCGCGCGGCGGTGCCACCGTCTACCGCTTCTCCTCCGGCTCCCTGCGCCGCGGCTTCGACGCCGGATGGTCCGCGCTCGAGGTCCGCGACTTCCTGACGTCCGTGTCGCAGACACCGGTCCCGCAGCCGCTGGAGTTCCTCGTCGACGACGTGGCCCGCACCTTCGGCAGCGTCCGGGTCGGCCACGCGGAGGCGTTCCTGCGCGCGGACGACGAGGCCGCGCTCGCCGCACTCGTCCACGACACCCGGGCACGCTCGCTCGGCCTGCGTCTGCTCGCGCCCACCGTCGCGATCGCGACCTCGCCGATCGACGTGCTGCTCCCCCGGCTCCGCGAGCTCGGCGCGGCACCCGTGGTGGAGGCCGCCGACGGCACCGTCCGGGTCAGCCGTCCCGACCTCCAGCGCGCCCGCTCGCGCCGCGGCCGTCGTCCTGCCGGAGCGGTCGAGGCCCGCCAGGTCGCCCAGGTGCAGGCGGTGGCGACCGCGATCCGGGCCGGCGACCGGGCCGAGTCCTCGCGCCCCTCCAGCGTCGAGGCCACGACCCCGTCCGGCGCCCTGGCCGCACTGCGCGACGCCATCGAGGCGGGCACCACCGTGGTCATCGGCTACGTCGACAACCACGGTGCCACCGGCGAGCGGGTCGTCGACCCCCGGCGCCTCGACGGTGGTCGGCTCTCGGCCTTCGACCACCGCGCCGACGACGTGCGCGAGTTCGCGGTGCACCGGATCACGGGCGTACGCCGTGCCTGAGCCGGCCACGCCCCGCTCCGTAGACTGACGCCGTGGACTTCATCCGCTACGCCGAGCGCGCCGCCTCGCTCGTCAACGCCGACCTGGCGGACGAGACGGCGCTGCACGAGCACCTCGCGGACCGCTCGTGGCTGCACCGGTCGGTAGTGGAGGGCGACGTGGCGTCGCTGCAGGCCTTCCAGGCCGACCTGCGCCCGGTCTTCGAGGCCTCGGACGTCGACGACGTACCCCTCGTGGTGAGCCAGCTCAACGACCTCCTCGCCGCGCACCCGGTGACCCCGATGATCTCCGACCACGACCCCGACAACCTCCACATGCACGTCGCCAACCGGGCCGCCTCGGTGGCCGAGCTGCTCGTCGGCGAGGCGCTGATGGGCCTGGCCAACCTGGTGTGCGACCTCGGTGCGACGCGACTGGGGATCTGCTCGGAGGCCCGGTGTGACCACGTCTACGTCGACACCTCGCCCAACCAGTCGCGCCGCTACTGCTCGGACCGCTGCTCCTCGCGCGCCAACGTCGCGGCCTTCCGGGCCAGGCAGAAGGCGGCGTCGGCGAGCTGACGCCCGCGTCGTCCGTAGACTCGCCGGGTGAATGACGGTCCCCTCATCGTCCAGTCGGACAAGACGCTCCTGCTCGAGGTCGACCACCCCTCGGCAGCCGAGGCGCGCAAGGCGATCGCCCCCTTCGCCGAGCTCGAGCGCTCGCCGGAGCACATCCACACCTACCGCCTGACCCCGCTGGGGCTGTGGAACGCCCGCGCCGCCGGGCACGACGCCGAGCAGGTCGTCGACGCACTGCTGACGTGGTCGAGGTACGCCGTCCCGCACGCGCTGCTCGTCGACGTCGCCGAGACCATGGGCCGCTACGGCCGGCTGCGGCTGGAGAAGCACCCGGTGCACGGCCTGGTGCTGTCGTCGGTGGACCGTCCGGTCCTGGAGGAGGTGCTCCGGGCCAAGAAGGTCGCCGGGATGGTCGGCGCCCGGCTCGACCCGGACACGGTGGCGGTGCACCCGAGCGAGCGCGGCAACCTCAAGCAGGCGCTGCTCAAGCTCGGCTGGCCGGCCGAGGACTTCGCCGGCTACGTCGACGGCGAGGCGCACGCGATCGACCTCGCCGAGGACGGCTGGACGCTGCGCCCCTACCAGCGCGAGGCGGCCGAGTCCTTCTGGGACGGCGGGTCGGGCGTGGTCGTGCTCCCCTGCGGCGCCGGCAAGACGATCGTCGGCGCCGCCTCCATGGCGCAGGCGCAGGCCACCACGCTGATCCTGGTCACCAACACCGTGAGCGCGCGGCAGTGGAAGGACGAGCTGGTCGCGCGCACCTCGCTCACCGCCGACGAGATCGGCGAGTACTCCGGAGCGGTGAAGGAGGTCCGCCCGGTCACCATCGCGACCTACCAGGTGCTGACCACGAAGCGGAAGGGCGTCTATCCCCACCTCGAGCTGCTCGACGCCCGCGACTGGGGCCTCATCGTCTACGACGAGGTGCATCTGCTGCCTGCGCCGATCTTCCGGATGACCGCGAACCTCCAGGCCCGGCGGCGCCTCGGGCTCACCGCGACCCTGGTCCGCGAGGACGGGCGCGAGGGCGAGGTCTTCTCCCTCATCGGGCCCAAGCGCTACGACGCCCCGTGGAAGGACATCGAGGCGCAGGGCTACATCGCGCCCGCCGACTGCGTCGAGGTGCGGGTGACGCTGCCCGACGGCGAGCGGCTGGCGTACGCCACGAGCGACCCCGACACCCGCTACCGCCTCGCGTCGTGCACCCACGCCAAGATCGACGTCGTACGCGACCTGGTGCGCCAGCACGACGGGCAGCCGACGCTGGTGATCGGGCAGTACATCGACCAGCTCGACGAGATCGCGGCGATGCTCGACGCGCCGGTCATCAAGGGCGAGACGCCCGTCAAGGAGCGGCAGCGGCTCTTCAACGCCTTCCGCTCCGGCGAGATCGGGCTGCTCGTGGTGAGCAAGGTGGCGAACTTCTCCATCGACCTGCCCTCGGCCGAGGTGGCCATCCAGGTGAGCGGGTCGTTCGGCTCGCGCCAGGAGGAGGCTCAGCGGCTCGGGCGGCTGCTGCGACCCAAGACCGAGGGCCGCAGCGCGCACTTCTACACGATCGTCTCGCGCGACACCGTCGACGCCGACTTCGCCCAGAACCGCCAGCGCTTCCTTGCCGAGCAGGGCTACGCCTACCGGATCATCGACGCCGGCGACCTGGCCGCCGGCGCCGAGTAACCCGTCGACCTCAGCCGAGCGTGCTGGTGTCGATGACGAAGCGGTAGCGCACGTCGGAGGCGAGCACGCGCTCGTAGGCCTCGTTGACCTGGTCGGCGGCGATGACCTCGACCTCGCTGACGATGCCGTGCTCGGCGCAGAAGTCGAGCATCTCCTGGGTCTCGGCGATGCCGCCGATCATGGAGCCCGCGAACGTGCGGCGGTTGCTGAGCAGCGAGAACACGTTGAGGCTCAGCGGCTCGGCCGGGGCGCCGACGTTGACCATGGCGCCGTTGACGGCGAGCAGCCCGAGGTAGGCGCTGACGTCGATCTTCGCGCTGACGGTGTTGATGATCAGGTCGAAGGAGCTCGCGAGCGCCTCGAAGGTGTCGGGGTCGCTGGTGGCGAAGTAGTGGTCGGCACCGAGGCGGAGGCCGTCCTCCTGCTTCTTCAGCGACTGCGAGAGCACCGTGACCTCCGCGCCCATGGCGTGCGCGATCTTGACGGCCATGTGGCCCAGCCCGCCGAGGCCGACGACCGCGACCCTCTTGCCGGGGCCGGCCTGCCAGTGCTTGAGCGGTGAGTACGTGGTGATGCCGGCGCACAGCAGCGGCGCGGCAGCCGCGGCGTCGAGGCTCTCGGGCACCGAGAGCACGTAGTCGGCGTCGACCACGACGTGGGTGGAGTAGCCGCCCTGGGTGGTGGTGCCGTCGCGGTCGGTGGCGGCGTACGTGCCGACCATGCCGTCGCGGCAGTACTGCTCGTCGCCGTTGCGGCAGTTGTCGCACGTCCCGCACGATTTGACCATGCAGCCGACTCCCACGCGGTCGCCGACCGCGTGGCGGGCGACGTCCGAGCCGACCTCGGTGACGGTGCCGACGATCTCGTGGCCGGGCACGACGGGGAAGGGCTGCGGGCCCCAGTCGCCGTTGACGGTGTGGATGTCGGAGTGGCAGATGCCGGCGTAGTCGACGGCGATCAGCACGTCGTTGGCGCCGACCTCGCGGCGCTCGATCGTGGTGGGGGCCAGGGGCTGGCCGGCGGAGGGTGCTGCGTAGGCGTTGACGCGCATGCGGACGTCTTCCGTTCTCTCGAGGGGTGTGGACCGATCCGGGGTGCCGGGTCAGTCGTGCGCGACCGCGCGCAGCTCGTCGGCGAGCTCGCGGGCGCTGCGGGAGATCCGCTCGCTCCGGGCGGTGTCGCCCTCGCGGACGGCCTGCCAGTAGGCGATCTTGAGGTCGACGTAGCGCTGCCGCAGGACGAGCGCCTCGGCCTCGGCCGCGAGCCGCACCTGCTGTTCCTCGAGCAGCCGCTGCTGGTCGGCGGCCGCCTCGGCGCCCAGGCGGTTGTTGTCCATGTAGACGCGCATGTCACCGATCGACATGCCGGTGGCGGCCAGGCAGGAGACCCACATGAGCTGGTCGAGGTCGCCCTCGCCGTAGACGCGGTGCCCGCTGCTCGCGCCGCGGCTCACCGGGGCGATGACGCCCACCTGCTCGTAGTAGCGCAACGTGCTGGCCGGCAGCCCGGTGAGGGCTGCCGCCTCCTTGATGGAGTAGCTGCGAGGAGCTGCGTCGGTGGTCACGTCATCGACGGTAGGAACTTCGAGCACTCGAAGTCAAAGGCCGGCCGTCGCGCTTGTCCGCGGGTCCTAGTCTCGACCACGTGACCCTCCGCGAGCGCCTCGGCGCCGAGCTGTTCCGCAAGGTGGCCGGGCCCAACGGCGAGCAGGCACGCGAGCGCGTCCACGGCACGCCCGGGCCGCGGTGGTTCGCCCCCGACTCCCCGATCGCGCGCGTGCACGGCGATGCGTCGATGTTCGTCGGTGGCATCCGCGCGGTCATGCTCCAGTCGCTCCACCCCGCCGCCATGCAGGGCGTGGCCGACCACTCGGGCTACCGCGGCGACATGTGGGGCCGGCTCGCGCAGGTCTCCACCTACATCGCGATGACGACCTTCGGCACCGAGCGCGACGCGCTCCAGGTCATCCGCGCCGTGCAGCGCGCGCACGAGTCGGTCACCGGCACGATGCCCGACGGCTCGGCGTACGCCGCCAACGACCCGCACCTGCTCGGCTGGGTCCACGTCGCCGAGATCGACAGCTTCCTCGCCGCCCACGACCGCTACGGCCAGCAGCGGCTCGTCGGACGCGACCGCGACACCTACGTCGCGCAGACCGCCGTCGCGGCCGAGCACCTCGGCGTGATCGGGGCACCGCGGACCGAGGCCGAGCTGCGCACGGTCCTCGAGGCCTACGCCCACGAGCTGCGCGCCACGCCCGAGGCCCGCGAGGCCATCTCCTTCCTCCTGCTCCACCCCGACCTGCCGCTCGCGGCCCGCCCGGGCTACCTGTCGCTGGCGGCCGCTGCGATCGGCCTGCTCCCGACGGAGGCCAGGCGCGAGCTGCGCCTGCCGCCGGTGCCGCCGCTGACCAACCGCGTGCTGGGCCAGCTCGGCACCCGCACCATCCGCTGGGCGATGTCGTCAGGGCACGAACGCGCGCGGGGGCTCCAGCAGGAGACAGCTCGGGCATGAGCCTCGCCGAGCGTTGGCCGTTGCCCGACCACCACGACCTGCGCGACGAGCTGCTCACCGCCTGGGACCGCCCCGGCTACCACGACCGGCTCCACCTGGCCGAGGTGCTCGACCGCCTCGAGCTGCTCGCCGCCTCCGGCGCGGGCTTCGACGCCACGACCGTGGCGCTGGCGGCGTGGTTCCACGACGCCGTCTACGACGGCGGCGCCGACGACGAGGAGCGGTCGGCGCAGTGGGCCGAGCGCGCCCTCCCGGCGTCATACGCCGACGAGGTGGCCCGGTTGGTGCGGATGACCGCGCACCACCGACCGGCCGACGACGACGCTCCCGGCTGCGCGCTGAGCGACGCCGACCTGGCGATCCTGGCGGCTCCGCGGGAGCGCTACGACGCCTACGCCGCCGGCGTGCGGGCCGACTTCGCCCACGTCGCGGAGGCGGACTTCCGTGCCGGGCGGGCGGCCGTGCTGCGCGACCTGGCCGCGAAGCCGCACCTCTTCCACACCACGCAGGGGCGCGCGCTGTGGGAGGCCACCGCGCGGGCCAACCTCGAGCGGGAGATCAGCGACCTGGGGTGAGCCGGGCGCCGCGCCGGCTCAGCGGTCGGCGAGCTGGAGGTAGACGGTGAAGCGGTCGTGGCGGTAGCAGGTGCGCGAGACCTCCACGATGCGCCCCTCGGACACCGCCCGACGGGCGTGGCGCAGGACCGGGTCGCCCTCGGCGATCTCGAGCACCGCGGCCTCGTCGGCGCTCGCACGGTCGGCGCTGATGGAGTCCTCGACCTCGGTCGGGCGCAGGCCGCGGGCACCGAGCGCCTCGTAGAGGCTGGTGGGCGTGCCGTGCTGGAGGAAGCCGGGCAAGAGCACCTCGTTGAGGTAGGCGTCCTCGACGCACACGATGGCCCCGTCGGCGCGACGGAGGCGACGCCAGTGCAGCACGGGGTCGCCGGGCGAGATGTCGAGCGCGCGTGCCACGCCCGGGCCGGCCTGCTCGACGCGGGCCAGCAGGGTCTGCGACTCCGGGAGCATGCCGCGGCGGCGGATCTCCTCGGTGAAGGACGTCAGGCGTCCGGCGGTCTTCGGCGGCTGCGCCACGAACGTGCCACGGCCGGGGATGCGCTCGAGCAGGCCCTCGGCGACGAGGGCGTCGAGCGCCTGGCGCACGGTCATCCGGGCGACACCGAAGCGTGCCACGAGCTCGCGCTCGGAGGGGGCCGCCGAACCCGGGGGCTGCTCCTCGATGAGGCTCCGGACGTGCTCCCGGACCTGGACGTGCTTCAACGCCCGCTGTCGCGGGACGACGACGTCGACCGGATCCATGCCTGCCAACATAGGACTGGGCTGGACCGGTGTCTCCGCTTTGACGGAGTCTGTGGTAAAGACTTGGACAACCTGTGGATCGAACATCCGTTCGATCGATGCGCTAGGCTGTCGACGTGGACTTCCAGACGTCCCTCTTCGCCGACCACGCGCCCGCTGCGAGCGGGCTCGCGCCCGAGCGCCTGGCGCTCTCGCACGGCGCCTGGGTCGACGTCCAGCGCGACTGGCTGGGCGACCCCGACGGCGTCTTCACCGCGCTCGTCGAGCGCGTGCCGTGGCGCTCCGAGCGTCGCGAGATGTACGACGCCGTGGTCGACGTGCCCCGCCTGGTGCACACCTACCTGCCCGGCGTCCGTCTCCCCCACGCGGTGCTCGAGCGCGCACGTGACGACCTGAGCGCGCACTACCTCCCCGAGCTGGGCGAGCCGTTCGTGAGCGCCGGGTGCTGCTACTACCGCGACGGCCGCGACTCCGTGGCGTGGCACGGCGACACGATCGGTCGCGGCAGCAGCGCCGACACGATGGTGGCCATCGTCAGCGTCGGCGACCCCCGCCGCCTGCTGCTGCGTCCGCGCGGCGGCGGGGAATCGGTCGCACTGACCATGGGGCACGGGGACCTCGTGGTGATGGGCGGCTCGTGCCAGCGCACCTGGGAGCACTCCGTGCCCAAGGTGGCCCGCTCCGGGCCGCGCATCTCCGTGCAGTTCCGCCCGCTCGGCGTGTTCTGAAGCGCCTCAGCGCCTGAGCAGCCGCCTCAGCAGCAGCAGACCCACCACCGCGGCCAGGGCCGGCTTCCAGTAGGTGCGAGCCAGGATCGGCAGCACCGCGCTGCCGAGGTCGAGCGCCTCGGTGGGCGGGGGCGGCGGGGGCCTGAGCGGCGTCGGCGGCGTAGGCGGGGCGGCCGCGTGGGCGCCCGGCTGGGGCGTCGCGACCGGTGCCTCCGGTGCCGCGGTCTCCGGCTCGGGCTCCGGGGCCGCCAGTCGCTGCTCGAGGCAGGCGACGAACTGGCCGAGGAGCTTGTCGGAGACGTCCTGCATCACCCCGCGGCCGAACTGCGCGGGCTTGCCCGTGATCGCGAGGTCGGTCTCCACGGACACGTCGGTCGCGCCGCCGGTCGCGTCGGTCATCGTGACGGTGACCTTCGCGCCGGCGGTGCCGTTGCCGCGCTTGTCCTTGCCCTTGGCGTCGACGACGAAGCGGTGCGCCGCCTCGTCCTTCTCCACGAAGGTGCCCGAGCCGTTGTACTGCAGCGCGATCGGGCCGAGCTTCACCTTCACCGAGCCGGCGAACGAGCTCTCGTCGGCCTCGGTGACCTGGGCGCCGGGGAAGCACTCGGCCACCGAGGCGATGTCGTTGAAGTGCGCCCAGGTCTCCTCGACGCCGATGGGGACGGTGAAGCGGTGGTTCAGCTCCATCCCTAGACCCCCGCGGCCTTCAGGACGGCCCGGCCGGTGAGCACGCGCGCCAGGTGCTGGCGGTAGTCGGCGGCACCGTTGAGGTCCGAGGGCGGGTTGGTGCCCTCCGCAGCCAGCTCCGCCGCAGCGCGTACGCCGTCCCCGGTGGCCGTGGCGCCGGCGAGCGCCTGCTCGGTGGCGGTCGCTCGCAGCGGGGTGGAGCCCATGTTGGTCAGGCCCACGCGCGCCTCGTCGATGGAGCCCTTCACCGTCGCGGCGATCGCGACGATGGGCCACTGGTGCGCGACCCGCACGAACTTCTCGTAGTGCGCGCCCCACCCGGTGTGCTTGGGGACGCGCACCTCGGTGAGGATCTCGTCCTCGCCGATCGCGGTCTCGAAGAGGTCGACGAAGAAGTCCGAGGCCTCCACCGTCCGGGTGCCGCCGGCGCCGGCGATGACGAACTGCGCTCCCAGCGCGAGCGCCGGGGCACCGAGGTCGCCCGCGGGGTCGGCGTGCGCCAGGGCGCCACCGAACGTGCCACGGTGCCGGATCTGCGAGTCGGCGACCTCCGCGGCGGCCTTGGAGAGCAGCAGCGCGTGCTCCTTGACCAGTGCGTGGTCGCGTACGTCGTGGTGGGTGGTCATCGCGCCGATCACGATCGCGTCCCCGTCGTCGCGGATGCCGCGCAGGGAGGCGATGCCGCCGAGGTCGATGACGACCTCGGGGGCGTTGAGCCGCATCCTCAGCACCGGGAGCAGGCTCTGCCCACCGGCGAGGATCTTCGCGTCGTCGCCGTGCTGGCCGAGGGCCGACAGCGCCTCCTCGACCGACGTGGGTGCGAGGTAGTCGAACTGCACCGGGATCACTGGCCTGCTCCTTCGTCCTGGTTGAGCGCACCTTCTCGGAAGTGCGGCATGGCCGTCTCCGGTGTCGGTGCGTCTCCGTCGCCTGCGTGGATCGCGCGCCACACCCGCTCCGGGGTGCACGGCATCTGGATGTCGCTGACGCCGAGGTGGCGTACGGCGTCGACGACGGCGTTGACCACCGCCGGCGTGGACGCGATCGTCCCCGCCTCGCCGACGCCCTTCGTGCCGAGCGTGTTGGTGGTGGCGATGCTCGGGTCGTCGGTGTGGACCACGTCGAAGGAGATCGTGTCCGCGGCCGTCGGCAGCAGATAGTCGACGAACGATCCGCTCACGAGCGTGCCCGCGTCGTCGTGCACCGCCTCCTCCCACAGCGCCTGCGCGATGCCCTGCACCAGACCGCCGTGGATCTGGCCGGCGACGATGAGCGGGTTGATGATCGTCCCGATGTCGTCGCAGCAGGTGTACTTGCGCATCTTGACCGCGCCGGTCTCGGTGTCGACCTCCATCGCGCACAGGTGCGTGCCGTGCGGGTAGTTGAAGTTCACCGGGTCGTAGGTCGCCTCGGCGTCGATGCTCGGCTCCATGTCCTCGGGGTAGTTGTGCGCCGCGAAGGCCGCCGTGGCGAGCTCCTGGATCGCCACCCCCTGGTCGGTGCCGGCGACGGTGAAGCGGCCGCCCTTGTACTCGAGGTCGTCCTCGCTGGCCTCGAGCAGGTGCGCCGCGAGGTGCTTGGCCTTGTCGATCACCTTGTCGACCGCCTTCACCAGCGCCTCGCCGCCGACGACCAGCGAGCGCGAGCCGTAGGTGTCGAGGCCCTTGTGGGCGATCTGGGTGTCGCCGTGCAGCACCTCGACGTCCTCGAAGGGCACGCCGAGCCGGTCGGCGACGATCTGGCTGAACGCCGTCTCGTGGCCCTGGCCGTGGGCGCTGGCACCGGTGACGATCTCGACCTTGCCGGTGGCCAGCATCCGCACGCTCGCGTGCTCCCAGCCGCCGGCGCCGTAGTCGAGGCTGCCGAGCACCCGGCTCGGGGCCAGGCCGCACATCTCGGTGAAGGTGGAGACACCGATGCCGAGCTGCACCCGGTCCCCGCGCTCGCGCCGCTCCTTCTGCTCCGCGCGCAGCGCGTCGTAGCCGAACGACTCCTTGGCCTTGGCGGTCGCGGCCTCGTAGTTGCCGGTGTCGTACTCCAGCCCGGCGACGGTCGTGAAGGGGAACTCCTCGTGCTTGATCCAGTTGCGCTCGCGGATCTCCAGCGGGTCGACCCCCACCTCCGTGGCGAGCTCGTCCATGATCCGCTCGATCGCGTACGTCGCCTCGGGGCGGCCGGCGCCGCGGTAGGCGTCGGTGAAGGTGGTGTTCGTCAGCACCGTCTGGCACTCGAAGCGGTAGGACGGGAACTTGTAGATCGCGTTGAACATGAAGGCACCCAGCACAGGGACGCCACCGCCGACGACGGCGATGTAGGCCCCGAGGTCCGCGTCGAGGTGCACCTTGAAGCCGGTGACGTTGCCCTCCTTGTCGGCCGCCAAGGTCAGCGTCTGGACCTGGTCGCGACCGTGGTGGGCGGCCATCAGGCTCTCGCTGCGGGTCTCGGTGTACTTCACCGGCTTCGACAGCCGGCGGGCCACGGCCCAGGCGATCCACTCCTCCGGCGTCGTCTGGAGCTTGCCGCCGAAGCCGCCGCCGACGTCGGGGGCGATGACGCGGATCTTCGACTCGGGCACACCGGTGGTGGCGGCGAGCGCGAAGCGCAGGATGTGCGGGATCTGGGTGGCCGACCACATGGTGATCTGCTCGCCGGTCGGGTCGACGACGACGCTGCGGGGCTCCATGAAGGCGGGGATGAGGCGCTGCTGGCGGTACTCCCGCTCGATGAGGATTCCGTCGGTGCGCGCGGTCTCGATCGCGGCCTCGACGTCGGAGCCGGTGCCGGCCTCGGCGGAGTCGAAGACCCACAGCGCTGACTTGTTGGTGCCGAGGTCGGGGTGGGCGAGCACCTCGTCGCGCAGCGCGTTCTTGATGCCGATCACGGCGGGCTGCTCGTCGTACTCGACGTCGACGAGCTCCGCGGCGTCGCGGGCCTCGGCAGCGCTGCGCGCGACCACGACGGCGACGATCTCGCCGGCGAAGGCCACGCGGTCGGCGGGCATCGGCGAGTGGCCGGGGGTCTTCTGGTCGGGCGTGATGGGCCAGGCGTTGATGCACACGCCGAGCTCGTCGCCGAAGTCCTTGCCGGACAGCACCGCGACGACGTTGGGCGAGGCCTTGGCGGCCTCGACGTCGACCGAGGTGATGGTGGCGTGGGCGAAGGGGCTGCGCACCATCGCGAGGTGCAGCATCCCCGGCAGGGTGATGTTGTCGGTCCAGCGCGTGCGGCCCGTGATGAGGCGCTGGTCCTCCTTGCGGCGGCGGTCCTTGCCGATCTCGGCGGCGGGACGGTCCTGGGTGGCGGTCATGCCTTGGCTCCTTCGGCTGCGTGGAGCACGCTCTTGACGATGTTGTGGTAGCCGGTGCAGCGGCAGAGGTTGCCCTCCATGCCGAGCCGCACCTCCTCCTCGGTCGGGTTCGGGTTCTCCCCGAGCAGGTCGACGGCCTGCATGATCATCCCGGGGGTGCAGAAGCCGCACTGGAGGCCGTGGCACTCGCGGAACGACTCCTGGACGGGGTGGAGCTCACCCTCGGCCGTGTCGGCGAGCCCCTCGATCGTGGTGACGGTGCGGCCGTTGGCCTGCACGGCCAGCACGTTGCACGACTTCACGCTCGTGCCGTCGAGGTGCACGGTGCACGCCCCGCAGTTGGAGGTGTCGCAGCCGATCACGGTGCCGGTCTTGCCGAGCTTCTCGCGGAGGTACTGCACCAGCAGCATGCGCGGCTCGACGTCGTCGGAGACCGCAGCCCCGTCGACGGTGAGTTCGATCTTCGTCATCAGGCCACTCCCAGTTGAGTCCAGTGTGAGGCGGGTCACGTTGGAGCCGAACCTAGGTCGCGGTGGTTGGTCGGAGGTAGGTCGGTCTGGTCAGCCCGTCTCAGCGCGCCGACGCGAGCTTGCCCTTCAGCAGCGGGGCGATCGGGTGGTGCACCGGCAGGGACGCCAGGCAGGCCTCGACGACGGCGGTGTCGTAGGGCGCGAGCTCGCTGTAGCGCAGCACGGCGTCGGGGTCCGGGTGCGCCAGCAACGCCTCCCGGACGCTCACCGCGAGGTAGTCGCCCATCTGCACCAGCGCCGGGGAGTCGGTGCCGGGCAGCAGGTCGCCACCGTAGGCGCGCACGGCAGCGCGTACGTCGCCGCGGCGCAGCAGCCGCTGCACCTCCTCGATGTCGGTCGCCACCGGCATCGTCAGCCGGTAAGGGCGCGAGGACAGCTGGCCGGACAGGGCGGCGCGCAGGTGCGAGACCTCGGCCTTGAGCGTCGAGGTGGTGACCGCCGAGTCGCCGTAGAGCAGCGCGTGGAGGTGCTCGACCGAGAGCCCCTCGGGGTGCAGCGCGAGCAGCGCGAGGATCTCGGTCTGGCGCCGGTTGAGCAGCAGCCGCTGGCCGTCGAGCCACACCTCCGCCGTGCCGAGGAGCGTCAGCGTGAGGCCGGGGTCGCTGGGCCCGGCGGCCCCCACGTGCGTCGTACGCCGGTCGGCGGGCAGGGCACCCTCGATCAGCCGGGCCATCACCCGTGCCGTTGCGAGGCCGATCGGGTGCGTGCGGTCCCACGTGGTCGACAGGTCGATCACGCCCAGGGAGCGACCGGTCGCGGGGTCGAAGACGGGAGCGGCCCAGCACACCCAGTTGTGCACGACCTCGGCGTAGTGCTCGGCGCTGAACACCATCGACGGTGCGGCAGTGCGTCCCGCGATGGCGAGCGCGTTGGTGCCGACGCTGGCCTCGTCCCAGCGACCGCCCGGAACGAAGTTGACCGTCTCGGCCTTGCGACGCATCACGCGACCGCCATAGGTCCACAGGATGCGGGTCTGCTCGTCGGTGACCGCGATGACGAGGTCGCCGTCCTCGGCGGTCCGACGCAGCTCGTCCTGGACCCGCTGGACCGCGGTCTGCAGGGGCGAGGTGTTCCAGAACTCCGCCGTGTCGCCCTCGTCGGCGAGCGGCGCCTCGGTCACGGTCGGCGAGACCACGCCCGAGAGCTGCCAGCTGCGCAGGATCTCGGGCCGGACGGCGGCCTCGGCCTCCTCCTCGCCGGCGGACACGAACTGCGTCCAGGCGCGCACCGCCCTCACGCGGCGGGCGTGCAGGTCATCGCTGGTCATGGCCACTCCTGATGAGTCGCGGCCAACATAGCCCGGGTGTGATGAGCGCAACAGGGAACGCGTCATCCACTCGCTCGGACGCGTGGCCGAATCAGCCCGCGCCTGGCTCCACTCGGCGGTCGAGTAGCCCGCGAGGAACGAGCGGGCGTATCGAGACCTACTGTCGGTGGGCTCCCATAGGATCGAACGCATGATCGAGACGTTGGCAGGACCCGGAGCAGGTGAGGTCGCGGACCTCACCGCTTCCGACCTGCTCGCGCTCGCCCGCGACTCGAAGTCCGCCGAGGACCGCGCCGCCGCGGAGCTCCTCGAGGTCGCCGCCCGGTGGGCCGACCTGCACCCACCCGAGTCGATCCACGACGCGTCGTCGTTCATGGTCCCGGGGTGCGAGCACGCGGAACCCATCGCCGGTCCGGGTACGCCGTTGGTCGCGGAGTTCTGCGTCGCCGAGCTCGGCACGGTCCTCGGGATCTCCTCGACCGCGGCGAAGAAGCTCATCGGCCACGCCCTCGAGCTGCGCCACCGCCTCCCGCGCCTATGGGGCCAGGTCCACGCCGGACGCGTCCCTGCGTGGCGTGCGCGTGCCGTCGCCGAGGTGACGATCCATTCGACGCCAGCGTTGACGGTCGAGGCGGCCCGGTTCGTCGACGCCCAGGTCGCCGCCGTCGCGGGGAAGATCGGCCCCGCGCAGCTGGACCGACTCGTGGCGGAGGCGATCAAGCGCTACGACCTCGCCGACGCCGACCCGGCCGCGGACCCGGAAGACGGTTACCTCCACGTGGACCCGCGCCACGTCACCATCCACGACCAGGACGTGCACTTCGCCGGGACCGTGCGGCTCGAGGCCGAGGTCGACCTCGCCGACGGGCTCGACCTCCACCAGGCCCTCGCTCACGGAGCCGCCGCCCAGAAGGCCCTCGGGTCCGAGCTGCCGCTCGACGCACGTCGGGCGAAGGCGCTGGGTGACCTGGCGCGGACGCAGACCGCCCTCGACCTCCACGACTCTGCTGGTGGTCGACCAGCTAGCGACTCGGCTGGTGGTCGAGTAGCCGGTGAGGAACGAGCCGGCGTATCGAGACCAGACCTCCCCGCCGCTCGCGAGGTCGTCCTCCACGCGCACTTCGACGCCAGCCTGTCCGGCGACACCGCCGTGTTCGGCCCGACCGGGAGGCTCGAGGAAGGCCAGCGACTCCTCCTGCTCGAGCAGCTCAGGTCCTGGTGCCTCGATTCGCGGACGAAGGTCACGGTCAAGCCCGTCATCGACCTCAACCAGGAGAAGGCAGCACCGGGTTACGATATCCCGGACCGGATCCGCGAGCACGTGGCTCTCCGCGATCGCGTGTGCGTCTTTCCGTGGTGCAGTCGACCAGCGCGGGGGTGCGACGTCGACCACGTCATCGAGTACGACCACAACGCCGAGGCGGAGGGCAGACCTCAGCCCGGACCGACGGAGACCGAGAACCTCGGGGCCTTGTGCCGGTTCCACCACCGCCTCAAGACCCACTCCGCCTGGCGCTACGAGATGACCGCGCCCGGGGTGTTCGAGTGGACCAGCCCTCATGGGCACCGTTACCGCCGCGACCGTGACGGCACCACTGCACTCGACCCACCGGACCCCGGCCCACCGGGAATCCCGTCACCCCGAAGATGACCCCGCCCCACACCCCGCCGCCTGCCAGGTGGCGGGGTCGCAGACATGGCCGGGGCCATGCGGGCGGCGGCTTCTCGTACCCTCACTGACGTGGCCAACGAGACTCGATGCTTGCACTCGCACCCGCCGCAAATGTAGGTAGTGGTGCAGGAGGGCCTAGCAGCGGAAGGCGTCGTGGTGTTCGTCTCACACTTGGACTGGGCGTCTGTCTCAGGCGCGTCCTGGGGTAGCCGTCGGGACCCGTTCGACGTGTGCGCGCTCATCCCGACATGGGGGCATCACTCGCCGTCGTGCCACGCCGCCTCGAACTCGTCTGAGCTGATCCAAACGAACGGCCAGCTGTCATCGGCGTCACACACACGTGCCTGACCGAGACCGCCGTACTCATCGGTCTCATGCGCTGGGCCATAGCGAAGCGATGGGCCGGAGTCGTAGACCTCGACCTGGCGAACCGGCCACGTGTCAGAGTCCACCTCGAGGAACCAGGTCGAAGGCCCCCAGTGGGCGTACTCATCGCCTCGCGACTCCTGCCAGCGGAACTTCACCCAACGGTTCGCCATGACCGCAGCCTTCCACGCGAACGCCCGGGTCAGCCGCGATGCGCCACGTCTGCCCGCGTCGGGGCGGCGCGGGAGACGATGTGCGCATGCTCATCGTCCGAGTCACGACGACGAGGGCGACGATCTTGACCAGTTCGACTTCCTCGTCGCGGACATCGAACGACCGGTCCGCGGTCCGGAGCGCCTTGCTGATGCCGGCGTTCAGAGCACTGACGAAAGGCTGCTTCTTCGCCGCGCACGGTGCACGACTCACGTCCGACACGCGACAGAGTGAGCCTGACGAAATCCCTGAGTTGCCGCGGAACCCCGACCGTCGTGAGCCGCCCCGCTCAGCGCTTGCGCGCGAAGGTGGCGACGATGCCCGGGTGGTCGGTGACCAGGTCGCGGTAGGAGCGGTAGGAACGGATGCGGAAGTCCGAGGCGCGCTCGCCCATCACGTAGTCGATGCCCGACCCGCCCTTGCGACCGGTGTAGTTGGTCTCCAGGCGCAGCGGCCGGGTGATCCGGCCCTTCACGAGGTGGTCGGTGGTGTCGCGGTTCTCGGTGACGTTGCAGTCGCACATCCCGACGAACTGGTGCGCCTCGGGAGCGTCCTGGGCGATGAAGCGGACCCGGGCCGCCATCCGCCACATGGCCTCGACGCCGCCGCGGTTGGCCCAGTTGGGACCGCCTGTGCGCCGGTTGTGGAGGTGGTTGGGCAGGTGGAAGCTCACCGCGCGGATGACGTGACCGCTCGCACGATTCCGAAGCACTGCCACCACGCCGTACTGGTCGTGGGCGATCCGGCCGGTCTGACGCCGCCAGGTCTTGCCGGTGAGGAGGGCCGACCAGGTCTTCTCGAGCTCCCAGACGTCCTTGTCGAACGCGATCGGGTTGTCGTCGGTGCCGGTCGGGCCGTCCGGCATCAGCAGCGTCCACGACTTCGGCAGCGACGCACGCAGCGCCGGCCGGCTGAACAGCCGCTCCTGGAACCCGATGACCGAGGCGCCACCGCTCAGGACCCGACCGATGTCGTGCCGCATGCCCGGCACCCGCATCCCCTTGCGCAGGTTGAGCGTGGCCACCGTGAAGCGGCCGGCGGGGCCTGCGGCCGCCGCCTGCGAGCGCTCCTGCTCACGCGCCTCGGCTGCCGACGCGCCCGGCGAGACACCGGTGATCAGCAGCAGGGCCGCGAGGAGGAGTGCGGTCGACCGGACGAGGACACGGGGCAACGCGGCTGGAAAAAACATCCCGGAGACCATAGGTCGGGTCACCCGAAAGGGCCAATTCGCCGCTCGTTGAACGTCCGCACCCGTCAGTCGTCGTGGTGGATGCGCCCCTCGGTCGCGGCGAGCCGCTCGCCTGACCCGCCCCACTGGCGGGCCACGATCTCCGCGGCGATCGACACGGCCGTCTCCTCGGGCGTGCGCGCCCCCAGGTCGAGGCCGATCGGCGAGGAGAGCAGCGCGAGCTCGGCGTCGCGGAGCCCCGCCTCGACCAGCCGCGCCATCCGCTCCTCGTGCGTGCGCCGTGAGCCCATGGCGCCGATGTAGCCCGGGCGGACGTCGTCGTCGAGACGCAGCGCGACCTCGAGCAGCGGAACGTCGAACTTCGGGTCGTGGGTGAGGACCGCGAGGACGGTGCGGCGGTCGATGCGCCCGGCGTCGAGCTCGGCACTGAGGTAGCGGTGCGGCCAGTCGACGACCACCTCGTCGGCGCCCGGGAAGCGCGAGCTCGTCGCGAAGACGGGCCGCGCGTCGCACACCGTGACGTGGTAGCCGAGGAACGACC
This sequence comes from Nocardioides lacusdianchii, assembly GCF_020102855.1. Taxonomy (GTDB): domain Bacteria; phylum Actinomycetota; class Actinomycetes; order Propionibacteriales; family Nocardioidaceae; genus Nocardioides; species Nocardioides lacusdianchii. Next base: position 97,332 of record NZ_JADHZD010000001.1, read on the forward strand.
CCACCTTGGCGACGGCGGCAGCGAAGTCGATGGCACCGAAGACCAGCATGCGCGGCTTGGGCGCGAAGCCCCACACGAAGACCCGCATCCCCTCGCCGCGGCGCTCGCCGTCGGGCCCGTAGGTCAGCGTCGCGTTGGTGCCGGCGGCCAGCAGGCCGAGGGCGTCGTCGTGGACGGCCGCGTCGGCCCGTGGCGAGCCGAGGCTGCCGTCGGCGGGGACGTCGGGGCGTACGACCATGCGCCGGCCCACCCACGCAGGGTCGGGGTGCTCGATGACGGTCGCGAGCGCCACCGGTCGCCCGGCCTCGATGTCGGCGGCCACGTCACCCAGCTGCGGGAAGGTCTCGCGCGAGACCTGCTCGACGAAGACGTCCAGGATCCCGCCGCAGGTCAGCCCGACCGCGAAGGCGTCGTCGTCGGAGACGCCGTACCTCTCCAGCACCGGCTCCCCCGAGGCCACCACCGTCTGGGCGAGCTCGTAGACCGCGCCCTCGACGCAGCCACCGGACACCGAGCCGACGGCCGACTCGTCGGGCCCGACCAGCATCGAGGCGCCGGCGGGGCGGGGCGCGGACCGGAAGGTCGCGACCACGGTGCCGACGCCGATCGTCTCGCCGGCCTCCCACCACTGCATCAGCTCGGGCAGCACGTCACGCACGTGCGATCACCTCCGTGAGGTCGGCGAAGGTCGCCAGGGAGTGCCCGGCGAGGAAGTCGTCGCAGTGGGGCAGCGCCGCCACGACGCCGCCCTGGAGCGGCTCGTAGCCCGCCTTGCCGCGGTGCGGGTTGACCCACACGACGCGGTGGGCGATGCGCTGCAGCCGGGCCATCTGCTCGCCGAGCAGGGCCGCGTCGCCGCGCTCCCACCCGTCGCTGAAGACGACCACGACCGCCCCGCGGGCCATCCCGCGCTGGCCCCAGCGGTCGAGGAAGACCTGCAGCGTCTCGCCCAGGCGCGTGCCGCCCGACCAGTCCGGCACCACCTCGCCGGCGGCCGCGAGGGCGCGGTCAGGGTCGGGCGAGCGCAGGGCACGGGTGACGTGGGTGAGGCGCGTGCCGACGGTGAAGGTCTCGACCGTGCCGCCGCCGGCACGCGCCGATTGGGTCAGCCGGTGCGACAGGCGCAGCAGCGCGTCGGCGTACGCCGTCATGGAGCCGCTCACGTCGAGCAGCAGCACCACCCGGCGTGGCCGGATCCCGCGGCGGCGCCAGGCGATCTCGCCGGGCTCCCCCATCTGGCGCAGCGAGTGCCGCAGCGTGCGCGAGGCGTCGACCTGGCCGCGGTGCCACCTCCGGTGCCGGGCCGTACGCCGACTCGGCGGGCGCAGCGAGAGCCGGACGAACATCCCGGCCAGGCGCCGCTTCTCGGCAGCGTCGAGCGAGGCCACGTCGCGGTGGCGGAGCACCTCCGCCGCGGAGGCCGCGGCCCGCACCACCTCGGCGTCCTCGTCGTCGCCACCGCCGCTGGTCTCGGTGTCGGGCAGCATGTGGGCCGTCGCCGGCTGCGAGGCCTCCCGCGGCCGGGCGGTCGGCAGGCCGTCGCGCGTGTCGAACCACGCGGCGAAGACCTGGTCGTGGCGGGCGAGGTCGTCGGGCGAGCTGCACAGCGTCGCGCGCCCGGCCCAGTAGGTCGCCTGCCGGTCGTCGGCCCCCACCTCGGCGACGGCGGCGAGGTAGCCCATCGCCCGGTCCTGCGTCACCGCGACGCCGGAGGCGCGCAGGGCGCGCGCGAAACCGAGCAGCACCTCGTCCGCGGCGTGCGGCTCGGCGGTCGTCGACACGGGGCTCATCTCGCCAGCATCCGGTCCAGCGCGGCCTTCACCCGGTCGGCGTCCTCGCGGTACTTCAGCAGCGCACCGAGGGTCGCAGCGGCGGACGCCAGGTCCAGCTCGGCGGCCCCGAGGTAGGTCAGCGCCCGCGCCCAGTCGAGGGTCTCCGCGACGCCGGGCGGCTTGAGCAGGTCGTCGCGGGCGCGCAGCTGCTGGACCAGGCCGACGACCTGGCGGGCCAGGGTCTCGCTGACCTCGGGGGCACGCGAGCGGACGATCTGCACCTCGCGGTCCAGGCCCGGGTGGTCGATCCAGTGATAGAGGCAGCGCCGCTTCAGCGCGTCGTGCAGCTCGCGGGTGCGGTTGGAGGTGAGCACCACGAGCGGCGGCTCGGGGGCGGTGACGGTGCCGAACTCGGGGATGGTGACCTGCCACGTCGAGAGCACCTCGAGCAGGAAGGCCTCGAACTCGTCGTCGGCGCGGTCCACCTCGTCGACCAGCAGCACCGCCGGAGCCTGGCGCAGCGCGGCGAGCACCGGTCGCGCGAGCAGGAAGCGCTCGTCGTACAGGCTCTTCTCGGCCTCGTCGGAGTCGACGTCGCCGGCGGCCTCCAGGGCGCGCAGGTGCAGGATCTGGCGCGGGAAGTCCCAGTCGTAGAGCGCCTGGCTGGCGTCGATCCCCTCGTAGCACTGCAGGCGCACCAGCGGCAGGTCGAGGCTCTGCGCGAGGGCCTCGGCGAGGGCGGTCTTGCCGGTGCCCGGCTCGCCCTCCAGCAGCAGCGGCCGCTGCATCCGCGAGGCCAGGAAGACGACCGTGGCCAGCTCCTGGTCGGCGAGGTACCCGGTGGCGCCGAGCCGGGCGGCCACGTCTGCGGCGGAGTCCATCGCTCGGTCCATGCCTTGGTCCATGGCGTCAGGCTACGACCCGGCACGTTGGCCGGACGTTGGGTCGGCGGACAGGCCTCAGCGCGCGTCGACGTCGGCGCCGGTGGCCAGGTCGCCGCACTCGACCAGCGCGACCTCGTGGGAGGCGAGGTAGTCGCGCGCACCACGGTCACCGGTCGAGGTCTCGACCACCCCGGCCCAGTGCTCGCGCCCGAGCAGCACCGGGTGCCCCGGCACCCCGTCGTACGCCGCCCGCGCGAGGACGTCAGGCCCGGTGGCAGCCGCGACGAGGCGGGCCACGACGGCCGCGTCGACGTCGGGCAGGTCGACCAGCGACACGAGCGCGACGTCGTGGTCGGTCGGGTCGAGGGCGAGGAGCCCAGCGCGCAACGAGGCGCCCATCCCCTCGGCCCAGTCGTCGGCGCGGACCCGCGAGACCGACATCGGCAGCAGCGCGGCAGCCCGCTCCGCCTCGGCGCCGAGCACGACCACGATCTCCGCGCAGGGCCGCAGCGCCTGCACGGACCGGAGCAGCCACGACGTGCCGTCGGGCTCGCGAGCCAGCGCCTTCGGGCCGCCGAAGCGACGCCCGGCGCCGGCAGCGAGGAGGAGCCCGACCGTCATGGCGCCACGCTACGGGTCAGGCGCGTGACGCGACGGTGAGCAGCACCGCCGCGTCGGTCACGGCGTGCAGGTCGTGCCGGTGCGGCGGGATCACCAGGTGGTCGCCGGCGCTGCCCTCCCACGCGTCCCCACCGGCCGTGAGCCGCACCGTGCCGAGGAGGACCTGCAGGGTCGCCTCCCCCGGCGCCTCGTGCTCACCGAGGGACCGGCCGGCCGCCAGGGCGATCAGGGTCTGCCGGAGGTCGTGCTCGCGCCCGCCGAAGACGGTCACCGCCGCCCGCCCGCTGCTCGCCTCCCGGGCCTCGGCGAGCTGGTCGTCGACCAGGCTGGTCAGGGATGTCGATTCCATGTGCGGTGTCCTCACGTGATGCGGTGGCAGTGGGCTCAGGTGGTCAGGAACGTCGGCGTCTCGCGGTGCGCCTCTGCCACGGTGTCCCACCCGGAGGCGCCCAGGGTGACCACCGAGACCGGGAAGATCCCGAGGTTCTCGCGCTCGACGTGCTCCTCGAGCGACTCCAGGAACGCGAGGACCCGGGTGCCGAAGGAGGGGTCCGCGGGGTCGAGGTCCGCGATCGCGCCGTCGAGGTCGCGGTGCTCGCCCTCGAGCTCGGCGACCTCCTCGCTCCAGTCCCCCTGAGCGCGGAGCGCGGCGAAGATGCCGACCTCCTCACGGTGGACGTGCGGGTCCAGATGGCTGGCGAGATGCTGCAGCCGGGCGACGGTCGCGGCCCGGTCACCGGAGAGGAGCGCGGTGCGTACGTCGCCCGCGTCCTCGATGATCGCGTCGTGCTCCTCCATCAGCTCGCGGACGGCCGGGACCGTGCGACAGCCGCAGTACTCGCACACGTCCCTCACCCCACCCGGTCCCAGCCGCGCCGCGTCGGCGTGCTGCCGGGCTGGCCGGGGCGGGAGTCGCGGGAGCGGTAGACGATGTAGGGGCGGGTCAGGTAGCCGATGGGTGCGGAGAACACGTGCACCAGCCGGGTGAACGGCCAGAGCGCGAAGAGCCCGAACGCGACGAGGGCGTGGAGCTTGAACCCGATCGGCGCCTCGGCCATCAGCTCGGCGTCGGGCTGGAAGGCCAGGAACGAGCGGTACCAGACCGAGACGCCCTCGCGGTAGTTGTACTCCCCTCCGAGGCTGAAGATCGACCCGGCGATCGTGTTCCACATCCCCAGCACGATGGCGGCGGCCAGGAAGGCGTACATCACCTTGTCCATCACGGTGGTCGCGGAGAACACCGGGCCGACGGTGCGGCGGCGGTAGATCAGGATCACCATGCCCACGAGCGCCATGAAGCCGGCGACGAGCCCGCCGCCGACAGCGGCGTAGTGGTAGAGGTGGTCGTCGATCCCGACTGCCTCGGTCCACGACCGGGGGATGAGCAGCCCGATGACGTGGCCGCCGACCACGCCGAGCATCCCGAAGTGGAACAGCGGCGAGCCCAGCCGCAGGAGCCGGTCCTCGTAGAGCTGGGAGGACCGCGTGGTCCAGCCGAACTTGTCGTAGCGGTATCGCCAGACGTGGCCGACCGCGAAGACCGCGAGGCACAGGTAGGGGACGATCACCCAGAGGAACACGGTCATCGGGGGGCTCCTACGGGGATGGTCGCGGTGGAGATGAGGGCCGGGCCGGTGGACAGGGCCGGGTCCGCGCCGTAGCCGGACAGTCCGACCTCCTCGGCAGGGGGGCCCTGCTCGACGAGACGGCGTACGGCCTCGGCCTCGTCGCCGGCCAGCTCGCGCAGGGTGCCCGAGACGGCCGCCAGGGCACCCGCCCACGGCGAGCCCACCGAGCCGTCGTCGTTGCGCCAGCCGGCGAGGGCGATGCGCAGCATCTCCACCCCCGCCCGGTGGTCCTCCAGCAGCTGGCGCGCGATCGCCACGTCGACGGTGGCGCCGAACTGGAGCACGGCGCACAGGTGGTCGGGCAGCTCGCCGTGCTCCTCGGACCACTCGACGCCCCCGCGGCGGTAGGCCTCCTTGAAGGCCACGAGCGCCGCGCCCCGCCTGCGCGTGTCGCCGTAGGCGAAGTAGGTGAGGTAGAGCGCGCACTTGCGGGTGTGGTCGAAGGTGGCGACGTAGTCCTGCTGCAGCTCTGCGAGGGTCCGCCCCCGCATGTGATCGATGAGCGGCACGAGGTGGGGGTCGTCGGCGACCAGTGCCTCGAGCTCGTCGAGGGAGGAGACCAGCTCCTCGGTCGGGTAGTCGAGCAGGACCGAGCAGACGGCCCAGGTCCTCGCCGCGTCCTCGCGGCGACTGTGGGTGCTCCTGCGCCGGAACATCACCGCTCGCCTCCGTCCTCACGTGGGGGGAACAAGCCCTCGGGTGTCCCCTTGCCGTCCCAGTTGAGCAGGTTCACCCGAGACGACTTGTCGTCCGGTGAGGCGACCGTGTCAGCGGTCTGCCGGTCCTGGAGCATCCGGAAGTTCTCCACCGCGACCGGCGTCGGGTAGCCCGCACCCTCGCCCAGCAGCGCCTGGTCGTAGTACGAGCCGGCGGCGTCGAAGTCGACCGAGCAATCGGTGGCCAGCTCCTCGAGCGCGTGGGCCTGCTCCGCGTGGGCCGGAGGGATGACGTAGCGATCGGCGTACTTGGCGATCGCCAGCAGGCGGAACATCTCGTACATCTCCTCCTCGGTCATGCCGACGGCGGCGGGGATGGACGGGTCGGTCTCACGCCCCAGGTTGATGTCGCGCATGTAGGACCGCATCGCGGCGAGCTTCTTGAGCACCCCGGTCACGGGCTCGACGTCGCCCGCGGTGAAGAGGTTGGCGAGGTACTCGACGGGGATCCGCAGGGTGTCGATCGCGGCGAACAGGTTGCTCCGGTCCTCCGCGTCCACGCCGGTCTCCTTGACCACGTCCACCACGGGCGACAACGGCGGGATGTACCAGACCATCGGCATCGTGCGGTACTCCGGGTGCAGGGGCAGTGCGACCTTGTAGTCGGTGATCAGCCGCAGCACCGGCGACTTCTTCGCCGCCTCGATCCAGTCCGCCTCGATGCCCGCCGCGAGGGCCGCTCGCTCGACCTCGGGGTCCCGGGGGTCGAGGAAGACCTTGCGCTGCGCCTCGTAGAGGGCGTGCTCGTCCTCGACCGCGGCAGCCTCGAGGACCGCGTCGGCGTCGTAGAGCATCAGCCCGATGTAGCGCAGCCGACCCACACAGGTCTCCGAGCACACGGTCGGGATCCCGACCTCGATGCGCGGGTAGCAGAACGTGCACTTCTCGGCCTTGCCGGTCTTGTGGTTGAAGTAGACCTTCTTGTACGGGCAGCCCGAGACGCACATCCGCCAGCCGCGGCAGCGGTCCTGGTCGACCAGGACGATGCCGTCCTCCTCGCGCTTGTAGATCGCGCCGCTGGGGCACGACGCGGCGCAGGAGGGGTTGAGGCAGTGCTCGCAGATGCGCGGCAGGTAGAACATGAAGGTCTCCTCGAACTCGAGCTTGACCTTGTCCTCGATGCCCTTGAACATCACGTCGCGCGCCGCGTGCTCCAGCGAGCCGCCGAGGTCGTCGTCCCAGTTGGCCGACCACTCGACGTTCATGTTCTTGCCGGAGATCAGGCTCTTGGGCCGGGCCACCGGGAACGTGTCGGTCTGCGGCGAGTTGAGGAGCGTCTCGTAGTCATAGGTCCACGGCTCGTAGTAGTCCTCGATCGAGGGCAGCTTGGGGTTGGAGAAGATGGTGAACAGCTTCTTCCACCGACCACCCGCGCGGAGGTCGAGGCGGCCGTTGGGCTTGCGGACCCACCCGCCCTGCCACTCGTCCTGGTCCTCGTACGTCCTGGGGTAGCCCAGGCCGGGCCGGGTCTCGACGTTGTTGAACCAGACGTACTCCATGCCGGTCCGGTTGGTCCAGGCCTGCTTGCAGGTCACCGAGCAGGTGTGGCACCCGATGCACTTGTCGAGGTTCATCACCATGGCCATCTGAGCCATCACGCGCATGTCAGTCGCTCCTCGTCCGCTCAGTACTCGACCGGGGCGGTCCGCTTGCGGATCATCGTGACCTCGTCGCGGTTGTTGCCGATCGGTCCGATGTAGTTGAAGAAGTAGGCGAGCTGGGCATAGCCACCCACGATGTGGTTGGGCTTCATCAGCACGCGCGTGAGGCTGTTGTGGATGCCCCCACGCTTGCCGTCGCGCTCGGTGAGGGGCACGTCGATGAGCCGGTCCTGTGCGTGGTGCATGTACACCGTTCCTTCCGGCATCCGGTGGCTCACGATGGCCCGTGCAGCGACGACGCCGTTGCGGTTGACCATCTCGATCCAGTCGTTGTCCTTGATCCCGACCTTGGCCGCGTCACGGTCCGAGACCCAGACCGACTGCCCGCCGCGCGAGAGCGAGAGCATGAACAGGTTGTCCTGGTACTCGGAGTGGATGGACCACTTGTTGTGCGGGGTCAGGTAGCGCACCGAGACGCCGAGCTCGTTCTGCTCGCCGATGGGGGCCTCGCCGAAGAGCGCCGTCATGTTGAGCGGCGGCCGGTAGACCGGGAGCATCTCGCCCATCCCCAGGAACCAGTCGTGGTCGACGTAGAACTGCTGGCGACCGGTCAGGGTGTGGAAGGGCTTCTTCCGCTCGATGTTGATCGTGAACGGGCTGTAGCGCCGCCCGCCCGACTCCGAGCCGGACCACTCCGGCGAGGTGATCACCGGCACCGGCGCGACCTGGGTGTCGGCGAAGGTGATCTGCTTGCCCTCGTGCTCGGCAGCGAGGTCGGCGAGCTCCGTGCCGGTCCGCTTCTCCAGGAACCGGAAGCCCTGCGTCGCGAGGTGCCCGTTCGAGACGCCGGCGAGGTGGAGCATCGCGTCGGCCATCTGGACGTCCGTCTCGACCCGGGGCTGGCCGGCGCCGGCGCCGCTGCGCGCGACACCGTTGCGGGTGCGCAGGATCTCGACCTCCCGCTTGACGTCGTAGGCGACGCCCTTGGTGAGCATGCCGACCTTCTCCAGCAGCGGGCCGATTGACGTCATCTTCTCGTAGACCGCGGTGTAGTCCCGCTCGGCCACGGCGATCACCGGCATGGTCTTGCCGGGGATCGGGTCGACCTCCCCGGTCTTCCAGTCCTGCACCACGCCGTGCTCGCTCGCCATCGCCTCCGGGGTGTCGTGCCACAGCGGCTTGGCGATCACGTCCTTGCGCGTCCCCAGGTGGTCGACCGCCAGCTCGGAGAACTTCTTCGCGATGACCTTCCAGGTGTCCCAGTCGGACTTGGTCTGCCACGGCGGGGCGATGGCGGGGTTGAAGGAGTGCACGAACGGGTGCATGTCGGTGGTCGACAGGTCGTGCTTCTCGTACCAGGTCGCCGCCGGCAGCACGACGTCGCTGAAGATCGTCGACGAGGTCATCCGGAAGTCGATCGTCATCAGCAGGTCGAGGCGGCCCTCGGCCGCCTTCTCGGCCCACACCACGTCCTGCGGCCGCTGGTCGGGCGGCGCCTCCACCGCGGTCGCGGCCGAGTCGGTGCCGAGCAGGTGGCGCAGGAAGTACTCGTTGCCCTTGGCCGAGGAGCCGAGCAGGTTCGAGCGCCACAACGACAGGATCCGCGGGTGGTTGTCCTCGTGCTCGGGGTCCTCCACCGCGAAGCGGAGGGTGCCGGCCTTCAGCTCGGAGGCGACGTACGCCGGCGCGTCCATCCCCGCCGCCTCGGCGTCGTCGGCGAGCTGCAGGCTGCTGCGGTCGAACGTCGGGTACGACGGCGACCACCCCAGTCGCACCGACTGGGCCAGCAGGTCCATCACCGACCGTCCCGCGAAGACCCCCGTCCCGGCGTCGAGGTCGTCGGCGCTGAACGTGTCGTAGCGGTACTGGGAGGTGTTCACGTACCAGTACGCCGCCTGGTTCATGTGGCGCGGCGGGCGGTGCCAGTCCAGGGCGAAGGCCATGTGCTGGAAGCCCATGATCGGGCGGATCTTCTCCTGCCCGACGTAGTGCGCCCAGCCGCCGCCGTTGCGTCCCTGCGTGCCGGTGATCGTGGTGAGCAGCAGGATCGCGCGGTAGATCTGGTCGGAGTGGAACCAGTGGTTGACCCCCGCCCCGAGCAGGATCATCCCGCGCCCGTTGCTGTCGATGGCGTTCTGCGCCCACTCCCGCGCCAGGCGGGTGACCTGGCTCGCGGGGACACCGGTGTGCTGCTCCTGCCACGCCGGGGTGGCCGGCACGGCGGGGTCGTCGTAGCCGTGCGGGTCCGACTCGTCGGTGCGCGGCCACTGGCCCGGCAGGCCCTCGCGCGCCACGCCGTACTGGGCGAGCAGCAGGTCGAGCACGGTCGTGACGACGCGGTCACCGACGCGGGCGACCGGGACACCGCGCCGCTCGTGGACGACCTTGCCGTCGGCCGCGTCGAAGCGCGGGAGCTCGAGCTCGACGGCCTCGCGGGTGCCGCCCTGGTGGTCGCGGTACATGCTCAGCGCCGGGTCGATGTCGCCCAGCTCGAGGTTCCACTTCCCGATGCCCTCCTCGCCGAAGCGGTCCCCGATCGAGCCGTGCGGGATCCGCACCTCGCCGGTGCCGGCGTCGATGAGCGCGGGCTTCCACATGGCGTTCTCGCTCGTCCCGCCCAGGTCGCCCTCGACGAGGAACTTGCCGGGGCGGTACGAGCCGTCCGGGGAGGGCTCGAGGCACACCAGGTGCGGCAGGTCGGTGAACTGCTTGGTGTAGTCGGCGAAGAAGGGCGTGGTGGCGTCGACGAAGAACTCCTTGAGGATGACGTGCCCCATCCCCATCGCGAGCGCGCCGTCGGTGCCGGGCGCCGGGCTGACCCACTCGTCGGCGAACTTCACGCTCTCGGCGTAGTCGGGCGCGACGGCGATGACCTTCTGGCCGCGGTAGCGCGCCTCGGTCATCCAGTGCGCGTCCGGCGTACGCGTGGTCGGGACGTTGGAGCCCCACATCATCAGGTATCCCGCGTCCCACCAGTCGCCCGACTCCGGGACGTCTGTCTGGTCGCCGAACATCTGCGGTGAGGCGTTGGGAAGGTCGGCGTACCAGTCGTAGAACGACAGCATCGGGGCGCCGATGAGCTCGAGGAAGCGCGAGCCCGAGGAGTAGGAGACCGGTGACATGGCGGGGATCGGCGAGAACCCAGCGATCCGGTCGGGCCCCCATCGCTTGACGGTGTAGACGTGGGCCGCAGCGATGATCTCGGCGACCTCGTCCCACGACGCGCGGACCAGGCCGCCCTTGCCCCGGGCCTTCTTGTACGCCCGCGCCTTCTCCTCGTCCTGCACGATCGAGCCCCAGGCCACGACCGGGTCGCCGTGCTGCTGCTTGGCCGCGCGGTACAGGTCGAGCAGCACGCCGCGGACGTAGGGGTAGCGCACCCGGGTGGGGCTGTAGGTGTACCAGCTGAACGCGGCGCCGCGCGGGCAGCCGCGGGGCTCGTACTCGGGACGGTCGGCCCCGGCGCTCGGGTAGTCGGTCTGCTGCGCCTCCCAGGTGATGATCCCGTCCTTGACGTAGACCTTCCACGAGCAGGACCCGGTGCAGTTCACCCCGTGCGTCGAGCGGACCACCTTGTCGTGGCTCCACCGGTCCCGGTAGAACACGTCACCCTCGCGCCCGCCCTTCTTGTGCAGGCTGCGCTGGTCCTCGCTCACCTCGGCCTTGGTGAAGAAGCGGCGCCCACCGATCAGGGCCCTCTGCAGCTGGTTCTCGAGGTCGGTCACGTGGACGCCTTTCGGTCCGATGGTCTGCTCAGCACGCACAGCGGGGCGACCCCGCAGCTCGACCCTAGGGGGGCCGATCGGTCCCCGGCCACCCCCTCGACCGAGTCAGGGACTAGGTCCCGCCGATCCGGGACCTAGGTCCTGACAGATGCCGAGACGGTTCCGAACCGTCCTAGATTCCGCCATGGTGGACAGCGTCCGCCCCGACCCGAAGGGACCCAGATGAGCGACACGACCACTGGTCGGAGCCGGGTGCTGTGGCTGTCCACGGTGGCGTTCACGCTGATGTTCGCCGTGTGGCTGATGTTCGGGATCCTCGGCAAACCGATCCAGACGGAGTTCGGGCTGACCGAGGTGCAGCTCTCATGGGTGGTCGCGGTGGCGGCGCTGAACGGGTCGCTGTGGCGGCTGCCGACAGGCATGCTCACGGACCGGATCGGCGGCCGCAAGGTGCTGACGGCCCTGCTGCTCGCGACCGCCGTGCCGGCCTTCCTCGTCTCCCGCGTCGAGTCCTACGCGATGCTCCTCGTGCTCGCCTTCCTCGTCGGCTTCGCCGGCAACGCCTTCTCCGCCGGCATCGCGTGGAACTCGGCGTGGCAGCCGCGTGAGCACCAGGGATTCGCCCTCGGCCTCTTCGGCGCCGGCAACGTCGGCGCCTCCGTCACCAAGTTCATCGGACCGCCGCTGATCGCCGGCACCGCCGGGGCGACCTACTTCGGGTTCGTCGACGGCGGGTGGCGGCTCGTGCCTGTCGTGTACGCCGTCCTGCTGGTCGTGATGGCCGCGCTGGTGTGGTTCGGCACGCCGAGCGAGGACCGGGCTCCCGGCACGGGCCGGCCGCTGCGCGAGCAGGTGCGTCCGCTGCGCCTGGTGCGGGTGTGGCGCTTCAGCCTCTACTACGTGGCCGTCTTCGGCGCGTACGTCGCCCTGGCTGCGTGGCTGCCCACCTACTACATGGACAACTTCGACGTGACGCTGCAGACCGCTGCCCTGCTCACCGCGACCTACATCTTCCCCGCGTCGCTGTTGAGGCCCTTCGGCGGATCGCTCTCCGACCGGTTCGGGGCTCGTCGGGTCATCTACTGGACCTTCGCGGCCATGCTCGTCACGAACGGACTGCTGATGATGCCGAACGGCCACATCGTCATCAGCCACCCGGACGGCTCGCAGACGCAGCACCTCGCCTACTCCTTGGGACTGGTCCCCTTCGCCGTCCTGGTCTTCCTCCTGGGCTGCGCGATGGGGATCGGCAAGGCAGCCGTCTTCAAGCACATCCCCGAGTACTTCCCCCACGACGTCGGCGCCGTCGGCGGCCTGGTGGGGATGCTGGGCGGGCTGGGGGGCTTCGTCCTCCCACCGTTGTTCGCCTACACCAAGTCCTGGTCGGGTTTCCCGTCCAGCACCTTCTTCGTCCTGTTCGTGCTCACGGCGGTGTGCGCCGTGTGGATGCACTGGACGGTCGTCCACATGCTCCACCAGGAGTCCCCCGAGCTGGCCCGCCACCTGGAGAGCCCGCCCTCCGAGAATCCTGTCGTCCGAGCGCCCGAGGAGGCACTGGCATGAGCACCACCCGAGAGACCCGGTCCGGCGGCGAGTGGCTGGAGTCCTGGGACCCCGAGAACGAGGAGACCTGGGACAAGCCGCTCGCGTGGCGGACGCTCTGGGTGACCACTTTCGCCCTGTTCCTCGCGTTCGTCGCCTGGTTCCTGCCCAGCGCCCTGATCCCCAAGCTCAACCCGCTCGGCTACAGCTTCAGCACCAACCAGCTCTACTGGATGGCGGCGATGCCCGGGCTCTCGGCCGGTCTCTTCCGCCTGGTCTGGATGCTCCTGCCTCCCCTGATGGGGACGCGCAAGATGGTCACCCTCACGTCGCTGCTGCTGATCTTCTCCACGCTGGGCTGGGGGGTGCGCGTCCAGGAACCGACGGCGCCCTACTGGGAGCTGATGGTGCTGGCCTTCCTGGCCGGCATCGGCGGTGGCGCGTTCTCCGGGTTCATGCCCAGCACCTCCTACTTCTTCCCGAAGTCCAAGCAGGGCACGGCCCTCGGCCTGCAGGCCGGGCTCGGCAACTTCGGCGTCTCGGCGGTGCAGCTGCTCACGCCGTACTTCATCGGCTTCTCGGCGCTCGCGTTCTTCGGAAGCACCCAGTCCATCTCGATGCCGGGCGCTGCGGCTCAAGACGTGTGGTACCAGAACGCCGCGTTCATCTGGATCCCCCTGATGGTCCTCTCGTCGGTGCTCGCCTGGACGATGCTCAAGTCGGTGCCGATCAAGGCCAACGTGCGCCAGCAGTTCGACATCTTCGGCAACGTGGACACGTGGCTGATGACGCTGCTCTACATCATGACGTTCGGCACGTTCTCCGGCCTGGCCGCCCAGTTCGGCCTCCTCATGGCGAACCTCTACGGCATCGGCAACGCCGACATCGTCTCCGGCACCGGCGCCGAGGCACAGGTGCTCATCGACGGCTACGCCGTCCCCGACGTGGTGAAGTACGTCTTCCTCGGGCCGCTGGTCGGAGCCGGGGCGCGGGTGCTCTTCGCGCCGTTGACGGACCGGACGGGGGGTGCGGTGTGGACGCTCGTCTCGGGCGTGGGACTGATCGTCTCGATCGCGTTCACCCTGCCCGCGCTGACCCCGGACGCCAGCTCGGCCGCCGCGTTGGAGCGCGACTTCGACCAGTTCCTGTGGGGGATGCTCGCGATCTTCCTGTTCGCCGGGATCGGCAACGCCTCGACCTTCAAGCAGATGCCGATGATCTTCGAGAAGCGGCAGGCCGGTGGCGTGATCGGCTGGACTGCCGCGATCGCGGCCTTCGGCCCCTTCTTCTTCGGGATCGGCGTCACCACGCTCGGCCCGACGACCTTCTACGCCATCGGCATCGCGTGGGCGGTGATGTGCGTGGCCATCACCTGGAGCCGCTACGCCCGCAAGGGAGCTCCGAAGCCGAGCTGACGCGGACGGAGGATCAGCCCCCGAAGGCCTCGGCGTAGAGCGCCTGCATCTCGGCGTTGTCCTCCCCGGAGTAGCCGCACAGCGTCACCCGGTCGCCGTCGGCGCTCACGAGGTAGGACCGGCCCTCCTGGAAGTCGACGGCCAGCAGCAGGTCCTGCAGCTGCTCGCTCGGCGAGGTGACGGTCACGGTGTCCGCGCCGTCGCCACCGGCGTACCACTCGTCGACGCTCAGCGTGGCCGTGCCGTCGTCGAGGGCGGTGACCGTGCCGGCGAAGGCGGTGTCGAAGGTGGCCAGCGTGTCGGGGACCGGGACCGCGCACTTGGCGGCCGCCGCACCGTCGGCGGTGAGGGCCAGGGTGCCCGCGTCGTCCGGGCCGGGCTCGCTCGTGGCCGTCCCGGTCGGGCTCGTCGAGGTGTCGTCCGACGCGCGCTCGGCGCCGTCGTCGTCGCCGCCGCAGGCCGTGAGGCCGGAGAGGACGACGAGGGGTACGACGAGCAGGGTGCGGACTCGGCTGGTCTGTCGGCTCATACTCGTTCGGACGCGGCGAGTGCCCGTCGGGTTCCCGGCGGTCACCGGCCCTCGTCCTCCTCCTCGACCCGCCGCTTGAGGCGTCCGACGCCGGGGATCTTGCCCAGGATCTCGTTGAGCTCGCGCGAGACGTCGAGGAGCTCGTGGAGGTCGGGTGCCACCGAGCCCAGGCTGGCCATGATCGGCAGGATGTCGCGCTCGACCTGCAGCGTCACCGCCGGCAGGTGGTCGATGAGGGTCACGAGCGCCGCGACCTCTTCCGGGTGCGTGGTGTCGGCGAGCGTACGCAGCGTGGGCTCGAGCGTCGTCAGCGACGGCTCGAGGAGGTCGATGAGGACCGCCGCCCGACCCACCTGCACACCGGCGCCGTCCACCACACCGCCCACGCGCGCCACCTCCGCGGTCGCCGCATCCACGACACCGCCCACGCGAGCCACCTCCGCGGTCGCCGCATCCACCACCGTGCCGACTCGGGCCACCTCCGCGGTCGCCGCATCCACCACCGTGCCGACTCGGGCCACCTCGGCCGTCGCCGCGTCCGCGACCGCCTCCACCCGGTCCACGATGCCGGACGCGCGCGCGACCAGCGCCTCGGCCTGGTCGAGCAGGGCCAGCACCCGCGGCACGGCCCCGAGCAGCGCCTCGACCTGCTCGCCACCTCGTTCGAGGGCGGAGAGGACGTCACGGGGGCCGGGAACGGGGAGGCGCATGGGCCATTGATACCAGCGGGTGCCCCGAGGGACCTCGAGCCGGCTCGGAGGCCCGGAACGGCAGCAGGGCCACCGCCGGAGCGGGGGCCCTGCTGGTGATGCTGTGTTGACCAAGTCGGCTGACCTGATCGTTGCCTGACGTGTGTGTCCGCAAGGCGGCGCCGCGAAGGCGCCCTTGGAGCGAAGCGGGGCGTCGAGCGGCGCCAACGCCGCGGACACTCCGTCAGGCGGCGATCAGAAGTCCATGCCGCCCATGCCGCCCATCCCGCCGTCGCCGCCACCCATGGCCGGCGCCTTCTCCGGCTTGTCGGCCACGACGGCCTCCGTGGTGAGGAACAGCGCGGCGATGGACGCAGCGTTCTGCAGGGCGGAGCGCGTGACCTTGGCCGGGTCGATGATGCCCTCGGCGATCATGTCGACGTACTCACCGGTCGCGGCGTTGAGGCCGTGACCGGCCTCCAGGTTCGCGACCTTCTCCGCCACGACGCCGCCCTCGAGGCCGGCGTTGATGGCGATCTGCTTGAGCGGGGCGGAGGTCGCGACGCGGACGATGTTCGCGCCGGTGGCCTCGTCACCGGTCAGGTCGAGCTTGTCGAACGCGGTGGCAGCAGCCTGGACGAGCGCCACGCCACCTCCGGCGACGATGCCCTCCTCGACCGCGGCCTTGGCGTTGCGGACAGCGTCCTCGATGCGGTGCTTGCGCTCCTTGAGCTCGACCTCGGTGGCCGCGCCGACCTTGATGACGGCCACGCCGCCGGCCAGCTTGGCGAGGCGCTCCTGGAGCTTCTCGCGGTCGTAGTCGGAGTCCGACTTCTCGATCTCGGCGCGGATCTGGTTGACCCGGCCCTCGATCTGGCCCTGGTCGCCCGAGCCCTCGACGATGGTGGTCTCGTCCTTGGTGATGACGACCTTGCGGGCCTGGCCGAGCAGCTCGAGACCGGCCGACTCGAGCTTGAGGCCGACCTCCTCGGAGATGACCTGGCCGCCGGTGAGGATCGCGATGTCCTGCAGCATGGCCTTGCGGCGGTCACCGAAGCCCGGGGCCTTGACGGCCACGGAGCGGAAGGTGCCCTTGATCTTGTTGACCACCAGGGTCGACAGCGCCTCGCCGTCGACGTCCTCGGCGATGATCAGCAGCGGCTTGCCGGACTGCATGACCTTCTCCAGCAGCGGGAGCAGGTCCTTGACCGTCGACACCTTGGAGTTGGCGATGAGGACGTAGGGGTCCTCCAGCACGGCCTCCATGCGCTCGAGGTCGGTGGCGAAGTAGGCCGAGATGTAGCCCTTGTCGAAGCGCATGCCCTCGGTCAGCTCGAGGTCCAGCCCGAAGGTGTTGGACTCCTCGACGGTGATGACGCCTTCCTTGCCGACCTTGTCCATCGCCTCGGCGATGATCTCGCCGACGGTGGTGTCAGCGGCCGAGATGGAGGCGGTGGAGGCGATCTGCTCCTTGGTCTCGACGTCCTTCGCCATCACGAGCAGCTGCTCGGACACGGCGGCGACGGCGGCCTCGATGCCGCGCTTGAGACCCATCGGGTTCGCGCCGGCCGCGACGTTGCGCAGGCCCTCGCGCACCATGGCCTGGGCCAGGACGGTCGCCGTCGTCGTGCCGTCACCGGCGACGTCGTCGGTCTTCTTGGCGACCTCCTTGACCAGCTCGGCGCCGATCTTCTCGTAGGGGTCCTCCAGCTCGATCTCCTTGGCGATCGAGACACCGTCGTTGGTGATCGTGGGGGCGCCCCACTTCTTCTCCAGGACGACGTTGCGGCCCTTGGGGCCGAGGGTGACCTTCACCGCGTCGGCGAGGGTGTTCATCCCTCGCTCGAGGCCGCGGCGGGCCTCCTCGTTGAAAGCAATCAGCTTGGCCATATCGCGTGCGATTCCTATCGACGTGAGTCTGTGTGTCGACGCCAGGCGGGCTGCCCGCGACGGACGGCCCGCTCCGCCGGCGATCCATTCACGCCGGCTTCTGCAGACCTCAGCGTCACCTGGGTCGTTGTCACTCTCGTGACGAGAGTGCCAGCATCATGTTTAGCACTCGACCCCCGAGAGTGCAAACGCCGAAGCGCAGGTGGAACGGCCCCGTGGCCCGCCCCGCCCGCGTCCTCCCCGACAGGACCTCAGGGCATCTCGATGAGCCGGATGCTCTCGGTGACGGCGACGATCGCCGTGGCGAAGATCGGACCGAGCTCCGAGCCCGAGACGGCGCAGAAGTAGTAGTCGCCGTCCTTGTTCTCCGCGACCCGCTCGGCGTTCGACGAGCAGTCGCTCTCGGCCTTGCTGGGCGCCCCGCTCGGACCGGGCGACGCCGCCTTCGCCAGGTAGTCGCGCACCCACGGCGACCGCGGGTCCCGCTTGTACCCGCCCGAGGTGATCGGCTTCTCACACGGCGCGTCGTTGGCGTCGCCGAACCCGATCACCAGCACGGTGATGTTGTTGTCCTTGGCGTACTGCGCGACCTGGTTGAAGTTGTCGCAGCCGTCCTTGCCGTTGCCGTTGCCGTAGAAGTTGCGGTCGGCCCCGAGGTCGTCGCTGGTGTCGAGCGACGCCGAGCCGCTCGCCAACAGCTCGTCGGGCTGGCCGTCGGTCTCGAAGATGATGACCTTCTTCGGCGTGCCCGGCCGCTTCGGTAGGGACGACAGGTTGTTGGGCTGCTTGCCGAGCAGGTAGCGCGCGGCTCCCTTCATCGCCGAGGCCAGGTGGGTGCCGTACGACTTCGTCGCCAGATCCTGCACGGCCCCGCTTGGCATGCACTGCACGCCCTTGACCAGCTTGCTGGAGCTGTTGATCGCGGAGTCGCGGTTGGCCTTGTAGTCGTTGGTGAAGGGCACCGCGATCCAGTCTCCGCCGGTGACCCCGTCCGACTTCTCTGTGGCAGCGGTGGCGCACGACGCCGTGGCCTTGCTCTTGTGCAGCGCCCCGAAGGCGACGTAGTGCAGCGTGGGGTCCATGACCCCGAGGCTGTCCACGATCGCGGTCTTCATCTCTTCGCGGTCGGAGTCCAGCATGCTCGTGGTGCGGTCGGCCATGATGACGATGTCCATCGGGTTGGGCAGGGTTTCGCCGCACGAGCCCTTGCAGGCCGCGGACGTCACCGACCCGGTGGAGCCCTTGTTCTGGCCGATGATGGGCGCGAAGTCGTAGTCGACGTCCTTGGCGTCACTGACCCGGATGGTGTTGCACCGCCCGGTGGTCGGACAGGGGATGGAGCAGATCTTGGTGTTGCAGCGCACGGTGGCGCTGTTGTAGGTCCCGGGGTCGCACGTCGCGGGGATCTGGCCGGCGGCGACCTGCTTGCTCGACCCGGTCGAGGCGACGACGCAGAACAGGTCGGTGTCGGGGGTCATCGTCGGGTCCTGGCGCTTGGCCATGGTGACCGCCCAGGTCTTGGCCGAGCTGCCGCTGGAGGGCAGCTCGAAGGCGCCGGCGTGGGCCGCGGAGTCGACGTGGTCGTGCAGCTTCTGCCGCTCCATCGACAGCGACGCGATGTCGACGGCCAGGGCCGCGCAGGCGAAGATCACGACGGCCAGCAGGCCGACCAGGATGGCGACCGCGCCCTCGTCGTCCGTGCGACCACGCGCCAGCCGCGTGCGCAGCGGGCGCATCACTCGATCCTCATCTGGCTGGTCTTGGTGAGCGTGAGCGTCGAGGAGATGGCCTTGCCGACCGGCGTCAGCCAGGCGTGCTGGTAGGTCGTGGTGACCACGGCGACGCCGCCGGTGGTGTGGTTGGCGTCCCACGAGCCGCAGGTGCCGCCCAGGGGCGTCTGGCAGGTGACGGTGACCGAGACCTTGCCCTCGAGGTCGGACAGCGCGTCGTTGACGACCTTGTCGACCTCGCTCCCGCTGGCGCTGAGGCTAGCTGCCCGCACTCCCTCGCGGGTGGCGTTGTTGAGCATCGTGTAGCGGTTGATCGCGAACCCGAAGTCGATCATCGCGAAGAGGATCGCCAGCAGGAGCGGTACGACGAGCGCGAACTCCACCGCTGATGCGCCGCGTTCGCCGCGGCGCCGTGAAATGGGCATGACAAGTCCCTCCCGCACGTGCGGAGCCGGAGTCGCCCCCTGCGCCGCACTGGATGAATCCCCCGGCCCCAGTGCCGGGTTCAGCCTGTCCTCGCCCCCAGACGGAGACAGGCTGGGGGGAACGTAGCGCAGCGGCGCCCGCCCTGACCCCGACGTGGCGAAACGTCTTGACCGACCGGTGGCGCGTGCGCGCCGCGACGAGGTCGGCAAAGGGCCCGGCGTTGGCCGGCGAGACGTCGAGGTAGAGCCCGGGCTCGATGAGCTCGAGCTCGCTGACGACCCACGCGTCCTCCCAGCGCAGGAGGTCGACGCGCAGGTAGTCCATCGGCCGCCCGAAGCGCACGGCGAGCGCGTCGTACGCCTGCATCACGAGGTCGCCGACGTCCCCGGTCTCGGCGGCACGCACCCGGCCGCCGAACTCCTCGTTCACTCGTACGTCGCCCTCGCCCGGCACCTTGTCGAAGCGCTGGGTGATCCTCCCGTCGAGGACGTAGACCGAGAGCTCGCCGTTCGTGCGGATGGACTCGACCAGCGGCTGGACGACCCAGGGGCCGTCGACCTCCGGGTAGTCCGGGTGGCTGCGGACGGGCCGTCCGAGCCGGTCGTCGTCGGGGTCGGTGACGACGAGGAGCCCGGCGCCACCCGCGCCGACGCGCGGCTTGACCACGGCGGTGCCGAAGTGGCGTACGCCGTCCGCGAGCCCTGCCCGGTCGTCGGCGAGCAGCGTCGGGACGACCGGCAGGTCGCCGAGGTCGGTGAGGTAGCGCTTGTCGTGGTTCCAGGCGAACACGTCGGCGCCGTTGAGCAGCCGGGACTGGTCGAGCGACTGCGCCCACCCGACGAACGCGCCGTGGCGGGTGACGTAGTCCCACGTCGAGCGCACCGCCACCAGGTCGGCGGCGGCCCAGTCGACCTCCGGGTCGTCCCAGCGCGCCCACGCGGCGTCGATCCCTCGCTCGACGAGAGCGGCGTCGAGCGCTGCGGCGCCGGGCTCCCCGTCGGGCAGGTCGGCGCTGGTGGCCAGCAGGACGGTCGGGAGGGCGGCGCTCATGCCTCGGGGAGCTCGGAGGCCCCGTAGAGCTGGTGGGCGACGGCGTCGCGGTTGGTGCCCTCGCGGTTGTCGCCCTTCTCGATGACGACGAGGTTGTGGTAGCAGTGCACGGCCCGCACCCACTGGTCGGTGTAGGTGGGCTCGTAGCCCTCGACGAGGAACTCCTCGTGGTTGAGGCCGTCGACGAGGTCCTTCACGAGGTCCATCGAGGTGCCCGGCGCGCGCGGGTCGAGCTGGCCGCCCCAGGCCGGCCAGTAGGACGTCTGGGTGTCCTCGATGCAGTAGATCGCGCCGTCGGGCAGCAGCGGGAAGAGGATCCGGAACGACTCGCGCACGTGGGCCGGGATGTGGCTGCCGTCGTCGATGACGACCATCGGGGCGCCGTGCTCGTCGATGATGCGCTGGAGGACCTCGGGGTCGGTCTGGTCGCCGAGGTAGGCGTGGATGTGGCCGCGGGTGAGCCACGTCTTGTCCTCGATGTCGAGGCCGACGATGGTCGCGCGCGGGAAGAACCAGCGCCACATCTTCATCGACGCACCGCTGCGGCGACGCTTCTTGTAGCCGCCGATGCCGAGCTCGAGCAGGGTGAAGGACTCGCGGCGCAGGTGCTGGAGGTGCCGCTCGTAGTGCGGCGTGTACTTGTGCACGCCCCACTTGTCGGTGCGGAACTCGATCGCGAGCTCGGTCAGGTTGCTCGCGAGCAGGCGACGCCGCCGCTCGGCCTTCGCATCGTCCGGCGCCGGAGCCGGCCCCCGGGAGGCCTGGCTGCGACCGGTCTTCCGGGCCGTCTTCTGAGCCGTCTTCTGGGCAGCCTTCTTGACCGCCTGGCCGGCTCGACGAGCAGTGGTGCGCACCCGGGAACCCTAGCCTGAGCGGCCCACCCCGGGCGCGTGGTGCCCGAACGGCACGACCTCCACCACCCCCAGGGCGGCAAGGACCGACGGGAGCATCGCCTTGGCGGTCCGCTTGTAGCCCTGCGCGCTCGGGTGGAAGCGGTCCAGGCTGAACATCTCGTCGGGGTTGGTGATGAAGAACGGCCCCACCACGTGGGACAGCGAGACCACGCGCGCGCCCCTGGCCAGGGCGGTCTCGCGCTGGGCCTGCGCCAGCTGCCGGGAGGCGCGCGAGCCGAGCGCGCGCAACGGCTGCGGCACCGGCCGCAGCGCCCCGAGGTCCGGGCAGGTGCCCACCACGACCTCGGCCCCGCGTGCGCGCAGCGCGTCGACCGCGGCCCCGAGGTGGGCCACCGACTCCGCCACCGGCACCCGGTGGGTGACGTCGTTGCCCCCGACCACGATGACCGCGACGTCAGGAGAGTAGGACTCGGGCAGCGTCGCGAGCTGCTCGGCAAGCATGCTGCTCTCCGAGCCGACCACGGCCGCCGTGCGCAGCCGGACCGATCGCCCGGCGCTGCGGGCGATGCCTCGGGCCAGCCGTCCGCCCAGGGTGTGCTTGGCCCGCTCCGCGCCCAGCCCGGCGGCGATCGAGTCCCCGAGCACCAGCAGGTCGACCGGCTCGCCGAGCTTCTTCTTGTAGTGCCGGTCCGCGGCCGGCGCCTGCTCCCCCAGCGGCTTGCCGATCGCGCGGCGCGCCTGGGCTGCCTGCCGGTGCAGGAGCGTGCGGGCGGCGTACGCCGTCACGCCGGCGACGCCCCCAGCGAGGGTCAAGGCCACGGAGGCGCGAGTGAGGCGGGACCCGGCGTCGTCGTCGTCGATCACGCCTGTTTCAACCACACCGACCTGAACGGCCGGTCAACCCCGCCCGGCGAATGGCCCAACGGCACCACACACGTGGGTCGACGTACTCATCACAGGAGGCGCGCAACGCGTCACGCTGGACGTATGAACCCAGCCGCCCCCACCCTCCCCCGGCCGGTCCCGCCCCGCCAGCTCGCCTGGCTGCGTGCCGAGCTCGACGACTGGACGTCCCAGGGCATCATCGACGACGACCAGGCCAGACTGATCTCCTCGCGCTACCGGCCCGGCGACCACACCCGTTTCAGCATCGGTCGCGTCCTGCTCTCGCTCGGTGGCGGGTTCGTCGGCATCGGCCTCATCTGGCTGGTCGCGGCCAACCTCGACCAGCTCTCCCCCACCTCGCGCTTCGTCGCCGTCGCCCTGCTCTGGCTGGCGTTCCTCGCCGGCGGCGAGGCACTCGCCGCCCGCAAGGCCTCGCCCCCGCTCGTGGGTGCCGTACGCCTGATGGCCGCCCTCGGCGCCGGCGCGGTGATCTTCCAGGCCGCGCAGTCGCTGCAGGTGCCGGCCTTCGAGCCCCGCCTGCTCGGGCTGTGGGCGGCCGGCACCCTGCTCCACGGCTACCTGACCCGCGCCACCACGCCCTTCCTCGTCGGTGTCGCCACCGGCGTCGCGTGGTGGTTCGCCCAGCCGCTCTGGGACGGCCCCAGCGGACTCACCGTCGTCGTCCTCCTCGGCGCCGCCGCCGTCCTCGCCTCCGGCCTGGCCGTGCTGCACGACGGGTGGATCACCCCGTTCGCCTGGACGTGGCGCACCGTCGCCGGGGGCATGGCGCTGCTCGCACTCTTCGTGGCCGCGATCCCGGGGATCGGCTCGGACGGTGTCGTCTGGTCGGTGTGGCTCGTGGTCGTCCTCGTCGCGGCCGCAGCGGCCGTCGTCGGCGCTGCACTCACCCGCCCGGGGAAGCGCCTGCTGGAGCCGCTGGGCGCGGTCGCCGTGCTCGGCGCGGCCACCGCGCTCGCGCTGTGGACCACGAGCACGGACACCTCCGACATCGACACAGCCGACTGGCTGCACGCGGCCGTCTCGGTCCTGGCCTACGTCGTACTCGCCGTCGCCCTGGTGGCGCTCGGCACGGTGCGTGACCACCCGCCCCTCACCGCGATGGCGATGGTCGGGCTCGTCGTCTTCACGACCTTCCAGAGCTTCGCCGTCTTCGCGCCGATCGTCACCGGCGCCTGGCTGTTCGTCGTGCTCGGCACGGTCTTCCTCGGCACCGGCTTCCTCTTCGACCGTGCCCGTCGCGAGCTCACCCAGGTCCTCGTCGACGACTCAGCCGGTGGCTCGGCCACCCCTGCACCAGGAGCACCCCGATGAAGCGCATCCTCGTCACCGGCGTCATCGCCGTCAGCCAGCTCGTCCTCGCCGGAGTCGCGGTGGGCCCGCAGCTCTCCGCCCGGCTCACCGGCGACACCTACCTCCTCGAGGTCGCACCCCTCGACCCGATCGACCCGTTCCGCGGGGCGTACGTCGCCCTCGACTACCCCGGACTGCGGCACGACGACTCGCAGTCCGTCGTCGAGCCCGGGCTGGGCGCGCTCGACGACGGGGAGCAGGGCGACGTCTTCATCACCCTCGTCGAGAAGGACGGGACCTGGGTCGCCGCGGACTGGACGCGGGAGCGCCCCGACGACGGGACCTACCTGGCGTGCGACGACCGTTCGTGGCAGATCAGGTGCGGGATCGAGAGCCTCTTCCTGCCGCAGGACACCGCCCGCGAGACCGAGGACCTGCTGCGCGACGGAGCCGTCGCCGAGGTGCGCATCGACGGGCGCGGCAACGCCGCCGTGGTCGACGTACGCGCGCCGTGAGGCCGGCTCAGCCGCCGGCGACCGCCGGGATCACCGAGACCTGGACCCCGTCGGGGGTCGCGGTCTGGAGGTCGTCGAGGAAGCGCACGTCGTCGTTGCCGACGTAGACGTTGACGAAGCGGCGCAGTGCACCCGACTCGTCGAGGATGCGCCCCTTGATGCCGGCGTAGCTCGCGTCGAGGTCGTCGAGGACGGCGGCGAGGGTGTCGCCCTCGGCGCTGACCTCGGACTCGCCGCCGGTGTAGGTGCGCAGGATGGTGGGAATCCGGACGGAGACGCTCATTCAGTGACTCTCTCTCGGTGGTTGAGGTGCGAGCTTGCGAGCCTCGAAACCCTCAGACGATGTTTGCCGCGACGAAGGCGTCATAGCTGGGTGCGATGGTGGCTGCGGCGCCGACCCGGTCGGAGACCGCGTCGAGGGTCTTGAGTCCGTGACCGGTGTTGATGACGACGGTCTCCAGCGAGGTGTCGAGCTGGCCGGTCTCGACGAGCTTCTTCAGCACGCCCACCGTGGTGCCGCCGGCGGTCTCGGTGAAGATGCCCTCGGTGCGAGCGAGCAGGACGATCGCGTCGCGGACCTCGTCGTCGGTGATGTCCTCGACCGCGCCACCGGAGCGACGGCAGACGTCGAGGACGTAGATGCCGTCGGCGGGGTTGCCGATGGCCAGGCTCTTGGCGATCGTGTCCGGCTTGACCGGGCGGATCGCGTCGGTGCCGGCCTTGTAGGCCACCGAGACCGGGGAGCAGCCCGTGGCCTGTGCGCCGAAGATCCGGTAGGGCTTGTCCTCGACGAGGCCCAGCGCGACGAGCTCGCGGAAGGCCTTGTCGACCTTCGTCAGCTGCGAGCCGGACGCCACCGGGATGACGACCTGGTCGGGCAGGCGCCAGCCGAGCTGCTCGGCGATCTCGTAGCCCAGCGTCTTGGAGCCCTCGGCGTAGAAGGGGCGGACGTTGACGTTGACGAACGCCCAGCCCTCCTCCTCGCCGGCGATCTCCGAGGCGAGCTTGTTGACGTCGTCGTAGTTGCCGTCGACCGCGACGAGGCGGTCGGTGTAGACGGCGGAGTTGACCTGCTTGGGCTGCTCGAGGTTGCTCGGGATGAAGACGACGGTCTTCATGCCGGCCCGGGCGCCGGCCGCGGCGACCGCGTTGGCCAGGTTGCCGGTGGAGGGGCAGGCGAAGACCTTCGCGTCGAGCTCGCGGGCCGCGCTCAGGGCGCAGGCCACGACGCGGTCCTTGAACGAGTTGGTGGGGTTGGTGGAGTCGTCCTTCACCCACAGCCGGTCGATGCCCAGCTCGCGGGCCAGGTTCTTCGCCTCGAGCAGCCGGGTGAAGCCGGGCTCGGTGTTGGGGCTCTGCTCGATGTCGGAGGGCACCGGCAGCAGCGCCTTGTAGCGCCAGATGTTGGCCGGACCGGCGGCGATCTCCTCGCGGGTCACGGTCGGGAAGTCGTAGGCCACCTCGAGGGGGCCGAAGCACTCCGGACAGGCGTACGAGGGCCCGAGGGCGACTTCGTGGCCGCACTCGCGGCAGGCCAGGGCGCGGGCGTGGCCGAAGGCACCCTCGCGCAACGTGTGCGTCGTGTTCTCGTCCAACAGGGTGCTCATGAAGTCCTCCTTCTCATCTGTCCCCGCGACTCTCGCGTGGGTCGGATTTGGCACCTGCTCCCATGTCCGCCGGACGGGGTCCGGACAGGAGGCTCATGGGTGGTTGCCGGGACTTCTACGGGCCGTTCCCTCAGTCCCTCGTGATGAGCAAGGTCAACCCTAGGCGGGCCGTCTCACGATGCGCACACCGAGTCCACGATGTGGATCGCAGCCGTCCGACCTGCGGTCAGCGTCGGGAGAGCAGGGCGCCGAGGAGCTCCACCACACCGGCGGGGCCGTCGACGACGACGTCGGCGAGCTCCACGAGGTCGGGCTGCTCGGTGGAGGCCGAGCACACGACCAGGCCGGGCAGGCCGTCGTCGCGCAGGTCGCGGACGGCCTCGAAGGCCTCCACGTCGCCGAGGTCGTCGCCGCCGAAGATCACGCCGTCGGCCCCCTGCTCGGCCACGAAGGTGCGCAGCGCGTGCCCCTTGTGCATGTCACCCGAGCGGACCTCGATGACGTTGCGGCCGGGCTCGACCGTCAGGTGGTGGCGCCCCGCGAGGTCGGCGATCGGGGAGACGAGACGGGCGAAGGCACCCGCCGGGTCGTCCATCCGGCGGGTGTGCACCGCGACCGCCAGGCCCTTCTGCTCGATGTAGGCGTCGGCGGCGTCGGCGCTGCGCAGCACCGACGTCAGCTCGCGCTCGAAGCTGGCCAGACCGGCCGGCGGGCGCGGCGAGCGGATCCGCTGCTCGGTGGCCGACCAGCGCTCGTTGCCGTACTGGCCGAAGACGAAGAGCTCCGCGCCGCGGTCGAGCATCGCGTTGCCGAGGGCGTCGAGGTCGCCCATCGCGATCGCCTGCCGCGCCGGGCGGCCGGTGATCACCGCGACCGCGCGGACCGCCTCGGCGAGCTCGAGCAGCGCGCCGGGGGCGCCGGGGTGCAGGCGTGCCGCCTCGGGGTCGTCGACCATCGGGGACAGGGTGCCGTCGAAGTCGAGACCGACCACCACACCGGCGAGGACGTCGCGTACGGCGTCGTAGTGGGCGCGCGCGTCGTCGGAGGTGAACTCCATGGCACCAGCCAACCACGCGACGGCGGGGACCCGCGAACCGTCCCGCCGCAGCGGACTACTGAGGGGCGTCGGTGGTGAGGATGATCGTCAGGCGGTCGCGCTTCATCTCACCGACGGCCGGTGCCGTCCGGCGGATGCCGAGGTCGAGCGCGAGCTGCTTGCCGGCGGCCTTGAGCCGCGGGGGGAAGTAGACCGTGGTGGTGGGGACGACGCCGTACCAGTTGTCCTCGCCGACGACCGCCCAGCCGACGGTGGTGGCCTTCCCGGCCGTGCTCGCGGCCAGGCCCTTGATCCCGGAGCTGTTGTAGACCTCGACGTAGACCTCGCCGCGCCTGACGCGCGGCTCGGGCTTCGGCTCCTTGGTGGGCTTCGCCGTGGGCTCGGCACTCGGCGTCTGCTCGGCGCTGGCGATGGTGGCGGTCTCGACCCGGCGCTCGGTGGGCGCCTGGTCGCGGGTGGCGACGAAGGTGATGGAAGCCATCGCGACGGCGAGGACCGAGAGCATCACGAGCGGGGAGGGGAAGGCCACGCCCCGCTCGTCACGGGGACGGCGGGACGGGAGGCGGCCGGAGCTGGGGAAGGAGGCCATGGGGAAGGAAGCCGATCGTGAGTGAGTGGACAGGTCTCGCGGTGTCAGATCTCGAAGCCGAGGCGGCGGGCGGAGCGCTGGCGCTGCCGCGAGGCGCGCAGACGGCGGAGGCGGCGGACGAGCAGCGGGTCGGCCTCGAGGGCCTCGGCACGGTCGATGAGGGCGTTGAGCACCTGGTAGTAGCGGGTCGAGGACATGTCGAACTTCTCGCGGACGGCCTGCTCCTTGGCGCCGGCGTACTTCCACCAGTGCCGCTCGAACTCGAGGATGTCGCGGTCGCGCTGGCTCAGCCCCGGCGCAGTCTCCTGCTCCGACGCGATGTGCTTGGCGGCGTCCATCTGCCATCTCCTCCTCGACCCCACGCCCACCCCGTGCCGGGCGGACTGCGGTCAGTCTAGGCGACGAACGACAACGATGTCATTCGCCTCCGGCGAGTCGTCTGGACAAAACCCGGCGGCTCGTAAGAAGGGTGCGGCCCGGGACGACACCGCGGGGTGGTCCCGACGTCACCGGTCGTCGTTAGGGTGGCCGGTGTGAGCCCCACCCCGCAGGCCGACCTCGTCATCGTGGCCAACCGACTGCCCGTGGACCGGGTGGTCGCCCCCGACGGCACCGCGTCGTGGCGCACCTCCCCCGGTGGGCTGGTGACCGCCCTCGAGCCGGTCCTGCGCGCCAACGACGGGGCGTGGATCGGCTGGCCGGGCTCGGCCGACGAGGAGGAGTTCGAGCCGTTCGTCGAGGACGGGCTCTCCCTGGTCCCGGTGGCGCTGAGCGCGCAGGAGGTCGAGGAGTTCTACGAGGGCTTCTCCAACGGCACGCTCTGGCCGCTCTACCACGACGTGATCGCCAAGCCGGAGTTCCACCGCGAGTGGTGGGAGTCCTACGTCAGGGTCAACCAGCGCTTCGCCGACCGGGCGGCCGAGGTGGCGGCCGAGGGCGCGACGGTCTGGGTCCAGGACTACCAGCTCCAGTTGGTGCCGCAGATGCTGCGCGCGCAGCGCCCCGACCTGCGCATCGGCTTCTACCTCCACATCCCGTTCCCCCCGGCCGAGCTGTTCTCGCAGCTGCCGTGGCGCCGCCAGATCCTCGAGGGCCTCCTCGGCGCCGACCTGATCGGCTTCCAGCTGCCGGGTGCTGCCGCCAACTTCGTACGCCTGGTCCGCAGCCGGGTGGGCCACAAGACGCACCGCGACACCATCTACCTCCCCGACGGCCGTCCGGTGAAGGCGACCGCCTTCCCGATCTCCATCGACACCGCGGGCTTCGAGGCACTGGCGCGCTCGGAGGCGGTGGAGAAGCGTGCTGCGGAGATCCGCGAGGCCCTGGGCAACCCCCGTCGGATCTTCCTCGGCGTCGACCGCCTCGACTACACCAAGGGCATCCACTCTCGCCTGCGCGCCTTCGGCGAGCTCGTGCGCGACGGCAGGCTCGACCTCGAGGACGCCGTCTTCGTCCAGGTGGCGACGCCGTCGCGCGAGCGCGTCGAGCAGTACCGCATCCTCCGCGACGAGATCGAGCTGCTGGTGGGACGCATCAACGGCGACCACGGCCGCATCGGCCGCCCAGCGATCTCCTACATGCACTCCTCCTACCCCCGCGAGGAGATGGCCGCCCTCTACCGCGCCGCCGACGTGATGGTGGTGACGCCCTTCCGCGACGGGATGAACCTCGTCGCCAAGGAGTACGTCGCGTGCCGCTTCGAGGACGACGGCGCGCTCGTGCTGTCGGAGTTCGCCGGCGCGGCCGCCGAGCTGCGTCAGGCGTGGCTGGTCAACCCCTACGACATCGACGGCATGAAGGCCACGCTGCTCGAGGCCTTCGCCGCGGACGAGAAGGAGACCGGTCGTCGCATGCGCGCCATGCGCAAGACCGTGGTGCACCACGACGTCGCGCGCTGGGCCGAGTCCTTCCTCAGCGAGCTCGAGCACCTGCCCGACCACCACGACAAGAGCTTGCGCCGCCCGCGCTCGGGCTGATCCCTCAGCGCCCGGTCGCCGCCACTCCGCGCTGTCCGGCGTCGGGGTCGGCCACGTCCGGGTGCGTGGCGTCCTGGGCGACCATGATCGCCTCGATCTGCTTCACCAGGTGCGGTCCCAGCCGCGGCCAGGACGCGTCGTACCCATAGGTCGTGCCCAGCGCCGTGGCGGTGCGGGTGCCGTCGAGGAGGTCGACGTCACGCGGTGCGATGAGCCCGGGGTGCACCACGCCGACAGCCTCGGACACCTTCAGCAGGTCGCGACGCAGGGAGCGTACGTAGTTGGCGGCACGCACGCTCTTCAGGCCCACGTCGAGGCCCCGGGTGTAGCGCGGGTTCTGCGTCGCGATCCCGACGGGGCAGTGGTCGGTGTGGCACTTCTGGGCCTGGATGCACCCGATGGCCATCATCGCCTCGCGCCCGACGTTGACCATGTCGACGCCCAGCGCGAAGGCGACGACCGCGTTCTCCGGGATGCCGAGCTTGCCGGCGCCGACGAAGACCACGTCGTCGCTCAGCCCGGCTTGCGCGAAGCGCCGGTAGACCTCGGCGAAGCCGATCCGGAAGGGGTAGGCCACCGAGTCGGCGAAGATCATCGGGGCCGCGCCCGTGCCGCCCTCGCCGCCGTCGATGTTGACGAAGTCGACGCCGCGACCACCCGCCGACATCGCCTCGGTGAGCTCGTCCCACATGGTCAGGTTGCCGACGGCCGACTTGATCCCGACGGGCAGCCCGGTCGCCTGGGCCACCGACTCGACGAAGTCGAGCATCGAGTCGACGTCGCCGAAGACCGCGTGGCGGCTCGGTGAGGCGCAGTCCACCCCCTCGGGGATGCCGCGGATCTCCGCGATCTCCCGGCTGACCTTCTCCCCCGGCAGCATCCCCCCGAGTCCCGGCTTGGCGCCCTGGCTGAGCTTGACCTCGATCGCGCGCACGGGTGCCGACTGCACGAGGTCGACCAGGCGCGCCATGTCGAAGCGGCCGTGCCCGTCGCGGCAACCGAAGTAGGAGGTGCCGATCTGGAAGACCACGTCGCCGCCGTGGCGGTGGTGCGGCGACAGCGCGCCCTCGCCGGTGTTCTGCAGGCAACCCGCCAGGGCCGCGCCCTTGTTGAGCGACTCGATCGCCTTGCCCGACAGGGATCCGAAGCTCATGCCGGAGATGTTGACCACCGAGCCGGGCCGGAAGGCGCGGGTCCGCCCGCGAGCCGCGCCCATCACCTTCGCGCACGGCACGGCCACCTCCTCCTGGGCGTGCGGCATCGTCGCCGCCCCGGGCCCGGTGAAGGTGCGGTGCTTGACGATGGGGTAGCCCTCGCCGTTCTCGACGTCGTTGTCGGTCCCGAAGCCGAAGTAGTTGTTCTCCAGCTTCGAGCTCGCGTAGACCCAGCGCCGCTGGTCACGGCTGAAGGGCCGCTCCTCGTCGTTGCTGGTGACGATGTACTGGCGCAGCTCGGGGCCCACCTTCTCCACCAGGAACCGGCCGTGGCCGACCACCGGGAAGTTGCGCAGGATCGCGTGCTTCTTCTGCACCAGGTCGTGGACCGCCGTTGCTGCGCCCGCGACGGCCGTGCCGCCGAGGATCGCGTACCTCCACCTCATGGGTCGTTCCTAGTCGCCCGGGCGGGCGATGTCGAGGGGCCGGCGCGCCGGGTGCGCTCAGACGAGCTCGCCGCGCGCGAGGCTCACACCCGAGTGGGTGGGGTCGCCGTCGTCGGGCTCGACCGAGATGTCGACGATCCGGTAGCCCTCCTCGATGAGGCGGCGCGGGACCTCGAAGGTGCCGTTGTCGCTGCGGGCCAGGATGCCCAGCGCGACCATGCGCTCGCCGTCGACGTTGATCAGCCACACCTCGTGGAAGCCGGGCTCGTCGCCGAGCTCGGTCGCTCGCACGGACACGGTGACGACGTCGTCGGCGTCGTTGACCGCCTCGACGGCACCACGTGGGGCGTCACTGTCGAGGGCGGTGAGGGACGTGGCGGCCAGCACCGAGCCGGTGGGCTCGGGCTCGACCGGGGCGGCCTCGGGCTCGCCCACGGACATCCGGCCGACGCCGAGCCCGGCCACCAGTGCGAGGACGGCAGCAGCGGAGGCCAGCCAGACGGGCACGCCGCGTCGCCGGCTCGCCAGCGGGACCGGGGCGCTCGGCGTCTCCGCGGTCCCGGTCTCAGTTGCGGCCGCGGTCGGTCGACCGAGAGCCTCGGCCATGACCCGCGCCCGGAGGTCCGGCGGCGGGGCGACCAAGGGGTCAGCGCCGAGTGCGCCCCTGGTCGCGGTCAGCGCCTCGACGGTCGCCGAGCACCGCGAGCAGGCGCCGACGTGGCGGCGTACGGGGTCGGGCACGTCGGCCGGCTCGATGACGAGGGCGGCGAGGTCGTCGACGTCAGCGTGAGCCATGGCGCACCTCCTCGAGCGTGTGGTGGAGCTGGGTCAGGCCGCGACGCAGGTGGCTCTTCACCGTCCCGAGCGGGAGGCCGGTGGTCGCGGCGATGTCGACGTGGGTGAGGTCCTGCCAGAAGGCGAGGAGCATGATGGTGCGGCGCGGCTCTCCCATCTCGTCGACCGCCTGGCGGACGACGAGCCGGTCGGGCTCCATGACGTCTTCGGTGCCGACCACCTCGTCGGATGGGGTCACCGCCGCCACGGCCTCGATGCGGCGTACGTCGCGGGCGCGGGCGGCGCGGGCGTCGGAGATCTTGTGCCGGGCGATGCCGATCAGCCAGGCGGGGAACGTGTGCGGGCCGGGAGTCATCTTGTCCCGGCTCTGCCAGGCGGCGACGAAGACCTGCTGCGTGACGTCCTCGGCGTCGTGGGTGTCCTGCAGGGCGCGCAGCGCGTAGGAGTGGACCAGCGACGCCCATCGGTCGTAGACCTCACCGAGGGCTTCCTCGTGCCCGGCCCGGAAGCGGACGGCGAGGGCCTCGACGGACTCCTCGGGCGCTTCCTCCAGGACTGCTGCTCCTCCCACCACGGCTACACCGTAGCGGGGGCGTGTCCGGGCGGGGAGGCCGACGACGGTCACCGGCGCTCCCCTCCCGGACGGCGCGTCATTGCTCTCTCGTGCTCAGCTCACGGCCCGTGGGTCACAGGTCGATCGGGCGCAGCACCCGGTCGATGCCGTGCGCGACCTGCTTGTTGCCCTTGTTGAGGTCGAGGGCCTTCAGCACGACCTTCGGGTCGCGGTCGTTGCGGTCGCGGTCCTTGAGGGTGATGGAGAGGCGGGGCTTCGTCTTGACCTGGACCTTGACCTTGCCGCCCTGGACGGTCGTGAGCTTCGCGCCGTCGGCCTTGAGGACCTTCGGGCTGGTCAGGGTCTTGCCGGGCACGACGTGGTAGAGCAGCACGGTCTCGATGGTGTCCACGCCGGCGAGGTCCACCAGCGCCTCGAAGATCTTCTTCTCGCTCTTGATGGTCTGGCCGGTGAGGTCCTTGACCAGCAGGCGGAAGGCCTGGTCGGTCGGGGCGAAGACCGTCAGGCGCTGGGTGCCGTCGGCCAGGAGGGCGACGGGCGAGTCCGGCTTGGCGCCGACGATGGCGAGGGCCGCCTCGGTGACGATGTCGAAGTCGTTCTTGTTCTTGTCGAAGGTGTTGCCGTCGGAGGTGAGCAGTCCGGCGAGGCTGTCCTCACCGATCGCCTTGGCGTTGGCGGCAGGCGCCATGGCCGGGACGGCGGTGAGCGCGAGGGCCGAGGCGGCGAGGGCTGCGGAGACGCGTCGCTTCATGGGGAGTCCTTCCATCGGGGGCGCCGGATCGCGCCCGTCGACTGCTTCTCGGCGCGACACCCCTCCCCGGATGCACCCGGGCCGTAGATTTCTTCCATGGACCTCATCCCCAAGCCCGACCAGCTCGTCGCGGCCGTCGGAAATGTCGCGCACACCGTCCTCTACGGCGGTCTCGCGGACCTGCGGCCGATGCCCCGCACGCTGATCGACGACGGGGAGCTGCGCGAGGTCTACCACTACCGGCCGGACCCCGACGTGCCCGCGACCGGCGACCCGGTCCTGCTCGTCACGCCGCTGGCCGCGCCGGCCCTGTGCTTCGACCTGCGGCGCGGCTGCTCGCTGGTCGAGCACCTCGTCTCGCAGGGTCGCCCGACCTACCTGCTGGAGTACGGCCAGGTCTCCTTCAAGAACCGCTCGCTCGGCGTCGAGCACTGGGTCGACGACGTCCTGCCCGACGCCGTCCGCGCCGTCCACGAGCACTCCGGCGGCCGGGGCGTGCACCTCGTCGGCTGGAGCCTCGGCGGGATCTTCACCCTGCTGGTCGCCGCCGACCGCCAGGACCTCCCCATCGCCTCGATCACCGTGGTCGGGTCGCCGGTCGACGTCACCAAGGTCCCGCTGGTCGCGCCGGTGCGCCCGCTGCTCAACCTCACCCAGGGTCGCGGCGCGATCACCCGCGCCTACCGGGCCCTGGGCGGCATCCCCCAGCCGCTCGTCAACTGGGCCTTCACCGCCGCGTCCGCGCAGAAGGTGGTGACCAAGCCGCTGGCCGTGCTGACGCACCTCGACGACACCGACTACCTCGCCCAGCTCGAGGCGGTCGATCGCTTCCGCGCCAACATGTTCGCCTACCCCGGCCGGACCTTCGGCCAGCTCTACCACCGCTTCGTCAAGGGCAACGCCCTCGCGCGGGGCTCCATGCAGGTCGGCGACCGCACGATCGACCTGGCCGCGATCAAGGTGCCGACGCTCGTCTTCGCCGGCAACACCGACGGCATCGCGCCCCTGCCCGCCGTACGCGCAGTGGTGCCGCTGCTGACCGGCGCCCAGCAGGTGCGCTTCGAGGTCGTGCCGGGCGGTCACCTCGGCATGCTGACCGGCCGCGCGGCCCGCGGGACGACCTGGACGGTCATCGACGAGTGGGTCGACGAGTGGTCGGCGGGCGTGGTGAAGCCGGCACGGAAGAAGGCACCGGCGAAGAAGTCGGCTGCCAGGAAGGCCCCGGCGAAGAAGGCTCCCGCCAAGAAGGCCACCGCCCAGACGACCCCCGCCAAGACGGCTGCGAAGAAGACTCCCGCCAAGAAGGCCGCGGCGAAGAGGACTCCCGCGAAGAAGGCCTCTGCCGGCACGATCGGGTCGAACCCCTCGCGGCGCTACGGGTCGGCGGGTTCGCGGGCGCTGGGCCAGCGCTGATCCCCGTCGGACTCCGCTGCGAGCGCCGTCGAGCGGCGGACCAGGACTGAGCGGTCCTCGGGGGACATGTCGTCGAGCTCCTCACGCAGCTGGTCGATGCCCCGCCAGGCGATCCCCTCGAGCTCGCTGTCCGAAGCCAGCTCGCGCATGGTCAGGTCCCCGGACAGCACGGCGGCGACCCGGGCCTGGAGGCCGGGTGCGACCTCGGCCGAGTCACGGAGCGCCTCGAGTGCACGACGCAGCGACCGGGCTCCCTCGGCGTCCCCACCGACGAAGTCCACCAAGGAGTCCTGCTCCTCGCTCACGGCGTGCCCGAGGAAGGTTCGCCGAGCGTGAAGGTGTCCCATGCGTCCAGGTAGGCGCGCGACTGCACACCGAGGAGCGGCGTGACGAGGTCACGCGGCACCCAGGCGCGGTCCATGTCGTGGGCGAGCGCCTCGAGCAGCCCTGTCGCGACTGCCGTGCGGAGCAGCTCGCTGCCCGACGCCATGCCGCCCTCCACCACGTCGAGGACAGCAACCCGCGTCGCCGCTGGCAGGGCGGGCAGGACGGCGGCAACGGCATGCCCGACGCTGCTCATCCAGAGCACCGGCATCTCCATGTCCGGGGTGCGCTGCTCTCCGTCCGCCTCGAGCGCGTCACCGATGGCGGGCGTGATGGCGGCGAGCTTCTCGACGAACCTCGTGAACTCCTCGGTCGACACAGGTCCTCCTCGCTAGTTCCCCGCCAACGCGTCGCGCAGGTCCTTGATGACGTTCTCCGCTGCTGCCCGGTCCCCCGGCGTGGCCTCGGGGTTGTTGCGCAGCCACTTCTCCAGTGCCCTGATCATGTCTTGTGCCTTCTGCGTGTGGAACACCCCTCCGACCGGCTTCCCGGTCGCGAGCTCGTGCCGCACGGCAGCGGCCGTGGAGCCGTTCCCGATCTTGGCATTGTCGCGCCACATCTCGTCCATGAGTCGCGACAGCTTCGGGTTGCGGGTCGCCGGCTTGCCCATCGCCCGACGCAGGGCGTCCTTGTACCGGGCGTGCTTGGCCACGTTGGCCGCGTCGCTGATCCGCCTGAAGCGCCTCCCGATCAGTGGGACCTTGCTGGCGACACGCGTCAGCTTGGCGACCGCTGCGACCTTGACCGCGGCGCGCATGGCCGTGAACGCCTTGATCACCCGGCGGGCCGCCGACGCGAGGCGCCAACCGGCGACGGCAGCGCCACCTCCTGCGCCCAGCCCGGCGGTGAAGAAGGTGACGACGCCGGCGGCAACGACGGTGATGCCCGCCTCGATCGCAAGGTCCTGGAGGATCCCCTTGACCGTCTCCTTCACGGTGTCGACGTGGGTCGCGTAGTCGTCGCACGCATCGCCGAGGTCCTTGCAGTGGAGGCCGAGCTGCTCGATGTCCAACTTGAGGTCAGCGATCACCGTGCGGACATCGGCGATCTCCGGCGAGCGTTGTCCCTCGAGCTCGGACTCCGCTGCCTCGAGGCACGGCACCAGCATCGTGTCGAGCATCGTCTGGAGCTGGCGCCACGACGACGCGGCTGACCGCAGGGTCCCGGTGTTGGCACCGGGCCACGTCCAGCCCTCCAGGTAGTCGGTGATCAGGTCCCACAGCGCCGGGGTGTCGGAGGACTCCGCGCCCTTGGCGGTGGGCACGGCCACTGAGCCGACCGTCACCGTGGTGTCCGGCAGGTCGTCGAACTGACCGCCGTCGTAGACCGGCGGGTTCGCCTGGTAGACCGACGCACGGTTGGCGCTCCGGTGGTTGCCGGCCGTCATCCACAACAGACGGGCCATCCCGGCAAGTGCTGCGACCAGCTCGCGCACACCGTCCACCGCAGCCTGCGCGGCCTCGTCGTAGCTGGAGACGAACTCGTCGGACGTGTAGTCGTCACCGGCCATGCCGGAGAACCCGCCCACCGCATCGGTGAGCCCCTGGTAGGTCTGGGCTGCGAACCCGTTGGCCGTGGCGAAGTGGTCGGCCGCCGCCTCGAGCCTGATGGCCTGGACCTTCACGGTCATGTCAGCCTCCGCCAGAGGCCGGTGTTCGTGGTGATCATCAGGTGGTAGTTGTCGCTGGCGACGCGCGCCGCCTGGCGCATGTCGGCGAGGGAGGCCCGCATCTCGGCGAGGCCTTCCTCCCACTCCGCCTGGGCCTCGGCCTGCGCCTGGGCGCTCAGTCCCTCCCAGGTGGACTGCAGCGCCTTCATCTGGTGCTCGATGTCGTTGGTGAGGGCCTCGAGCGCACGCTCGCACTTCTCGAGGTCGGCGATGACGCCCTCGAGCTCCTCGAGGTCGATCGCGTAGTCGCCGTCGTCCATCAGCCGAGCCGATCCACGATGCGAGCGGCCAGCTGGTCCATCGCCCGCTGCGACTCCTCGTCCTGCTCCACCATGTCGCGGTGGTGGGCCTGGAGAAGGTCGACCATCGCGCTCAGCCCCTCCTCGACGCGGTCCGCGGACTCCAGCCACTCGCCCCACGCCTGAGAGAACGCCTCGTTGGCCACGCCCTGCCAGCCGGAGCCGAGGAACGAGTCGACCCGACGTTGGGCGGCCCGGCGATCCGTCGACAGGCGCTGGTGGGCGGCGCGCGTCTCCGCGATCGCGCGCGACATCGCCTCGTGGACGAGCCGTACCTCTGACATCCGGGACCTCTCTCGCGGGTCCTGACCGAGATTCCCCCATCGGGCGCGACCCAAACGCCGAGGTGGTCCGAACCTCGCCGCCTAGAGTGCCGCCATGTCCCGAGCCACTGAGACCACGCGGCGGACAGAGGACCCGGCGGGAGCGCCGCTGCCCCGCGGCGTACGCATCGGCTACGGCAGCGGGTCGGTGGCCACGGGCGCCTTCGGCACCGTGCCCGGGCTGATGCTGCTGCCCTACCTGACCGACGAGCTCGGCATCGCCGCGCTGTGGGCCGGCGTCATCGTCTTCCTCCCGAAGGCGTGGGACGTGGTGCTGAACCCGATCGCCGGCCGGGTCAGCGACCGGACGGTCGACCCGGACGGTCCGCGTCGACCGTGGCTGATCCGCGCCGGGCTGATGCTGGCGGGCGCGTTCGCGCTGATCTTCGCGGCGCCCGACCTGGGGAGCTCGCTGCTCGAGGCCGGATGGGTGCTGGTGTTCTTCGTGCTCGCCGCGTCGGCGTACGCGTTCTTCCAGGTGCCCTACGTCGCGATGCCGGCGGAGATCACCGCCTCC
The DNA here is from genome assembly GCF_020102855.1 of Nocardioides lacusdianchii. Lineage (GTDB taxonomy): Bacteria > Actinomycetota > Actinomycetes > Propionibacteriales > Nocardioidaceae > Nocardioides > Nocardioides lacusdianchii. The sequence goes on from NZ_JADHZD010000001.1 coordinate 134,669, forward strand.
TACGACGAGCGCACGCGGCTGATGACCTGGCGGGTGGCGATCCTGGCCTTCACGATCATGCTCGCCGGTGCGAGCGCACCCCTGATCCGCGACGCGGTCGGCGGCCGCGACGGCTACCGCGTGATGGGCGTGGTGATGGCGGTCCTCATCGTCGTCGGCGTGGTGAGCGCGTGGTGGGGCACGCGCAACGCTCCGATCGGCACGGTCGCCGCCGGCGCCGGGTCGCTGGGCGAGCAGCTGCGCGTGGTCGCGCACGCCCGCGACTTCCGGGTCCTGCTGACCACGTTCGTGCTCCAGGCGCTGGCCACGGGCTGCATGCTCGCCGGCGTCGACTACCTCGCCGGCGAGGTGCTGGAGCGTCCCGCGGCTGCCACGATCCTGTTCGTCTGCTTCGTCGGCCCGGCCCTCCTGCTGACCCCGGTGTGGGCCGCGGTCGGGACCCGGATCGGCAAGCGGCGCGGCTACGTCATCGCCTCGGTCGTGCTGGCGGCCGGCGCCACCCTCGCCGCCACCGCGCGCGTCGCACCGCCCGCCGTGGTCTTCGCCGCAACCGCGCTCGTCGGGGTGGGCTACGCCGGCTGCCAGGTCTTCCCGATGGCGATGCTGCCCGACGCCGCCGCGGTCGACTCCGCGCGGACCGGGGAGAACCGCACCGGGGTCTACACCGGCGTGTGGACGGCCGGGGAGACCCTCGGCCTGGCCCTCGGGCCGGCCGTCTTCGCCGTCGTGCTCGCCCTCGGCGGCTACCTGTCCAGCCAGGGCCGCGAGATCACCCAGCCCGACTCGGCGCTGACCGCCATCACCCTCGGGTTCTCGCTGCTCCCCGCGGCGCTGACACTGCTGAGCCTGTGGTGGCTGCGCCAGTACACCCTCGACGCCGCCGAGGTGGCGGCCGCGGAAGCACAAGGAGCCCACCCGTGAGCGACCCCCTCGAGCGACTGCGGGACCTGCAGCGCGCCGACCTGCCCGTCCACGGCGGGCGCACGTTGGCCTACGTCTACGACTCCGGCGACGCCGAGGTCGACCGCATCGCGCGGGAGGCGGTCGCCGCCTACGCCGCGTCCAACGCGCTCGACCCGACCGCCTTCCCCTCGCTGCTGCAGATGGAGAACGAGCTCGTCGGCTTCGCCTGCGACCTCCTCGACGCCCCCGGCACCGCGGTCGGCACGGTGACGTCGGGCGGCACCGAGTCGATCCTGCTGGCCGTGCAGGGTGCGCGCGACAGCCGCCCCGACGTCACCCGGCCGCGGATGGTGCTGCCGGCCACGGCGCACGCGGCCTTCCACAAGGCCGCGCACTACTTCGGCGTCGAGGCCGTGATGGTGCCGGTCGGCCCGGACTTCCGCGCCGACGCCGCCGCGATGGCGGACGCGATCGACGACGACACCGTGCTGGTCGTCGCCAGCGCGCCGTCGTACGCCCACGGGGTGGTGGACCCGGTCACCGAGATCGCCGCCGCGGCCGCCGCGCACGGGGTGCGCTGCCACGTCGACGCCTGCATCGGCGGCTGGGTGCTGCCGTACGCCGACCGGCTGGGGCGCGCGGTGCCGGCGTGGACCTTCGCGGTCGAGGGAGTCACCTCGATCTCGGTCGACACCCACAAGTACGCCTACGCGCCCAAGGGCACGTCGCTGCTGCTGCACCGCGACGCCGGGCTGCGCCGACCGCAGTTCTTCGCCTCAGCCGCGTGGCCGGGCTACACGATGCTCAACGCGACCACGCAGTCGACGCGATCGGGCGGGCCCATCGCCGGCACGTGGGCGGTGGTGCAGCACATCGGCGACGATGGCTACCTCGCGCTGGCCGAGCAGGCTCTGGCCGCGGTCGACGCGATCGCGGCGTGCGTCGAGCGCGAGCCGGCCCTCGAGCTGGTCGTCACGCCCGACTCGACCCTCGTCACGCTGGTCACCGACGAGACGCTCGACCCGTTCACCCTGACCGACGAGCTCGTCTCGCGCGGGTGGTACGTCCAGCCCCAGCTGTCCTTCGAGGGCAGCGGTCCGAGCATCCACCTGTCGGTGAGCGCCGGCACGCTCGCCCACGTCGAGGAGCTCGCGACCGCGCTCGCGGAGTCGGTGGCGGCCGCGCAGGCGGCGGGTCCGGTCGCGGTCGACGAGGGTGTGGTCGCCTTCATCGAGGCCCTCGACCCGACCGCGCTCACCGACGACGACTTCGACGGCCTGCTCGCCGCCTCCGGACTGGTGGGCACCTCCGCCGAGGGCGACCTCGAGCTGCCGACGCGGATGGCCGAGGTCAACGCGATGCTCGACGTGGCCTCGCCCGCCATGCGCGAGGCGCTGCTCGTCGCCTTCCTCGACCGGCTCCAGCGACCCGTCCGGACGTCGTCGTGAGTGCGCTGGCCGGGCTCGTCGAGAAGGGCCTGATGGCACCCGACTGGGCCGAGGCGCTGGCGCCGGTGGACGACCAGGTCGCGGCGATGGGACGGTTCCTGCGCGAGGAGGTGGCGGCCGGCCGGCGCTACCAGCCCGCGGGAGACCTGGTCCTGCGTGCCTTCGCGCGCCCGCTGGCCGACGTACGGGTCCTGGTGGTGGGGCAGGACCCCTACCCCAACCCGCACCACCCGATCGGTCTGAGCTTCGCGGTCGAGCGCCACGTGCGGCCGCTGCCGCCGAGCCTGCGCAACATCTACGCCGAGCTGCGCGACGACCTCGGGATCGAGCCGCCCGCCCACGGCGACCTGTCGGCCTGGGCCGACCGCGGGGTGATGCTGCTCAACCGGGTCCTCACCGTGCGCCCCGGCGACTCCAACTCCCACCAGGGCAAGGGTTGGGAGGCGGTCACCGAGCGGGCGATCGTCGCCCTCGCGGAGCGCGGCGGTCCCTGCGCGGCCATCCTCTGGGGCAAGCCGGCCCAGTCGCTGGAGCCGCTGCTGGGCCCGGTCCCGTGCGTGAGGTCGGTGCACCCCTCCCCGCTCTCGGCCTATCGCGGCTTCTTCGGCTCGAAGCCCTTCAGCACCGTCAACCGGCTCCTCGAGGAGCAGGGGGCGGACCCGGTCGACTGGAGCCTGCCGTCGTACGCCGACTGACCAGGGAATATAGTTGAATCTCAAACTATTGAGGATGTCATGAACGCTGCGATCCCCGCTCTCTACATCGGCCACGGGGCCCCGCCCCTCCTCGACGACCCGATCTGGTCCGGCCAGCTGGCGGCGTGGGCACGCGACCTGCCGCGCCCGAAGGCGATCCTGATCGTCTCCGCGCACTGGGAGTCGGCACCGGTGAGCCTGTCGGCGAGCGGTGCGCCGCTGGTCTACGACTTCGGCGGGTTCGCGCCGAAGTACTACCAGATGACCTACGAGACGCCCGACGCCACGGCGCTGGCCCAGCGGGTCGCGGCGATGATGCCGAGCACCGAGCCGGTCCACCAGCACGCCACCCGCGGGCTGGACCACGGCGCGTGGGTCCCGCTGAAGATCATGTTCCCCGGGGCCGACATCCCCGTGCTGCAGATGTCGCTGCCCACCGACGACCCGCACCGCCTGATGAGGCTCGGCGAGCGGCTCCGCCCGCTGCGCGACGAGGGCGTGCTCATCGTCGGGTCCGGCTTCCTCACCCACGGCCTGCCGTTCCTCGAGGACTGGCGCATCGACGCGAAGGTGCCGGGCTGGTCGAAGGACTTCGACCTCTGGGCGGCCGATGCCCTCGCCCGCGGGGACGTGGACACGCTGGCCGACTACAAGTCCAAGGCGCCGGGCATGCCGTACGCCCACCCGACCGTCGAGCACTACACGCCTCTGTTCGTGACCCTCGGCGCGGCGACGACCGCCGACGCCCCCGGGACCCAGGTGATCGACGGCTACTGGATGGGGCTGTCCAAGAGGTCGCTCCAGATGGCCTGACGCGACCTCATCTACTCTCAGGGAATGCGCGTCCTCTCGATCCAGTCCCACGTCGCCTACGGCCACGTCGGCAACTCCGCAGCCGTCTTCCCGCTCCAGCGCCTCGGCCACGAGGTGTGGCCGGTCCTGACGGTGAACTTCTCCAACCACACCGGGTACGGCGCCTGGCGCGGGCCGTTGATCGCGGCCGAGGACGTCGCCGAGGTCATCACCGGCATCGAGGAGCGCGGCGCGTTCGAGACGTGCGACACCGTCCTGTCCGGCTACCAGGGCTCGCCGGAGATCGCCGACGTGATCGTCGACGCCGTGGCCCGGGTGAAGGCGGCCAACCCGGAGGCGACGTACACCTGCGACCCCGTCATGGGCAACGCGACGTCGGGCTGCTTCGTGAACCCGGCGATCCCCCCGAAGTACCGCTCGACGGTGATCCCGGTCGCGGACGTGCTGACGCCCAACCAGTTCGAGCTCGGGTTCATCACCGACAACGACGCGCTCAGCGGCGCCTCGGCGCTCGAGGACGTCCTGGCCGCCGCCGACGAGGTGCGCGCGCTCGGACCTTCGACGGTGCTGGTGACCTCGGTGATCCGCTCCGGCGCACCCGACGACGTCATCGAGATGCTCGCGGTGACCGGGGACGGCGCCTGGCTCGTCACGACCCCGCGCCTGCCGATGAAGGCCAACGGCTCGGGCGACATCACCGCGGCGCTCTTCACCGCCCACCTCAAGGGCACCGGCTCGGCGGCCGAGGCCCTCGCCCGCACCGCCTCGTCGGTCTTCGCTGTGCTGAAGGAGACCCTCGACTCCGGGGAGCGGGAGCTGCGGCTCATCGCCGCGCAGGAGGCCATCGCGTCGCCGGCGTGCGAGTTCGAGGTGCGGCAGGTCCGCTGACCTCTCGGCGGAGGGGTCTCGATACGCCGCTCGCTGGCGCTCGCGACTACTCGACCACCGAAGATCATGGGAGCCGCGTGAGAGATTCGAACTCTCGCAACCCAATTTACAAGATTGGTGCTCTACCCCTGAGCTAACGCGGCGTGCGTCCGGGGACGCGGCGGCAATCCTAGTCAGCGACCGGCTGCTGAGAGGATGGCACCCGTGAGCCTCCTCCACCTCCCCCACCACGACGGCTCGCCCCTCTACGTCTCCGACGAGGCGCCGGCGCTGGGCGACACGGTCACGGTGCGGGTGCGCACGAGCGCGGGCGACCCGGTGGACGAGATCTGGCTGCGGACGACGTACGACGCCGAGCCCGTCTTCCACCCGACCACCTCCACGACCAGCGGTGACGTGGTCTGGTGGGAGGCCCGGCTGCCGGTGCACAACCCCGTCACGCACTACCGCTTCCTGCTCGTCCGTGGACAGGAGCAGGAGTGGCTCACCGGAGCCGGCCTGGTCGGGCACGACCTTCCCGACTCCGCCGACTTCCGCCTCACCGCCTACCCCGAGGCGCCAGACTGGGGTCGTGACGCGGTCGTCTACCAAGTGTTCCCCGACCGCTTCGCGCGCTCGGACGCAGCAGCCGAGCACCCGACCCCGCACTGGGCGGTTCCGGCCGGCTGGGACGACGAGGTGGTCTTCGAGGGCAGCGACCCCCGCACCCCGCTGCAGCTCTTCGGCGGCGACCTCGACGGGATCACCGAGCACCTCGACCACGTCGCGGACGTCGGCGCCGACGTCGTCTACACGACCCCGGTCTTCCCCGGCGAGAGCAACCACCGCTACAACGCCACCACCTTCACCAGCGTCGACCCGCTGCTCGGCGGCGACGAGGCGTACGCCCGGCTCAGCACCGCCGTGCACGCGCGGGGCTGGCGGATCCTGGGCGACCTGACGACCAACCACACCGGCGACACCCACGAGTGGTTCACCTCGGCGCAGGCCGACCCCGACGACCCGCACCGTTCGTTCTACTACTTCGACGACGACGGCTCCTACGCCTGCTGGATGGGCCACGGCACGCTGCCCAAGATCAACCACGCCAACCTCGACCTGCGCCACGCCATGGTCGAGGGCCCGGACTCGGTGGTGGGTCGGTGGCTGCGCCCACCCTTCGACGTCGACGGCTGGCGCATCGACGTCGCCAACATGACCGGCCGGCTCGGCGCCACCGACGTGGCCCACGAGGTGGCGCGCGCGGTGCGCGGCACGGCCGAGGCGCTGCGTCCGGCCCCGTGGGTCATCGGCGAGCACAACCACGACGCGACCGGCGACGTCGACGGCGACGGCTGGCACGGCACGATGAACTACTCCGGCTTCTCCTGGCCGGTCTGGTCGTGGCTGCGCGACCCGTCCTCCCCGGCCCGGCCCTTCGGGCGCCCCGCCCCCGTCGCCCGCCGCGACGGCCCCGCGGTCGTCGACACCTTCCGCGCCTGGCAGGGCACGCTCGGCTGGCGCGCGACCGCGGCGAGCTGGAACATCCTGGGCTCCCACGACTCCGCCCGCATCCGCACCGTCGTCGGCGGCGACGCGGCGGTGCACCGCGTGGCCGCGGGCCTGCAGTTCACCCTGCCCGGCGTCCCGATGATCTTCGCCGGGGACGAGATCGGCCTCGAGGGCGTCAACGGCGAGGACTCCCGCCGCCCGATGCCGTGGGACCGCCGCGACGAGTGGGACACCCGCACCCTCGCGACGTACGCCGACCTGGCCCGGCTGCGACGCGAGCACCCGGCGCTGCGCCGCGGCGGGCTGCGCTGGGCCCACGTCGACGCCGACACCATCGCCCACCTCCGCGAGCACCCGGACGGATCGGTCCTCGTCATCACGCGCCGGGCCGCCGGGGCCGGCTTCACCCTCCCGGTCACCGCCTCGCGGCACCTCTTCGGCTCGGAGCCGGGCGGGACGGACCTCGTCCCCGGGCCGGACGGCACGCAGGTGCCGGGCGCCGACGGGCCGCGGTGCGACGTGTGGGCCCTCGACACGGAGTAGCGTTCCTGTCATGGCCATGCGGATCGTCGCCAGCCGGCCCGACCCGGCCATCCTCGGCCTGCCGTGGGACACCCCGCTCGAGCAGTGGCCCGACGACGTCGTGGTGCCGCTGCCGCGCGGCCTCTCGCGCCACGTCGTCCGCATCGTGCGGCTGCGCGAGCGGGTCTACGCCGTCAAGGAGACCCAGGACGACATCGCGTTCCGCGAGTACCGCATGCTGCGCGACCTCCAGCGACTCGGGCTCCCCGCCGTCGTGCCCCAAGGGGTCATCACCGGCCGCGAGGACCCGCACGGCGAGGAGCTGCCCGCGGCGTTGATCACCCAACACCTGCAGTTCTCGCTGCCCTACCGCAGCCTCTTCAGCCGCGGCATGACCGCCGAGCACGTGCCGACGCTCATCGACGCGATCGTCGTCCTGCTGGTCCGGCTGCACCTCGCGGGCTTCTACTGGGGCGACGTGTCGCTGTCCAACGTGCTGTTCCGCCGCAACGCCGGCGAGTTCGCGGCCTACCTCGTCGACGCCGAGACCGGCGAGCTGCACGAGGAGGTGAGCGACCGGATGCGCGACTACGACATCACCGTCGGCTGCGAGAACATCTTCGCCGAGCTGATGGACCTCAGCGCCAGCGGCGCCGTGCAGCAGCCGATCGACGGCTTCAGCATCATCGAGCTCCTCCGCACCCGCTACGAGGCGCTCTGGGGGGAGCTCACGGGTCTCGAGGAGTTCCGCGCCGACGAGATGTGGCGCATCGAGCGCCGCGTGGAGCGGCTCAACGACCTCGGCTTCGACGTCGACGAGCTCGACATCGTCACCGACCTCGGCGGCGACACCATCCGCATCCAGCCCAAGGTCGTCGACCTGGGCCACCACACCCGCGAGATCCAGTCGCTGACGGGGATGACGGTCGAGGACAACCAGGCCCGCCGCCTGCTCAACGACATCGCGTCCTTCACCGCCCACTACGACCTCGGTCGCGAGGACCGGCACCTGGTGGCGAGCAAGTGGATGCACCAGATCTTCGAGCCGATCATGGCGATGATCCCGCCCGACGCGACCCGCAAGCTCGAGCCAGCCGAGATCTTCCACGAGATCCTCGAGCACCGGTGGTACCTCTCCGAGCAGGCCGGCACCGAGGTCGACATCCACGAGACCGCCCGCGACTACATCGAGCGCTTCCTCACCACCAAGCCCGACGAGGCGATCACCGGCGAGGAGTGAGGCTCACACCGCGACGCGCGGTCCGCGCTCCAGCCACCACGCCGCCGAGCCCCGCACGTCCTCGGCGAGGGTGGCGTCGGCCACGATGTCCGGCAGCGCCGGGTGCCCACCCATGCCGATGCTGTACGTCGCCGCCCGCACCGTGTCCGGGTCCGCCAGTGCCCGGTGTACGACGTCCAGCGGGAGCACTCCCCCGGACGAGCCGACGATCTGCATCCCCGCCGACCGGAGCACGGGGTCCGGCGACTCGAGCCAGCCGGTCGCCGGTGCGGCGAGGCGCCCCGCCAGTGCACCGTGCAGCCGGCGCGCCATCCGGTGGCGCAGGCGCTCGTCCGGCTCGGCGTCCACCAGCTCGCCGAACCGGTCCCACAGCGGGTGGGCCAGCGCGGGCACCGCACCGAGGAGCAGGTAACCGGTCACGGCGCGGCTCTCCCAGTGCCCGAAGCCGATGTCGAACAGCAACCGCGCGAGCATCGGCTGTTCCCCCACGCCGACCTCGTGGGCCACGTCCGCGGCGATCGCGACGCACTGCTTCCAGTGGCGGTTGGTCTCGTGGCGCTCGAAGCCCTGGACCTCGGGCGCCGGCGGCAGGGTCCGGGCGGGCCTGCGCAGGGCACCGGTCCACGTCGAGGCGGGCACCAACCGGATCAGGTGGGCGATCCACTCCTCCTGCGCCGAGCCGGGCTCCGAGGCGTCGTAGGCCTCGATCAGGTCGGGCACCACGGTCGGCCAGAACGTGCCGCGCGCGCTGATCTCCGCCATGTTCTCCAGCCCGAGCGCACCACACATGGCGACGTAGGGCCGCTCGGCGCGCAGCAGCTCCAGGCACCACTGCACGGCGTCGGGGGTCGCGGCCTCACCGACGGCGCTGAGCAGGTCGCCCAGGCCCTGCGCATGCGGGTGAGCCACTTGGCGGCGCGCCGAGCGCAGGACCAGGAAGCCGTAGTCGCTGCACCGGACCTTGGCCAGCGCCTCGTAGCGCGTGGGGTAGCCGTGGCCGCACGAGCGGGACAGCTCCTGCACCAGGCGGTCGATGATGCGCTCCGCGATAGTCGTCGGCAGGCCCACGTTGCCCCGCACCGAGATGGCCCGCGCCCACCGGAGCCATTCGCCGCCGGTCACGTCCCGGGACGCCTCGAGGCGCTCGGTGAGCTCGGAGAGCTCGGACACGGTGGAGATCGGGGAGCCCGGCCGGGCATCGACGGGGCTCGTCCACGGGAAGGTCCTGGCCAGCACGTCGACCGGGGCGCGCACGGAGCCCTCCGGGAGCCCGAGCACACGCTCGTAGCCGTCCACCAGCGACCCGTCGCGCAGCTGGCCGGTCTCGGCGCGCGACAGGCGGGCCGGGCTGGTCCCGATCGCGGCGGCCACGGTCTTCATCCGGTTGTCGTCCACCTGCGCGGTGAGGCGCGCCATGCGCAGGGTCCACGCCGTGCGCGCGGCCACGTCGATGGTGCTGCCGTTGAGCGAGGTCGGGTCGTCGACGACGGTCATGCGGGGCTGTTCAGGCACCCGGGGAGCATCTCCCGGAGCGCCGCCGGGCGCTTCACCCTTCCGCGATGTGGCGGTAAAGAATTTCAGTCCGGGCAGATCGTGAATCCCGAGGGCACTCGCGCCCCGGACGATGGAGGATCGCGACGACCACCGTGCGCCCCCGTGACGCACACCGGACACCGGCCGTGCCGGGCTGAGGCTCGTGGGGACCCTCAGCCCGGCACGATCGGGCTCCACTCGCCGACCGCCCACGACCCGTCGGTCCGCAGTCGCACCCACTGCAGGCCGATCGGGCGCCCGTCGGCGTAGGTGATGAGGCTGACGTCGGCATCGCGCCGCGGCTTGCTGCCCAGCGCGATGGCGTACGCCGCCCCGCCGGTGGTGCCGTTGGTCCAGGTGTAGCCGATGGCGCCGTCGTCGCCGACGACCGGGTCCGGACCTGCCTGCACGTGCGTGTGCCCGCCGACGACGAGGTCAACGCACCCACGATCGAGCGCCTCGTCGCCCAGGTTGGCGTCGTGGACGAGCACCGTGCTGACCTGCTCTCCGTCCTCGGCGGCCGCACACGCAGCATCGGCGAGCCGGTCGCCCATCTCGGCGAAGCTGAGTCCGGACTCGTCGCGCCAGTTGCCCAGCCCGCTGCTGCGGGGGTCGTCGACACCGAGGAGCGTGCCGCCCCACGGGGCGTCGACGACCTCGCCGTCGAGCATCGTCCAGCCCTGGTCGGCGAGGTAGGTGCTGACGAAGGTGCCGTGGTCGTGGTTGCCCGCGACCGCGAAGCGCTCCCAGTCCTCGAAGGCGGCGGTGAGCGAGTCGAGGCTGAACGCCTCCCAGGGGGCGCCGGTGGAGGTGTCGTCGCCGGCGTCGAGCACCACGGTGGCACCGACCCGGTCGCCGATCGCGCGGGCGACCCGGTCCATGCCGATGTTGTCGTGGCGGTCGCTCACCAGCAGCGCCACCGTCTCGCCCTCCTCGGCCGCGCGCAGGTCGAGGTCGGCAGCCCCCTCGGCGGCGGTGGAGTAGAACTCCTTGCTGCGGTCGTAGGTGTCGATCGCGCTGAGCACGAGGCGCTTGGACTGGGTGGTGACCGGACCGGTGCGCACCTCGATCGCGCGGACCTCATCGGGCAGCACCACGTCGGGGCCGGCGAGCTCGGCGAGCGTCTGCCACTCCCCCTGCTCCTCCTGCGTCCGCTCCCGCGACTCCCACGGCTGCCACACCAGCACGGGCAGCGCCAGGAACAGGACGCCGGCGGCCGCGCCCTGGCGGGTGCGCAGGCCGCGGAAGAGCTCGCCGCGGCGGTGCCGCCCCAGGAGGAGGAACACCGCCACGGGCAGCAGTCCGACCGCCACGCCGCGCAAGGCGGCGGTCACCGCCATGTCGACCACGACCGAGCGGACCTTGTCGATCGGCGCCGTCGGGTCGCCGGCGATGAGGGCGTAGCGCTCGACCAGCTCCTCGATCGACCCGACCTCGGTCTTGCCGAGGGCCAGGTCGACGCCGACCGGTCCGACGTCGCGGAAGCGCAGGTCCGGCAGCAGGGGGCCGGTCTGCACCACCGCGTCGCCGCCCAGCGTGGGGCGTACGACGGTGTCGTGCCCGACCAGCACCACGGTGCGGCTGCTGGTGAGGAAGAGCGAGACCGCGACCGCCAGCCCGAGCGTCACGCTCAGGCCGACCAGCGCGACGCCGACCAGCAGCCGGCGGGCGGAGCTCATGTCAGGCGGGCCTGCGAGATGGAGTAGAGGGCCACCGACGCGGCGACACCGGCGTTGAGCGACTCCAGCTGGCCGGCCATCGGGATGGAGACGATCTGGTCGCAGGTCTCTGCCACCAGGCGTCCCAGGCCCTTGCCCTCCGAGCCGACGACGACCACGAGCGGCCCCTCGGCCAGCCCGCCGGGCGCGACGAGCTCCGGCAGCGACAGGTCGCCGTCTGCGGCCAGGCCGACGACCATGCAGCCCGCCTCCTGGTAGGCCTTGAGCTGACGGGTGAGGTTGACCGTCTGCGCCACCGGGATGCGGGCGGCCGCACCGGCGCTGGTCTTCCAGGCCGACGCGGTCATGCCTGCCGCGCGCCGCTCCGGGATGAGCACGCCGTGCGCGCCGAAGCCGGCGGCCGAGCGGATCACCGCACCGAGGTTGCGCGGGTCGGTGACCTGGTCCAGCGCGATGACGAGTGCCGGCTCCTTGAGCTCGGCGGCGCGCTCGAGCAGGTCGTCGGCGTGGGCGTAGTCGTAGCTCGGGAGCCGGACCGCGAGGCCCTGGTGCACGGCGCCGCTGGTCATCCGGTCCATCTCGTTGCGGGTGACCTCGAGCATCGTCAGCCCGCGCTCGGCGGCCAGCTTGAAGGCCTCCCGCATCCGGCCGTCACGCTCGGCGCCCTCGGCGACGTAGATCGCGGTGACCGGCACGCCGGCCTGCAGCAGCTCGACGACCGAGTTGCGGCCCGCGGCCCACTCGGCGTCAGAGGACGTACGCCGCTTCGGACGGGTGTCCTTGGCCTTCTCGGCGCGCTTCGCGGCCTTGTGTGCCTGGTGGTAGGGGCGGTCCTTGGCCTTGGGCGTCGGGCCGCGGCCCTCCAGGCCCCGTCGCACGCGTCCGCCGGAGCCGGCGGTGGGGTTGCCCTTGCCGGTCTTCTTGATGGCGCCCTTGCGCTTGCTGTTTCCAGCCACGTCAGTGTCCTTTTCGGTGGTCGAGTAGTGCGCGAGGAACGAGCGTGCGTATCGAGACCCCTGCCATGACGGGTCACACGCTCCACTTCGGTCCGGTCGGGGTGTCCTCGACCTCGATGCCGGCACTCTTGATCTGGTCTCGGATGGCGTCCGCGCGGGCCCAGTCCTTGGCCTCGCGCGCGGCCGTGCGGTCGGCGAGCAGGCCCTTCACCAGCGCGTCGACGACCTCGGTGAGCCGGTCGTCGGACGACCCGCTCGCCCACGCCTCGTCGGCCGGGTTGAGGCCGAGCACGTCGAGCATGGCGATGACCTCGCCGAACTTCTGGCCGAGCGCCTCCGACGGGCCGTCGGCCAGCAGGCGGTTGCCCTCGCGGACGGAGTCGTGGATGACCGCGACGGCCGCGGGCGTGCCGAGGTCGTCGTCCATCGCCGCGACGAACGCCTCCGGCAGAGCCGCAAACCATTGCCCGACCACGGGCGCCGCGCGGTCGAGGAAGTCCTCGACCCGACGGAAGCCCTTGGCGGCCTCGTCGAGCGCCTCGAAGCTGAACTCCACGTGGCTGCGATAGTGCGCGGCCACCATGTAGTAGCGCAGCTCGATCCCCCGCACCCGCTCGAGCACCGACGGGACGAGCAGGGAGTTGCCGAGCGACTTGCTCATCTTCTCCCCGGCCGTGGTGATCCACGCGTTGTGCAGCCAGTAGGAGGCGAACGGGCGACCAGCGGCGCGGGACTGGGCCTGCTCGTTCTCGTGGTGCGGGAAGCGCAGGTCGACGCCGCCGCCGTGGATGTCGAAGGCGGGGCCGAGGTACTTGCCGGCCATCGCCGAGCACTCGATGTGCCACCCGGGCCGACCGGGTCCCCACGGGGAGGGCCACGCCGCGCTGGCGGGCTCACTGGCCAACTTGTGGCCCTTCCACAGCGCGAAGTCGCGGGGGTCGCGCTTGCCCCGCGGGTCGGCGTCGCCGGCGGGCTCCATGTCCTCGACCTTCTGCCGCGTCAGCTCGCCGTACGCCGACCAGCTGCGGACGTCGAAGTAGACGTCGCCGCTGCCGTCCTCGGCGGCGTAGGCGTGGCCGCGGGCGATGAGCTGCTCGACGAGCTCGACGATCTCCGGGACGTGCCCGGTGGCGCCGGGCTCGTAGGTCGGCGCCAGCACGTTGATCGCGGCCAGCGCCTTGTCGAGCTCACGCTTCATCGCGGCAGCGAGGGCGTACCAGTGCACGCCCTGCTCGGCCGACTTGGTCAGGATCTTGTCGTCGATGTCGGTGACGTTGCGGATGAAGTCGACCTCGTAGCCGCTCGCTGCGAGCCAGCGGCGCAGCACGTCGAAGTTGACCGCCGAGCGCACGTGGCCGACGTGCGGCTCGGACTGCACGGTGAGACCACACACGTAGATCCCCGCCCGGCCCGGAACGAGGGGGACGAAGTCGCGCGTCTCGCGCGCAGCGGTGTCGTGGAGCCTCAGAGTCACCGTCCGAGTCTAGGGCGCAGCGCTCGATCCCCCGACTTCGTCGCCACCGCGACCGCCGGAGTGCGATTCGTGTGACTCCTGTGACGCGTGGGTCACGCCGGGTTATCGTCGTGCGTGCTCCGACGTGCCGCCGCCCTCGCCCTTCCCCTCCTGCTCGCCTCCGCACTGGTCCCGCCCGCGGGTGCCACGGACCGGGCAGAGCCGCGCACGCGCGCGACCCCCCAGATCCAGCTGACCTCGTGGAGCAGCTACGCCGAGCTCAAGTCGGGCAAGCGTCGCGGCCTGAAGATGGGCCGCGGGCAGGTCTCGCTCCTGGAGGCGAAGCCGCGCACGGTGGCCGGTCGCGCCTACGAGGCCGGGACCTGGACCTCGCCCTGGGCCGTCACGACCTTCGGAGCCACCTCGCTCATCCCGTCGTGGGAGGCCACCACGCCCGGGCGGAGCCTGGTCCGCGTCGAGGTGCGCGGGCGCGACGCCGGCGGGCGCACCGGCACCTGGGACACCGTCGCCGACTGGAGCCGCACGAACCGTCCCGTCGCGCGCCGCACCTGGTCCGGGCAGGCCGACGACCTCGGCTCGGTCAACGCCGACACCTGGCAGTCCCCCGGCGGCGTCACCTCGTGGCAGGTGCGGGTGACGCTGATGCGCCCCCGCGGCTCGAGCCTCCCGGTGGGCCTCGAGCGGATCGGGGCGGTCGCCTCCGCCGACGCCACCGCGCCCCGCCCGACCTCGAAGCCCGGCCCCGCGGCCGGCACCGTGCTGCCCGTGCCGACGTACAGCCAGATGGTCCACGAGGGCCACTACCCACAGTGGGGCGGCGGGGGCGAGGCGTGGTGCTCGCCCACCTCGACCGCGATGGTGCTCGCCCACTACGGCATCTCGCCGACGCCGGGCGGGATCGCCGCCGGCCACGCCGACGCCGTCGTCGACCACACCGCGAAGATGGTCTACGACCACGGCTACCGCGGCACCGGCAACTGGGCCTTCAACACTGCGTACGCCGCCACGCTGGTGGCCGGCGACTCCTACGTCACCCGGATGCGCGACCTGCGCGAGGCCGAGGACCACGTCGCCGCGGGGGTGCCGGTCATCATCTCGATCGCGTTCGGCCGCGGCCAGCTCACCGGGGCCCCGATCTCGGCGAGCAACGGCCACCTGCTCGTGGTGGTCGGCTTCGAGGCCGACGGTGACGTCGTCGTCAACGATCCTGCCGGGGCCACCAACGGTGAGGTGCGCCGCGTCTACGACCGCGCGCAGCTCGAGCGGCTCTGGATCGCAGCGTCCGGCGGGACGGCGTACGTCATCCGCAACGCGTGAGCGAGCTCAGCCCGCGCTGATCTCGATCGTGTGCAGACCGGTCGCACCGTCCGGGTCGGGCGCGCGCAGCACGCTGGTCTGCGTCTCGCCGTCGAGGCCGATCGCGCGCACGCGCACCTCGTGGTCGCCCTCGGGGACGTCGAGCGTGACCGCCCACTGCACCCAGGTGTCCACCGACGGCACCTCACCGAGCTCGGCGCGCTCCCACGCGCCGCCGTCGACCTGCACCTCCACCGCCTCGATGCCGGTGTGCTGGTGCCACGCGACGCCGCCGAAGGTGACCTCGCCGGCCTCGACGTCGTCGCCCGAGCGGGGCACGTCGATGCGCGAAGCGATCTTGACCGGACCGAGCGCCGACCAGCCCTTGTCGGTCCAGTAGCCCATCGACTCCGCGAACGTGCTCACCTCGAGGTCCACGACCCACTTCGTCGCCGAGACGTAGCCGTAGAGCCCGGGCACGATGGTGCGCACCGGGAAGCCGTGCTCGATGGGCAGCGGGCGGCCGTTCATGGCCACCGCGAGCATCGCGTCGCGGTCGTCGGTCAGCGCCTCGAGCGGGGTGGCGCACGTCCACCCGTCCTGGGAGGTCTGCAGCACGCAGTCGGCGCCCGCATCCACGCCGACCTCGGCGAGCAGGTCCGCCAGGCGTACGCCGCTCCAGCGGGCGTTGCCGACGAGCCCGCCCCCGACCTCGTTGCTCACGCAGTTGAGCGTGATCCACGACTCGGTGACCTGGCGCGACACGAGCTCGGAGTAGCTCAGCACCAGCTCGCGGTCGACCATCCCGTGGATGCGCAGCGACCAGTCGTCGGGCTCGATCGTGGGCAGCGCGATGGCGGTGTCGATCTGGTAGAAGTCCTCGTTGGGGGTCTGCCACGGCGCGATGCCTGCCACGCCCAGCGACGTCGCCGCGGGGGCCGTGCGCCGGGTGACCCCGGGGATGCGCAGCAGCCGGCGACTCACCTCGACGTGGCGGCGCCCGGCACCCACGAAGCGGCCCGCGACCGCGATCCCGATCGAGGCCACGGAGATCGCGCCGGCGACCATGAGGAAGACGCGCCGCTCGTGCGACTCGAGGTCGGGGCGGCGCTGCTGGCGGCGCAGGGCGTCGATGAGCGCGGAGTGCACCGCGACCCACGTCATCAGCCCGACCAGCACCGGGAGCGCGTCGACCACGCCTGCGTTGCGCTGCGCCATCACGGCACCGAGGCCGACCCCGGCGAGCACCAGCCACACGAGCACGGGTCGCCACCACGACCCGCGGGCCAGCGACCCGGCCCAGGCGAAGCAGGCCAGGAGCAGCACGAGGATGCCCGCGACGAGCGCCGGCTTGTCCGCCGTGCCGAGGATCGAGATCGCCCGCTCCGCGACCGCCCCCGGGGCGAGCTTGATGACCAGCTCGGCGACCGCCACGACCGGTGACTCGCGGATGGTCAGCACCATCGCAGTGGCATAGCTGGTCGCCAGTCCGGCGAGCCCTGCGAGGACTCCGGCCAGCACCCAGGGAGGACGACGTGTGGTCACCGGACCATTGTGACGCGCCGCAGGGCATGATGCCGACGTGAGCACCCCCACCACTGGTCCCACCGGCATCCGCGTCGGCATCGGCACCGACGTGCACCGCCTCGTCGAGGGAGTCCCGATGCACCTCGGCGGGTTGTCCTGGCCCGACGAGCCGGCCGGGCTCGAGGGCCACTCAGACGCCGACGTCGCGGCCCACGCCGCCTGCGACGCCCTCTTCTCCGCCGCCGGGATCGGGGACCTCGGCACCCACTTCGGCACCGCTGAGCCCGAGTGGGCGGGGGCGTCGGGGGCGACGCTGCTCGCCGAGACGGCCCGCCGCGTGCGCGCCGCGGGGTGGCAGGTGTCCAACGTCTCGGTGCAGGTCATCGGCAACGTCCCGCGCCTGGGCCCGCGGCGCGACGAGGCCGCCGCCGCGCTGACGGCCGCCGTCGGCGCCCCGGTCAGCATCTCGGCGACCACGACCGACGGCCTGGGCCTGACCGGACGCGGCGAGGGCGTGGCCGCCATCGCCACCGCGCTCGTCACCGCCCCGGTCGACGGCTGATGCCCACCGCCGTCGTCATCCTGGCCGCCGGCTCCGGGAGCCGGGTCGGGGCCGAGGTCAACAAGGTGCTGCTGCCGCTGCGCGACGTCCCCGTCCTGGTCTGGTCGGTGCGCGACGCGCTCGCGCTGCCCGACGTACGCCGTCTCGTGCTCGTCGTGCGCCCCGAGGACCGCTCGGCCGTCGCGGAGGCGGTCGCGCCCCACCTCGGCGACCGCGAGGTGGTCGTCGTCGACGGCGGTGCCACCCGCCACGCCTCGGAGTGGGCGGCCCTGCAGGTCCTGGCCGACGACATCGTT
Organism: Nocardioides lacusdianchii; assembly: GCF_020102855.1. Lineage (GTDB taxonomy): Bacteria > Actinomycetota > Actinomycetes > Propionibacteriales > Nocardioidaceae > Nocardioides > Nocardioides lacusdianchii. Next base: position 151,992 of record NZ_JADHZD010000001.1, read on the forward strand.
GCCGGCGAGGTGGACGTCGTAGCGATCCACGACGGCGCGCGCCCGCTCGCCGGCACCGAGCTGTGGCAGGCCGTGATCGGTGCCGCCCGCGAGGTCGGCGGGGCGATCCCGGTGGTCCCGGCGACCCAACTGCTCCACGCCGACCTGAGCGCCGTCACCGAGGAGGTCGGTGGGGTGCAGACCCCGCAGGCCTTCCGGGCCGACGACGTCCTGGCGGCCTACGCCGCGGCGGCCGCGGGTGGCTTCGAGGGCACCGACACCGCGGCCTGCGTGCGGGCCCATCGGGACGTGGCCGTCGCGGCCGTGCCCGGCAGCCCGCTCAACCTCAAGGTCACCTTCCCCGAGGACGTGGCCCTCGCGGTCGAGCTCAGCCCTGCGCGGACGTGAGGGCGCCGAGGAGGCGTACGTCCTCGAGCGAGGCCACGCGTCGCGCCTGCGGCGGCGCGGTCAGGGTCTCCACGGGGTGACCCGCGGCCGCGAGGTCCGCCACCGCTCGGGCCAGGTCAGCGGCCGGACGGCGGAGCAGGCCGGCGACGACGCCGGCCGGGACCACCAGGGGCGCGGCGACCGCGAGGAGCGAGTCACGGTCGAGCGTGTCGCCCACGAGACCTTCGTCGACCACCTTGACCGTGTCGGTCACCGGGCGTACGCCGACGACCGGGCGCCCCGTGGCCCGGGCGTGCTCCAGGCAGGAGGCGATGAAGTCGGGGGGCGTCATCGGGCACAGCGCGTCGTGCAGCACGAGGTCCTCACCCGACTCCGCGATCGCGGCCCAGTCGATGCTGGCGTCGACGAGGTCGACCCCCGACTCCCCCAGCGCCCACGCGGCGCAGGCGACGAGCGACTCCCCGTGGATCAGGGCGTACGGCAGCGAGCCGCGCTCCTCGTCCAGAACGAGACCGAGGCCCCGGGGAGCGTCGTCCCAGGGGCCTCGGTCTGCGTGGTCCACGCTCAGGAGGCGAGCACCTCGTCGAGCATGGCCTCTGCCTTGTCCTCGTTGGTCTTCTCCGCGAGCGCGAGCTCGGAGACCAGGATCTGCCGGGCCTTGGCCAGCATCCGCTTCTCGCCGGCCGAGAGCCCACGGTCACGCTCACGGCGCCACAGGTCACGCACGACCTCCGACACCTTCATCACGTCACCGGAGTGCAGCTTCTCGAGGTTCGCCTTGTAGCGGCGCGACCAGTTGGTCGGCTCCTCGACGTGGGCTGCCCGCAGCACGTCGAAGACGCGGTCGAGGCCCTCCTTGTCGACGACGTCGCGGACGCCGACGAGGTCGAGGTTGCAGGCCGGCACGCGAACGACCAGGTCCTGCTGTGCGACGATCCTGAGGACGAGGTACTGCCGGTCCTCTCCCTTGATCGTCCGCATCTCGATGTCCTCGATGACCGCGGCCCCGTGATTGGGATAGACGACCGTTTCGCCAACGGTGAAAGTCATATGTTCAGTTCCCCTTCCTAGGTGAACATTCTAACACGGGTCCGACCGGCTCCCGGACAGCGTTTCCGCAGGTCAGAGGCCACTTCGGGGCTTGACAGATCGGCAGTCCCTGTGGTGCGGGGCGCCTCCGCGGGAGGCCTGGGCCATACTTCGGCGCATGCTCGGTGACCTCTCGGCGCGGCCGGCGCTGCTGCTCGTGCGCGCGGCGCACCCCCGCCAGGCCGCGGCCACCGCCGTCGCGCTGGCGTCCGCCGCGGCCGTGGCCGGACGCCCGCTGCGCGAGGTCGGCCTCGTCGCTGCGACCGTGCTCGTCGGGCAGTGCCTGCTGGGGTGGGCGGACGACCTCACCGACCGCCGCAGCGACGAGCGCCACCGCCCCACCAAGCCCCTCGCCCGTGGCGTGCTCGACCCCGGCACGGTGTGGTTCGCCCTGACCTGTGCGGTGCTCCTCGTGGTGCCCCTCGCGGTGGCCCACGGCCGCCGCGCGGCAGCGGCGTACCTCTCCCTGCTCGCTGTCTCCGCCGTCGGTGACCGTCTCCTGCACGGGCGGGTGCTGTCGTTCGTGCCGTGGGTCGTCAGCTTCGCGCTCTACCCCGCGTTCCTGGCGTACGGCGGGTGGAACGGCGTGGGTGCCACGACGCCCCCCACGCCGGCCGTGGTCGCGCTCGCCGCGGCCCTCGGGCTCGGGGTCCACGTGCTGCTCGCGCTGCCCGGCCTGGTGGCCGACCACGAGGCGGGCGAACGGTCCCTCCCGATGGTGCTCGCACTGCGTCTGGGCACCCCCCGGCTGCTGCTGCTCGCGGGCCTCTTCACGGCCGCGGTCGTGGTCGGCATCCTGATCTCAGGGCGGACCGTCGGACTGACCTGAGCCGACGCTAGGCTGTGCGCCATGCAGCTCCGACCCCTCGCGATCGCCGCGGCAGTTCTCGCACTCGCCGCTCCGCTGTCCTCCTGCGGCTTCGACTACGCCACCGAGCGTGACTACACACCCGGCAGCGGTGCCAACAACCGCGAGGGCGTGGTCGACGTCCTGTCGGCCGTCGTGGTCTCGGGAGCCGAGGGCTCCGGCACCTTCGTGGCGTCGCTGTCGAACAACGACATCGAGGAGGAGCAGACCTTCACCGGTCTCTCCGCCAGTGACGGCGCCACCGTGGAGGCGGCGGAGTTCGAGCCCGTCACCATCGCGCCGGGCGGCCTGGTCAACCTCGCCGAGCCGCCGGCCGAGATCGTCCTGACCGGCGAGTTCGGTGCCGGCGACGTCGTCCCGCTGGCGATCGACTTCGGCAGCGGCGAGCGCGTCATGCTCAACGTCCCCGTCGTGACCGACGACTCCGGCTACTGGGAAGGCTTGGACGCCTCATGACCTACACCCTGGTCCTGCTCCGCCACGGCGAGAGCGACTGGAACGCCAAGAACCTCTTCACCGGCTGGGTCGACGTCGACCTGACCGAGAAGGGCCGCGGCGAGGCGGTCCGCGGCGGAGTGCTGATGAAGGACGCCGGGCTGCTCCCCGACGTCGTGCACACCTCGCTGCAGCGTCGCGCGATCACGACCGCGAGCCTGTCCCTCGACGCCGCCGACCGCCACTGGATCCCGGTCAAGCGGTCGTGGCGCCTCAACGAGCGCCACTACGGCGCGCTGCAGGGCAAGGACAAGAAGCAGACGCTCGAGCAGTACGGCGAGGAGCAGTTCATGCTCTGGCGCCGCTCGTTCGACACCCCGCCGCCGCCGATCGCCGACGACGACGAGTTCTCGCAGGCGGGCGACCCCCGCTATGCCGACCTCGGCGACGAGATGCCCCGCACCGAGTGCCTCAAGGACGTCATCGCGCGGTTCCTCCCCTACTGGGACGGCGAGATCGTGCCCGACCTCCGGGCTGGCAAGACCGTCCTGGTCGCCGCGCACGGCAACAGCCTGCGGGCCCTGGTCAAGCACCTCGACGGCGTCTCCGACGAGGACATCGCCGGGCTCAACATCCCCACCGGCATGCCGCTGGTCTACCGCCTCGACGAGGACCTGCGTCCCACCGTCGCCGGCGGCGAGTACCTCGACCCCGAGGCAGCGGCGGCCGCTGCCGCAGCCGTCGCCAACCAGGGTCGCTGAGCAGTCCGGACCGACGAAGTCGGTCCGGACGTGGGCTCAGCGAGATTGAGCAAGCCCCGCGGCTGAGGAACGAAGCCGCGACGGGCGCGTCGAAATCCGGGCAGCAGGGCGGGTGCCTCGACCCAGGGGCGGCGTACGTCAGTCGCGCTCGGGCCGCTCGCCGGTGACGACGAAGACCACGCGGTTGGCCACCGACACCGAGTGGTCGGCGATGCGCTCGTAGTAGCGCCCGAGCAGGGCGATGTCGACCGCGGCCTCGACGCCGTGCGTCCAGTCGGTCGAGAGCAGCTCGGTGAAGCTGCGGCGACGCAGCTGGTCCATCACCTCGTCGTCGCGACCGAGCTCGATCGCGGCGTCGACGTCACGGTCCACGATGACCCCGCGGACCCGGCGCACCATGTCCTCGGCGGTCTCGGCCATGCGCTCCATCGTCGGGCGCAGCTCCTCGGGCACGGCCACCGACGGCACCCGCAGCCGGGCGATCTTGGCGACGTGGACCGAGAGGTCGCCCATCCGCTCGAGCTCGCTGACCATCCGCAACGCGGAGACGATCATCCGCAGGTCGCCGGCGACGGGTTGCTGGAGCGACAGCAGCGCGAAGGCGGTGTCGTCGACCCGCTCGCGGGCGTCGTCGATCGCCTTGTCGTTGCTGATCACCTGGTCGGCGGTGTGGATGTCACCGGTCATCAGGGCCCGGGTGGCCTCGCGGACCGCGACCTCCACCTGCCCGCAGATGTCGGAGAGGTCGGCGAAGATGCCGTCGAGCTGGTCATGGAAAGCCTCACGCATGCCCCCCACCCTAGGCAGCCAAAGCGAACAGCCGTGCGTGGTCGATGAACGGCGCGTGAACACTCGGCGCCCGGCGTCCAGCCGGTCAGGGCACCCCGGCCGGATGCGTACGATGTGAGCGTGGATCCGACGATGCAGGCTGGTCTGGCCGCGCTGATCGGGGCCATCGTGGCGGGCGGCGCGATGCTCGCCTGGCACATCAGCGACCGGCAGCGCCACACGCTGCCGCAGGTCGAGGAGCCCGTCGTGCAGGCGGGAGTCGCCGCCGTGCTCAGCATCCTGCGCTCGAGCGCGGTCGTCGTCGACGAGTCCGACCACGTCCTCAAGGCCTCCGCGCCGGCGTACGCCTTCGGGCTGGTGCGCGGCAACAGCGTCGTGGTGCCCGAGCTGCTCGACATCGTCTCGCAGGTGCGCCGCGACGGGCAGATCCGCGAGAGCGACATCGACATGCCCGCGGCCGACGGCGGCTTCAACCGCACCCTGACGGCGCGCGTCGCGCCCCTGGGCGCCCGGCTCGTGCTGGCGCTCGTCGAGGACCGCACGCGTGAGAAGCGGGTCGAGGCGGTGCGGCGCGACTTCGTCGCCAACGTCAGCCACGAGCTCAAGACCCCCGTGGGCGCGATCCGGCTGCTCGCCGAGGCCGTGACGGACGCCTCCGACGACCCCGAGGCGGTGCAGCGCTTCGCCAACCGGATGTTGACCGAGAGCGACCGGCTCTCCAAGCTCGTCCAGCAGATCATCGAGCTCTCCCGCCTCCAGGGGCACGACCCCCTCGAGACCCCGGTGATGGTCGACCTCGACGCCGCCGTGGCCACCGCCGTCGACACCAGCGCCATGGAGGCCGCGGCGAAGGAGATCGTCGTGGAGTCGCGCGGCGAGCACGGCCTGCAGGTCTACGGCTCGCAGGAGCAGATCGGCGCCGCCATCAGCAACCTGGTCGCCAACGCCGTCGCCTACTCCAACGCCGGCTCGCGCGTCGTCGTCACCACCCGCTCCGAGGGTGCGCAGGTGCACATCTCGGTCGTCGACCAGGGCATCGGCATCCCGGCCGAGGACATCGACCGCATCTTCGAGCGGTTCTACCGCGTCGACCCCGCCCGTCACCGCTCCACCGGCGGCACCGGGCTCGGCCTGTCGATCGTCAAGCACGTCGCTGCCACCCACGGCGGCGACATCTCGGTGTGGTCGGTGCAGGGTCAGGGCTCGACCTTCACGCTCACGCTGCCCCGCAACGCCGAGCCGACTCCCGGCACCGGGTCCGGCACCACACCGGTCGAGGTCGTCGCGCCCGCGCAGACCGCGGCACCCGAGCTCGTCAGCACGCCTGACGCCTCCCACTCCACCAGCACCACCCACCGAAGGGACCACCCCGCATGACCCGGGTACTCGTCGTCGAGGACGAAGAGAGCTACAGCGACGCCCTCGCCTACATGCTCCGCAAGGAGGGCTACGAGGTGGCCATCGCCGCCGACGGCAACACCGCCCTGACGGAGTTCGACCGCTTCGGGCCCGACATCGTGCTGCTCGACCTGATGCTGCCCGGGGTTCCGGGCACCGAGGTGTGCCGCCAGATCCGGCAGTCGTCGTCGGTCCCGGTGATCATGGTCAGCGCCAAGGACGACGAGGTCGACAAGGTCGTCGGGCTCGAGCTCGGCGCGGACGACTACGTCACCAAGCCCTACTCCCCCCGCGAGCTCGTCGCCCGGATCCGGGCGGTGCTGCGGCGCGGCCAGGAGCCCGAGCTCATGCCCGACACCCTCGAGGCCGGGCCGGTGCGCATGGACGTCGAGCGCCACGTCGTCACCGTCGACGGCACCGAGCAGCGCCTGCCGCTCAAGGAGTTCGAGCTGCTGGAGATGTTCCTGCGCAACCCGGGTCGGGTGCTCACCCGCGGTCAGCTCATCGACCGGGTCTGGGGCTCCGACTACGTCGGCGACACCAAGACCCTCGACGTGCACGTCAAGCGGCTCCGCGCCAAGCTCGAGCCCGACCCGGGCGAGCCGAAGTACCTCGTGACCGTGCGCGGGCTCGGCTACAAATTGGATCTCTGAGCCCGGGCGAGGTCCGGCGGGATGTCGGCGTACGACGTCCGGAATCCGCTGGCGGTCCGTCATGACCGAACCTAGCCTTGACCCGTGACCACGACGACCTCCCCCGCCTCCCCCACCACTCCCGCCACCACGGCCCCAGCGCCCTGGCTGCCGATCACGGCGGGCGCGATCACCCTGGTGATGTGGGCCTCGGCGTTCGTCGTGATCCGCCACGTGGCGCACGACGTGAGCCCCGGGGCCCTGGGCGCCGGCCGCCTGCTCGTGGCCGCACTGGTCGTCGCGCCGCTGGTGCTGCGCCGGGGCTGGGTGCGCCCGAACCGCCGCGAGTGGTCGCTGCTCGCCCTGGGCGGTGTCGGCTGGTTCGGTGTCTACAACCTGGCGCTCAACGCCGGTGAGCGCTACGTCGACGCCGGCACCGCGGCGATGATCATCCAGGTCGGGCCGGTGATCGTCGCGCTGCTGGCGGTGCCGCTCTTCGGCGAGCGCCTGCACGCCTGGTTGATCGCCGGGATGGTGGTGGGCTTCGCCGGGGTGGCCGTCATCGCCCGGGGGTCCTCCACGGACGCCGACGCCAGCCTGCTGGGGGTCGCGCTGGTGGTCCTGGCCGCCGCGATGTACGCCGTCGGCGTGCTGACCCAGAAGGTCCTGCTGCGACGGCTCCCGTCGGTCCAGGTCGTCTTCGTCTCGTTCCTCACCGGCGCGCTGATCTGCCTGCCCTTCTCCGGCGACCTCCCGGGCATCGTCGCCGACGGCGGCGCGGAGCTGTGGTGGATCGTCTACCTCGGCGTCCTGCCGACCGCGGTGGCCTTCACGACGTGGGCGTACGCCCTCACCCACACCGACGCAGGAGCGCTGTCGCTGACCACGTTCCTCGTCCCGGGGATCGCCACCCTGATCGCCTGGCTCACGATCGACGAGGTGCCGCCGTCGCTGACCTTCCTCGGTGGCGCGCTGGCGATCGTCGGCGTGCTCATGACCCGGCGGAGGCCGAGGCAGGGCTGAGGCTCAGGCCTCGAGCCAGCCGCGGAAGGCCTCGAGGTTGCGGGTCGACTCACCCCGTGAGGTCCGCCACTCCCACTCCTTGCGGATCGAGGTGGCGAACCCGAGCTCCAGGATGGCGTTGAAGGACTCGTCGGCGTTGGCCAGCACGGAGCCGAGCACCCGGTCGAGCTCGTCGGGCTCGACCGCGGACAGCGGGAGCCGGGCCTCGAGGTAGATGTCGCCGGCGTGGTCGACGGCGAACGAGACGGCGTACATCCGCAGGTTGCGCTCGAGCAGCCAGCGGTAGACGCGGGCGTGGTTCTCGTCGGGGTTGCGGCACACGAAGGCGTGCACGCCGAGCGCGTGGGCACCGACGTCGAGCCGGACGGGCGTCTGGAGCTTCTTCTCGCCCGGCAGGGTGAGCGAGAAGCTCGCGCCCTCCACGCCCTCACGGGCGCGCTCCTCGTGCTCGATCTCGTTGTCGGCGAGATAGGCCCGGACGACGTCGACGGCAGTGGTCATGACGCCATCTCAGCACGCATGCGGCTGCCGGCCCGCTCGTAGGCGAGCAGGGTCCGCTCGGCGGTGTGCTCCCAGGAGAACTCCTGGGCGTGGGCGACCGCCCCGCGACCGAGGCGCTCGACCAGGTCCGGGTCGTCGATCAGCCGTCGCAGGCTCGCCGCCCAGTCGCGCGGCTCGTGGGTGTCGACCAGCAGGCCGCTGATGCCGTCGCGCACGACGGTGGTGAGGCCGCCGACCGCGGCCGCCACCACGGGCGTCCCGGTGGCCTGCGCCTCGACAGCCACGAGGCCGAACGACTCGTTGTACGACGGCACGGCGACAGCCGTGGCGGCCGAGGACCACACCGCCAGCTCGCGCTGGGTGACCGGCGGGACGAAGCGGACCACGTCGGAGATCCCCAGGTCGGCGGCCAGGTCGGCGAGGGCCGTGGGGTGCTCGAGACCGGAGCCCGACGGTCCGCCCACGACGGGCACGACGAGCCGGTGCCGCAGCGACGGGTCCCGCTCGAGCAGCACCCCGACGGCGCGCAGCAGCACGTCGGGTGCCTTCAGCGGCTGGATGCGTCCGGCGAAGAGCAGCACGACGGCGTCGGCCGGGAGCCCGAGCTCGCGGCGCGCCCGGGCGCGGCCACGCGGGACGAAGACGGAGAGGTCCACGCCGGGGTGGATGACCTCGACGGCGTCGGGGCTGGCGTCGTACAGGTCCACCAGCTGTCGCGCCTCGGTGTCGGTGTTGGCCACGAGGAGGTCCGCGGCCTCGACCACCTGCTCCTCCCCGATGACCCGCGAGAGCGGCTCGGGGCTGTCGCCGGCGGCCAGCGCGGTGTTCTTCACCTTGGCCATGGTGTGCATGGAGTGCACGAGCGGCACGTTCCACCGGTCGCGGGCGAGCGCGCCCACCTGGCCGGAGAGCCAGTAGTGGGAGTGCACCGCGTCGTAGTGGCCGAGCGGCTGCATCGCCTCGGTGCGCAGCACCTCGCGGGCGAAGGTGCACAGCTGGCCGGGCAGCTCGCCCTTGGTGAGGCCCTCGAAGGGGCCGGCGGCGACGTGGCGCACCAGGACGCCGTCGGCGGCCTCCACGACCTGCGGCAGGGAGGAGGAGGTGGCGCGGGTGAAGACGTCGACGTCGATGCCCTGGGCGGCCAGGCGCCGCGACAGCTCGATGACGTAGACGTTCATCCCGCCCGCGTCGCCGGTGCCCGGCTGGTCCAGCGGTGAGGTGTGGAGGCTGATCATCGCCACGCGCTCGCCCACGCTGTCTCCTTCGTCGGGGTCTGGTTCGGGGGCCCACTCAGGGCACCTCCGGCACAACCACGTCGGGCCCCCGGGGATTCCCGGGGTGATCGGTGCCTCAGCGGGAGTGGGCGCCACCCGACGTACGCCCGCTGCCGCGGCGCCGCACCAGCGCGATGCCGCCGAGCAGCGCGGCCACGATCCCCCAGCCGCCGTCGTACCACGCACTGTCCGGTGGTCGGAACGCCTCGACGACCGACAGCGCGAGCAGGGCGCTCGCCAGGCCCACCAGGACCCGCATCCCCACCGCGTCGCTCTTCACGAGCCCGGAGCCGAAGAGTCCGGCGGCGGCCAGCACGCACGCCAGGCCGAGGAAGTGGAGGACGGCGGCGAACGGGTCGCTGCCGCCGCCGATCAGCGCGTGGAGGATCCAGAGGAGTCCCCCGGCCAGTGCGAGGGGTGCGGCGAGCTTCGCTGGGGCCATCCGGGGAGTGTGCCAGAACGCGGGTGGCCGCTCGCCGCTCACGGCTCGTCGGTCCCCTGGTGGAAGCGCTGCCGCCAGGTGCCTCCGTCGCGCACCCACAGCGAGCTGCGCAGGGTCGAGCGACCGTCCGCGAAGGCGCGCCACAGCAGCAGGATCGCGTCCGGGCCGATGCGGTCGACGGAGACCACCTCGAGCGCGACCGGGGCGATCGGGCCGATCTCGTCGAGGAAGTCCTCGCGGGTCCACAGGCGGCCCGAGCGACCGACCTCGCGCCACTCGGGGTGCAGCAGCGCAGCGACCGCGGCGCGGTCCGCGCGCACGTCGTCGGTGAGCAGGTCGCGCTCCATGGCGACGACGTGCTCCTCCTCGGTGGGGGCCGCGTCCTCGAGGTCGGAGAAGAGGTCGGGCTCCTCCTCGACCTGGCCGACCGCGGCGGCCGGGTGCGAGGTGCTGCTGCCGGCGAAGCCCGGGCCGGGGTCGGGCTCGGCGCCGCGCTGGTGGGCGGTGGCGGCGGCGTTGGCCCGCTTGTCCGCGGCCTCGTTGAGCGGGTGGCCGGCATGGCCCTTGACCCACTCGAACTGCACCCGGCGGCCCTGCATCGCCTCGTCGAGCGCCTTCATCAGCTCGACGTTCATCACGGGCTTGCCGTCGCTCTTCTTCCAGCCCTTGCGCTTCCAGTTCTTCATCCACTTGGTGATCGAGTCGATGACGTACTTGCTGTCGCAGTAGACGAGCAGCGGCTCGTCGAGGTGCGCGGTCTGCTGGAGGAGGTCGAGCACCGCCATCAGCTCGCCCATGTTGTTGGTGCCGTGGGGCCAGCCGCCGGAGGCCCAGCAGCCGTCGTCGACGTACCACGCCCACCCGGCGGGGCCGGGGTTGCCGAGTGCCGAACCGTCTGCCGCCGCGATGATCACGCCGATATCTTGGCAGCACAGGATCTTGGCAGGATGGGCGGCATGAGCGATGACAGCACCCCTCAGCCCCGCACCGCCGTCGTCACCGGCGCCTCGAGCGGCATCGGCGCAGCCACCGCCCGCGCCCTCGCCGCGCAGGGCTTCCGGGTCGTCTGCGCGGCGCGACGCACCGATCGGATCGAGGCGCTGGCCGCGGAGATCGGAGGCGAGGCGATCACCTGCGACATCACCGACGCCGCCTCCGTCGAGGCGCTGGCCGCTGCCGTGCCGGTGTGCCACGTGCTGGTCAACAACGCCGGCGGGGCCGTGGGTGTCGACCGGGTGGACGAGGCCGACCTCGACGCCTGGCGCTGGATGTACGACGTCAACGTCCTCGGCCTGGTGCGCGTCACGCAGGCGCTGCTGCCCGCCCTGCGTGCGAGCGGGGACGCGGTCGTCGTCAACGTCGGCTCCACCGCCGGGCGCTGGGCGTACGAGGGCGGTGGTGGCTACACCGCTGCGAAGCACGGCGTGAAGGTCGTGACCGAGACGCTGCGCCTCGAGCTCAACGGCGAGCCGATCCGGGTGTGCGAGGTCGCGCCCGGGATGGTGCAGACCGACGAGTTCTCGCTCAAGCGCTTCGGCGGCGACCAGGCCAGGGCGGACGCGGTCTACGCCGGGGTCGACCAGCCGCTGCTCGCCGAGGACGTCGCCGACGCCATCGCCTGGGTCGCCACCCGTCCGTCCCACGTCGACATCGACGAGCTGGTGATCAAGCCGCGCGCCCAAGCAGCGGCACACAAGGTGCACCGGTCCGAGTAGATGGCAGACTTCCGCGCGTGAAGACCATCGGACTCGTCGGCGGCATGAGCTGGGAGAGCAGCGCGGTCTACTACCGCGACCTCAACCTCGGGATGCGGGACCGACTGGGCGGGCTCTCCTCGCCGAAGCTCGTGCTCACCACCGTCGACTTCGCCGAGGTGACCCACCTCGAGGACGACGAACGCTGGGACCAGGTCGGCACGCTGCTGGCCGACGCCGCGCGCGCGGTCGAGCGCGGTGGCGCCGACTTCCTCCTCCTGTGCACCACGACCTTCCACAAGGTCGCTGAGCAGGTCGAGGAGGCCGTCGACATCCCCGTGCTGCACCTCGCCGACGTGGTCGCGGCCGCGGTCCGCGCCGCCGGCATCGAGACCGTCGGGCTCATCGGCACGAAGGTCGCGATGCAGGAGTCCTTCTTCGTCGACCGGCTCGCCGGTCACGGCCTGTCCGTGGTCGTGCCCGACGCCGCCCACCACGACTTCCTCAACGACGCCATCTACGAGGAGCTCGTGCACGGTGTCGTCCTGCCCCGCACCCGGGCCCGCGTCGTGTCGATCATCGAGGAGCTGTGGGACGCCGGCGCCGGTGGCGTGCTGCTCGGCTGCACCGAGCTCGAGCTCCTGGTCAAGCAGGCGGACGTCGAGCTCCCGGTCTTCCCCTGCACGACCCTGCACGTGCAGGCCGCGCTGGACGCCGCGCTGGCCTGAGGTCCCTCAACCAGCGGTGACGGGCAGCCCGCGGGCGGTCGCGAGCCAGCGCAAGGCCGTCCACGCCGGTGAGCGCAGGTCGGTGACGCCGGCCGCGACTGGGAGCGGGACCCGCAGCACCTGCGAGGCCGCACCCTCGGTGCTCAGCAGCAGCTCGCGTCCTGCGAGCGCGACGCCCTCGCCCTGGTCCTGGGGCGGCAGGTCCCACGACGCGACGGGCTGCCACGACGGGTACGCCGCGAGGTGGGCACTGCCGTAGGTCCGCATGACCACGCCGCCACCGCCGGGGAGGAACGTCGCGTCGGTGACGATGCCCGGCGCCCGGCCGACCTCGACGAGGCGGTTGGGCCGGTCGGACCGCAGCCGCAGCGGAGCGGCGTACGCCGTGCCGGAGAAGACGCCCTTGGTGACCACGAGGAGCCGGCCGGTCAGCGGGTGGGCCAGGAGCGCCTCGGCGTCCTGCGCGCCGTCGGGGTAGACCAGCTCGTAGGCCTCCGGGACCACGGTCGCGTCCTCGCGACCGACCGGCACACGCAGCACCTGCACCGAGTCGCGGGCGCGGCGGTTGTCGCCGATGTCGCCCACCCAGACGTGGCCGGCACCGGCCGGCGCCAGCGCCTCGACGTCCTCGGGCGCCGGGGACCAGGACGTGGTGCCCACCGTGTCGCCGGTCGCGGGATCGACGGCGAAGACCCGCCCGCTGTCGCCGGAGTCGTTGGTGGTGACGACGAGCCCGTCCGCCACCATGAGGCCGCTCGACTCGACGATGTCGGGATCGCGGAGGACGAAGGCCTCGTCCCGTTCGGCAGCGCTGCCGCTGGCGGCACCCACCAGGAACGGGAGTGCCACGAGGCACGCCAGCCCCAGTCGACGCGCCTCCACCACACCCCCACCGTAGCCGGGACCCCTCGCCGCGACCGCTCGTCGTGCCCGGACGACCCGCTCGTCGTCACGCCCCTACGGGTAGGTGACATCTCAACCACCTCTCCGTACCGTGGCTGGTCACTCTCGGGAAGGGGAGTTCCACGTCGGTCCTCGACAAGAAGGCGATCGTCGCGCACCCGGGCTACAGCCGCTGGCTGATCCCGCCGGCCGCGCTCGCGGTCCACCTCTCCATCGGGCAGGTCTACGCGTTCTCGGTCTTCAAGAACTCGCTGGTCGCCTCGTTCGACACCAGCCTCACCGCGATCGGCTGGGTGTTCTCGATCTCGATCGTGATGCTCGGGCTGTCGGCCGCGCTGCTCGGCACCTGGGTGGAGCGCTCCGGCCCGCGCAAGGCGATGCTCGTCGCCGCCCTGTGCTGGGGCACCGGCTTCGTCGTCGGCTCGGCCGGCATCGCGAGCGGACAGCTCTGGCTGCTCTACCTCGGCTACGGCGTGATCGGCGGCATCGGCCTGGGCATCGGCTACATCTCGCCGGTGTCCACGCTGATCAAGTGGTTCCCCGACCGTCCCGGCCTCGCGACCGGCATGGCGATCAGGGCTTCGGCGGCGGCGCGCTGATCGCCTCCCCGCTGTCCAACCGCCTGATGAGCCTCTACGACCCCGGCTTCGTGGCCACCGAGCCGGGTGCGGTCGCCTCCGGGTCGGCGCTCGCGCAGACCTTCCTGACCCTCGGCATCGTCTACACCGCGTTCATGCTCGTCGGCGCCGCGCTCGTCCGCGTCCCCCCGGGCCACGGCGACGACAGCACCGCCGAGCACTCGCCCGGCACCAACGGCGCCCTGGTGCGCGCCTCGTCGGCGATCCGCACCCCCCAGTTCTGGTTCCTGTGGGTCGTGCTCTTCTGCAACGTCACCGCCGGCATCGGCATCCTCGAGCAGGCCGCCCCGATGATCCAGGACTTCTTCCGCGACGCCGAGGGCAGCACCGTCACCGCGGCCGCGGCCGGCGGCTTCGTCGGCGTGCTGTCGCTGGCCAACATGCTGGGGCGCTTCGTCTGGTCGAGCCTGTCGGACCGCATCGGTCGCAAGCCGACGTACGTCATGTACCTCGGCGTCGGCCTCGTCCTCTACCTGCTGCTCGCGCTGTTCGGCAGCGTCTCGCCGCTGGTCTTCGTCGCCCTCGCGGCCGTGATCATCTCCTACTACGGCGGCGGGTTCGCGACGGTGCCGGCCTACCTCAAGGACCTCTTCGGCACCCTCGAGGTGGGCGCCATCCACGGCCGCCTGCTGACGGCGTGGGCCGCGGCCGGCGTCGCCGGCCCGCTCATCGTGAACGGCATCCTCGACCGGATCGGCGAGCCCGGCAACCTGGTCGCCTCGGACTACCGCCCGGCGCTGCTGACCATGGTGGGCGTGCTGGCGGTCGGCTTCATCGCCAACCTGATGATCCGCCCGGTCGCTGAGTCCCACTTCGACACCGACGCCCACGCCGCGCACGACGAGCGCGTCGCCGACCGCCAGGAGGCCAACCGATGAGCACCTCGCAGAGCTCCCCCACCAGCCCCGTCCTCGTCGCGCTGGCGTGGCTCCTGGTCGGCGTCCCGCTGGCCTACGGGCTGTGGCAGACGCTGGTGCGCGCCTCGGCGCTCTTCACCGGCTGAGGCCACCGCCGAGCAGCTCGCCGAGCCGGGGACGTACGCCCCACGCGGCGAGCAGCTCGTCGTACTCCTCGACCGCGCCTGCGCCGCGGGCGCCGGTGCGCACCGCGCGGAGCAGGGTGTTGCGCGGGGTGTGGGCGCTCTCGACGAACTCCACCACGTCGACGCGGTAGCCCTCGCGGCGCAGCAGCGAGGCCCGCAGGGCGTCGGTGAGGGTGTCGGCGAAGCGCTCGCGGAGGATGCCGTGGCGGGTGAGCATCGCGTAGGGCGCGGGCGCCTCCGCGGTCCGCAGCTGGCTGGCGATGTCGTGGTGGCAGCACGGCGCCGCAAGCACCAGGGAGGCTTCCCAGTCCACCGCCCGGGCCAGCGCGTCGTCGGTGGCGGTGTCGCAGGCGTGCAGCGCCAGCACGACGTCGGGTGCCTGCTCCAGTCGCGCCTCGCCGATCGAGCCCACCACGAAGTCGGCCTCGATCCCGAGCCCGGCGGCCACCTGGGTGTTGTGGTCGGCCGACTGCTGCTTCACGTCGACGCCGGTCATCCGCACCGGCAGGCCGCGGCCGCCCTCGGCGACCGGGGCGGTGAGGAACCGGTGGGCGGCGAAGGTGAGGTAGGCGTTGCCGCAGCCGAGGTCGACGATGCGCAGCGGGTCGTCCAGCGTCGGCGTGCGCACGTGCCCCTGCTCCAGCGCCTCGCCGAGGCTGGCGTCGAGCAGGCGCACGAACTCCTCGACCTGGCGGTACTTCGCCTGTCGCGTCGGCTTCACCCGGCCCTGTGCGTCGCTGATCCCGAGGGCCACGAGGACGGGGTCGTCCTCCGCGAGCAGCCGGTCCTTGGCCCGGTCGTGGTCGCGCGAGACCTCGACCGCCTCGCGGCGCGCCGCCGTGTGGAGCAGCGGCGCGCCCTTCTTCGTCACGCGGAGCTGGTGGGTGGCGTCGACGGTGTCGACGTGCCAGTTGGCGAACGGCTCGGCCAGCAGCGCGTCGACGACGGCCCGGGCGTCCTCACCGAGCGCGTGGTTGGTGGTGTGCGCCTGCGTCGCGTCGTACGCCGTCACCTGCAGGCGGCGACCCGCCTTGAGGTCCACGACGCGGACCTCCACGCGGCGCACCTCACGCCCCTGCACCACTGGTGCAGGCCCGCCCTTGCGGCGGCCGCTGGCCAGGGCGCGCACCAGCGAGTCGGCGTCGAGCACGGTCGCCCGCAGGCGGTCCCACTCGGGTGACGCGGCCTGCCGGTCGCTCACAGGACCGCGGCGAGGACGACGATGAGGATGAGGGCCCCCAGCGCCACCGGGATGACGAGTCGGCGGTGGCGTGGGTTCATGGCCCCATCCTAGGTCCGCGGCGTCAGGCCAGGCGCAGCGCGTGCGTCACCACGTCGAGCACCGGCACCCGGCCGGACTCGACGTCCGCGCGGTCGACCCAGGCGACCTCGTCGGTCGTGCCGTCGACCTCCATGACGCGCGGCTCGCCGTCCCCGACCGTGGCGGTGAAGAGCAGGTGGATGCCGTGGTAGTCCTCGATCCGCCCGGACGGGGCGTGCCCGGAGAAGTGGGTGTCGTGCACGCCGAGCAGGTCACCGACCTCGCAGGCCAGGCCGCACTCCTCCTCGACCTCGCGCGCCAGCGCCACCGCCGGTCGCTCGCCGTGGTCGACGCCGCCGCCCGGGAGGGTCCACAGCCCGGGGTGCGCGGCCCGCGCCGACAGCCGGGTCAGCAGCACGTCGCGACCGCGCAGCACCACGGCGTACGCCGCGACCCGCTGCAGCCGGTGCGGCTGGTGGTCGACGAGAGCGTCGGTCACCTGCGCGGCCACCGGCACCGCACCCGACGCGACGTCCTCGACCCGGTGCCATGCGGCCTCGACGGTGGAGCCGTCCACCTCGACGACCCGCGGCGCCGGGGCGTCCGTGCGCACCCAGGCGTCGTAGACGATGCGGATCGCGTGGGCGTCCACGAGCAGGCCGTCACGGGCCGCGCGGGGCATGTGGACGCTGTAGACGCGGGCGGTTTCGCCGACGGTGGCGTCGAGCCCGGTCTCCTCCTGGATCTCGCGCAGCAGGGCCGCCCGGGGGTCCTCGCCGTGGTCGACGCCGCCGCCGGGCAGGGTCCACATCTCGGTGCGCGACACCTTGGGCGCGAGCCGGCTGAGCAGGATCTCGACCGCACCGGCGCGCTCGCGGAGGATGACGGCGTACGCCGCCACCCGCTGTCGCCTCGGCAGGGATGCCATGGGTCCAACCTAGTGAAGTAGCGTGTGCGGGTGGCTCCCCCGTCCCGTGATCCGTGGCTCGACAACGTCAAGATGGTGCTCGTCACCCTCGTCGTCGTGGGGCACGCGATCGGCCTCGTGGAGGAGAGCGCGGGCAGCCACTGGGTCTACGACTTCATCTACCTCTGGCACATCCCGGCCTTCGTCTTCGTCAGCGGCTACCTCTCCAAGTCCTTCGAGTGGGACCGCCGTCGGCTCAAGAGCCTCGTCTACACCCTCGCGATCCCCTACCTCCTCTTCGAGCCGGCGCTGTTCTACTACCGCCGCGAGGTGGCCGGCGAGGGCGTCGAGTACCCGCTGTGGCTGATCCCGCACTGGACGATGTGGTACCTCATCGTCCTGCTCATGTGGCGGCTGATCACCCCGATCCTCAAGCGGCACTGGCTCTTCCTGCCGCTGTCGGTGGTCGTCAGCCTGCTCGGCGGGCTGTGGAACGACGACACCCTGATGATCCCGCGCTTCCTGGGCCTGCTGCCGTTCTTCGTGCTGGGCCTCCACCTCAAGCCGCGCCACCTGCACCGCCTCGACGACGTGTGGGTGCGGGTCGCGGCGGTGCCGACCCTGATCGGCATCGGCGTCATGGCCGTCTACACCGACATCTGGTCCGACACCGCGCTGCTCTGGTACGACACCGGCTACGCCGAGATCCCGATCGACAACGAGATCGTCTTCCAGACCCGGCTGACGGTGATGATGGTGGGGCTGCTCGGCACGTTCGCTGCGATATCACTCATACCCCGTCGCTCGCTCGGGTGGTTCACCACGATGGGCACCGCGTCGTTGGTGATCTACCTCTTCCACGGCTTCGTGATCAAGACGTTCCTTGCCCTCGGGTGGCCCGACTTCACCGCCGCCAACCCCGCCCTCGGACTCGTCGTGACGATGGTCGGCGCGGTCGGCCTCTCACTCCTGCTGGCCAGCCCGCCCGTGCGCCGGGTGCTGGAGCCGCTCACCAACCCGGCCGGGACCCTGGAGAAGCGCCTCTCCCGCCGCCGCGACGAGCCGACAACCCGCCAGGACTCCAAGCCGACACCCTCAGGATGAGGTCGGGCCCCAGGTCGGGCTGATCGCCGAGCGGGGCACCACGTCGAGGTGGGCGGCCTGCGCGCGCGTCGGAGCGTGCCCGCCGAGGTGCGCAGGGTGCCACGGAGCGTGCTCACCCGGGCGCGGCAGGTGGTGGGGTCGGCGCTGGAGCGCCTCGAGCTGGTCGGTGAGCACCGCACCGAGGTGACGGGTCCAGTCGGTGAGGTCGTCGCGCGCGCCGATCGTCAGGGGCACACCGAAGTCGACGTCGACGCGGCGTCCGCGCGCCAGGCACGGTCGCGGCTCCTTGCCCCGCTCGTCGGGCACGCCGACGGACCACACTCGCTGCGATCCCCACAGCGCGACCGGGACGACCGGGACGCCGGTCTCGCGCGCCAGGCTGGCGACGCCGCGCATGAGGGAGCGGACGGTGTAGGAGTAGGAGATCCCCGCCTCCGGGAAGGCGCAGACCGCCTCGCCCTCGCGCAGCAGCCGGCGCGCGGTGACGTACGCCCCCGCCGGTGCCTCCCGGTCGACCGGGACGTGGCGCATCCGGTCCATCGCGGCGCGCACCACCGGCAGGTGCCACACGTCGTGGCGGCACATGAAGCGGACGAAGCGCTGCCGCTCGCGCACCGCCTGGCCGATCATCAGGAAGTCGGGGTAGCTGACGTGGGTGGCGGCGAGCAGCACCGGCCCGCTCGTCGGCAGGTGCTCGACACCGGTCGCCACGGTGCGGATGCCGAACGCGCGCAGCGCAGCACCACCGAGGAGGTTGGTGGCGCGGTAGACGTGCTCGCTCATGCCCGTCGTTCGTCGCGGCACGCCGCGCGGATCGGCCGGCGCGAGCCGACCGGGACGCGCTCGCTCACGAGAACGGCGGACGCGCGTCGCGGGCGAACGACCGCTTGCCGGCCCAGCGCCACACGCGCGCGGCCCGGTCGCGGTCGGCGTCGTCGACCAGGTTGCCCATCCAGCGCAACGCCAGGGTCATCAGCCAGTCCGAGCGCATCCCGGCGGGACCGAGCGCGGCCACCACCTTGGGCTGCGTGGCGACCCCGGCCAGCCGACGCGCGATCGAGAAGGCCTCGCCGTAGTGCTCCACGAGCGTCGCGCGCCACGCCTCCCCCAGCCCGACACCGCCGGCGATGTGCTCGGCGACGAACCGGCCGGTCTCGAGGCCGTAGTCGATGCCCTCGCCGTTGAGCGGGTTGACGCAGGCTGCGGCGTCGCCGATCAGTGCCCAGTTGGGTCCCGCGACGTTGCTCACCGCACCACCCATCGGCAGCAGCGCCGAGGTCGGCGCCCGCAGCTCACCGGACAGCCCGAAGTCCGCTCCGATGGTGTCGGCGTAGGTCTGCATCAGGGGCTTGATCGCCACCTCGGCCGGTCGGCGGCTCGTGGCGAGGGTGCCGGCGCCGAGGTTCACCGTGCCGTCGCCGAGGGGGAAGATCCAGCCGTAGCCCGAGACCAGCTCGCCCTGCTCGTCGCGCAGCTCGAGGTGGGAGCTGATCCACGGGTCGTCGGACATCGCGGAGTCGACGTAGGAGCGCCCGGCCACGGCGTAGACGGTGTCGCGGTGCCACTCGCGCCCCAGCATCTTGCCGAGCGGCGAGCGCACGCCGTCGGCGACCACCAGCCACTCGCAGGCGATCTCGAAGGTGCCCTCGGCGTCGCGGAGCTCGATGGCCGCGACGCGCTCGCCGTCACGGCGTACGCCGACCGCGCGGGCGCCGTCGACGGCGAAGGCGCCGCTCTTGATGGCCACCGTGCGGAGGTGGTCGTCGAGCTCGGTGCGCGCGACGGCCGAGCCCCAGTCCGGCAGCGAGCCGCCCGGCCAGGGCAGCAGCAGCGTCTGGCCGAAGCCGTGCGCGCGCAGGCCGTGGTTGACCGTGTGGGAGCGCAGCCAGTCCTCGAGGCCGAGCTTCTGCATCTCGCCGATCGCGCGGGGCGTCAGCCCGTCGCCGCAGGTCTTGTCGCGCGGGAAGGTGGCGGCGTCCACCAGCACGACGTCGAGCCCGGCGCGCGCGGCCCACGCCGCCGCGGCCGAGCCGGAGGGGCCGGCACCGACGACGAGGACGTCGGCGGAGGTGGGACGCGAGGAGGGGGTGGTCACACCGGAATTCTCGCAGGCGGGTCACAACCTCGCGGCAGAGCCCGGCGTAAGGCTCTCGTAAGCATCGCGGGCGTCCGTGGCTGGGCCGCCGCTGTCATGCTGGAACGCATGAGACGCCTCGTGGTCGCGACCGCCGTCCCCCTCCTCCTGCTGCTCGGGGCGTGCGGCGACGACCCGGCCACGACGGCCACCTCGCCGACGACGTCCTCCGCCTCCGACGAGCCCTCTGCGGCCACCTCCGACGACGCCTCCGCGGAGCCGTCCGAAGAGCCCGCGGACGCCGGCGAGGGTGCGGCCGGCACCCCGGAGCTGCTCGACTTCACCGCCACCACCGTGGGGGGCGACCCCTTCGACGGCGCGAGCCTGGCCGGCTCGCCCACGGTCCTGTGGTTCTGGGCGCCGTGGTGCCCGACGTGCCGCAGCCAGATCCCGCAGGTGCAGGACCTCGCCCAGACCTACGGCGACCGGGTGGGCGTGGTCGGGATCGGCTCGCTCGACAGCGCGGAGGCGATCGCGGACTTCGCCGGTGACGCGGAGGGCGTGACCCACCTCGAGGACGTCGACGGGGAGCTGTGGACGCGCTTCGGGGTCGCCGAGCAGTCCTCCTTCGTCGTGCTCGATGCCGACGGCAAGGTCGTCTTCGAGGCCGGCTACGGCGGCTCGGACGACCTCGGCGCCGAGGTCGACGCCCTGCTGGGCTGAGCGGCAGACCGACCCGTGGGCGACACCCTGGCCCTCGCCGTGGCGGCGGGGATGCTCGCAGCGGTCAACCCGTGCGGCTTCGCGCTGCTGCCGGCCTACCTGTCCGTGCTGGTCCTCGGCGACGACAGCCCGGGCTCGGGCCGTGCCGTCGCCCGGGCGCTCTGGCTGACCGCCTGCATGACGATCGGGTTCGTGGCCGTCTTCGGTGTCTTCGGCCTCGTCATCTCACCGGTGGCCTCCCAGGCCCAGCAGTACCTCCCGTGGTTCACCACGGTCTTCGGCGCGCTGGTCGCGCTCGCGGGCCTCTGGCTGCTGCTCGGGCGCGAGCTGCCCCGCCTGCAGCTGACTCGTGGGGGCTCGGGCGGGAAGCCCCTGACCCGGAGCGTGCCGACCATGGTGGGCTTCGGCATGTCGTACGCCGCCGCGAGCCTCACCTGCTCGATCGCGCCGTTCCTGGCGCTCGTCGTGGCCAGCTTCCGCAGCGGCTCCACCGCCGAGGGAGCTTCGCTCTTCCTCGCCTACAGCGCCGGCATGGGGCTGCTCGTCGGGGCGGCGGCCGTGGCCGTGGCGCTCGCGCGACGCGGGCTCATCTCGGGCATCCGCCGCGGCGGGCAGTGGGTGCCCCGGGTCTCGGGCCTGCTGCTGCTCGTGGTGGGCGCCTACGTCTCCTGGTACGGCGCGTGGGAGCTGCGGGTCCTCGACGGCGGTGACCCCTCGGACCCGGTCATCGAGCTCGCCGCGCGCGTGCAGGCCACGCTCGCGGAGTGGGTCCGGGCGATCACGCCCTGATGGGTCCGCCTGTCGCGGAGGCGGCGACGTCCACCGGTCGATCTCGATACGCACAACGCCCGCCCTCGCGAGCGAGGGCGGGCGTTGGTGCTACTCGATCTGGTTCGTCACACCAGAACTGATCGCTGCGCGATCAGTTCTGGTACGAACCAAAGTCGAAGTCGTCGAGTGCGACGGCCTGCGACGACGGACCGAAGTCGTAGTCGTAGGAGTCGTAGCCGGTCACCGAGTAGGCCGCTGCACGCGCCTCCTCGGTGGGCTCCACCCGGATGTTGCGGTAGCGCTCGAGGCCGGTTCCGGCCGGGATGAGCTTTCCGATGATCACGTTCTCCTTCAGCCCACGCAGGCTGTCGGAACGACCGTTGATCGCGGCGTCGGTGAGGACCCGGGTGGTCTCCTGGAAGGAGGCCGCCGAGAGCCACGACTCCGTCGCGAGCGAGGCCTTGGTGATGCCCATGAGCACCGGGCGTCCCGAGGCCGGCTTGCCGCCCTCGGAGACCACGCGACGGTTCTCCTCCTCGAACCGCACCCGGTCGACCAGGTCGGACGGGAGCAGGTTGGTGTCGCCGGACTCGATGACCGTCACGCGGCGCAGCATCTGCCGGATGATGATCTCGATGTGCTTGTCGTGGATCGACACGCCCTGGGACCGGTAGACCTCCTGGACCTCGTCCACGAGGTGCTCCTGCGCCTTGCGGACACCCAGGATGCGCAGGACGTCCTGCGGGTCGGGCGTACCGGACGTGATGTGGTGACCCACCTCGATGTGGTCACCGTCCTCCACGTTGAGGCGCGAGCGCTTGGAGACCGGGATCTCCTGGGGCTCGGTGCCGTCGTCGGGGGTGACCACGACGACGCGAGCCTTGTCGCTCTCCTCGATCTTCACGCGACCCGCGGACTCCGAGATCGGCGTACGACCCTTGGGCGAGCGGGCCTCGAAGAGCTCGACCACACGGGGCAGACCCTGCGTGATGTCGTCCGCGGAGGCCACACCACCGGTGTGGAACGTACGCATCGTCAGCTGCGTGCCGGGCTCACCGATGGACTGGGCGGCGATGATGCCGACCGCCTCACCGATGTCGACCAGCTGGCCGGTGGCCAGCGAGCGGCCGTAGCACTTGGCGCAGGTGCCGGTGCGGGCGTCGCAGGTCAGGACCGAGCGGACCTTGACCTCGGTGACGCCGGCGGCCACGAGCTCGCCGATCTTGACGTCGCCCAGGTCCTCACCGGCGGCGGCGAGGACCTCGCCGGTCTCCGGGTGGGTGATCTCGACGGCAGAGGCCCGGGCGTAGGCCGAGGTCTCCACGTGCTCGTCGTCGATGCGCTTGGGCAGGCCACGCTCGGTGCCGCAGTCGTCCTCACGGATGATGACGTCCTGCGACACATCCACCAGACGACGGGTCAGGTAACCCGAGTCGGCGGTGCGGAGCGCGGTGTCGGCCAGGCCCTTGCGGGCACCGTGGGTCGAGATGAAGTACTCGAGCACCGAGAGGCCCTCGCGGAAGTTGGCCTTGATCGGGCGCGGGATGATCTCGCCCTTCGGGTTGGCCACCAGACCACGCATGGCCGCGACCTGCCGGATCTGGTTCATGTTTCCGGAGGCACCCGAGTCGACCATCATGTAGATCGGGTTCTTGCGGTCGAAGTTGGACTCCATCGCACGACCGACCTCGGCAGCAGCCTGGGTCCACAGCTCGATGAGCTCCTGACGACGCTCGTCGTCGGTCATCACACCGCGCTCGTAGTTCTTCTGGACCTTCTCGGCCTGGGCCTCGTAGCGGCCGAGGATCTCGACCTTGCTGTCGGGCGTGGTGACGTCGTCGATCGAGACGGTCACACCCGAGCGCGTGGCCCAGTGGAAGCCGGCGTCCTTGAGGGCGTCGAGCGAGGCAGCGACCTGGACCTTGGTGTAGCGCTCGGCCAGGTCGTTGACGATCGCGCCGAGGCGCTTCTTGCCGACCTCCTCGTTGACGAAGGGGTAGTCGGCCGGCAGCGTGTCGTTGAAGTGCACGCGGCCCAGCGTCGTGTCGAGCAGGACCGCGGTCCGCTCCTCCCAGTCGGCACCCATCTCGAGGTCGAGCGGGGGGACGATGTCGGAGAGGCGGATCTTGATCTTGCTCTGCAGGCCGATCTCGCCACGGTCGTAGGCCATGATCGCCTCGGACGGCGTGGAGAAGATGCGGCCCTCGCCGACCTCCCCGTCACGGTCCGCGGTGAGCCAGAACAGGCCGATGATCATGTCCTGCGAGGGCATGGTCACCGGACGGCCGTCCGAGGGCTTCAGGATGTTGTTGGTCGACAGCATCAGGATGCGGGCCTCGGCCTGCGCCTCCGCGGACAGCGGGAGGTGCACGGCCATCTGGTCACCGTCGAAGTCGGCGTTGAACGCGCCGCACACGAGCGGGTGGATCTGGATGGCCTTGCCCTCGATCAGCTGCGGCTCGAAGGCCTGGATGCCGAGGCGGTGCAGGGTGGGCGCACGGTTGAGCAGCACGGGGTGCTCGGTGATGACCTCTTCGAGGACGTCCCACACGACCGGGCGCGCACGCTCGACCATCCGCTTGGCGGACTTGATGTTCTGCGCGTGCGACAGGTCGACGAGGCGCTTCATCACGAACGGCTTGAACAGCTCGAGCGCCATCTGCTTGGGCAGGCCGCACTGGTGGAGCTTGAGCTGCGGGCCCGAGACGATGACCGAACGACCCGAGTAGTCGACGCGCTTGCCGAGCAGGTTCTGGCGGAAGCGACCCTGCTTGCCCTTGAGCATGTCGGACAGCGACTTCAGCGGCCGGTTGCCCGGGCCGGTGACGGGACGACCGCGACGGCCGTTGTCGAAGAGGCTGTCGACGGCCTCCTGCAGCATCCGCTTCTCGTTGTTCACGATGATCTCGGGGGCACCGAGGTCGAGGAGACGCTTGAGGCGGTTGTTGCGGTTGATGACGCGGCGGTAGAGGTCGTTCAGGTCGGAGGTGGCGAAGCGGCCACCGTCGAGCTGGACCATCGGACGCAGGTCCGGCGGGATCACCGGGACGGCGTCGAGCACCATGCCGATGGGCTGGTTGCCGGTCTTGCGGAAGGCGTCGACGACCTTGAGGCGCTTGAGGGCGCGGACCTTGCGCTGGCCCTTGCCGTTGGCGATCGTGTCGCGCAGCGACTCGACCTCGGCCTCGATGTCGAAGTCCTGGAGGCGCTTCTGGATCGCCGTGGCGCCCATGTGGCCCTCGAAGTACTTGCCGAACCAGTTCTTCATCTCGCGGTAGAGCAGCTCGTCGCCGAGCAGGTCCTGGACCTTGAGGTTCTTGAACGTGTCCCAGACCTCCTCGAGACGCGCGATCTCACGGTTGGCGCGGTCACGGAGCTGGTTCATCTCGCGGTCGGCACCGTCGCGCACCTTGCGCTTGGCGTCGGCCTTGGCACCCTCGGCCTCGAGGGTGGCGAGGTCCTCCTCGAGCTTCTTGGCGCGGTCGTCCACGGACGTGTCGCGACGCTTCTCGAGGCGCTCGCGCTCGAGCCCGACCTTGTTCTCGAGGGACTCCGAGTCGCGGTGACGCGCCTCCTCGTCGACCGAGGTGATCATGTAGGCGGCGAAGTAGATGACCTTCTCGAGGTCCTTCGGCGCCAGGTCGAGCAGGTAGCCCAGGCGCGACGGGACGCCCTTGAAGTACCAGATGTGGGTCACGGGCGCGGCGAGCTCGATGTGGCCCATGCGCTCGCGGCGGACCTTCGAGCGGGTGACCTCGACGCCACAGCGCTCGCAGATGATGCCCTTGAAGCGCACGCGCTTGTACTTGCCGCAGTAGCACTCCCAGTCCCGGGTGGGACCGAAGATCTTCTCGCAGAAGAGGCCGTCACGCTCGGGCTTGAGCGTGCGGTAGTTGATGGTCTCAGGCTTCTTGACCTCGCCGTGGCTCCACGTGCGGATCTCGTCCGCGGTGGCCAGGCCGATCTGAAGCTGGTCGAAGAAGTTAACGTCAAGCACTTGGCTGTGAGTCCTTCGTTAGTACGTGGGAAAGCTGAGCTGTGGACTGAGGGGCGGTACGCCGGCCGGAGCCGGCGTACCGACGCACTCAGACTTCTTCGACCGAGCTGGGCTCGCGACGCGACAGGTCGATCCCGAGCTCCTCGGCGGCCCGGAAGACGTCTTCCTCGGCATCCTTGAGCTCGATGGTCGAACCGTCGTGGGTGAGCACCTCGACGTTGAGGCAGAGGGACTGCATCTCCTTGACGAGCACCTTGAACGACTCGGGGATGCCCGAGTCGGGGATGTTCTCGCCCTTGACGATCGCCTCGTAGACCTTCACGCGGCCCGGGACGTCGTCGGACTTGATCGTCAGCAGCTCCTGCAGGGCGTAGGCGGCGCCGTACGCCTCCATCGCCCAGACCTCCATCTCGCCGAACCGCTGGCCGCCGAACTGGGCCTTACCGCCCAGGGGCTGCTGCGTGATCATCGAGTAGGGGCCCGTCGAGCGCGCGTGGATCTTGTCGTCGACGAGGTGGTGGAGCTTGAGGATGTACATGTAGCCCACGGCCACCGGCTCCGGGAACGGCTCACCCGAGCGACCGTCGAAGAGGCTGGCCTTGCCGTCCTCCTTGACCATCCGCTCACCGTCACGGTTGGGCAGCGTCGCACCGAGCAGGCCGGTGATCTCGTCCTCGCGCGCACCGTCGAACACCGGGGTCGCGACCTTGGTGCCGGGCTCGTTCTTCTCGGCGTGGATCGAGATCAGGCGGTCCTTCCACTCCGACGAACCCTTGTCGGCGTGGAGGTCGATGTCCCAGCCCTGCTTGGCGAGCCAGCCGAGGTGGAGCTCGAGGATCTGGCCGATGTTCATACGACGCGGCACACCCAGCGGGTTGAGCACGACGTCGACCGGGGTGCCGTCCTCCATGAACGGCATGTCCTCGACCGGCAGGATCTTGGCGATGACGCCCTTGTTGCCGTGACGACCGGCGAGCTTGTCACCGACCGAGATCTTGCGCTTCTGGGCGACGTAGACGCGGACGAGCTGGTTGACGCCCGGGGGCAGGTCGTCGCCGTCCTCGCGGTCGAAGACCCGGACGCCGATGACCGTGCCGGACTCACCGTGGGGCACCTTCATCGACGTGTCGCGCACCTCGCGCGCCTTCTCGCCGAAGATCGCGCGGAGCAGGCGCTCCTCGGGGGTGAGCTCGGTCTCGCCCTTGGGCGTGACCTTGCCGACGAGGATGTCACCGGTGGTGACCTCGGCGCCGATGCGGATGATGCCGCGCTCGTCGAGGTCGGCCAGGCCCTCCTCGGAGACGTTCGGGATGTCCCGGGTGATCTCCTCGGGGCCGAGCTTGGTGTCGCGGGCGTCGACCTCGTGCTCCTCGATGTGGATCGAGGTGAGGACGTCCTCCTGCACCAGGCGCTGGCTGAGGATGATCGCGTCCTCGTAGTTGTGGCCCTGCCACGGCATGAACGCGACGAGCAGGTTGGTGCCCAGCGCCATCTCGGCGTTGTCGGTGCACGGACCGTCGGCGATCGGCGTGCCGACCTCGAGGCGGTCCCCTGCCTTCACCAGCGGGCGCTGGTTGATGCAGGTGCCCTGGTTGGAGCGCTTGAACTTGGCCAGCTTGTAGGTCTGGTAGGTGCCGTCGTCGTTCATCGTCTCGATGGAGTCGGCCGACACCTCCTTCACCACACCCGCGTTGTCGGCGACGACCACGTCACCGGCGTCGACGGCGGCGCGGTACTCCATGCCGGTGCCGACCAGCGGGCTGTCGCTGACGACGAGCGGGACGGCCTGGCGCTGCATGTTGGCGCCCATGAGGGCACGGTTGGCGTCGTCGTGCTCGAGGAACGGGATCAGGGCCGTCGCGACCGACACCATCTGGCGCGGCGAGACGTCCATGTAGTCGACCTCGTCGGCGAGGATCGCGTCGACCTCACCCTTCTGCTGACGGACCAGCACGCGCTCCTCGACGAAGCGCATCTTGGAGTCGAGCGGCGCGTTGGCCTGCGCGATGACGTAGCGGTCCTCGTCGTCGGCGGTGAGGTAGTCGATCTGGTCGGTGACCACGCCGCCCTCGACCTTGCGGTAGGGGGTCTCGACGAAGCCGAACGGGTTGATCCGACCGTAGGACGCGAGCGAGCCGATCAGGCCGATGTTCGGGCCTTCCGGGGTCTCGATCGGGCACATGCGGCCGTAGTGCGACGGGTGGACGTCACGGACCTCCATGCCGGCACGGTCACGGGACAGACCACCGGGACCGAGCGCCGAGAGGCGACGCTTGTGCGTCAGGCCGGCGATCGGGTTGGTCTGGTCCATGAACTGGCTCAGCTGCGAGGTGCCGAAGAACTCCTTCAGCGCCGCGACCACGGGACGGATGTTGATCAGGGACTGCGGCGTGATGGCCTCGACGTCCTGGGTCGTCATCCGCTCGCGCACCACGCGCTCCATGCGGGCCAGGCCCGTGCGGAGCTGGTTCTGGATGAGCTCGCCCACGGTGCGCATGCGGCGGTTGCCGAAGTGGTCGATGTCGTCGGCCTGGACCTTGACGGGGGCACCGTCCGGGCCCGCGACCGGGTTGCCCTCGGCGTCGACCAGGTCCGGGGAGTCGGCCTGGATGCCGGCGGCGTGCAGCTGCACGACGTAGCGGATCGCGGCCACGACGTCGTCGATGGTCAGCGTCTGCTGGTCGAACGCCTCGTGGAGGCCGAGCTTCTTGTTGATCTTGTAGCGGCCGACCTTCGCCAGGTCGTAGCGCTTGGGGTTGAAGTAGTAGTTGTTCAGCAGCGTCTGCGCGGCCTCGGCCGTCGGCGGCTCGCCGGGGCGGAGCTTGCGGTAGATGTCGAGCAGTGCGAGCCGGGTGACCTCGTCGTTGACCTGCTCGGCGGTGGGGGCCTCGCCCCGCGCCTTCTTCTGCAGCTCCTCGTGGACGACCTCGTAGCGGACGCTGTCCTTCTCGAGGGTCAGCATCATCGACTCGTACTGGCCGAACTCCTCGCGGATCTGCTCGGTCGTCCAGCCCAGGGCCTTGAGCAGCACGGTGACGTTCTGCTTGCGCTTGCGGTCGAGGCGTACGCCGACCAGGTCGCGCTTGTCGATCTCGAACTCCAGCCACGCGCCACGGCTCGGGATGAGCTTGGCGGTGAAGATGTCCTTGTCGGAGGTCTTGTCCGGGCTCGACTCGAAGTAGACGCCGGGCGAGCGCACGAGCTGCGAGACGACGACACGCTCGGTGCCGTTGATGATGAAGGTGCCCTTCTTGGTCATCATGGGGAAGTCGCCCATGAAGACCGTCTGGCCCTTGATCTCACCGGTCTCGTGGTTCATGAACTCGGCCGAGACGTAGAGCGGGCGGGAGTAGGTGAAGTCCTTCTCCTTGCACTCCTCCTCGGTGTACTTCTCGTCCAGGAAGACGGGGTTGTCGAAGGAGAGCATCATCGTCTCGGAGAAGTCCTCGATCGGGGAGATCTCCTCGAAGATCTCCTGCAGACCGGTCTTCTCGGAGACGTCATCACCGGCGGCCCTGCGGGCAGCCACCTCCTCCTCCCAACGCTCTCCGCCGACCAGCCAGTCGAAGCTGCTCGTCTGGAGCGAGATGAGGGGGGGAACCTCGAGAGGTTCGGTGATCTTTGCGAAAGAGGTGCGACGGTGGTTACCAGCGGTGCTGCGCGCGGCCAAGAGGTGTCCTCACAAATGATCAAGTGATCTCGGCGCCGGCCGACCACCACAACAACCGTCCGGAAGGTGTCGGGCATCTGAGGGCAGGCGCAAGGACTCACGATAGCGCACTTGTGGACACGCCTCAAACGCGGGGTCAAGTCCCGAACGGGAGAGCGCCACGCGTTGGCCACGAGTGTGAACGCCGAAGCCTCCCGGGTCAAGCAGGGCGCGCCGCGACCACCCGTACGGGTCAGCCCTGGACGGGCGAGGTGACCAGGTCGTCGACCAGCCAGTCGCCGTCCACGCGCTGCATCGACAGGGTCACCTGGTCCTTGTAGACCACCGGCTCCGCGCTCAGCCGGTTGGTGGTGGGACGGTCCACGAAGACCAGCACCTGCACCCGGTCGCCGCTCGCGCGCACGATGCCCGAGGAGATGACCGAGGCGGTCACCGTCGTCTCGGTCTGGGGCGCGTTCTCCTCCAGGACCGCGAAGAGCTTGTCGTACTCCTCGCGGTAGGAGCCGGTCATCAGCGCCTGCGCCTCCTGCTGGTCGGCCTCGAGGGTCTCGTGGTCGTAGGACAGCACCGGCACGACGGCGCGCTCGGCCGCCACCTGGGCGGCGCGTGCGGCGGAGTCGTCGCCGCCGTCGTCCTGCGCGGTCCACATCCACGCCGTGGCTGCGACCAGCCCGGCCGCGACGACGCCGAGGCCCGCCAGCAGCCACGTCGGGACGCCACGGCCGCGCCCGGTGGTCGAGGAGGGACGACGTCCTGTCACGCGACGCGGCTCCGAGTCCTCGGTCTCGTGACCGGCCTGACGGCCCTCCTCGACCAGCGGCTCGTCCGGGTGCTCGGCGTCGTACGCCGCCCGCGCGCCGGGGTCGAGCAGCACCTTCGCCGCGCGGTTGAGCGCGTCGAAGCGTCGGTCGCCCGGCTCGAGGTCGGCGATCTGGGTCTTCCAGGCGCCGCGGATCTCCTCCGTGGAGGCGTCCCGCGGCACGTCGAGGAGGTCGTACCAGGTCGGGGTGTCGCTCACGGGGTGCTCCCCTCTCCCGGGGCCGGCGCCGTGCCGGGGGCCTGCCCCTGCCCCTCACCACTGCTCACCGGGGAGAAGTCGTCGACGAGCCACTCCCCCTCGATCACCACCAGGTCGACGGTGAAGCGGAAGGGCAGCGGCTCCTGGTCGACGACCCGGGCCTCGTCCCCCTCACCCTGCCGATAGCTGTCGGTGAAGGCGCCGGCCACGAGGACCCGCGCCGAGTCGTCGTCGATCGAGGACACCGCCGTGGCGAAGACGTCCGCGCTGCGGGTGATGCCGCCCTGGGCGACGAGCTGCTCGGCGGTGGCGACCTCCTGGTCGAAGTCGGCGGTGAACTTGGGCGTGATGACCTCGCGCACCTGCTCGCGGTAGGCCGGCATCTGGCCGGAGTCGTCGAGCATCTCGGGGCTGTAGGTGCCGAGCCGCTTGACGAACTGGCTGGTCAGGCCCATCACCTGCTCGCGCTCCTCGGGCAGGCTCAGCGCGCCGTCGGCCCCGGAGCCGCGGCCCCCGGAGGACATCCAGGCCATGAGGGCGACGCAGACCACCGCGACCAGCGCGAGGGCGGCGGCGAGCAGGGTGCGTCGCCGCTGCGGACGGCGTAGGTCGGCGGGGCCGCCGGGTTCGGTGCCGGGATCGGCACCCGGGGACGCCGGCGCGGTCGCGACGTCGTCGCGACGGGCCGAGTCGGACAGCACGGACATCGGTTCCCTCCCTCGAGAACGGGCAGGACCCCCTCCCGGGGTCCTGCTGTCTCAACGAGCGGTGGTCTGCGAGGTCACGCCCCCGCCCAGCAGCGGCTCGAGGTAGAGCCACTTCCAGGAGTCCTCCCCCAGGGTCCCGGGCGCCGTCGGGCGCTCGCCGAGCAGCCGCCGGATCTCCGCAGGGTCGGAGGTCACGGCGCCCGTCTCCGGGTCGTGGGCGAAGTCAGCCTCGCCCCAGCCGGTCGCGGCCCGGGGGGCCTGGATGTTCTGCGCGCCGCGGGCGTTCGACTTCGACGCAGGCTCCGTGCAGCCGGCGTCCTCCTTCATCGGACGGTCGCTGCCGTCGAGCGGCGAGCGGCGGTCGGTGCCCTCGTAGCCGCCGAGGCACACGTGAGGATCCTGGGTGAGCACCATCCCGAAGTGGGCGTCGTACAGGCCCGTGCCGGGCGACTTCGACACCACCGTGAAGCCACCCTCGACGACGTAGGGGTAGATCACCAGCAGCTGCTCGATGCCGTCGAGGTGCTTGACCACGACCTCACCGGTCGTGACCAGGTTGTTGATGAGCTCGCCGAGCTCGACCTCGTTGGCCTCGAGGAAGGTGCGCAGCTCGTTGGCGCCGAGCGAGCCGTCGTCGATGAGCCGGCGCAGGTCGTCGTCGTTGTCCGCCACGGTGGTGGAGAACGCCGACAGGTCGCGGGCGAAGCGGCGGAAGGCGCCCTCGGAGTCGATCTGGCCGTTGAGCACGACGTTGCTGTCGCGGATCAGGTCGACGGTGACGTCGAAGTTCTGCTCCGCGGCGGTGATGAACTCGCTGCTGCTGTCGAGGATCGTCTGGAGGTCCTCGCCCGCGCCGTTGAAGGCCAGCCCGAACTCCGAGGTGACCGTGCGGAGGTCGTCGGTGTCGACGCTGCGCACCGTCTCGTCGAGGTGGGTGAGCAGGGTGTCGGTCTGGATCGGCGTGGCGGTCCGGTCCCGCGAGATCTCGGAGTCCTCGCGGAGGAAGGGGCCGTCGTCGCTCTGCGGCTGGAGCTCGACGTACTGCTCGCCGACCGCGGAGCGGTTGCCCACCAGTGCGTGGGCGTCGGCCGGGATGTCGTCGAACTCGTCGTCGATGTCGAGCACGATGTCGACGCCGTCGTCGGTGAGGACGAGCTCGCTCACCTCCCCGACCCGCACGCCGCGGTAGGAGACCTCCGCGCCCTGGAAGGCGCCGCCGGAGTCGGCGAAGTGGGCGACGACCGTGTAGCTCTGGTCCAGCACGAGGCGGTCGAGGCGGGCGTAGCGGGCGCCGACGAAGCTGACGCCCACGAGCGTGATGAGGGCGAAGACCAGCAGCTGCACCTTGGTCCGACGGGTGATCATCGCTCCACCACCATCCCGGGCACGAGCAGGCTCACGAGGGCCGGGTCGTACATCTCGCTGAGCTGTCCCATCGTGGGTCCACGCTCGGGGTCGGGAGGGTCGTCGTACGCCGCCGGGCGGGGCAGGCCGGGCAGGGTGATCGTCGGCAGGCTCGGGACCGGGAGGGTCGGCACGGTCGGGGTCGGCAGCGGGAGCGTCGGGGTGCCGGAGCCGCCGCACAGGCCCGGGACCGGGGCCTGCTCGCAGACCGCGGCGATCACCGAGCCGGGCAGACCCAGGCAGGCCGTGACGTCGCCGCGGCGCAGGCCCTCGAGGCAGTCGTTGATCGCGTCGAGCGCGTCCTGGCACAGCCGACTGGTGTCGGGCAGCGGCCCGTCCTGCGGCAGCTGGCTGAGCGGGATGCAGGCCTCGGTCGGCAGCGTCGTCGGGATCGTGGTGGGGATCGAGGTGAGGTCGACGTCGAGGGTGATCGACAGGTTGGTGTAGTCGCCCATGTGCAGGTTGCGCGCCACCTGCGGGTCGCGGCCGACGACCTCGTCGACGAACGGGTAGGTGAGGAAGACGTGGAAGGCGTTGGTGAAGTCGTCGCCGGAGGCTGCGAGCTGGGTGAGCACCGGGTTGAGCCGCTTCAGCGAGGTGATGGTGGCGTCCTTCGACTCCGCGATCACGTCCACCGCGACGTCGGAGAGGTCGTTGAGCGCGGCGAGCATCTCGACGAGGTCGTCGCGCTGGCGGTTGATCGAGTCGAGCGCGCTGGGCAGCTCCTCGAGTGCCTTGTCGATGGTGGGCAGCTGCTTCTCCGCAGCGATCGCGAGCCGGTTGAGCGACTCGATCGCGTCGACGATGTCGGCCTTGTTGTCGTCGAGCTGGCCGGTGAAGGTGCGCAGGTTGCGCAGCACCGAGCGGGCCGAGTC
Organism: Nocardioides lacusdianchii; assembly: GCF_020102855.1. Taxonomy (GTDB): domain Bacteria; phylum Actinomycetota; class Actinomycetes; order Propionibacteriales; family Nocardioidaceae; genus Nocardioides; species Nocardioides lacusdianchii. Next base: position 185,107 of record NZ_JADHZD010000001.1, read on the forward strand.
CTCGCGGCCCTCGAGGGCGAGGTTGAGCTCCTGGGTGATGGTCTTGAGCTGGGCCACGCCGCCGCCGTTGAGCAGCAGGCTCAAGGCGCCGAGCACCTCCTCGACCTCCGGGTTGCGGCCGGCGCGCTCGATCGGGATGACCTCGCCGTCCTCGAGCCGGTCGGCGATGGCGCCCTCCGCGGGCGCGCTGAGCTGCACGAACTTCTCGCCGAGCAGGCTGGTCTGCCGGAGCTCGGCCACGGCGTTGCCGGGCAGGTCGACGTCGCGTCGCAGCTCCATCGTCACCAGCGCCTGGTAGCCCTGGAGGTCGATCGCGGTCACCTTGCCGACGCTGACGTCGTTGACCTTGACCGTCGACTGCGGCACCAGGTCGAGCACGTCGGCGAACTCCACCTTGACCGTCATCGGGTCGTCCCCGACATCGGGCCCGCCGGGCAGCGGCAGGGAGTAGACGCTGGCGTCGCACGCCGAGAGGAACATCGCCGCCAGGACGCCCAGCACGAGGGTCTTCACGCGGGTCATCGGTCCACCTCCACGAGTCCACCGAGGCTGGGGTCGAACACGTCGCGGGCCGGCAGCACGTCCGTCCTGCCCAGCGCACCCGGGCGACTGCGCGAGAGCAGCTCGGTGATGGTGTCGCACGCCTCGCCGGAGCGCTCGACCTGCCCCACGAAGCCGCACAGCAGCGCGGCGGGGTCGGCCTCGAGCTGCTCGATGCTCTGCCCGAAGTTGGCACGGGTGTCGAGCGTGCCGGCCTGCGGGTTGTAGGTCAGTGCCAGGTTGTTCAGCGCGCCCGGGGCGACCCGGAGGATCTCGTCGAGCGCCGCGCGCTGGCGCACCAGGACCTTGGAGACCCGGTTGAGGCCGCTGATGTTGCGGCTCAGCGAGTCCTTGTTCTCCTCCACGAAGCCCTTGACCGCGTTCAGCGCGACCGACAGGTTCCTCGTCGCCGCGACGAGCTCCTCGCGCTCGCCCTCCAGCATGGTCGACACGTCGGCGAGCGACTGGTTGAACTGCCGCACGGTCTGGTCGTTCTCGGCGAGCGTGGCCATGAAGCCGCCCAGCGCCTCCACCGACCCGAACAGCTCGTCGGAGTTGCCCGCGAGCGTCGCGCTGAGCCGCGAGAAGTCCTTGATCGTCTGGCGGAAGGTCGTGCCCTGGCCGCCGAAGTTGTCGGCCGTGACGGAGAGCAGGTCCGACAGCGCGCCGGTCCGGTTCGCCCCCCGCGGGCCGAGGGCCACGTTGAGGCGGTCGAGGCTGTCGTAGATCTGGTCGAGCTCCAGCGGCTCGGAGGTCTGGTCGACGCTCAGCTCGGCCCCGTCGGCGAGCACCTCGCCGGTGCCGGAGTAGGCCGGCGTCAGCTGGACGTAGCGGTCGCCGACCACCGACGGCGCGATGATGACGGCCCTGGCGTCGGCCGGCAGCTTCACCTCCTCGTCGTACGTCATCGTCACCGCGACGTCGGTGCCGGTGGGTTCGACCCGGGTCACCGTGCCGACCGGCACGCCGAGGACGCGGACGTCGCTGCCCTCGTAGACGGAGATGGTGCGCGGGAAGTGGGCCACGACGGTCCGGGCGGTGTCGCCGCCGAGGACGCTGACGGCCGCCGCGACGACGAAGCCGAGCACGACGAGGGGGACGAGGAGGCGCTTCACGAGGTCCATGGGTCAGCCCACCTGCGGGACGGGAGGGAAGTTGGCGATCCACGTGTCGAACCACGGACCGGTGCCGAGCGTGTTGGCGAAGACGCGGTAGAAGGGCGCCATCAGCCGCAGGCTGCTGTCGAGGTTGTCCTCGTTCTTGTTGAGCACGGCGATGACGTTCTCCAGGTGCGCCAGTGCGGGCTTGAGGTCCTCGCGCGACTGGCGGATCAAGGTGGTCAGCTCCTTCGACAGCCGGGTGCTGGAGACGAGCAGGTCGTGGACGGCGTCGCGGCGCGCGACCAGCGCGCGGAACAGCACGTCGCTGTCCTCCATCAGCGCGATGATGTCCTCGTCGCGCTCGTCGAGGACCGTGGAGACCCGCTCGAGGTTGACCAGCAGGTTGTTGAGCTGGGTGTCCTTCTCGGCGATGTTGGCCGACAGGCGGCTCAGGCCGCTGAGCGCGCCGCGGAACTCGTCGGGGGTGTTGCGGGTCAGGTCGGCCAGCGTGGTCAGCGACTCGGCGAGCTGGTCGGTGTCGATCTGCTCCGAGGTCGAGGCCAGTCCCTCGAACGCCTCCACCACGTCGAAGGGCGACGACGTGCGCGCGGCCGGGATGGTCGCGCCCTCGTCGAGCTGGCCGCCACCGGCGGGCTCCAGCGCGAGGAACATCGATCCGAGGATCGTCTTGACCTTGATGGCGGCGCGGGTCTCAGGCCCGAAGGCGGCGGCGTCGTCGACCTTGAAGCTCACCCGCACCTCGTCACCGGCCAGCGCGATCTCGTCGACCTTGCCCACGCGTACGCCGGCGATGCGGACCTCGTCGTTGACCTTGAGCCCGCCCGCCTCGGTGAACATCGCGTGGTAGGTGTCGCCGCCACCGATGACCGGCAGGTCGTCGGCGCGCAGCGCGGCGACCAGCACCATCGCCAGGACGACGAGGCTGACGGCCCCGACGACGACCGGGTTGCGCTCACGGAAGGGCTTCATGTCGGGGTCCCCTCGGCGTTGTTCGGAGGAGCGGAGCGGGGGAGAAGAACGGCGTGGGGTGACTTCATCCGAGATCACACCTGTCGGAGCCGGTGTTGTACTTCACCGGGAGCGAGACGTTGTTGGGCAGGTTGACCCGGCCCTGGAACTCGCAGAGGTAGAAGTTGAAGAACGAGCCGTAGATGGCGGTGCGTCCGATCTTGTTGAGCTTGATCGGCAGCACCTGCAGCGCCCGGTCGAGCTCGGCCTTGTTCTTGTCGATGTTGCCGGCGACGGTGCGCAGCTCCTTGATGTCCTTCACCAGGGGCTCGCGGATCCCGTCGATCAGCGACGCGGTCTCCACCGACAGCGTCGAGACCTCCTCCAGCGAGCCGAGGATCGCGAACCGGTCCTTCTTCAGCCCGCCCACGAGGGTGCGGAAGGACTGGATCAGGCGGGTGAGCTGCTTGTCGCGGTCGGCCACGTGGTCGAGCACGAGCGACAGGTTGTCGATCAGGTCCCCGATGACCTCGTCGCGGTCGGCGAGCGTCGAGGTGACCGAGGCGGTGTGGGCCAGCAGTCCCTCGAGGGTCCCGCCCTCGCCCTGGAACACCTGGATCAGCTCGTAGGACAGTTGGTTGACGTCCTCGGGCGACAGCGCCTGGAAGAGCGGCTTGAAGCCGTTGAAGAGCACCGTCAGGTCGAGCGCCGCGCGCGTCCGGGAGACCGGGATGGTCGCACCGTCGGGCAGGCGCTGGGTGTCGCCGACCTCCTGGGTCAGCGAGATGTAGCGCTGGCCGACGAGGTTGCGGTAGCGGATGGCGGCGTTGGTGCCGCCGTTGACCGAGGTGTCGTCGTCGACGGAGAAGGTGACCAGTGCGCGGGAGCGGTCGATGATCTCGACCTCGCTCACCGTGCCGACCCGGACGCCCGCGACGCGGATGTCGTCGCCCTTGGTGACACCTGTGGCGTCGGTGAACTCCGCGCTGTACTCCCGCGACGAGCCGAAGCCCAGGTTGCCGATCGTCACCACTAGCACCGTGGTGGCGAGCGAGGTCACGACCACGAAGACCAGGAGCTTGACCAGGTCGATCGACGTCTTCTTGTCCAGCAGTCCTCTCACCGCAGCGACACCTCCGCCCCGCGGGCCATGGGTCCGACGAGCAGGACCCCCAGGTCGGGTACGTCGTCCGCAGTGACGCCGAGGCCGGGTGCGAGCAGGGCCTTGAGCAGCGCCGACTCCTCGCGGCCGCCGACGAAGCCGGCGGCCGTCCCCGACCAGCCCGGGCCGACCCGGCTGGTGCCCTTGCCGGTGGGCTCGTCGACGCCGTCGACGAAGTCGGGCTGGTGGGTGACCGGGTTGCTCTGCGACCACGGCGGGTTCGGCAGGCGGCCGCAGTAGTAGCCGCGCTTGTCGCCGTAGATCGGTGCGTCCTGGGGTCCGTAGCCGCGGGGCTGGTTGGGCAGCGTCTCCAGCACGATGTGGAGGGTGAAGCCGCGGAACGCCTCTGCCTGGAGGTCGCCGGCACCCACGATGCCGCCGAGCAGGCAGGGGTAGCCCGGGGCGTAGCGCGCGAACACCTCGAGCTGCTCCGCGCCGAGGTCGGCAAGGCGCACCAGGTTGTCACCGTTGTCGCGGGTGAAGCGTTCGGCGACCGTCGACAGCTTGCTCACGTCGTTGAAGAGCGCCTTCAGCTTGTCCTCACGTCCCTCCAGCGTCGTGGTGGTCGTGATCGTGTTGCGCAGGATCGTCGCGACCTCGGGCAGCACGTCGGCGTACGTGTCGGAGACCTCTGCGGTCAGGCGCAGGTCCTCGATCAGCCCCGGGAGCTCGGGGTTGAAGCGGGTGAGGTAGCCGTCGAGGGTCTCCAGGCTCTCGCCGAGCTGCTCGCCGCGACCCTCGAGCGCCGTGGCGACGGCGTTCAGGGTCGTGTTGAGGTCGGCGGGCTGGACCGCGCGCAGGAGCGGGTAGAGGTCGCTGAGCACCTGCTCGACCTCGATCGAGAGGTTCGTGCGCTCGATGACGTCGCCGTCGGCGATCGGCTCGGCGTCCGACCCGCCCTCGGGGACGATGAGCGAGACGAACTTCTCGCCGAAGAGCGTCTTGGGCAGGATCGAGGCCGTCACGTCGCTCGGGACCTGGGTCGTGCGGTCCTGGTAGAGCCCGAGCGTGATGTCGGCGCCGTCCGCGGTGGGCTCGTAGTCGAGCACCTCGCCCACGATGACGCCCTTGATCTTGACGTCCGCGCGCTGGGGCAGCTGGAGGCCGATGCGCGAGGCCTTCACGGTGACCTCGTCGTAGTCGCTGAACTTCTGCGTGAACACGCCGTAGGTCAGCCACACCGAGGCGAGCATCAGCACCAGGAAGACGATGCCGAGGGACTTGGTCCTCATCTGCCTCACCCCGCCAGCCGCACGGTCGTGGCCGCGCCCCAGATCGCCATGGACAGGAGCAGGTCGAGCACGTTGATCGCCACGATGCTGGTCCGCACGGCGCGGCCCACGGCGACGCCCACCCCGGCGGGACCGCCGGAGGCGTTGTAGCCGTGGTAGCAGTGGATGAGGATCACCGTCACCGCGAAGACCAGGACCTTGCCGAAGGACCACAGCACGTCGCCCGGTGGCAGGAACGCGTTGAAGTAGTGGTCGTAGGTGCCCGGCGACTGGCCGTAGATCTGGGTCACCACGAGCCGGCTCGCGAAGTAGGACGACAGCAGGCCCACGACGTAGAGCGGGATGATCGCGATCAGCCCACCGACGACGCGGGTGGCGACCAGGAACGGCATCGACGGGATCGCCATCACCTCGAGCGCGTCGACCTCCTCCGAGATCCGCATCGCGCCGAGCTGGGCGGTGAAGCCGCAACCCACGGTGGCGGCGAGCGCGATCCCGGCCACCAGCGGGGCGATCTCACGGGTGTTGAAGTAGGCCGAGACGAAGCCGGCGAACGCCGCGGTGCCGAGCTGGTTGAGCGCGGCGTAGCCGGAGAGGCCCACCTGCGCACCCGTGAAGAAGGTCATGCCGATGATGACGCCGACCGTGCCGCCGATGACGGCGAGGGCGCCCGTGCCGAGGGTGACCTCGGCGAGGATCCGCATGATCTCGCGGGGGTAGCGGGCGATGGAGCGCGGGATCGCGCGCAGCACGCCGAGGTGGAAGGCGAGCTGCCCGCCGAGGGTGTCGAGCGAGGCCAGCGGCTTGGCGTAGACGTCCTTGAGAGCCATGTCATCCGCCCTTCGGTGGGACGACCTGGAGGTAGATCATGCTGAGGACGAAGTTGGCCACGAAGAGCAGCAGGAAGGTGATGACGACCGACTCGTTGACCGCGTCGCCGACTCCCTTCGGCCCTCCGTTGGCGTTCATCCCCTTGTAGGAGGCGACGATCGCGGCGATGAGCCCGAAGATGAGCGCCTTGATGAGGCCGATCCACAGGTCCGGCAGCTGGGCGAGCGCGGTGAAGCTGGCGAGGTAGGCGCCGGGCGTGCCGTCCTGGAGGATCACGTTGAAGACGTAGCCGCCCGCGACGCCCACGACGCTGACCATGCCGTTGAGGAAGAACGCGACGAGCATGCACGCCAGCACCCGCGGCACGACGAGCCGCTGGATCGGGTCGATGCCCAGCACCATCATCGCGTCGAGCTCCTCGCGGATCTTGCGTGCGCCGAGGTCGGCGGCGATCGCCGAGCCTCCCGCACCCGCGATCAGCAGGGCGGTGCCGATCGGTGCCGCCTGCTGGACCACCGCGAGGACCGACGCCGAGCCGGTGAAGGACTGGGCGCCGAACTGCTTGATCAACCCGCCCACCTGGAGCGCGATGACCGCGCCGAATGGGATGGCGACGAGGGCAGTGGGCACGATCGTCACCGACGCGATGAACCACGCCTGCTGGATGAACTCCCGCAGCTGGAAGGGACGTCGGAAGAGTCCGCGGAACACGTCGAGAGCGAAGGCGAACAGGTTGCCTGCGACGCCCACGGGCGCGAGGGCGCGCGAGGTCAGCGAGGTGGAGGTGGCCACGGTCAGGCTCCCGGGGCCAGGCCGGCGTTGCTGGACTCGAACGAGCCGGGCGGCGGGGTCACGCCGTGCTCGCGGCACCACTCCCCCGCGGGCCGCTGGCTGCGGCGCGGGATGCCGTTGGACGGGTCGAGCTGCAGCGGGATCGGCGGCAGCGGCGGGAGCTCCTGGCCGGCCTCGGCGGCGAGCTCGTCGGCGTCCTTCTCCTCGGACATGCCGATGGGGCCCACCTTCTGGGCGTTGAGGAACTGGCGCACCACGGGCTCCTCGGAGCTGAGCAGCTGCTCGCGGGGGCCGAACATCGCGAGGTGGCGGTGGTAGAGCAGTCCGATGTTGTCCGGCACGGTCCGCGCGGTGTTGATGTCGTGGGTGACGATGAGGAAGGTGGCGTCGATCTGGGCGTTGAGGTCGACGATCAGCTGGTTGAGGAACGCCGTACGCACCGGGTCGAGGCCGGAGTCGGGCTCGTCGAAGAGCACGATCTCGGGGTCGAGCACGAGCGCGCGGGCGAGTCCGGCACGCTTGCGCATGCCGCCGGAGATCTCGCCCGGGAGCTTGTCCTCGGCACCGAGGAGGCCGACGAGGTCCATCTTCTCCATGACGATCTCGCGGACCTCGGACTCGGACTTCCGGGTGTGCTCGCGCAACGGGAAGGCGACGTTGTCGTAGAGGTTCATCGAGCCGAACATCGCGCCGTCCTGGAACAGCACGCCGAACAGCTTGCGGATCTCGTAGAGGTCGCGCTCGGAGCAGCTCGCGATGTCGGTGCCCTCGATGAGGATCGAGCCCTTGTCGGGCTTGAGCAGTCCGATGAGCGTCTTGAGGAAGACCGACTTGCCGGTGCCCGACGGGCCGAGCATCACGCAGATCTCGCCGGCGGGGACGGTGAGGGTCACGTCGCCCCAGATGAGCTGCTTGCCGAACGACTTGGAGAGGTCGTTGACCTTGATCTCGACACCCATGTTGCGCGGACCCCTTCCTCTCCCCGTCGCTACTCCTGAGTAGTCCAACGCGGCAGGACGCGGGAGGTTACGCACCGGGTGCGACGCTCGTCACGGACCGCGGCGGGGGCGGGGCCAGGGCCGGGGAAGGTGCCCTTGGAGACGCCACAGGGCGGTCACCCCGGTGAAGGGGTGACCGCCCTGGGCGGTCGACGGAGGGCCCGCGAGGGGCCCGTCCGTCAGTGGGTCACTTGACGGTGACGGTGGCGCCGGCGGCCTCGAGGGCCTCCTTCGCCTTGTCGGCCGAAGCCTTGTCGACCTTCTCGAGGATCGCCTTCGGGGCGGCCTCGACGAGGTCCTTGGCCTCCTTGAGACCGAGGGAGGTCAGCGCGCGGACCTCCTTGATGACGTTGATCTTCTTGTCGCCGGCGGCCTCGAGGACGACGTCGAACTCGTCCTGCTCGGCAGCGGCCTCGCCACCGGCGGCCGGGGCGCCCGCGGCGGGGGCAGCGGCGACGGGGGCAGCGGCGGTGACGCCGAAGGTCTCCTCGAACTCCTTGACGAACTCGGAGAGCTCGATGAGGGTCATTTCCTTGAACGCGTCGAGCAGCTCGACGGTGGACAGCTTCGCCATGGTGGCGGTTCCTTCCGATCTGAGACCCGTGCGTGCGCGCGGGTCAGGGGTTTCCAGGTGGTGTACGTCGGCCCGGTGTCAGGCGTCGGTGGACTCGGCGGCCTGGTCGGCCGCCTCGTCGGTCGCCTCGGCGTCGGGACCCGCGGGGGCCTCCTCGACCGGGGCGTCCTCGGCAGCCGGAGCAGCCGGCGTACCGGCACCACCTGCGAGGATCGAGGGGTCCTCGGTCGCCTTCGTCTCCAGGGCGCCGGCGAGCCGGGCGACCTGGGCGAGCGGGGCGTTGAGGAGGTAGACGGCCTGGGACAGCGAGGCGAGCATGCCGCCCGCGAGCTTGCCCAGCAGGACCTCACGCGACTCGAGATCGGCCAGCTTGGCGATCTCGGAAGCGTCGAGGGACTTGCCGTCCAGGACACCGCCCTTGATGACAAGAGCGGGGTTTGCCTTGGCAAAGTCACGCAGACCCTTGGCGGCCTCGACCACGTCTCCATTGATGAAGGCGATGGCGGTGGGGCCGGTCAGCAGGTCGTCGAAGCCTTCGATGCCCACCTCGGTGGCGGCGATCTTGGCCAGCGTGTTCTTGACCACGGCGTAGTGGGCGTTCTCGCCGAGGGAGCGCCGCAGGTCCTGCAGCTGCTTCACGGTGAGACCGCGGTACTCGGTCAGCACAGCGCCGGCGGAATCGTTGAAGGACTCAACGATCTCCGCAACGGCGGCAGTCTTTTCTGGCCGCGCCATGGGGTCTCCTTCCGGGGTTGACCACCGGCGTCCGGCCCACAGACGACGAACGCCCTGAGCACAGGCTCAGGGCGTGGATGCGGCCGAGGCCGCTGCTCTGTCACCTGCGCCGGCCGTTCGCACTGCGAACCTTCAGTCACGGGCGAGGAGCTCGTGACAACCTGCGGTCTTTGGTTTCGAAGCCAGACAGTACGCGTCGGGACCCGGGGCAGACAAATCGGCGTCGCCGGCGGGGCAAACGGCCCAATCCGCTGCCGCGACCGCCCCGACGCTGGTTCCATGGACGCGTGGATCACCAGCTCACGACCGTCGGGGCCTCACTGGCCCGGAGCGACGAACGCATGCTCACCGGCCGCAACGCCGCAGGCCGGGTCTGGAAGACCGGCTTCGTCGGCCTCGACCCGCTGATCGGCGGTGGGATGCGGGCAGGCTCGCTGGTGCTGCTGGCCGGGCCGCAGGGTCTCGGCAAGTCCACCTTCGCCCTCCAGGTCGCGCGCAACAACGCCGCGACCGGGCGGCCGGTCATCTTCTTCTCCTACGAGCACGACGCCGAGGACATCACCCAGAAGCTCATCGCCATGGAGGCTGGTGAGCTCGACGAGTCCGACCAGGTGCGGGTCAACAGCATCCGGTCAATCTTCGACGACCTGTGGGTCAGCTCGCTCGAGCACCGCCTCGAGTCCGTGCCGTGCGGCGTCGAGGCACTCGCCCGGGTCTCGCACTACAGCGAGATGCTCTTCGTGCACCGCTCGACCGGGACCCGCACCGACCTCGCCGCGATCCAGAACGCCATCGAGGCCGTGCGCGAGCTGTCGGGCACGACCCCGCTCGTGATCGTCGACTACCTGCAGAAGGTGAAGACCCAGCACCCGGACGAGGACGACAGCTCGACCGAGATCGTCGAGGGCCTCAAGGACCTCGCCATCGACATCAACGCCCCGGTGCTGGCGATCGCCGCGGCCGAGAAGGCGGCACTGCGCTCGGGCAAGCGGATGCGCGCGAGCGACCTGCGCGGCTCCAGCGCGCTGGCGTACGAGGCCGACGTCGTGCTGGTGCTGAACAACAAGTTCGACATCGTCGCGCGCCACCACCTGACCTACGACCTCAGCAACGCCGAGCGGTTCCGTGACTTCGCCGTCCTCACGGTGGAGAAGAACCGCTTCGGGCGCGACGGCGTCGTGCTGCAGTTCCGGACCCGCTTCGACCAGGGCCGGTACGAGCACGAGGGCACCGAGGTCAAGGAGCAGCTGATCGACGAGCGCGTCTTCCGCGAGTGAGGCCCGCGAGCCCGCCGTGACGACGAGGGGCGTACGCACTGGTGGTCAGTGCGTACGCCCCTCGTGTCGCGCCGAGCCGGAGCGGGTCAGGCGCCGGGGAAGTCCTCGGTGACCTCGCTGGCCGGCGGGGCCTCGATCTCGACGTCGGTGCCGAAGTCGGAGTAGGTGCCCTCGGTGCTCGAGGTCGTGGGCTGGCCGCCGCCGACGGCGGGGACCTCGATGGTCTGGGCGAACTTGCGCGGCAGGTTGTCGGCGTCGACCCACATCTCGGTCACCAGCTCCTTCGGCAGCATGTCCGCCATCGCGGCGGGGAACTCCATGGCGGCGAGGTACTTCGCGGGGTCGAGGGTGATCCGGTAGTGGTTGGTGGCCACCCCGTCGACGTCCTCGGCCCCGACCAGCTCGAGCTTCTTGGGCTCCTCGAGGGCCTTGAACATCACCTCGGGGTCGGTGGCCTTGCCGATCATCCCGAAGAGCGAGTTCGGGTCGCTGAGGTCGATCTTGACCCACTTGTCGCCGGTGCCGAGCTCGGGCGACTTCATGTACATCGCCTGGCCCAGCAAGATCAGCTCCATCTGCTGCGCGCCGGTGCTCGAGGCCTTCATCTCGATGCCGTCGTCGCCGTAGCGCGCCTCGCCGGTCATGGTCTGGCCCTGGCCGGCGGCGTCGGTGACCGTCTCGAAGGTGAAGGTCTCCGCCTCGCGCATCGCCTCCATCACGGCCGGGTAGAAGTCCGCGGCCGACAGCTCGCTGGGCGCCTCGTCGCTGGACTCGTCGTCGGCGACGGGCTCGTCGCCGGAGTCGTCGGCGCTGGTGTCGCTCGACTCGTCGGTCGCCGAGCTCGAGGAGTCCGAGGCGGAGTCGTCGCTGCTGCAGGCGGTGGCTCCCACGCCGATCGTCAGCACCAGGGCGGCGGAGCCGAGGCGGCGGGCAAGGGGCGTGAGGCGCATGGTGTCTCCTGACACGGACGAGGACGAGCGGCAAGCAGGGCGCTTGGTGCCTTCCTACCCGATGCTTCCACACCGAAACGCCGCGGCCGGACGGCAGCCCACCGGGACATGCAGATCGGCCCGGCCACCCCGCGAGGGGGGACCGGGCCGACACGGCGGTCACGGACCCGTGGGGTCCGGCGAGGATCAGGCCTGGTCGGCCTCGTCCTCCGACGCGACGTTCTTGATGCGGTTGGGGTCGACCTGGATGCCGGGGCCCATCGTCGTGGAGACGGTGATCTTCTTGATGTAGCGACCCTTGGAGCTGGCCGGCTTGAGCCGCAGCACCTCGTCGAGGGCAGCGGCGTAGTTCTCCGCGAGCTGGGCCTCGGAGAAGGACGCCTTGCCGATGATGAAGTGCAGGTTGGCGTGGCGGTCGACGCGGAACTCGATCTTGCCGCCCTTGATGTCCGTGACGGCCTTGGCGACGTCGGGGGTCACCGTGCCCGTCTTCGGGTTCGGCATGAGGGAGCGCGGGCCGAGGACGCGACCGAGGCGACCGACCTTGCCCATCATGTCGGGGGTCGCGACGACGGCGTCGAAGTCGAGCCAGCCGCCGGCGACCTTCTCGATCAGCTCGTCGCTGCCGACGAACTCGGCGCCGGCCTCACGGGCGGCGTCGGCCTTGTCGCCGTTCGCGAACACGAGGACGCGGGCGGTCTTGCCGGTGCCGTGCGGGAGGTTGACGGTGCCGCGGACCATCTGGTCGGCCTTGCGCGGGTCGACACCCAGGCGCATGACGACGTCGAGGGTCTCGTCGAACTTCTTCTTGGAGCCGGACTTGGCGATCTTGATGGCTGCCAGCGGGGCGTAGAGCTCGTCCTGGTCGAACGCCTCAGCCGCTGCGCGGTAGGTCTTGCTGCGCTGCATTGTCTTCTCGTTTCTGTGGTGCGAAGGATGTGGTCAGCGAGCCAGCGCGGCTCTCCCACGGATCAGTCGGTCGTGATGCCCATCGAGCGGGCGGTGCCCTCGACGATCTTCATGGCGGCGTCGATGTCGTTGGCGTTGAGGTCGGGGAGCTTGGTCGTCGCGATCTCGCGGACCTGGTCCTTGGTCAGCTTGCCGACCTTCTCCTTGTGCGGGACGCCGGAGCCCTTGGAGAGACCGGCGGCCTTCTTGATGAGCTCGGCGGCCGGAGGGGTCTTGGTGATGAACTCGAACGAGCGGTCCTCGTAGATGGTGATCTCGACGGGGATCACGTTGCCGCGCATGGACTCGGTCTGGGCGTTGTAGGCCTTGCAGAAGTCCATGATGTTGACGCCGTGCGGGCCGAGCGCCGTACCGACCGGCGGGGCCGGGGTGGCCGAACCGGCCTGCAGCTGCACCTTGACGAGTGCGGCGATCTTCTTCTTGGGAGGCATAGCCTTCTCTTTCTCTCATGTGGTCATGACGAGGGCACTTCGCCCCCTGCCACGGGTTGTCGCTACTGCATTGTCGCCCTGACTCGGGCTCACCGTGAAATTGAGCCTTCACGGGTTTCGAGACGCGTCACCCGGTCGCTTGCTTCGCAGCGCGTCCGGGTCGACGCTCCTCAACCTCTTCGCTGATCGGGATCGAGCAAGCTCGATCCCGCGCTCAGACCTTCTGGATCTGGCTGAAGCTGAGCTCGACCGGGGTCTCGCGGCCGAAGATCTCGACGAGGGCCTTGACGCGCTGGGACTCGGCGTTGATCTCGGTGATCGTCGCGTGGAGCGTGGCGAACGGGCCGTCGACCACCATGACCGAGTCGGACACGTCGAAGTCGGCCACCTCGACCGGCTTGCGCGGGGTGGTGGAGGCGCCCTTCTCGCCGGAGGCGGCGGCCTCGGCCTCGGCGACGGCCACGACGGCGGGCGCCAACATGTCCTCGACCTCGCTCATGCTGAGCGGGACCGGCTGGTGGCTGTGGCCCACGAAGCCGGTGACCGACGGCGTGTGGCGAACGGCCGACCAGGACTCGTCGGTCAGGTCCATGCGGACCAGGACGTAGCCGGGGAGCACGGTGCGGGTGACCATCTTGCGCTGGCCGTTCTTGATCTCCGCGACCTCCTCGGTGGGGACCACGATCTCGTGGATGTAGTCCTCCATGTTGAGGGAGATGATGCGGTTCTCGAGGTTGTGCTTGACCCGCTTCTCCATGCCGGAGTAGGTGTGCACGACGAACCAGTCGCCGGGCTTGGCCCACAGCTCGCGGCGGAACGCCTCGAGCGGGTCGTTCTCGTCGGGCTCGTCGTCGGAGCCGGACTCGTCCTCGGCGGACTCGTCCTCGGCGCTCGCGTCGGTCACGTCCTCGACCTCGACGGCGTCGTCGACGGCGCCCTCCGTGGTCGCCTCGTCGAGCGACTCGACCTGGTCGTCGACCTGGTCCACGTCATTGTTCTCAGACACGTCTTCACTCCGTACGTCGTTGCTGGTGGTCCGGTGCGGGACCGGGGCCGGGCTCACCCGGCGGGATCAGTGCGGCGGAACCGCTGCGGGACGCGCGCTGGTCAGCGGGTCACTGGGTGCCGCTGCCGGTGAAGACCTCGAAGACCAGCCTTCCGAAGGCCAGGTCGAGGAGCGTCACGATGGCCATCACGGCGATGACGAAGACCAGCACGACGAAGAAGTAGGTGATGAGCTGCTGCTGGGTGGGCCACACCACCTTGCGGAGCTCGGCCACCACCTGGCGCAGGAACGTGACGGGGCTGGTGCGCCCACGGTCGTCGCCGCGCGAGTCGCGCCGGTCCTGAACCGCGTTGCCGTCGGCCACGTTTCCCACCTTCGTCGTTGTTGCTGTGCAGTGTTTCCTCGCAGGGCACGAGGGACTTGAACCCCCAACCTTCGGTTTTGGAGACCGATGCTCTGCCAGTTGAGCTAGTGCCCTCCGGTGGTCCCGCCCCCGCGTTGACGGGGCATGCCGCAGCATGTGGTGAAACCACCAATCGGGAAGCATACGGGGCGGGTCCAGCCTGCGTCGAACCGGCGGGGTCGCCCGCCTACGATTCGACCCATGGCGGACCAGGGGGCACAGCAGCCGCGTGAGGTGTCGCGACTTCCCAAGGCGCACCTGCACCTGCACTTCACCGGCTCGATGCGCCACGGCACGCTGCTCGAGCTCGCCGAGCGCGACGGCATCGTGCTCCCCGACTCGCTGGTGGAGGACTGGCCGCCGCTCCTCAGCGCCGCCGACGAGAAGGGCTGGTTCCGCTTCCAGCGCCTCTACGACGTGGCGCGCTCGGTGCTGCGCACGCCCGACGACGTACGCCGCCTGGTGCTCGAGGCGGCCGAGGACGACGTGCGCGACGGCGGGCGCTGGCTGGAGATCCAGGTCGACCCGAGTGGCTACGCCGCGCGCTTCGGCGGCATCACCGAGTTCACCGACCTGGTGCTCGACTGCGTCCGGGACGCCTCCGAGCGCACCGGCCTGGGCATCGCGGTGGTGATCGCCGCCAACCGCACGCGCCACCCGCTCGATGCCCGCACCCTGGCGCGGCTCGCGGCGCAGTACGCCGGGCGCGGGGTGGTCGGCTTCGGGCTGTCCAACGACGAGCGGCGCGGGCGCACCGAGGACTTCGAGGGCGCCTTCCGGATCGCCGAGCGCGCGGGGCTGATGCTCGTGCCGCACGGCGGCGAGCTGCGCGGCCCCGACCACGTCCGCACCTGCCTCGAGCACCTTGGGGCGCAGCGGCTGGGGCACGGCGTACGCAGTGCGGAGGACCCCGACCTGCTCGACCGCCTGGTCGAGGCCGGCGTCGCGCTCGAGGTGTGCCCGGTCTCCAACGTCTCGCTCGGGGTTTACTCCGACCTCACCTCGGTGCCGCTCCCCCAGCTGCTGGCTGCCGGGGCGACGGTCGCGCTCGGCGCCGACGACCCGCTGCTCTTCGGCTCGCGCCTGGCCGGGCAGTACGCCACGATGCGTGCCGCCCACGACCTCGATGACGCCACCCTGGCCCGGCTCGCCGAGATGTCCTTCGCGGCCTCCCGGGCGCCGTCCGACGTGCTCGAGGCGGCTCGTCGCGACATCGCCACCTGGCTCGCCTGAGACGTCAGAGCGAACAGCCGACGGTGACCGGCTCGTTGACCAGGCGGACGCCGAAGCGGGCCTCGACGCCGTCGCGCACCTCGCGGGCGAGGGCGAGCAGCTCCTCGGTGGTGGCGCCGCCGCGGTTGGTGAGGGCGAGGGTGTGCTTGGTGGACAGCGCCACCCGCTCCCCCGCGGACCCGCTGACGTAGCCCTTGCCGAAGCCGGCGTGCTCGATGAGCCAGGCGGCGCTCGACTTCACCGTGCCGTCGGGCTGCTCCCAGCGGGGTGCGGCGTCGGGAAGCGCGGCGGCCTGCTCGGGCGTGAGGAAGGGGTTGGTGAAGAACGACCCCGCGCTCCACGTGTCGTGGTCACCCGGGTCGAGCACCATGCCCTTGCCGGCCCGCAGGGCCAGCACCGCGTCGCGTACGTCGGCCAGGGGGGCGCGCTCGCCGACCTCGACGCCGAGGTGGCGGGCGAGCTCGGCGTACTCCACCGGGGCGGCCAGCGCGCCGACGCGCAGCTGGAAGGTCACCTCGAGGACGAGGTAGCGGCCGGGGTCGGCCTTGAAGCGGCTGTGGCGGTAGCCGAAGCCGCAGTCCCCCGCGGCGAAGGTGCGCTGGGTGCGCTCGACGCGGTCCCAGGTGCGGACCCGGGAGATGGTCTGGGAGACGTCCTGGCCGTAGGCGCCGACGTTCTGGATCGGCGTCGAGCCGACCGCGCCGGGGATGCCGGACAGCGCCTCGATGCCGGACCAGCCGCGCGCGACGGCCCGGGCGACGAGCGCGTCCCAGTCCTCGCCCGCGGCGACCCTGACCTCGACTCCTCCGCACTGGGGGCCTGCGTCGACGTCGTCGGGCTCGGCGTGCACGCCGGTCGTGGCGACCTGGACGACGAGACCGTCGAAGCCGTCGTCGGCGACGACCAGGTTGGAGCCGCCTGCCAGGACGAGGACCGGGGTCCCGGCGGCGTCGGCGTCCGCGACGGCGGTGACCAGCTCGGCCTCGGTGGTCGCGCGCACCCACGAGCGGCCGGGGCCGCCGAGGCGGAACGTCGTGTGGTCGCGCAGGTCAGGCACGGATCGTGGCCTCGCGCACCACGGCCTTGGGCATGCCCAGCACCTTCTGGCCCCCGCAGGTGACTTCGAGGGCGAGGGTGACCAGGCCGTCGGCCACCGACTTCACGGTGCCGGCGACCACGACGTCCGCGCCGCCCTCGGCGGGCACGACGACGGGGCTGGTGAACTTCGCGCCGAGGTCCACGACCTCCGCACCACCGGTCCACTCCGCGACCGCCCGGCCGACCAGCGCCAAGGTGTACATCCCGTGGGCGATGACGCCGGGCAGGCCGACGCTGCGCGCCACGTCCTCGTCCTGGTGGATCGGGTTGTGGTCGCCGCTGGCCTCCGCGTAGGCGACGAGGTCGGCGCGGGTGATCGTGAAGGTCTTCACCGGGAGGCTGTCGCCGGGGTTCATGCGGCACCTCCGGCGGAGTGGACGAGCGTGGCCTTGCCGGTGCACACGACCGCCCCCGTGGCGTCGGCGATCTCGCTGGCGGTGGCGATGATGTCGGCGCCGCCGATCTGGCGCAGGCCGGTCACGGTGAGCGTCGCGGTCAGCTCGTCGCCCGGCACGAGAGGGCGGGCGTAGGCGAAGCGCTGCTCGCCGTGGACGATGCGGTGCAGGTCGATCTGCTCGGCGTCGAGGAAGGCCTGCATGGCGTCGAAGGCGAGCACGATCGGGAAGGTCGGCGGGACCACGGAGCCGGCGTCGCCGGGGTGTCCCACGGCTGCGGCGAAGGCGCTGACGCGCTCGGGGGTCACGGTGAGGGGGGCCGGCGCGGGGAACTCGCGCCCCACCAGGGAGGGGTCGACGGGCATGTCACGACCCTAGCCGGGAGCGACGCAGTCGCACACGGCGTGGGTCGGGAGGTCGAGTGGCCCCGCGGCTGAGCTCGCGAAGCCGCGACGGGGCGTATCGAGACCCACGACCCTAGAACACACATCGACCCGCCCGAGAGTCTCGGACGGGTCGGCGGTGACGAAGAACGTCAGCGGGTCTCGCGGTGCGCGGTGTGCGCGCGGCAGCGCGGGCAGAACTTCTTCAGCTCGATCCGGTCGGGATCGTTGCGACGGTTCTTCTTGGTGATGTAGTTGCGCTCCTTGCACTCCGTGCACGCGAGCGTGATCTTGGGGCGAACGTCAGAGCTCTTGCTGGCCATGGGAGATCCTTGGGTTGCGGGTGGTGCGGAGTGGAGCTGGATGAGATTTCGGTGGTAGCGGGGGCGGGACTCGAACCCGCGACACCACGATTATGAGCCGTGTGCTCTAACCACCTGAGCTACCCCGCCGCGGAGGTCCGACCACCCGGAGGAGATCAGACCCAGAGCCCCTTTACGGAATCGAACCGTAGACCTTCTCCTTACCATGGAGACGCTCTGCCGACTGAGCTAAAGGGGCAACGACGGAGAACGATACACATGCGCCGTCACGATGAGAAATCGGCTCCCGAACGCCCTCATCCGGCCTGGATCCGGGGCCATCCGACGGCCTCCTCGAGCTCGTAGGCCAGGCCCAGGAGCCGGGCCTCGCGGCCCGCTCCGGCGCCCAGCATCATGCCCTGCGGCAGGCCCGCGGAGGTGGTCGCCAGGGGCAGCGAGACGGCCGGTTCGCCGGTCGCGTTCTGCAGCGGCGTGAAGGCGACCCAGTCCATCAGCCGGCCCATGATCTCGTCGTAGTCCTGGTCGGGGCGCAGGTGTCCCACGCGCGGCGTCTCGGTGGCCAGCGTCGGCGTGAGGGTGATGTCGTACGTCGCCCGGTGGCGCGCGGCGAGGCGCTGCGAGCTGCGCAGCACGGCGATGGAGAACGGCTGCTTGTGCAGGTTGCGGGCGGCGTGACGGGCCAGGCCGAGGGTGAGGTTGTCGAGGCGGGTCGGATCGAAGGTGGGGCCGAAGTCCTTCTTGCCCCTCCGCGCGATCACGAGCGCGAGCATCGACCAGAAGCGGACGAAGTGCTCGGGGAAGCTGGCCGGGACGGGGTTGTCGACCTCCTCGACGTGGTGCCCGAGGGACTGGAGCAGCTCGGCGGTGCGCAGGGTGAGCTCGCGGACCTCGGGACTGCAGTCGCGGCCGATGCCCTGGGTCACCACCGCGACCCGCAGCCGGGCCCGGCTCGGCCGGGTGACGTCGCCGACCGGCGCCAGGAGCGGGTTGCGCCAGACCTTCTCGGCCTCGCGGTAGAACGCGGCCGTGTCGCGCACGCTGCGGGTCAGCACGCCGTCGGAGACGATGCGCACCGGCATGTCCCGCATCATCCGGTCCTGCGCGAGCCGCCCCCGCGTCGGCTTGAGGCCGACGAGGCCGTTGACCGCAGCCGGGATGCGGATCGATCCACCGCCGTCGTTGGCGTGGGCGATGGGCACCGCACCGGCGGCAACCAGGGCGGCGGACCCCGCGGACGACGCACCGGCGTAGTGGTCGGGGTTCCAGGGCGAGCGCACCGGCCCCAGGCGTACGTGGTCGGCGGCGCCGGAGAAGCCGAACTCCGAGAGCTGGGTCTTGCCGAGCGGGACCAGGCCCGTGGCGAGGTACATCCGGGCGAAGTCTCCGTCGGCGCGCTGCGGCTCGGCGGTGAACGCGTCGCTGCCGTGCTGGGTGGGCATCCCGGCGACGTCGACGTTGTCCTTGACGAAGGTCGGCACCCCCGCGAAGAAGCCGCCGCGCGGGTGGCGGGCCTCCTCGCGCGCGCGGTCGTAGGCGGCGTACGCCACTGCACCGAGCGCGGCGTCGACCTGCTGGGTGCGGGCGATGGCCGCCTCGACCACCTCGGGCACCGAGACCAGCCCGTCGCGGAGCGCCGCCACCAGCCCGGTGGCGTCGAGGTCGGTCAGGGCGTCGCCGGCGGAGAAGGCGTGCACGCGGTCCATCCGGGGAGACTAGCCAGCCCACGGTGCGGGCGACAGGACCCGTCCGCGGCGACGGTCAGCCGGAGCAGCCGCGCCGGTGGCACCCCTCGAGGTGGTCGTCGACGAGGCCGATGGCCTCCATCAGGGCGTACATCGTGGTGGGCCCGACGTGCGCGAAGCCCGCCTTCTTCAGCGCCTTCGACAGCGCGACCGACTCGGGCGAGGTGGTGGGCACGTCGGCGGTGGTGCGTGGCGGTGGTCCGGGCTCGGGCCGGAAGGACCAGATGAAGGACTCCAGGCCGCCGTCGGCCCGCAGGGCGATCGTGGCGCGGGCGTTGGCGATGGCGGCGTCGACCTTGCGCCGGTTGCGCACGATGCCGGCGTCGGCCATCAGCCGCTCGATGTCGGCCGGCCCGAACGCGGCGACGACATCGGCGTCGAAGCCGGCGAAGGCCTCGCGGAAGCGCGGCCGCTTGTTGAGGATGGTCAGCCACGAGAGTCCGGACTGGAAGGCCTCGAGGGTGAGCCGCTCGAGGTGGGCGCTCTCCCCCGACACCCGCATCCCCCACTCCGTGTCGTGGTAGGCCGTGTTGACGCGGTCGCCGGCTCCCCACGGGCAGCGCGCGACGCCGTCCGCGCCGACGACGGCTCCGGCACTCACCGCGGTCAGTGCCTCAGCTTGAGGCGGACGTTGGGCAGGCCGGGGGCCGGGATCGGCGGGAGGTCGAGGTCGACCACGCCGAAGCGCCCGGCGGCGATGGACGTGCCCGCGTCGACGACCTCGCCGTCGGCGGTGATCTGGTCCTGCCACTCCTCGCGGAAGCCCACGATCTCCTCGTGGGTGCGACCGATGAAGTTCCACCACATGACGATCGCCTCGCCGAACGGCGGCCCGCCCAGCAGCAGCAGGCGCGACTCCTCGAGCGCGGTGATCGTGAGGGACGTACGCCCCTCGGCGACGTGGGCGAGGTCGCTGGGCTTGACCTCGGTGCCGTCCACCTCGACGAGGCCGACGTCGAGGAGCACGCCGTGCTCGAAGGTCGCGTCGACCTCGACCTCGAGGCTCCGGCCGGGCGCCAGCATCAGCTCGGCGCCCAGCAGGGGCGTGTGGGTGTGGACCGGCGAGCTCGCGCCGAGCAGGGAGCCGATGAAGACCCGTGCCTCCCAGCCGGGGCCGCGCACCGACTCCGGCGCGAAGTGCTCGAAGCCGGGGTCGCAGTGGCGGGTGGCGTCGGGCAGCGCGATCCAGAGCTGGGCGCCGTGGAGCACGGTGGTGTCGGGCGTGGAGACCTCGGTGTGGCTGATCCCCCGGCCGGCCGTCATCAGGTTGAGCTCACCCGGGCGCACTGTCGCGAGGCTGCCGACGGAGTCGCGGTGCTCGAGCTCGCCGCCGAAGAGCCAGCTCGCGGTCTGCAGGCCGGTGTGCGGGTGCGCGGGCAGCACCATCCCGCCCGTCTCGTCGACCTCGTCGGGCCCGTAGTGGTCGACGAAGCACCAGGCGCCGATGAGTGACCGGTGCCGCTGCGGGAGCGTGCGTCGTACGCGCATGGCCCGGGGACCTCCGAGAGGGACCTCGCGCGGGGAGAGCACGTCGATCTGCGTGGTCATCGCTCGCCACCGTACCCGTACGGGTGAATCCGCGGGGCGGCTCAGCTCAGGTGGTGGGGGTGGTCGTCGCGGAGCGAGCCGGAGTCCTGGTCGGGCGAGCCGTGCGAGTCGGTGTGCCCGTCGCCCTCGCCCGGCCGGTCGAGCCGCACGACGATGGACTTGTAGACCGGCTGGTTGCTCTTCTCCGCCGTGGAGTCCAGCGGGACGAGCGGATTGGCCTCCGGGTAGTAGGCCGCGACGCAGCCGCGCGGCTGGTCGTAGGGGACGACCCGGAAGGACCGCGCGTAGCGCTCCACCCCGTCGCGCCACTCACTGACCAGGTCGACCAGGTCGCCCTCGGCGTAGCCCAGGTCGCGCAGGTCGTCGGGGTTGACGAAGACGACCCGGCGCCCGCCCTTGACGCCGCGGTAGCGGTCGTCGAGGCCGTAGATCGTGGTGTTGAACTGGTCGTGCGAGCGCATCGACTGGAGCAGGAAGCGCCCACGCGGCACGTCAAGCACGTCGAGGGGCGTCGCGGTGATGACCGCCCGCCCGCTCGGGGTCTCGAAGACCCGGTTGTCCCGCGGCGGGTGCGGCAGCACGAACCCGCCCGGCTCGTCGACCTTCTCGTCGTACGACGCGCAGCCGGGCACGACACGTGCGATCCGGCGGCGGATCTCGCTGTAGTCCTCGCGGAAGGCCGCCCACGGGACCGGCGAGTCCTCTCCGAGCGTGGCCAGGGCGAGGGAGCAGACGATGTCGACCTCGGACCGCACGTGCTCCGACGGCGGGTCGAGGGGCCCGCGCGAGGCGTGCACGGCCGACATCGAGTCCTCGACCGTCACCCGCTGCACGCGACCGCCGGTGAGGTCCTTCTCGCTGCGACCGAGGGCGGGCAGGATCAGCGCCTCGCCGCCGTGCACGACGTGCGAGCGGTTGAGCTTGGTGGAGACGTGGACGGTCAGCGCGGCGTTGCGCATCGCGGCCTCGGTGGCCTCGGTGTCGGGGGCAGCCCCGACGAAGTTGCCGCCCATGCCGAAGAAGACCCGGATCTTGCCGTCGCGCAGCGCCTGGATGGAGCCGACGGTGTCGAGGCCGTGCTCGCGGGGCGGCTCGAAGCCGAACTCGTCGCGGATCGCGTCGAGGAAGTGGTCGGGCACCCGCTCCCAGATGCCCATGGTCCGGTCGCCCTGCACGTTGGAGTGCCCGCGCACCGGGCACACCCCCGCGCCGGGCTTGCCGATGTTGCCCTGGAGGAGGGCGACGTTGACGATCTCCTTGATCGTGCCCACCGCGTTGTGGTGCTGGGTGATGCCCATCGCCCAGCAGGTGATGGTGGCCGGCGACTCCGCGATCATCCGGGCCGCCTCGGTGACCTGCTCGCGGGTGAGGCCGGTGGAGGCCTCGACCTTGTCCCAGTCGAGGTCGGCGACGTGCTCGACGTAGGCGTCGTAGCCGGTCGTGTACTGCTCGAGGAAGTCGTGGTCGACCGCGTCCCACTCGACCAGCAGCGCGCCGACGGCCTGGAAGAAGGCGAGGTCGCCGTTGAGCCGGATCGGCAGGTGCAGGTCGGCCAGCGCGGTGCCGACCGTCATGCCCTTGGCGTTCTGCGGGTTCTTGAAGCGGACCAGGCCCGCCTCCTGGAGCGGGTTGATCGAGATGATGCGGGCCCCGCGGGACTTCGCCTCCTCCAGCGCCGACAGCATCCGCGGGTGGTTGGTGCCGGGGTTCTGCCCGACCACCAGCAGGAGCTTGGCCTGGTGGATGTCCTCGAGGCTGACCGACCCCTTGCCGATGCCGATCGTGTCCACGAGCGCGGAGCCGGACGACTCGTGGCACATGTTCGAGCAGTCAGGCAGGTTGTTGGTGCCGAGCGAGCGCACGAAGAGCTGGTAGACGAAGGCAGCCTCGTTGGAGGTCTTGCCGGAGGTGTAGAAGGTGGCCTGGTCGGGGTGGTCCAGGCGCTTCAGGTGCCCGGCGATGGTCGCGTAGGCGTCGTCCCAGGAGATCGGCGTGTAGTGCGTGGCACCGGGTCGCAGCACCATCGGCTCGGTGATGCGGCCCTGCTTGCCCAGCCAGAACTCGGTGCGACCGGCGAGGTCCTCCACCGAGTGGGTGGCGAAGAACTCGCGGTCGAGCAGCTGGCGGGTGGCCTCCTCCGCGACGGCCTTGGCGCCGTTCTCGCAGAACTCCGCCGCATGCCGGTGCCCGGGCGCGGGGTCCGGCCACGCACAGCCCTGGCAGTCGAAGCCGTCGACCTGGTTGAGGCGGGTCAGCGTCGACGCGGTGCGGCGTACGCCCATCTGGCCGATGGCGCGTCGCATGGCCACCGCGACGGCGGTGACGCCGGCGGCGGCGTGGGCCGTCGACTCGACCTCGACCTCCTTCTCGTCGATGTCGCGGGTGGGCACCTGCCGGGCCTCGTTGCGGAGGCGGGCGGGCACGTCTCGCAGCTGGGAGAGAAGCGTCACCCGGCCCATCCTGCCTCGGGGGTGGTGCCCGGCACACCGCCCGGAGGGGTCCTACCGGTCGGAATACCCGGGCGCGGGCCCCTGTTGGCGCCTGTCGTGCCCTCCCTCCTCGATCCCCTGACCCTCGGTGCCGTGACGACGCAGAACCGCGTCCTGATGGCACCGCTCACCCGGATGCGGGCCGCGGTCCCCGGCGACGTCCCCAACGACCTGATGGCCGAGTACTACGTGCAGCGGGCCAGCGCCGGCCTGCTGATCAGCGAGGGCACCCAGATCAGCCCCGAGGGCAAGGGATACATGGACACCCCGGGCATCCACAGCGACGAGCAGGTCGCCGGGTGGCGCCGCGTCACCGACGCCGTCCACGAGGCCGGCGGCCTGATCGCGGCGCAGCTGTGGCACGTCGGCCGGGTCTCCCACGAGTCCTTCCACGACGGCGCGCTTCCGGTGTCGGCCAGCGCCGGGCCCTACCGCAACCGCACGACCGTGCGCGGCGAGGACGGGCGCCCGACGCGCGTGGCGTGCCCGGTGCCGCGGGCGCTGCGGACCGAGGAGATCCCGCGCGTCGTGGAGGACTACCGCCGCGCGACCGTCAACGCCCGCGAGGCCGGCTTCGACCTCGTCGAGATCCACGGCGCCCACGGCTACCTCCTCCACCAGTTCCTCGCCGCGGACAGCAACCTGCGCACCGACTCGTACGGCGGCTCGCTGGTCAACCGCGCACGGCTGATGCTCGAGGTCACCGACGCGGTCGTCGACGCGTGGTCCGCGGACCGGGTCGCGATCCGGATCTCGCCGATCGGTTCCTTCAACGGCACCTCCGACCCCGAGGGTGCCGAGGCAGGGCTCCACGTGGCCCGCGAGCTGGGCCGCCGCGACCTGGCCTTCCTCCACCTCTCCGAGCCCGACTGGGCCGGCGGCCCCGAGCTCGACGACGACTACCGCCGGGCGCTGCGCGAGGCCCACCCCGGACCCATCGTCGGCGCCGGCGGCTACGACCGCGCCAAGGCCGACCGCCTGATCGGCGCCGGACTCGTCGACGCCGCGGCGTTCGGTCGCACCTTCATCGCCAACCCCGACCTGCCGCGGCGACTGGCCGAGGACCTGCCGCTCAACGAGCAGCGACCGGAGTCGTTCTACGGCGGCGACGCCGAGGGCTACACCGACTACCCGGCGTACGGCGCCGCGTGAGGCCGCTCACGGTCAATTGCATCGTGGCGACCGGGTGAGAGCGCCTAGGGTCGGGCACGACATGCAGGACTACCCACCCCGGATCGCGACGTTCTTCACCGGCACCGACGACGCACCCACGCCGGACCCCGACACCCGGTCGCCAGCGGCGTTCCTGCGATGGGTGCTGGGCCGCCAGAAGGCGCTGATCGCGCTCTCGTCACTCTGCTACGCCCTGTGGTTCCTGCCGATGACGCTCGGCCCCTGGATCTTCGGCCGCGCCGTGGACGAGGGCATCGTCGGCGGCTCGGAGCGGGCGCTGGCCGGGTGGGCCGCGCTCCTGCTGCTCGTGGTGGTGATCGGCGGCGTCTTCGGCATCGTGTCGCACACGCTGGTCGTGCGGAGCTGGCTGGTGAGCCTCTACGGCACGCTCGAGATGGTCACCCGCAAGGTCGCGCAGATGGGCCACGTGCTGCCACGCCGCTCCCCCACCGGCGAGGTGCTGAGCGTGGCCTCGAGCGACTCCGACGAGTTCGGCGCGCTCACCGAGATCCTCGCGCGCACCGTGGGGCAGCTGGTGTCCTACCTGACCGTCGCCTTCATCGTGCTGACCATGTCGTGGCAGCTCGGTCTGCTCACCCTGGTCGCGGCGCCCCTGCTGGTCGGCGCCGCCCTGCCGCTCCTGCGCCCGCTGCACCGACGCCAGCAGGTCGAGCGCTCGCGCACCTCCGAGCTCACCTCGCTGGCCACCGACATCGTGGCCGGCCTCCGCATCCTGCGGGGCATCGGCGGCGAGCAGACCTTCGGCGCCAACTACGCGCGCCAGTCGCAGTCGGCCCGGCGCGCCGGGATCTCGGCCGGCATCTGGCAGGCGGCCGTCGAGGCCGTCGGCGTGCTCTTCTCCGGCCTCTTCCTCGTGAGCCTGGTGTGGCTCGGCACCCGCCAGGTCCGCGAGGGCGCGCTCAGCGTGGGCGAGCTGATCACCTTCCTGGGCTACGGCCTCTTCATGGTCGGCCCGATCCGCACCTTCTTCGAGTTCGTGCAGAAGGGCACCCGCTCGCTGGTGAGCGCCCGCAAGGCGATCGCGATCTTCGAGCAGCGCCCGCCCTGGCGCGATCCCGCGCAGCCGGTCGCCCTCGACGGATCCGCCGCCCTGCACGACTCCGCCAGCGGCCTCACCGTCGAGCCGGGCCGGCTGACCGTGGTCGTCAGCGCCGTCCCGGAGCAGAGCGCTGCGTTGGCCGACCGCCTCGGGCGCTACCTCCCGGCCGACACCGAGCCGGTCCCCGCCGAGGGCGAGGAGGGCGCGCGCGGTCGGGCGGCCCGCCAGGCCCGTGCCGCCCGGGCGCTCGAGCGGGCCCGGATCGCCGCCCTCGACGAGGAGCGCGCCGGCAACGACTGGGGCGTCACCCTCGGCGGGATCGACCTGGCCCGCGCCGGGCTCGACGACGTACGCCGCCAGGTGCTGGTCAGCGACACCGGCAGCCAGCTCTTCGCCGGCACCCTGCAGGACGCCGTCGACCCGCACGGCCGGCTCACCCGTGAGCAGGCCGAGCATGCGCTGCGCGTGGCCAACGCCGAGGACGTCTACGACGCGCTGCCCGAGGGCTGGCAGGGCGAGCTCGACGAGCGCGGCCGCGGCCTGTCCGGCGGGCAGCGGCAACGCGTGGTCCTCGCCCGCGCCGTCGCGGCGGACCCGCCGGTGCTGGTGCTGGTCGAGCCCACCTCCGCCGTCGACGCCCACACCGAGGCGCGCATCGCCGAGCGCGTCGCCGTGACCCGCTCGGGTCGCACCACCGTCGTCATGACCGTCTCCCCGCTCTGGCTCCACCACGCCGACCACGTCGTGCTGCTGCACGACGGCACCGTCGTGGCCGAGGGCGCGCACGCCGACCTGCTGGCCGGCAACGACGACTACCGCCGCGTGGTCGCCCGCGCGCTCGACGACGAGGAGGTGGTCCGATGACCACCGACCTGCTCGCCACCTCCGCCGAGACGTGGCGCGACCGCACCATCGACCCGCCGGTGATCCCCGACGAGCTGCGCCTGCCCGGGCACGGCAGTCCCCGCGAGCGCAACCGCGCCCTGTGGCAGCGCCACGAGCTGCGCCGCCAGCGCGCCGAGGACGTCTACGCCGCCTCCCGCAACCCGGTGCGCGGCTGGCCGGTCTCGGGCAACCGCGCGGTGCTCACCTTCTTCCGCGACCTCGTCCGCAGCCGCAAGGGCTCCTTCGCGCTGATGGTCGCCCTCAACGCGCTCGCCGCCGGCGCGGCACTCGTCGTGCCCCGCCTCCTCGGCTCGCTGGTCAACCGGGTGCAGGCGCAGGGCGCAGCAGTGGAGGGGCTCGACGCCATCGCGCTGGCGGTGGTGGGCGTGGTCGTCCTCCAGTCGCTCCTCACCTTCGGCGCCCAGCGCACCTCGACCCACTTCGGCCAGGACCTGCTGGCCTCGGCGCGCGAGTACGTCGTCGACACGATCCTGCGCCTGCCCGTGGGGCGCGTCGAGGGCGCGAGCACCGGCGACCTCGTCACCCGCGTCACCCGTGACGTCGGCACGATGGCCCGCTCGGTGCAGTGGGGCGTGCCCCGGCTGCTGATCTCGCTGATGACGGTCCTGCTCTCCGTCGTGGCGATGATGCTCAACTCCGTCGTGCTGGCCCTGCCGGCGCTGCTGGTCTTCGCGCTGTGCACCCCGGCGGTGCGCACCTATCTGCGGCGCGCGCCGAAGGCGTACATCACCGAGGGCGCGACCTACTCCCGGATCAACACCACCCTCACCGAGACGGTGGAGGGCGCCCGCACCGTCGAGGCACTGCACCTCTCCGGCGCCCGGGTGCGCGCGGGCAGCGACGACATCGAGGTCTCCGCGCAGGCCGAGCGCTACGGCATGACCCTGCGCAACGTGCTCTTCGCCGCGCTCAACGCCGCCTTCCAGGTGCCGCAGGTGGTCACGCTCGTCGTGGGCGCCTACGGCTACTCCCGCGGCTGGGTGGACCTGGGCCAGATCACCGCCGCGATGCTGTACGTCGTCGCGCTGAGCGAGCCGCTCGACGCCGTCATCGGCGAGGTCGACCGGCTCCAGGTGGGTGCCGCGTCGACCAGCCGTCTGCTCGGCATCGCCGAGGTGCCGCCCGACCGCGAGCCCGGCGACCGGCTCCCCGACGGGGTCGAGCTGGTGGGTGAGGACCTGCGCTTCGCCTACCGCGAGGGCCACGACGTGCTCCACGGCGTCGACCTGCACCTCGCCGTCGGCGAGCGGCTGGCCGTCGTCGGTCCGAGCGGGTCGGGCAAGTCCACGCTCGGCCGCCTGCTGGCCGGCATCAACCGCCCCCGCACCGGGACCGCGCGCGTCGGCGGCGTCGACCTCGTCGACCTGCCGCTGGAGGTGCTGCGCGTCGAGGTCGCGCTGGTGACCCAGGAGCACCACGTCTTCATCGGCTCGGTGCGCGACAACATCGTGCTGGCCCGGGAGGACTCCACCGACGACGACGTCCACGAGGCGCTGCGGGCGGTCGGCTCCCTCGCCTGGGTCGAGCGGCTGCCCGACGGCCTCGACACCCTCATCGGGTCGGGCCGCTTCGCCCTCACCCCGGCCCAGGCCCAGCAGGTCGCGCTCGCGCGCCTGATCATCGCGGACCCGCACACGCTGGTCCTCGACGAGGCGACCTCGCTGATCGACCCGCGGACCGCGCGCACCCTCGAGGGGTCGATGAACAACCTCCTCGAGGGCCGCACCGTCGTCGCGATCGCGCACCGGCTCCACACCGCGCACGACGCCGACCGCATCGCCGTGGTGATCGACGGCCGGATCGTCGAGCTGGGCAGCCATGACGAGCTGCTCGCCCTCGACGGGGAGTACGCCGACCTCTGGCACGCCTGGACCTCCTGAGGTCCTGCTGCGCGGCGGTGCGTGAGGCAGGTTCTCGGCGCTCGGAACCTGTCCTGCTCACCGCTGCTCCGCGTCAGGCAGTCACGCGATCCGCACGCGTCGCGGAGAGGTGCCAGCGCCAGCACGCCCAGCCCAGCAGCACGCACACCGCGGCTGCCACGGCGAAGCCGAGGACCGAGCGCCCGGCGTACGGGGCGAGCAGGGCCGCGCTGGCGGCGTTGAACACGAGCGTCACGAACGACCCCGCCGACATGACCGCGCCCCGACGGGTCGGGACGAGGTCGAGCATCAGCAGCTGGATGTTGGGGAAGGCCAGGCCGTTGCCGAGCGCGACCAGCGCGACCCCCGCTGCCGCCCACGGCAGCACCTCGCCCGCCGGCGTCAGCGCGACGACGATCCCCAGCAGCGCTCCCGCGCCGCTCACGGCGTAGCCGACGGACACCAGCTGGGTGCTGGTCACCAGCCGGCCCAGCCGACCGCTCAGCACCGAGCCCACCACCATCGCCCCGATCATCGGCACGAACAGCTTCCAGAAGTCGAGCTCGCCCTCCCCCAGCAGGTCGACGACGAAGATCGCCGCGCCGCCGATGTAGAGGAACTGCGCGCCGAAGACGAGCGTGCCGGCCCAGGCCATCCGGTGGAAGGCGGGCACGGACACGACGGCCAGGAGACCCGCGACGACCTCGCCGACCGCCAGCGGGACCCGGCGCTCGGGCGGGTGGCTCTCGGGGAGCAAGGCGATCGACCCGGCGAGGAGGAGGACCGCGAGCGCCGCCATGAACCAGAAGACCGTCTGCCAGGGCCCGACCTGCACCAGCAGCCCGCCGACGACCGGGGCGATCGCGGGCGCCAGCCCGAAGATCACCGCGACCTGGCTCATCATCCGCTGCGCCTCGACGCCGTCGAACAGGTCACGGATGATCGTGCGGCTCACGATCGTCGAGCCGCCGGCGGCCAGCCCCTGCACCACCCGGCCGACCAGCAGCCACTCCAGCGTCGGCGCGAAGGCGCACGCGACGGACGCGACGGCGTACGCCGCGAGCGACCACACGATCACCGGCTTGCGGCCGATCGCGTCGGACAGCGGTCCGTGGAAGATGCTCATCGCCGCGAAGGCCAGCATGTAGGCCGTGACGACGAGCTGGAGCTCCCCGGCCGTGACGTCGAGGGCCTCGCCCATCTGCGCGAACGCCGGGAAGGGCGTGTCGATGCTGAACGGGCCGATCATCGACAGCATCGCCAGGACCAGCGGGATCAGCGCCAGGGTGCGGGCGGCCGGACGGGTGGCCGGCGCGGAGGTCATGCGTCGAGGCTACGGTCCAGGTTGATCACGGCGCTGATCAGGCCGAGGTGGGTGAAGCCCTGGGGGAAGTTGCCGAGCTGCTCACCGTTGAGGCCGACCTGCTCGGCGTACTGCCCGAGGTGGTTGGCGTAGGTGAACATCTTCTCCAGCGCCAGCCGGGCGTCGTCGAGACGACCGGCGCGGGTCAGCGCCTCGACGTACCAGAACGAGCAGAGCGAGAAGGTGCCCTCGCCGTCGGCGCCGCCCTCGACCCCGTCGTCGAAGGTGTCGGCGTCGTAGCGCAGCACCAGGCTGTCGGAGACCAGGCGCTCCTCGACGAGCGCGAGGGTGGAGAGGAAGCGCGGGTCGTCCGGCGCGAGCATCTTCACCATCGGCATCAACAGCGTCCCGGCGTCGAGCACGTCGCCACCCTCGAAAGCCGTGAAGGCGCCGAGCTCGTCGTTCCAGCACTCGGTCATGACGCGCTCGTAGATCGCGTCGCGGGTCGCAGCGAGCTCGGTGAGGTCACCCGGCAGCCCGCGCCGCCGCGCGACGCGCATCATCCGCTCGACGGCGACCCAGCTCATCACCAGTGACGTGGTGTGGGTCCGCGGCTCGCCCCGGATCTCCCACATGCCGGCGTCGGGTCGCTCCCAGTTGTCCATCAGCCACGACACGATCCGACGCAGGTCGGTCCACGCGTCGTGGCTGATGCCCCGCCCGTGCTTGTCGAAGAGGTAGACCGAGTCGATCAGCTCGCCGTAGACGTCGAGCTGGAGCTGGTCGACCGCGCCGTTGCCGACCCGCACCGGGCGTGAGCCGCGGTGTCCGGCGAGGTGGTCGAGCTCGCGCTCGTGGGGGATGGCGCCGTCGAGGTCGTAGAGCACCCGCAGCGGGCCGAGCTCCTCCGTGTCGACGCCGTCGTCGGCGGCCTCGCCGAGCCGCTCGGACAGGAAGCGGACGAAGGCCGAGGCCTCGTCGGTGAAGCCGAGGCGCAGGAGCGCGTAGACGCTGAACGCGGCGTCGCGCACCCAGACGTAGCGGTAGTCCCAGTTGCGGGTGCCACCGATGTGCTCGGGCAGGCTCGTGGTGGGCGCGGCGATGATGCCGCCGCTCGGCTCGTGGCACAGCAGCTTGAGGGTGAGCGCCGAGCGGTCGACCCACTCGCGCCAGCGGCCGGTGTAGGTGCTCTGCGCGAGCCAGCCTCGCCAGAACCCGGCCGTGGCGTCGAAGAGCTCGTCCACGTCGGCCTCGCTGCATCCCCGGGCCGGCTCGCCGGGGGCGAGGACCTCGAGCACGAAGAGGGCGGACTCGCCGGTGCGCAGCGCGACGTGCGCCGTCGCGGCGTGGTCGGCGACCTCCACGTCCACCGTGCTCGAGAGTGCGAGGTGCACGTCGCCGTCGGCGAAGCGCACGACGTCGTCCTCGGTGGACAGCTCGGGCATGGTCGTCGCGTAGTCGGGACGCGGCGACATCGCCATGGTGAGCTCGACGCAGCCACGCAGCCCCACCACGCGGCGTACGAGCCGTTGGCGGTGGTCGGGGTCGTGCGCGCGCAGCACCGGCATGAAGTCCTGGACCTCCACCACGCCCTGCTCGGTCATGAAGCGGGTGACGAGGATGTTGGTCTCGGGGTGGTAGTACTGCTGGCTGCGCGCCTCCTCGTCGTCGGGCCCCAGCCGCCACGAGCCGGCATCGGGGTCGAGGATCGAGGCGAAGACGCTGGGGGCGTCGAAGCGACCGGGGCAGAACCAGTCGATGGTGCCGTCGGTGGCCACCAGGGCCGCTGTGCGCAGGTCGCCGACCAGGCCGTGGTCGGCGATCGACGGCCCGTCGGGGCGCTCAGCCCGCATCGGCCGCGTCCCGGCCGAGCCGCCACCCGCCGGGCGGCAGGTCGAGCGCCTCCCGCGGTCCCCACGACTCCCGGTCGTACGGCAACGGGTCGGGTCGGTCGTCGAGGACGGGCTGGCAGACCTCCCACAGCCGGCGCGTCTCGTCGGCGTGGGCGAAGAGGGTGTGGTCGTCGTGCAGCACGTCGAGCAGCAGCCGCTCGTAGGCCTCGAGCGGCTCGTCGTGGGGCAGCTCCTCGCCGAGGTCGAGTCGCATCGTGGCCGGCGCGAGCTCCATCTCGGGGCCGGGGCGCTTGCCGAGGAGCTCGACGTGCACCTGGGCCTCGTCGGTGAGCTCGAGGACGAGCTCGTCGGGCTCGAGGCCGGCACCGAAGACCGTGGAGTCGGGCTGGCGGAAGCGCAGGGTGACCGTGCGGCGGGTCTCGGCCATCGCCTTGCCGGTGCGCAGGTGGAAGGGGACGTCACGCCACCGGTCGTTGTCGACCCAGGCCTCGAGCGCCACGTAGGTCTCGACGGTCGAGTCCGCGTCGACGTCGTCCTCGTCGTGGTAGCCGTCGTACTGCCCCAGCACGACCCGTGCGGGGTCGAGCGGGCGTACGGCGTCGAAGACCTCGGCCCGCGCGCGGCGCACGGCGCTGGCCGACCACTCGCCCGGGTCCTCCAGCGCCACCGCACCGAGGATCTGGAACAGGTGGGTGGAGACCATGTCGCGCAGCGCGCCGGTGGACTCGTAGAACGAGCCGCGGCCCTCCATCGCCAGCGTCTCGGGGACGTCGACCTGCACCGAGGCGATGCTGCGCCGGTCCCAGGCCGGCTCGAAGAGCGCGTTGGCGAAGCGCAGGGCCAGCAGGTTCTGCACGGCTTCCTTGCCGAGGAAGTGGTCGATGCGGAAGACCTGGTCCTCGTCGAAGACCTCGTGCACGTCGTGGTCGAGCTCCTCGAACGACTCGAGGTCGAGCCCGAAGGGCTTCTCGATCACCAGCCGCGCGCGCTCGGCGAGGCCCTCGCGGCCGAGCATGGCGACCATCCCGGACATCGCGGTGGGCGGCACGGAGAGGTAGACCAGACGGCGTACGCCGTCACCGAGGGACTCCTCGACCTCGCGCACCCGAGCGGCCAGGTCGGCCCCGTCGTCGGCGTCGGAGGTCTCGAAGGAGGTGCGCTCGAGCAGGTCGCGGGCGACCGACTCGTCGAGGTCGTCCACGCTGTCACGCAGGCCGCCGAGGACCTCGTCGCGGAACTCCTCGTCGGTGCCCGGCGAGTGGCGCCCGCTGCCGATGACGGCGTACTCCTCCGGCAGCCGGCCGGCCGCGGCGAGGCGGTAGAGGCCGGGGAAGAGCTTGCGCGCCGCGAGGTCCCCGCGGGCGCCGAAGAGGAGGAAGACGTAGGGCGGCAGGTCGGGGTCGGCGGACCCGGTGCTGGTCATGGCGCCACGCTAACGACCCACCCGAAGGGCGGGCCCGGCTCAGGAGTTGCTGAAGACCGCCGGTCCGCCGTCCTCGCCGGACGCACCTCCCGACGGACCGGGACCAGGGCCCGCCCAGGTCCAGGCGTACGCCGGGTCCTCCACGGCCAGTCCGCCCTCGCCCAGCTCCAGCGGGGCGAAGGTGTCGACCATGACCGCGGACTCGTCGAAGTAGTCGGCACCCAGGCTCGCCTCGATGGCGCTGGGCTGCGGGCCGTGGGCGTGGCCACCGGGGTGCAGGCTGATCGAGCCGAGGTTGATCCCCGAGCCCTTGCGCGCCTCGTAATCGCCGCCGACGTAGAACATGACCTCGTCGGAGTCGACGTTGGAGTGGTAGTAGGGCACCGGGATGGCGAGGTCGTGGTAGTCGACCTTGCGGGGCAGGAAGTTGCAGATCACGAAGTTCCACCCCTCGAAGACCTGGTGCACCGGCGGCGGCTGGTGGACCTTGCCGGTGATCGGCATGTAGTCCTCGATGTTGAACGTGTAGGGGTAGAGGCACCCGTCCCAGCCCACCACGTCGAAGGGGTGGGTGGCGTAGGTGAGCCGGGTGCCGACGACGCCCGCACTCGTGCGGTGCTTGACCAGCACCTCGACGTCGGTGCCCTCGGCCTGGTGCGTCTCGGCGGGGCCGTGGAGGTCGCGCTCGCAGTAGGGCGCGTGCTCGAGGAGCTGGCCGAAGCGCGAGAGGTAGCGCTTGGGCGGGTGGATGTGGGAGTTGGCCTCGATGGCGTAGAGGCGCGACGGCTCGGCCGGGACCCAGCGGTGGTCGGTGGCGCGCGGGATCACGACGTAGTCGCCGGTCCGGTAGGCCACGACGCCGAAGACGGTCTCGACCGTGCCCGAGCCGGACTCGACGTAGACGCACTCGTCGCCGATGGCGTTGCGGTAGAGCGGGGACGGATCGGTGCCCGTGACGACGTAGGCGATACGGACGTCGTTGTTGCCGAGCACCAGGCGGCGCCCCTCGACCGGGCAGGTGCCGGTCTCGAGGTCGTGCAGCTTCAGGTGCCGTGGCTTGAGCGGGTGGTTGGGCGTGCGCGACTGGTCGGCGAGCTCCCAGACCTGGCTGTCGGTGATCGCGCTCGGCACGCCGCGGCGGTAGAGCAGGGAGGAGTCGGAGGAGAACCCCTCCTCGCCCATCAGCTCCTCACGGAAGAGGTGGCCGTCCTCGTCGCGCATCTGCGTGTGGCGCTGGCGTGGCAGCCGGCCAAGGGCTCGGTAGTGGGCCATGACGGTCGCTCCTGTCTTCCGATTATCGGACGCAGGCGTCCGCTATCTGGTGGCTAGAGTAGCCCCGTGGTCCCCTCCCCTGCACCTGCCGAATCCGCCCAGTGGCGCGGTCTCGTCGACGACGCCGCGATCTTCCCGCCCGGTGACGTCCCGCTCCACGACGCGACGGCGTCGTGGGGCGCCCGCAGCGGGGAGTGGTACGCCGACCTCGTCGGGACCTTCGTGCTCAAGGACACCGACGTGCCGCTGGTCCGCGGCTTCGGCGCGCCGCTGTCGGTCGTGGTGACCGGCGGTGCCGGGCAGGTCGCCGGCCCCCTCGGTGCCGCCGCGCGCCTGGGCCTCGAGGTCGCCGCACTGGAGATCGCGCTGCGCGACCCCGACGACCTCGCCGGCAACGTACGCCGGGTGGTGGCCGCGCTGGACCACGCCCGCGACGAGGGCACGCTCGCCGACGACGTACGCGTCCACGTCGAGGTCCCCGGACCGGTCACCCCCGCCTGGCTCGCCGCCGCCGACGAGGTGGCCGCGGCCGACCTCCGGCTCAAGCTGCGGCTGGGTCACGTCGACCACGACCTGGTGCCCGACGAGGCGACGGTGGCCTCCTGGATCGACGCGACCCTGGACCGCGAGACACCGTTCAAGGGCACCGCCGGCCTGCACCGCGCCGTGCGCCACGACCCCGAGGACGGAGGCATGCACGGCTTCCTCAACGTCCTGGTCGCCACCCAGGTGCTCTGGGACGGTGGCTCCGTCGCCGACGCGACCGACGCCCTGCGCCAGCGAGACGGCGAGGCGCTCGCCGCGACCGACATCGGTTCGGCGCGCCGCTGGTTCACCTCGTTCGGCTCCTGCTCGGTGACCGAGCCCCTCGACGACCTGGTCGCGCTCGGCCTGCTCACCCCCCACCCCGCGGAGGACTCATGACCCACCACGCCACCACCTGGGTGCCCGGCGCCGCCGGCTCCGGCTTCGACGTCGACCACCTCCCCTACGGCGTCTTCGCGCGCTCCGGCGAGCACCCGCGCGTCGCGGTCCGGATCGGCGACCAGGTGCTCGACCTCAGCATCGTGGCGGCCGCCGACATGGTCGACACCCACGCGCTCTTCGACCAGCCCACGCTGAACCCCTTCATGGCGGCCGGGCCGACGGTGTGGGAGTCGACGCGCGCCTGGGTCACCGGGCTGCTGACCGACGAGACCGAGCGCGACCTCGTTGAGCCCGCCCTCTCGCCGGTGGACTCGGTGCGGATGCTGATGCCCTTCACCGTCGGCGACTACGTCGACTTCTACGCCTCCGAGCACCACGCCTCCAACGTCGGGCGGATGTTCCGCCCCGACGCCGAGCCGCTGCTGCCCAACTGGAAGCACCTCCCCGTCGGCTACCACGGCCGCTCCGGCACCGTCGTGGTCTCGGGCACCGACGTCGTACGCCCCTGCGGGCAGCGCAAGGCGCCCGACGCCGACCGGCCGACCTACGGCCCGTCGGCGCGCCTCGACATCGAGGCCGAGCTCGGCTTCGTCGTCGGCGTCCCCTCGGCGATCGGTGAGCGCGTCGCGACCGCCGACTTCGCCCGCCACACCTTCGGCGTCGTCGGCCTCAACGACTGGTCGGCGAGGGACGTCCAGGCGTGGGAGTACGTCCCGCTCGGCCCGTTCCTCGGCAAGTCGTTCGCGACCTCGATCAGCGCCTGGGTCACCCCGCTCGCGGCGCTCGACGCGGCCTGGACCGAGCTGCCCGGCCAGGACGACCCGGAGGTGCTCGACTACCTCCGCGTCGAGGGCCCTGCCGGTCTCGACATCGAGGTCGAGGTGGTGCTCGACGGCGAGGTCGTCGCCCGCCCGCCCTACCGCACGATGTACTGGTCGCCCGCGCAGATGCTGGCCCACACGACCGTCAACGGTGCGAGCGTGCGCACCGGAGACCTCTGGGGCTCCGGCACCGTGTCAGGACCGGAGCGCGACCAGCGCGGGTCGCTGCTCGAGCTGAGCTGGGGCGGCAAGGAGCCCTTCACCGTCGCCGGCCGCGAGCGGACCTTCCTCGAGGACGGCGACGAGGTGACCCTGCGCTACACCGCGCCCGGCACGGGCGGGGGCCGGATCTCGCTCGGCGAGGTCACGGGCCGCATCCTCCCGGCCCGCTGACGGCAAGGCTCCCGTCGGGGTCCGTTCACCCGGTTGCGCCACCGTGCGCACATGCGCATCGCCCAGCTGGCCAACTTCGTCGGACCTGCGTCGGGGGGCATGCGCACCGCGCTGCGCGCCCTGGGGGCGGGATACGTGGAGGCCGGCTGCCGCCGCCTGCTCGTCGTACCCGGCCCCGAGGACGCCCGCACGTCCGGACCGATGGGCGACGTCGTCCAGCTCCGCGCGCCCCGGGTCGGCGGCGGCTACCGGCTGATCGTCGAGCCGTGGCGCGTCATCGAGGTGCTCGAGGAGTGGGGGCCGACGTCGATCGAGCTGAGCGACAAGTCGACGCTGCTGCCGGTGGCGCGCTGGGCTCGCCGCAGCGGTGTCGGCTCGGTGCTGCTCTCGCACGAGCGCCTCGACGACATGCTGGCCCTACGCACCGGCCTCGACGCCACGTCCAAGGTGTCGGCGGGGCTGCTCAACCGGCTGCTGGTGCGCAGCGTCGACACGGTCGTGGTCACCTCTGCCTACGCCCGGGACGAGTTCGCCACGGTCGCCGCGGCGGCGGGCTGCCCCGTCGTACGCGTCCCGCTGGGGGTCGACCTCGCCACCTTCCGGCCGCACCGACGCCCACGGGTCGATGAGCTGCGGCTGGTGCACGCCGGGCGGCTGTCGCGGGAGAAGAGCCCGCACCTCGCGGTCGCCACGGCTGTCGAGCTGCACCGTCGCGGGGTCCCGCTGCGCCTGGACGTCTACGGCGTCGGGCCGCACCGCGACGAGCTCGTCGAGCTCGCCGGCGACGCGCCGGTGCGGTTCCGCGGCTACGTCGACTCCCCTGCCCGGCTGAGCCGCGCGCTGGCCCACGCCGACGTGGCGCTGAGCGTCTGCCCCGGCGAGACCTTCGGCCTGGCCGTGCTCGAGGCGCTGGCCTCGGGCACGCCGGTCGTGACCGCCGACCGGGGCGGGGCGCGTGAGCTGGTCGACGAGGCCTCCGGAGGCTGGGGCGCCCCCGTGGCGGGAGCGCTCGCGGACACGGTGCTCGAGGTCGCGGCACGCCCGGTGGCGGCGCGCCGGGCTGCTGCCCGCGCGCGTGCCGAGCGCTACCCCTGGTCGGCCACGGTCGGCTCCCTGCTGGACGTCCACTCGTCGGTGGCGATGCCGTCGAGCCGCTCGCGGGCCCGACGCGTCGCCAGCAGCAGCACCGCGACCGCTGCCACGACCAGCGACCCGATCACGATCGCCAGGTAGGCGCCGTGCAGCGATGAGTCCATCGGCGCCACCAGCCCGGCGACGAGCGACACCGAGACCAGGGCGCCGCTCGCGCCGCGGCCGAGGCGCTGCACGGCCAGGAACGGCACGACCCACAGGAAGTACCAGAGGTGGACCACCGGACTGAGGGCGACGGTCGCTGCCGTGACGAGCGCCACCGCCCGGACAGCCTCGCGCGGGTCGCCGACCGGCAGGCGCAGCAGCGCCCACCCGGCGACCCCGACCGCGCCCACCTGGGCGACCAGGCGCACCAGTCCGAGGAAGGCCGCGTCCGGGGTGCCGAGCCCGACCCACGCGGCCACGAGGTCCAGCCAGCCGCCGACCAGCGTCGGCAGCGACAGCGGCGTGTTCACCGTGCCGGGGACACCCAGGGCGCCGATCCACCCGACGCCGAGGCCCCACACCACGCCGGGCCCGACGAGGGCGAGGACCGCGACGGCAGCCACCCGAGCCCCGTGCCGCGTCCGCGCGAGGAGACCCGCCGCCGGCGCGGTCAGCAGCACCACGGCCACGCAGACCAGTCCCCCGGGCAGCTTCACCCCGGCCGCCAGCCCGCCGAGCACCGCACCCGCCACCCACCCGTGGTCCCGGGCGACGACCAGCGCGGCCGCCATCAGGCCCACCATGAGCAGGTCGTTGTGCAGCCCCGCGACACCGTTGGCGACCATCAGCGGGGAGGCCAGCACCACGCAGGAGGCGAGCGCCGGGTTGGCGCCGCACCAGCGCGCCAGCCGCGGCACCGCCCACGCCAGGAGAACGAGCCCGACCAGCGCCATCCCCCGGTGCGCGACGACCAGCAGCCACGGGTCGGACGTGAGGCCCGCGGCGAGGTCACCCCCGATCAGCGGGACCGGGCCGTACGGCGCCGGCGTGCCCATCCAGCGCGGGTCCACGCCCTCGACGATCGGGCCGGGGACCGAGCGCGGGCCGACCAGCATCCACGGCCCGTGCTCGTAGGGCGAGATGCCGCGGTGGGTGAGCGTGCCCTGGGCGGCGTACGACCAGCCGTCGCGGGAGAACAGCGGCGGGGCCAGCACGAGCGGCAGCGACCAGGCCACGGTCGCCGCGCGCACCGTGGCGAGGACGTCCGTCTGCCCGGCCTCCTCGGTGCGCGCGGCCACCCGGCACAGCCGCAGCCATGCCGACGCCAGCAGGCCGAGCCCGAGGAGCACCACGACGAGACCGGCCATCCGGCCGGGCGCGGTGCCGCGAAGCAGCTGCAGCAGGTCGACGTCCGCCACCACGGCACTCTCGGGCAGGGTCGCGACCACCAGCCCGCCGAGCAGGACCAGCACGCTGCCGACGACTCCCCGTGAGATCACGTTGCGGACCGTAGGGCCCGCCCGCGACCGCGAACTGACCGCGTGGTGAACAACGTCTGACCCCTCGACCACGCGCGGCGCCACCCTTCCGCGGTCCTAGGCTGAGGCCGTGAAGCAGCTGGGCCAGTACGCCGCACCGCGCCACGTCGTCGCGCATCTCTCCGACCCGCACCTCATCGGGGGCGGCGGGCTGCACCACGGCGTGATCGACAACGTCGCCCAGCTGCACCGCGCCCTCGACCGGCTCGCTGCCGTGAGCCCGGCCCCACAGGCCCTCGTCTTCACCGGCGACCTGGCCGACCGTGCCGAGCCCGACGCCTACGCGACGCTGCGCTCGATCGTCGAGCCGGCCGCGGCCGCGATGGGCGCGGTCGTGGTGTGGACGATGGGCAACCACGACGAGCGCGCCCCCTTCGCGCGCGGCCTCTTCGACTCCGACGACGACGGCCCGCAGGACCGGGTGCACGAGGTCGACGGGCTGCGCATCGTCGCCCTCGACACCAGCGTCCCGGGCCACCACCACGGTGACCTCGGTGCCGAGCAGCTCGCGTGGCTCGCCGACGTCCTGGCGACTCCTGCCGAGCACGGGACGCTGCTCGCCATGCACCACCCGCCGATGCCGCTGCCCATGCTGCGCGCCGCCGAGCTGATCGAGCTGCACGACCAGCAGGCGCTCGCCGAGGTCATCACCGGCGCCAGAGGCGACGTGCGCGGCATCCTCGCCGGCCACCTCCACCTGTCGACGTGGTCGACCTTCGCCGGCGTGCCGGTGTCGGTGGCCTCGGCCAGCTGCTACACCAGCGACCCGGCACCGGTGGACCGCTTCGTCTCGGGCGTCGACGCCAACCAGGCCTTCACCATGGTGCACGCCTACGACGACCGCCTCGTGCACACCCTGGTCCCGCTCGAGCGCGGCACCGAGGTCAGCCACCTCGGCTCCGACGTCGCCGAGGCCCTCGAGGGTGTGCCGCTGGAGCAGGCCCGCGAGCTCGCCTCGTCCAAGACCTCCCGCTTCAACAGCTAGGACCCCCTGTGCGACTCCTCCTCATGCGCCACGGCCAGACCCACGCCAACGTCTCCGGCGAGCTCGACACCGCCCATCCCGGGGTGGACCTGACCGACCTCGGGCGCGCCCAGGCCGCGGCCGCCGCGAGGGCGCTCGCCGACGAGCACCTCGACGCGGTCTACGTCTCCAGCCGCGTGCGTACGCACCAGACCGCGGCGCCGACCGCCGAGGACCGCGGCCTCGACCTGACCGTGGTCGACGGGCTCGAGGAGATCGCGGCGGGCGACGTCGAGATGCGCAGCGACCACGACGCGGTCGCGGGCTACATCGGCAGCGTCGCGACCTGGCTCGAGGGCGACCTCACCCACCGGATGCCCGGCGGGGAGACGGGTGAGGAGTTCCTGGCCCGCTTCGACGCCGCGGTGCGACGCATCGTCGACGCCGGCCACCGCGCCGCCCTCGTCGTCAGCCACGGCGCCGCGCTCCGGACGTGGGTCTCCACGCGCATGGAGCCGCACCCCGACGCTCCGCCCGCGCACCAGCCGCTGCACAACACGGCCCTGATCGTCCTCGAGGGAGACCACGAGTCCGGCTGGCGGATGGTGTCGTGGCAGGGGCACCCGGTCGGCGGCGACTACCTGGAGGATCCGTCCGCCGAGGACCCCACCGGCGACCTGGACTCCGACGACGACGGCGAGATCGGCTAGACGCCCTCGGTCCCGATCCCGGGGTGCACGAAGAGCCGGCCGGCCTTCATCTGCTCGACCGAGCCCGGGTGGACCCGGGCGAGGTGGGCGAGGCCGCGCCGCCGGTAGCGCAGCGTCTGCACGATGCCGAAGGCCCAGAAGACGTACTGCACCGACATCGCCAGCTTGTAGTCACCCAGCGTGTAGGACCCCATGCCACCGGACGCGGACAGGTCGAGCACGACGCCGATGAGCGCCATCGTCAGCAGTGAGGCGGTGAAGCCGCCGACGTTGACCAGGCCGTTGGCGCGACCGGTCTCGTGCGGCGGGGTGAAGGAGCGCGCCAGGTCGAAGCCGACCATCGCGGCCGGTCCCCCGCTGGCGGTCGCGAACGCCATCACCACGACGAGCCAGCCCGGGGCCACACCGGGCCACAGCAGGACCGCGGTCCACGGCACGACCATCGCGATGACGATGCCGACCACGATCCACGAGCGGTAGTAGGGAAGCCGCGCCACGAGCCGCGCGGTGGCCAGCCCGCTCACGACCGCCCAGGCCGTCATCGCCATCAGGAGGGTGCTCGCCCCGCTCGTCGACCAGCCGAGGCCCTGGACGAGGAAGGGGTAGCCCCACAGCAGCGCAAAGACGGTGGCGGAGAACTGCGAGACGAAGTGCGACCACATGCCGAGCCGGGTGCCGGGGTTGCCCCACACCGTCCGCACCGACAGCGCGAGCGCGCGGAGCTTGATGGCCACGACGTCGCTGCGG
Organism: Nocardioides lacusdianchii; assembly: GCF_020102855.1. Lineage (GTDB taxonomy): Bacteria > Actinomycetota > Actinomycetes > Propionibacteriales > Nocardioidaceae > Nocardioides > Nocardioides lacusdianchii. The sequence continues at coordinate 226,313 of NZ_JADHZD010000001.1, forward strand.
CGGTAGGGCGAGTCCTTAACCAGCGCGAGCACCGCCACCAGCAGCACCACGCCGATGCTCGAGGTCAGCGCGAAGGCGCCGGTCCAGCCGAGCTCGTGGAGGAGGTACGACAGGGGGCCGGCCGCCGCGATCGCGCCGAGCTGGCCCGACAGGCCGGTGAGCTGGGTGACCATCGGGCCCTGGCGGACCAGGAACCAGACCGTGACCAGGCGGATCACGCTGACGAAGACCATCGCGTCCCCCGCGCCGACCACGGCGCGCGCGGCCACCGCGGCCGGAAAGGACTCCACGAAGGCGAAGCCGAGCTGCCCCACCGTCATCAGCACCAGACCGGTGATGAGCATCGCGCGGGAGCCGTAGCGATCGAGCAGCACGCCGACCGGCACCTGCATGCCGGCGTAGACGACGAGCTGGAGGACGGTGAACGTCGCCAGGCTGGTGGCGTTGATGTCGAAGCGGTCGGCCGCGACGATGCCGGCGACGCCGAGCGAGCTGCGGTGGAAGACCGCCAGCACGTAGACCGCGAGCGCGACGAACCAGATCACCCAGGCCCGTCGCTGACCGATGTCGTGGATCTGCTCCCGGGTCACTCCTCGTCCGCTTCGGGAGTCGTGCCCAGGGCGGCCGAGAGCTCGGCGCGCGACGGCGGGTCCGCCCCGGGGCGCGAGACGTTGATGGCGGCGCCGATGGCAGCCGTGGTCACGACGCCCAGCACGTCGCGGTCCGACAGCGCACGCAGCGCACCGGCCGCGTCGGCGCCGTGGACACCGAGGGCGATGAAGGCGTCGACCAGCACGCCGCTGAAGGTGTCGCCGGCCCCGACGGTGTCGGCCACGCGCACCGGGACCCCGGGCACCTCGAGCGTCGTGCCGTCGTGGCGTACGGCGACCGCGCCCTCGCCGCCGCGGGTGACCACGACGAGCCCCGGGCCCGCTGCGGCCCAGCGCGTGGCGGTGGTGACGGGGTCGTGGCCGGGGTGCAGCCAGTCGAGGTCCTCGTCGCTGACCTTGACCAGGTCGGACAGCGCGACCAGCTCCTCCACGCGGGCGACGGGGCCGGTGCGGTCCGGCGTGATGGCCGGGCGGGCGTTGGGGTCGAGGGAGACGAGCGCGCGGCCGCGGTGGGCGCGCACGGCATCGAGGACCGCGTCGGCGCCGGGGTCGAGCACGGTCGCGATCGAGCCGACGTGCAGGACGTCGCAGGACTCCTCCGGGACGGCCGGGAGGTCCCAGTCGAGGTCGAAGACGTAGCTCGCGGCACCCGAGTCGTCGAGGGTGACCTCGGCGCTCGACGTACGCCCGCTGCCGGTGGGCTGCGCGAGCACGGTCACGTTGCTGGCCTCGAGCCAGGTGCGGACGAGCTCACCGCGCGCGTCGTCGCCGAGCAGCGTGACGAGGCGTACGTCGCGCTGGAGCCGACCGAGGGTGATCGCGACGTTGGCGGGACTGCCGCCGGGCAGGTCGCGAGGGGTGCCCCCGGCGTCGGGGACCACGTCGATGAGCGCCTCGCCGACGACGAGGATGCGCGGCTGGGCGTCCGTCATGGACCCATCATGCCGGTGCCGGCCCGGGTGCCGACAGGGCCACCGCCCGGGCGAGACCGGGCGCGAGCGGGAGCCGCGGGAGGAGGGTGGCCTGGACCGCGTGGTAGAGGTCGGGCTTGCCGGGCCACACCGACGACTGCGGCCGGTTGGACGGGTCGAGCTCGTGGTGCCACGACCCCCGCTCGGCGTCGCGGACGTGCTCGACGACGTAGCGCCACCAGGCGGCGTACAGCTCGGCGTAGCGCTCCTCGCCGGTGCGTCGGTGGAGCGCCGCGGCGGCCGCGATGCCCTCGGCGGCCACCCAGTGCATCCGCTGTCGCACGACGGGCGTGCCGTCCCAGTCGGTGGTGTAGACGAAGCCCGGTGCGCCGTCGACGTCCCAGCCGTCGGCCACGGCGCGGTCGAAGAGGGCGCGCGAGGTGTCGAGCAGTCCGGCCGGGGCCCGGTCGCCGAGCGACGCCTCGACGTGCAGCAGCAGCCTCGACCACTCCAGTCCGTGCCCGATCGTCGCGCCGTAGGGCTTGAACGGGTCGTCGGGCCGGTCGCGGTTGAGATCCAGGTCGGGTGTCCAGTCGGGGCCGAAGTGCTCGGGCAGGCGGGCGTCGTGCGCTGCCGCCAGACCCACGACGTACGCCGCGACGCGGCCCGCCCGCTCGTGCCAGCGCGGATCACCCGTCGCGTCGCCGGCCGCGAGCATCGCCTCCACGGAGTGCATGGCGGCGTTGAGCCCGCGGTAGGGCGCGGGCGTGGTCCAGCCGCGGTCCCGCTCGTCGACCACCAGACCGGTCGACTCGTCCCAGAAGTGCTGCCCGAGGACGTCGAGCGCCTCGGAGAGGAGGTCGTCGGCGCCCGGAAGACCGGCCACGACCGCCGTCGAGCCGGCGAGCACGACGAAGGCGTGGTCGTAGCACGACTTCGCGGTCCCGACCGGGGAGCCGGTGGCGTCGACCGCGGTGAACCACCCGCCGTGCTCGGCGTCGCGCAGCGTCGTACGCAGCCCGTCGAGGGCAGCCCCGGCGATATCGGCGCAGCCGTCGTGGCCGAGCAGCGCGCCCAGGCCGAAGACGTGGACGGTGCGGCTCGTGATCCACGTGTGCACCGGTCGCGACAGGTCCGGCCTGCCGTCGTCGTCGAGCCAGGCGGCTCCGCCCAGGGGATGGACGACGTGGCGCCCGAAGTCGAGGAGGCGACGGCACTCGGCGTCGAGCCACGCAGCGTCGGGAGGGGCGATGTCCATGCGGTGAGTCAAATGCACGAGACCCCCGCCTGTCGACGGGGGTCTCGCCCTGGACTCGTCCAGTGGCAGGTAGAGGATTCGAACCTCTGTAGGCGTTGCCGGCTGATTTACAGTCAGCTCCCTTTGGCCGCTCGGGCAACCTGCCGGGCCGTGCGGAACAATAGCAAGGCACGGACTTCACTACGAATCGCCGGGGCGCCACCACGAGGCCCCACTAGGAGGCACACATGGCTGACTCGAGCTTCGACATCGTGAGCAAGCTGGACCGCCAGGAGGTCGACAACGCCCTGAGCCAGGCAGCCCGCGAGATCGCGACCCGCTTCGACTTCAAGGGCACCGGAGCGAGCATCGAGTGGAAGGGCGAGAAGGCGATCGAGATCACCGCCTCCGCCGACGACCGCGCGAGCGCCGTGCTCAGCGTCTTCCAGGACAAGCTCATCAAGCGCAACCAGAGCCTGAAGATCCTCGACACCTCCGAGCCACGCCAGTCCGGCCAGGTCTCGAAGATCGACATCGCGCTCAAGGAGGGCATCACCTCCGAGGACGCCAAGAAGATCTCCAAGCTGATCCGCGACGAGGGCCCCAAGGGCGTCAAGGCGCAGGTGCAGGGCGAGGAGCTGCGGGTCTCGTCGAAGAAGCGCGACGACCTCCAGGCCGTCCAGCAGCTGGTGAAGTCGCAGGACTACGACTTCGCGGTGCAGTTCACCAACTACCGCTGAGCCACGCCCAGGAGCCGGTCGTGGTCCGCACCGAGTGGCGGGGCGCATCGGAACCCGATGTGGTCGCTCGATCGCGACCACCTGTCCCTTCTCCATCCCTCACCACAGCCGGAGGTGGTCGCGTGAGCGACACGACGACAGTGACGACCGCAGTGACGACCGCAGTCATGTTCGACCTCGACGGGACGCTCCTGGACCATGTCGGGGCCTCCGACGCAGCCGTTCTGGACGCGGTGGCCGAGAGCTGGCTGCCCGGCCGCCCGGTCGCGCCCGACGAGGTGCTCGCGGAGTGGGCACGGCTCGAGGCGCTGCACATGGGTGAGTACCTCGCCGGCACGATCGACTTCGCCGAGCAGCGCCGGCGCCGGCTGCGGGGGCTGCTCGCAGCGCTCGGTGACGACCGCCCGTACGACGACGACGGCGCCGACGCAGCGTTCACCGCCTATCTCTCCGCCTACGAGGCGAACTGGCGCGCCTTCGACGACGTCGAGCCCACGCTCGGCGCGCTCGCTCGACTCGGCGTCCCCTACGCCGTCTTGACCAACGGGGATCGCGACCAGCAGCTGGCCAAGGCCGCGACCCTGCGGCTGCCCGACGGCGTGCGCGTCCTCACACCAGCGGACGTGGGCGCGGCCAAGCCCTCGGCCACGGCCTTCACCGTGGCGTGCGAGTCGCTGGGGTGGGTCCGCGACCGCGTGCTCTACGTGGGCGACAACCCCGATGCGGACGCACGGGGGAGCCGCGCGGCCGGGCTCAACGCCTGCTGGCTCAACCGCACCGACCACGCGTCGCCGTTCCAGCCGGCGGAGGGCATCACCGAGATCAAGCGCCTGGGCGAGCTGGTCGGTCTGCTGCGCGGCTGACGCGCGCTCGAGAGCGACGACTGCCGCGCAGCTCACCAGCTGTCGCCGAGGCCGGCGGCGCGGCCCGTTCAGCTGGGCCGCACCGCCGGCACTTCGTAGGTCGGGGGGCACCTGTCACGTCCTGGGGGGAACCGATCGGGTGACGGGAGATCGACCGACCGGGTGCGACAGGTGCTCCCCTGCGACGCCTTTCGCATCCCTACTGCACACGAGACGGCTCCACCCGACGGGCATGACGCAGAATCGGTGACCGAATCTGCGCCCGGTCTCACCAGCTGTCGGTGATCTTCGTGAGCGCGCCGACGAGGAAGACCACGGCGCGCACCGGGTTGTCGGGCAGCGGGACCGCGCCGATCTCGGCCACCGCCTGGTCGTCAGCGCCGCGGCCCGCGGCGTAGAGCGCGCAGTCCTGGGCGAGGCGACGCAGCGACGACGCGTGCGCGGTGAAGGCGGTGGGCCGGGTCGCGGCCAGCACGACCGCGTCCGCGCCCGTCACGCGGGACGCGGCGAGGATCGCGGGGATCGGGGTGTCGGCGCCCAGGAAGCGGGCGCGGACCCCGCGCTCGCGCAGCATCAGCGCCACGCACAGCAGCACCAGGTCGTGGCGCTCGCCGGGCGGGCAGGCCAGCAGCACCACGGGCGAGGGAGCGGACGCGTCCTCGAGCACCTGCTGCGGAGGGACCGCCGTCAGCGCAGACAGGGTGCGGCGCAGCATGTCGGTGACGAAGTGCTCGTGTGCCACGGACAGGGTGCCGGCCTCCCAGCGGTCGCCGACCTCGCGGAGGAACGGCAGCACGACACCCGTGACGGCCCCTGACAGTGGCACGTCCCACAACAGCCGTGCGATGGCAACCTCCGCAGCCTCCGCGTCGAAGGTCTCGACCGCGGCCCAGAGCTCGTCCGCCGTCGTCGTCGTGGTGTCCACAGGCGCACGCTAGTGGCTGCGGGCCGGGCGCGCGCCCCAACGGCGTACGCCCTCACCCCTCGGGGCGCCCACCCGACCGAGGCCGTCCGGCATGACCCCTGTCACACCACAGGCGTGGAGGTCGTCCCACAGGGCAGGAAGGCCCGGTCGGCGCTGGACCGGCGGCTATCGTCTCTGCTTGTGGTAGCACCCGAAAAAGAGGTCAAGCAGCTCGACCGCGTCATCATCCGGTTCGCGGGCGACTCCGGCGACGGCATGCAGCTCACCGGAGACCGGTTCACCCAGGAGACCGCGGCCTTCGGCAACGACCTGGTAACGCTCCCCAACTTCCCGGCCGAGATCCGCGCGCCCCAGGGCACGCTCCCGGGCGTGTCGTCGTTCCAGGTGCACTTCGCCGACCACGACATCCTCACCGCGGGCGACGCCCCCGACGTGCTGGTCGCGATGAACCCCGCCGCGCTGCGCGCCAATCTCGGCGACCTGCCCAAGGGCGCGACGATCATCGTGGACACCCACGACTTCACCGCGCGCAACCTCACCAAGGCCGGCTACACCGAGAACCCCCTCGACGGCGACACCCTCGCGGAGTACGCCCTCCACACCGTCGACCTCACCGGGATGACGATCGAGGCGGTCAAGGAGTTCGGGCTCTCCCGCAAGGACGCCTCGCGCGCCAAGAACATGTTCGCCCTCGGGCTGCTGTCGTGGATGTACGGCCGCCCGACCGAGACGACCAACGCCTTCCTGGCCAAGCGCTTCGCGAAGGTGCCCGACATCCGCGACGCCAACGTCGCGGCCTTCAAGGCAGGCTGGAACTTCGGCGAGACCACCGAGGCCTTCGTCGTCCGCTACGAGATCAAGCCCGCCAAGATGGCACCGGGCCACTACCGCAACATCACCGGCAACCTGGCCCTGTCCTACGGCCTCATCGCCGGTGGCGTGCAGTCGGGGCTGTCGGTCTTCCTGGGCTCCTACCCGATCACCCCGGCCTCCGACATCCTCCACGAGCTCAGCAAGCACAAGGGCTTCGGCGTGACGACGTTCCAGGCCGAGGACGAGATCGCCGGCGTCGGTGCCGCGATCGGCGCCTCCTTCGCCGGACAGCTCGGCGTCACCACGACGTCCGGTCCCGGTGTCGCGCTGAAGTCCGAGGCGGTCGGCCTCGCGGTGATGACCGAGCTGCCGCTCGTCGTCGTCGACGTCCAGCGCGGAGGCCCCTCGACCGGGCTGCCCACCAAGACCGAGCAGGCCGACCTGATGCAGGCGATGTTCGGCCGCAACGGCGAGGCGCCCGTGCCGATCGTGGCACCACAGTCCCCCGGTGACTGCTTCGCAGCCGCCGTGGAGGCAGTGCGCATCGCCGTCACCTACCGCACCCCGGTGATGCTGCTCTCCGACGGCTACCTCGCCAACGGCTCCGAGCCGTGGCGGATCCCGGGGCTCGACGAGCTGCCGACGATCGACCCGGACTTCGCCACCGAGAAGAACCAGGGCTCGGGCGACGACGCCGAGTTCTGGCCCTACCTCCGCGACGAGGCCACGCTGGCGCGCCCGTGGGCGATCCCGGGCACCCCCGGCCTCGAGCACCGCATCGGCGGCCTCGAGAAGGGCGACGGGCACGGCAACATCTCCTACGACCCCGCCAACCACGACTTCATGGTCCGCACCCGCCAGGCCAAGGTGGACCGGATCGCCGACTCGCTGCCGCCGCTCGAGGTCGACGACCCCACGGGCGACGCCAAGGTGCTCGTGCTGGGCTGGGGATCGACGTACGGCCCCATCGGCGCCGGCGTACGCCGCGTGCGCAAGGCCGGCTACCACGTCGCGCAGGCGCACCTGCGCCACCTGAACCCCTTCCCGAACGACCTCGGTGAGGTGCTGAAGCGCTACGACAAGGTGCTGGTGCCCGAGATGAACCTCGGCCAGCTCTCGCTGCTGCTGCGCGCGAAGTACCTCGTCGACGTCGTCGGCTACAACGAGGTCCGCGGCCTGCCCCTCAAGGCGGCCGTGCTCGCCGACGTGATCGGCGGCCTCGTCGCCGATGCCGAGGGCATCGACGTCGACCTCACCCCCGCGTCCATCCAGCAGGAGAGCCACGATGACTGACCTGGGACTTCCCGCACTCCGCTCCGGCACCGAGTCGGTCCCCACGACCGACGAGAAGCAGACGGGCAAGGACTTCACCTCCGACCAGGAGGTGCGCTGGTGCCCCGGCTGCGGCGACTACGCCGTGCTCAAAGCCGTGCAGTCCTTCCTGCCCGACCTCGGCCTGCGACGCGAGAACATCGTCTTCGTCTCCGGCATCGGGTGCTCGTCGCGGTTCCCCTACTACCTCGACACCTACGGCATGCACTCGATCCACGGCCGTGCGCCGACGATCGCGACCGGCATCGCCACGGCCCGTGAGGACCTCTCGGTGTGGGTCGTCACCGGCGACGGCGACGCGCTGTCGATCGGCGGCAACCACCTGATCCACACGCTGCGCCGCAACGTGAACATGACGATCCTGCTGTTCAACAACCGGATCTACGGGCTCACCAAGGGGCAGTACTCCCCCACCTCGGAGACCGGCAAGGTCACCAAGTCGACGCCGATGGGCTCGCTCGACCACCCGTTCAACCCGGTGTCCCTCGCGCTCGGCGCCGAGGCGACCTTCGTGGCCCGCACCATCGACTCCGACCGCAAGCACCTCACCTCGGTGCTCGCGGCCGCCGCCGCGCACCGCGGCACGTCGCTGGTCGAGATCTACCAGAACTGCCCGATCTTCAACGACGGCGCCTTCGACGCCATCAAGTCGCCCGACACCAAGGCCGACGCGATCATCCCGCTCGTCCACGGCGAGCCGGTGCTCTTCGGCGCCCCGCTCGAGGACGGTCGCGGCGCGAAGGCGCTGGTGCGCGACGAGGAGACCGGTGGCGTGAAGGTCGTCGCGACGGCCGACGTCGCCGCCGAGGACATCCTCGTGCACGACGCGCACAACCCGGACCCGACGATGGCGTTCGCGATCTCGCGACTGACCGACTCGGGCTACCTCAACACCTCGCCGATCGGCATCTTCCGCCAGGTCCAGCGCCCGACGTACGACGACGCGGCGCGCGAGCAGGTCGCCTCCGCGACCACCGTGCCCGGAGACGACGACGCCGCCGACCGTTCCGCGCGGCTGGCGGCACTGATCGGCGGCGGCGACACCTGGACGATCCTCTGAGCCCTCCCTCACAGGAGGCTCAGGGGATCACCCCGGCGGAGGATCACTTGAAGTAGAGGGTCCAGACCTTGCCCTTGGTGTTGCCGAACCCGTTGGAGTGGTCGACCTTCGAGCGCCACTTCCAGCGGCCCTTCTCGGGCGCGTAGATGCGGGTCTTGAAGACGCCGGCGTCATCGGTCTTGATCTTCTTGACCGTCTTCCACTTGCAGGTGCCGCACTTCTTCTTGAGGATCTTCACCTTCTGGTTCGCGTAGGGCAGCAGGGTGCCGTCGAGCTGCGGCTCCATCACGCTGCCCTTGAGCTTGAAGGCGTTGTAGGACACCTGCTTGTTGCCCGGCGGCGTCTCGTCGATGATGCGCTCGGGCAGCGAGCCGGCGGTGGCACCGGTGCTGAGCGCACCGGTCATGAGCAGTGCGGCCACGAAGGCCGCCAGGACGGCGCGGAAGACCCGCATGTTGAACTCCCCCTCGAGAGACGATGTCTGGACGTGCGGCACGGGGTCCCGACCCCGAGCCCCCTCATCGTAGGCGACGGGTCCGCCCTAGACTCCCTGAGTGCCAGAAAGCCGTCGCGGCCTGATCCTCGGCGCCCTGGCCTACACCCTCTGGGGCACCTTCCCGCTCTACTGGACGCTGCTCGAGCCCGGCGGCGCCGTCGAGATCCTGGCGCACCGCATCGTCTGGTCGCTGCTGACCATGGTGCTGATCCTCGTGCTGTGGCACCGGGTCGACCAGCTCAAGGCCCTGCTGCGCGACCGCCGCAAGCTCCTGCTCATCAGTGGCGCGGCTGTGGTCATCTCGGTCAACTGGGGTGGCTACATCTGGGGCGTCAACAACGGGCGGGTCGTCGAGACGTCGCTGGGCTACTTCATCAACCCGCTCGTCACCGTGCTCATGGGCGTGCTGGTCCTGGGTGAGCGGCTGCGCCGGCTGCAGTGGGTCGCGATGGGCATGGCCTTCATCGCGGTCGTCGTGCTGGCCATCGACTACGGGCGTCCGCCGTGGGTGGCGCTCGTGCTCGCCTTCTCCTTCGGCACCTACGGACTGCTGAAGAAGCAGGCGGGCGTCGGTGCGGTCGAGAGCATCACCCTCGAGACCCTCGTGCTCGCCCCCATCGCGATGGCGTACGTCGCGTGGCTGGTCGCAACGAGCGAGTCCAACTTCGGCTCGCACGGCCTCGGCCACGCGCTGCTCTTCACCACCACCGGCATCATCACCGCGATCCCCCTGATGCTCTTCGGCGCAGCGGCGATCCGGGTGTCGATGGTGTCGCTCGGGCTGCTGCAGTACCTCGCGCCGACCATCCAGTTCGCGCTCGGCATCCTGGTCTTCGAGGAGGCCATGCCCGCCAGCCGCTGGATCGGTTTCGGCCTGGTGTGGGTCGCGCTCGTGATGTTCACCGTCGAGGCGCTCAACCACCGCCGCCGCCAGCTGCGGCTGGTGGCCCACGCCAGCGCCGCCTGACCGCCCTCCCTCGTCGGGAGTCGAGTATCCGAGCGAGCTCCTGTCCGTCGGTGGTCGAGTAGCCGAGCGGACCCTCCATCTTCGGTGGTCGAGTAGCCGAGGGACCTCCCATCTTCGGTGGTCGAGTAGCCGGAGCGAGGGACGAGCGCAGGCGTATCGAGACCCCACCTCACTGTCGGACCCCTTCCCTAGACTCGAACGCATGATCGAGATGCTGGAAGCAGGCGCAGAGGCCGGGGCAGACGCCCTCGGCCCGGCAGCCCTGCTCGCCTCGATCCGCTCAGCCCGGTCTGCTGAGGACGCTGCCGCCGCGGAGCAGCTCGACCTCGCCGCCCGGTGGGCTGACCTCCACCCGCCGGAGTCCATCCACTCCGCCGCATCGTTCACCGTGGCGGGGTGCGAGCACGAGGAGCCGATCGCCGGACCCGGTACGCCGCTGGTCGCTGAGTTCTGCGTCGCCGAGCTCGGCACCGTCCTGGGCATCACGAGCGTGTCGGCGAAGAAGCTCATCGGCCATGCCCTCGAGCTCCGCCACCGCCTCCCACGCCTGTGGGCGCAGGTCCACGCCGGATCAGTTCCTGCCTGGCGCGCCCGGGCCGTCGCGGAGATCACCATCCACTCCACCCCGGCGCTGACGGTCGAGGCGGCGCGGTTCGTCGACGCCCAGGTCGCCGCCGTCGCGGGGAAGATCGGTCCCGCGCAGCTGGACCGCCTCGTCGCGGAGACCATCAAGCGCTACGACCTCGCTACCGTCGACCCGGCCGCTGACCCGGAGGACGGGTACCTCCACGTCGACCCGCGCCACGTCACGATCCACGACGAGAACGTCCACTTCGCCGGGACCGTACGGCTCGAGGCTGAGATCGACCTTGCCGACGGCCTCGACGTCCACCAGGCACTCGCCCACGGGGCCGCGACGCAGAAGGCCCTCGGGTCCGAGTTGCCGCTCGACGCACGCAGGGCGAAGGCGCTGGGTGACCTCGCCCGGACGCAGACCGCGCTTGACCTCCACGATTCTGCTGGTGGTCGACTGGCAAGTGACTCTGCTGGTGGTCGAGTAGCCGGTGAGGAACGAGCCGGCGTATCGAGACCCGACCTCCCCGCCGCCCGGGAGGTCGTCCTCCACGCCCACTTCGATGCCAGCCTGTCCGGCGACACCACGGCCTTCGCTCCCACCGGGCGGCTCGAAGAAGGCCAGCGCCTCCTTCTGCTCGACCAGCTCAGGTCCTGGTGCCGCGATTCGCGGACGCAGATCACGGTCGAGCCGGTCATCGACCTCAACCAGGAGAAGTCCGCGCCGGGCTACGAGATCCCGGACCGGATCCGCGAGCACGTGGTCCTCCGAGATCGCACCTGCGTGTTCCCATTCTGCGGGCGCCCCGCGCGGGGGTGCGACGTCGACCACGTCATCGAGTACGACCACGACGCCGAAGCAGAAGGCCGACCTCAGCCCGGACCCACGGAGACCGAGAACCTGGGCGCGCTGTGCCGGTTCCACCACCGCCTCAAGACCCACTCCGCCTGGCGCTACGACATGGTCACGCCCGGAATCTTCGAGTGGACCTCACCCCACGGCCACCGCTACCGCCGCGACCACACCGGCACCACCGCACTCGACCCACCCGACCCCGGCCCACCCCGGATCCCGCCACCCCGAAGATGACCCCACCCCGCACCCCGTCAGCCACGAGTTGACGGGGCCACAAGCACGTTCGCTGACCCGTTCACGGCTCTTCTGCGAGACGGCTCGACAGCTCGGGCTCGATCTTCAACAGCCACGCGGTGTAGGCCGCGCATCCGGTGAAGACGAGTCCGGCGATGCCGAAGGGCGCGGCAAGCCCGCCGACGGAGGCGACCGGACCCGCGAGGCCGGCTCCCACGACGAGGCCCGTGAGTCCTGACAGCTTGAACAGGCTGTTCTGTCGTCCGCGCATGGCATCGGGCACCAACCGCTGCCGCAGCGACACGACGCAGATGTTCCAGACCGTCACGTGGAAGATGTAGCCGGCCAGCAGGAGCGCTGCGAGGTAGGGGTTCGCGGTGAGGAAGATCCCCAGCATCGTGATCGCGCCCAGGGCGAGGGCGGACGGGACCAGGCGCCTGTACCCGAGGACCCTCCTCATCCTGGCGGTCGAGAAGGAGGCGAGCAGTCCCCCGAGCGAGGACACTGCGAGGATCCAGCCGTAGCCGACGGGGGTGACGCCCAGCGTCTCCGTGGCGTACAGCACGATGATCGAGAACGTCATCATGTAGGCGACGCTGGCGAGGCCACCGGTGATCGCCAGCCCGCGCAGCAGCGGTTCGCCGCGGATCCACGCGGCACCGGCCGCCGCGTCACGCCAGATCGAGGCGCCCTTGCCCGCCGCCCCCGGGGCGGCTAGAGGTCGCGTCTGTCGCGGGATGGCCAGGAACATGAGCCCGGCCGCGGCGTACAGGGCTCCCGTGGCGGCGAGGGGCGTGGCGACGGCGAGGGCGAACAGGAAGCCTCCGAGCGGGGGGCCGACGAACTCGTCGGCGACCAGCTGCGCGGTGGCGATCCGTCCGTTCGCGCGATCCAGGTCGTCCGGCTCGACGAGGTCCGGCAAGACAGAGATGGCGGCATTGTCGGCGGCGATCTCCATGACCCCGACCAGGGCGAACGCGGCGTAGAGAAGGAGCAACGACTCCAGCCCGACCGCGAAGGCCAAGGACAGCGCGAGGAGGATGAGGCCCCTCAGCACGTTCGGCAGCCACATGAGGAGTCGTCGGTCCACCCGGTCGACGACCACGCCGACGGGAACGACCAACAGCATCCGAGCTGCGGAGTACGTCAATGCCAGCCCGGCGATCGCCGTCGGGTTCGTGGTGAGGGAGGTGGCGACGAGCGGGATCGCCACGAAGGCGACGCCGTCGCCCAGGTTGCCCGCTGCGTTGCCCGACCACAGCCACCGGAAGTCGCGCCCGAGCGAGGACATGGAGTGGAACATCTACCGGCGGCCCGTCAACCGACCAGGTCGACGCTGTGCCACGGCTCCATCGCCATGTGGCGCCGTCCGCCGCCCTCGGTGTAGCGGAACCGCGTGAGCGTGAGTGCGTCGAGCACCACGTCGTGGCCGAGGGACGACCTGCGCGTGCCCGCCCAGTCGACCAGGCCCGGGACATCAAGGACGGACGCCGCGAAGTGCACGACGCTGGCGTACCAGATGTCGCGCTCTCCCCACTGGTCCTCGAACCAGGAGAGCGGGCCGAGCGCGGCGCGGAGGCGCCGCATCAGCTCCCACGGCTCGTCGCCGCTCGGCTCGGCCTGGACCATGACCGCACTGGCGGTCAGCGTCACGCCGGTCAGGCACAGCCGCACTGGCGGGCACGCCCGACCCACCTCCTCCAGCGCAGCGACCCACTCGGCGCTGATGGGGTCCTGCGGGGCAGCGGCCTCGCGGTAGGGCTCCAGCGCTCGCACGGTGAGGTGGCTGGCGTCCGACCGACCGGTCTCGAAGTGATCGGGACCGGCGAGAGCCAGCGCCTCCCGCATCACCCCGACCAGCACCTCGCGCGCCGCCTCGTCCGGGATGCCGACCACGCTGACGGGCCAGCGACCGCCGTCGACGGGCGGCTCGTCCTGGCGGTGGTCGCCGGCGAGCAGCGCGGGGACCGCCTCGTCGTACAGCCGGTCGAAGACCGGGTTGCTGGGCACGGGGTCAGGCGGAGCGGTTGGCCACGATGTCGGCGAACGACTCCAGCGCCTCGCGCACGGGGCCGGGGTCGAGCACCTCGAGCAGCTTCTTGGCCTGCGCAGCCTGGCCGAGGACGTAGTCACGGGCCTGCACCATGGCCGGGTGCGCCCGCAGCAGGGCGAGGGCCTCGGCGTGCTCGGCGTCGTCGGTGAGCGGGCGGCCCAGGAGCTCGAGCAGGCGGGCGTCGGCCGGGTCGGTCGAGGCCTGCGCCATCAGCACGGGGAGGGTGGGTACGCCCTCGCGGAGGTCGGTGCCGGGCGTCTTGCCCGAGGTGTCGGACTCCGAGGCGATGTCGAGGATGTCGTCGGAGAGCTGGAAGGCCGAGCCGACGATCTCGCCGTAGGCGCTCAGCGCCTCCACGACCTCCTCGCGGGCACCGGCGAACATCGCGCCGTAGCGCGCGGACGTCGCGATGAGGGACCCGGTCTTGCCGGCCACGACCTCGAGGTAGTGGGCGAGCGGGTCCTCCCCCGGCTCCGGCTTCACGGTCTCGAGGATCTGACCCTCGACCAGGCGGGTGAAGGTGCGCGCCTGGATGCGTACGGCATCGGGGCCGAGGTCGGCGGTCAGCTCCGAGGAGCGGCCGAAGAGGAAGTCGCCGGCGAGGATCGCGACGTGGTTGTCCCAGCGGGCGTTGGCCGTGTCGGCCCCGCGACGCAGGGCCGCCTCGTCCATGACGTCGTCGTGGTAGAGCGAGGCCACGTGGGTGAGCTCCACGACGCACGCGGCCGTCTCCACCTCGTCGGCCTCCGGGTGCGGGCCGACCTCCGAGGCGAGCAGCACCAGCAGCGGCCGGAAGCGCTTGCCGCCGGCCATCATCAGGTGCGTGGCGGCCCGCGTGACGTACGGCGTACGGCTGCGGCAGTGGCCTTCGAGCAGCTCCTCGATGCGCGTCAGGCGGCCGACCAGCCGCTGCTCGAGCGCGGCGTCGACGACGGGCAGTGCGAGGGGCGAGTCGGTCACCTGATGAATTCTCCTGCAACCCCCGCCAGGTCGAGCACCGGGCCCGGGATGACGCCCAGGACGAGGGTCAGCGCAGCGCCCACGGCGATGGTCGTCGCGGTCAGGACCGACGGGTAGGCCACGCTCGGGCCGGCCCCGACGGGCTCGTCGAAGTACATGACCTTGATGACCCGGACGTAGAGGAAGGCCGCCACGATGCTGGCGAGCACGGCCGCCACGACCACCGGCCAGGCGCCTGCGGCGAGGGCCGCGGAGAACACCGCGAGCTTGCCGACGAAGCCGGACGTGAGCGGGATGCCTGCCATCGCGAGGAGGAAGAAGGCGAAGACCGCCGCCACCACGGGCGACTCCTTGCCGAGCCCGGCCCACCGGTCGATGGCCGTCGTCTCGCCGCCGCTGTCCCGCACCAGGCTGACGACGGCGAAGGCGCCGATCGTCGCGAAGCCGTAGGTGACGAGGTAGAAGAGCACCGCCTGGAGCGAGGTGATCTCGCCGACCGCGAGCTGGTCGGAGGCCTGGACGCCCAGCACGCCGGTCAGGATGAAGCCGGTGTGCGCGACCGAGGAGTAGGCCAGCAGCCGCTTGATGTCGCTCTGCGTGATGGCGAGCGCCGCTCCGACGAACATCGACAGGATCGCGATGATCCACAGCATCGGCTGCCACGACCAGCGGTCGGCACCGAGGGCGACGTAGAACAGGCGCATCAGCGCACCGAAGGCGGCCACCTTGGTGCCGGCGGACATGAAGGCCACCACAGGAGTCGGCGCGCCCTGGTAGACGTCGGGCGTCCACGCCTGGAAGGGCACCGCGCCGACCTTGAAGAGCAGGCCGACCGAGAGCAGTCCGGTGCCGATGAGCAGGAGGCTGGAGCTGCCGACGTCGTTGCGCACGGCCTCGTTGATGGCCGCGAAGTCCATGGACCCGGCGTAGCCGTAGAGGAGCGCCGCGCCGTAGAGGAAGAAGCCCGAGGAGAAGGCGCCGAGCAGGAAGTACTTGAGCGCGGCCTCCTGGCTCAGCAGGCGACGGCGCCGGGCGAGACCGCTCAGGAGGTAGAGCGGGAGCGACAGCACCTCGAGGCCGACGAACATCGTCAGCAGGTCGTTGGCCGCGGGGAACAGCATCATCCCGAAGACCGCGAACATCATGAGCGGGTAGACCTCGGTGTGCTCGCTGTTGGCCGCGATCGCCGCGGTCTCCGCGTCGGTGCCCGGCACCGTGGCCGCCTGACCGGCGAAGGCGGAGACGCCGCCGTCGAGGTGGCGCTCGGCGAACAGCAGCACGCCGGCGATCGCCAGCGACAGCACCAGGCCCCAGATGAACAGGCTCGGTCCGTCGACGGCGATCGTGCCGCCCACGGCGAGGATGCCGCGAGCCGCGCCGTCGTCGTACGACTGGACGTCACGGGCCACGAGCACGACGCCGACCAGGGCGCCGACGAGGCCGAGCAGGGCCACCGTGACCTGGGCGGTGTAGCGCACCGCGCGAGGCGCGAAGGCCTCGATGACGACTCCGAGGCAGGCGACACCGAAGACCGCCAGCAGGGGCCAGAGCTCGAAGTACTGGATGCTCGGCTTCACGAACTCGGTCACTGGGGACCACCCTCCTGGCCGATGCCCACGCTCGCGAGCGAGTCCTGGACGAACGGGTTGATGACGTCGAGCAGCGGCATCGGGTAGAAGCCGAACAGCACGAGCGCGAGCAGCAGCGGGGCGAGGATGCCGACCTCACGCCGGTCGAGGTCGGGCACCACGGCGGCGCCCTCGCGACCGGGGCCGGTCATCGTGCGCTGGTACATCCAGAGCGCGTAGAACGCGGCCAGGACGATGGCGAGCACCGCCACCGATCCGACCAGCCAGTGGTGGTCGAAGGCGGCGATGATGACCATCATCTCGGACACGAACGGCGACAGCCCGGGCAGGCCGGCGGCAGCGAGGCCGCCGACGAGGAAGAAGCCCGCGAGGACCGGGGCGGCCTTCTCGACGCCGCCCATCTCGCGGATGGACGCCGTGCCGGTGCGGCGGATCAGGAACCCGGCCACCAGGAACATCAGCGCGGTCGCGATGCCGTGGTTGACCATGTAGAGGATCGCGCCGGCGCTGCCGGTCGAGCTGAAGACGAAGATGCCCAGCACGATGAAGCCGAAGTGCGAGAGCGACGTGAGGCCGATCAGGCGGAGCACGTCGTCCTGGCCGATCGCCACGAGCGCGCCGTAGATGATCGAGATCAGCGCGAGCACCACCACGACAGGCGTGGCCCACTGCGACGCGTCGGGCAGCAGCCCGAGGCAGAAGCGGAGCATGCCGAACGTGCCGATCTTGTCGAGGATGCAGACCAGCAGCACCGAGGTGCCCGTGGTCGCCTTCTCCGTCGTGTCGGCCAGCCAGGTGTGCACCGGGAACATCGGCGCCTTGATCGCGAAGGCGATGAAGAAGCCCACGAACAGCCAGCGCTGCGTGACCGGGTCGATGTCGATCGCGGCGAGGTCGCTGATGAGGAAGCTCGGGTTGCCGGCGTCGGCGGAGACGACGTAGAGGCCGATCACCGAGGCGAGCATGATCAGTCCGCCGGCGAGCTGGTAGATCAGGAACTTGGTCGCCGCACGGCCGCGCCCGGCGCGACCGAAACCGCCGATGAGGAAGTAGGCCGGGATGAGCGTGGCCTCGAAGACGACGTAGAAGAGCAGCACGTCGGTGGCGGTGAAGACCGCCAGCGACATCGCCTCGAGGGCGAGGGTCCAGGCGAAGAACGCCTTGGCGCCGCTGTTGCCCGGCTCGTCGGACTCCTTCCAGCCGGCGAGCAGCACGATCGGCACCAGCACGACGGTCAGCAGCACCATCAGCAGGCCGAGGCCGTCGACGCCGAGGGCGTAGTGCACCCCGAGGGACTCGATCCACACGTGGGTCTCGGTGAGCTGCATGCCGCCGCCCACGTCGTAGCGAGTGGCGGTGACGACGCCCGCGAGCAGGGTCGCGGCCGCGAAGCCGAGGCCGACCAGTCGGGCGAGCGCGCCGGGCACGAAGGCCGTGACGACCGCGCCGAGGAGCGGCAGCAGAATGAGAACTGTGAGCATCATCCGAGGTTCACCGCCAGGAGGGCCAGGACGACCAGCAGGGCCCCGGCGAGGAGGGACAGGGCGTAGGAGCGGACGAAGCCGTTCTGGACGCGGCGCAGCGTGGAGCTGAGCCCACCGACGGCGGCGGACCCGCCCTCGACGGCGCCGTCGACGCCGACCCGGTCGAAGGTGGCCAGGCCACCGACGAGCGAGGCGCCGGGACGCACCACGACGGCGTCGTTGATCGCGTCGCCGTAGAGGTCGGCACGGGCCGCACGGGTCGCGAAGGACACGTCCTGCGGGGCCTCGCGCGGGATCTCCCGCCTGCCGACGAGGAACCAGGCAGCGGCGACGCCGATCGCGACCACCGCGGTGATGATCAGCGTGATCACGATGGCGGGCAGCGGGGGCTCGTGGTGCTCCACGGTCCCGGTGACCGGCTCGAGCCACTTCTTGATCCAGTCGCCGAGCAGCAGCACGCCACCGAGGACCGAGAGCGCCGCCAGCACGATGAGCGGGAACGTCATCACCTTCGGCGACTCGTGCGGGTGCACGTCCTTGGCCCAGCGCTTCTCGGTGAAGAACGTCATCAGCATCAGCCGGGTCATGTAGAACGCGGTGATGCCGGCGCCGAGCAGGGCGAGCAGCCCGACGAAGAGGTTCTCGGCGAGCGCGGTCTCGATGATCCGGTCCTTGGACCAGAAGCCGGAGAAGCCCGGGAAGCCGATGATCGCGAGGTAGCCCATGGCGAAGGTGAGGAACGTGACCGGCATCGCCTTGCGCAGCGCGCCGTAGTGGCGCATGTCGACGTCGTCGTTCATGCCGTGCATCACCGATCCGGCTCCCAGGAACATGTTGGCCTTGAAGAAGCCGTGGGTGAGCAGGTGGAAGATCGCGTAGGGGTAGCCGGCCGGACCGAGGCCCGCGGCCAGCATCATGTAGCCGATCTGGCTCATCGTCGAGCCGGCGAGCGCCTTCTTGATGTCGTCCTTCGCGCAGCCGAGGATCGCACCCCACAGGAGCGTGACGGTCGCGACGACGACCACCGCGGTCTGCGCGACCGGGGTGAGCTCGTAGATGAAGTTGGACCGGACCACGAGGTAGACGCCGGCGGTGACCATGGTCGCCGCGTGGATCAGGGCCGAGACAGGGGTCGGGCCCTCCATCGCGTCGAGCAGCCAGGCCTGCAGCGGGACCTGCGCGGACTTGCCGCAGGCACCGAGGAGGAGCAGCAGGCCGAGGGCGTTGAGCGTGCCCTGGTCGGCCTCGCCGGCCACCTCGCTGACCGCGGCGAAGTCGGTGGTGCCGAAGGTGGCGAACATCAGGGCGATCGCCAGCGAGAGGCCGATGTCGCCCACGCGGTTGATGACGAAGGCCTTCTTGGCCGCGGCGGCGGCCGACGGCTTGTGCTGCCAGAAGCCGATGAGCAGGTACGACGCCAGGCCGACGCCCTCCCAGCCCAGGAACAGGCCGACGAAGTTCGCCGAGAGGATCAGCGTCAGCATCGCCGCGACGAAGAGGTTGAGGTAGCCGAAGAACCGGCGACGTCGCGGGTCGTGCTCCATGTAGCCGATGGCGTAGACGTGGATCAGCGAGCCGACACCGGTGATGAGCAGCAGGAACAGCGCGGCGAGCGGGTCGTAGAGCAGGTCCATGCCGACGCTGATCGTCGCCGTCTCGAACCACGTCCAGAGCTGCTGGCCGATCTGGCGCTCCTCCTCGCCGCGACCGAGCAGCGAGACGAACAGGACCAGGCTGAGCACGAAGGACGCCACCGAGGTGGCGGTGCCGAGCAGGTGGCCGTGCTTGTCGACGGCCTCCTTGAGGGAGCCCTTGAGGAAGGGCGCCACGCCGAGCAGCAGGAACGCGCCGAGCAGCGGCAGCGCGATGACCAGCCACAGCAGGTCGAACACTCCACCGGCACCGGCGTCGGGTGCGACGACCGGGATCTCGGTGCCTTCGGCTGCGCGAAGGACCGACTGGGACAACAGGTTCACGAGCTCTCCCTCAGTACTTCAGCAGGCTGGCGTCGTCGACCGAGGCCGAGCGTCGGGTGCGGAAGATGGTCATGATGATCGCGAGCCCGATCACGACCTCGGCAGCAGCCACCACCATCACGAAGAAGGCGGTGATCTGGCCGTCGAGGTTGCCGTGCTGCTTGGCGAAGGCGACGAAGGCGAGGTTGCAGGCGTTGAGCATCAGCTCCACGCACATGAACACCACGATCGCGTTGCGACGGGTGAGGACACCCACGCAGCCGATGGTGAAGAGGATCGCCGACAGGACGATGTACTGGGTCACTTCTCCTCGCCCTTCTGCACGTCCTCTTCGGTGTGCGCCGGCGCGCCGGCCTTGCCGGAGGTCTCGGGCATCGTGGTCGGGTCGCTGTGCCCGTCCAGGCCGCCGATCTGACGGCGTACGTCGTCGATGTCGTCGGCGAGCGCAGGGGCCGAGCGAACGGTGCCGCGGGCGGCCAGGACCCGGGACACCGACGACTCGGCGGCGGTGCCGTCGGGCAGCAGGGCCGGGGTGTCGACCGCGTTGTGGCGGGCGTAGACACCGGGCGAGGGCAGCGGACCGAGGTGCTTGCCGTGCTCGGCGTAGTCACGCATGCGCTGCGCCGCGAGGTCGGCCTGGCCGAGCTTCGGGGTGAGGCGCTCGCGGTGGGCGAGCACCATCGCACCGAGCGCGGCGGTGATGAGCAGCGCGCTGGTGGCCTCGAAGGCGAAGACGTACTTGCTGAACAGGATGTTGGCGATGGCCGGGACGTTGCCGCCGGCGTTGGCCTCGTCGAGGCCCACCACGGCGCCGAAGGTGACCTGGCTGATCCCGACGACCAGGACGGTGCCGAAGAGCAGGCCCAGGACGACGGCCATGACCCGCTGGCCGCGGATCGTCTCGACGGTGGAGTCGGAGGCGTCGACGCCGATCAGCATCATCACGAAGAGGAACAGCATGAGGATGGCGCCGGTGTAGACGATGATCTGCACCGCGAAGAGGAACGGTGCGTCGAGCACGGCGTAGAGGACCGCCAGGCTGATCATCACGACCGCGAGCAGCAGCGCGGCGTGCACTGCCTTGCGGACGAACAGGATGCCGAGCGCCGCCGCCACCATGATCGGTGCGAGGAGCCAGAAGGTCATCGCGTGGTCCCCCTGTAGTAGTCGCCGTCGTCGTCGCCGAGGCGCATCGGGTGCGGCGGCTGCTCCATGCCGGGCAGCAGCGGGGCGAGCAGGTCGGACTTCTCGTAGATCAGGTCGGCGCGGTTGTCGTCGGCCAGCTCGTACTCGTTGGTCATCGTCAGCGCGCGGGTCGGGCACGCCTCGATGCACAGCCCGCACAGGATGCAGCGCAGGTAGTTGATCTGGTAGACGCGGCCGTAGCGCTCGCCGGGGCTGAAGCGCTCGTCCTCCGTGTTGGAGGCACCCTCGACGTAGATCGCGTCGGCCGGACAGGCCCACGCGCACAGCTCGCAGCCGATGCACTTCTCCAGCCCGTCGGGCCAGCGGTTGAGCTGGTGCCGACCGTGGAAGCGCGGCGCCGTGGGGAGCTTCTCGAACGGGTACTGCTCGGTCACGACCTTCTTGAACATCGTCCGGAAGGTGACGCCGAACCCCGCGATCGGGTCCCAGACGCGCTGCTTGGCCCCCTCCGGGCTGGTGGGGTCCTGGGACTCACTCATGGTTCTCCTCCGCTGCAGCGGTGACGGTGGTGCGGCCCGACGCGAACGTCAGCGGCGCGGCGCCGCCGCGTACGGCACCGCCCTGCGGCATCGGCGGGACGGGGAAGCCGCCCGCGAACGCGTCCTGGGGCTCGCGGTCGGCCTCGACCGGCGCCTCCTCGTCCTTGTCGCCGTCGCCCAGGAACATCAGGCCGACGGTGATGACGAGCAGGACCGCGATCGCGGCCACGAGGTAGGTGCGGTTGATGTCGCCCTCGAGCGAGATGACGCGGATGGTGGCGACGGCCACGATCCAGGCCAGGGAGACCGGGATCAGGACCTTCCAGCCCAGCGCCATGAACTGGTCGTAGCGCATGCGGGGCAGCGAGCCGCGCAGCCAGACGAACATGAAGATGAAGATGAAGACCTTGCCGAAGAACCACAGCAGCGGCCAGTAGCCGGAGTTGGCGCCGGCCCAGACGTGCTCGATGCCCCACGGCGCGGCCCAGCCGCCGAGGAAGAGCGTGGTGGCGATGGCCGACACGGTCGCGAGGTTGATGTACTCGGCCAGGAAGAACAGCGCGAACTTCAGGCTGGAGTACTCGGTGTGGAAGCCGCCGAC
The DNA here is from genome assembly GCF_020102855.1 of Nocardioides lacusdianchii. Taxonomy (GTDB): domain Bacteria; phylum Actinomycetota; class Actinomycetes; order Propionibacteriales; family Nocardioidaceae; genus Nocardioides; species Nocardioides lacusdianchii. The sequence continues at coordinate 248,279 of NZ_JADHZD010000001.1, forward strand.
CAGCTCACCCTCCGCCTCGGGGAGGTCGAAGGGCGCACGGTTGGTCTCGCCGACCATGGAGATGACGTAGATGACGAAGGACGGCAGCAGGATCAGGCCGAACCACAGGTCGTCCTGGGCGGCGACGATCTCCGAGGTCGACATCGATCCGGCGTAGAGGAAGACCGCGACGAGCGCCAGGCCCATCGCGACCTCGTAGGAGATCATCTGCGCGCTCGAGCGCAGGCCGCCGAGCAGCGAGTAGGTCGAGCCCGAGGACCAGCCGCCGAGCACGATGCCGTAGATCCCGATCGAGGCGATGGCGAGCATGAAGAGCACGGCCACGGGCATGTCGGTGAGCTGCAGCGGCGTGCGCTCGCCGAAGAAGTTGACCTCCGGGCCGAGCGGGATGACCGCCCACGTCACGAAGGCCGGCACCACGGCGATGACCGGCGCGAGCAGGAAGACGACCTTGTCGGCCGCCTTGGGGACGATGTCCTCCTTCAGCGCCAGCTTCACGCCGTCCGCGAGCGACTGGAGCAGGCCGAAGGGGCCGTGCACGTTGGGGCCGACGCGGTGCTGCATGCGGGCCACGACGCGGCGCTCGAACCAGATGTTGAAGAGCGTCAGCAGCACCAGGATCAGGAAGATGAAGACCGCCTTGAGGACGATCACCCACCACGGGTCCTGACCGAACTGGGCGAGGTCCGCGTCGGGCAGCGAGGCTGCCAGCGGCGAGATGGCCATCACTTGGCTCCCTTCACGATCACCGAGGAGCCCGGCGAGGCGAGATCGGCGAGGACACCCCGGCCGACGGAGCGGGCCGGGACCCAGACCACGTCGTCGGGGAGGTCGGCGACCACCACCGGCAGCGTGATGCTGCCGCGGTCGCCGGAGAGGGTGGCGACCGGGTCCTGGCCGGCGTCGAGCATGCCGAACACCGACTCGTACGTCGCGCGGCTCACGCGCGCCACGGGCGTGCGGGCGGTGGCGCGCAGGTGCGCCTCACCGTCCTGCATCGACCCGAGGTCGATCAGCTGCTTCCAGGACGCGAGGGCGAGCGCACCGGCCTTCGCCTTCGGCGCCTTCGGTGCCTTGCCGGCATCGAGCGCCGGGCGGGCGCCGTCCCACGGGCCGAGGGCCTGCATCTCCGCGCGCACCTGCTCCACCGTGCGGAAGCCGAGCGGGCGGCCGAGCTCGTCGGCGATCCCCGACAGCACGCGCAGGTCCGGCAGGGACGCGGGGTTGCTGAAGACGGCGACGAAGTCGCGGGTGCGGGCGTCCCACGTCACGAAGGTGCCGGACTTGTCGGTGACCGGCGCGACCGGGAGCACCACGTCGGCGGCGCGGGTCACGTCGGTCTCCCGCAGCTCGAGGCTGACCACGAAGCCGGCCGCGCCGAGGGCGGCGCGGAAAGCGGCAGGGTCCGCGGTGTCGTCGGGGTCGACTCCGGCGACCACGAGGCCGCCGAGGTCGCCCTTGGCGAGTGCGGCGACGATGGCGTTGCCGTCGCGACCGACCTTGGCAGGCAGCGAGTCCACACCCCACGCGGCGGCCAGGTCGACCCGGGCCGACGCCTCGGTGACGGGCCGACCGCCGGGCAGCAGGTTGGGCAGCGCGCCGGCCTCGACCGCACCGCGGTCACCGGCACGACGCGGCACCCAGGCGAGCCGGGCGCCGGTGCTGCGGGCGAGCTCGACCGCGGCGGTCAGCGCTCCGTGGGTCTGCGCGAGGCGCTCGCCGACGAGGATCACGGCGTCCTTGGTGATGCCGTGCTCGGTGTCCCGGAGCGAGCCGATGGCCTCGACCTCGGCGCCCGGCGCGGTCGCGACGAGGCGACCGTTCATCTTGTGCAGGCCGCGCGAGGTGAAGGGCGCCACGGACACGACCTGCGTACGTCCCTTGCGGGCCGCCTTGCGCAGCCGCAGGAAGATGGTGGCCGCCTCGTCCTCGGGCTCGAGCCCCAGCAGCACCACGACGGGGGCCGCCTCGAGGTCGGAGTAGGTCACGCCGCCGGACAGCGCGACCTGCGAGGCGAGGAAGCTCGCCTCCTCGGCGCTGTGCGGGCGGGCGCGGAAGTCGACGTCGTTGGTGCCGAGCGCGACGCGGGCGAACTTGGCGTAGGCGTAGGCGTCCTCGACGGTCAGGCGACCGCCGGTGAGCACGGCGGCGGCACCGGCGTCGCGCAGCCCGCGGGCGGCGACGGCGAAGGCCTCGGGCCACGAGGCGGGACGCAGCACACCGTCCTCGCGGATCCGGGGGTAGGTGATGCGGTCCTCGACCTGGGTGTAGCGGAACGCGAAGCGGTCCTTGTCGCTGATCCACTCCTCGTTGACCTCGGGCTCGTTGCCGGCGAGGCGACGCATGACCTTGCCACGGCGGTGGTCGACGCGGATGGCGGCACCGCAGGCGTCGTGCTCGGCCACGCCCGGCGTGGAGACCAGGTCGAAGGGCCGCGAGCGGAAGCGGTAGTCGGCCGAGGTGAGCGCGCCCACCGGGCAGATCTGGATCGTGTTGCCGGAGAAGTAGCTCTCGAAGGGCTCGCGCTCGTAGATCGCGACCTGCTGGAGCGCACCACGCTCGGCGAGGGCGATGAACGGGTCGCCGGCGACCTGCTCGGAGAAGCGGGTGCAGCGCGCGCACAGCACGCAGCGCTCGCGGTCGAGCAGGACCTGGGCGGAGATGTTGATCGGCTTGGGGAAGGTGCGCTTGACGCCACCGGTCTCCGCGAAACGGCTCTCGCCGCGACCGTTGCTCATCGCCTGGTTCTGCAGGGGGCACTCGCCGCCCTTGTCGCAGACCGGGCAGTCGAGCGGGTGGTTGATCAGCAGGAACTCCATGATGCCCTGCTGCGCCTTGTCGGCGACCTCGCTGGTGGCCTGGGTGTTGACGACCATGCCCTCGGCCACCGGCAGTGTGCAGGAGGCCTGCGGCTTGGGGAAGCCGCGCCCGTTGCCGGCGTCGGGGATGTCGACCAGGCACTGGCGGCAGGCACCGACCGGGTCGAGCAGCGGGTGGTCGCAGAAGCGCGGGATCTGTACGCCGACCTGCTCGGCGGCGCGGATGACCAGCGTGTCCTTGGGGACGCTGACCTGGACGCCGTCGATGGTCAGCGTGACCGTCTCGACCTCCGTGCGCTCAGGAGTGGTGGTCATGCAGTGGCTCCCACGGGTGCGAAGACAGTGGAGGCGGCGTGGTCGAACGGGCAGCCGCCGTGGGTCAGGTGTGCGAGGTACTCGTCGCGGAAGTACTGGATCGAGCTCGAGATCGGGCTGGTGGCCCCATCCCCGAGCGCGCAGAACGCGCGACCCAGGATGTTGTCGCACTGGTCGAGCAGCACGTCGAGGTCCGCCTCGCTGCCCTCGCCCTTCTCGATCCGGGCCAACGTCTGGGACAACCACCACGTGCCCTCGCGGCACGGGGTGCACTTGCCGCACGACTCGTGCTTGTAGAACTCGGTCCAGCGCAGCACCGCCCGGACCACGCAGGTGGTCTCGTCGAAGAGCTGCAGGGCGCGGGTGCCGAGCATCGAGCCCGCCGCACCCACCGACTCGAAGTCGAGCGGGACGTCGAGGTGCTCGGGGGTCAGGAGCGGGGTGCTCGAGCCGCCGGGGGTCCAGAACTTGAGCTCGTGGCCCTCGCGCATGCCGCCGGCGAGGTCGATGAGCTCGCGCAGGGTGATGCCGAGCGGCGCTTCGTACTGGCCGGGGTTGGCGACGTGGCCCGAGAGGCTGAAGATGCCGAAGCCGTTGGACTTCTCGGTGCCCATGCCGGCGAACCAGGCCGGTCCGTTGACGATGATGCTCGGCACGGAGGCGATCGACTCGACGTTGTTGATGACCGTCGGGCTGGAGTAGAGACCGGCGACCGCGGGGAAAGGCGGGCGCAGGCGGGGCTGGCCGCGGCGGCCCTCGAGGCCCTCGAGCAGCGCCGTCTCCTCGCCGCAGATGTAGGCCCCTGCGCCGGCGTGGACGACGAGGTCGAGGTCGTAGCCGGAGCCGTGGATGTTCTTGCCGAGGTGGCCGGCGAGGTAGGCCTCCTGCACCGCACGCTGGAGGCGGCGGATCACGTGGAGGACCTCGCCGCGGACGTAGATGAAGGCGGTGTTGGCGCGGATGGCGTAGGAGCTGACGATCACGCCCTCGACCAGCGTGTGCGGGCTGGCCATCATGAGCGGGATGTCCTTGCAGGTGCCCGGCTCCGACTCGTCGGCGTTGACGACGAGGTACTTCGGCTTCGGGTTGTCCTGCGGGATGAAGCCCCACTTCATGCCGGTGGGGAAGCCCGCGCCGCCGCGACCGCGCAGGCCGGACTCCTTGACGGCGTTGATCACGTCGTCGGGGGCCATCGCGAAGGCCTTGTCGAGCGCGGCGTAGCCCCCGCGCTCCTCGTAGGACGCCAGGGTCCAGGCGCGCTCGGCGTCCCAGTTGTCGGTGAGGACCGGGGTCAGCGTGTCGGTCACTTCTCTCCCTCCGGAGCGGTCCAGCCCTTCTCACGGGCGATCTTCAGCCCGACCAGCGAGGACGGGCCGGCGGCCGGCCCCTCGTCGGCGCGGTCGTCGGGGAAGCCGGCGAGCACGCGCTCGGCCTCGCGCCAGGTGCACAGGCGCGGACCGCGGGTCGAGTGGACCTCCTTGCCGGCGCGCAGGTCGTCGACGACCTGGACAGCGGACTCGGGGGTCTGGTTGTCCATGAACTCCCAGTTGACCATCATCACCGGGGCGTAGTCGCAGGCCGCGTTGCACTCGATGTGCTCGAGGGTGACCTTGCCGTCCGCGGTCGTCTCGTCGTTGCCGACGTCGAGGTGGTCCTTGAGCCGCTCGAAGATCAGGTCGCCGCCCATCACCGCGCACAGCGTGTTGGTGCAGACGCCGACGTGGTAGTCGCCGACGGGCTTGCGCTTGTACATCGTGTAGAAGGTCGCGACACCGTTGACCTCGGCGGCGCTGATGCCGAGCACCTCGGCGCAGGCCTCGATGCCCTCGGGGGTGATGCGCCCCTCGACCGACTGCACGAGGTGCAGCATCGGGAGCAGGCCCGAACGGGCCTGGGGGTAGCGGGCCGCGATCTCGCGCAGCTCGGTCCAGGTCTTCTCGTCGAGGCCGGTCGTGGGCTCGCTCATCGGTCGACTCCTCCCATGACGGGGTCGATGGAGGCGATCGCGACGATGACGTCGGCGACCATGCCGCCCTCGCTCATCACGCTCGTCGCCTGGAGGTTGGTGAACGACGGGTCCCGGAAGTGCGCGCGGAAGGGACGCGTGCCGCCGTCGGAGACGACGTGGGCGCCCAGCTCGCCGCGCGGGGACTCGATCGGGACGTACGCCTGGCCGGCGGGGACCCGGAAGCCCTCCGTGACCAGCTTGAAGTGGTGGATCAGCGCCTCCATCGACTCCCCCATGATGTGGCGGATGTGGTCGAGGCTGTTGCCCATGCCGTCGCTGCCGATCGCGAGCTGGCTGGGCCAGGCGATCTTCTTGTCCGACACCATGACCGGGGCGCCCTCGAGGCCGGCGAGGCGATCGGCGCACTGCCCGACGATCTTCAGCGACTCCCACATCTCGTTGAGGCGGATGCGGAAGCGGCCGTAGGAGTCGCACGTGTCCCAGGTCTGGACCTCGAAATCGTAGTCCTCGTAGCCGCTGTAGGGCTGGGTCTTGCGGAGATCCCAGGCGTAGCCGGTCGAGCGGAGCACGGGGCCGGTCATGCCGAGCGCCATGCAACCGGCCAGGTCGAGGTGGCCGACGCCCTCGAGGCGACCCTTGAAGATCGGGTTGGCGTTGCAGAGGGCGGCGTACTCGGGCAGGCGCTTCTTCATCAGGGCGATGAAGTCGCGGATCTCGTCGAGCGCGCCGGGCGGCAGGTCCTGGGCGACACCGCCGGGGCGGAAGAACGCGTGGTTCATCCGCAGGCCCGTGATCAGCTCGAACAGGTCGAGGACCAGCTCGCGCTCGCGGAAGCCGATGGTCATGACGGTGAGCGCGCCGATCTCCATGCCGCCGGTCGCGATCGCGACGAGGTGGGAGGAGATCCGGTTGAGCTCCATCAGGAGCACGCGCATGACCTGCGCCTTCTCCGGGATGTCGTCCTCGATGTCGAGCAGCCGCTCGACGCCCAGGACGTAGGTCGCCTCGTTGTAGAACGGGGAGAGGTAGTCCATGCGGGTGCAGAAGGTCGTGCCCTGCACCCAGGAGCGGTACTCCATGTTCTTCTCGATGCCGGTGTGCAGGTAGCCGATGCCGCACCGCGCCTCGGTGACCGTCTCGCCCTCGAGCTCGAGGATCAGGCGCAGCACGCCGTGCGTCGAGGGGTGCTGCGGTCCCATGTTGACCACGACCCGCTCCTCGGCGGCGTCGCCGATGCTCTGGGTGATGGAGTCCCAGTCCTGGCCGGTGACGGTGAAGACGCGGCCCTGGCTCGTCTCGCCGGGAGCGGCGTACAGGTCCTGCTGGTTGGCGGTGCTCGTCTCGCTGCTCATCAGTTGTAGCTCCTGCGCTGGTCGGGCGGAGGGATGCTGCCGCCCTTGTACTCCACGGGGATGCCGCCGAGCGGGTAGTCCTTGCGCTGCGGGTGGCCCGGCCAGTCGTCCGGCATGAGCACCCGGGTCAGAGCGGGGTGACCGTCGAAGACCATCCCGAACATGTCGTACGTCTCGCGCTCGTGCCAGTCGAGCGTCGGGTAGATGCTCACCAGGCTCGGCACGTGCGGGTCGCTGTCCGGCGCGGTCACCTCGACCCGGATGCGCCGGTTGTGGGTCATCGAGGTGAGGTGGTAGACCGCGTGCAGCTCGCGCCCGGTGTCCTCGGGGTAGTGCACCCCGCTGACGCCGGAGCAGAACTCGAAGCGCAGCGCCTCGTCGTCGCGCAACATCTGGGCGACGAAGGGCAGGTCCTCGCGGCGGACGTGGAAGGTGATCTCCCCGCGGTGGACCACGACGCTCTCGATCGCCGAGGTGAGGTCGGTGGCCGACAGGCGGGCCTCCAGGGCGTCCGCCACCTCGTCGAACCAGCCGCCGTAGGGGCGCTGCGACGGGGCCGGGAAGACCGTGGCGCTGACCAGGCCGCCGTAGCCGGAGGTGTCGCCGGTGCCGGACGCGCCGAACATGCCGTGGCGTACGCCGACCGCGTGGACCTCACCGGTCGGCGCGGGGACGTTCTCCGGGGACTGCTCCGGCGCGGGTTCGGCGACACCGCTGCCGGTGCCGGTCTCCTGCTTGGCCTTCTCGAGGTTGCGCTCCTCGGCCGGGCGGGCCGCCTTGTTCTCGTCGGTCTTGTCGTCGCTCACCGCAGCAGGCCCTTCATGTCCGAGGTCGGCAGGGCGCGCAGCGCGGCGGTCTCGAGCTCGGCGATCTCGGTGCGACGGTTGACGCCCAGCTTGGTCTGCTGGACCTGGTCGTGCAGCTTGAGGATCGCGTCGATGAGCATCTCCGGGCGCGGCGGGCAGCCAGGGAGGTACATGTCCACGGGGACGACGTGGTCGACGCCCTGGACGATGGCGTAGTTGTTGAACATGCCGCCCGACGAGGCGCACACGCCCATGGCCAGGACCCACTTCGGCTCGGGCATCTGGTCGTAGATCTGGCGCAGGACGGGAGCCATCTTCTGGCTCACGCGACCGGCCACGATCATCAGGTCCGCCTGGCGCGGGCTCGCGCGGAAGACCTCCATGCCGTAGCGGGCGAGGTCGTACTTCGGGCCGCCGGTGGTCATCATCTCGATGGCGCAGCAGGCCAGGCCGAAGGTCGCAGGCCAGAACGAGGCCTTGCGCATGTAGCCGGCGACGCCCTCGACCGTGGTCAGCAGGACCCCGTTGGGCAGCTTCTCCTCGAGTCCCATGATCAGTCCCAATCCAATCCGCCGCGTCGCCACACGTATGCGTAGGCGACGAAGACCGTGCCGATGAAGAGGACCATCTCGACCAGCCCGAACAGGGCCATCGCGTCGAAGTGGACGGCCCAGGGGTAGAGGAAGATGATCTCGATGTCGAAGATGATGAAGAGCATCGCGGTGATGAAGTACTTCACCGGGATGCGGCCGCCGCCGATCGGCTGCGGCGTCGGCTCGATGCCGCACTCGTAGGAGTCGAGCTTCGCCCGGTTGTAGCGCTTGGGGCCGGTGAAGGCGCTGATGACGACGGAGAAGACCGCGAAGCCCGTCGCGAGCAGCGCCAGGGCGAGGACCGGGGTGTAGAGCTCCATCGATTCCCTTCCGGTGTGACCAGCGCCGGGCGGAGTGAAGGACATGTGACCTTGTGAATGTCTTCACGAGTGGCGCGGGCCACAGTCTAGGACTCGGATGCGGCGTGCGTCACGTCGGGGTGGTGACCTGGCTCACGCCACCTGACCTGCGGATTTAGGCACGATCTCGTGCGCTAAATCACTCAGGCGGTCGCCCGGTGCAGGGCGACGATGCCGCCCGTGAGGTTGCGCCACTCGGGGTTCGTCCAGCCCGCCTCGGCGACGAGGTCGGCGAGGCCGGCCTGGTCGGGCCAGGCGAGGATCGACTCGGCGAGGTAGACGTAGGCGTCGCTCGCGCTGGCGGTCACCGACGCGATCCGCGGCAGCGCTCGCATGAAGCCGTCCATGTAGAGCGACCGGAAGGCGCCGTTGGTCGGAGTGCTGAACTCGCACACGACCAGACGACCGCCGGGGCGGGTGACGCGCAGCATCTCCCGCAGCCCCTTGACGGGGTCGACGAAGTTGCGCAGGCCGTAGGAGATGGTCACGGCGTCGAAGGTGTCGTCGAGGAACGGCAGCCGCGTGCCGTCGCCGGCCACGAACGGCAGGCCCGGGCGGTCCTTGCGGCCCTGCTGCAGCATCCCGACGGAGAAGTCGCACGGCACCGCGGTGGCGCCGTGGGCTGCGAAGGGCTCGCTGGAGCACCCCGTGCCCGCGGCGAGGTCGAGCACCAGGTCGCCGCTGCGCGGCGCCACGGCGGCGACCATCGAGCGTCGCCAGCTGCGCTGGATCCCGGCGGTCATGAGGTCGTTGGTGAGGTCGTAGCGCTTGGCGACGGTGTCGAACATGCGACGTACGTCGGTCGGTTGCTTGTCCAGGTCAGCGCGGGCCACGCGCCGAGCGTAGGCGTCCCAGCCTGAGGCCGTGCAACGCGGGGGTGTCCGTGCGCGTCCTTATGATCGACGCGTCGACCACTCGGTCGACGGCTCCCGGGGGAGGAACCTCATGCCGCACCACACGCCGTACGCCTCGTCGCGCCTCGTCGCCGTCCTGCTCGCTCTGCTGTGCACCGTCGCGGTGCTCACCGCCGTCGGGTCGTCCCCCTCGGCCGCGGCTCCGTCGACCGGCGCGTCGGCGCGCGGCTTCGAGCCCATGCGTCCCGGCGACAAGGGCTGGCGGGTGCGCGTGCTGCAGAGCCGGCTCCACCAGCTGGACCTGCACTCCGAGGTGGTGACCAGCCGCTTCGACGAGGAGACCCGCGCCGGGGTCGCGACGTTCCAGCGGCGCCGCGGCTGGACCGCCGACGGCGTCGTCGACGAGCGCACCTGGCTCAAGGTCGTCTCGCTCACCACCGAGCCCACCACCGAGGCTCTGCACAACGTCTACACCCCCGGCCGACCGCTGCTCGAGCGCGGCGACGCGGGGATGCGGGTGCGCCAGGTGCAGGCGCGGCTCAAGCAGGTCAGGTGGTACGACGGCCGGGTGACGGGCCGCTACGCCCGCTCGACCGTCGAGGCCGTGAAGGGCTTCCAGGCCAAGCGCCGGATCCCGGTCACCGGCCAGGTCGACCGCCGCACCCTGACGCGCCTCGAGGACATGACCAGCGCCCCCACGAAGGCCGAGCTGTTCAACATCGTGCCGCAGGGTCCCGCCCTCGACCCGCGCTGCACGACGGGCCGCGCCATGTGCGTCGACAAGTCGTCACGCTCGCTGCGCTGGGTGGTCGACGGCGTGGTGCTGAGGACCGTGGAGGTGCGGTTCGGCTCCGACGAGCTGCCGACGCGCGAGGGTGCGTTCTCCGTGTTCCGCAAGTCGCGCGACCACGTCTCGAGCCTCTACGACACCCCCATGCCGTTCGCGATGTTCTTCTCGGGCGGGCAGGCCGTGCACTACTCCCCCGACTTCGCCGCCAACGTCTACAACGGGGCGTCGCACGGGTGCGTCAACGTCCGCGACCGGGCGGCGGTGGCGTGGCTGTTCGACCAGGTCAGGCTCGGCGACAAGGTGATCGTCTATCGCTCCTGACCTCAGCTCCCGGGTGTGCCAGCGAGGGAGAAGGCGCTGTCCAGGTCGCTGGTCCGGCCACCGCGCCGGGGCAGCACCTCCGAGGCAGCCTCGGCCGTCGGCGCGGCGGGGACGTCCACCACCGCGTGCTCCCGGGCCAGGTCCAGCCGGACCGCGGGGTGGTGGGCGATGCGACCGATGCGGAAGCCCAGCGTGGTGGCGAGGCCGCTGATGGTGCGGTTCACCCGCGCGTCGAGGGCGAGCACCCGGACCCGGCCGCCCCACCACGGCACGAGGGCCGAGACCTCGTCAGCCAGCTTGCGGCCACGTGATCCCAGCCGGGCCTCGGCCACCCGCGCCGAGGTCGCCTCGAGGACGTCCCGCGGAGTCTGGTGCCAGGGGGCGCCGTCGACGGTGCCCACCTCGATGAGGTCCTCCAGGACCCGGGCGGCGGCGTGGTCGAGCAGGACGTGGGTGGGCGAGAACTGCGCGAGCGCCGCCTCGAGCCGCTCGGGACCCTCGACCCAGACCAGGGTGCAGCCGGCGCCGAGGTGGGCGTCACGCACGACGGTGGTGAAGCGGTCGGTGGCCTCGCCGGTGAGCACGACCACGTCGTCGGCGGTCAGGTCGGACAGCGCGCCGGACGACTCCGGACGGAAGAGCCAGGCCGGGCCCTTCTCGCGCGGCAGGCCGAGCACGGCGCTGCTCGGGGAGCCGGCACGTACGCCGTCCACCCAGCCCAGCACGTCGGGCTGGCGCTTGCGGCGCTCGAGGCCCATGCCACGCAACCGCTCCCAGGACCGGTCGTCGCACTCGAAGAGCTGCGCCTCGGCGAGCACCGCACGGCGCAGCAGGGCCAGGCGGCTCTCGTCGTCGACGATCACCAGGCGCACCTCGATCTCGTCGAGGAGCCGCGCGACCTCCGCCGGGTCGAGGTGCTCGGGCAGCAGCAGCGGCACGGCACCGGCGACGCGCGTGGCGAGCTCGAGCTCGAGCAGCCGGATGCCGGTGGGCACCCGGATCACGACGACGGAGCCGGGGTTGACCCCGGCCTCGATCATGCCGGCGGCGCCGTCGATGACACGGCGGTAGAGCTCGTTCCAGGTCAGCGTCGACCAGGACGCACCGCTCGGCTCGGCGACCGCGACCTCGAGGGCGCGGGCGCGGGCGTGGCGCGTGAGCCGCGTGAGCGGCGATTCCTGAGCAGGCACGGGTGTCCCCTTCACTCCCTGGTGTACCGCCGCAACCTAGGTCAGCACCAGCCGTCCTGTTCACGCTTTGCGCCATCTGCGCGCAGGCGGTTCGGACCACCGGCGTAGGCTGCCGCCTCGTGACGACCCCCGCGTCCGCCGCCGTCCCCGGACCCGCCGCGCCCCTCGTCGTGCGCACCGTCCCGGTGGACCTGGCGGACCTCCCGCTCCTCGACCTGCTGCCGCGGCAGGAGCCGGTCAGCTGGCTGCGCCGCGGCGAGGGCCTGGTGGGCTGGGGAGTCGCGGCACGCCTGGAGACCTCCGGGCACACCCGGTTCAGCGACGCGGTGAAGTGGTGGTCCGAGACCGTCGCGCGCGCCGAGGTCGACGACAGCGTCAACGAGCCCGGCACCGGGCTGGTGTGCTTCGGCGCCTTCGCGTTCGCCGACGAGCCCGGCGAGTCGGTGCTGGTGATCCCGCAGGTCGTCGTCGGTCGGCGCGGTGACCGCACCTGGCTCACCACGGTCTCCGTCGAGGAGCCGGTGCTCGCCCCCGCCACGCCGCCCGACCCGCCCGTGGGCCTGGTCTTCTCCGACGGCGCGCTCAACGGCGAGGAGTGGATGTCGGTCGTCGCGGAGGCGGTCGGCCGCATCGGGGCGGGCGACCTGGAGAAGGTGGTCCTGGCCCGCGACCTGATCGCCACCACGGACGTCCCCCTCGACGTGCGTTGGCCGCTGCTCCGCCTCGCCGAGCACTACGAGATGTGCTGGACCTTCCACGTCGACGGCATCTTCGGCGCCACCCCGGAGATGCTGGTGCGCCGCGAGCGCGGCCTGGTGACCTCGCGCGTGCTGGCCGGCACGATCCGGCGTACGGGCGACGACGATCGCGACCTGGCGCTCGCCGCCACGCTCGCGCGTTCGTCGAAGGACCTCGAGGAGCACGAGTACGCCGTGCGCTCGGTCGCCGACGCGCTGGAGCCGCACTGCTCGTCGATGAACGTGCCGGAGGCGCCGTTCGTCCTCCACCTGCCCAACGTGATGCACCTGGCCACCGACGTCAACGGGGTCGTCCACGACGAGGCGACGTCGCTGGAGCTCGCGGAGTCGCTGCACCCGTCGGCCGCCGTCGGCGGCACCCCGACACCCGCCGCGATCCGGCTGATCGACGAGGTCGAGGGCATGCCGCGTGACCGCTACGCCGGCCCCGTCGGCTGGATGGACGCCTCGGGCGACGGCGAGTGGGGCATCGCGCTGCGCTCGGCGATGGTCATCGAGGAGGGCGTACGCCTCTTCGCCGGGTGCGGCATCGTCGCCAGCTCCGACCCCGAGGCCGAGCTCGCGGAGTCCCAGGCGAAGTTCGTCCCGGTCCGCGACGCGCTCAGCGCCGGCTGACCCGCACCGGAGCGCGCGCTGTCAGAGGCGCTGGCCGGGCTCGCGGCGCTCGAAGGACTGCCCGGCGGGCAGCAGGTTGGCCATGTGCGAGGCCACCATGTCGAGGCCGACGTCGCTGTAGACACGGTCGTGGATGCCGAGCGAGGTGGGCGCGCCCACCTCGCGCACGAAGTCGACGGCCTCCGACACCTTCAGCCACGGAGCACTCACCGGCGCCAGCAGCACGTCGACGGGCCGTCCGGGCGGGGTGAGGGCGTCGCCGGGGTGGTAGACGCTGGTGCCGTCCGACTCCAGGACGTAGCCGGAGTTGTCGAAGCGGTCGTAGTCGGGATGGATCACGGCGTGCTTCTCGCCGACCACCTCCACCGCCGTTCCGGCGACCTCGAGGCGGTCGCCGGGGCGGACGACCGTGACCCGCGCGGCCACGTCGGGCGCCTGCTCGCGCAGCAGGCGTTCCACGGCGGCGATGGTCCAGATCGGCACGTCCCGCCCGCGCAGGTGGTCGGCGTGCACGTGGTCGGCGTGCTCGTGGGTGAGGAGCACCGCGTCGGCGCCGTCGAGCGCGGAGGGGTCGGTGAAGACGCCCGGATCGATCACGACGACACCGCCGTCACCCCGGACCCGGACGCACGCGTGGCCGAGCTTGGTGATCTGCACACGACCAGACTAGGCCCGGCCCAACCTGCGGGGAATCGCCCGACGGGTGGGACGCAAGGTTAAGGTGTGACCTGCTCCCGACTGGGTGGAGTGCCCTGGGGGAAACACCGAATCGCACCCGAGACGAAGAGAGTTCACATGTCTGCACGCCGCGTGCTCGCAGGCAGCGTCGCCGCGCTGCTCCTGCCCGCGTCCTTGCTCCTGTCGACCGAGACCGGGTCGGCCACCGACTCCACGACGCGTTCCGCGTCGGTCGCGGTGACGAAGAAGGCGAACCAGAAGATCTCGTTGGAGGTGCTTCCCCAGATCGTCCAGCAGGGCAAGCGCACTGCCAGCGCCAACTCGGCCAAGGCCGCCGTCACCGCCACCATCAAGCCGGTCAAGGTCGGCCGCCCGGTGGTCCTCCAGCAGCTCAACGGCTCCTCGTGGAAGAAGGTCGGCAAGGCCAAGCAGGAGAAGTCGGGCCGCGCCCACTTCTCCGCCGCCGTCTCCAAGGGCGGTGCGCCCCTGGCCTACCGGGTCGTCGCCCAGAAGTACAAGGGCCTCAAGCCGGTCACCAGCGACAGCGCCGACACCACGCAGTGGCTGACCCCGACCTTCACCGACGAGTTCTCCGGCGGCACCCTGAACCCCGTGTGGAGCATGCGCGGCCAGGACTACGAGCCCACCAGCAAGCGGGCCTGCTCCAAGGGTGACCCGAAGGCCGTCAAGGTCGGCTCGGGCGCGCTGCGCCTGAGCGTCATCAAGGACCGCGAGGCCAAGGGCAAGTGCCTGGCGAAGTCGCGCAAGCTGAAGAAGAAGATCGCTTACCGCCTCAACGGCCACGTCGGCACCAAGGACGGCTTCAGCTTCAAGTACGGCGTCGCCGCCGCCCGCATCAAGATGAACAAGCTCCAGGGCCAGCACGCCAGCTTCTGGTCGCAGCCGATCGACGAGAACAGCCCGCGCAGCGCCGGTCACGAGATCGACGTCATCGAGTACTTCGGTGACAAGCACCCGCAGGGCGGCCTGACGAGCTTCATCCACTGGTACAAGGGCAACAAGCTCATCAAGACCGGCTCGTGGATCAAGGACTCGAAGTCGTTCCTGAAGAACAAGCGCGACGGCTGGTCGAAGAACTACCACGTGTTCTCGGTCAAGTGGGACCCGAAGAAGATCGTCTTCTACATCGACGGCAAGGAGACCTGGCGCACGTCGGCCCACGTCTCCAAGGAGCGCCAGTACCTCATCCTGAGCCTGCTGGCCTCCGACTACGAGGCGCTGGAGATGAACGACAAGAAGCTCCCGCAGCACATGTACGTCGACTGGGTCCGCGTGTGGGAGACCCCGCAGGCCTGATCGGCTGAACGACACCCACCACGCACGACCACGATCCGCGCGTTGGCCCCCTGTCTCAGGGGGTCAGCGCGCGGATCTTTTCGTCCAGCTCGCGGCGGTTGTCGCGGCGTACTCGCGCCTCGACGACCTCGATGCCGCCGTTGGGCATCAGCAGCGCCTGCTCGAGCTCGGGCAGGCTGTCGACGCGCAGGTGCGGGACCCGGGCGGCCGCGCACAGGCTGGCCAGGTCGACGCCGTGCGGGGTGCCGAAGAGAGTGTCGAAGCGGTCGGCGTGCTCCGGCGCCCCCTGCTCGAGGGTGGCGAAGATGGAGCCGCCGTCGTCGTTGACCACCACGATCGTGAGGTCGGGACGCTCCTCGCGGGGACCGAGGAACAGCCCGGTGGTGTCGTGCAGGAACGTCACATCGCCCACGAGCGCGAAGGCGCGCGAGGACCGCGGCCGGCCCAGCGCGGCGCCGATGGCGGTGCTCGTGGTGCCGTCGATGCCGGCCAGGCCGCGGTTGGCGATCACCTTGCGGCGCCCGCCCACCTCGTAGGGCGCGACCATCAGGTCGAGGTCGCGGACGGGGTTCGAGGCGCCGACGACGAGCAGCCCTCCCGGGGGGACCGAGCGACTGACCGCGCCCGCCACCTCGTGCGGCGTGAGGTCGGGCTCGACGGCGAGGAGCCGGTCGAGCTTCCGGCCGACGGACCGGTCGGCGAGTCGCCACTCCTCCAGCCAGGCCGGGTCGTCGGCGACCGCGACCCTGACGCCGTCGTGCTCGCTCGACACCGCGAAGGGCCGGTCGGGCCAGGTCCCGCGGTGGCGGACCGACACCACCTCGACGTCGTCACGGGCGAGCAGCCGGGACACCGGGCGGGACAGGGTCGGGTGGCCGAAGACCACCACGCGCTCGATCCGGTCGCCCAGCTCGGTGCCGAGCAGGAGCCGATAGGTGCGGATCACCGTGTCGCCGGTGCGACAGCCGCTGGACGGCTCGGCCAGCAGCGGCCAGCTGCCGCTCTCCGCGAGCTGGCGGGCCGGCGGGCCGGCGTCGTCGCCGGCGACCACCACCGTGCGCGGGCCCGGGGCGAGCTCGGCCACGTCCCGGTCGGGCGCCTGGAGGGTGACCGCCCACGTGGGCACGTCCCCGCCGTCCCAGCCGTCGTCGTCGGGGAGCAGCGGGTCGTCGAGCTGGACGTTGAGGTGGACCGGGCGCACCCAGTCGTGGGTGCGGACGAAGCCCAGCAGCTCGTCGAGGTCCGCCGCCGCCACGTCGAGCGTGGGGGCGAAGGCGCCGAAGATGCCGACCTGGTCGGTGGTCTGGTTGGCGCCGGTGCCCCGCAGCCGTGCCGGCCGGTCGGCGGTGACGACCACGAGCGGTACGCCGGCGTGCGCGGCCTCGACCACCGCGGGCAGCAGGTTGGCCACCGCCGTGCCCGACGTGCAGACCACGGCGGCCGGGCGCCCGGTCACCTTGCCGAGGCCGAGCGCCAGGAAGCCGGCCGTGCGCTCGTCGATGCGGGTGTGCAGCCGCAGCCCGCCGGCCTGTGCGGCGTCGTACAGCGCGAAGGACAGCGGGGCGTTGCGCGAGCCGGGCGCGAGCACCACCTCGCGCACCCCGGACCCGCGGAGCGCGGTCACGACGGTGCGGGCGAGCGCGGTCGACGGGGTGGTCATGTCCGGGGATCCTGCCCTACCGACTCCAGCCGCGCGCGCCAGTGGGCGACGCGGTCGTCGGTGGCGGCGACCCCGGCCAGGGCGGCCTCGTCGACGTCGGGGCGGACGACAGCCAGCATGCCGTCGACCGGCAGCAGCGGGTCCGCCACGACGTCACCGGTGAGCATCTGCACGGTGGCGAGGCCGCTGGCGTGGTGGAGCTCGGGGAGTGCGGCCGCGAGGGCGACGCCGGCGGCGATGCCGACGCTGGACTCGATGGCGCTGGAGACGACCACGGGCAGCCCGATGTCCTCGGCGATCCGCAGGCAGGCACGTACGCCGCCCAGCGGCTGCACCTTCAGCACCGCGATGTCGGCCGCCTCGAGGTCACGCACGCGGTAGGGGTCCTCGGCACGTCGGATCGACTCGTCGGCAGCGATCGGGACCGAGACGCGGCGGCGCACGACGGCGAGGTCCTCGACCGAGGCGACCGGCTGCTCGACGTACTCCAGCCCGCCGGCGGCGCGGTCGAGGGCGGCGATCGCCCGGACCGCCTCGTCGACGTCCCAGGCGCCGTTGGCGTCGACACGGACCAGGCCGGCGGGACCGAGGGCGTCGCGGACGGCCTCGACCCGGGCCAGGTCGTCGGCGAGCACCTGGCCGCGCTCGGCGACCTTGACCTTGGCGGTGCGGCACCCGCCGGCGGTGACGATCGCGTGCGCCCGCTCCGGATCGGTGGCGGGGACGGTGACGTTGACGGGCACGCGGTCGCGCAGCGGCGCCGGCCAGCCCACGTCGGCGGCCTCGCGGGCGGCCGCCAGCCACGGCCGCGAGGTGGCGTCGTCGTACTCCAGGAAGGGCGACCACTCCCCCCAGCCGGCCTCGCCGTGCAGCAGCACGCCCTCGCGCACGGTGATGCCACGGAAGCGGGTGCGCAGCCCGATCGCGAAGACGTGCAGGTCGCGCATCAGAGGCCGGCCCGGACAGCCTGGCGGTCGACCTTGCCGTTGGGCAGGAGCGGGAGCTGCTCGACCCAGCGGAACTCGCGCGGGGCCCACGAGCGCGGGTGCTCGGCGCTGATCCAGTCGCGCAGCTCCGCGTCGTGAGCGGTGCCGACGAGCACCGCGACGAGCTTCTGCCCCCACTCGGGGTCGGGCACGCCGAAGACCTCGGCCTCCTGCACCAGCAGGTGGCGGCGGAGCCGATCGGCGACCGCGGTGAGCGGGATCTTCACCCCGCCGCTGATGACGACGTCGTCGACGCGACCGAGGACCTGGAGGCGTCCGTCCTCGTCGAAGCGGCCTGCGTCGGAGGTGACGTACCAGCCGTCCACGACGGTCTCGGCGGTCAGCCCGGGATCGTTGTCGTAGTGGCTGAAGAGCGTGGGGCCGCCGATGCGGATGCGCCCCTCCGCGCCGAGGGTCACCCCCACGCCGTCGAGCGGCACGCCGTCGTAGACGCACCCGCCGGCCGTCTCCGAGGAGCCGTAGGTCGAGACCAGCCGCACGCCCTGCCCCTCGGCGCGCCGGCGTAGGTCGGGGTCGAGCCCCGCCCCGCCGACGAGCACGGTGTGGCAGCGCGCGAGCGCCGCGACCTGGTCGGGGTCGGTCATGATCCGGTGGAGCTGGGTCGGGACGAGGGAGACGAAGGTCGGGGTGTCGCCGTGGTGGGCCGCCGAGGCGCGCCCGACGTCGAGGCCGTCGACGACGACCGGCTCGTGCCCGGCGACCAGCGAGCGCACGATGACCTGCACCCCGGCGACGTACGACGACGGCAGCGCCAGCAGCCACCGGCCCGACGCGCCCAGCCTGCGCGCGGACGCCTCCACGCTCGCCAGGACGGCCCGGCGGGGCAGCACGACGCCCTTGGGCCGGCCGGTGGAGCCGGACGTCTCGATCAGCAGCGGGGCGGGGGTGTCGGCCTCGAGCCAGCGCGACAGCTGCCTGATCGCGACCGAGGGCTCGTCCGAGGGCCGGAGGTGAGTCACACGCCGAACGCTAGTGCTCCGTAGGCTCGGGGTCATGAGTGCCTACTGGATCTGTGTCTACAAGTCCGTGCACGACCCCGCCAAGGTCGCGGCGTACGCCGAGCTGGCGGGGCCGGCCATCCGCGAGGCCGGCGGCCGGTTCCTCGCGCGCGGCAATCCCGAGATGACCTACGAGCAGGGCGAGCAGACGCGCACGGTCGTCATCGAGTTCGAGTCGGTGGACGCCGCCCGCGCCGCCCACGACAGCGAGGCCTACCAGGAGGCCCTGCGCGCCCTCGGCGACGGCGCCGACCGTGACCTGCGCGTGGTGCCGGGGGCCTAGCGTGGACCTCTTCCGGCTCGTGCTCGTCGTCCTGGTGACGACGGGCGTGGTCGTGGCCATCCTGCTGTTCGAGAAGCGGCGTGCCGAGGGCATCCGGCGCGACACCCGGCGGATGTCCGAGGGACGCGACCCCGGACGTGACGAGGACGACTCCCGCGACGGGTAAATGACAGGACGCCCGGCGCCCCCGCGGGAGAGGATGACCGGCGATGCTCACCGCCCTGAAGAACTACGCCACGCCACCGTCCACCCTCGCCCGGCGGCTGTCGATCCAGTCGCTGCTCTTCGCCTCCGGTGACGGCACCTTCCTCGCCGGGTCGGCGGTCTTCTTCACCCTGGTGGTCGGCCTCTCGCTGGGCGAGGTGGGCATCGGCCTCACGATCGCGGCGATCGCGAGCTTCATCGTCGCGGTGCCGATGGGCAAGCTGGTCGACCACTTCGGCCCCAAGCGGATGTGGACCCTGTCGGCGGCGGTCCAGGGAGCGCTCTTCCTGGCGTGGCCCTTCATCGACAGCTTCCCCGAGTACGTCGCGCTCGCCGTGGCGATGGAGGTCGCGGGCACCCTCGGCGGCACGGCGCACGGCGCCTACGTCATCGACATCCTGCCGCCGGCGGAGCGGGTGGAGTCGCGCGCCTACCTCTACTCCGCACTCAACGTCGGCTTCAGCATCGGTGCCTTCCTCGGCGCGGGCGCGATCGCCTTCGGCACCGAGGCCCTCCGGTGGGCGCCGCTGGTGAGCGCGGTGCTGTTCCTCCTCAACAGCGCGGCGATCCCCCGCCTGCCCGACGCCACCCACGACAAGCGCAGCTCCGAGCCACGGGTGAAGCCCGAGGGCATCCCCGCCATCCGCAACCGCAGCTGGATCGCGGTCACGTTCTTCACGGGTGTCATGTGGACCAACCAGGTGCTCCTGCACACCGTCATCCCCGTGTGGCTGGTGACCGAGACCGACGCCCCGAAGGTGCTCGTCGCGGTGCTCTTCGGCACCAACACGGTCATGTGCATCGTGCTGCCGCGGCTCGCCTCGCGCGGCATCCGCGACGTCGAGACCGCCCTGCGCGCCGTACGCCTCTCGACGCTGTTCTTCGTGCTGACCTGCCTCGTCACGCTCGCCACCCACGAGACGACCGGCTGGCTCACGATCGTGCTGTTCTTCGTCGGTCACATCGTCCTCACCTGGGCCGAGCTGTTCCTGTCCGCGTCGGGCTGGACGCTGGAGGCCGAGCTGATGGATCCCCGCCGCCGCGGCGACTACCAGGGCGTCTCCGAGCTCGGCGGCACGCTCGGCCGGTTCTGGGCGCCGGCGGCCTACGGCTTCCTCGCGATGGAGTGGGGCGCCTTCGGGTGGCTCACCATCGCGGCGATCGTCACCGTCGGTGCTGTCGGCCTCCATGCCTCGGCGCACTCCGGGCGACGCTTCCTCGAGCAGCACGTCCCGGCCGACGTCCTCGCCGACGCGCGGGCGGGCGGACCCGAGCCCGCGGGCGTCGCGCTCTCGCAGGAGCCCTTGCCGATGGAGCCGGACGGTCCCCTGCCAGAATCGGTCGGTGACCTCCACCGCTGACTGGCTCGCCGGCGCCCGGCCCCGCACCCTGCCCGCCGCCGTCGCCCCCGTGCTCGCCGGCACCGGCGTCGCGGCACACGCCGACCACGCGGTGTGGTGGAAGGCCCTGCTGGCCCTCGTGGTGAGCCTCGCGCTCCAGGTCGGGGTCAACTACGCCAACGACTACTCCGACGGCATCCGCGGCACCGACGCCGACCGGGTCGGGCCGATGCGCCTGGTGGGCTCGGGCGCGGCGACCCCGGGAGCGGTGAAGGCCGCCGCCTTCGCCGCCTTCGGCGTGGCCGCTCTCGCCGGGCTGGTCCTCGCCGCGACGACCGCCTGGTGGCTGGTGGCGGTGGGCCTGGTGTGCGTCGTGGCCGCCTGGTTCTACACCGGCGGCGACAAGCCCTACGGCTACCTCGGGCTCGGCGAGGTCATGGTCTTCGTCTTCTTCGGACTCGTCGCGGTCATCGGCACGACCTACGTCCAGACGCAGACCTGGGAGTGGGCCGCCCTCTACGCCGGCGTCGGCATCGGCGCTCTGGCCTGCGCGATCCTGGTCGCCAACAACCTGCGTGACATCCCCACCGACACCGTCGCCGGCAAGCGCACCCTGGCCGTACGCCTCGGCGACGAGCGCACCCGCTACCTCTATGCCTTCCTCGTCCTCGTCGCCGCAGCCGCGGTCGTCGCGGTCGCCGCCGCCATGACATGGTGGGTGCTGGTCGGGCTCGGCTTCCTGGCCCGCGCGGGCGCCCCGACCCGCGCCGTCCTCGGCGGCGCCACGGGACCCGCCCTCATCCCCGTCCTCGCGGCCACGGGCGCCTCCGAGCTGATCTGGTCGGTTCTCGTCGCGGTGCCGCTGCTCCTGCTCGGATAACCCGTGGCGGGCCACCGGGCCGCTCACTAGCGTGAGCGGGTGGACTACGACTTCGCCCTCCTCGACTTCTCCGACGACTCCCCTGCCGCGGCCGCCCGCCGTCGCGGGTGGATCGAGGCGGTGCTGCGCGGCTTCCGCGAGGACCGGCCCGAGGACGACAGCGTCGAGCGGTGGGTGCGGCACTACCGCGCCGACGACGTGATCGTCCGCGGCGCCTGGCTGCCCGAGGGCGAGCTCGGCGCCGGTCCCATGCCCGTCGCGACCTACGCCAGCTTCGACAAGAGCCTCAACGCCGGTCGCGAGCTGCTGCCACTGCGGATGATCACCGACGTCACCACCAGCGCGGCCCACCGGCGCAGGGGCCTGCTGCGCCGGCTCATCGAGGACGACCTCGCCGACGCCGTCGCCCAGGGAGTGCCTATGGCCGCCCTGACCGCGGCCGAGGCCACCATCTACGGCCGCTGGGGCTTCGGCCCGGCCACCTTCCGCACGGGCGTCACCGTCGACACCACGCCCGGCTTCGGCCTGCGCGACGTCGTCGATCCCGGCCGCGTCGAGCTCCTCGAGCCCGCGGACGCGTGGCCGCACGTCAAGGCCGTCTTCGACACCTTCCACGCCCGCCAGCGGGGCTCGGTGGCCTGGCCCGCCCCGTACGAGGACATGCACACCGGCGCCTGGGACCCCAGCAGCGGCGGCGCCAACCGCAAGATCCGGGTCGCGTTGCACCTCGACGCGAGCGGCGCGGTCGACGGCTTCGCCATCTGGAAGCCCGGCGAGGACAAGACGGTCAAGGTCGACGAGATGGTGGCGCTCACCCCGCAGGCCCAGCTCGCGCTCTGGTCGTTCCTCGGCCACATGGACCAGACCGCCAAGGTCACCTTCAACCTGTTCCACCCCGAGGACCCGCTGATGTGGGCCCTCACCGACCTCAACCGGGTGAGCACGACCGAGGTCCAGGAGTTCCTCTGGCTGCGGGTGCTGGACGTCCCACGCGCGCTCGCCGCCCGCCCCTGGTCGGCCGACGGCTCGGTCGTGGTCGAGGTCGACGACCCCCTGGGCCACGCGGCAGGACGCTTCGCGGTCACGACCGCGGACGGCGCCGCGACGGTCGCGCGCACCGACGACGCGCCCGACGTACGCCTCAGCGCCGAGACGCTGGGCTCGCTCTACCTCGGCGCCGTGCCGGTGCGGCAGCTGCACCGTGCCGGGCGCCTGACGGGCGCGGAGGACGACGTACGCCGCTTCGCAGCGATGGCGGACCTCAGCACGCCGGCGTACAGCCTGACGGGCTTCTGAGCGCGGGCCCAGCAGGGATCAGCGCGGGTCCCCGTGGTCGTCGCGGTCCTCGCGCGCCTTGCGCTCCTCGAAGGCCGCGGTGGCGCGCGCGGCCCGTTCCTCGACGCGCCGGGCGAACGCCTCCCGCTGGCGGTCCAGCACGAAGTAGGACGCGATCCCGGATATCAGGAACGCGAGCACGACCGCCCAGAACAGGTTGTAGCGCCCGCCGAGGACCAGCGCCATCAGCCCGATGACGATCCCGAACGAGGCAAGGAACAGCACGATCCGCAGGGCGGTGTAGACCACGAACTCCTTCACGGCGACCAGCCTAGGTGGACCTGACTACATTGGAGGAATGCTGAAGGTGCTGCTCGTGGTGGCCGCGATCGCGGTTGTCGTGTGGGTGCTGGTCAAGCTTGCGCTGCGCCGCCTCGACGGTGGCAGCGGCGGTGCCTCACCGCCGCGGGTGGTCGGCCCCGACGACGACCCGGACTTCCTGCGGGGACTCGACCGGCGCCGCCGCGACCCGGAGGACGACTGAGCGCTCCGCCCCCGCGCCCTCGGCGTAGGAGTGCTGGCTGGAGCTGCTGAAGAAGTTGATGCCGATGAAGTTGAACCACAGCGTCGAGACACCCACCAGCGCCAGGATCGCGGCGTTGCGCCCGCGCCAGCCCGCCGTCGCGCGGGCGTGCAGGTAGGCGGCGTAGACCACCCAGGTGATGAAGGCCCACACCTCCTTCGGGTCCCAGTTCCAGTAGGCGCCCCATGCCTGATGGGCCCAGATCGGGCCGGTGATGAGGACCGCGAAGGTCCACACCGGGAAGCCGAAGGCGTGCATCCGGTAGGACAGCCGGTCAAGAACCTTGGGCTCGGGCACCCGGGCGAGGTAGCCCGTGGTCGCGCTCGAGCGCGCCTTGACGAGGTAGAGCACCGACAGCAGCGCGCCGATGGTGAAGGCGCCGGTCGAGATCACGGCCGAGACGACGTGGATGACCAGCCACGGTGAGTTGAGCGCGTCCGGCAGCGGGAGGACGGCGTCGTCCAGGCCGAGGAACGCCGCCATCAGCGCGGCGACGACGAAGGTGGAGACCAGGGGCCCCAGCCACTCGATGTCGAGGCGGAAGGTCGAGAGCACGAAGATCAGCGCCACCACGAAGGTGCCGGAGATCGTGAACTCGTACATGTTGCCCCACGGCACCCGGTTGGGGTCGGCCGCGAGCCCGCGCGCGACGAGCGCCACGAGGTGGACCACCACGCCGAAGACGGACAGCACCAGCGCCAGACGGCCGGCCATGGCGGTGCGCTGGTCCGTGACCTCCTCGTCCTTCGCCACACTCCGCAGGCCGGCCAGCTCGAAGAAGTAGGCCAGCATCGCGAGGAAGTAGAGCACCGCCGCGGCGATGACGCCCTGGTAGCTGAAGACCTCCCACTGTGCGTCGGTCACGACTGATCCTTCCTGCTGCTGCTCGTCGGCTGCGCACCCCTGGGGGCCTGCAGTGATGCCACGATCTCGGCGACCTCGGCCGCGCCGTCCTCGGGGTCTCCCCCGGACGACCGGTCCAGCCGCGCCACCTCGACCCGGGTGGTGC
The DNA here is from genome assembly GCF_020102855.1 of Nocardioides lacusdianchii. Taxonomy (GTDB): domain Bacteria; phylum Actinomycetota; class Actinomycetes; order Propionibacteriales; family Nocardioidaceae; genus Nocardioides; species Nocardioides lacusdianchii. The sequence continues at coordinate 272,254 of NZ_JADHZD010000001.1, forward strand.
CGTCGTCCTGCCTGCGCGCGCGCACCCACATCCGGCGCGGGCGGATGAAGAGCGAGCCCAGCAGGCCGACCAGGGCGAGCACCACGCCGCCGAGGGCCACCAGCTTGCCGGGGCTGCGGCTGATCTGGATCTTGTTCCAGCGCTGCACGCCCTCGAACGTCACCGTGCCGAGCCCGTCCGGCAGCGTCACGGTGTCGCCGGGGCGCAGGTCCATCCGGAACGGCTGGCCGTCCTCCTTCAGGACCTGGGTCGCGTCGGCCTTGTCGAGGACGTAGACCGACGAGGCGGAGCCGTCGTCGATGCCGAGGTCACCGGTCCACAGGCTCATCGAGACCAGCGGGTCACCCAGGGAGCCGAAGATCGACGACGGCATGGTGAGGTTGCCGTCGGCGTCGCGGCCCATCGCGAAGGTCGGGTAGAAGGTGCCCTCGAGCCCGATCTGCTCGGGCTGGGCGAACGGCGCCTTGACCACGCCGAAGGACTCGAAGGTCTGGCCGTTGGTCGGCAGGAACACCACGGGGCCGGACTTGGTGACCTCGCCCTCGCCGTCGCGGATCGTGATGACCGGGGCGTAGCCGTGGCCGATGAGGAAGATGTCGGTGCCGCCGATGGTCAGCGGGTGGTTGACCCGGAGGTCGTAGTTCTGCGTCTTGCCACCCGGCTCGGTCGTGTAGTCGAGCTCGGCGACGAACTCGCGCGCCATGCCGGCCCGGCCGCCCTCGGTGAGCCAGTCCACCTGGAAGTCGGTGATGCTGAAGGAGAAGGGCTCCATCACGTCGGGGTCGAAGAGCGAGCCCGGGGCGAAGTCGTCGTACTGGGTGAGGTTGTTGGTGAAGCCGTAGTCCTCGCCGTTGAGCATGATGACGCCACCCTTGTAGCCGAAGAGGCTGCCGACGGCGACGCCGACGAGGACGACGATCACGGCGAGGTGGAACAGCAGGTTGCCGGCCTCGCGGAGGTAGCCGCGCTCGGCGGACACCGCGTCGGACCCGGTCGACGTCTCCACCCGGAAGCGCTTGCTCCGCAACGCGTCGGCGGCGCGCGCCAGCACGTCCTCGGGGGACTCGTCGGTGGTGTACGCCGTCGACTCGGGCAGCCGGGTGAGGTGCCGGGGGGCGCGGGGCGGCCGGGCGCGCAGCGCGCGGGCGTAGACGAACAGGCGCGGGATGATGCAGCCGACCAGCGAGATCATGAGCAGGATGTAGATCGAGGAGAACCACACCGAGCCGTAGACGGAGAACAGGTCGAGCCGGTCCCAGATGGGGGCCAGGCGCGGGTGGTTGTCGCGCCACTGCGAGACCGCGAGGGAGTCGATGTCCTCCTGCGGGATCACCGAGCCGGGGATCGCCGCGAGCGCGAGCAGCAGGAGCAGCACGAGGGCGGTGCGCATCGACGTCAGCTGGCGCCACGACCAGCGCGCGAGCTCGCGCGTGTTGAGGTCGTTGGGAAGTGACGTGGCCTGGCGGTCGTCGGACGACCGCTGGCGCAGGTCGGGCTGGAGGTCGGTCACACCGGCACCGTGAATCCCTGGACGACCTGGAGCTGGAGCCACTGGACGATGCGGTCCCACCAGCCCGAGACGAGCAGCAGGCCGACGAGGATCATCATCGCGCCGCCCACGCGAACGATGAGCACCTGGTGGCGCCGGATGACGGCGAAGGCGCCGAGCATCCGGCGGTAGGCCAGCGCGGCCGCGATGAAGGGCAGCCCGAGGCCGAGGGCGAAGACACCGGACAGCAGTGCCCCCCGCCCAGCGGTGGCCTCGTTGACCGAGAGCACGTTGATCGCAGCGAGCGTCGGGCCCACGCACGGCGTCCAGCCGACGCCGAAGAGAAAGCCGAGGAGCGGCGCAGCCGCCAGGCCCACGGCGGGCACCTTGTGGATCCGCCAGTCCCGCTGGAGGAACCCGAATCCACCCAGGAAGGCGACGCCGAGGCCGATCGTGATGACGCCGAGGACGACGTTGAGCTGACGCGTGTGGGTGAACAGCCAGGCGCCGGCCGCGCCGGTGAGGCTGCCGAGGAGGACGAAGACGACCGAGAAGCCGAGCACGAAGAGGACCGCGCCGAGCACCAGGCGGCCGCGCCGTGCCTGCTCGAGATCGCCGCCGGAGATGCCGGTGGCGTAGGAGAGGTAGCCCGGCAGCAGCGGGATCACGCAGGGGCTGAAGAACGAGATGAGCCCGGCGGCCAGGGCCACCGGTAGCGCCAGCAGCATCGACCCGGACAGCGCCGTCTCCTGGAACCACTCACTCATCGAGGACCGCCTCCACCAGCGAGACCAGCGTCTGCGTCGAGGGGATTCGGCCGTTGACCGACGCTGCGATCCGGCCCTCGGCGTCGAGCACGACCGTGCTCGGGATCGAACGCGGGGTCAGGGTGCCGGCGAAGGGCAGCAGCGCGGCCCCGTCGGCGGAGTAGATCGAGGGGTAGGGCACCTCGAGGTCGCGGACGTAGGCCTGCGCGTCCTGGCGTGAGGCGTCGCGGATGTTGAGCCCGATGAAGGACACCTGGTCGCCCAGCTCGGCCACGGCTTCATTGAGGTCGGGCTGCTCGGTGATGCACGGCGGGCACCACGAGGCCCACACGTTGACCACGACCGGCTTGCCGCGCAGGTCGGCGAGGTCGATGTCGCCGCCCTCGAGGTCCGTGCCGCTCAGCTCGACAGGCTCCCCTCTGTCCACCGCCTCCACCTCGGTGGGCACCCCGGTGCCGGAGATGTAGCCCTTCTCACCGGTGCCGGACAGGCCGGAGCAGCCCGTCAGCGCGAGCAGGCAGGCGAGCGCCATGAGGGGCGCGGCGAGGCGGCGCGACATGGTCAGGGTCGCTCCTTCGCCGCGGCCCCGCCGGCCGAGAACGGGGCGGAGCGGTCGGCGACGGGGATCAGGTCGCCGGCAGGCTCGGAGTAGCGCACCTGCACCAAGCGGTCGCCGTCGAAGACGATGCTGGTCAGCGAGCAGAGGGTGCACTGGCGGTTCTTGGGGTGGTGGAGGTAGCTGCGCCTCTCGAGGAAGAGCCGCGTCGTCCAGATCGGGAGCTGGTGCGACACCACGACCGCCTCGTGGCCGCGGGCGGCGTCGCGGGCGTCGTGGATCGCGGCGACCATGCGCCCGGCGATCTCGTCGTACGGCTCCCCCCACGACGGCGTGAAGGGGTTGTAGAGGTGGCGCCACAGGCGCGGGCGCTTGATGATCGTCATCGCGCCGTCGCCGAAGCTGAGGCCCTCGAAGGCGTTGGTGGACTCGATCACGCGCGGGTCCACGACGGGGGTCAGGCCCCGGGCCTGCGCGAGCGGGGCGCCGGTCTCCTGGGCGCGCTCGAGCGGGGAGGTGCGGAGGTGGACGATGTCGCGCTCGCCGATGGTCTCGGCGATGCGCTGGGCCATCTGGTGCCCCAGCGCGGAGAGGTGGAAGCCGTCGCGGCGGCCGTAGAGCACGCCCTCGGGGTTGTGGACCTCACCGTGGCGCAGGAGGTGGACGGTGGTCTGCTCGGCCATCTCAGTGACCTCCTGCCGTGGCGGCGGCCAGCGCGGCGGCCGGGAGCGCGTCGAGGACGGTCGAGACCGCCCGCTCGTCGTGGGCCGCGGAGACGAACCACGCCTCGTACGCCGACGGCGGGAGGTAGACGCCCTGGTCCAGCATCGAGTGGAAGAAGGCGGCGTAGGCCGCGGTGTCCTGGGTGGAGGCCTCCGCGAAGTCGCGGACCGCGGCGTCGCGGAAGAAGACCGAGAACATCGTGCCGGCCGCCTGGACGACGTGCGGGACGCCCGCGGCCGCGAGGTGCTCCGCGACGGCGGTGCGGATCGTCAGCGCGGTCGCGTCGAGCTGGGCGTAGACCTCCGGGGTGGCCAGGCGCAGCGTCGCAAGGCCCGCGGTCGTGGCCACCGGGTTCCCCGAGAGCGTGCCGGCCTGGTAGACCCGGCCCTCGGGCGCGAGGTGCGCCATCAGGTCCGCTCGACCGCCGAACGCCGCGGCGGGGAAGCCGCCACCCATCACCTTGCCGAAGGTCATCAGGTCGGGCGCCCAGCCCTCGATCGCGCCGTCGAGGCCCCAGCCGCCCTGCTCGGTGGCGCGGAACCCGGTCATCACCTCGTCGCTGATGAAGAGCGCGCCGTGGGCGCGGCAGGTCTCGGCGAGGAAGGCGTTGAAGCCCGGCGCGGGCGGGACGACGCCCATGTTGCCCGGGAAGGCCTCGGTGATCAGGCAGGCGATCCGCGGGCCGTGCGCCTCGAACGCCGCCTGCACGGCGTCGCGGTCGTTGTAGGGCAGGACGAGGGTCTCGGCGGCCGAGCTCGCGGGCACCCCGCTGGTGCCGGGCACCGCCAGCGTGGCGATGCCGGAGCCGGCCTCGGCCAGCAGCGGGTCGACGTGGCCGTGGTAGCAGCCGGCGAACTTCACGACGAGGTCGCGACCGGTCGCACCCCGCGCCAGCCGGATCGCCGACATGGTCGCCTCGGTGCCCGAGGACACGAAGCGCACCCGCTCCACCGGGGTGCGGGCGACGATCTCCTCGGCCAGCTCGACCTCGGGCTCGGTGGGGGTGCCGTACGACGTACCGCGGGCCACGGCACCGGCCACCGCCGCCTGCACGTCGGGGTGCGCGTGGCCGAGCAGCATCGGGCCCCACGAGCAGATCAGGTCGACGTAGTCGTTGCCGTCGGCGTCGGTGAGCCAGGCGCCCGAGGCGGAGGTGATGAAGCGCGGCGTCCCGCCGACTGCGGTGAAGGCACGCACGGGCGAGTTCACGCCGCCCGGGGTCACGGCTCGAGCGCGCTCGAAGAGGGCCTCGCTGGCCGCAGTCGTCGAGGTGGTCGTCGCGGAGGTCACCCGGCCATTGTCACGCAGGTGGACAAAGGATCCCCAGTCGGTGCGCACCCGCACGCGGACCGTGTGCCTTGGCCCACAGGCAACTCGTGCGTAACGTGGAGCCAGGATTCGTCGTTGCCCGGGTGTGGGTGCCTCCTGAGTGGGCATCATCACACCCGGACGACACAGGGGAGATGACAGACATGGCGAGCTTCGGCCGGCTGCACCGCGCGACCGCGATCATCCCGCTTGCGGTGCTCTCCGCCGCCTGGACGGCCAGCCTCGCCGGCGTGGGCGTCGGGTCGGCCAGCGCCGACCCCGACGGCTCGAAGACCCTTCCCGACGGCACCGTCCTCCCTGCCGCCGCCATCGAGGCGCCCGCCAGCATCGGTGACCCGGTCACCCGCGCCGCCGCCCTCACCCCGGGCTCGGCCAGCAGCATCCCCCAGGCGGCCCTCTCGGCCTACCAGCGCGCCGAGGGCGTCATCAACAAGGCCGACCCCGGCTGCAACCTCCCGTGGGAGCTCATCGCCGCGATCGGTCGTGTCGAGTCCGACCACGGCCGATTCGGCGGCAACGCCCTCGACGACCAGGGCGTGGCCCGCCCGGGCATCTACGGCATCGCCCTCAACGGCAAGAACGACACCCAGGCCATCGCCGACACCGACGGCGGGCAGTACGACGACGACACCCGCTGGGACCGCGCCGTCGGACCGATGCAGTTCATCCCCTCGACCTGGTCGGTCGTGGGCGTCGACGGCGACAGCGACGGCACCCGCAACCCGCAGGACGTCGACGACTCCGCGCTGGCGACGGCCGTCTACCTCTGCTCCGGCGACGACGACCTGTCGGAGGAGAAGGGGCAGCGCGCCTCGGTCTACCGCTACAACCACTCCAACGCCTACGTCGACCTGGTGCTGGAGATCATGCAGGCCTACCTCGACGGCGACTTCAGCGCCGTGCCGACGTCCACGCTGACCTCGGGCGTGACCATGCCCGACACGACGGCGAACCCCGGTCCGCGCGACGGCAAGGGCGACAAGGACGGCAAGCGCGATCCGGGCGACAAGGGCGGCAACAAGCCGACCCCGACCGTGAAGCCGACGCCGACCAGCACCCCCACGACGACGCCGACCACCACCCCGACGCAGACGCCGACCCAGACGCCGACGTCCACGCCCACCAAGGACCCGACGACCGTGCCGACGTCCGTCCCGACGACGCTGCCCACGGTCCTGCCGACGACGCTCCCGCCGCTGCCGCTGCCCACGGAGACGATCACGGCACCGCTCACCGAGCTGGAGGCCCGGGCGCAGTGCCTGGCCTCGGGCATCTCCGCGCTCGACCTCGCGGCGCTCAACGCCTGCGTGGCCCAGCTGCTCAACCCCTGAGCCGCTGGGTCAGCGGCGCAGCAGCCGCGCGGCCTCGGAGGCCCAGTAGGTGAGGATCACGTCGGCACCGGCGCGGTGGATGGACGTGAGGGTCTCCAGGATCGCCGCCTCGCGGTCGATCCAGCCGTTGGCGGCGGCCGCCTCGACCATCGAGTACTCACCGGAGATGTTGTAGGCCGCGACCGGCACGTCGACGGCGTCGCGCACGCGGCGTACGACGTCGAGGAAGGCCAGGGCCGGCTTCACCATGACGATGTCGGCGCCCTGCTCCACGTCGAGCAGCGCCTCGCGCACGCCCTCGACGGCATTGGCGGGGTCCTGCTGGTAGGTCTTGCGGTCGCCGACCAGCGAGGAGTCGACCGCCTCGCGGAACGGACCGAAGAAGGCGGAGGCGTACTTCGCGGAGTAGGCCAGGATCGAGACGTGGCTGTAGGCAACGGCGTCGAGCGCCTGCCGCACCACGGCGACCTGGCCGTCCATCATCCCGCTGGGCCCGACCATGTCGACACCGGCGGCCGCCTGGGCCTGCGCCATCTCGGCGTACGCCGCCAGCGTCTGGTCGTTGTCGACCTCGCCGTCGGGCGTCAGCAGCCCGCAGTGGCCGTGGTCGGTGAACTCGTCGAGGCACAGGTCCGACATGACCGTGAGCTGGTCACCGACCTCGGCGACCACGTCGGTGATCGCGAGGTTCAGCACCCCGCCCGGGTCGATCGCGCCGGAGCCGGTCGCGTCCTTGTGCTCGGGGATGCCGAAGAGCATCACACCGCCCAGCCCGAGCTCGGCAGCCTCGGCGACGGCCCGCTTCAGCGAGTCGCGCGAGTGCTGGACGACGCCCGGCATCGACGAGATCGGGTGCGGCTCGGCGAGGCCCTCGCGCACGAAGACCGGGAGCACCAGCGAGCTGGGCACCACGTGGTGCTCGGCCACCATCCGCCGCAGCGCCGGCGTACGACGCAGGCGGCGCGGACGGACGAGCGGCGTCTCCAGATCGCGGTGCTCCTCGCTCACTTCGCGCGCGCCTTGCGACGGCCCGAGGCGGTGCGCTCGCTCGGCCGGGTCACGGGCTCGCCGCTCTCCAGCATCGCGAGGCGTCGGGCCGAGCCGAAGTCGGCCAGCGCGTCGACGAGCACCTCGACGTCGGGCGTCGGCGCGAGGACGTCGACCCGCAGGCCGTGCTCCTCGGCGGTCTTGGCGGTCGCGGGACCGATCACGGCGATGATCGTCGACGGGTGCGGCTTGCCGGCGATGCCGACGAGGTTGCGCACGGTCGAGGACGAGGTGAAGACGACGGCGTCGAACTTGCCGGTCTTGATCGCGTCGCGCACCGGCGCCGGCGGCGGGGTGGCGCGCACGGTGCGGTAGGCGGTGACGTCGTCGCACTCCCAGCCGAGGTCGACCAGGCCGGCGACGAGGTTCTCGGTGGCGATGTCGGCGCGCGGCAGGAAGACCCGGTTGATCGGGTCGAGCACCTCGTCGTAGGGCGGCCACTCGGCGAGGAGGCCGGCTGCGGACTGCTCGCCCGACGGCACCAGGTCGGCGCGCAGGCCCCACGCGGCGATGGCCTCGGCGGTCTTGTCGCCGACCGCGGCGATCTTGAGGCCGGAGAAGGCGCGGGCGTCGAGGCCGTACTCCTCGAACTTCTCGCGCACCGCCTTGACGGCGTTGACCGAGGTGAAGGCGATCCACTCGTAGCGACCCTCGACGAGGCCGCGCACGGCCTTGTCCATCTGGAGCGGGTTGCGCGGGGGCTCGACGGAGATGGTCGGCACCTCCTCGGGCACCGCGCCGTACTCGCGCAGGCGACGCGACAGCGAACCGGCCTGCTCCTTGGTGCGGGGCACCAGGGCGCGCCAGCCGAAGAGCGGCTTGGTCTCGAACCACGACAGGGTCTGGCGCAGGTCGACGACGTCGCCGATGACGGTGATCGCGGGCGGGGCGATGCGCGCCGCGCGGACGTCGGCGCCGATGTCGGCCAGCGTCGAGATCAGGGTCTGCTGCTCGGTGGTGGTGCCGACGCGGGTCATCGCGACCGGCGTCTGCGGCGAGCGGCCCGCCTCGATGAGGGCGGCGGCGGTCTCGGCGATGCTGCCGACGCCGGAGAGCAGGACGAGGGTGCGGTCGTCGGCGTAGGCGCTCCAGTCGACCTTCTCGCCGCACGTGACGACGCACATCTCGCGGTGGCGCTTGGTGGTCAGCGGGATGCCGGCGTAGGCCGGGACCGCGCTCACCGAGGAGACGCCGGGGACGACCTCGAAGCCGACGCCGGCCTTCACGCAGGCCTGCGCCTCCTCGGGGCCGGAGGCGTAGAGGAACGGGTCGCCGGTCATCAGGCGCACCACGCGCTGCTTCTTGCCGTGGCGTACGACGACCTTGGCGCGCGCGGCGTGCGTGAGGGGCTGGCCGTCCTCGCCGAACCCGCCGTCGACGACCTCCGGGCCGTCCCAGGTCCCGTCGGGGCCCTCGACCAGGCCGAGCACCGAGCGGACGAGGTCGACGTGCTCGGGGGCCTCGGTGACGATGACCTCGGCACTCCCGAGGAGCTCGACGGCGCGCACCGTCAGCAGGCCCGGGTCACCGGGTCCACTGCCGACAAAGGACACCCACCCGGGGTTGGCCCCCTTGTCCTGGCTGCTGGCCTGCGGGGTCTGTACTCGCGTCATGCGTGCTGGTTCCTCACTGGTGGTCCATCTTCAGGTGGTGCCGTCATCAGGTCTGCTGCTCCCTCGTCGAGCATGTCGCTCGCGAGGCGTGTTCCCAGTCGGGCGGCCTCGTCGACCGGGCCTGTCGCGCTCATCCGCACCGAGAGTCCGCCGTCCTCCGACAGGGCCACGGCACGCAGCCACAGCTCCTCGCCGTCCTCGCCGTCCACGACCTCCGCGAGCGCACCCAGCGGGGCGGAGCAGCCCGCCTCGAGGGTGGACAGCACGGCGCGCTCGGCGGTGACCGCGGCGCGGGTGGGGGCGTCGTCGAGCTGCGCGAGCCCGGCGACCAGCTCGGCGTCGTCGGAGCGGCACTCCACGGCGAGGGCGCCCTGGCCGGGCGCGGGGAGCATCTGGAGCGGGTCGAGGACCTCGGTGACCTCGTCGAGGCGACCCAGTCGCGCGAGGCCGGCGCGGGCGAGGACGACGGCGTCGACCTGGCCCTCGCGGACCTTGCGGATCCGGGTGTCGACGTTGCCGCGGATGCCCTCGAGCTCCAGGCCGAGCCCGAGCGCCGCGAGCTGGCTGACGCGGCGCGGCGAGCCGGTGCCGAGGCGGCTGCCGACCGGCAGCTCGCCCAGCGTCAGGCCGTCACGGGCGACGACGACGTCGCGCGGGTCCTCGCGCGGCGGCACGGCCGCCAGCGCGATGCCGTCGGCGGGCGTGGTGGGCAGATCCTTGAGCGAGTGGACGGCAACGTCGACGCGGCCGTCGAGCAGGGCGTCGCGCAGTGCGCTGACGAAGACGCCGGTGCCCCCCATCGAGGCCAGCGGCGCCGAGCTCCGGTCACCCTCGGTGGAGACCTCGACCAGCACGACCTCGCGGCCGAGGCGCTCGCGGATCAGGTCGGCGACGTGGCCCGACTGGGTGGTGGCCAGGGCGGACGCGCGGGTGCCGAGCCGGATGGCAGGAAGGGCACTCATGGCTTGCCGTCCGCTCGCGTCATGCGGTCCACGGCCTCGGGGTCGAGGCGGAACAGCTCGGCCAGCGCGGCGGTGTAGGACACCGCCGGCTCGGCGTCGGCCAGCTCCTTGACCCGCACGGTCGGCTCGTGGAGCAGCTTGTCGGCCACGCGGCGCACGGTCTGCAGCACCTCGGCGCGGGTGGCCTCGTCGAGGCCGGGCAGCCGGGAGGCGAGGCGGTCCATCTCCGCGTCGACCACCGAGGTGGCCATCGAGCGCAGCGCGACGACGGTGGGCGTCACGCTCGCCTGGCGGCGTACGGCGAGGAAGGCGGAGATCTCCTGCCCGACGATGGTGCGGACGTCCTCGACGCCGGCGGTGGCCTCGAGGCCGCGCAGCTCGTCGGCGAGGCCCGCGAGGCTGATCAGCTCGACGCCCGGCAGGTCGGCGACCGACGGGTCGACGTCGTGGGGCAGCGCGAGGTCGATGACGGTGAGCGGGCGGTCGCTGCCGCCGCGCGCGGTCACCACGTCGGCGAGGCGGACCAGCGGCTCGGGCGAGCCGGTGCAGGAGATGACGATGTCGGCGGCGGCGAGCTCGTCGCCCAGCGCGGACAGCGGCACCGACGTGGCGGCGTACTCCGCGGCGAGCCGCTCGGCGTTGGCGGCGGTGCGGTTGAGCACCGAGATGCTGCCGGCTCCGCCGCGGGACAGGTGCGCCACGGCGAGCGACGCCATCGCACCGGCGCCGAGCACGACGGCGCGGGCACCGGCGACCGGCACCGTGCTCCGCTCGAGCGCAGCGGTGACGAGCGAGGGGGCGGCGCGGTCGATGTCGGTCTCGGCGTGCGCCCGCTTGCCGACGCGCAGGGCCTGCTGGAAGAGGGTGTTGAGCGCCGGGCCGACGGTGCCGTGCTCCTGGCCGACGCGCAGCGCCTCGCGGGTCTGGCCGAGGATCTGGCCCTCGCCGACGACCATCGAGTCGAGGCCGGCCGCGACCTGGAAGAGGTGGGAGACCGCGCCCTCGTCGTAGTGGACGTAGAGGTGCGGCAGCAGCGCCTCGGTCGACTGCGCGGCGCGCTCCACCAGGAGGCCGGAGAGGTCCTCGACGCTGCCGTGGAAGCGGTCGACCTCGGCGTAGACCTCGAGGCGGTTGCAGGTGACGATCGCCGTGGCCTCCGAGACGTGCTCGCCGGCGATGACGTCGGAGATCAGCTTGACGGTGCCGTCGGCGTCGAGCGCGAGGCGCTCGAGCAGCTCGACCGGCGCCGACTTGTGGGAGATCCCCACGACCAGGACGCTCATGACACGGCTCCTGCTCCGGGCGCGATCGACTTGCGCTGCTCGTGGTAGGCGAGGATCTGCAGCTCGATCGACAGGTCGACCTTGCGTACGCCGACGCCGTCGGGCACCGACAGGACCGCCGGTGCGAAGTTGAGGATGCTGGTGATGCCGGTGGCGACCATCCGGTCCGCGACGGACTGGGCGGCGACGGCCGGGGTGGCGATCACGCCGATGGAGACGTCGTGCTCGGCGACGATGGACTCGAGGTCCTCGAAGGAGCGCACGTCGAGGCCGGCGACGACCTCCTCGTGGCGGTCCGGGTCGGCGTCGAGCAGCGCCACGACGCGGAAGCCGCGGCTGCGGAATCCGGAGTAGTTGGCGAGCGCGTGGCCGAGGTTTCCGATGCCCACGATGACCACGGGCCAGTCCTGGGTCACGCCGATCTCGCGGGCGATCTGGTAGCGGAGGTATTCGACGTCGTAGCCGACGCCGCGGGTGCCGTAGCTGCCGAGGTAGGACAGGTCCTTGCGGAGCTTGGCGCTGTTGACGCCTGCGAAGGCCGCGAGCTCCTCGCTGGAGCAGGTGGTGGTGCCCTCCTCGGCGAGGCTGATCAGGGCACGCAGGTACACGGGAAGCCTGGCGACGGTTGCCTCGGGGATGTCCCGGGCGGAGTCGGGGGTCCGTGCGGTCACAGCAGCTCTTTCCAGTCCTCGCGAACCTCGCTCGGACTCCGCCACTGTAGGAGTTTGTGAACGGGAGAACAAAACGAGAACAGGGGTGGCTAGCACATGTGAGAAGACCCACCCCACACGGGGTCCCCTCGACTTGCGCGCGGGGTGCTGCAGGGCATATCAGGGGCGATGTCCCGGGCCCCCTCACCCTCGGTGGTCGAGTAGCCGGAGCGAGGAACGAGCGAAGGCGTATCGAGACCCAACCCAGTCTCGGACCGCAATCGACCCGCCGACCCCGGCCCACCCCGGATCCCACCACCTCGAAGATGATCCCGCCCCACACCCCGCTGCCCACGAGGAGGCGGGGTCACAGGCATGCCCGGTAGGAACCACCACCTGCGCCACGTCGTCACAGCCCCATGCGCCGATGGGGCTCGATCGTGCTGACAGTGCTCGTCTCGGGAGCGTCGCTGGTGACGTGGGGCGCGGGGCCGGCGCTCGCATGCTCCTGCGCCTACCAGCGAACCGGCGAGTTCGCGGCCGCCGCAGACGAGATCTTCACGGGGACGCTCACGGCCATGACGGAGCCGCCCCGGACCGGGGTCGTCAGCAGCACCGACCCGATCACCTACACCGTGGCCGTCGACGCGGTCTACCGCGGCGACGTCGGTTCCGTCGCCCTCTTCGAGTCAGCGATGTCCGGTGCGTCGTGCGGCCTCGAAGGCATGGCGGTCGACCGGCGCTACCTCGTCTTCGTCACCACCGATGGCTCGGAGCGGGCCGCGACCTCGTGCGGCGGGACAGCTCCCGCCACGCCTGGGCGAGTGGACGCGATCGAACGGCTCACCGGGTCACCCGCTCAACCTGCGGTGGGCGTGGACACGGAGAAGCCTCGCGCTGCGGATGGAGCCGTCGGCGCAGACGACCACGAACAGCAGGCCGTCCCGGCCTGGACCATCATCGTCGCCGGCATCGGCGCAGCCGTGCTGCTGGGCTCAGGGCTTCGTCGACGTCGTCGCCCAGGAGCCCACTGACGGTCGCCCTGCGCCCGGAGCTCACGCCCCCAGCGCAGCCCGCAACCGACCCTCGTCCACGCGCCAGAAGTCGTGCTGGCGACCGTCGACGAAGGTAACGGGCACCTCCTCGCCGAAGCGGTCCTCGAGGTCGGGGTCGCTGTCCACGTCGACCTCGACGAACGACTCCCCCAGGTCCGCGCACACCCGCGCGACCACGGCCCGTGCGTCGTCGCAGAGGTGGCAGCCGACCCGGGAGTAGAAGGTGACGCGCGGCTCGGCACTCACTCGAGCAGCCCCAGCTGGCGGCGGCGCTCGAGCCCGCGGAGCCGGCCCTTCTGCACCTTGCCGGTCACGGTCAGCGGCAGGGCGTCGACGACCTCGATGCGGGTGGGCTGCTTGAAGCGCGCCAGCCGCACGACGGCGTGTGCACGGACCGCTTCCTCGAGGTGGGTCAGCGGCCGCGACGCGACGACGTACGCCACCACGGCCTCGCCCGTCTCGGCGTCCGGGGCACCGATGACGGCGACGTCGGTGACGCCGTCGACCTCGCGGATCACGTCCTCCACCTCGGTGGGGTAGACGTTGAAGCCGCTGACGATGATCAGCTCCTTGACCCGGTCGACGAGGAAGAGGTCACCCCCGGCGTCGAGGAAGCCGACGTCTCCGGTGGCGTACCAGCCCTCGTCGTCGGGGCCGTCCGCGCCGTCGGGCCAGTAGCCGGAGAAGATGTTGTCGCCGCGGACCTGGATCTGGCCGGGGTCCTCGCCCTCGACCTGGCCCCACGTCTCGTCGACCAGGCGCAGCTCGATGCCGGGCAGCGCGGCGCCCACGGAGCCGGGCGCCGGGTCGGCGCTGCAGAGCGTGCTCGTCACGACCGGCGAGGCCTCGGTGAGCCCGTAGCCCTGGTGCACCGGGATGCCGGTGATGCCCGTGAACTCCTCGATGACCGACGCCTCGAGCGGCGCGGATCCTGACAGCACCAGTCGCACCGGGCCGAGCCGCTCGCGCAGGTGCTCGTCGGGCAGCCAGTGGGCGAACGCCGGCGGCGCGATCGGCACCACGCTGCACGCCTCGTCGTCGATGAGGTCCAGCACGGCCTGGGGGTCGAACTTCTCCACCAGGAGCAGCCTGGCGCGGTGGCGCAGCACGCCGCCGAGGACGGCGTTGAGGCCGTAGACGTGGAAGAGCGGCAGCACGTCGAGCACCACGTCGTCGCCGTGCATCATCGGAGGCTCGACGGCGGCGACCTGCTCGATGTTGGCGAGGAGCGCGCGGTGGCTCAACATCGCCGCGCGCGGACGCCCGGAGGTGCCGCTGGTGTAGAGCAGGGCCGCGAGCTTCTCCGGGTCGGGCAGCGGGGGCACGGGGCGTACGACGTCCGCGCGCAGCTCGGCGAAGGCGTGCTCGCCCTCGCCCGGCTCGGCACCGACGACCACCACGATCGGCGCCGGCACCTCACCGTCGGCGGCCAGCTCGGCCAGCCCCGCACGTACGACGTCGAGGGCGGTGGCGTCGGCGATCACGAGCCGCGTGCCGGAGTCGGCGACCATCCGGGCCACTTCGCCGGGCGCCGAGCGCGGGTTGACCGGGACGGCGACGACCTGCGCGCGGAGCACGCCGAGGTAGGCGGTGACGAACTCGATGCGGTTGCCGACGGCGATCATCACGCGCTGGCCGGCGCGGATGCCGTGCAGGCCGAGACCGGTGGCGATCCGGGCCACCTCGTCCTCGAGCGCGGCCCACGTCAACGAGCGCCCACCGCTCTCCACGAGGGCCTGGCGGTCGGGCACGTCGGCAGCCGCCTCGGCCACGAACGCGGAGATGTCGTTGCGCGGCATGCGCAGATCCTTGCACGACTAGGCTTGCCGGGTGACCCCGTCCGAGCGACCGCGACGCCTCAACCTGCAGCAGCGCTCGGCCCTCGCGGGCGAGGCCGCGGCGGCCTCTGCGGAGGTCGAGAACGCGCTCAGCACCCCCAGCGACCTGACCGCGGCGGCCTTCTTCGACGTCGACAACACGGTCATGCAGGGCGCGAGCATCTTCCACTTCGCCCGCGGCCTCCACCGCCGCCAGTTCTTCACCACCCGCGAGATCGCCTCGGCCGCGTGGAAGCAGACCTACTTCCGCATCGTCGGCGTCGAGGACCCCGAGCACGTCACCGACGCCCGCAACTCCGCGCTGTCCTTCATCGCCGGGCACACCACCGCCGAGCTCGAGGAGCTCGGCGAGGAGATCTTCGACGAGGCGATGGCGCACCGGATCTGGCCCGGCACTCGCGCGCTGGCCCAGCTCCACCTCGACGAGGGCCAGCGCGTGTGGCTGGTGACGGCCGCGCCCATCGAGATCGCGAGCATCATCGCCCGCCGTCTCGGCCTCACCGGCGCGATGGGCACCGTCGCCGAGCACGTCGACGGCGTCTACACCGGCCAGCTCGTCGGCGACCTCCTCCACGGTCCCGCCAAGGCGGAGGCGATCAAGGCGCTCGCGGCCCGCGAGGGCCTCGACCTCGCCCGCTGCTCGGCGTACTCCGACTCCAGCAACGACCTGCCGATGCTGTCCATGGTCGGCGACCCGTGCGCGATCAACCCCGACGCCCGGCTGCGGGCGCACGCCCGCGCCCAAGGCTGGCGCGTCCACGACTACCGCACCGGCCGCAAGGCCGCCCGTGCCGGGCTGGTGGCCGCCGCGGTCGCCGGTGCCGTCTCGGGCGCAGTCGCGGCCGGCGTGAGCGTTCGAGGACGTACGCACTCCGCCTGAGGTGTAACTGATAGTTACCGACGGGTTCACAACTCCCCGCCGGCCACTTATCGTGTGAGGTGCTGCACACCGGGAGGGACACCGCATGCGGTCATCACACGACCTTGGGCATGCCTTCGACGAAGGCATGGACGCGCTCCGACGCGCCGTCCTCGCTGCCCTGTCCCTCCAGCCGGTCCCCCACGTCCTGCTGGCCGAGGCCGCCACCTCCGGCCCCGCCCGCGCCCCCATGCCGAGCCGTGGCGCCGGCGCGACCGGCAGCCCCGTCGGCGACGAGGACCAGGCGACGTCCTCGGAGGTCGACGGCGCCGAGCGTGAGCGGCTGATCGCCCTCGTCGAGCTGGCCCGCGCCGGTGACAAGGAGGCGTTCGGCCTCCTCTACGACCACTACCAGGCCTCGGTCTACCGCTTCCTCTACTACCGCACGCGCTCGCAGACGCTGGCCGAGGACCTCACCTCGGAGACGTTCTTCCGGGCGCTGCGGAGCATGAACAACTTCCGGTGGCAGGGCAAGGACTTCGGCGCCTGGCTGATGACCATCGCGCGCAACCTCACCACCGACCACTTCAAGTCCGGCCGCACCCGCCTCGAGATGACCACCGAGGACATGACGCCGCACGACGACAGCACCGAGGGCCCCGAGGACGCGGTGATCGCCGGGCTCACCAACGAGGTGCTGCTCCAGGCGCTGACCCAGCTGCCGACCGAGCAGCGCGAGTGCCTGATCATGCGGTTCCTGCAGGGCATGTCGATCGCGGAGACGGCGCTCGCGCTCGCTCGTTCCGACGGCGCCGTCAAGCAGCTCCAGCTGCGCGGCGTACGCAATCTGGCCAAGCTCATGCCGGAGGGGTTGAGGGAGTCGTGACCCGACCCGTAACTCGCACCTCCTCCCGCTCGTTCGTCCGTGTGGGAGGACCCACGAGCAGCCAGACAGGACGAGAGCAATGACAGCCGCATTCTCGGCACGACGACGTGCCGACGAGTTCGAGGCACTCCTCTCACGGGGGGCGGACTCCTCCCTCTCCGAGCGCGACATGCAGAAGTACGCCGACCTCCTCGAGGTCGTCGCCGACCTGAGGTCCGTGCCCGAGGTCACCGCACGCCCCGAGTTCGTCGGGTCGCTGCGCGAGCGCCTGATGGCGGAGGCCGACACGGCGCTCGTGCGCCAGCCGCCCGCCCCGCAGCGCCTGGCGATGCCCGCCACCACCCGTCGCCGGGACCGTCGCCTCGGCGCGTTGCTCGGAGGCGCCGCCCTGGTCGGCGCGACGGCCACCATGGCCGTCGCCGCCCAGACCTCCCTGCCCGGTGAGTCGCTCTACGGCGTCAAGCGCGGCATCGAGGCTGCCCAGGTCCGGCTGGCCGACGACGAGTCGCAGCGCGGGCGCACGCTCCTGGCGCAGGCCGACACGCGCCTGCTCGAGCTCGAGCAGCTCGCGGCCGGCGACGGCGGGCGCGAGCAGCTGATCCCCGACACGCTCGACGCCTTCACCGAGCAGTCCAGCACCGGCGTACGCAGCCTGCTGACGTCCTACGACCGCGGGGTCGAGCAGGACGCCCAGCGCGCCCGCGACTTCACTGCCACCAGCCTGGAGCGGCTCGACGCGCTCGAGGAGCAGCTGCCGGAGAGCGCGCGCGACGAGCTGCTGGCCGCCGGGCGCACGCTCAGCGACCTCGACCTCGAGGTCAGCAGCGCCTGCCCGGTCTGCTCCGGCGGCATCGCCGCCGTCCCCGACTTCCTGCTCACCAGCGCTCCCGTCGACCTGCTCACCGGGCTCGACGTCGACGAGCTGACCCTGGAGGCGGCGCCCGTCTCGGGACAGGACCTCACCGGGATCGAGGTGCCCGAGGAGCTGAAGGGGCTGCCGACGGCCGTGCCGACCCCGACGACCCTGCCGACGACGCTGCCGACGCCGGCCACGACGACGCTGCCCGACCCGACGAAGACCGACCCGACCACGACCGACCCCGGCAAGCCGATCAAGGACCTCACCGACGAGGTCACCGACACGACGGGCAACCTCGTGGACGAGGTCGACGAGATCACCGGCGGCGCCATCGGCGGGCTGACCAGCGAGGTCGACGACGCGACGGGTGGCCTGATCGGCGAGATCACCGGCACCCTCGACCCGCTCACCGGCAACACGCTCGGCAACGCGACCGGCGGCCTGCTCCCCTGACGGGGACCGTCAGCTGAAGACGCCGTCGCGCTCGCGCAGCAGGTCGAAGAGCGTGTGCTGGATGGTCTCGCGCACCTGGTCGGTGACGTTGAAGACCAGCATCGGGTCCTCGGCCTCCGCAGCGTCGTAGGAGTCGGTGCGGATCGGCTCGCCGAACTCCAGGATCCACTTGGACGGCAGCGGCACCATGCCGAGCGGACCGAGCCACGGGAAGAACGGCGTGACGGGGATGTAGGGCAC
The DNA here is from genome assembly GCF_020102855.1 of Nocardioides lacusdianchii. Classification (GTDB taxonomy): domain Bacteria; phylum Actinomycetota; class Actinomycetes; order Propionibacteriales; family Nocardioidaceae; genus Nocardioides; species Nocardioides lacusdianchii. The sequence continues at coordinate 290,194 of NZ_JADHZD010000001.1, forward strand.
CCCCAGCAGCCGCGCCAGCGAGGGCACGTTGCCGACGAGGGGGTAGATCTCCTCGGCCCCGACCACGGACAGCGGGATGATCGGCACGCCGGTGCGCAGCGCGGCCGACACGAAGCCGCCGCGGCCGAAGCGCTGGAGCTTGTAGCGCTCGCTGAACGGCTTGCCGATGCCCTTGAACCCCTCGGGCCACACGCCCACGAGGTCACCGCCCGACAGCATCCGCTCGGCGTCCTCGACGCAGGCCAGCGTCGCACCGCTCTTGCGGGCCAGCGAGCTGACCACGGGGAGCTTGAAGACGAGGTCGGCGCCGAGCGGGCGCAGGAAGCGGTGGGCGTGGTCGTGCACGGTCAGCATCGTCATCAGCCCGTCGAGCGGGACGGTGCCGGAGTGGTTGGAGACCACCAGGGCGCCGCCCTCGGCGGGGATGTTCTCCAGTCCGCGCACCTCGAGGCGGAACCACTTCTGGGCGATCGGGCGCAGCGCGGTCATGAAGAAGCGCTCGGTGAGCTCGCGGTCGAAGCCGTAGTCGTCGACCTCGTAGTCACCCTCGAGCCGGCGCCGGGCGAAGGCCAGCAGCTCGGCGAGGCGCCGCTCCCAGTCGTCGCCGAAGACCTCCAGCGCCGCGCCCTGCAGCGCGGAGAGCCAGTCTCCGACGGGGATCCCGGTCTCGAGGCGGGGCTTCGTGGTCGCGGGCCCGGGCGTCGGGTCCGCGGGCGGCGCCTCGGCAGCCGGCTCCGGAGCGGGTGCGGGCTTCTTCGGTGTCGTCTTCTTCGCCGCGGGGCGCTTCCTCGGCGCAGGCTTCGCGGCCGACGGGGCGAGGTTGCGCGCGGCCGACGACGGGCGGGCGCTGCCCGAGCCGCGGCCCGGCCGGCCGCCGGTGCCGATCGGGATCACGACCGCGTCCTCGCGGGCCTCCTCAGCCACGGCCCGCCCCCTGCGGCTCGGCGGGCGTCAGGGCGCGGCAGAAGTCGGCGAAGGCCTCGGCGGTGGAGTACGCCGGCTCGAAGCCGAGGTGGGTGCGCATCCGGGTGGTGTCCACACCACGACCGTAGGTCAGGTAGCCCAGCTGCTCGGGAGAGAAGTCCGACAGGCGGGCCTGGCGCATGGTGGCGCCGAGGCGCCCGACCGCGAACCGCGGGAGCGCGACCGACGGCGTGCCGAGGCGGCGTACGGCCTGGCTCAGCGTCAGCAGCCCGTCACCGGCGACGTTGAAGGTGCCCGGGATCCCCGAGGTCGCGGCGTGGCGCAGCACCGTCATCAGGTCGTCCTCGTGGAGGAACTGCAGGCGCGGGTCGAAGCCCAGCACCCGTGGGATGACCGGCAGGCGAAAGTAGTTGGTCAGCGGGCTCGCCACGTGGGGCCCGATGACGTTGGCCGCGCGGATCATCGTCACGTCGACGTCGGGCCGGCGCCGGGCGAAGCCGCGGACGTAGCCCTCGACCTCGTAGACGTCCTTGGCATAGCCGGAGGACGGCTGACGCTTGGGCCCCATGTCCTCGGTGAACATCGCGGGGTCGCGCGGGCTCGAGCCGTAGACGGTGGTGGTCGACTTCACGACCAGGCGCTCGACGGTCGTCGACTTCTGGCACGCAGCGAGCAGCTGCATGGAGCCGATGACGTTGAGCTCCTTCATCGTCCCGCGCCCGCCCGCGGATCCGGGCGTGGCGATCACGCTCATGTGGACGACGGTGTCGACGTCCTCCTTGGCCAGGACCTTGGCGATGACGGGGTTGCGGATGTCGGCGCGGACGAAGGAGACGTCCCCGATGTCGCCCCGCGGAGGGACGACGTCGACCCCGATGACCCGCTCGATGGACGGGTCGCCGGCCGCGGCGCGCGCGAATCGTCGCCCGATGTCCCGGGAGATCCCGGTGACCAGCACGACCCGTCCCATGGTCGAGGGGGTGTTACTTGCCGAGCTTGCGGCGCTGGACGCGCGTCTTCTTGAGCAGCTTGCGGTGCTTCTTCTTGGCCATGCGCTTGCGCCGCTTCTTGATGACAGAACCCACGTGGATCAGACCTTTCCTTTCGGCCGACGCTCGTCGGCCGGACCCGCCCACCCTACTTGGCAGGGGTGGGCAGCGCGGAATCGGTCCGGCGGAGGGTTCAGCCGGCGTTGTAGAAGCTCTTGCGCAGGTACTCGTTCACGTCGTCCTCGGTCACCCGGAAGGACCGGCCGACGCGCACCGCAGGCAGCTCGCCGCCGTGGACGAGCCGGTAGACCGTCATCTTCGAGACCCGCATCTTGGACGCGACCTCGGCAATGGTCAGGAACCGCGCCTCGGACATGTCGCCAGGGGTGTTCTCAGCCATGGTGTGCACCGATCCTTCTGTACGGCGACGGCGCCGGCTTCCGCGCCGGCGTCACAGGCGTGCCGCTTCTGGTGACAATAGGGCTCGCGTGACGCGTGGGGAAGAGGAATGCCAGAGAAACATGTGGGACTGGCGGCGTGTCGGGTTGATTCTTTACCCGACGAGCCTCGCACTCCGTTCGGCGCTGCTCAGGGCAGCGGGTCGAGGCCGTGGAGCGGGAAGGTCTCCATGCGCGTGGCGTGGATCGCGCGGTCGAGCCAGGCCTCGGGGTCGTAGCCGGCGGACCAGTCGCGGTAGGCGGGCGTGCGGCCGTCGGTCATCCGGTGCGGCGCACTGGCCCCCAGCACCTCCTCGACGTACGCCCTCCACGCCGGCGGCGTCGGGGTCGCGGGGTCGAGCGGACGGCCCGCGGCGATCGCCAGCAGGTGCGCCCAGGCGCGCGGGACGACGTCGACCACGCTGTAGCCGCCACCGCCGGTGACCACCCACCGGCCGTCGGAGACCTCGTGGGCGAGCTCGTGGAGGGCAAGGTACGCCGCCCGCTGGCCGTCGACGCTGAGCATCATGTGGGCGAGCGGGTCGTTCATGTGGGAGTCGCACCCGTGCTGGGTCACCAGCACCTCGGGGCGGAACTCGCGCAGCAGCGGCGGCACGACGGCGTGGAAGGCGCGCAGCCAGCCCGCGTCGGCCGTCCCGGGCGGGAGCGCGACGTTGACGGCCGAGCCCTCGGCGGCCGCGCCGCCCGTGTCGGTCGGGAAGCCGGTGCCGGGGAAGAGCATCTGGCCGGTCTCGTGCAGGGAGATCGTCAGCACGCGCGGGTCGTCCCAGAAGATCTTCTCCACGCCGTCGCCGTGGTGGACGTCGATGTCGACGTAGGCCACCCGCTCGGCGCCGTCCGCCAGGAGCTGCGTGATGCCGACGGCCACGTCGTTGTAGATGCAGAAGCCGCTGGCCTTCTCCGGCATGGCGTGGTGGAGGCCGCCGGCGATGTTCACCGAGTGCAGCGACTCCCCGCTCCACACCTGGCGGAAGGCCTCGAGGGTGGCGCCGACGACGTGCGCGCTGGCCTGGTGCATGTCGGCGAAGACCGGGTCGTCCTCGGTGCCGAGGCCGCGCACAGCGTCCTCGTAGCCCGGCGTCTCGCCGGCCCGGGTGACGGCGTCGATCAGGCCCTGGTCGTGGACCGTGGCGATCTGGGCATCGGTCGCGACGGGGGCGTCGACGCGCTTGATCGACTCCAGCACGCCGAGCTCCTCGGCGAGGCGCATCGTGAGGTCGACGCGTACCGGCGACATCGGGTGCGTGGGGCCGAAGTTGTACTCGCAGAGGGTCTGGTCGAACACGACCGACGTGGGCCCGGAGCACTCCATGTGGCGGACGTTACTCCGGCCCCGGGGCTGGTCCGACCAGCGGACGGAGTTTGAACGTGTTCGACGTGCCTGACCTCAGCGCTCGGGCGGGGTCCAGAACCAGGCTTCCGGTCCTGCCGGCGCGGCGAACCCCAGGTCCTCGTCCACGCCGCCGACGACGAAGAGCCGGTCACCGGCCCAGGTGGCAGTGAGGTTGTGGTCGAGCTCGGACTCCGGTCGTCCGACGTGGTGCCACGCACCGGTCGTGGTGTCGAGGAGCCGCCCGTGGTCGAGGATGCGGGTGTCCACCGAGGCAGACACCGGCCACTCAAGGTCCCAGTCGCGTGCCGGGACGTCGAGCGCCTGCCAGCGACGTGCTTCGAGGTCGAACGAACCGGCGTACGGGTAGGCGCGGTCCCATCCGTTGACCTCGCCACCGTCGGCGTCACCCGGCTCGACCCCGACCAGCCGCGTCCCGTCCCAGTGGCTCAACCACCCGACCTGACCGGTGGGGAACCGCTCCCAGCCGCCCGCGCCGTCGGGGACGTCGACCTGGGCGAGCGTCGGCTCGTCGGGCTCGGCGTCGTCGTAGCGCATCCCGGACAGCACGGGACCCGCGGGCGTGACGAACAGCTGCGTGTCCTGCAGCGGGCGCGCCGGGGCGTACGACGCCTCGACCCGCACCTCGTCCGCGGTCGGGTCCCAGCTGAGGATCCGGCGGCCCGAGTGCACCCAGAGCCGGCCGTCGCTCGCGACGAGCCGACCCTCGAACCCGGCCGGCGGGGTCAGGTCCGTCCAGACGTCCGCGACCACGTCGTAGCCCTGCCAGCTCGCGTCCTTCGTCCCGCGCACGACCAGCAGGTCCCCCACGAGCACCGAGTCCCAGTCGCCGCCCCAGCTGTTCCAGAGACCGACGGGAGCCGGGGCGATCGACCGCCAGGTCCCCGTCGCCGGGTCGAGCGCGGCGCCGTCCGAGGCGAGGGCCGTGGGGGTCGTGCAGTCGGCACCGGGCGGACAGACCCAGCCGGTGTTGCCACCCACCACGACCACCTCCGTCCCCGTCCAGGCGACGACGGGATCGGTGCGTGGGGACAGCGGGAAGGCCTCGATCCGCTCCCAACCGGAAGCGGGCCCACCGACCGTCCCGGTTCCCGCCGACGGCCCCGGCGACGCACCGCAGGAGGAGAGGGCGAGCAGCACGGCTCCTGCCAGGAGGGCGAGAACGCGTCGGCTCATGACGGGTGGACGGCCGCCGAGCCTGTGGGGTTCCTCAGGAGCCCTCGGCCAGCTCGCGCGAGCGGTTGCGCGCGGCCTCCATCGCGGCGAGGAAGGCCGCCCGGACCTTGTGGATCTCGAGCTCGCGCAGCGCGGAGGCGGTCGTGCCGCCCGGCGAGGTGACCTGCTCGCGGAGCACGACGGGGTGCGAGCCGGTCTCGCGCAGCATCGTGGCCGAGCCGACCAGCGTCTGCACCACCAGCTCGGTGGCGGTCGCGCGCGGCAGGCCGAGGTGGACGCCCGCCTCGATCATCGACTCGACGACGAAGAAGATGTAGGCCGGTCCGGAGCCGGAGATGGCGGTGACCGCATCCATCTGCTTCTCCGGGATGCGGAGCACCTTTCCGGTCGAGGCCATCAGCGACTCGGCCTCGGTCAGGTGCGACTCGTCGCAGTGCGAGCCGGGCGCGATGGCGGCCATGCCCTCGTCGACGAGGGCCGGGGTGTTGGGCATGACGCGCACGACGGCGACGCCCTCGGGCACGCGGGACTCGATGAAGGCGGTCGTGATGCCCGCGGCGAGCGAGACGAGCAGCTGCCCGGCGCGCAGGTCCGGGGCGATCTCGGCGAGGACGTCGGCCATGTCCTGCGGCTTGACCACCAGCGCCACCGTGTCGGCCTTCGCCGCTGCCTCGCGGTTGGACACCACCGCCACTCCGTAGCGCTCCTCCAGCTCGCGGGCGCGGTCCGAGCGCTTCTCGCCGACCATCAGCTGGTCGACGCGTCGCCCGGCGCGTACGAGACCGGACAGCAGGGTCTCCCCCATCACGCCGGCACCGATGATCGCTGTGCTCATGGGGGGAACCTACTTCTTCGACACGAGGGAACGCGCGAAGAAGGCCAGGTTCTGCGGCTTCTCGGCCAGCCGGCGCATCAGGTAGCCGTACCACTCGGTGCCGTAGGGGACGTAGACGCGCACGGTCTCACCGGCCGCGGCCAGGCGCTTCTGCTCCTCGGGACGGATGCCGTAGAGCATCTGGAACTCGTAGGTCCCCGGGCGGCGGCCGAAGCGGCTCGCGAGCGAGGAGGCGATCTGCACCATGCGGGGGTCGTGGGTGGCGATCATCGGGTAGCCCTGGCCGCCGAGCAGCACCTTGAGGCAGCGTACGTAGGACTTGTCGACCTCGACCCGCTCCTGGAAGGCGACGTCGGCGGGCTCCATGTAGGCGCCCTTGCACAGGCGCACCCGCGAGCCCTCGTAGGCCAGCGCACGGCAGTCGGCCTCGGTGCGGTGCAGCATCGCCTGCAGCACCGCACCCGTCTCGGGGAAGTCCTTGCGGAGCTCGCGCAGGATCGAGAGCGTGGAGTCGGTGGTGGTGTGGTCCTCCATGTCGAGGGTCACCGTGGTGCCGGCGTTGCGCGCCGCGCGGCAGATGTCGCGCGCGTTCTCCAGCGCGACCTTGTGGCCATTGTCGGGGAGGAACTGCCCGATGGCGCTGAGCTTGACCGAGACCTCGGCATGGGGCGCGAGGCCCTGCGAGCCGAGGTCGGCCAGGAGCTCCTTGTAGGCCCGGACCGTGGCCTCGGCCTGAGCAGCGTCGGTGGTGTCCTCGCCGAGGTAGTCGAGGGTCACGTGCAGCCCGTCGGCCTCCAGCGTCCGGGTCGCCCCGACGGCGGACTCGGTGGTCTCGCCGGGGACGTAGCTGGTGACGATGCCGCTCGAGACGGGCATGGTCGAGACGAGCTTCTTGACCCCCTGGCTGCGGGCGAGCAGGAGGATCGGCTGGCGGAGCAAAGACATGGCCAGAAGGCTACGCCGAACCTCGACGGATCCTTCACAGGTCCTCCACCCACGCCCACGCGGACCGGTCCACCATGGACGACATGACCCGATTCCCGTCCTCGCCGACCACGCGCTACGCCCTCGCCCTGACCGTCTCCGTCGCCACGACGCTCTTCCTCCTGCTGGGCATCGGGGCCCTGGGGATCGTCGGCGACGGCGACCGCGACGCCCTCTACCTCGCGGCGCCCGCCGTCGCCCTCCTCGTGGCGGTGGCGACCCGCTTCCGCCCCGGCGGGATGGTGGTCGCGCTCGCAGGTGCGGCGGTCGTGACCGTGGTGGCGGGCGCCGTCGCGGTGGGGCTGGTCGTCACCGACCGCGAGGTCGCGTCGGTGGGCGACGTGGTCCTGCTGACCGGGATGTACGCCGCCCTCTTCGCCGTCGCCGCATGGCTGTTCCGGCTAAGCGAGCGCCCCGCGGTCGGCACCGCTGCCTAGCCCCTACGGCGTACGCCGTCGCAGGGTCGCCGCACCCAGCGCGAGCGAGGCGACCGCGAAGCCGGCCACGACGCCGACCGAGCGCCAGACCTCACCCTCGTCGGCTCGGCCGACCAGCTCCTGCATCGCGTCGACGGCGTACGACAGCGGGAGCAGGTCGCTGATCGCCTCGAGCACGCCCGGCATCGCCTCGCGGGGTACGAACAGTCCGCACAGCAGGATCTGCGGGAGCACGAAGGCCGGCATGAACTGCACCGCCTGGAACTCCGTGGTCGCGAAGGCGCTCACCAGCAGGCCCAGCGCGGTGCCGAGGACCGCGTCGACGACCGCGACGAGGCCCAGCAGCCAGACGGGGCCGTTGACCTCGAGGCCGAGCAGCCCGACGCTGACCGCCACCGCGAGCGCCGACTGCACTGCAGCCAGCAGGCCGAAGGCGAGGGCGTAGCCGAGGAGGAAGTCGAGCTTGCCCATCGGCATCGTGAGCAACCGCTCGAGGGTGCCCGACGAGCGCTCGCGCAGCGTGGTCACGCTGGTCACGAGGAACATCACGATGAACGGGAACATCGCCAGCAGCGCAGGCCCGAAGCGGTCGAACATGTCGCCGGGCAGCTCGTCGAACATCCACCACAAGAGGCTGATGAGCAGGCACGGCACCACCAGCAGCATCGCGAGCGTGCGGTGGTCGCGACGGACCTGGGTGAGCACGCGACCCGCGACGGCGAACGTGATCCGCGCGTTCATGCCGCCGCCCCCTCCACGAGGTGCAGGAAGGCCTGCTCGATGTCGTCGGCGCCGGTCTGCGTCCTGATCTCGCCCGGCGAGCCGTCGGCGATGATCCGCCCCTCACGCATCAGCAGCAGCCGGTCGCAGCGCTCGGCCTCGTCCATCACGTGGCTGGAGACCAGCACCGCGGCCCCGCCCTCGGCGATGCGGTGGAAGAGTCCCCACAGGTCGCGGCGCAGCACCGGGTCGAGGCCGACCGTGGGCTCGTCGAGCACGAGCAGGTCGGGCGATCCGAGCAGCGCGACGGCCAGGCTGACCCGGCTGCGCTGGCCGCCCGAGAGCCGCCCGACGACCTGGTGGCGCTGGTCGGCGAGGCCGACCGACGCGACCGCTTCCTCGGCCGAGTCGCGCGCCACGCCGAGCACCCGCGCGAAGAACGTGAGGTTCTCCGCGACCGTCAGGTCGTCGTAGACGCTGGCGGACTGGGTGACGTAGCCGACCCGCGTGCGCAGCGGTGCGCTGCCCGCCGGCTCGCCCAGCACCTCCACCGATCCCGAGCGCAGGCGCTGGGCGCCGACCAGCGCGCGCATCAGCGTCGTCTTGCCGCAGCCGCTGGGCCCGAGCAGCCCGGTGACGCCAGCCGTCACGTCGAGCGAGATGCCGGGCAGCACCTCCCGCGAACCGCGTACGACGACCAGATCACGCACCTCGATGACGTTTTTCATCATGTGTTGAATTGTGCGCCTGGGGCAGAGGCGGCGTCAACCCTGTAGCGGTGCGTGAGGCGGGTTCCGAGCGCGCAGAACCCGCCTCGCTCACCGCTCAGCGGGGAGTGACGTAGGTCGGCTCAGGCCAGGTCGCCGGTCAGGTAGTGCTGCAGCACCGGCCCCATCCGGGCGACGAGGTCCTCGGCGGGCGCGTGCGCCATGGCCGGGAGCGCGATGACGTAGCGGGTGACCACGAGCCCGATGATCTGGCTCGCGACGAGGGGGATGCGCACCTCGGGGCGGTCCGCCACGAGCTGGGCGAGCACCGGGCCCACCACGACGGGGATGAAGGCGTCGCGCACCATCGGCCCGGAGTCGTCGCCGAGGAGCGAGCGCGCGAGGGCGAGCAGGCCGGGCTGGACGTCGGGGTCGTCCCAGACGCCGAGGAAGGCCCGCAGCAGGCGCTCGCCGGCACCGTCCGGCCCGGCTGCCACGACCGGCGCCATCACCTCGCGGGGATCGACCGGGATCTCGAGGGCGGCGACGAAGAGGTCGTCCTTGGTGCCGAAGTAGTGGTGCACCAGTGCCGGGTCCACGCCCGCCGCCGCAGCGACCGAGCGGATCGTGGTGCCGCGGAAGCCCAGCTCTCCGAAGGAGGTCCGCGCGGCGGCGAGCACCTCGGCGCGGGTGTCCGGCGCGCCCGGTCGACGGCCGCGTGACGCGCGGGCGGTCATGGGGTGGTGACGCCGAGGTGGGCCCGGGCGAAGGCCAGCGACTCGGCGAGGTCGGCCTCGCGCTCGGCACGGTCGGCTGCGCGGCGCGTGTTGATCTCCAGCACGACGTGGCCGGAGAAGCCGGCACCCGCCAGGTGCCGGAGGAACTCCGCGGCCCGCATCACCCCGCGCCCCGGCACGAGGTGCTCGTCCTTGGCGGAGCCGGAGCCGTCGGTGAGGTGGATGTGGCGCAGCCGCTCGCCCATCCGCTCGGCCATCTCGATCACGTCGGAGCGCGCGATCGCGGCGTGGGAGAGGTCGATCGTGGTGTTGGCGTAGTCCTCCGTGCTGGGGTCCCAGCCGGGGAGGTACATCTCCATCCCGCGGCGCGAGGACGCCCGCCAGGGGTACATGTTCTCGACCGCGAAGGCGATGCCGGTGCGGGCCTCGAGGGAGGCGATCCCCTCCACGAAGCCGGCGGCGTAGTCCTTCTGCCACCGGAACGGGGGGTGTACGACGACCACGTCGGCGCCGACCTCGGCGGCCATCTCCGCCGACTTCTCCAGCTTGCCCCACGGGTCGGTGCCCCAGACCCGCTGGGTGAAGAGCAAGCAGGGCGCGTGCACCGCGCAGATCGGCACCTGGTGGTGCTCGCTGAGCTTCTTCACGGCGTCGATCTGCTGGCTCAGTGCGTCGATCCCGACCATCACCTCCACGGCGTCGTAGCCGAGCGAGGCCGCCCAGCCGAAGGCGTGCGCGGTCGACTCGGGGTAGACCGAGGCGGTCGAGAGGCCGATCCGAGGGGTCGAGGGCATGAGTCAGTGCAGCCTCGTCACGACGGAGATCTGGTCGAGGCGCTCGAGGATCACGCCCTCGCGCAGCGCCCACGGGCAGATCTCCAGCGCCGGGAGGTCGAAGATGTCCATGCACGCCTCGGCGACGAGCGCGCCGGGCACGATCTGGTGGGTGCGGCTCGGCGAGACGCCCGGCAGGTCCGCGAGCTCCTCGTCGGACATGTCCATCAGCTTGGGGATCCAGCCCGAGAGCGTCTCGAGCTCGAGGGTGCGCGGCACCAGCGGTCCGTCACCGCTGGGCGCGGCGCCGCAGATGCGGGCCAGGGAGCGGAAGGTCTTCGACGTGGCCGCGGCCTTGTCCGGCACTCCCGGGCGCAGGAGGTTGCCGGCGTCACGAGCGATCTCGGCGCGGATCTCGCGCCGCAGCTGGCGGATCTCCTCCTCCGAGGGTCGGCCGCCGCCGAACCACGCGCGGGCCATCCGGGCCGCACCCAGCGGGAGCGACCAGGCCACGTCGGGCGCCTCGTCGGCGCCACCGGCGATCTCCAGCGACCCGCCGCCGATGTCGAAGATCGCCAGCCGGCCCGCCGACCAGCCGAACCATCGGCGTACGGCCAGGAAGGTGAGCCGTGCCTCGTCCTCGCCCGAGAGCACCTCGAGCGAGACGCCGCTGTGCCGCTCCACGTGGGCCAGCACCTCGTCGGAGTTGACCGAGTCGCGCACCGCGGAGGTCGCGAAGCCCAGCATCTCCTCGCAGCCCTTGTCCTCGGCGATCCGCGTGGCGGACGCGCAGAACTCGGTGAGGGCCTCCACCCCCTGCGGCGTGACGGCGCCGTCGGCGTCGAGGTGCTCGGCGAGGCGCAGCGCCTGCTTGTGCGACGAGGCCGGCAGCGGCGCGGCACCGCCGTGCGCGTCCACCACCAGCAGGTGACCGGTGTTGGATCCGATGTCGAGGACGCCCAGGCGCATGACTGCCACGCTACTAGGCCTGTGGCACGCCACTAGGCTGGCCGAGTGCCCGAAGTCGACCTGGTGTTCCCCCGCGCGTACGTCGAGTTCGCCGATCCCGCCGACGACAGCCAGGTCTTCCGCTGCGACCTGACGTGGCTGACCTCGGCCTACACCTGCATCTTCGGCCAGGGGTGCCAGGGCATCTACGCCGACGCCCCCGACGTCGGCTGCTGCACCCTCGGCGCCCACTTCGCCGACAAGGACGACGAGTTGCGGGTCGCCGGCTTCGTCGCCCAGCTCACGCCCGACGACTGGCAGCTGCACCCCGGCCGGGCGGTGAAGAAGTCCGACTGGATCGAGACCGAGGACGACGGGGAGCGCAAGACGCTCGCCGTGGAGGTCGACGGCCAGCAGGCCTGCGTGTTCCACAACCGCACCGACTTCGCCCCCGACCAGGGCCCGGGCGGCGCCGGCTGCGCCCTGCACGGCCTCGCGCTGCGCCAGGGCAGGAACCCGCTGGAGACCAAGCCCGACGTCTGCTGGCAGCTGCCCATCCGGCGCCAGTTCCGCACCGTCGAGGTGCAGGACGGGACGTCGTACACCGAGGTCTCGATCGGTGAGTACGACCGTCGCGGCTGGGGCCCGGGCGGGCACGACCTGGACTGGTACTGCTCGGGAAACACCGAGGCGCACGTCGCGCTCGAGCCGGTGTGGGTGACCCACGAGCCCGAGCTCGTCGAGCTGATGGGGCCCGAGGCGTACGCCGAGCTCTCCCGCCACTGCGAGGCGCACGTCCGCTCCCGCTCGGCCCTCGCGCTGCACCCCGCCGACCCGCGCTGAGGCCTCCACGGAATCCGCAGCGCGGAATTGCTCGATGTCGAGAGATCCCGACCCCGGTGTCGCGCGTCCCGGGGCGTGAGCACAGAATCTGGTCATGCGCCTGGACCACGTCAGCTTCGCCGCCGGACCTGATGGACTTGCCAGCACCGCCCAGCGCATCGGGGGGCTGCTCGGCACGGAGTTCGTCGACGGGGGTGTGCACCCTCGCTTCGGCACCCGCAACGTCACCCTGCCCCTGGCCGGTGACACCTACATGGAGATCGTGGAGGTCCTCGACCACCCCGCCTCCGACAAGGCTCCCTTCGGCCAGGCCGTGCGCGCGCGCTCGGCGCTCGGCGGAGGCTGGATGGGATGGGTCGTCTCCGTCGGCGACATCGCCCCCATCGAGTCGCGCCTGGGCCGCGAGGCGGTCAAGGGCAACCGCCACCGCCCCGACGGCACCGAGCTCGTCTGGCAGCAGATCGGCGTCAACGGGCTCATCTCGGACCCGCAGCTGCCGTTCTTCATCCAGTGGCAGTCGCCTTCCGAGATGCACCCGAGCAACGGCGCCACCGGTGACTACTCGCTCGCCTGCCTCGAGATCGCCGGCGACCCGCAGCGGGTCAGCGAGTGGCTCGGCGAGACCGTCGAGGCGCCGCTGGAGGACGTGAAGGTCGAGTGGGTCGCCCCCAACGGCACCCCCGGCATCGTCGCGGTGCAGATCCAGACCCCGCACGGCCTCGTCCGCATCTAGCACCCGGGTGAAGCCCCGCCCCTCACCGAACATCTGGCACACCCCCGAGCTCTACGAGCTCGAGAACCGTGCCGCCGACCCGCACGGTCGGATCCTCGCCGCCATGCAGGAGCTCGGCGACTGGTCCGGGCGCACCGTGCTGGACGTCGGCTGCGGCACCGGCTTCCACCTGCCCCTGTGGGCCGAGCGCGCCGCGCAGGTCGTGGGCGTCGAGCCGCACCCACCGCTGGTGTCGCTGGCGAAGCGGCGTACGAAGCGGCTGGGCAACGTCACCGTGCTCAAGGGCATGGCCGAGGCGCTGCCCCTGCCCGACGCGTCCGTCGACGTGGTGCACGCCCGCTGGGCCTACTTCTTCGGTCCCGGGTCCGAGCCGGGCCTGCGCGAGCTGGACCGGGTCGTACGCCGTGGCGGCACCGCGTTCGTGATCGACAACGACCCCACCCGCTCCACCTTCGGAGCCTGGTTCCGCCGCGGCTACCCCGAGGTCGACGCGAGCGCCGTGGAGCGGTTCTGGTCGCAGCACGGCTGGCGGCGCCGGGAGATCGACATGGGCTGGTCCTTCACCTCGCGCGAGGCGCTCGAGGCCGTCGTACGCATCGAGCTGCCGCCGGCCGCCGCCGAGGAGGCGCTGACCTCGCACACCGGCACGGAGGTCGACTACGCCGTCAACCTGTGGTGGCGCGACTTCTAGCTCGACTCGCGGATCGCCAGCGTCGGCTCGAGCAGCACGCCGCGGGTCTCGACCGGCTGGTGCGACAGGAGCTGGCGCAGGGTCCGCACGATCTCGACCGCCACGTCCTCGAGCGGCTGGCGCACCGACGTGAGCCCCACGGGGTAGACCTGCGCCACCTGCGAGTCGTCGAAGCCCACCACGGCGATGTCGCGGCCCGGGGCGAGCTGGCGGATCCAGAGCGTGTGGAGCACCCCCATCGCGAGGGTGTCGGAGGCGCAGACGAAGGCGGTGGGTGCGGACTCGTCGAGCAGCACCGCGGCCGCCTCGGCGCCGCTGTGCACGACGTCCTCGACGCGTGAGGCGAGACCGGTGGTGGGCAGTCCGTTGTCGTGCATGGTCGTCAGCCAGCCAGAGCGACGGTCCTCGCCGATCGGGGAGTCCTTGCGCCAGCCGATCCACGCGATGCGGGTGTGCCCGCGATCGATGAGGTGCTGGGTCGCGAGGCGGGTGCCGGCCGCCCCGTCGACGTCGACCCAGACGTGGCGGGCGCCGTCGTCGTCCCAGGGCCGGCCGAAGGCAACGAACGGCGCGCGCTGCTGGCTCAGCCAGGTGGCCTGGGGGTTGCCGAGGTAGGTGTCGGTGACGACGAAGGCGTCGACGGCGGTCGAGCGCAGCAGGTTGTCGTAGCCGCCGACCGGGTCCTCGTCGTCGGCCGGGAAGAGCAGCACGGCGTAGCCGGCCTCCTCGCTCGCCTCCACCAGCGAGTGCACGAAGCGGTCCATCGCGGCGTTGGCCGTGCCCTCCTGCGTCGGGGTGAAGCGCAGCCCGATCAGCGAGGAGGTGCGGGTGCGCAGGTTGCGGGCGGCGCGGTTGGGCGAGTAGCCCAGCTCCGCGATCGTCTGGCGGACCCGCTCGAGGGTGTCGGGACGCAGCAGGTCGGGGTTGTTGACGGCGTTGGAGACGGTCTGGCGTGAGACGCCGGCACGCTCCGCGACGTCGGCGAGAGTGGTCGGCGTGACCGGCAGCTGACTGCCGCTCCGATGCTCACTGCGCCCCATGCTGCTGCCCCCTTGATCGATCCAACGAGCGCCAGCATAAGCCTTCGACACGCGGCGGCACGTCTGCCCGAACGGGTGAGCGGGTTCGGCGTGTGCGGCCGGCACGTCCCCAGCCGGGCAAGGGTTGTCCACAGGTTCCACACGTTGTCCACAGGCACGGCGTACGCGCTGTGGACGGCTGGCCCGATCGGCGCCGGCCCGCGGTCGAGGCGCGGCGTACCCGCGCTGTCGGTGGCCTCGCCTAGCGTGGCGTCCATGTCCACCAAGGCGAAGACCCGCTCCTCCTACCGCTGCACGGAGTGCGGCTGGGAGACCGTCAAGTGGGTCGGCCGGTGCGGCGAGTGCCAGGCCTGGGGCTCGGTCGCCGAGGTCGGCGCCCCCACGATGCGTGCGGCGGCGGGCCCGGTCTCCACCCCGGCGGTGCCGATCGGACAGGTCGCCATCACCGAGTCCGTCGCCCGGTCGAGCGGCGTGCCCGAGCTCGACCGCGTGCTGGGCGGCGGCCTGGTGCCCGGCGCCGCGATCCTGCTCGCCGGCGAGCCGGGCGTCGGCAAGAGCACGCTGCTGCTCGAGGTGGCCGCGCAGACCGCCCGCACCCGCCAGCGCACCCTCTACATCACCGGCGAGGAGTCGGCCGCCCAGGTGCGGCTGCGCGCCGACCGCACCGGCGGCGTCCACGACGAGCTGTTCCTGGCCGCCGAGACCGACCTCGGCGCGGTGCTGACCCACATCGAGGAGGTCCGACCCACCCTGGTCGTGGTCGACTCCGTGCAGACGATCGGCGCCTCCGGCATCGACGGCGTCCCCGGTGGGGTCACGCAGGTCAAGGAGGTCGCGGCCGCCCTGATCCGGGTGGCCAAGACTCGCAACATCACCACGGTGCTCGTGGGCCACGTGACCAAGGACGGATCGATCGCCGGCCCCCGCGTGCTCGAGCACCTCGTCGACGTGGTCCTCCACTTCGAGGGCGACCGCAACTCCCGCTTCCGGATGGTCCGGGCGATGAAGAACCGCTACGGCCCGGTCGACGAGGTCGGCTGCTTCGACCTGTCGTCGGAGGGCATCGCCGCGGTCACCGACCCCACCGGGTTGTTCGTCGAGCACCACACCCAGGACGTCTCCGGCACCTGCGTCGCGGTGACGATGGAGGGTCGTCGACCGCTGCTCGCCGAGGTCCAGGCGCTGCTGACCCCCTCGCCCCTGGAGCGTCCGCGCCGCACCGTCTCCGGCGTCGAGTCGTCCCGCGTGGACATGGTCCTCGCCGTCCTGACCCGCCATGCCCGGCTGCGCATCGCCGGCAGCGACACCTTCGTCGCCACCGTCGGCGGGGCCAAGCTCCACGACCCCGCCGCCGACCTCGCGATCGCCGTCGCGGTGGCCAGCTCCCACCTCGGCGTCCCCGCGCCGCGCGGCGCGGTAGCGATCGGCGAGATCGGGCTGGCCGGCGAGCTGCGCCGGGTCCGCGACCTGCCCCAGCGCATCGCCGAGGCGGCGCGCCAGGGCTTCAAGGTCGCCGTCGTCCCGCGCGGTCGCGCGCTCGCCAGTGAGCGCGGAATCCCGACCCGGCGGGTGGTCGACGGCATCCGGGTGGTCGAGGTGGACGACGTCTTCGGAGCCCTGCTGACCCTCGACCTCACGCCTCCGCTCTGAGCGCCGACCTGCTGCCCGAGGCCCCCGCACGCAAAGGAAGGGTGGATCCGGTCCTCGCGCCCCTACACTTCACCCGACGGCGCGCGGGGGCGCCCGCGGAGCGAGCAGGTGGAGGACCGGTGGCAGAGCGCATCGACGAGCAGCTGAGGCTGCGCGCGACCCTGGCATCGATCGCGCCCGGTACGCCGCTGCGCGACGGCCTCGAGCGGATCCTGCGCGGTCGGACCGGTGCCCTGATCGTGCTCGGGCTGGACCGCACCGTGGACTCGATCGCCACCGGCGGCTTCACCCTCGACGTGCCCTTCACCGCCACCGGGCTGCGCGAGCTGGCCAAGATGGACGGCGCGATCATCCTCGACAAGGACATCACCCGGGTCCACCGCGCCGCGGTCCACCTGATGCCCGACCACACGATCCCCTCCGAGGAGACCGGCACGCGCCACCGCACCGCGGAGCGCGTGGCCAAGCAGACCGGTCACCCGGTCATCTCGGTCTCACAGTCGATGCAGATCATCGCCGCCTACGTCGGCGACATCCGCCACGTCCTCGAGGACTCCGGCAAGATCCTCTCCCGCGCCAACCAGGCCCTCGCCACGCTCGAGCGCTACAAGCTCCGCCTCGACGAGGTCTCGGCCACGCTCTCCGCACTCGAGATCGAGGACCTCGTCACCGTGCGCGACGTCGCCGTGGTGGCACAGCGTCTCGAGATGGTCATCCGGATCGCCCGCGAGATCGAGGACTACGTCCTCGAGCTCGGCACCGACGGCCGCCTGCTCTCCCTCCAGCTCGAGGAGCTCGTGACCGGCGTCGACGCCGAGCGCGAGCTGGTCGTGCGCGACTACCTCCCCTCGGGCAAGCGACGCCAGGCCAGCCCGGAGAACCACCTCGCCGAGCTCGAGGGGCTCTCCCCCACCGAGCTCGTCGACCCCGCGTCAGTGGCCCGCGCGATCGGCCTCGGCGGCGCCGAGCACCTCGACGCCGCCGTCGCACCTCGCGGCTACCGGCTGCTGGCGAAGGTGCCGCGCCTGCCCGCCGCTGTCGTCGACCGCCTCGTCGACCACTTCGGCGGGCTCCAGCAGCTCCTGTCGGCCGGCATCGACGACCTCCAGGCAGTCGAGGGCGTGGGCGAGCTGCGCGCCCGCAGCGTCCGCGAGGGCCTCTCCCGCCTGGCCGAGTCGAGCATCACCGAGCGCTACATCTGAGACGAGCAGCCGCGCGCGACGAAGGAGCGCGCGGCGTGGGCTCGGCCAGATCGAGTAGGCCTCGCGGCTGAGGAACGAAGCCGCGACGGGCCGTATCGAGATTGAGACGGCCAGCGTCGACCGAGGCACGAGGTCGGCGCGTGGGGCTCGGCCAGATCGAGTAGGCCCCGCGGCTGAGGAACGAAGCCGCGACGGGCCGAATCGAGATCTCGCTCTCGGTGCAAGATCGTCGGGGCCCTCGCTCGCACCGCTCACAGCCGCCGGCAGTGCGGCGTACGAAGGACTGGCACAGAGCTTCCGTATCCAAACTGGAGCCTTGCCCGCGAAGGTTCGCACTGGAACCTCCAGTTTCCCCGGGTACCCGGGGAAACCAACGACCCGGAAGCCCGGTCAGCCGGCGGAGTTCCCCGCGCCGTCCTCGCCGGGCGTGTGCGAGGTGTCGCCGTTCTTCTTGTTCTTGCCGGGCTTCGGGTCGGCGGTGGTGGTCACGACCGCGGGTTCCCGCGCCACGAGCTCGAACTGGACGTCGGTCGCCTCACCACCGAGGGACGCTGCCAGGACGTGGTAGAACCCGGGGAACGCCCATTCGGTGCGACCGGAGCACGTCTCGTCGGAGCGCTTGCCGTCCGCCCACGTCACCACGACGGGGGTGTCGACGGCCTGGCGCACCACGACGTCCTGCACCGGGATCGCGGTCGGGCACTCGCGGGTGCTCCAGATGAAGTCGCTGCCGCTGGTGATGGTCAGCGTCAGGGTCTGCGGGGACACCTGCCACGTGCAGGCCTCCGCGACGACGGTGCGCAGGTTGACCGTGATCGGCACGTCGGCGCCGCCGGTGGCGGTGGTGAGGGCGGGGGTCGCGACGATGTCGGAGTCGGTGCACGGCCCGGACGGCTCGGCGAGCACGGGCTCGGGCGGGACGACGACCTCCTGCTCGCGCTTCTTCTTGCCCTTCTTGCCCTTGCGGTCCTTCTCGACGGCGGCCGTCGGACCGGCGGTCGGCGCGGCGGCGGGCTCGGTGACGCTGGCGCCGGCCTGCGTGGCGGTCGGGGTGGACGCGTCCTTGCCGTCCGAGGAGCCACCGAGGACGCGCGCGAGCACGACGACGAGGAGCAGCGGGATGCCGAGCACGATGATGCGCCGGGTCCAGTAGACCCGTGCCGGCAGCGGCCCGCGAGGTCGTACGGTCGAGGCCATGGGGTCAGGTTAGGGAGCCGGCGGCCCGCATCGGCGGAGGCGCACCGGCTCACCTACGATCGCCGCGATGGATGCCGCCGCTGTCCCCGCCCTGCACGACGCCGTGCTCGACTGGTACGACGCGCATGCGCGGGAGCTGCCCTGGCGCGGGGCGGCGGCCAGCCCGTGGTCGGTGATGGTCAGCGAGTTCATGCTCCAGCAGACCCCGGTCACCCGCGTGCTGCCGGTGCACGCGGCGTGGCTCGAGCGCTGGCCGACCCCCGCGGCCCTCGCCGAGGAGTCCACGGGCGAGGCGGTGCGGATGTGGGGACGGCTGGGCTACCCCCGGCGGGCCCTGCGGCTGCACGCCGCGGCCGCCGCGATCGTCGAGCGCCACGACGGCGAGGTGCCGACGTCGTACGACGACCTGCTCGCGCTGCCCGGCGTCGGCGACTACACGGCGTCGGCGATCGCGAGCTTCGCCTTCGGTCAGCGCCACGTCGTGCTCGACACCAACGTGCGCCGCGTCCTGGCCCGCACGATCTCCGGCGTGGAGTTCCCGGCGACCGCGGTCACCCGCGCGGAGCGGGACGTCGCCACCAGCGTGCTCCCCGACGACGAGGCGACCGCCGCGACGTGGGCCGTGGCGACGATGGAGCTGGGCGCGCTGGTCTGCACGGCTCGACAGCCGTCGTGCGACGCCTGCCCGGTCGCGGAGCTCTGCGCGTGGCGCGGTGCCGGCTTCCCGGCGTACGACGGGCCGCCGCGGCGCGGTCAGGCCTGGGTGGGCACCGACCGCCAGTGCCGCGGCCGGATCATGGCGCTGGCCCGCGAGGCCGAGTCGAGCATCGGGGCCGCGCAGGTCGAGGCGGCGTGGCCGCAGGCCGAGCAGCGCGAGCGGTGTCTGGCCGGCCTCGAGGCCGACGGCCTCCTGACGCAGGTCACCCCGGGGCGCTGGGCGCTCCCGGGGTGATCTGGTGGGGTGTCAGACAGGGCTCAGGCCCCAGCCCTCATGACTCCGTGGTCTTCGGCACGTCCGTCGGACCCTCGGTGTCGTCGGGACCCACGACGGGGGTCCCTTCGGCATCGACCGTCTCCAGCGGAGGCATGTCGGGCACCGTGGAGTTCTTCTGGCCGCGGAAGGTGAACTTCGCCGCCGGGCCCTCTCCCTCGATGTCGACCAGCACGATCTGACCGGGGCCCACCTCACCGAAGAGCATCTTCTCGGCGAGGACGTCCTCGATCTCGCGCTGCACCGTGCGGCGCAGCGGTCGGGCTCCGAGGACCGGGTCGAAGCCGCGCTCGGCCAGCAGCGCCTTGGCGGGCTGGGTGAGCTCCAGCGACATGTCGCGGTCCTTCATGCGCAGCTCGACGGCGGCGATCATGTTGTCGACCATCGCGACGATCTGCTCCTGCGACAGCGGCGGGAAGACGACGATCTCGTCGACACGGTTGAGGAACTCGGGACGGAAGTGCTGCTTGAGCTCCTCCGACACCTTGCTCTTCATCCGCTCGTAGGAGCCGGCCGGGTCGGCGCCGACCGCGCCGAAGCCCAGGTTGACGCTCTTGGCGATGTCACGCGAGCCGAGGTTGGTGGTCATGATGATGACGGTGTTCTTGAAGTCCACGACGCGACCCTGCGAGTCGGTCAGACGGCCTTCCTCGAGGATCTGCAACAGGCTGTTGAAGATGTCGGGGTGGGCCTTCTCGACCTCGTCGAACAGCACGACCGAGAACGGCTTGCGCCGCACCTTCTCGGTGAGCTGGCCGCCCTCCTCGTAGCCGACGTAGCCGGGGGGCGAGCCGAACAGGCGCGAAACGGTGTGCTTCTCGCTGAACTCGCTCATGTCGAGCTGGATGAGCGCGTCCTCGTCGCCGAACAGGAACTCCGCCAGCGTCTTGGACAGCCAGGTCTTGCCGACGCCCGAGGGGCCGGCGAAGATGAACGAGCCGCCGGGTCGCTTGGGGTCCTTGAGACCCGCCCGCGTACGCCGGATGGCGCGGCTGAGGGCCTTGACGGCCTCCTCCTGGCCGATGACGCGCTTGTGGAGCTCGTCCTCCATCTTGAGCAGACGGGTGGACTCCTCCTCCGAGAGCTTCACGATCGGGATGCCCGTGGCCACGGCCAGGACCTCGGCGATCAGCTCCTCGTCGACCTCGGCGATCTCGTCGAGGTCACCGGCGCGCCACTGCTTCTCACGCTCGCCACGGCGGGCGGAAAGCTGCTTCTCCTCGTCGCGCAGGCGGGCCGCGGCCTCGAAGTCCTGCCCGTCGATGGCGGCCTCCTTGCGCTGGCGCACGTCGGCGATCTTCTCGTCGTACTCGCGCAGGTCCGGCGGCGCGGTCATCCGGCGGATGCGCAGTCGCGAACCGGCCTCGTCGATGAGGTCGATGGCCTTGTCCGGCAGGAAGCGGTCGGAGATGTAGCGATCGGCCAGCGTCGCCGCCGAGACCAGGGCCTCGTCGGTGATGGTGACGCGGTGGTGCGCCTCGTAGCGGTCGCGCAGGCCCTTGAGCATCTCGATCGTGTGCGCGATCGAGGGCTCCTGCACCTGGATGGGCTGGAAGCGGCGCTCGAGCGCGGCGTCCTTCTCGAGGTACTTGCGGTACTCGTCGAGCGTGGTGGCGCCGATCGTCTGGAGCTCACCGCGGGCCAGCATCGGCTTGAGGATGCTGGCAGCGTCGATCGCGCCCTCGGCCGCGCCGGCACCGACGAGGGTGTGGATCTCGTCGATGAAGAGCACGATGTCGCCGCGGGTGCGGATCTCCTTCAGCACCTTCTTCAGGCGCTCCTCGAAGTCACCGCGGTAGCGGGAACCGGCGACCAGCGCACCGAGGTCGAGGGTGTAGATCTGCTTGTCCTTGAGCGTTTCGGGCACGTTGCCCTTGACGATGTCCTGCGCGAGGCCGGCCACGATCGTGGTCTTGCCGACCCCGGGCTCGCCGATGAGGACGGGGTTGTTCTTCGTGCGGCGCGACAGGATCTGCATCACGCGCTCGATCTCCTGCTCGCGCCCGATGACGGGGTCGAGCTTGCCCTCGCGCGCCGCCTGGGTCAGGTTCTGCCCGAACTGGTCGAGCACCAGCGAGCTCGACGGGGCCTCGCCGCCGGAGCCGGAGGTCTGGGCGCCGGCCGCGGCCGACTCCTTGCCCTGGAAGCCGCTGAGCAGCTGGATGACCTGCTGGCGGACCCGGTTGAGGTCGGCGCCGAGCTTCTGCAGCACCTGGGCCGCGACGCCCTCGCCCTCGCGGATCAGGCCGAGCAGGATGTGCTCGGTGCCGATGTAGGAGTGGCCGAGCTGGAGCGCCTCGCGCAGCGAGAGCTCGAGCACCTTCTTGGCGCGGGGCGTGAACGGGATGTGGCCGGACGGGGCCTGCTGGCCCTGGCCGATGATCTCCTCGACCTGGGCGCGCACGGCCTCCAGGGAGATGTCGAGGGACTCGAGGGCCTTGGCGGCGACGCCCTCGCCCTCGTGGATGAGACCGAGCAGGATGTGCTCGGTCCCGATGTAGTTGTGGGAGAGCATGCGGGCCTCTTCCTGGGCCAGCACGACAACTCGCCGGGCTCGGTCGGTGAACCGCTCGAACATGTGCGCTCCTCTACGTCTGCGTGGTCCGCCCGTCCCCCGCCGGAGCGGGAGCGCGGACACTGGGCTCAACGCCCGGGATCAGCCTACGTGTTCCCACCCCAGTCACCAGAGCGTCCGCTCACAGCGAACGTGACCGGACGCCACCGGCGACCAGGGGCGTACGTCAGTGCGCGGCGTCGTAGGCCTGCTGCACGTCGGCGGAGATGCGTCCGCGCTCGGAGACCTCCATGCCCTGGGCCTTGGCCCACTCGCGCACGTCCTTGGTGTTGGACGTCGAGGTGGCGCCGGACTTGCGGGCGCGGCGGCCACCTCCGCTGACCTTGCGGGCGTGGCCGACGTAGCCGCTCATCGCCTCGCGCAGGGCGGCGGCGTTGCCGTCGTTGAGGTCGATCTCGTAGCTCACGCCGTCGAGGCCGAACGTGACGGTCTCGGTGGCCTCGGTGCCGTCGAGGTCGTCCACGAGGACGATGTTGACCTTCTGCGCCATGGTCTCTTCCTTTGCAGTCGATAATTCCCCGTCGAAAGTGAATTGTGGCAGCAATTCATGCCTTTCGACAAAGCTTCACGAATTGCGCTCGAAGACCAATCGCAAACCCTGCAGGGTCAGCCACGGGGAATGCACCGTGAAACACCCGCAATCATCGACGAGCAAGGGCGCCAAATGGCCGGTGGAAATCACCGTGACGTCCTCGGCGGGTTCTCCGAGCTCGGCGATCATCCGAGCGACCAGGCCCTCCACCTGCGCGGCGACCCCGAAGACCATTCCGCTCTGCAACGCCTCGACGGTGTTCTTCGCGATCACCGAACGGGGGCGTACGAGCTCGACCTTGCGCAGCTGCGCACCCCGGCGACCCAGGGCCTCGAGGGAGATCTCGATGCCCGGCGAGATGGCGCCGCCGACGTACTGCCCCAAGCCATTGACCACGTCGAACGTCGTCGCGGTGCCGAAGTCGACGACGATCGCCGGGCCGCCGTAGAGGGTGGCCGCGGCGAGCGAGTTCACGATGCGGTCGCTGCCGACCTCGCGGGGGTTGTCCATCAGCACCGGGATGCCGGTGCGCACGCCCGGCTCGACGACGATCGCGGCGACGTCGGGGAAGTGGCGCTCGAGCATCTCGCGCCACTCGTGCAGCACGGCGGGCACGGTCGCGCACACGGCGATGCCGTCGACGTCGGCGACGCGGTCGGCCAGCAGGCCGCGCAGCAGCACCGACCACTCGTCGGCCGTGCGGCGCTCGTCGGTCGCCACCCGCCAGTGGGCGGTCACCTCGTCGCCGTCGAGGAGCCCGACGAAGGTGTGGCTGTTGCCGATGTCGGCGGCGAGCAGGCTCATTCGACCCTCATTCCACGAGGTCCATGCCGAGGTCGAACACGACGACCGAGTGGGTCAGCGCGCCGACCGAGACGTAGTCGACGCCGGTGGCGCCGATGCGGGCGGCCCGCTCGAGCGTGATCCCGCCGCTCGCCTCGAGCGGCACCCGCCCGGCCGTACGGCGTACGGCCTCGGTCATCGTCGCGTCGTCCATGTTGTCGAGCAGGACCCGCTCGGGGGGCTCGGGCAGCGCGAGCAGGTCGTCGAGCTGGTCGAGCGTGGTCACCTCGACCTCGACCGGCAGCCCGGGGAAGCGGGTGCGGATCGACTCCAGCGCCGGCAGCACTCCCCCGGCGGCGATGACGTGGTTGTCCTTCACCATCGCCATGTCCTGGAGGCTGGTGCGGTGGTTGACGCCGCCGCCGCAGCGCACGGCGTACTTCTGGAGCGCGCGCAGGCCCGGCAGCGTCTTGCGGGTGTCGAGCACGCGGGTCGGGGAGCCGTCGAGCGCCTCCACCCAGCGAGCGGTCGCGGTGGCGACGCCGGAGAGGTGGCAGGCGAGGTTCAGCGCGGTGCGCTCGGCGACGAGGAGCTGACGGGTGCGACCCGACACCCGCATCACGACGTCCCCCTTCTCCACCCGGGTGCCGTCGGGGAGCCGGTCGGTGACCCGGACGCCGGCGCCGAGGAAGGCGTGGAAGACCAGCGCCGCGACGCCCAGGCCCGCCACGACCCCCGGCTCCCGGGCCCCGAACACGGCCTCGGCGGTCGCGTCGTCCGCGATCGTGGCCCAGCTGGTCGGGTCGACGCCCGTGCCGTCGGGCAGGTCCTCCTCGACCGCTGCACGGACCTGGCGCCAGAGCGCCTCGGGGTCCAGACCTGCGGCGGCCAGCTCCTCGCGCAGCTCGGCAGGGACGTCGGCGAGGCTCGTCATGCGCGGACTCCTTCGGTGCTCGGATCGGTCGAGGGGGCGGGGATCCACTCCACGCGGACGGCTCCCTCGTCCAGCCACGAGTCGACGTGGCCGGCCCTCGTGTCGTCGCGGTCGGGGAAGTCCTCGCGCCAGTGGGAGCCGCGGGTCTCGGTGCGCAGCTCAGCAGCCTGGGCGAGCGCGGTGCTGATGGCGAGCAGGTTGGTGGTCTCCCAGGCGGCCGGCTCGACGACGGGGTCACCGGGGTCGAGGCGGTGCAGGAAGTCGAGCGCCTCGGCCAGGCCGTCGGCGTGGCGCAGCACCCCGACACGCGTCGTCATGACCTCCTGCAGACCCCGGCGCCGGTCGCCGGAGACGAGCCCCTCGACCCGGTCGTCGGCGGCGGGCTCGGCCCACGGGCGCAGCTCGCCGGGCAGCACGTCGGCGATGCGGCGCGAGAAGACCAGGCCCTCGAGCAGGGAGTTGGACGCCAGCCGGTTGGCGCCGTGGACGCCCGAGCAGGCGACCTCGCCGGTGGCGTAGAGGCCCGGCACGGACGTACGCCCCCACAGGTCGGTCGCGACGCCGCCGGAGGCGTAGTGCTGGGCCGGGGCGACCGGGATCAGCTCGGTGACCGGGTCCACGCCGTGCTCGCGGCAGACCCGCAGGATGGTCGGGAAGCGCCTGCCCCAGAACTCAGGGCCGAGGTGACGCGCGTCGAGCCACATGTGCGGGCGGTCGGTCTCGAGCATCCGCCGGGTGATCGCCTTGGCGACCACGTCGCGCGGGGCGAGGTCGGCCAGGGGGTGCTCCCCCTGCATGAAGCGCCGTCCGTCGTCGTCGACGAGGAAGGCCCCCTCCCCGCGGACCGCCTCGGAGATGAGCGGCTGCTGGCCCTGCGAGTCGGGGCCGAGCCACATCACGGTCGGGTGGAACTGCACGAACTCGAGGTCGCGCAGCCGGGCGCCCGCGCGCAGGGCGACCGCCATGCCGTCACCGGTCGAGACGCTCGGGTTCGTGGACTGGCTGAACACCTGCCCCAGGCCACCCGAGGCGAGGACGACGGCCCGGCAGTGGACCGCGCCGACACCGTCGCGCTGGCCCTCGCCGAGCACGTGGAGCGTGACCCCCGCGACACCGCCGTCGTCGGCGAGGAGCAGGTCGACGGCCAGCGCGTGCTGGACCACCTCGATCAGCGGCGACTGCTCGACCGCGGCGATGAGGGCGCGCTGGATCTCGGCGCCGGTCGCGTCGCCGCCCGCGTGCGCGATGCGGTCGCGGTGGTGGCCGCCCTCGCGGGTCAGCGAGAGCTCGCCGTCGGGGTGGTGGTCGAACTGGGTGCCGAGGGCGATCAGCTCGCGGACCGCGTCGGGCCCCTCGGTCACCAGCGCGCGCACCGCGTCGACGTCGCAGGCGCCCGCACCGGCGACGAGGGTGTCGTGCTCGTGCTGCTCGGGAGTGTCGCCGGGACCGAGGGCAGCCGCGATGCCGCCCTGCGCCCACTGCGTGGAGCCCGCGGCCAGCACGTCCTTGGTGACGACGAGGAGGTGGAGGGAGGGATCAGCCGCATGGATCCGCAGGGCGGCGGTGAGCCCGGCGATGCCGGATCCCACCACCACCACGTCGGCGCGGGTGGTCCAACCGGGTGCGGGCGCGCGAAGGCGGCCCGGGACCGGCCGGTGGTCAGTCATCCGTGCAGGCTAGCGAGCCACGGCGTCGCCGCGCGTCAGCGAGGCGTCCCCGAACGTCTCGGCCGGGTCGTAGCCGGTCGCCATCACCTTGTTGTCCGCGTCGACGAAGACCACGTGGGGCTTGAGCTCCTTGGCCTCCGCGGTCTCCATCTGGGCGTAGGCGATGAGGATCACCGTGTCACCCGGGTGCACCAGCCGGGCGGCGGCACCGTTGATGCCGATGACGCCCGAGCCGCGCTCGCCGGCGATCGTGTAGGTCTCCAGACGGGCGCCGTTGGTGACGTCGACGATGTGGACCAGCTCGCCGGCCAGGAGGTCGGCGGCGTCGAGCAGGTCCTCGTCGACCGTGACCGACCCGACGTAGTGCAGGTCGGCCTGGGTCACGGTGGCGCGGTGGATCTTGGACTTCATCATCGTGCGCAGCATCAGCCGCTCCTTTCACTGGTGGTCGAGGCCGCAGGAGCGGTCCCCGCCGACACGTCCGGGACGACCCGGTCGAAGGTGAGCGGCATGTTGTCGATCAGCCGCGTGGTGCCGACCCGTGCGGCCACCAGGATCCGGCCGGTGCCGGTCTCCGGGGGCTCGCCGAGGTCGGGCGAGGTGAGCGCGAGGTAGTCCAGCTCGAGGCCCGGCTCCACGTTGAGCACCGCCATCGCCGCCCAGCGTGCGGCAGGGACGCCGTACGCCGCCCGGTCCTGCGCGGCGCGCAGCGCGCGGCTCAGCGCGAGGGCCGTACGCCGCTGGTCGGCGTCGAGGTAGCGGTTGCGGCTCGACAGCGCGAGGCCGTCGGGCTCGCGCACCGTCTCCCCGCCCACGACCTCGATGTCCAGGCACAGGTCGCGGACCATCCGGCGGATCAGGGCGAGCTGCTGGTAGTCCTTCTCGCCGAAGACCGCGACGTCGGGGCGCACCAGCCCGAAGAGCTTCGCGACCACGGTGAGCACGCCGTCGAAGTGGCCCGGGCGCGAGGCGCCGTCGAGGATCGTGGCGAGCGCCCCGGGTGCGACCGTGACGCCGTCGTGGACCGAGTCGTGGCTGAAGCCGCCGGGATACATCTCCTCGACGCCGGGAGCGAAGACGACGTCGACGCCCTCACGCGCACAGACCTCGAGATCGGCCTCCAGGGTGCGGGGGTAGCGATCAAGGTCCTCCGTCGGGGCGAACTGCATGGGGTTCACGAAGATGCTGACCACCACGGGGCCGGTCGTGGCCGCGCGCGCCGTGCGCATCAAGCTCGCGTGCCCCTCGTGGAGGGCGCCCATCGTGGGCACGAACGCGACGCGCTCGCCCGCACGCCGAGCGGCGGCGAGCAGCCCGGAGAGCTCCTCGCGGGTGCTCGCGAGGACGGGGGTCGAGGTCATCGACGGTGGTCGGCCGGTGCCGCGGCGGACTCGGCCGCGGCCTCCGCGTCGGCCAGCACCCGGAGCATCCGCGACGCCCGGATCGGCAGCAGCCGGCCGTCGGTCACGGCACGGTCGAGGGTGGCGTGCGCCAGGGCGACGTACGACGCCAGCGTCTGGGGCGCGTCGGCGAGCAGGCCGGCGACGTGGGCCCGGACCGTCTCGACGTCGCCGCGGACGATGGGGCCGGTCAGGGCGGCGTCCCCCTCCTCCAGCGCGTTGTCTAGCGCGGCGGTGAGCAGCGGGCGCAGCGTGGCGGCGGGGTCGTCGGCACCGGCGGCGGACAGGATCTCCATCGCCTCGGTGACGAGGGTGACGAGGTGGTTGGCGCCGTGGGCCAGGCCCGCGTGGTAGAGCGCGCGCCGCTCCTCCGGCACCCACATGGGGCGTCCGCCGAGGTCGGCGACGAGGCTCTCGGCCAGGGCACGGTCGGCACCGTCCGCGGTGACACCGAAGACACAGCCGGGCAGGCGCGGCAGGTCGACCTCGGTGCCGGTGAAGGTCATCGCCGGGTGGACCGCGATCGTGCGGGCACCGACCTCGCGGGCCGGCTCGAGCACGGCGAGGCCGTGGCGGCCGCTCGTGTGCACGACGACCTGGCCCTCGCGGATCGCGCCGCTGGCGCTGAGGACGCTCACCACGTTGGACAGCATGTCGTCGGGCACGGTGAGCAGCAGCAGGTCGCACGCGCGGGCGACGTCGGTGGGCTTGGCCACCGTGACACCGGGCAGCAGCGCGGCGATGCGCCGGCGGGAGGCGTCGGACTCGCCCGCGGCGGCCACGACCTCGTGGCCCGCGGAGCGGAGGGCGGCTGCCAGCACGGCGCCGACCCGGCCGGCGCCGACCACGCCGATGGAGAGCTTCGTCATGTCGACCTCTTCGTTTCAGTCCCTCGCGGGTACCGATCTACTGCGATCAACATCGAGCCTACGCCTGCGGATTCCGTGGTGGGAACGGCTGCGGGCGTGACGCACGCCACGCCGCCCCGCCCCAAGTAGATTGACAGCCTGACTAGTTCGCGTCACTATCTAGTCGTGCCCTCGCCGACCGCCCCGCAGCCGTGGCCCACGGAGTGGCTGCGTGGCGCCCTCAACATGTGCGTGCTCCACGTGATCGCCGACGGCCCCACCTACGGCTACGCCATCGCCAGCGCCCTGGCCGAGGCCGGGCTCGGCGCGATCAAGGGCGGCACGCTCTACCCCCTCCTCGCGCGCCTGGAGGAGGCCGGGCTGGTCACCGTCGAGTGGCGCGCCGGCGACGGCGGCCCGGGTCGCAAGTTCTACGACCTCACCGACGCCGGCCGCACCGAGCACCAGCGCCAGACCGCCGACTGGCGGGCCTTCACCGAGGTCACCACCACCTTCATCAGCACCGCCGCACCCACGTCCGGGAGGGACCCGTCATGACGATCGACACCCACACGCCCCACGTCGAGCCCGCCTGGGCCGAGGCCTTCCTGGTGGAGCTCCGGCTACGGGGCGTCGAGGGTCGTCGCATCGGTGCGGCCCTCGCGGAGGTCGAGGCCCACTGCGCCGAGAGCGGCGAGACCGCGCAGCAGGCCTTCGGCGACCCCACGGCGTACGCCGTCGAGCTGGCACCGGACGGCACCGTGTCGCTCGACTGGCGCGGTGAGCTGGTCCCCTCGGTCCTCGGGCTCAGCGGCATGATGCTCACGCTCGGCGCCGTGGGTGCGAGCCGGGCCGGCACGCAGGTCGAGCTCACCACCGGGCTGGTGCTCGTGGTCGCGCTCGCGGTGCTCGGCACCACCCTGGTCGTGCGCTACGCCGACCGGGTGCTCCGCGCGGTGGTGCGACACCGGTGGCTGGCGGTCGTCGGCGCGCTGGCACCGATCGGTCTCTTCGTGGCGATCCTGCTGCTCGGTCGACAGACCCTCGTGGCCCTGCCGCCGGCCGGGACGCTGGTCGTCGGCGTGGTGTTCCTGGCCGCGAGCACCGCGATGGCCCTGCGCATCGCCGACCCGGCCGATCCCGTCGTCGGTCCTGCGGAGGCCGGCGGCGCGGGGACCATGGCGGAGGACGCGGTGTCGCGGGGCCTGCAGCGGCTGACGCCGTGGCTCTTCCCCGTGCTCACCGCGGTGATGGCGCTGCCGTTGCTGCTGATCCAGCGCTAGGTGCCGCTCAGGCGCGCAGGTGCAGCTTCGCGTGGTCCGGGTCGTCGACCACGAAGGGTCGCGGCGCGCGCGGCAGCCATGCGTGGGTCACGTGGTCGACCACGTGGACGCCCTCGGGCGACACGATCTCCACCACGCCCTCGGGCACCTCGCCGGCGTGCAGCGCGTTCCAGACCAGCCACTCGCGGCGCTTGCGCCGGTTGCGGATCGAGGTCGCGAAGGACTCCGGGTTGGTCCAGTGGGCGAACTCGTCGCCGTCGAGCCACTTCAGCTCCACGCACAGGCCCTGCGGCAGCGCGAACATCTCGATGTGGTCGGGCGTCGTGCGGATCTCCCACTCCGGCGCCTTGGTGTAGACGTAGTCGGGGCTCATCGGGAAGCCCCACTCCTCGATGTTGCGCAGGCCCAGGTCGAGGAAGGCGCGCCGGTCGGACTCGATGTAGAGGCCGTGGCGTGGGAAGCGGATCACGGCCTCCGCCATGCCGACCTGCCACGACAGGTCCGCCATCGACACCTCGCCCTCGGTGGTGAGGACCATGTCGCCGTCCCACTTCCACGAGTAGCGGGTGCGGACGTGGGAGAAGCACCAGTTGTAGAAGTAGGCCAGCGAGTGCACCGACCGCTCGTTGACCGACAGGTGCTCGGCGCCCGCGCGGGCCACCTGGAAGGGGTACTCCCTCAGCGTGAAGCGGTCCTCGAGGCCGTGCTCGGCGGCGACGCGCAGCGCCTCCTCGCCGGTGCCGTCGTCGGAACCGTTGTCGACCAGCAGTACGTGGTCGCACGCCCGCAGCAGCGGCGGCAGGACGAAGCGCAGTCCCGGCGCCTCGTTCTTCACGCGCAGCACCGCGGTGGCGCCGCGACGCAGCCCTCCGGGTCCGTTCCACGGCCAGACGATGTCGAAGTCCTCGTGGCCCTCGAGGTTCGTGATCCCGTGGCCGGACCCGATCGGGACCGTCACTGCCCGTCCCCCGAGGAGTCGCGCTCACGCCCGAGCGCCTTGCGCACCCCTCGGCGCACCGACGGCGGGATCGCCGCGCGTACGTCGTGGGGCAGCCGGTCGGCCAGCGAGTGCGGCGACGCCTCCGCGGCCTCGGCGAGCGCCCGGCGGCGCGCTCGCAGGCGGACGTGCTCGGCGCTCGAGCGGCTGATCGCCTCGGCCTCCTCGTAGAGGTCGACGTACTCCGCGCGGAGCTCGTCGAAGGTGCGGTGCGCCTCGACGGTGTCACCACCCTCGTCGGCCAGCTTGTTGAGCTCCTCCCAGGTCTGACCGGTGAGCTCGTGCAGGCGCTTCGGCAGCGCGAGGTCGTCGAGGCTGGAGGAGACGCGGCGCAGGGTGGGGTCGATGAAGCGGTGGACCTCGCGGATCTGGTCGCTCCGGGTGTGGATGATCGTCTGGAGGTCGAGCGCGTGGCCGAGCGCAGTGGTGGTCTTCACCCAGTCGGTCAGCAGGTCCTCGTAGCGGACGAAGACGCGGCCGCCGTCGCCCTCGGCGGGACGGGTGGCGCGCTCGGTGTGGAGCAGCATGTTGACCCAGCTGGCGGCAAGGTGGGACGAGCCGAGCTTGTTGGCGTAGTACTTCTGCTTCGAGCCGACCACCTCCGCGGGCGGGCGCAGCATCGTGGCGAAGACGGGCGTCGCGCCCGTGCGGATCGCTGCGACGCGCCACAGGCCGAGGAACCAGCTCAGGCGCGGGTCCTTGACGACCAGCTCGGGGTGCTCGGCGAAGTGCGGCTCGAGCCACTCGCTCACCCGGATCCGGGCCGGCTCGCGGCTGCAGATCCGCCCGGTGTCGAACCATGCGCTCGGACGGGAGTCGCTGACCTGCACGAGCGCCTCGGAGAGCCACTCGTCGTGGACGTCGACCACCCACTGCGGCTCGCTGAAGCCGCGCGGGTTGGAGTCGTCCGGCGGCACCTCGGGCAGCGGCACGTGCATGCCGAGCCGGGCCACGATGCCGGCCAGGGTGCTGGTGCCGCTGCGGCCGGCACCGGCGACGAAGAGGACCTTGCGCGCGACTCCGTCGGGGTTCATCTCGTCGATGGCTCTGGGCTGCTCGGTCACGGCGGGCAGCCTACCGGCGCCCGGGGCCGAGCCTCCGGCACCACTAGGCTCGCGCCCCATGAAGAGGCTCTTCTCCCGGGCTCCCCTCCTCGGCGTGGTGATTCCCGCCTGGGGCGTGGAGGACTACCTCGACGACTGCGTCCGCTCCCTCCTCGCCCAGACCCACACCCGCTGGGAGGCGGTGATCGTCGACGACGGGTCGACCGACCGGACCGGCGAGATCGCCGACGGCTGGGCACGCCGCGACAACCGCATCAGCGTCGTGCACTCGGTCAACGGCGGGCTCGGCGCCGCCCGCAACCTCGGCACCCTGCAGGTGCGTGGTGACTACCTCGCCTTCCTCGACTCCGACGACGTGCTGCCGCCCACGGCGTACGCCGACCTGCTGGGCGCGCTCACGCAGTCGGGCTCCGACTTCGCGACCGGCTCGATCGTGCGCTGGGAGGGCGACGACCTCGTCGAGCCGCCGTGGATGCGGCGCCTGCACCGTCCCCTGCGGGGCACGCGGGTGGAGGAGCGGCCCGAGGTCCTCGGCGACGTCTTCGCCTGGAACAAGGTGTTCCGTCGGTCCTGGTGGGACGCGGCGGGCCTGGAGTGGCCCGAGGGCGTGCGCTACGAGGACCAGCCGACCACGACCCGGGCGTTCCTCGAGGGGCGCTTCGACGTGCTCGACGAGGTGGTCTACCGCTGGCGGATAAGGCAGGGCTCGATCACCCAGACCCGCGCCTCGTCCGTGCAGGACCTCGCGGACCGCTGGGAGACCAAGCGGATGTCGCTCGCCTCGGTGCGGGCGCACGGCTCGCCGCAGGTGGAGGAGGTCTTCGTCGACCGGGTGCTGGCCGGGGACCTGTGGCGCTACCTCCTGCTCGTGCCCGGCTGCACCCCCGAGTGGTGGCGCCTGCTCCGCTCGGGCGTGCTGGAGCTCTGGGGACAACGCTCGCTGGTGCACAGCGGCCTGCCGCCGGTCCACCGGCTCGCGGGCTGGCTCGTCGAGCAGGACCGGCGCGCGGACGTCACCGCCCTGATGGAGTGGTCGGAGAACCTCGACGGCCCGGCACCACGGGCGCAGGACATGGCCACGGGCACGTGGCGGCTGGCGGTGCCGCCCTCGGTGCTGGACGAGACCACCGTGGCCCCGGAGGCGCTGGCGCTCCGCCCGAACGAGATCGCTGGTTGAGGTGCGAGCGCAGCGAGCCTCGAAACCACCCTGCTGAGGGCGTGGTTTCGAGGCTCGTCGCTGGCGCTCCTCGCACCTCAACCAGCGATTGCTGGCTGGGCCCGACTACAGCAGGCCCTCGGACTCCAGGAACTCCTGGGCCACGTCGGCCGGCTGCTCACGGTCGATCTGGACGCTGACGAGGAGCTCGCCGAGCGTGTCGTTGTCCAGGACGGCCATCAGGTTGTTGAGCAGGCCCTCGACGTCGGGGTTGTCGGCGAGGAAGTCGCTCGACACCGCGGGGACGAGGTTCTGGGCGGGCTGGATGCCGAGGTCGTCCTCGAGCAGGAGCAGGCCCTGGTCCTCGAGGGTGCCGTCGAGCGTGCTGGTCTGGCCGAGCTGGGCCTCGCCGTCGAGGACCGCCTGGAACGTCTCGGTGGAGGCGTAGCCGAGCGGCTCGAGGGTGACGTCGATGCCGTAGGTGTC
The DNA here is from genome assembly GCF_020102855.1 of Nocardioides lacusdianchii. Lineage (GTDB taxonomy): Bacteria > Actinomycetota > Actinomycetes > Propionibacteriales > Nocardioidaceae > Nocardioides > Nocardioides lacusdianchii. Next base: position 323,305 of record NZ_JADHZD010000001.1, read on the forward strand.
GACCAGGCCCTTCTCGCAGTCGGTGCGGCCCTTGCAGTCCGGCGCCGCGGCCAGCGTCACGGCCTGGCCCTCGAGGTCGGACAGCTTGGTCACGCCCTCGGCGTCGGAGAACTCCTGGCTCGCGAAGTAGCCGTTGGCGGAGAACGCCTCCGACGGCTCGAGCAGGGTGATGCCCTTCTCCTCCAGCAGCGAGGCGCCGGCGTCGATGGTCTCCTGCGCGTCGCTGGTCGAGAGCGGCTCGGCGTCGGGGCCGTTGGCGTCGGTGTTGAGCTGGTCGACGATGCCGGCGACGTACTCCGGGGCGATCTGGACCGCGTCGGGCATCTCATTGAGGTAGACCGGGCGGGTGTCGACGAGGCGGGTCTCGACCTCGTAGCCCTCGGCCTCGAGGACCTGCTGGTACATCGCGGTGACGAGGGCGGCCTCGTCGAAGCTCTGGCTGCCGATGACGACGGACGTGCCCTCGCCGCCTCCCGAGCCCGAGGCGGGCTCGTCGTTCTCGGCCGCGAGGTCGTCGCCGGCACAACCGGCGAGGAGCGCGGTGAGCGCCAGGCCGGTCACCGCCATCAGCGGACGTCGTACGTGCATGAGTGTCAACCTTCTGTGTCCCGCGGCTCGGGCCGCGCGTGTCCGGTGATGCGAGCGGGTCCGCTCAGCTCCCGGTGGGAGCCTCTTCCACCGTAGTCGAGGGCTCCGACATCTCCCCCACTCCACGGGGTGACGAGGAGTGCGAGGCGGCGTTCGACATCGGGTCGACGGCACGCTGCAGAGCCGCGGCCGCCACCTCTAGCACGAGGGCGACGAGCGCGACGACGACCGCCCCGGCCATGCCCTGGGCGTAGTCGTTGCGGGCGAACCCCTCGGTGATGATGCGCCCGAGGCCGGGACCCGCGACGAGCGCGGCGATGGTGGCGGTGGCCCACACCTGCACCAGCGCGAGGCGTACGCCCGAGGCGACCACCGGCAGCGCCAGGGGCAGCTCGACGCGACGGAAGCGCTGCCGTCGCGACATGCCCATGCCGTCGGCAGCCTCCTTCACGTCCGTCGGCACCTCGCGCATGGCGACGTAGCCGTTGGTGATGAGGGGTGGGAGGGCGAAGAGCACGAGCGCGATCAGGGTGGCGAGCCCGGCGCGGCCGTAGGGGCCGAAGTCACCCGACCCCGGCCAGTCGGCCGCGACGAGCAGGGCGAGCAGGGCGAAGGTGGGGATCGCGCGACCGACGTTGGAGATGTTGACGGCGAGGAAGCCGCCGCGCCCGAGGTGGCCCAGCCACAGCGCGAGCGGCAGGCCGAGCAGCATGGCTGCGGCCAGCGCGGTGGCGGTGAGGAGCAGCTGCTCCAGCAGACGCGCGACGAGGCCGCCGCCACCGGTCCAGCTGTCGGCGTCGAAGAGGTACTGCCAGGTCTCGGCGAAGAGCTCCATCAGCGCACCGTCGCCGTCCACGGGGTCAGCACCCGCTGCAGCAGCACCAGCAGCACGTCGAGCACCACCGCCAGCACCACGCACAGCACGGCGGCGGTCAGCAGCTCGGCGCGGAAGTCGCGCTGCACGCCGTGGGCGATCAGGTCGCCGAGACCGCCGTAGGACACCAGCGTCCCCACCGTGGTGAGCGCGATGGTCGACACCGCCGCCACGCGCAGTCCCGCCATCACCACCGGCAGGGCCAGCGGCATCTCGATGCGCGTCAGCATCCGCGCGCGGCCGTAGCCGAGCCCGCGGGCCGCCTCGCGCACGTCGTCGGGCACCGACCGCAGTCCGTCGAGCAGCGCGCGGACGAGGATGGTGAGCGCGTAGAGGCCGAGCCCGATCACCACCGTGGCCGCCGAGAGACCGGTGAACGGCACCAGCAGCGGCAGCAGCGCGAGCGACGGGACGGTGTAGACGCCGGTGCTGAAGCCCAGCACCGCCGACTCCAGGCGGGGGATGCGGCGCGCGAGCAGCGCCAGCGGGATCGCGATCGCGATGCCCAGCGCGAGGGCGGACAGGGTGATGAGCACGTGCTCCACGAGGGCGTCGGTGATCTGGCCCTGGCGGTCCTCGACGTACTGCCAGCAGAACCATTCGTTGACGAACCGGCTGTAGCAGCTCGGTCCTGAGTCGGCGGCCCCCAGTATGGTCACCGCATGGACGCTACACGGGGCGACGAGCCGATGATCCGGCTCCAGGGCGTGGGCAAGACCTATCCCGACGGGACCGTGGCCGTCCACGAGCTCGACCTCGACGTCGCGCGCGGCGAGATGGTTTGCCTGGTCGGCCCGTCCGGCTGCGGCAAGTCGACCACGCTCAAGATGATCAACCGGCTCATCGAGCCGACGACCGGCCGGATCTGGCTCGACGGCAACGACGTCACGGAGGTCGACCCGGTCGAGCTGCGCCGCGGCATCGGCTACGTCATCCAGCAGATCGGCCTGTTCCCCCACCAGCGCATCGAGCAGAACGTGATGACGGTCCCTCTGCTCTACGGAGAGTCGAGGGCGACCGCGCGCGAGCGCGCCCACGAGCTGCTCAGCACGGTGGGCCTCGACCCGGAGCAGTACGCCCGCCGCTACCCGCACGAGCTCTCCGGCGGGCAGCGCCAGCGGGTCGGCGTGGCCCGCGCGCTCGCCGCGAACCCGCCCGTGCTGCTGATGGACGAGCCGTTCGGCGCCGTCGACCCCGTCGTGCGCGGCCGGCTGCAGGACGAGTTCCGCCGCCTCCAGGCCGAGCTCGGCAAGACGGTGGTGCTGGTGACCCACGACATCGACGAGGCGATCCGGATGGGCGACCGGGTGGCGGTCTTCGCCACCGGCGGCCGCCTCGCGCAGTACGCCACCCCCGCCGACCTGCTGACCCACCCGGCCGACGAGCAGGTGGCCGACTTCGTGGGCTCGGGCGGCCTCCGCACGCTCACAGTGACCCGGCTGCGCGAGGAGCACCTCGAGCCGCTCGACGGCGTCGCGACCGGCGACCTCGGGTCGGCGATCGACATCGACTCCTCGCTCGAGGACGCCCTCGCTGCGATGCTGCGCGACGACAAGCCGATGGTCGGCGTGCGCCGCGGCCCCACCTTCCTCGGCGTGCTCACGCCCGCGGGCGTGCACCGCGCGCTGCGGGCGTCGCTGCGCTGAGCCTCAGTCGACCGTCACGTCCCTGTGCCAGGACTCGGTGACGTACTTCGTCCCCCAGCCCATCGAGGTGTAGAGCCCGTCCGCGCCGGTCGGTGAGTCGGCGTCGACCTCGAGGCCGACGCGGTCCCGGCCGCGGGACGCGGCGTCGGCGATGATCGTGCGGAGCAGGCCGGTGGCCACCCCGCGACCGCGCGCGGACTCCAGGACACCGAGGTAGGAGACGTACGACCCGTCGGGGCCGGTGTCGGACTCGCTGACGGTGCCGACGAGCGCGCCCGCCGGCTCGGGGTCGCCGTCGCCGTCGGTGATCTCGGCCAGCCACCAGTGGTCCCAGCGGTGACCGGGGTCCTCGCGCAGGCGATGGATGAACTCCTGGAAGGTCTCCTCGGCGGAGTTGAAGTGGTCGGTGAAGGCGCCCTCGAGCACCTCGTGCACCGCTCGGAGGTCGGCGACGTCCGGCATGCCGCCCGGACCGCCCTCGCGCTCGACGAGGCGGAAGACCACACCCTTGCGCTCCCAGCGGGCGGGGTCGGGCACGAGCTCGGCCTCCGCGGCCTCCACCGAGCGGCTCATCTGCCACCACGTGCGTACGCGCTCGAAGCCGGCGTCGGCCAGCCACTCGTGCTGGCGCTCGTCGTCGGCGAAGGCACCGGTGTCGATCTGCTGCACGGCCAGTCCGCGCGCGGCGCCCACGGCGCGCGCCTGCGCCTCGGCCCACTCGAAGAGCACGTCGCTGCAACGGCCGGCCGATCGCTCGTCGACCTCGCGGTCGACGATGTGGACGAACAGCATCCGGCCCTCGGCGCGGTCGTGCACGCTGCCCCACGCGCGGACCAGGCCGTCGGCGTCACGGACGACGAGGTTCTCGCGCATCGCCAGCCCGTGCTCGGACACCTCGACGCGGACCTCGTCCTCGCCGGAGCCCGCCCATCCGCGACCGGCGCGCTCGTGGCCGCGCAGCAGCTCGGCCAGGCGGGTCACCGTGGCGGGGTCGGAGCCGTCGGGCGCCTCCGCGACCCAGCCCGCGGGAAGTCCCGGGTCCTCGGGCAGCGCGTCGTCGGGGTCGCTCTCGAACCGGTTGTCCTCGGGGATCACGAGCGCCATTGTTCCGTACTCCACGAACTGGCGGCCGCCGGGCGCAACGGGGCGAAGCGGGTCAGGCGCTGCGGTGGTTGCGGCGCGCAGCCGCGGCGCGCAGCGAGTCGAGCTCGGCGCGCACGACGTCGATCTCGGCCTCGAGCTCGGCGATGATGACGATCGCCTCGGCGGCGCGGGTCTCGGCCTCGTCGCGACCACGCTCGGCGGCCTCGCGGCCGGCGTCGGCGGCGTCGGCACGGCGAGCCTCCTGGCCGCGCTTGAGCGTCTGCTCGGCGGCGTTCTTCTGCGCCGAGGACAGGGCCCGCTCGAGCACGTCGATGGCTTCCTCGCGCTCGAGGATCTTGCGGCGCATGTCGGCGGCGAAGACCGCGGACTCGGCCGTACGCCGCTCAGTGAGGGCGCGGTACTCCTGGGCCTGCTCGGCACGGTCGCGCGCGGCGTCGCGGCGGGCCTGCATCACCTCGGAGTGCGTGATGCGGGTCGCGGCGGCACCGAGGACCACGGCAAGGACAGCAGCGACGGCGGTCAGGCCGGCCGACGACGACGCGACGGCGCCGAGGACGATCGCGGCGGAGACGGCGAGCAGGGCCACGGCCACGACCAGGCGCGTGCTGCGCTGGCGACGACGAGCCGGGGTGCGGGACGCCTGTGACTGCTGAGGCTGCTGGGAGGACATGCGGCCAGACTAGGGCCGCGGTCGGCCCCCGTCGGTGCGACACGCACGCTCCAGCACCAGCGAGGCGAGCATCACGCCCGCCGCACCGAGCGCGGCGACGACCGAGCGGACGATCCAGCGGTCCGCCAGCGCGGACTCGTCGCCCAGCCAGCTGACCGCGTAGCCGACGTAGCCGGCACTCACGAGCGCGCCGGCCAGCGCGCACGCCCGGGCGAGGACGAGCCGGTTCACCGAGCGGTGGGGCTCGAGCCGCTCGCCCCGCACCTGGACGGTCTGCCAGGTGTGCCACGCGACGAACGACATGATCGCGGCCACCAGCACGAGGGCGAGGGCCTGCGCCCACGACACCAGGGGTGCGCGCCCCGCGAGCCGCTCCATGAGCGGGTGCACTCCCCACCCCGCGACGAGGCCGACGACCGCCAGGGCCGTCAGGGCGCCCGCCGAGGTGGGGCGCAGGGTGCCTCGCGGCTCCGGGCGCTCCTCCTCGGGCTCGGGGTCCCTCACCCGACCTCGAGCGCGAGGTCCTCGCGCTTGCGCACCCCGGTGGCATCGGTGGTGCCGAGGAGGTCCGCGATCGGTCCGAGCTCGGGGAAGACGGCGTCGGGCTCGAGGTCGTGCCACGGCTGGAGCACGAAGGCGCGCTCGTGGGCGCGGGGGTGCGGCAGGCGCAGGAAGTCCTCGTTGGAGCGGCGGTCGCCCACCACGATGAGGTCGACGTCGAGGGTGCGGGGCGCGTTGCGGACCTCGCCGCGCTCGCGCTCGAAGGCGTCCTCGATCGCCAGCGCGCGCTCCATCAGGCGCGCGGCCGGCAGCGTGGTGTCGGCCAGCAGGACGGCGTTGAGGTAGGGGCCGGAGCCCTCGGGGGCGTCCACCGGGTCGGTCTCGTAGACCGGGGAGACGCCGGTGACGAAGAAGTCGGGGGTGTCGGCGAGCGCCTCGACCGCGCCCTGCAGCGTGGCCATCCGCTCCCCGAGGTTGGATCCCAGAGCCACCACCACCCGCCGGATCGGGTGCATCTCTCCGGTGAGGGAGTCGGTGTCCACGATGTTGGGGTTGGGAGTCTCAGTCATGAGCGTTGCCTCGCGTTCTGGTGATCGTCAGCGCGACGTCCGAGTACGTCGCGTCGATGGGTGCATCAGGTTTGTGGAGCGTGACTCGCGCCCATTCAACACGAGTGTCCAACAGGCACACATCGGCGATGCGTTGAGCGACGGTTTCTATCAGGTCGACCGGGTCGCGCTCCACAGCAGCCTTCACGTCCAGGGTGAGGGAGCCGTAGTTCACGGTGTCCTCCAGGTCGTCGGAGGCGGCCGCCGCGCTGGTGTCGATGCCGAGCACGAGGTCGACGACGAACACCTGCCCCTCGCGCTTCTCGAAGTCGAAGACACCGTGGTGGGCGAAGCACTCGATTCCTGTGATCGAGAGTTCATCCTGAGGAGGGCGCCCTGCGCCCGTCCCGAAGGGCTCGTCGGTCATGTCTCATCGCTCCTGTAGGTCAGCAGGTGGGGCTCGTCCTCGCGGCGTACGCCCATCGCGGCCGCCACGGCCAGCGCGTCCCGCGTGGCGCGTACGTCGTGCACGCGGAGCACGTCGACGCTGCGGCCGGCCAGCACGGCGACCAGCGCGGCGTGGGCGTGCTCGCGGTCGTCGACCGGGCGGGGGACGCCGTCGGCGGCCAGCAGGGCGCCGAGGAAGGACTTGCGGCTCGCGCCGACCAGCAGCGGGCAGCCGAGGTCGCGCAGCACGTCGAGGTGGGCCAGCAGCTCCCAGTTGTGGTGCGGCTCCTTGGCGAAGCCCAGACCGGGGTCGAGGACGATCCGCTCGCGCGGGATCCCGGCGGCCTCGGCCGCAGCGAGGCGCTCGGCCAGCTCGCGGCGCACGGTCGCCACGACGCCGTCCGGGGAGTAGTCGGTGAAGTCCCGCATCCGGTCGGCGTGAGCGCGCCAGTGCATCGCGACGTAGGTCGCGCCGGCCATCGCGACGACCTCGAGGATCCGTGGGTCGGCCAGTCCCCCGGAGACGTCGTTCACGATCGTGGCTCCCGCCCCGAGCGCCGCCTCGGCGACCTCGGCGCGCATCGTGTCGACCGACACGACTGCCCCGCCACCGGCGAGCTCGCGGATCACGGGAACCACACGGTCGAGCTCCTCGGCGACGAGCGGGCGGGTCGCGCCGGGTCGGGTGGACTCGCCCCCGATGTCGAGCAGGTCGGCACCCTCGGCGATCAGCGCGTGGCCGTGGCCCACGGCACGCTCGGTGGTGTCGTAGCGGCCGCCGTCGGAGAAGGAGTCGGGGGTGACGTTGACGATCCCCATGACCCGGGGAGCGTGGGGGGCGGTGCCCTCGATCACCTGGTGCCTGAGTGGATCAGCGCCATCGCCTCGGCCCGGGTCGCCTGGTGGGTGAGGAACGCGCCGCGGACCGCCGAGGTGATGGTGCGGGCCCCGGCCTTCTTCACGCCGCGCATCGTCATGCAGAGGTGCTCGGCCTCGATCACCACGATCACGCCGCGCGCCTCGAGGATCTCCATGAGGGAGTCGGCGACCTGCGTGGTGAGTCGCTCCTGGACCTGCGGGCGCTTGGAGTAGACGTCGACGAGCCGGGCCAGCTTGGACAGGCCGGTGATCTTGCCGGTCTCGGCGGGGATGTAGCCGACGTGCGCCACGCCGGTGAACGGCACGAGGTGGTGCTCGCACATCGACCACAGCTCGATGTCGCGCACCAGCACCATCTCCTCGTGGCCGAGGTCGAAGGTGGTGGTGAGCACGTCGTCCGCGGTCTGGCGCAGGCCCTGCGTCAGCTCGGCGTACGCCCGCGCGACGCGGGCCGGGGTGTCGAGCAGGCCCTCGCGGTCGGGGTCCTCGCCGATCGCGTAGAGCAGCTCGCGCACGGCGGCCTCGGCGCGCTCGTGGTCGAAGTCCGGGACGTCCTCGGGAGCGCGCTCCGGGACGGTGATCGGGTCGGTCATCGTGCCTCCGGGGACGGCGGGGTCGGCGTGTCGGGGCCCAGCTCGGGGCCGCCGTGGACGTCGCCACCGGCGCCCGGCGGGGTCAGGATCGCACCACCGCGGGTCTCCTCCTCCTGGGCGGAGACGCCGGCGTTGACCCGGTCGCGGATCTCCTGGGGGATGTCGACCGGCGGGATCGTGGAGGGCAGGCGCTCCGGCGAGCCGGTCCACGCCGGACGCGCGGGACGGCGGTTCAGGGCCTCGAAGATCTCCGCGATCTCCGCCTTGTCGAGGGTCTCCTTGTCGAGCAGCGCGAGCACCAGGGCGTCGAGGACGTCGCGGTTGTTCTCGAGGATCTCGAAGGCCTCCTGGTGGGCGTGGCCCAGCAGCTTCTTGATCTCCCCGTCGACCGCGGCAGCCGTCTCCTCGGAGTAGTTGCGCGTGTGGCCCATGTCGCGGCCCAGGAAGGGCTCGGAGTTGTTGTCGCCGAGCTTGACCGCGCCGAGGCGCTCGGTCATGCCGTACTGGGTGACCATCGCCCGGGCCAGGCCGGTCGCCTTCTCGATGTCGTTGCCGGCACCGGAGGTGACGTCGTGGAAGATCAGCGCCTCCGCGGCCATCCCGCCGAGCATGTAGGCGAGGGAGTCGAGCATCTCGCTGCGGGTCTGGGAGTACTTGTCGCGGTCGGGCAGCACCATCGTGTAGCCCAGCGCGCGACCGCGCGGCAGGATCGTGACCTTGTGCACCGGGTCGGTGCCGGGCAGCGCCGCGGCGACCAGGGCGTGGCCGCCCTCGTGATACGCGGTGATGAGCTTCTCGCGCTCGCTCATCAGGCGCGTACGACGCTGGGGGCCGGCGATGACTCGGTCGATGGCCTCGTCGAGGGCCTCGTCGGTGATCAGCTTCTCGTTGGTGCGCGCGGTGAGCAGCGCCGCCTCGTTGAGCACGTTGGCCAGGTCGGCACCGGTGAAGCCGGGCGTGCGGCGCGCGATGCTCAACAGGTCGATGTCCTGCGCGATCGGCTTGCCGCGCGAGTGGACCTTGAGGATCTGGTGACGGCCGTTGAGGTCGGGGGCGTCGACCTGGATCTGGCGGTCGAAGCGACCCGGGCGCAGCAGCGCGGGGTCGAGCACGTCGGGGCGGTTCGTGGCAGCGATGAGGATGACCCCGCCGCGCACGTCGAAGCCGTCCATCTCGACGAGCAGCTGGTTGAGGGTCTGCTCGCGCTCGTCGTGCCCGCCGCCCATGCCGGCGCCGCGGTGGCGACCGACGGCGTCGATCTCGTCGATGAAGACGATGGCCGGGGCGTTCTCCTTGGCCTGCTCGAACAGGTCGCGCACCCGGGAGGCGCCGACGCCGACGAACATCTCGACGAAGTCGGAGCCGGAGATCGAGTAGAACGGGGTGCCCGCCTCGCCGGCCACCGCTCGCGCCAGCAGCGTCTTGCCGGTGCCGGGAGGGCCGTAGAGCAGGACGCCCTTGGGGATCTTGGCGCCGACGGCCTGGAACTTGGCCGGGTCGGTGAGGAACTCCTTGATCTCGCCGAGCTCCTCGATCGCCTCCTCGCAGCCGGCGACGTCGCTGAAGGTCGTCTTCGGCATGTCCTTGGTGATCAGCTTGGCCTTGGACTTGGCGAACTGCATCACGCCGCGTCCGCCACCGCCCTGGGCCTGGTTCATCAAGAAGATGAACAGCAGGATGATCAGCGCGAAGGGCAGCAGGGTCGCCAGCAGCGAGCCGAGGAAACTCGGCTTGGGGACCGTCGAGTTGGACGACTCGATCGTGCCGGCCTCGACCTGCTCGTCGACGGCGAACAGCAGGCCCTCCTGCTGACCGTCGACGTACTGCGCGACGACCTTGTCGCCGGCGTCGCGGGTGCCGGCGTCGAGCGTGGCCTGGATCTCGAAGTCGGCGCCGTTGAACTCGATCTCCTCGACCGAGCCCTCCTCGATGTAGGAGGCGAGGGTGGAGGTGTCGACCTCGTCGTAGCCGTCACTGGGCGCGAGGAACTGGATCGCCAGCAGCACCGCGAAGGCGGACAGGACGATCCACAGCCAGGGACCCTTGAATATGCGCTTCACAGGTAACTTTCACCGGTTCGGAGTTGGTGGGGCGACGCTACAGGCCGCTCGGGCGCCCATTGTTTCAGGCAGGGTGAAGCGGAGCGCTGCGCGCGGCCCGCTCAGGAGTAGACGTGGGGTGCGAGGGTGCCGATGTCGCGCAGGTTGCGGTAGCGCTCGCGGTAGTCGAGGCCGTAGCCGACGACGAACTCGTTGGGGATGTCCCAGCCGACGTACTTCGGCTCCACCGGCATCGACAGCGCCTCCGGCTTGCGCAGGAGGGTGGCGATCTCGACGCTCGCCGGGTTGCGGCTCGAGAGGTTGTTGACCAGCCAGCTGAGCGTGAGGCCGGTGTCGATGATCTCGTCAACGATCAGCACGTCGCGACCGCTGATGTCGGTGTCGAGGTCCTTGAGGATCCGCACGACACCGCTGGACTTGGTGCCGGAGCCGTAGGAGCTCACCGCCATCCAGTCCATCTCCAGGTGAACGGGCATCGACCGCGCGAGGTCGGCCATCACCATCACCGCGCCGCGCAGGACGCCGACCACGAGCAGGTCGCGACCGGCGTAGTCCTCGGTGATCTGGAGGGCCATCTCACCCAGCCTCTGCTGGATCTGGGCCTCGGTGAAGAGGACGTTGACCAGGTCGTGCTCCACGTGGGACGAGTCCATGGCGTCAGCCTAGGGCGCTGGTGCGGGTGCGCGGTCCCCACCCGATGCATTTCCACCCGCACGCGCGGAAGTTCAGGCTCCGGATGACCCTTCCGCGCTCGACCGACGATGCACTTCCACTCGTACGCGCGGAAGTTCAGGCCGACTCCCGCCCCGGGAAGTGCGGGCGCCAGTCCGGGCTCGGCCGCTCGGGCAGTCCCTCGAGGCCGCGCGCGCGGAGCAGGCCGTGCACGCGCTCGACCGTACGCCCGGGGTCGACGTAGACGCCCGACGCGACGACCACGAGGATCCGCCATCCCTCGTCGTCGATCTCCTCGCGGCGCACGAGGTCGGACTCCCACTGCTCGACCCGCTCCACGTGATGGCGACCGTCGTACTCCACGATCACGCGCACCTCCGGCCAGCTGAGGTCGAACCGCCGCACCGGTTGCCCGTCGACGTCGTGCACGCTCATGTTGACGCGGGGCTCGGGGATGCCGGCGAGCACGATCAGCATCCGCAGCCGCGACTCCATCGGCGAGTCGACGCGGGCGCGCACGTGGCCCGCCGCCCTGCGGGCGAGGGCGCCCGCAGGTCCGGGAGCGTCTCGCGTGACGCGTCGGAGGTCGGCGAGCCGTACGCCGTGGCGACGCACCATCCAGTCGCCCGCGACCACGAGCTCGACCAGCGCGAGCTCCTCCGCGAGCTCGACGAAGAGGTCGGTGAGGACGGACACCCGCACCCCCCGGCGTACGACCACCGCGGCGTCGGGCCGGTGGTGGCTGGTGACGCCCGCACGTCGCAGGCGCTGACCGTCCTCGGGCACGCTGACGTGCTCCCCGGGACGGGTCTTCACCGGCACGCCCCAGACGCGGGCAGCCGAGGCATGGCTGGCGTGCGCGTCGTCGAAGAAGCAGGCGAGGGCAGCCTTGACCCGCAGCAGGGCGGAGTCGGGGACGTCCGCGTCGACGATCACCCCGTGCAGGAGGCGCCGGAAGGCCGGTGAGTCGACCACCGAACGCGGCAGGCACGCCTGGAGCGCCCGGAACCGGGGAAACGGCTGGCGCCGGTCGAAGGGGCGGTTGCGGTGCATCGGTCCAGCCTGCCCACAACCGGGCGGGGACGGCGTACGTCATCCACAGGCACCGCAGCGGTCCCGGCGATGGACTTCCACTCCCACGAGCGGAAGTTCAGGTGATCGGCGGGCCGTCCACGCTCGACCGGCAATGGACTTCCACTCGCTCGAGTGGAAATCCATGGGAGCCGGGAGCGGGGGGCTCAGGGACGCTCGAACACCAGCAGCCCGTCACGCCGCAGGGCCCGCAGCGGGCCGGGGAGGTCGATCCACTTCTGGCCGCGCCAGTCGGTGAGGAGCGCGTCGACCGCGAGCACGTGGTCGCGGGTGAGCTCGGACGGTGGCGAACCGGCGTCGAGAGTCGCCCGGCGGAGCGCGCGGCGCCGGAGCGCAGGAGGCACGGCGGCCAGCCAGGCGGCGTCGAGCGCCCCGTCGCGGCGGGCCTCCGCCAGGGCCTCGGCCGCCAGGTCGTCGAGCAACGCCGTGTCGTCGCGCAGCTGGTCCGCCGTGCGTGCCAGCGCGGCGGCGACGCCGGGACCGAGCTCGGCCTCGAGCACGGGCAGGACCCGCTCGCGCACGCGGACCCGCGTGTAGCCCGGGTCGTGGTTGTGCGGGTCGTCCCAGACGTCGAGGCCCTCCACCCGGCAGGCGGTGACGGTGTCGTCACGGCGTACGCCGAGCAGTGGGCGCACGAAGACGCCGAAGCCGGGCCGCATGCCCTGCAGCGAGCGCCCGCCCGAGCCGCGGGCCAGGCCGAGGAGCACCGTCTCGGCCTGGTCGTCCAGCGTGTGCCCGAGCAGCACCACCCGTGCGCCGAGGTGCTCGGCGACCTGCTCGAGGACGGCGTACCTCGCCTCCCGGGCAGCGGCCTCCGGTCCCGTCCCGGCAGCCGTGTCGACCTGCACGCGCGCGGTCAGCGTCTCGTCGACCCCCAGCCCGGCGAGCTGGGCGACCACACGGTCGGCCTGCGCGTCCGAGCCCGGCTGGAGCCCGTGGTCGACCGTGACGCCGACGACGCGCAGGCCGAGCTTGTGGCCCTCGAAGACCGCGGCCGAGGCGAGCGCGAGCGAGTCCGCGCCCCCGCTGCACGCCACGGCGACGACGTCGCCGGGCTCGAGGACCGAGAGTGCGTGGCGGACCGGGAGCCGGACCGCCGCGATCGACGGGTGGAGGGTCACAGCACGCGGGCGACCCACGCGTCGGGGTCGGTGATCTCGGCCTTGGACGGCAACGTCTCCGGACCGGTCCACACGGCGTTGAACTCCTCCATGCCGACCTTGTCGACGACGTGGCGCACGAAGACCGCGCCGTCGCGGTACTGCGCCATCTTGGCGTCGAGGCCCAGGAGCCGGCGCAGCAGCTTGTCGAGGCTGCCGGCGCCCTTGCGGCGCTGGTTGAACTTCTTGCGGATCTCGGCCACGGACGGGATCACCGAGGGACCGACGCCGTCCATCACCACGTCGGCGTGGCCCTCGAGCAGCGACATCACGCCGGTGACCCGGTCCAGGATCTCCTTCTGCTCGGGCGAGGAGACGAGGTCGAGCACGCTGCCGTTGCCGCTGCGGATCGACTCCGCCCCGCGGCGCAGGCCGTCGAGCAGGGCGCTCGGCTCGATGGTGTCGGCCACCGCGTGCATCTGGGCGAGCAGGTGGTCGCCGAGCCACGGGTTGGCGGTGAACTGCACCCGGTGGGTCTCCTCGTGCAGGCACACCCACAGCCGGAAGTCGGTCGGGTCGGCGGAGAGCTCGCGCTCGACGTGGACGATGTTGGGCGCCACGAGCAGCAGGCGGCCGTGCGGGGCGAAGAACGGGTCGAACTGGCCGAGCACCTTCGAGCCGAGGAAGCCGAGCATCAGCCCCACCTCGGCACCGGTCACGCGGGAGCCGATGGCCTCGGCGATCGCCGAGGGCGGGCCCTTCTTCTCGGTGAGCTTGTCGACGATGGGCGCGAGGATCGTGGCGAAGCCGTCGGCGTTGGCCCGCAGCCAGCCCGCGCGGTCGACCACGAGCACCGGGGCGGTGGCAGCGGCGGCGTGGAGGCCGGTGAACTCGCGCACCAGCGGCGTCGAGCGCTCCGCGCCCTCACGCAGCTCCAGCACGGCGGCAGCAGCCTCCTCGGCGCTGACCTCGGGCCCGGGGCCCGCCACCTTCGACCCGACGGTCACGGCGAAGTCCCAGTCGACGAGGTTCATTCCACGACCCTAGCCGGGGGTGCGCGAGCAGCGGCAGGTCGCGAGCGAGCCCGCCGCCCGGTCGAGCGCGTCCTGGGCGTCGTACCTGTCCTCCGGCGCGACCTTGTCGGCGGCGAGCACGAACGCGAGCGGCACGCCGTCGCGGTCGACGGCGATACCGGCGAGCGCGTGGACCCCGGTGAGGGTGCCGGTCTTGGCCCGCACCAGGCCGCGCGCGAGGGCGGGGCCCTCGTCGAAGCGGTAGGTCAGGGAGCCGGTGAACCCGGCGACCGGAAGACCCGTGACGAGGGTGCGCAGCGCGGCAGAGTCGGGGTCGGCGGCCTCCTGGAGGAGGCCGAGCACCGTCGAGGTGGAGATCCGGTTGCGCCGCGAGAGGCCGGACCCGTCGTACACCTCGTCGCCGGACACGTCGATGCCGAGCGCGTCCAGCGTCGCCAGCACGCCGGCGGCCCCTGCCTCGAAGGAGCCGGTGCCGGACGTGGCGATGCCGACGTGGTGCGCCAGGACCTCGGCGCCCTCGTTGTCGCTGACGTCGAGGACGCGCTCGGCGACCTGGGCCAGCGGCGCACCCTCGACGGCAGCGAGCTGCTCCGCCCCGGGGCGTACGACGTCGCGACGGGGCTCGCCGGCCACCCGCAGGCCGGCGGCACGCAGCGCCTCGGCGAAGGCGTCGGCGGCGGCGGCGGACGGGTCGTCGGAGCGCGAGAGCCCGTCGGGGGCCACGCCACCGTCGACCATCAGCGCGGTGATCGGGCTGACGATGTCGTCGGGGACGTAGTCGCGGCGCCACGCGGGGTTGTCGGTGGGGCCGGTGAAGAGGCTGTCGTCGTAGCGCACGCGCACCCGCCCGGCGCCGCCCAGGGCGTCCGCGACCTCGAGGGCCAGGGTGGCGACGTCGGCACGGGCGGGGTACGCCGTCGCGGCCTCCGCGACCGTGAGCGGCCTGCTGGCCAGCAGCGGGTCTCCCCCGCCGACCAACACCACCTCGCGGGGCGAGTCCCCGCGCACCACGCGGGTCGTGAAGGTGTGGTCGGGGCCGAGGGTCTCCAGCGCCGCGCCCACGGTGAGCAGCTTGGTGGTCGAGGCGGGGAGGAAGCGTCCGTCACCCGACGTCCAGGGCTCGGAGCCGGGGGCGAGCGACGACACCGCGCCGACGACGTGCCGGCCGAGGTCGGGGTCGGCCAGGTCCGCGCGCAGGGCGGAGGCGACGCGGTCCGGCACGACCGCTGCTGCCGCGTCGTCGACCGCGGTGGGAGCGATCGGCGCGGACCACTCCGGGAGGTCGAGCCCCGCCGGGAGGAGCACCTGCTCGGGCTCGGTCGCCGGGTCGGCAGCCAGCCAGGGCAGGTAGCGCTGGCCCCACTCGAAGCGGTAGGCGGCCAGGCCGCTGGCGAGCAGCGCGACGACGAGCAGCGGCGGCAGCCAGTTGCGGACGAACCCGCCACCGGAGTGGCGTACGTCACGTCCTCGACGTTTCGACCCTTTCGCTTCGCGCATCGGGGCCATTGTGCGCGACACTGCCCCCAGACAACGCGTCGGGTGAGTGCCGGGCGCGACGGGGGCTCGATCTCGGGCCCGATCATGAACTGGGCCCGAAGGCGTGCCGGAGAGTGTGGAGGAAGACGTGCTGACGTTCGACGTGCTGGTGGAGATCCCCAAGGGTGAGCGCAACAAGTACGAGGTCGACCACGAGACCGGGCGCATCCGCCTGGACCGCATGCTCTTCACCTCGACCGCCTACCCGGCCGACTACGGCTTCATCGAGAACACCCTCGGCCAGGACGGCGACCCGCTCGACGCGCTCGTGATCCTCCAGTCGCCGACCTTCCCGGGCTGCCTCATCGAGTGCCGCGCGATCGGCATGTTCCGCATGACCGACGAGGCCGGCGGCGACGACAAGGTCCTCTGCGTGCCCGCGCACGACCCGCGCCTGGAGCACCTGCGCGACATCAACCACGTCTCCAAGTACGACCGCCTCGAGATCCAGCACTTCTTCGAGGTCTACAAGGACCTCGAGCCCGGCAAGTCCGTCGAGGGCGCTGACTGGGTCGGCCGCGTCGAGGCCGAGGAGGAGGTCCACGCCTCCTTCGAGCGCTTCAAGACCGAGGGCCACGGCAACGACCTCGACAACATCGCCGACGAGAGCCTCGGCGAGGACGCCTGAGCCACCGGCCCGGGCCTCACCGGCCCAGGCCGACCTCCGTGCCCACCGCCCCGAGCTTGTCGGGGTTGCGCACGAGGAACAGCCGCGTCACGACGCCGTCCTCGACGACCATCGTGCCGACCCCGTCGCGCTGACCGTCGACCACGAACCGGACCGCCGGCGACCCGTTGAGCCACACCGGCTCGAGCTCGAGGGCGTCGGGGGTGACGCCGGCGAGGAAGCGCAGCACCTTGTCGCGCCCGCGGATCGGGTTGAGGGCCGCCTGCACCTTGCCGCCCCCGTCGGTCATCAGCACCACGTCGGGCGCCAGCACGTCCATCAGCCCTTGGAGGTCGCCGGTCTCGGTGGCCGCGCGGAACCGCTCGATGACCGCGTCGCGCTCAGCGGTGCTCACCGAGGACCGCGGGCGACGCTCGGCCACGTGGGCACGCGCGCGGCTGGCGACCTGCCGCACGGCCGGCTCGGACTTGCCGACCGCCTCGGCGATCTCGGCGTACGGCACGTCGAAGACCTCGCGCAGCACGAACACCGCCCGCTCCGTGGGCGGCAGGGTCTCCAGCACCAGCAGCATCGCTGTCGAGACGCTGTCGGCGAGCTCGACGTCCTGCGCCACGTCGGGCGAGGTCAGCACCGGCTCGGGCAGCCAGGTGCCGACGTAGTCCTCGCGACGCCGCGCGAGGGTGCGCAGGCGGTTGAGCGCGAGCCGCGTGGTCGTCCGCACCAGGTAGGCGCGCGGGTCGCGCACCTGCTCGACGTCGACGTCGACCCAGCGCAGCCACACCTCCTGGACCACGTCCTCGGCGTCGGCGGCCGAGCCGAGCATCTCGTAGGCGACGGTGAAGAGCAGGTTGCGGTGGGCCAGGAGGTGCTCGGTGCTCATCGGCTGGCCGGCTCCTCTCCCGCCACGGCCAGCGGGAGCGCGCACACGTCGCTGTAGCCCTGGCTGGCCAGGCCCATCGCCGAGTTGAAGCGCGAGCGCTCGTTCTCCACCGCCACCATCATGGTCAGCTCGACGACCGCGGCGTGACCGAGCTGGCGGTCCAGGCTCGCCACCATCTCGTCGGTGACCTCCGGCGGCGTCACGGTCATCGCCTCGGCGTACGCCATCACCTCGCGCTCGAGGTCGGAGAAGACGTCCGCGTCGCGCCACCGCGGCACCTCGCGCACCTTGGCCTCGTCGAGGCCCCGGGTGTGGGCCAGGAAGTAGCCGAAGTCCAGGCACCACGAGCAGCCGATCACGCCCGCGCTCGCCATCTCGGCGTACGCCTTGAGATGGGGGTCGAGCGCCGACCAGCGCGCGACCTTCTGCTCGAAGCCGAAGACCGCTCGCATCACCGGCCTGTGGTGCCACAGGACGCGGGCGTTGTCGGGCACCTCGCCCCACATCCGTCGCGCGACGCGGGTCATGAGCGCTCCGTAGGCGCCGTCGAGGCGGGCCGGGGGGATCCGGAACTGGCTGGGCATGTCATCTCCTGGGGTGGGCCGGACGGGGACGACATCAAGACACCGGCCGGCTCAGATCCGTGACAGGAAGGCGTGGACCGTGCGCGCCACCTCGAGGTGGATCTCCGCCGTCCGCACCGCATCAGGGGTGCCCATGCCGTGGTCGGCATCGGGGACCTCGAGCACCGCGCAGCCGTTGTCGGCGAGCTCGCGCGCGATCGCCGCGTCCCAGAGCTCGTCGGCCAGCCCACCGACCAGCAGCTGCCGACCGGGGTTGGCGGCGACAGCCTCGGCCACGGCCGGGTCGACGAGCAGCGGGGTGAACCAGACCGCGTCGAGACCGCGCTCGGCGGCGTACGACGCGGCGCGGGTGCCCAGCGACTTGCCGACCACCACGACGTGGTCGGCGTCCTCTGCCGCGAGCGCCGCCTCGACGTGTCGGCGCACCCACGGCTCGGGCTCCTCGTCGCCGCGGGAGGTGGAGTCCCACCACAGCTGCTGGACGGTGAACCCGTGCTGCAGCAGCGCGATCCGGGCGAAGTCGAGGAGCGGCGCGGAGGGTGGGTAGGCCCGACCGGGCGCGACGAGCGCGAGTCCGCGGCTCGTGCCGGCGGGCTCCCACCGGGTGGGAAGTCCTCCGAAGGTCATGTCCCGATCATGCCGCGCGGACGGCGCGGAAGTAGCCCAGCGCACCGTGGAGCGCGAGCTCGACCTCGTCGCAGCCGGCCTCGCGCAGCCAGCGGCGCGCCTCGGTCGAGGTGCACATCGGCCCCAGGACTCCGGCACGGGTGCCGGCCACGCGCAGCGGCACCCAGCGCGGACCGGTGTCGGTGAAGAGCGAGCTGCCCGTCAGTGCCGCGCCCGGCGCCAGCACGCGCACCATCTCCTCGATCGCGCGTCGCGGGTCGGGGAAGCAGTGCAGCCCGGTGAAGGACACGACGAGGTCGAAGGTGGCGTCCTCGAACGGCAGGTCCCCGACGTCGGCCAGAGTCGGGGTGACCTGGTCGGCCACGCCGAGCCGCCTCGCGGTGGCGCTCGCCCGGGCGAGCATGGTGGTGGAGATGTCGGCGGCGACGACCTCGATCCCCTGGCCGGGGCGTACGCCGCGCAGCGCGACGCCGGACCCGGTCGGCACGTCGAGGACC
Source organism: Nocardioides lacusdianchii (assembly GCF_020102855.1). GTDB lineage: Bacteria > Actinomycetota > Actinomycetes > Propionibacteriales > Nocardioidaceae > Nocardioides > Nocardioides lacusdianchii. The sequence continues at coordinate 341,865 of NZ_JADHZD010000001.1, forward strand.
CGGGAGCCCGCGGGCAGCGTGCCGATCTCGGCGGCGGCGTCGTGGAGCAGCGCGAGGTCGCTGCCCATCCCGGCGCGCCAGGCGGCGCGACCGAGCGGACCGGAGTCGACGAGCCGGGGGTAGACGTAGGACCACAGCGGGTCCTCGCTCCAGCCGCCGAGACCCGGGATCCTCACCTCACTCGCCCCAGGCGAGCAGCTCCGGGCTGCGGAGCATCTCCTCGGGCACCCCGAACGCGTCGACCAGGTCGACGGCGAGCGGGCGGACCTTGCGGCACAGCGCGTTGACCTCGCGGCTGATCGCCTTGGAGCGGGTGCTGGACAACCGGCCGTGCTCCATGAACCAGGCCCGGTCGGCCTCGATCGTGGTCAGCGCGTGCAGGTCGCACAGCAGGTTGAGCGCCACCTTGAGGTCGCCGTCGGGCAACGCCGCCGTCTTCGCGATGAAGGCCTCCAGCACCAGGCGCTCGGTGTGGGCGCGCGCCGCGGCGATGACGTGGTCCTGCACCCGGGAGAAGACCGCACCGGGGTTCATCCCCTGGTCGATGCCGCGCTTGAGGCGGCGGGCGACGCCGCCGATCATGTGCTCCTCGCGGAAGCGCAGCATGGCCAGCTGGTAGTTGGGGTCGAGCAGCCCGGCCTCCTGGTCCCACGTGTCGCCGCCTGGCAGGAGGTCACGCACCGACTGGACCAGCTTGTGCACCGCGGTGCGCTCGACGACGGTCTCCACGGCCAGCCCGGCCACGAAACGGGCCATGCCGAGCTGGTCCATGTCCTCGAACTCGCCGGCGTAGTCGGTCAGCAGCCCCTTGGCCACGAGCTGCAGCAGGACGTGGTTGTCACCCTCGAAGCTGGTGAAGACGTCGGTGTCGGCCTTGAGCGCGGCGAAGCGGTTCTCGCTGAGGTAGCCGGCGCCGCCGCACGCCTCGCGGCACTCCTGGATCGTGCGGGTGGCGTGCCAGGTGCCGAGCGCCTTGGTGCCGGCCGCGCGCGACTCCAGCATCCGGCGCCCGTGCTCGTCGCTGTCCTCGTCGCCTCCGCCGGGGCCGGAGAACACCTCGTGCAGCTGCCCGGCGACGACCTCCTGCGCGAAGTGGAGGGCGTACGTCCGCGCGATGAGCGGCAGCAGGCGGCGCTGGTGCATGCCGTAGTCGAGGAGCACCTGCTCCTCGTCGGGCGAGACCGCCTCGAACTGCCGGCGTCGCACGGCGTAGCGGGTGGCGATCGTCAGCGCGACCTTGGCGGCGTTGATGCCCGCGCCGCCGACGCACACGCGACCCTGCACGAGGGTGCCGAGCATGGTGAAGAAGCGCTTGTTGGGGTTGTCGATCGGCGAGAGGTAGCGGCCCTCGGGCGTGACCTCGGCGAACTGGTTGAGCAGCGCGGTGCGCGGGACGCGGACGCCGTCGAACCAGAGCCGGCCGTTGTCGACGCCGTTGAGGCCCATCTTGGGGCCGCAGTCCTCGATCCGTACGCCGTCCAGGACCCGTCCGTCGTCGCGGATCGGGACGACGAAGGCGTGCACGCCGTGGCGCTCGACCTCCTCCCCCCGGCCGACCTCGAGCTGCGCGAAGACGACCGCGAGCTCGGCGTGGGCGGCAGCGTTGCCGATGTAGTCCTTGCGGCTCGCGTCGTCGGGGGTCGTGATGACGAACTCCTGTGCCTCGACGTCGTACGTCGCGACGGTGCCGAGCGCCTGCACGTTGGAGCCGTGGCCGGTCTCGGTCATCGCGAAGCAGCCCATCGTGCGACCGGTGACGAGGTCGGCGAGGTGGGCGTCGTGGTGGGTCTTCGTGCCGAGCTGGAGGATCGCGCCGCCGAAGAGGCCGAACTGCACGCCGACCTTCACCAGCACCGACAGGTCGCCGTAGGCAAGGGTCTCGAACGCGGCGATCGAGGCGCCGATGTCGCCGCCACCGCCGTACTCCTCGGGGAAGCCCATGCCGGTCTGGCCCGTCCCGGCCATCATCACCACGACGTCCTTGACGCGTTCGCGGAACTCCGCGGTGCTCATCTGCTCCTCGTCGAGGAGGACCTGCGCGTGCTCGGCGAGGTTGGCACGCACCAGGTCGCGGACCTCGCGGTAGCGGCCGTCGAGCAGGACGCGCAGCGCGTCGACGTCGACGTCCGGCTGGCGGTAGCCGCGGTCGTCGGCGTGGACGGCGTCGTCCTCGACCCGCTCCGGGGTGGCTGTCTCGGGCAGCGGCGTGGGCATCTCGTCCGCGATCGGCGGGACCTGGTCGGTGGCCATACCGCCCAAAGTAGTCCGGACGGTAGGTTCACCGCGATGAACGTGTCCGATGCCACCCCTCCGGGCGACCCGCTGGGCGTGATGGCCTACAACTTCGCCGTCGTCGGCGTGCAGAAGGGCGGCACGTCGACGCTGGCGGTGACGCTCAACCAGCACCCGCTCGTGTGCCAGGCGCCCGACAAGGAGCGGCACTACTTCGACGACGAGACCGTGGACTGGTCGTCGCCGGACTACGCCACCGACTACACCGCCCCCCGCCGCGCGCGGGTGCACCGCCTGCTCGGCGACGCCAGCCCGACCTACCTCTACTGGCCGCACGCGCTGGAGCGGATGCGTGCCTACAACCCCGACATGCCGCTGGTCGCGGTGTTCCGCGACCCCCTGGAGCGGCTGTTCTCCCACTGGGTGATGCTGCGCTCGCGCAACCTCGCGTGGCCCGACTGGCCCGACTTCCTCACCGAGTGGCCGCACACCTCCCTGCCCGACGCGGTGCCCGACGACGTACGCACGATGCGGTGGCGGCACATGACCGGCCTGGCGCGCGGCTTCTACGGCGAGCAGCTGCAGCGCGGCTTCGAGCTGTTCGGGCGCCAGCAGTGGCTGCTCCTGGAGCTGCGCTCGATGCTCGGCGACTTCGAGGCCACCGTCGACCGCACGACCGACTTCCTCGACCTGCCGCGCTTCGAGCAGGTGCCGCCGCTGAAGAACTGGCACGCCGGTGCCGGGCAGGTGCCGGGCACCGCCCCGACCGCCGACGACCTGGCCCGGCTGGCCGAGGTCTACGCCAAGGACCTCGCGCTCTTCGAGGAGCTGTCCGGCATCGACACCTCGGCGTGGCCGACGCGGCACGTCCTGGACGGCGACCTCGACCCCGGCGAGCTGGCCGCCAGGTTCGCTCGCAAGGTCACGTAGGTCGCGCGCCCCTCCCCACGACCTAGGGGCGCGCGAAGAAGGTGGGCGCCCGCCAGTAGTACATCGACTCCTGGCTGACGTCGCGTCCCGTGCGGGGCGCGTGGATGATCTGCCCGTCGCCGATGTAGAGGGCGACGTGGTAGATCGAGCTCGGGCTGCTCGAGGAGCCCCAGAAGACGAGGTCTCCGGGCGCGAGCTGGGCGGCGGTGATCCGGGTCGACTGGGTGTACTGCGCCACGGAGTAGTGCGGCAGCGAGACACCCCCGGCGGCCCACGCGGCAGAGGTGAGGCCGGAGCAGTCCCAGGCGTCCGGCCCGGCGGCGCCGTAGCGGTAGGGCTCGCCGATCTGGGCCCGTGCGAAGGCGATCGCGGCGTCCGCGCCGCTACTGGGCGTCGGGGGCGTGGGGGTCGGCGTCGGGGTCGGGGTGGGCGTCGAAGTCGGGGTGGGGGTCGGCGTCGGCGTCAGTGTGGGCGTCGAAGTCGGGGTGGGCGTCGGGGTGGGGGTCGGGGTGGGCGTCGGGGTGGGCGTCGGGGTGGGCGTCGGCGTCGGGGTCGGCGTCGAAGTCGGTGTGGGCGTCGAAGTCGGGGTGGGCGTCGGGGTCGGCGTCGGGGTCGACTTCGGCTCCTGCTCGGCCTCCTCCTGCGCCTGCTCCTCGGCCTGCGCGTCCGCCTCCGCCTGGGCCTGGGCGGCCGCCGCCGCGGCCTCGGCCGCTGCCTCCTCGAGCGCGCTCTGGCGCTTCTCGGCCAGGCGCACGCTGATCCCCTGGAGCTCGGCGAGCTCGGCGATCAGGTCGGCCTGGGTGGCCGCGATCGCCTCCGCCTGCGCCCCGGCATCTGACTGTGCGGCCTCGGCGGCGTCGCGGGCCGCCTCGGCCTCCCGCTCGGCGGTCGCAGCCCGCTCGGCGGCCTCGGTGGCCGTCGTGGCCGTCACCTCGGCGACGGCGGAGGCGGCGACGAAGGCGTCGTACTGGCTGTCGAGGGCGTCGGAGGTGTTGCCCATGGTCACCGTGCGGTCGAGGAGCGACTCGATGCCGTCGGCCTCCACGACTGCGGAGAGCCCCTCCACCTGCGAGGCCTCCTCGTAGGACCGCACCACCGTGTCGGCGTACAGCTCACGCTGTGCCTCGACGTCGGCGCGCGCCGAGGTGGCGGCGGCCTCGGCCTGGCGGGCGTCCTCGCGGGCCTGCTCGGCGCGCCAGCGGGCACCGTTGAAGGCTTCCGCAGCCTGGGCTGCGGTGTCGCCGGCCGACTCGAGGGCGATGCCGGCGCGGATCAGGTCGGCCTGGACGGCTGCGACGTCGCGGCCCTTGTCGACCGCGTCCTGCTCGGCGCGGGTGACGTCCGCCTCGCTCGGCACCTCGCGGCCGTCGTGGTCGTCGGCGAAGGCGACACCGTGGCCGCCAGAGATGGCGAGCCCGGCGACCAGCACGCACGCGGTGGCCCAGCGCGACGTCGTACGACGTCGGGCGGGCGTGAGCGGTGCGTCCGGCACGGGGGCTCCTCGGGGGTATGGGGCCCATGCGACTTCCCCTTCGCACGGGCAACTCGAGGCACGCTAGTGAACTTTCGTCACACTGGGAACACTTTGCTCAACTTCTTCACTTTGTTGCGGCGTGTCGCCTTGACGAATGACAGCCTTGTCATTCCGAACTACACGTTTGTCATTCGAGCAGGCTGCCGCCAACCTGTGGTCGGAGGAGGTTGTCACCCCGAACTGGAGCCTCCACCCCGAAACTTCGGGGGTGAACCTCGGGTTTCCCCGGGTACCCGGGGATCGCGACGGCGCCGGGAGCCCGCAGCGAGTACGCCGCTCAGTCGGCGTCGACGGGGACCTGACGGGTCGTGGAGGTCGGGTGGGACGCCAACCCGTGCCGGTCGAACTTCTGACCACTGGCCAGCCCACCGATCCAGAAGGCGAAGAGCGCGATCACGACGCCGGCGAGGTCGTCGGCGATGTAGTGCCAGCCGAAGTAAAGGGTGGCCACGACGGTGATGGCGAAGTTGGCCCAGAAGACGATGTGGAGGATCCGGTTGCGCAGCGTGTACTGCACCATCAGCGCGACGAGCAGCGTGATCGCGACGTGCAGGGACGCGAAGCCCGCGACCGACTGGACGGAGCCCTCCAGCCCGTCGCGCAGTACGCCCTTGCGGCCGTAGAACAGCGCTTCCATCAGCGCCGTCGAGCCGGTGTCGGGCAGGTCGGTGTAGAGGTAGCTGTACTGGAAGCCGGGGCCGAGCGTCGGCAGCGCGTAGTAGGACGCGGTGCCGAGGGCCCACGCCACGCACTGCGAGGTGGCGAACCAGTAGCCGAAGGTGATGTTGCGCGACCACACCAGCCAGGCCGCGAGCGCCAGCGGCACGAGCGGCAGGAACCACAGGTAGATCGTGGAGAGGAAGTGCGCGGAGATCCCGGTGCCGAAGATGGTGTGCAGGATCGTGGCCGGCTCATTGCCGAACATCAGCGCGCGGTCGATGAGGTGCAGCTCGCGGTCGTACTTGTCCTCGCCCATGATGAAGGGCAGGAAGGACTTGAGGTTCCGGTAGCAGACGTAGGTGATGTAGAAGGACACGAGCCCGAGCACGACGAGGATGATCCGCTCACGGTCCCAGTGGGTCCGGATCCGCTCGCGCACGATGTCGGGCATCAGCGCCGGCTTCATCCGCGAGAACCACAGCGTCCGCGGAAGCAGGTCGAGCAGGAAGGCACCGAGGACGAGGAGCGGCAGCCGCAGCCACGACGGCCCGAGGAAGCCCTCGGGGTCCACCAGCGGCCGGTCGAGTGCGATCGAGGCCGCCAGCGCGAGCGCGCCCATGAGGGCAGCGACTCCCACGAGCAGGGCATAGGCCGGTCTGTACACGGAGGTCAGTGTAGGGACGGGTCAAGGGCCGGTCGTGATCGGCAGGACCGCGAGCCGTGTCACATCGACGCGCACCGTGACCTCGTCGCCGGGGGCGACACGGCTGCCCAGCGCTGCGACGGCGTCGACGGCACCGACGCCCTCGACCTGCACCACCAGGCGCACCTGCTCCGGCGTCACGCGGGCCGACTCGACCCGCGCGCGCACCGGGCCGGCGTCGTCGACGACGAGCGCGGAGCGGCGTACGGCGACCGCCGGCGCCGGCGCGAGACCGGCCGCCTCCAGCACGAGCCGGGCGGCGTCGTCGCGCAGCACGCGGGCGTAGCCGAGGAAGAGCGCGGTGTCCTCGTCCACCGGCTCGCGCCACACCTCGTCGATGTCGCCGGACTGCACGACCCGCCCGTCGCGCATCACGGCCAGCCGGTCGGCCAGGGCGAAGGCCTCCTCGTGGTCGTGGGTGACGAGCAGTGCGGTGGTGCCGGCGGCGTGGAGGATCTCGCGCAGGTCGCCGGCGAGGCGCTCCCGCAGGGTCGCGTCGAGCGCGGACAGCGGCTCGTCGAGAAGGATCAGGCGCGGCTCGACCGCCAGCGCCCGCGCCAGCGCGACCCGCTGCCGTTCCCCACCGGACAGGGTGCCGGGCAGCCGGTCACCGAAGCCCGACAGGCCGACGAGCTCGAGCAGCTCCTGCACCCGCACGGCGACCTGCGCGGACGGCGTACGCCGCAGCCGCAGCGCGTAGGCGACGTTGCGGGCGACCGTGAGGTGGGCGAAGAGCTGGCCGTCCTGGAACATCAGCGCGAAGCCGCGCCTGTGGGTCGGAGTGCCGGCGAGGTCCTTGCCGTCGAAGGAGATCGATCCGGACGACAGCGGCTCGAGCCCGGCCACCGCGCGCAGCAGGGTGGACTTGCCGCAGCCGGACGGGCCGAGGACCGCGAGCACCTGGCCCGGAGCGAGGTCGAGCGAGACGCGGTCGACGGCCGCGTCGACCGCGACGGCGTCGCCGTAGCGGACGGTCACGTCCCGGAGCCTCAACACCATCAGAACGCTCCCACACCCGGCACCCGGAGCCGCTCGACGGCCAGCATCACCACGGCCGTGGCGACGGCGAGCACGACCGAGGCGGCGAGCGCCATGCCGTAGTTCATCTCGCCGGGGTGACCGATCAGCCGGAAGATCACGACCGGCAGCGTCGGGCTCTCGTCGCGGGCGAGGAAGGACGTCGCGCCGAACTCCCCCAGCGAGGCGGCGAAGGCGAAGCCGCTCGCGGCGAGCATCGGCTTCCACACCACCGGCAGGTCGACGGTGAGCAGGGTGCGCCAGGCCGACGCACCGAGGGAGGCCGCGGCCTGGCGCTGCCGGTCGTCGATGCCGCCGAGCACCGGCGTGAGGGTGCGTACGACGAGGGGCAGCGCCACGAGCGCCTGCGCCATCGGCACCAGGAGCGGCGAGTCACGCAGGTCGAGCGGCGGCTGGTCGAGGGTGATGAGGAAGCCGAAGCCGAGCGTCACCGCGCTCACCCCGAGCGGCAGCATGAACAAGCCGTCGAGGGTCGAGCGAACCCGACGCTCGGCGACCGAGTGCGAGCGGCGGGTGACGATGACCGAGACCAGGACGCCCACGAGCAGCGCCATCCACGTCGCGTCGACGGCCGTGCGGAGGCTGGTGTCGAGCGCGGTCGTCACCGGCACCAGCAGCGCCTGGTTGTCGCCGGCGGTCGTGAGGGCGCGGTAGTTGTCCAGCCCCCACCCGTCGCCGACGCTGAGCGAGCCGGCCACCAGCGTGAGGATCGGCAGGAGCATCGCGCCGAGCACCAGCAGGGTGGCGACGACGACGGGCGCGTCACTGCGACGCACGGCGCGCACCGGGGTCACCGCGCGCTGGGCCGTCGGGTCGGGGGTCGCGCGCAGCCGGGCCGCCAGCGCGAGCAGGCCGACCACCACCACGATCTGCAGCACCGACAGCGCGGCCGCTGCCCGGAGGTCGAAGACCGTCGTGGTCAGGAGGTAGATCTCGGTCTCCACGGTCGCGTGGCGGACCCCGCCGAGGGTGAGCACGATGCCGAAGGCGGTGGCGCAGAAGAGGAAGACGATGCTGGCGGCGCCGACGATCGCCGGGCGCAGCGCCGGGAGCGTGACCGTGCGCAGCACCTGCGACGGCGACGCGCCGAGCGCCGCGGCCGCCTGTCCGGGTCGCGGGTCGAGCGACTCCCACGCGACGCCGACCGTGCGCACCACGACGGCGACGTTGAAGAACACCAGGCCGCACACGATGGCGAACGGAGTCCCGTCGAGACCGAGGAAGCCGAGCGGGCCGCCCTCGCCGAGCAGCTGGCGGAAGGCGACGCCGACCACGACGGTCGGCAGCACGAAGGGCACCAGCAGCGCCGCGCGCACCGCCGCCCGCCCGGGCAGCGAGAGCCGGTGCAGGGCGTACGCCGCCGGCAGGCCCAGGACGACCGCCAGCAGCGTCGCCGTGCCCGAGGTCCACACGGTGAACCACGCGACCCGGTGGACACGCGGGCGGGCGAGCACGTCGATCACCGCGCCCGGGGCGAGGCGGCCGTCGACCACGAAGCCCTCCGCGAGCATGCCGCTCACCGGCAGGACGAACAGCACGCCGAGGACCAGCACCGGCCCTGCGGCGAGCAGGAGGAGGGCGGCGATCCGCCTCATGCCGACGTGGTCAACGCGAGATGACGTCCGTCCACTCGGTCAGCCACTGCTCACGGTTGGCCGCGATCTCCTCCGGCGACACCTCGTAGGGGTCGGTCGGCTGCGGCGCGAACCGGGCCCAGTCGTCGGGGACGGTCGCGCCGGGCATCACCGGGAAGACGTACATCGCCTCCGGCAGCGCGCTCTGCACCTCGTCGGTGAGCATCCAGTCGATCAGCGCAGCCGCGCCCTCGGGGTTGTCCGCGCCGGCCAGCACGCCGGCGTACTCCACCTGGCGGAAGCACGTGTCGAGCAGCGCGGCCGTGGTGGTCTCGCCGTCGGCGACGGTGAAGGCCGGGGACGAGTCGTAGGACACCACGATCGGGCGGGTGCCGGTCTTCGAGCCGGCGGTGAAGTCGCCGTAGTAGGCGTCCTCCCAGCCGTCGACGACCTTGGCGCCGTTGGCGAGCAGGTCGGTCCAGTAGTCCTGCCAGTCGTCGCCGTACTCGGCGACGGTGGCGAGGAAGAACGCCATGCCGGGGCTGCTGGTCGAGGCGCCCGGGGTCACCATGAGGTCGGCGTACGCCGGGTCGGTGAGGTCGTCGAGCGTCTGCGGCGGCGTGATGCCCTCCGCGTCGAACCATGCGGTGTCGACGTTGACGCACACGCTCGCGGAGTCGACCGCGACGAGGCGGTCGCTGCCCTCGGGGAGGGCGTACTCCTCCGGCGGGGTCGTCGACGTGGCGACCTCGGCGAAGGCGCCCTCGCCGAGCGGTCGCGACGCGAAGGTGTTGTCGATGCCGAAGGCGGCGTCGGCGATCGGGTTGTCGGCGGTGAGGCTGAGCTTGGTCGCGAGCGTGCCGGCGTCCCCGGCCGCACGGACCTCGAGGGTGTAGCCGGTCTCGTCCTCGAAGGCACGCACGAGCTTCTTCGGCAGGTTGAAGGACTCGTGGGTGGCCAGGACCACGGTGCCGCCGGCCTCGCCGGCCGGGCTGCTCCCGCCGTCGGGCGCGGACGTCGACGGGTCGGTGGCCTCCCCGCCGGTGAGGCTGCAGCTGGTCAGGAGCACAGCAGCGAGGCCCGTGGTGAGGGCGCGGACGGTCGGTCGGTGCATGGTGACTCCCTATCGCCGGTGCTAACCGGATCAGGTTCGTAGGGTCTGCGGCTGGTCCGCACTCTCAGCACGCCTGCGCGTGCTCCCCTGTCTCGTGGGAACACCCTAGCCCCGGGGTCCCTGCGCCTACGCTCCCCCCATGCCGAGCCTCCGCCACGCCCTGCTGGCCACCGTCATCCCGCGCCTGCGCAAGGCCGGTGACCTCGACAGCGAACCCGCCGAGCGGGCCCGGGTGGAGGCCGACCACCGCACCCTCGACCGGAGCCTCCCCACCCGCAGCACGCCCGGCTTCGCGAAGAGGTGGGAGGTCGAGGTCGCCGACATCGGCTTCCCGTGCCACGTGCTGACTCCGCGCCTGCGCCACGCGCACCGGACGCTCTACTACGTCCACGGCGGTGCCTTCATGGCCCCGATCGACGCGGTCCACGTGCGCTACGCCACCCGGCTGGCCGACGCGATCGGTGCCCGGGTCGTGATGCCCGACTACCCCCTCGCCCCCGAGCACACCTGGGCCGACTCGCACGACGCCCTCGTGGCGGACGCAGCACGCTGGGCGGACGAGCAGGGCGGGATCGTGCTGGCCGGCGACTCCGCCGGCGGTGGGCTGGCGCTGGCGACGGCCCTGTCGATGCGCGACCGCGGCCTGACGCCCGCGACCCACCTGGTCATGCACGCACCCTGGGTCGACCTCACCACGTCGACGCCCGAGACGCGCGAGGTGGACGCCGTCGACCCGTGGCTGTTCTACAGCAAGCTCGAGGCGTACGCCCTCTGGTGGGCCGGGTCGGAGGCCGAGCTGGGCCGACCCGAGGTCTCCCCCGCGCTCGCCGACCTGGCGGGACTGCCGAAGGCGCTGATGCTCCACGGCACCCGCGACCTGCTGAACCCCGGCTGCCGGCTGCTCACGCGGCGCGCCGCGGAGGCCGGCTGGGACCTCACCTCGATCGAGGAACGGGACCTGATCCACGTCTACGGCATCCTCCCGCTGATCCCGGAGGCTCGCCGCGCCTTCACCCAGGTCGTGGACTTCCTGCGATGAGCGTCCGCGTGCTGACGACCACCGTCGACGACCTCGACGCGCGGACGGCGTACGCCGTGTGGCGGCTGCGCCAGGACGTCTTCGTGGTCGAGCAGGACTGCCCCTACCCCGACCTCGACGGCCGCGACCTCGAGCCGGCGACGCGCCACGTCGTGCTGCTCGAGGACGACGCGGTCCTCGGCACCCTGCGCGTCCTCGACGACGACGGCCGGGCGCGCATCGGGCGGGTCGTGCTCGCCCGGGCGGCGCGCGGTCGCGGCCTGGCGGCGCTGCTGATGGACGAGGCGATGGCGCTGTGCGGCGACCGCGAGGCGCGCCTCGACGCGCAGACCCCGCTGGCCGGGTTCTACGCCGGCTACGGCTTCGAGGTGGCCGGGCCGGAGTTCGACGAGGACGGGATCATGCACGTCCCGATGCGTCGAGGGGCGCGCCACTAGCGGGCTCCTGTCGTCATGATGGGAGCGTGCCCCTCAACGTCGAGCTCGCGGAGGTCCGGGACTTCCTCGCCGCCCACGTCCCGTTCGACTCCCTCCCGGCCGTCGTCCTCGAGTCCGTCCCGCCCGGGCTGAGCATCGGCTACCACCGTCGCGGCAGCGTGGTGCTCGCCGAGGGCAGCACCCCGGTCGAGCTGCTGGTGGTGCGCTCGGGCGCCGTCGACCTCCGGGACGCGGACGGCGAGCTGGTCGAGCGTGGTGCGGCGGGCACCTGCGTCGGCGGCGCCGCGCTGGCGACCGGCACGCCCCAGCCGGTGACCGTCCGGGCGATCGAGGACACCCTCGTCCTGGCCGTCCCCGCCGAGCTGTTCCACCGGCTCCGGGAGCAGCACCCCGACTTCGCTGCCTTCTTCGAGCACCGCGCCGGCATGCTGCGCGACGCCGTGGCCCGACAGCGCGAGCACGTGAGCGGAGCGGACCGGTCGGTGCTGTCCAGCACGGTGGGCGAGCTGGTGACCCGGCCACCGGTGAGCATCCGCGCCGACGCCTCCGTGCTCGACGCGGCCCGGCTGATGTCGGCCGAACGGATCTCCTCGGTGCTCGTCACCGACGGCGAGGCGCTCGTCGGCATCATGACCGACCGGGACCTGCGCACCCGGGTGCTGGCCGTCGCGGTGGATCCGGCGGGTCCGGTGTCCGCGGTGATGACGCCGGACCCGGCGACCACCCGCCCCGACGCCCCCGCCCTGGAGGCGTTGCTCGAGCTGGTGCGGCGCAACATCCATCACCTGCCCGTGGTCGAGGACGACCGGCCCGTCGGCATGGTCACGGCCACCGACCTCCTCCGGCTGCAGCAGGCCAACCCCGTCTTCCTCGTCGGCGACATCGCCCGGGCGCCCGACGTGGCGACGGTCGCCGAGCTGGCGGCGCGGCTGCAGCGCGTGGTCGCCGGGCTGGTCCGGCAGGGCACGTCGGCCCACGACGCCGGCCGCGTCGTCTCCACCGTCGGGGACGCGATCGAGCAACGGGTCATCGCGCTCGCCGAGGCAGCGCTCGGTCCGCCACCGGTGCCGTACGCCTGGCTGACCCTGGGCTCCCGGGCCCGCTTCGAGCAGGCCCTGGCGCCCGACCAGGACCACGCCCTAGTGCTGCACGACGACTACCGGCCCGACCTGCACGCGGCCTACTTCGCCGGCCTCGCCGAACAGGTCACGGGCGGGCTGGAGACCATCGGCTACCCACGGTGCCGCGGCGACAAGATGGCCACCAACCCCCGGTGGCGCCAGCCGCTCGGCACCTGGCGGGGTCTCGTGGCCGGCTGGGTCGGCACACCCACCCCGGACGCGATCCTCGAGGCCAGCGTGTTCTTCGACCTGCGCCACCAGCACGGCGACCCCGCCCTGACCGCAGCGCTGGCGTCCTACCAGCGTCGGGCCGCGCAGGCCGCACCGATCTTCCTGGCCCACCTGGCGGCCGCCGCGGCGTCGCACCACACGCCGCTCGGCTTCTTCCGCGGGCTGGTCGTGGACCGGTCCGGGGAGCACCGCGACACCCTCGACGTGAAGCGCGGCGGCATCAACACCATCGTCGAGATCGCCCGGCTGCACGGACTGGCGTGCGGGTCGTCGGCCACGTCGACACTGGTGCGGCTCGAGGACGCCGTCGCCGCCGGCCGCGTCAGCCCGACGCTGGCAGCCGACCTGCGCGACGCGTGGGAGTTCCTCGCCCACCTCAGGCTGCGGCACCAGGTCGAGCAGGTGCGCGAGGGGGCACCGGCCGACAGCTGGGTCGACCCGTCGGTGCTCAGCGACTTCGAGAAGCGGCACCTCAAGGCGGCGTTCGGCGTCATCCGGTCCGCGCAGGTCGCCATCGCCCAGCGCTATCCCGTCCGCGAGATGACGTGACACCCGACGACCGGACCCCGCTCGACCGGCTGCCCCTCCTCGCGGTGGACCTCGAGACCACCGGGCTCTCCCCGACCCGCGACCACGTGCTGGCCGTGGGCTGGGTGCCGGTGGACGGAGCGCGCATCGTCCTCTCCGGCGGCCGGCGCCACGTCGTACGCCACGGCGACCCCGGCGAGGCGGTCGCCATCCACGGCCTGACGCATGACGACCTCGAGGAGGGCCGGCCCCTCCCGGAGGTGCTGGGCGAGCTGCGCCGGGCCCTGGCCGGACGCGTGCTCCTCGCCCACCACGCGCCGTTCGAGCTGGCCTTCCTCGACGCGGCCTTCCGCGCCGCGGGTGAGACGCCTGCCCTCCCGCCGGCGGTGTGCACCCTGGAGCTCCAGCAGCGCCTGCTGGGCCGTCACGGCGAGATCGGCCCCGGCGAGCTCCGTCTCTGGACGGCACGAGCGCGTCATGGGCTGCCGGTGACGGCAGCCCATGACGCGCTCGGTGACGCTCTGGCCTGTGCCGAGCTCTACCTCGCCCAGGCCGCGGAGCTCGGGGTGAGCGGCCCCCTCAGCCTGGGCGACGTACGCCGACGCGAGCCGTGGCTCGACCGTGTCAGGGCGTGGTGGCGAGGACGTCGGTGAGCGGCGTCAGCCCACCTCCCCCTGCGCGTGCTTGCTGACGAGCTCGGTCCGGCCGGGGTAGCGGATCTCCTCGACCAGCTCCTGCATGACCGGGCTGGGCTTCGGGGTGAACTGCGACACGATGATCGTCACCGCGAAGTTGATCAGCATCCCGATCGTGCCGAAGCCCGTCTCCAGGATCCCGAACACGCCCGCCCCGTTGCCGTAGATGTCGATCGTCCACAGCATGTAGGCCATCGTCGTGACGAGTCCGGCCAGCATGCCCGCGGTGGCGCCCATGGCTGTGCAGTTCTTCCAGAAGATCCCGAGCACCAGGATCGGGAAGAAGCTCGCTGCTGCCAGCCCGAACGCCAGCGCCACGACCTGAGCCACGAATCCGGGCGGGTTGATGCCGAGGTAGCCGGCCACCACGATCGCTCCCGCCATCGCGATGCGACCGACCATCAGCTGGCGGGCCTCGGTGGCCTGCGGGTTGATCTTCTTGAAGTAGACGTCGTTCGCGACCGCGCTGGAGATGACCAGCAGGAGACCGGACGCCGTGGACAGCGCGGCCGCCAGAGCACCGGCGGCCACCAGGCCGACGATCGGCGCCGGCAGGCCACCGATCTCGGGCGAGGCCAGGACGATGATGTCGTTGTTGATCAGGATGTCGCTGTAGTTGACCGTGGTGTCCGCCGGGAGCGCCGAGATCGCCGAGCCGTCGGCCTGCGTGATGAGGCCGACCTCCGACCACGTGTTGAACCACGACGGCATGTCGCTCAGCGCGGTCCCGTTGACGTCCTCGATGATCTGGAGCTTGCTGAAGGCCGCCACCGACGGGGCGGTCGTGTAGAGCAGGGCGATGAAGAACAGCGCCCACAACGCCGAGTAGCGCGCGGCCCGCACGCTCTTGGCGGTGTAGAAGCGCACGATCACGTGCGGCAGCCCCGCGGTGCCGAACATCAGCGACGCCGTGATCAGCAGCATGTTGAGCATGTTCGTGCTGCCGAAGGCGGCGGTGTACTCCGGGATGCCGAGCTCGGTCTGGAGCGCGTCGAGCTCGGCGAGGATCGTGCCGAACCCGATCTGCGGGATCGGCACGTCGGTCACCTTCGCGGAGACGGCGACGGCCGGGATCAGGTAGGCGATGATCAGCACGGTGTACTGCGTCACCTGGGTCCAGGTGATCCCCTTCATCCCGCCGAGGACGGCGTAGAAGAACACGATGGCCATGCCGATGATGACGCCGGTGGTCGGGTCCACCTTGAGGAACCGGGTGAAGACCAGGCCCACACCGGCCATCTGGCCGGCGACGTAGACGAAGGACACGACGATGGCGGCGACCACGGCCACCAGCCGGGCAGTCTCGTTGTAGCGGTCACCGACGAAGTCGGGGATCGTGTACTTGCCGAACTTGCGCAGGTAGGGGGCCAGCAGCAGCGCGAGCAGCACGTAGCCGCCGGTCCAGCCCATGAGGTAGACCGACCCGCCGTAGCCGTTGCCGGCGAAGGCGATGATGCCGGCCATCGAGATGAACGAGGCGGCACTCATCCAGTCGGCCGCGATGGCCGCACCGTTGGCCGGCGCCGGGATGCCGCCGCCGGCGACGTAGAACCCGGACGTCGTGCTGACCCGGCTGCGGTAGGCGACGAAGATGTAGATGCTGAAGGTGAGGACCACGAAGACGAGGGTCCAGGTCTGGATGTCGCTCACGAGTGGTGCACCTCCTCCTCGTACTCGTCGATGCCGAACTCCGCGTCGAGCTTGTCCATCCGTGTGACGTAGACGGCGATCAGGATCACGAACGTGATGATCGAGCCCTGCTGGGCGAACCAGAAGCCGAGGGGGAAGCCGGCCACCACGACCTCGTTGAGGGGCTCGACGAACAAGATCCCCGCCCCGAACGACACGAGCGCCCAGATGGTGAGCAGCACGGCCATGAGTCTCAGATTGCGGCGCCAGTACTCCCGGCGCTGGTGTTCATCCACGGTGTCCTCCTGGCTGACGACGGACTTTCGTGCCCGGAAGCGAAACAGCGCGGCGGAGGTGGGTCAACAGCGCGATGTGACGGGCATCACACTTTTCGACGAACGGTCGGATTGTGTCGACCGATGGCGCAGCGGGGCCGTTGCCCGCCTTCCGAGCCGGCCATCAGCGCCGTTCGTCGTGCAGGGCCGACCGTTCGTCGCGCTGGCTGCGACCGCTCGTCGCGCAGGACGACCGGGCGTCGTCCCCTCGGTCAGCCCGCACCGCCCGGTCCGTTCCGTACAGTCCCTCCATGAGCGGTGCAACGGCGGCCAGTGCAGTCCGGACGCGGCGCAGCCCCGACCCGGCGAGACGCCGGCTGGCAGGGGCGGTCGCGATGGTCCTCCTCGGCTCCTTCCTTCCCTGGATCGACACCGCAGTCGGATCGGTGTCAGGGGCCCGGGGCGCCGGGTTGTGGACCTTCTACGCCGCGATGCTGGGGCTCGCGGCCGTGCTGATCCCGCTGCGACGGGTGGCCGCGGTGCACGCGACGGTCTTCGCCGCCACAGCCGTGGTCGTCCCGGTGTGGCAGGTGCTGCACCTGCTGACCCTGGTCGGCCTGAACGGCTGGGTCCCCGGACCCGGTCTGGTGCTGGTGCTCGGCGGGGGCGTCCTCGGCGCCACCGCAGCGGCTCAGCTGTTCGGTCCCGCCGCGACCACCATGAGCACCGGGCCGAGCACCTCCTCGCGCACCAGGCGCGACTGACGCGACAGCCCGCCGACGACGGTGGGCGCGACCCACCAGCCGGGGCGGTCGAGCCTGTGTCCGCCGAGCACGACGTCGCCGCCCTCGGACCGCGCGAGGTCGAGGTAGCGCAGCACCCGGTCACGCGCGACCGGCGAGCGCAGCGGGCCGCACACGGTCCCGGGATCGGTCGGGTCGCCGACGACGACGTCGCCCATCGCGGCGACGGCGACGCCCAGTGCCTCGTCGTGGCGGTCGGCCGGCACGACGACGGTGGCGGGCACCCGGCAGGCCTGGCCCGCGTTCGCGGCGACCGCGACGGCGGCCGCGGAGACGACGGCGACGAGGTCGTCGCCGTCGCCCAGCTGGACGGTCCGCGGGGCGCCGACGTCGAGGCGTACGCGCTTGCCCGCACGCTCGGCGGCCTCGCGCACCCGCTCACCGGCGAAGGCCGAGCCGGTGAAGGAGACGTCGTCGACCCGCGGGTCGAGGGTGAGCGCGATCGCGACGTCGACGTCGCGCGTGGTGACGACGTTCAGCACTCCGCGCGGCAGGATGTCGAGCGCGATGCGACCCAGCTCGAGGGCGGCGCTCGCCGTCTCGGGAGCCGGCTTCAGCACCACCGTCCCGCCGGCGACCAGCACCCGGCCGACCTCGGTGACCGCGACGGCGAGCGGCGACGTCGACGGGGTGACGACCGCGGTCACGCCGGGCCGCTGGGCGGGCGGCGGACCGGGCTCGCCGCGCATCCCGGCGATCGGTGCGTCGACGTGCGCGGCGCGGAGCCCGACCGGGACGCCGGTCTCCGCGGCGATGAGGACGGCCAGGTCGTCGGACCGCTCGCGGAGGGCGTCCTGCAGCCGCGAGAGCGCCTCGCGACGCAGCTCGGTGTCGGTGCTCCACGTGGTCTCGTCGTAGGCCCGGCGAGCGGCGGCCACGGCGGCCTGCGCGTCGGGGACGCCGGCGTCGGGGACGTCCCACAACCGCTGACCGGTGGCGGGGTTGCGCGCCGGGAACGTCCAGCCCTCGGCGGTGGCGACCTCGACGCCGTCGACCGGCAGTCCCGAGGAGCGGGCGTGCTTGCTCATGGGAGAACTCCACCACGTCGGGGCCGCGCGTCCCATCACCCGGTCGGGCTGGGATGGCGGTGACAAGGTGACCAGGTGCCATCCCTCCCGCCCCTCCCGGACGTCGACGACCGTGACGCCGTCCTCGCGTGGGTCGCGGCCCACCTCGGCCACCTGACCCTGGAGGGACCGGACGGCGTACGCGCCGGGGGGCACCGCGGCGGCCAGGCCGCTGCCGACGCCGCCCTCGCCGCCCTCGACATCACCGGCTACGCCCGCTCGCGCTCGACGGTGCTGCCCGAGCACCGGCGCGGAGCGAGCCGGATGTCGCCGTGGATCCGCCACGGGCTCGTGTCGCTGCCGGAGATGTGGGACGCGGTGGCCGACGCCCCCACGTCGGACCGCAACCGCTACCGCGACGAGCTGATGTGGCAGGAGTACGCCCGCCACCTCTACGCCCGCACCGGGTCCGCGCTCGCCGAGCCGCTGCGTCGCGAACCCCCGCGACCTGCGGTGGCGCCGGAATGGGACGAGCACGGGCAGATGGCCTGCACGTCGCGGCTGCGCGAGGAGCTCGAGGGCGACGGCTGGCTGGTGAACCAGACCCGCATGTGGTGGGCCTCGCACTGGACCGTGCGGCACGGCCGCAGCTGGCGTGACGGCGAGGACGACTTCTTCCGCCACCTGCTCGACGGCTCGCGCGCCGCCAACCGTCTCGGCTGGCAGTGGACGGTGGGCGCCGGCACCGGGAAGCCCTACGGGTTCAGCCGCTGGCAGGTGCAGAAGCGGGCGCCACAGCTGTGCCGCTCGTGCCCGCTGAGCAACGCCTGCCCGATCCAGGACTGGCCCGACGCGACGCCGGGGCCGCGCACCTCAGCGGTCCCGCAGGACGGTGGACCCGGCGCGGGTCCGGAGTCCGGCGTACGCACCGGGGAGCCGCAGGCCGTGTGGCTCACCGCCGAGTCGCTCGGCGACAGCGACCCCGCCCTCGCGGCCCACCCGGACCTGCCGGTCGTCTTCGTCCTCGACGAGCCGCTGCTGCGCTCGCTGCGGCTCTCGGGAAAGCGGCTGGTCTTCCTCGCCGAGTGCCTGGCCGACCTCGCGGACCGGCGCGAGGTCGACGTACGCCTCGGTGGACCCGTCGAGGAGCTGGCGGGGACCCCGGTGGCCGTCACCTTCGCCCCGGTGCCCGGGTTCGTACGCCGCTCGGCGGCCGTCGACGTCGCGCACCTGCTGCCGTGGCCCTGGCTGGTGCGCCCCGCCGGCCAGCGCCTCACGTCCTACAGCGCGTGGCGCAAGGGGGTGCGGCGGTAGGCCTAACCTCGACCCATGCGCGACGACCTCGGTGCCGACGTCCCCCTCCGCGGCCCGGCGCGCCGGGTCGTCTCCCTCGTGCCGTCGCTGACCGAGGCGATCGCCGCCTCCGCACCGGAGCGGCTCGCCGGTGCCACCGACTGGTGCACCCACCCCTCCGACCTCGACGTGGCGCGGGTGCGCGGCACGAAGAACCCGGACCTCGCCGCCATCCGCGCCCTCTCCCCCGACCTCGTCGTCGCCAACCAGGAGGAGAACCGCGAGCTCGACGTACGCCGCCTCCGCGATGCCGGCGTCGCCGTGTGGGTCACCCGGATCGAGACCGTCGAGGAGGCGCTCGCCTCGATGTCGCGGCTCTTCACCGAGGCCCTCGGCCTCGCGGACCCGCCGTGGCTCGTCGAGGCGCGCTCGCTGTGGGCGACGCCCGCCGGGCGCCGGCTGTCGGTCGCCGTGCCGATCTGGCGCGACCCCTGGATGGTGGTCGGCTCGCAGACCTACACCGACGACCTGCTCGCCCGGGCCGGGCTCGCCAACGCGCTGGCCCACCTCGACGGGCGCTACCCGACCGTCACGGCCGACGACGTCGACGGCGCCGGTGCGGACGTCGTGCTGCTGCCGGACGAGCCCTACGTCTTCACCGCCGACGACGGCCCGGAGGCCTTCACGACGCCGACCCGTCTGGTCTCGGGGCGCCTGCTCACCTGGTACGGCCCGGCGATGGTCGAGGCGTCCGCCATGCTGGCCGCGATCGATGGCTAGCCTCCAGCCATGACCCGCGACCCGATCAGCGAGGCCCACCGCCAGTGGGTCGCCCACGGCTGGCCCGGCGCCGCCGACGGGATGGCGATGGTCACCTCGGTCGTGCGCGCCCACCAGCTGCTGATGGAGCGCATCGACGGAGTGCTTCGTCCCCGCGACCTGACCTTCGCCCGCTACGAGGTGCTGCGGCTGCTGTCCTTCACCCGCGAGGCGGCCATGCCGATGTCACGGCTGGGCTCGCTGCTCCAGGTGCACCCGACGAGCGTCACCAACGCGGTCGACCGCCTCGTCGCGCAGGGCTACGTCGAGCGCGTGCGCGGCGAGGCCGACAAGCGGGTGGTGCGCGCCGTGCTGACCGACGCCGGGCGCGAGGCGGTCGAGGAGGCCACGGCGGCGCTCAACGCCGAGGTCTTCGAGGCGCCGGGCCTGCCCGCGGACGACGTACGGGACCTGACCGGGCGGCTCACGGCGCTCCGGGCGGGACTGGGCGACTCTGCCTGAGCTGCCGCCCCGCCGGATACTCGCGCGTAATACTTGGAAGTCCTACTATCGACCCATGGCCGACCTGCACCGTCCGAAGAACCCGATCCGCCTCGTCACCGCGTCCGCGCTCTTCGACGGCCACGACGCCTCGATCAACATCATGCGGCGCATCTTCATGGGCCAGGGGTGCGAGGTCATCCACCTCGGCCACAACCGCTCCGTCCAGGAGGTCGTCGACGCGGCGCTCGAGGAGGACGTGCAGGGCGTCGCGGTGTCGTCCTACCAGGGCGGGCACGTCGAGTACTTCGAGTACCTCGTGGAGTCACTGCGCGCCCAGGGCGCCGGCCACGTCCGCGTGGTGGGCGGCGGCGGAGGCGTGATCGTCCCCCGCGAGATCCAGCGCCTGCGCGAGTCGGGCGTCACGATCTTCTCCCCCGAGGACGGCCAGAAGATGGGCCTGGTCGGCATGATCAACTCGGTCGTCGCCGACTGCGACGTCGACCTCTGGTCCGACAGCGCGGTCACCGCCGAGCAGGTGCTCTCGGGCGACCGCTTCGCCGTCGCGCGCGCCGTCACCGGCGCCGAGGGCGGCCGCCTCGACGAGGCGATGCTCCAAGAGATCCGGTCCGCGGCCGGGCGCCGCGTCGTCCCGGTCCTCGGCATCACCGGCACCGGTGGCTCGGGCAAGTCCTCGCTGACCGACGAGGTCGTACGCCGCTTCCGCACCGACCAGCAGGACAAGCTGCGCATCGCCGTCATCGCCGTCGACCCGACCCGCCGCAAGGGTGGCGGTGCCCTGCTCGGCGACCGGATCCGCGCCAGCTCCCTCGACGGCGACCGGGTCTTCTTCCGCTCGCTCGCCACGCGTGGCGCGCACGAGGTGCCTGCCCACCTCGCCGACGTGATCGACGTGATGAAGGCCGCCGGCCACGACCTCGTCATCGTCGAGACCCCGGGCATCGGCCAGGGCGACGCGGGCATCGTGCCGCTGGTCGACCACTCCCTCTACGTCATGACGCCGGAGTTCGGTGCTGCCTCGCAGCTGGAGAAGATCGACATGCTCGACTTCGCCGACACCGTGGCGATCAACAAGTTCGAGCGCCGTGGCGCCAAGGACGCACTGCGCGACGTGGGCCGCCAGCTGGTCCGCAACCGCGAGGCGTTCGGCAAGCAGCCGCACGACATGCCCGTCTTCGGCACCAGCGCCGCGACCTTCAACGACGACGGCGTCACCGCGCTCTACCAGCACCTGCGCACCGCGCTCGCCGACGCCGGCCTGGCCGTCAGCGAGGGCACGCTGCCCCACGTCGACGTACGCCACTCCTCCGGCATCCGGCAGGTCGTGCCGGCCGACCGGGTGCGCTACCTCGCCGAGATCACCGAGACCGTCCGCGGCTACCACGCACGCACCGTCGAGCTGGCGGAGGCGGCGCGCCGGCTGCAGCGGATCGAGGCCGTGGCGGCAGAGCTGGGTCTCGATACACCCGGCTCGTCCCTCGCCGGGCACTCGACCACCGAGGGAGGCGGGCACTCGACCAGCGATGGGCTGACCGAGCTGCTCGAGCAGGCCCGCAAGGCCGTCCCCCACGAGGTCGCCGACCAGATCGAGCGGTGGCCGGCGGTGGTGGAGTCCTACTCCGGCGACGAGCAGACGGTGAAGGTCCGCGACCGCGAGATCACCACGAAGCTCACGCGGGAGTCGCTCAGCGGCAACAAGATCCCGCGCGTCTCGCTGCCCCGCTCCGCCGACCACGGCGAGCTCGTCACGTTCTGGCGGGGCGAGAACCTGCCCGGCTACTTCCCCTTCACCGCGGGCGTGTTCCCGTTCAAGCGCGACAACGAGGACCCGGCGCGCATGTTCGCCGGCGAGGGCGACCCGGCGCGCACCAACCGTCGCTTCAAGATCCTCTCCGAGGGCAACGACGCCACCCGCCTGTCGACCGCTTTCGACTCCGTCACCCTCTACGGCCGCGACCCCGACCCGCGCCCGGACGTCTACGGCAAGGTCGGCACATCCGGCGTCTCCGTGGCGACGCTGGACGACATGAAGGCGCTCTACGACGGCTTCGACCTCGTCTCGCCCACGACGTCGGTGAGCATGACGATCAACGGCCCGGCCCCGACTGTGCTGGCGTTCTTCCTCAACACCGCGATCGACCAGCAGGTCGACGCCTTCCGCGAGCGCGAGGGCCGCGAGCCGGGCGACGAGGAGCGCGCCGAGCTCGAGGCGTACGCCCTCGCCAACGTCCGCGGGACGGTGCAGGCCGACATCCTCAAGGAGGACCAGGGCCAGAACACCTGCCTGTTCTCCACGGAGTTCTCGTTGCGGATGATGGCCGACATCCAGGAGTGGTTCATCGAGCGGCAGGTCCGCAACTTCTACTCCGTCTCGATCTCCGGCTACCACATCGCCGAGGCCGGGGCGAACCCCATCAGCCAGCTCGCGTTCACCCTCGCCAACGGCTTCACCTACGTCGAGGCCTACCTGGCGCGCGGCATGGACATCGACGACTTCGCGCCGAACCTGTCGTTCTTCTTCTCCAACGGCATGGACCCCGAGTACACCGTGCTGGGCCGCGTCGCGCGCCGCATCTGGGCGGTGACGATGAAGGAGAAGTACGGCGCGTCCGAGCGCTCGCAGAAGCTGAAGTACCACGTCCAGACGAGCGGCCGCTCGCTGCACGCGCAGGAGATGGACTTCAACGACATCCGCACCACGCTGCAGGCGCTGATCGCGATCTACGACAACGCCAACAGCCTCCACACCAACGCCTACGACGAGGCCGTGACGACCCCGACCGAGGACTCCGTACGCCGTGCGCTGGCGATCCAGCTGATCATCAACCGCGAGTGGGGCCTGGCGATGAACGAGAACCCGCTCCAGGGGTCCTACGTCATCGACGACCTCACCGACCTCGTCGAGGCCGCAGTGCTGGCCGAGTTCGACTCGATCAACGAGCGCGGCGGCGTGCTCGGCGCGATGGAGACCGGCTACCAGCGCGGACGGATCCAGGACGAGTCGATGCTCTACGAGCACCGCAAGCACGACGGATCGCTGCCGATCATCGGCGTCAACACGTTCGTCAAGGAGTCGGCCGCCGACGCGCAGCCCAAGGAGATCGAGCTCGCCCGCGCGACCGACGCCGAGAAGGAGTCGCAGCTCTCGCGGGTGCGCGCCTTCCAGGCCGCCCACGGCGCCGAGGCCCAGCAGGCACTGGCGCGCCTCAAGGAGGCCGCGATCTCCGGGGACAACGTCTTCGCGGTCCTGATGGACGCTGCACGCGTGTGCTCGCTGCAGCAGGTGACCGAGGCGTTCTTCGAGGTGGGCGGGCAGTACCGCCGCAACGTCTGAGCTCGAAACCCAGCCGGGCGCTCAGGCGCGGCTGAGGACGTCGCGCACCGTCAGCGGCGGCGTCCCGGGCACGTCCGCCGCGACGGCCGCAGGCAGGTCGAAGCGGAAGACCGACCCGGGGCCGGGGTCCGCGGCGAGGCACTCGATGGTGCCGCCGTGGCGGTGCACGATGGTCTGGCAGATGGAGAGCCCCATCCCGTTGCCGCGGAACCCGGCGCGGACCGTGTCGCTGCGGTGGAAGCGCTGGAAGATCAGCACGCGCTCGCGCTCGTCGACGCCGACGCCGTTGTCCTCGACCTCGACGATGACGCGGGGACCGTGGCGCTCGGCCCGGACCCGCACGACCGCCGGCACGTCGGGGCGGGTGTACTTGACGGCGTTGCCGACGAGGTTGGCGAAGAGCTGGCGCAGGGCGACCTCGTCCGCGTGCACGCTCGGCAGCGCGTCCGGCACGTCCAGGACGTCGTCGGGTCCGAGCAGCGCGACGGCCTGGCTGAGCGCGCCGTCGGGACCGCCCAGCGCGAGGTCGGAGGCGACGAGGTCGCCGGCCTGGGCCATCGCGTGGGCGAGCAGGTCGTCGATGAGGTCGGCCATCTGCTCCGCGGCTCGCTGCGCGCGCTCGACCGAGGCCGCGGTGTCGCTCTCGGGCTCGAGATCCATGGTGGCGAGGTCGAGCCACGAGCGGATGGCGGTGAGCGGTCCGCGCAGGTCGTGCGCGGCGGTCGAGGCGAAGCTCACCAGCGGACGCAGCCCGCGCCGGTGCTCGGTCACCTCGCGCAGGACGAGCAGCACGCCGGAGCATCCGTCGCCCCGGTCGGCGAGCGCGGTGCGGGTCACGGCGAGCACCAGCTCGTCACCGGACTCGAGCGGCACCTGCACGTCGCCCACGCCGAGCTCGGCACGCGAGGCGCCCGTGTGGTGCGGGGCCGGATCCATGATGAGGCCGACCAGCGCGACGAGCGCGACGTCGTCGGGCTCTCCGGGGCGTACGCGCTGGGCCAGGCGTCGGCTGGCGCCGTTGCTGCGCTCGATCGACCCGTCGCGCGCGAGCACGACGAGGCCCTCGTCCATGCTCTCGGTCATCTCGGCGAGCAGCTCGGCCTGCTCGGCGGCCTCGGCACGGGCGTGGCCCATGCGCACGACCAGGGCGTCGATGCGGTCGCCCAGCGTGCCGACCGCGAGCCCGGTGAGGAGCACCGCGACGAGGAAGACGTGGGCCACCACGATCTCCTGGACCGGGTCCTCGAGGCCGACGGTGGGCCCCATCCCCGCCAGGGTCAGCACCAGTGCGGCGACACCGAGGCCGAGGGCGTGCAGGGCGCCGAGGAAGGTCCGGAACCGCGCGGCCGACCAGACGCACAGCGGCATCAGGAGGAACGCGATCGGCAGCGGCTGGGAGTAGATCGCCACGACCCCCACCGCGGAGACGGCCCAGAGGACGATCAGCTCGGTGCGGTGTCCACCGCGGGCCCTCGGCGCGACGCGCTGGGTGTGCCACTCCCACGCCAGGTGGCCGATGCACCCCACCACGAGGATGCCGGTGAAGTGCCGGGCGAACCAGGCCAGCACCACCCAGGAGTCCCAGCTGCCACTGGCGGCCCACACGCCGAGGGCGCCGATGAGGGCGCCGGCGATGCTGCCCAGGACGCCCGCGGCACACGTGCGCGAGAGCGTGCGCGGTGATCGGAAGCTCTCGGTGCCGCCGGCGCCGAGCAGGGTGGGGCACCAGCGCCGCAGCAGCGTGACGGTCAGCCAGGTCTGCACCGTGACCGACACCGAGCCCATCAGCACCACGAGCGGCGGCGCCCCTGTCACCCAGGCGACCCCGGCATGGAGCAGCAGCAACGGGACCAGCACGAAGCGTTGGCGTCGTGGGGCCTCGGCCAGGAGCCACAGGATCGCCACCCCGGCGCCGGGCCAGATGAGGCTGACCGCCTGGCCCTCCACCACGGTGAGCCGCGCGACGACGCCGAGCACGGCGTACGCCACTGCGAACCCGATCGCCCACCGCAACGGCAGCGCCGGGCGGGTCGTCACAGGCGGCTCACAGGCGTCGTCGCGCGCGTGCGGGCGCGGGTCGGACACACTCGGGACGAACACACGGGAGGCACAGTAGTGCCTCGCGCCCCCACGCGGGGGCAACATGGCGAACCCGGTGTCAGAGGTTGACGGTGATCTCCGCCGCCTCGCGCAGGTCCTCCACCAGGCCGCCGGCGACCGAGCCGGTCTCCTGCGCCCGGGCCTGCTCGACGATCTGCTCGCGCACCTCGGCGAACGGCGGGATCTGCTGGCCGTCCTGCCCCGACTGAGCCTGCTGCTTCTTCGCGTCGTCGTAGATCGCCCGCAGCTCCTTCTCGGTCGGCTCGAAGGGACCGCTCTCGTCCTCGACGAGCTGCTCGATCAGCACCTGCGTCTCGACCTGGGCCCGCGCGGTCTCCTCGTCCATGCCCTGCTGGGCGATGGCCTCGAGCAGCTCCTCGCCGGTCTGCATCCCGTTCTGCTCGGCGAGCGAGGTGAGCTCGGCGTCGACGTCCTCGTCCGTGACCTCGATCCCGCGGGCCTCGGCCTCCTGCGCGAGCAGCTCGGTGTCGACGAGGTCGTCGAGGGTCGCCTTCTTCAGCGCCTCCTCGTCCGGGGCCTCACCGGTCATCTGCGACTGCGTGGTGGCCTGCTCGAGCTGCGCCTCGTAGATCGGCACGAACTCGTCCTTGGTGACCTCCTCGCCGTTCACCTCGGCGACGACGTCGGGGATCCCGGCGCCGGCCTCGGACTTGGCCGAGTCGCTGGACGTGGCGGCCGGGGCGTCGTCGTCGGCGGACGAGCCGTCGCCGCCCCCGCAGGCCGAGAGGGTCAGCACCGCGGCGACCGCGAGGGCGCCGAGGGACGTACGGGTTCGGTGGGTGCGCATCGTGTGAGTCATCGCGTCCGACGGTACGCACCGAACCTGAGGACGCTCTTCAGGGTCAGTCCGGGAGGGTGTCCGGCACGATCAGCGCGTCGGGGTCCTGGCGCACCGGCAGCTGCGCGAGGGCCGTACGCACGAGGGTGAGGCGCGCGGCGACCGCCACCTTCTGGCGGATGCGGCCGACGCCGCTCTCGCCGAGGGTCTCCTCGACGGCGGTGGCGATCTGGGCGTCGGTGAACGTCGGTCGGGTGCCGGCCGGGACCTCGACGTCGGGCAGGGCGAGCAGCACCGGCAGCACCTGGCTGCCGACGGCCTCGAGCAGGTGGTAGCGATCGATCTTGCTCATCGACTCCCACGCCTCCTTACCCCTGGCGCGCCGTCGCCCCTTCGTGCCGGCGACGACCTTGGCGGCCGCGGTCACGGCGACGGTCAGCTCGTGCTCGGTGAAACGCATGTGATCAGCATGCCGGACCCCGCCACTGGGGGCATCCTGGGTCCCATGCGCCTGCCGGAGCTCCACCCCGCCGACCTGACCGACGCCCAGCGCGACCTGCGGGACCGGATCGTCGGCGGCCCGCGCGGCAGCGGGCCCCAGCACTTCCCGCTCATCACGCCCGACGGCGCCCTCACGGGCCCGTTCGGCGTGATGCTCCACGAGCCCGCACTCGGTGCTCCTCTGCAGGAGCTCGGCAGCGCGCTGCGCTACGCGACGGGCCTGTCCGACCGGGTGCGCGAGATCGCGATCCTGTCGGTGGCCGCGGCCACCGACAGCGCCTTCGAGCAGTGGGCCCACGAGCGCGTCGGCCGGGCCGCCGGGCTCCACGACACGGAGCTGGCGGCCCTGGCCGACGGACGCTTCACCTCCGACGACACGACCGAGCAGGCGGCGTACGACTTCTGCCGGCGCCTGCTGGAGGACACCTCGCACGTCGATGACGTCGCCTACGCGAGGCTGCGCGACACCATCGGCGCCACGACGATCACCGAGCTGGTGGTGCTGGTCGGCTACTACCGCACGCTCGCCCAGCTCCTCGACGTCTTCGACGTCGGGGTGCCGGACGAGCAGCGCTGAGGTCGGCTCAGGCGGCTGTCTCGGCGAGCTCGGCACGCAGGTTGCGCAGGATCCGGGTGAGCACCCGCGAGACCTGCGCCTGCGTGAGCCCGACCGAGTCGGCGATCTCCTGCTGCGTCCGCTCCTCGTAGAACCGCAGGTGCACGATCTCCCGGTCGCGGGCCGACAGGAGGCGTACGACCGGGGCGAGCACGATGCGTGCCTCCGCCTGGACGATGTCCCGGTCCTCGCCGCCCATCAGCTCGCCGAGCGGCGAGCCGCCCTCGCCGACGGGGACGTCGAGCGAGGTCGGGGTGAAGCAGCCGTCGGCGCCCAGCGCCTCGACCACGTCGTCGAGGCTGGCACCCAGGTGGGTGGCGATCTCGGTGGGACGCGGTGAGCGACCGAGCCTGCCACCGAGCTCCTCCTGGGCCGCGGCGATCCTGGCCTGGAGCTCCTGGATGCGTCGGGGCGGGCGGATCGTCCAGCCGGCGTCGCGGAAGTGGCGGCGCAGCTCACCGCGCACGGTGGGCACGGCGTAGGACAGGAAGTCGTGACCGGCGTCGCCGTCGAAGCGGCGGGCAGCCTTGGTCAGTCCGAGGAGGGCGACCTGCTCGAGGTCGTCGAGGTCGATGCCGCGGTTGCGGTAGCGGGCGGCCATCGAGCGTGCCAGCGGGATGTGCTGGGCGATGAGCTCCTCCGGGGTGCGCCGATCGACGGGAGCCGACTCAGCGGCGCGCTCGGCGGTGGAGGAGGTCTGGGCAAGGTAGAGCGGGGCGTTCGACACGGGGACCACGAGAGTTCCTTCCGGTCGTAGAAGATCTCACCGTGGTCTCCAGCAAGTCGTCCTCGTCGACGTTGCCACGGGCCGACGGGGAGCAACAGCCGAAAAGCGAACGCTTTCGTCAGGACGTCGCGCGCTGGAGGGTCTCGCGCGGGTTCTCGTCGAAGACCTCGCGGTAGCTCGAGGCGAAGCGTCCCGGGTTGAAGAAGCCGAGCCGGGCCGCCGCGTCGGTCACGCTGGGGACCGAGCCCTCCCGCAGGGAGCGCCGGACCAGGTCGAGCCGGACCCGGCGGAGGTAGTCCATCGGCGTGCAGTCGAGGTAGCGGCGGAAGGCGTACTGAAGGGTGCGGGGGGAGACCCCGCACGCGCGGGCGAGGTCGTCGAGCTTCAGGTCCTCGTAGGCGCGGACCTCCATGAGGTGCATCGCGTTGCGCACCAGCGAGGGGGTGGCGTCGCGGCTGCCCGACCCGCGGTCGAGGCGGGAGGCCTCGGCCATCACGTTGTTGGGGAAGGTCTGGAGCAGCGTCTGGGCCAGCAGGCGACCGACCTCGTCCTTCTCGGCGCCCGTAGTCGGGATCCGGTGGCTCAGCTGGTCGACGGTGGCTCGCCAGCGCGCCCCCGCGGACGGCGTGCGCGGGACGTAGGAGCTGAAGGTGATCCGGTGCCACGGGTAGTCGGGGACCAGCTCTTCCACCGCGGCCGTCACGGCCTCGGTGGTGAGCGTGGTGGTCCGCACCTCGAAGCCGTGGCTCATGTTGGTGAACGGCATGTCCCACCCGGCGATGAGCACGGAGTCGCCGTCGCGGTTGCGGCTGGTGACCTGCTCGCGGGAGTACTGGGAGTCGCCGCCGATGAGGTCGACGACCACCAGGGCCGGCATGGGGTCGGAGTCGACGGTGAAGGCCGAGTCGATCCGCAGGTGGTCGAACGCGACCGTGCCGTGGTCGACGCGGCTGTGGCGCACCGTGCCGACGCGACCGGAGAGTCGCAGCGACGTGCCGTAGGCCCGGTCGAGCCAGGCGCGGGCGTCGTCGCCGACACCTTCGAAGTCGTAGGTGCCGGACGGAACGCGCTTCGAGATCGAGTGCGGCACCGGCCACCCCCAGAGAGGAGGAGTTGGACGACCCGTGTGCTGGAGCCGTCGACCAGACTAGTCCACCTGCCGCTGCCTGCCCAGTCGGGCGACGAGCGGGAGCGCTGTACAATGGTGACGCTTCATCGTGATCCGCCCTGTGTCCGCGGACTGACGTCATTGAGAGGTGACCTCATGTCTGGGACATCCCTGCCCTCCGACGGCTCCACCCAGCCCGCAGCCGCCCTGCGCGACGAGATCGCGCAGCTCCACGAGGCCGTGCGGTCGCAGCGCGACATCGGCATGGCCGTCGGGCTGGTATCGGCCCGCTTCGGGTGCAGCACCGAGCAGGCGTGGCGCACCATGCTGCGCGTCTCGCAGGACAGCAACACCAAGGTCCGCACCGTCGCGCGGGTGCTCGTGGCGACCCATGACGACACCGCCGATGCCGCGGACGCGGCCATCCTCGACGCCTTCGTGGACCAGCTCCCCGCCTCCGGCTGGCCAACGGGTCCGTGGACGGGGGAAGATCCCGGTCCATGAGCATCGATGCAGCGGCGCTGGCCGAGAGCCTGCGCCGGCTGACCCTCTCGCGTGAGGACAACGGCAGCGTCGTCTCCGCGCTGGAGGCGGTCCTCGACGCGTGCGTGGACCTCTTCGACGTCCGGGGCGCAGGCCTGCTGGTCGCCGACGAGCAGGACATGCTGCGCTACGTCGCCGCCACCGAGGGCCCGGGGCGGATCCTGGAGAAGACCGAGGCCGCGGCGGGCGAGGGCCCGTGCACCGAGGCGTTCGTCAAGGCGCGCGTCGTCACCACGCACGACGTGACCGCCGAGCCCGAGCGCTGGCCCACCCTGGCCCGCGCGATGGCCGCGCAGCCCGTGCGCGCTGTGCTCGGCACGCCGGTGCGTGTCGGCGGCGTGCCGGTCGGGACGCTCGACGTCTACCGCGAGGACGCCCACGAGTGGGACGGGAGCGAGGTGACCGCGCTCGCGCGCTACGCCGAGGTCATCGCCACCACGCTCATGGCCGCCGTGCAGGCCCACACCGCCGGCGAGCTCGCGCGACAGCTCCAGTACGCCCTCGACTACCGCGTCGTGATCGAGCGGGCCGTCGGCTTCCTGATGGCCAAGGAATCGACCGATCCGGTCGAGGCCTTCAACGCGCTGCGCACCGCGGCCCGGACCAGCCGCACCAAGATCGGGGTCGTCGCCGAGCACGTCCTCGAGCACGGCGCCCTCCCCGCCTGAACGGTCGCGTCAGTCCTCGGCGTGCTCGCGGGAGCGCTCGACCGGGATGGTCCTCGTCTCGACGATCTGCGCGGCGACGTCGCGCAGCTTGACGTTGGTCGTCGAGGAGAGCCGACGCAGCAGCTCGAAGCTCTGCTGGGCGTCGATGCCGTAGCGCTCCATCGCGATGCCCTGCGCCATGCCGATCACGTGGCGTGAGCTGACCGCGGTCTCGAGGGTCGCCGCACGGCGGGTGCACGCGAGCGCGGTGGCCGCGTGGGCGGCGTACGCCAGCGCGTGCTCGACAACCTCACGGTCGGAGAACCCACCCGTGTCGGCGCCGTAGGCGGTGAGGGCACCCAGGGTCTCCTCCCCCTCGACGAGCGCGAGGGTGAGGAGCGAGCGCACTCCCACGGCGGACGCGCGGGGCGCCCACCCCTGCCAGCGGACGTCGGACTCGACGTCGCCGACCCGCAGCCAGCCGCCCTGGTCCACGACGTCGATGGCGGGGCCCTCGCCGAGGGCGTACTGGAGGGCGTCGGCCTCGTTGGCGAGGCGGTCGCTGCTGGCCGCGGTGCGCAGTCCGCGTGACTCGCGGACCGCGAGGCTCACGCGCCGAGCCTCGGGCACGACCTCACGCAGTCGGGTGACGATGGCCTGCGAGACGGTGGCCTCGTCGGGCTCCTGGTGCAGCTCGGCGGCCAGCCGCGCGAACACGGGCAGGGAGTCGAGGGAAGACAATGAAGATCCTCGTGTGACGTTCATCTGCGACCCGTGTTCTGGAGTCAGTCAGAAAGTTATCGCCTCGCCCGACCGTCGTTCAACGCGACACCTACCTTGGGATGGAGTTCACGCGCATGGCGCCGCGCCTGCGGGGGTACGGCCTCCGCATGCCGGAGAACCTCGCATGAGCACCACGAGCCGCGCGATTTCCGCGAGCCCGCAGCAGGTCTGGTCGGTCCTCTCCGACGGGTGGCTCTACCCCCTCTTCGTGGTGGGCGCGTCCCGGATGCGCGACGTCGACGAGACGTGGCCCGCGGTGGGGTCCCGCCTGCACCACAGCGTCGGCACGTGGCCACTGCTCATCAATGACACCACCGAGGTGCTCGAGGTCGAGGAGGACCGGCGCATCGTCCTGAAGGCGCGCGGCTGGCCCGCGGGCGAGGCACGCGTCGAGATCTCGCTGCGTCCGACCGCCGACGCCACGGTCGTGACGATCGTGGAGAACGCGACCGCCGGCCCCGGCGCCCTCGTGCCCAAGCCGGTGCAGGACGTCCAGCTCCACCTGCGCAACACCGAGACCCTGCGCCGCCTCGCGTTCGTGGCGGAGGGCCGGGCCCGGTGAGGGTGGCCGCGGCTGCCACGCACGACGCGATCGTCATCGGCGCCGGCCCCAACGGGCTCGTCGCCGCCAACGTGCTCGCCGACGCCGGCTGGCGCGTGCTGGTCCTCGAGGCCCAGGACACCCCGGGCGGAGCGGTCCGCAGCGACCGCGAGGTGCACCCGGACTTCGTCCACGACACCTTCAGCGCCTTCTACCCCCTCGCGCGCGCCTCGCGCGCGATGACCTCGCTGGGTCTCGAGGAGCACGGACTGGTGTGGGACCACGCCCCGGCCGTGCTCGGCCACCCCTTCGGCGACGGGCAGTGGGCCCTGCTGCACCGCGACCGCGAGCGCACCGCCGCCGGGCTCGACGAGCTGCGTGCCGGCGACGGCGAGGCGTGGCTCGAGCTGTGCGCCACCTGGGACCGCATCGGTCCGTCCCTCGTCGACGGCCTCACCTCACCGTTCCCACCCGTCCGTGCCGGCGCGCGGCTGCTGCCCGCCCTGGCGCGGGCCGGCGGCCTCGACGTCGTACGCCGCCTGGCCACGCCGGTCGCGTCCCTGGGGCGCGAGCTCTTCTCCGGGCCGGCGGCGCCCCTGCTTCTCGCCGGCAACGCCGGCCACGCCGACTTCCCGCTGGCCTCCCCGGGGTCCGGCGTCTTCGGGGTGCTGATGACGATGCTCGGGCAGACGGTCGGCTTCCCCGTGCCGCGTGGCGGCGCGCAGTCGCTCACCGACGCCCTCGTCGCCCGCCTGGTCAGTCGCGGCGGCACCCTGGCGACCGGCACCCCCGTCACGCGCGTCGTCGTGCGCGACGGGCGGGTGAGCGGCGTGGTGACGGCCGATGGGGGCTGGTACGCCGCCCCCGCCGTGCTCGCCGACGTGGTGGCCCCGCGGTTGTTCGGCGGCTTGGTGCGGACAGAGGACCTGCCTGCCCGCCTGGTGCGCGGGATGCGCGACTTCGAGCTCGACCCTGGCACCGTGAAGGTGGACTGGGCGCTGACGGGGCCGGTCCCGTGGACCGGACGACCGGACGACGCGCCGGGCACCGTCCACGTGGCCGACTCCGTGGAGGAGATGACCGAGACGCTGGCGCAGGTCGGCTCCGGCGTCGTGCCGGATCGGCCGTTCCTCCTCACCGGCCAGATGACCACCAGCGACCCCAGCCGCTCGCCGGCCGGCACCGAGTCGATGTGGGCCTACACCCACGTGCCGCAACCGGGCATGACCCGCGCCGACGCGGGCGGCGAGATCAGCGGACGGTGGGACCACGACGACCTCGAGCGCTTCGCCGACCGCATGCAGGCGCGCATCGAGGAACGCGCGCCGGGCTTCGGCGACCTGGTCGCCGCACGCCGCGTGCTGGGTCCCCACGAGCTCGAGGCACGCAACGCCAACCTGATCGGTGGCGCGGTCAACGGCGGCACCTCCCAGCTGCACCAGGAGCTGGTCTTCCGGCCCGTGCCCGCCATGCGCGGTCGCGCGACGACCGGGCTGCCGGGGCTCTACCTCGCCTCGGCCTCCGCCCACCCCGGCGGCGGCGTGCATGGAGCGGCCGGGGCCAACGCGGCCCGCGCGGCGATCTGGCACCAGCGCACCCACTCACTGCCCCGACGACGCACGAGACTGGTGGCCCCATGACCGACACGCTGGCCTTCGGCCTGCTCACCATCGCCTTCGACGACCGCGTGCTGCGACCGCGGGAGTGGACCGCGGCGCAGTCCGAGTGGGCAGCGGAGCTGATCCGCACCGCACCTGACGGGCCGGTGCTCGAGCTGTGCGCCGGCGCCGGGCACATCGGCCTGCTCGCCGTCGCGGCGAGCGACCGACGGCTGGTGTGCGTCGACGCGAGCCCCGTCGCGTGCGACTACGCGCGGGCCAACGCGGAGAGCGCCGGCATGTCCGACCGGGTCGAGGTGCGCGAGGCGCGCCTCGAGACCGCGCTCGCCGACGACGAGGTCTTCCCCGTCGTCATCGCCGACCCGCCGTGGGTGCCTCGCTCCGAGACAGGTCAGTTCCCCGAGGACCCGCTGAGCGCCATCGACGGTGGCGACGACGGCCTCGACGTGGCACGCGCGTGCCTGCGCGTGGTCGCCGAGCACCTAGCGCCCGGCGGCTCGGCGGTCCTCCAGCTCGGCACCGTCGCCCAGGCCACCGCACTGGCACACGAGGAGTGCTTCACCGACGGCACCCTCACGATGCCCGAGCTGCGCCAGCACGATCGCGGCGTGCTCGCCCGCATCGACCGGCCCGGCTAGGTCCGGGGCCCTCGCGGGATGACCTTGTGCGTGCCGTCGCACCACGGCAGCCGGCTCGACTTCTCACAGCGGCACAGCGCCACGACCGGGCGCTCGACACGGTGAACAGTGCCGTCGGCGTCCTGCACCGACTCGGCGCCGCGCAGCAGCATCGGTCCGTACGGCACCAGCACGACGTCGGGATGGTCGAAGTCGCGCGCGCTCATCCCGCGACCCCCCACGTGTCCAGCATGACGGTCGCGAAGCGCGCCTCGACGTCGAGGCACGTGAAGGCGCCGAAGAGGATGTCCTCGGCCTGGTCGGGCTCGTCCTCGGCCAGGGTGCCGCAGATGTCGCGGGCCGCGAGGTGCTCGTGGACGGCGTCGGCCTCGACGTGCTCGTCGTAGTAGTCCGCCATCGGTCCGGCGAGGCCGAGCCGGTCGAGCCCCTGCACCATCTTGCGCGACGGCAGCGAGCTGGTCATCTCGAACGCGGCCAGGTGACCCATCGCCGCACCGCGCAGGCGGCGGTGCAGGCCGAAGAGGGACCCGGCGTTGTTCATCTCGAGGTTCTCGGTGAGGGCGTCGTCGACGTAGGCGCCGTACTCGGGCCTCAGGCCGACGGCCTCGAGCCCGCGGGCGAAGAGGTGGGAGTGGAGCCGGTTGGGATCGCCGTCGCCGTACTCGTCGAACTGGAGCGCCATCAGCGCCGCCTTGGCACGCACCGGCAGCCGCGGGACGACGAAGGCCGAGGGGTCGGACTCCTTGAGGTGGTAGACCGAGCGCTGGCGCAGCAGCTCGAGCACCTGGTCGCGGTCGGCGTGGCGGCGGACGTGGTCGGCCAGCGACGGGCCGTCGTCCTCGGCGACGAGCTCCTCGAGCGCCTCGGGTACGCCGCCCGCGCGCGGCGTCGAGTCGCGGCCGGCCTCGGACCACCGCGAGCGCAGGCGCTCCTCGAGCGCCTCCTCCAGGTCGCGGCGCACGCCGAGGAGACCGGGGTCCCACTCCGCGCGCTCGTCGGCGTCCTCGAAGCCGCGGAAGGACAGCTCGTGCAGCGTCCAGAGCGCGATGGACTCGTCGTCCCGGGAGTCCGGCGCTGGAGCCTCGCCGGTGAGGCCCGGCTCCGCGAGGCGGGCGACGAGCCACTCGCTCAGCACGCCCCGAGGCTTGGGGAGCCTCACGGGGTGAACACCACCTTGACCATGCCGTCCTCCTTGTCGCGGAACTTCCGGTAGGCCTCCGGGGCGTCCTCGAGGGGCAGGTGGTGAGTCGCGAAGGACTCGACGCCGAGCACGTCGTCCTCCTGCTCGAGCAGGGCGAGGATGTCGTCGCTCCAGCGGCGCACGTTGGCCTGGCCCATCCGGATCTGCACCTGCTTGTCGAACAGCTGGAACATCGGCAGCGGGTCGGTCGGGGCGCCGTAGACGCCGGAGACGCTGATGGTGCCGCCGCGGCGCACGGCGTCGATGGCACTCATCAGGGCGGCGAGCCGGTCCGACCCGGCGTTGAGCATGAGCTTCTCCTGCACCTTCTTGGGCAGGAAGGCGAGCGCCTTCTGGGCGGTCTCGGCGACGGGTGACCCGTGGGCCTCCATGCCCACCGCGTCGATGACGGCGTCGGCGCCGCGACCGTCGGTCAGCTCGCGCACCCGGTCCCCGATGCCGTCGACCTCGGTGTGGTCGATCGTCTCCGCACCGCGTCCGTGCAGGCGGGCGAGGCGCTCGCGGACCGAGTCCACGGCGATGACGCGCAGGCCGCGGTGCATCGCGATGCGTGCGGCCATGTCGCCGATCGGGCCGGCGCCGACCACCAGGAGGGTGCCGCCGTCCTCGACGTCGGCGTACTCGACCGCCTGCCATGCGGTGGGCAGGACGTCGGAGAGGAAGAGGAACCGGTCGTCGGTGGGGCCGTGCGGGACCTTGATCGGCAGCGCGTCGCCGAACGGGACGCGCAGGAGCTCGGCCTGGCCGCCGGGGACCTGGCCGTAGAGCTTGCTGTAGCCGAAGAGGCTCGCGCCGGTGCCGGTGTCGCGGTTCTGCGTGGTCTCGCACTGGCTGAAGAGGCCGCGATCGCACATCCAGCACGAGCCGCAGCTGATGTTGAACGGCACGACTACGCGGTCGCCGGCCTGGAGCGTCTCCACCGCCGAGCCGACCTCGCGCACGATGCCCATCGGCTCGTGACCGACGACGTCGCCCTCGGTCATGAACGGGGTGAGCGGGTCGTAGAGGTGCAGGTCGGACCCGCACAACCCCGTCGAGGTGATCTCCACGACCACGTCGGTCGGTTCCTCGACCACCGCGTCCGGGACGTCGATGACCTGCATGTCCTGCCTGCCCTGCCACGTGACTGCCTTCATGGACCATCAGTTCCCACGCGCGCGCGGTCCATGCGTCGGACCCGCTCGGTCGGGTGAGGACGGGTGAGGCACTCCGACCCCGACCCCCGAACGGGGGCCGGGGCCGGAGCCTCGCACCTCAGTCGGTCGAGGGGGCGGCCGAGATGGCCTCGAGGAGGCGCCCGGCCTTCTCCTCGGGGAGGTTCTTCGCGATGTCGGCCTGGCTGATCATCCCGACCAGGTCGTGGCCGTCGATGACGGGGAGCCGGCGCACGCCGGCGCGCGCCATCGTGGCGAGCGCCTCCTCGATGTCGTCGTCGGCGCCGATCGTCACGACCTCGTCGCCAGCGTAGTCCGCGACGCGCACCTGCGTGGTGTCCATCCCTTCGGCCACGCAGTTCAGCACGATGTCGCGGTCCGTGATCATGCCCTTGAGGCGGTTGTCCTCGCCGCAGATCGGCAGCGCACCGACCTCCAGGTCGCGCATCTTGCGAGCCGCCTCGGAGACGGTGTCGTCGACGGACGCGCACTCGGCGCCGCCTGTCATCACTTCGCGTGCAGTGGTCATGACGTTCTCACTTCCTGTTGCTGTCGGCGGATGGGAGCAGATCCGGTACCCGACGATCGCCCGACGATTCCTCCGCCCGGTCCGACGGGGTGGGAGACCGGTGCCCCCAGGCGACTGCTGTGGTACGCCTGAGCGGTGAGTCCGCTGCGTCTCGTGATCCGTCTGACGGCCGTCGCCGCCGTCGCCGTGCTGGTCGCGGCGTGCGGCGGCGCCCAGGACCCGGACGTCGCCCGCGTCGCGACCGGCCTGCTGGACGCGGTCGACAGCGGGGACGGCGCGGGCGCCTGCGCCCTGCTTGCCCCGCCCGTCCGCACCGAGCTGGAGGACACCTCCGGCTCCCCCTGCGCCGAGGCGGTGCTGGAGGAGGACGTCGGCGCACCTTCGGACACCACCGAGGTGGAGGTCTTCGACACGATGGCGCGGGCCGTCGTGGGCTCCGAGACCCTCTTCCTGTCGCGCTTCGACGGTCGCTGGCTGGTCGTGGCGGCGGCGTGCGACCCGGTCGCGGGCAAGCCCTACGACTGTGCGGTGGGGATGCCCTGATGCGCGCCATGTTCGTCGCCTACCTCACCGTCATCGCAGTGGGTCTGCTGGTCATGCTCGTCGTCGCACTGAGGCACGTGTGATGCGCACGTTCCTGCGGCACAACGCCCTCAGCCTCGCCTTCGGCCTCCTCTTCCTGGTCAGCCTGGCGGGCCAGTCCGTGGCCGGGTGGCTCCAGCTCAACGACCTGCAGTCGGCCGAGCACTTCGACACGGTGTCGTGGACGGCGTACGTCGCATCGTCGGACTTCGCCGTCGACGTGGCGGAGAACTGGCAGAGCGAGTTCCTCCAGTTCTGGGTGTACCTCATGGCCACCGTCTGGCTCCTGCAGAAGGGCTCGCCGGAGTCGAAGGAGCTCGACAAGGCGGGCCGGGAGTCCGACGAGGACCAGAAGGTCGGTCCGCACGCCCTGCCGGACTCCCCCGCGTGGGCCAGGACCGGTGGCTGGCGCACACGGGTCTACTCCTCGAGCCTGGCGATCGTGATGGGGGCGATCTTCCTGGGGTCGTGGCTGGTCCAGTCGGTGGCGGGGTGGGCGGCCTTCAACGAGCAGCGCCTCCAGCAGCTCCAGGTCCCGCTCGCGTGGTCCGACTACGTCCGCAACGCGGACTTCTGGTCGCGCACGCTCCAGAACTGGCAGAGCGAGTTCCTCGCCGTGGGCACCCTGGCCGTGCTCGCCATCTACCTCCGTCAGCGCGGCTCCTCACAGAGCAAGCCGGTCGGCGAGCCCCATGGAGCGACGGGGATCGAGGGCTGACACGGGCGTCTTGCGGACCGGTGTCGGCAGTGCCAGTCTGGCGTAGTCCGGGTGCGAGGGAGGCCGGGAAATGACCGAACAGTTCCACCACGAGCTCGCCGAAGCCGTACGTCGTCTGAACGCCGCGGACGACACGCCGCACACGCTCGAGGAGCTCGTCGAGATCACCCCGGAGTTCTTCGCCGCGGCCGACTACGTCGGCGTCTCGATCATCGAGCACGGTCGGCTGCGCACGCCGGTGGCCTCGCACGAGCGGCTCCGCGAGCTCGACGAGTGGCAGTACGAGCTGGGCGAGGGACCGTGCCGCGAGGCGATCCGCCGGCACTGCACGGTCCGCGTCGACGATCTCGCCACCGACTCCCGCTGGCCGACGTGGGGCGCCACGATGGTGGAGGAGCTGGGGATCCGCTCGAGCCTGAGCTTCCGGCTCTTCACCCGTGACGACGACTCGTGGGGCGCGCTCAACGTCTACTCCCGGACGCCGCACGCCTTCTCCGACGACGACGTGGTCCACGGCCAGGTCGTCGCAGCCATGTCGGCGGTCGCGCTGGCGCGCTCCCTCAACGACGAGCACCTGGCGATGGCGCTGGAGTCACGCACCGTGATCGGCCAGGCGACCGGCATCATCATGGAGCGCTACGGCCTCGACGAGAAGCGGGCCTTCGACGTCATGCGACGCATCTCCTCGCACGAGAACGTCAAGCTGCGCGACCTCGCCGTCAGGGTGGTCGCCGAGCGGGGACTGCCCGATCATCCGTTGGAGGGTGGTGGGAGCGCGGAGCAGGTGTGAGGGTCGGGGGATGAGCGACGAGCGCGATGCCGAGCACCGACGTCCTGAGGGCGTGAGCGACGAGACCGTCGAGGCGCTGGGCAAGCTGTCCGCCGCACTCGACCACGTCGAGGACGCACGCGGCCACCTCTACGCCTTCCACCGGCTGATGGGAAGCGCCGAGACCACGCTCGAGGAGGCGACGGAGCTGGTCCGTGCCGCGGGGCACGACGACCTCGCAGACGCCCTCGACCGCGACGCGCTCGGCGCGAACCCGTTGCCGGGGATGTGGTCGTTCCAGATGGTCGAGGCGTTCGACGACGGCTTCTACGCGCGGGCCAAGGGCCTGCACCAGCGTGCGCTGGACGAGCTGGTCGAGGGGCGACGCCACATCTTCGAGGCGGAGATGAAGGAGCTGCGCCGCACCCACGGGCGCACGGGCCACGAAGCCACTCCCGGCGCGCCGAGCGGCCGGGAGGGCTGAGCCGCCCTCAGACCCGGGCGGGGTGGGAGACGCGGAGGTTGTCCGTCGCCGACTCACCGGGGACGAGCAGGCCGTGCTGGATGGCCCAGAGGACCGCCTGCGAGCGCGACGTGACCTCGATCTTGGAGTAGGCACCGCGGATGTAGGACTTCACCGAGTTGATGCTGAGGTTCGTCTCCTCGGCGATGTCGCGGTTGGCCTTGCCGGAGGCGATCATCGAGAGCACCTCGGTCTCGCGCTGGGTGAGCGGCCACTTCTCCGTGCCCGGACGCGTCGCCTCGGGCTGGCCCGACCAGGCATCGACGACGGTGCGTCCGTCGGCGATCTGGAGCAGGTTCCACACCAGGCGGCGGGCGGGCAGCCACTTGCTGACGAAGCCGGCGGCGCCGCGCGACATCTCGGTCGAGACGACCTCGGGGCTGCAGTCCCAGCCGTAGGCCACCATGCGGGTGGGGAAGCGCTTGGGCGCCGAGCGCGCTCCGACCGCACGGCGGGAGGGCTCGTAGAGGGTCAGGTCGCACAGGGGTGCGGGCTCACCGGCGCGGTGGGGCACCACGGAGACGATGGCGGCGTGGGGATCGAGCATGGTGCGGAGTCCGTGGACGACGAGCTCGCTCTCGTCCAGGATCGCCACCTTGATGTGTCGGGCGGCGGGTGCAGGGTGTCGTTCCATGGCCCCCGGTACCCCGATGGGCGGGGCCCATGCGCCGGGTGACCTGACTCTCAGCGACCTTTCGGTCCGACGGGGTCAGGACAGCAGGGTCCGCGCCACTGTCGCCGCCTGGCTCTCGGAGATGCCGGCGGCGGTCGCGCCCTGGCGCAGGAGCGCGAGCGCGTCGTCGGTGGTGACGCCCGCACGCGCGGCGACGAGGCCGACGGCGACGTCGACCAGGCGCTGCTCGCGGAGCCGCTCGGGGGCCGCCTCGGCCCGCCGCAGGGTGTCGAAGCCGAGGTCGGCGTTGGTCACCGCCCCTGCCTGCCAGGCACCGAGCGCCTCGACGAGGCCGTCGATGCGGTCGCGGAAGGCGTGGGCGGTGGAGGCGTAGAGGTCGATGTTGAGCACCGCGCGCCCGTGCTCGACCACCGGCAGGCAGACGGTGCTCTCGATGCCGCTGAAGGCGCGCTCGCGGGCCATCGCGGCCCAGCCGCGCTCGTCGAGCGCGTACGCGTCCTCCGCGGACTCCGCCGCGCCGGCCGGCGTCGCATCCTCGACGGTCCTCCGCGCGCCGCTGGCGGTCGCGTCGTCGACCAGCGTGAAGGTCAGGTCCTCGTCGAGCAGCGTGACGCTGAGCGCCACGCACTCGGGCACCGCGCGCACGGCCCAGCCCTCGATGACCCGCAGCAGCGTCTCGACGTCGTCGAGCGACGGCGTGACGTACTCGTCCAGGGCTTCGCGGCTCTCGGGCAGCAACTCCATGGCCATCCTCCTCGCCCCCCTCGACACCGGATGATCTCCTGCCCCGATGGTCCTCCGCCGGGTGCGGGCACACCACACCCGCCCGGGCGTGCGCCCGCGTGGCGCATGAGGGTCCGCGGGGCGGGGTACTGGCGTGCTCGTGATCGCCCAGCAGCCGTCCCCGCCCGTCGTCGTGCTCGACCTCGACGGCACCCTCGTCGACTCGGTCTACCAGCACGTCGTGGCCTGGCAGGCCGCCTTCCACGACGTCGGCCGGCACGTCAGCGCGATGCGGGTGCACGAGTCCATCGGCATGGGCGGCGACCGTCTGGTCGCCCACGTGGCGGGCGACGCGGCCGAGGACGCGGTCGGCGACGACGTCCGGGCCCTGCACGACAAGCACTTCCGGTCCGTGCTGCGCTCGGTCCCGCCGCTCGACGGCGCCTCCGACCTGGTGGAGGCCCTCGTCGCGCACGGGCACCCCGTCACCGTGGCGTCCTCGTCGCCGACCGACCTCGTCGACGACCTCCTCGACCTGCTCGACGTACGCCGTCACCTGACCGCGGTCGTGACGGCCTCCGACGGCGCCGCCAGCAAGCCGGCTCCCGACCTGGTGGAGCTGGCCGTCGCACGCGCCGGTGGCGGTCCGGCCGTCGTGGTGGGAGACGCGGTGTGGGACGCGCTGTCCGCCGAGGCTGCGGGCGCACGCTGCATCGGGCTGCGCAGCGGCGGTGTCAGCGCCGAGCGGCTGCTCTCGGCCGGGGCGTCCTGGGTCCACGACGGCCCCCGCGACCTTCTCCAGCACCTCGACGAGGGCCCGCTCCGCTCGCACTGAACGCCGCCGGGACCGACAGCACGAGACCCATCGCGGGCTCCTCGCACGGCGTACGGGAGGTGGCCCGCGACGGGCCTGGTGGGTCTGGCCGCCGGGACGCGGCGGGGCGCCCCGGCGTAGGAGTGAGGTACCCCACCGAGAGCTGTTCATGCACGCGACTCATATCCGCCTGACGGGGGTACGGGACCCGACGTCACGACCTCCACGAAAGGGGACACGAGCGATGCCGTCCGACGACCCGAAACCCGACCCCATGGCCGACCCGCAGACCCATCTCGACACCGACCCGGTCAACGACCCGGACGACGAGGCCGAGGACGAGGCGTGACCTCGCTCTGGCTGGACCGAGCCGCGGCGGTCGCGGACGACGCGCTGCCGGGGCCGGACGAGACGCTCCACACGGTCGTCGTCGGCGCCGGGCTGACCGGGCTGACGACCGCGCTCCTGCTCGCCCGCGCGGGCCTGCGCGTGGCGTGCGTGGAGGCTCGCGAGGTCGGCGCCGTCACCACCGGGCGCACCACGGGCAAGGTCTCGCTGCTCCAGGGCACCCACCTGTCCCGCATCCGGCGCCACCGCTCGCAGGCGGTGGCCGCGGCCTACGTCCAGGCCAACCGGGAAGGCATGGAGTGGCTGCTGCGGTTCTGCGACGACCACGGCGTCGCCGTGCAGCGCCGCACGGCGGTGACGTACGCCGCCACGACGACCGAGCTCGACTCCGTGCGCGCCGAGCACCGGGCAGCCGCCTCCCTCGACCTGCCCGTGTCGTGGCACGACCGGCTCGACGTGCCCGTCCCGCACGTCGGGGCCACGGTGCTGCACGACCAGGCCCAGCTCGACGCCATGGAGGTGCTGCACGCCCTGGCGGTGCAGCTGCGCGAGCACGGCGGCACCCTGCACCAGCACCAGCGCGTCACCTCGGTCTCCTTGACCGGCGAGCCCGCCGTCCACCTCGAGGGCGGTGAGGTCCTGCGTGCCGCGCAGGTCGTCCTGGCCACCGGGACGCCGGTGCTCGACCGCGGACTCCACTTCGCGCGGCTCGAGCCCCAGCGCTCCTACGCCCTCGCGCTGTCGGGCGGTGGACCTCTGGACGGGATGTACCTGTCCGGCGGCTCGGACTCACGCTCGCTGCGGGACGCCCCCGGCGACACGCTCGTCGTCGGCGGCAGCGGCCACGTGGTGGGCCGCACTGCGTCCGAGCTCGAGCACCTCGACGCGCTGCGGACGTGGAGCGCGACGTACTTCCCGGATGCGGTCGAGACGCACCACTGGTCCGCGCAGGACTACAGCGCCCCCGACGGTGTGCCGGTCGTCGACCGGCTGCCGGGCTCGCGCGGGCGCATCCACGTCGCCACCGGCTACGAGAAGTGGGGCATGACCAACGCGGTCGCTGCCGCCCGCACGATCTCCGGCGACATTCTCGGCAGCGTGCCGCCGTGGGCCCGGACCCTCCACGGCCGTCGGCCCAGCGTGACGGGGCTCGGCGAGGTCGCGCGGATCAACCTCGGGGTCGCCGGCGCCGTCGCCGCAGGTGCGGCGCGGGTCGCCCGCGAGCGGCTGCCCGGAGCCGGTGCCGCCGCGACCGCCCGTGAGTGCGGGGTGGTCGGCGTGTGCACCCACCTCGGCGGGCTACTGCGGTGGAACGACGCGGAGGAGTCGTGGGACTGCCCGTTGCACGGCTCGCGCTTCACGCGCGACGGTGACGTGCTGGAGGGCCCGGCGACCCAGCCGCTCAGGCGCCGCAGACCAGATCGGCCTTGAGGCGGTCCTCCGACGAGAGCCGCACGTCCGGGCCGCACACCAGGTCGAGCGGGTCAGCGGCCCGCTCGACCGCGGCCAGGCCGGCGTCGAAGGCCTCGACCACGTCGGCGCACGCGTGCTCGAGGCCGATCCGGGTGAGCGCGGAGGTCGAGACGTCGCCGCTCAGCGCGAGCTCGACCGACCACGACGAGACGTCCGTGCGCTGGCAGTCGAGCGCCGCCGCCTGCTGGAGGGCGAGGAAGTCGAACACGTCGGTGCCGAGGTGCTCCTCCACGTCGGAGCGCCACTCCGCGGTCTCCGCGGCGTCCTCCTCCACGACGTTGCCGCTGACCGCGGGGGTCGCGGCCTCTCCTCCGGAGCAGCCGGCGAGGGCGGGGGCGAGCAGGGCCAGGGCGAGGACGAGGGCGCGCATGGGTGGAGGCTAGGAGCCGTCGAACAGCGGTGTACGCGGTTTGTTACCGATCAGTACGTGACGCTCGACTCACCGCGAGCACGAGTGGTGAGGACCCGTGCGGCAACGAAGCCGCCGATCGCTCCGAACAGGTGCCCCTGCCACGAGACACCCGGCTGCCCGGGCAGCACGCCGAGCAGCGCGCTGCTGTAGAGCAGGAACACCGCGACGCCGATGAGGATCTCGGTGGGACGGCGGTTGAGCAGGCCGCGCACGACCAGGAAGACGATCCAGCCGAAGATGAGGATCGACGCGCCGGCGTGGATGCTGCCGGGCTGGGCGACGACCCAGACACCGAGCCCGCCGACGACCCAGATGATGGCCGTGGCGAGCAGCCCGCGGCCGATCCCGGTCGCCAGCGTCAGGAAGCCGAGGACCAGCACGGGGACGGTGTTGCTGATCAGGTGGTCGAAGCCGAAGTGCAGCATCGGCGCGACCGCGACGCCGACGAGCCCGTCCTCGTCGCGCGGACGTACGCCGTAGGAGTCGAGCGGGTTGCCCGTCACGGCGTCGAAGACCTCGAGCACCCACAGGACCACCACGAAGCCGCCGGTGAGCAGGGCGGCGGCCTTCCAGGCGGGCTCGCGAACGGTGGTCTGCATCCCCGTCACCCGGCGACCTCGGGC
This sequence comes from Nocardioides lacusdianchii, assembly GCF_020102855.1. Lineage (GTDB taxonomy): Bacteria > Actinomycetota > Actinomycetes > Propionibacteriales > Nocardioidaceae > Nocardioides > Nocardioides lacusdianchii. Next base: position 386,448 of record NZ_JADHZD010000001.1, read on the forward strand.
GGGAAGCCACCGGTGGACACGGTGCTCCAGCGGGTCGGGGTGATGCGCAGCAGGGACTTGCCCTGGGAGACCATCGCGGCGCGGTACTCCTCCCAGTCCGAGTGCTCGCCGGCGATGTTGCGGAAGTACTCCACGAAGCCGTCGAGCGCCTCCTCGCCGTCGACGGCGTCGAGCACCTCGCAGTCGCCGTCGACCTGCACCCAGGCGTCGTCCCAGTCGTCGGAGAGCACCAGGACCGACACCTCGGGGCGCTTGCGCGCGTTCTTCGTCTTCGCGCGCTGCGGGTAGGTGGCGATGACGATCCGGCCGCTGTCGTCGACGCCGCCGGCGACCGGCGAGGCCTGCGGGGACCCGTCAGCACGCTTGGTGACGAGCACCATGTGGTGGCGTGGCCGGACGAAGTCCAGCAGCTCCTCAAGCCCGACGTCGGTGTTGGTCGCGATGGTGGGTGCCATGTCCCCGAGGCTAGCCCGGCACCCCTTCGGGCGGTTTGTCGCGCGCGGCCGCGTGCCTACCGTCGAGGGCATGACCACTGTGAGCCGTACGTTCGACGTCCGCCCCGAGCCCGCCGTGGTGGTGGCCTACCTGAAGGACTTCAGCAACGCCGAGGAGTGGGACCCCGGCACCGAGACCTGCACCCGCACCGACGCCGGCCCCGTCGCGGTCGGCTCGACGTGGCACAACACGTCGAAGATCGCCGGCGTCAGCACCGAGCTCGACTACACCCTCGAGAAGCTGACCACCGACACGATCGTGCTCGTAGGGCGCAACGACAGCGCCGTCTCCACCGACACCATCACCGTCGTGCCGAACCCCGACGGCGCGGGCAGCCGGGTGACCTACGAGGCGAACATCGAGATGCAGGGCGCGGCCAAGCTGGCCGACCCGATCATGAAGATCGTCTTCGAGAAGATCGGCAGCGACACCGAGGACGACATGACCACGGTGCTGAACCGCCTGGCCTGAGGCCCGGAGCCCGGTCCGTCAGGACTGGGCGCCGGCGGCCGGCAGCTGACGGGTGCGCACCAGCGTGAGGGCGACGTCGACCAGCTTGGTGTTGGTGTGTGACGAGACCCGCTTGAGGTAGGCCAGCGCCTGGTCGGAGTCGACGCCGAGGCGTTCCATCACGATGCCCTCGGCCTGCCCGATCACGGTCCGGCTGGCCAGCGCCACTCCGAGCCCCATGATCTCGCGGCTCGCGGCCATCGACACCGCGAGGTGCCCAGCCAGTGCCTGTGCGGTCGCGAGGTCGTCGGCCGAGAACGCCCGGGGGCGCTCGGCGTAGAGGCTGAGGGTGCCGTAGGAGCCGCGCGCGGTGAAGATCAGCAGCGACATCGACGATCCGATACCGAGCTCGTCCTTGACCCGCGCGCCCCACGTGGGCCACCTCTGGTCCTGGGGCAGGTCGGTGCTGATGATCGTCTCCTCGTCCCGGTCCAGGACGTGACACGGACCCTCAGCCGTCTCGTTCTGCAGCTTGTTGGCCATCGAGGGGACCTCGCTGGACCCGGCGAGAGTGAGGCACTCGCCCTGCCGGTTCAGCGTGACGCCGGCGTGGGCGCACACCCCGATCAGCTCCACCGCGGCATCCACCGCCAGCATCAGGCGGTCGTGATCGGCCCCGGCCGCTCCCATGGCTTGCGCCAGGTCTGCGAAATCGGTCACCTTCGTCTGCTCCCCGGACAACGCCGCTCCTCTGCTCAGCGACCGGTCGACGGTCGCGCTCCCGGAGACATTGTGACCACATGCCACCAGTTCGTCACTCCGGAGCCAGCCCTCGGAAGCGGGTCGGTCATCTCACCCCTCCGGCGTCGTCAGGTTGAAGCCGGTCGACCCGCGGGTGCCGTAGGGCAGCAGCACCCGCTGGCCCCGGGTGCCCTCGACGGTCGTGCACGCGCCATCCGGCACCGTGCACGTCATCATGGCGAGCGAGTTGTCCGGACCGACCTGGCCGCCCGTGCCGGGACCGTCGATGGCGGCACCGACGACGGTGGTGTCGTCGATCCACGACGTGAGGCCCCACCGCCGTGCGCCCGCGTCGGGCACCACCTCCTCGCCGGTCTCGGACACCAGCACCTCCCGGAGGGGTGTGCTCTTGTCTATCCGCCAGGCGCCGTCGGGCGAGACCAGCGGATCGGCCGGCTCGACGTCGTCGGTCTCGGTGCCCTCCCCCGTGGCGAGGTCGTAGACGAACTCCCCCTCGATGACGCGTGCGGTGAGCTGCGCGTCGTCGATGCCGAGGAGGTCGACCTCCATCTCGAGCAGGCGGTTGACCGGGTCGTCGATGCCGGAGGTGTCCATCCCGTCCTCGGACTCGATGGCCTCCCCGGTGTCGAGGTCGAAGATGCGCATCACGGCGCTGCCCTCGTCGGTGTCGGTGTCGAGGACCGTGAGGTAGCGACCGTCCGGGGACGTGGCGAGGTGGTCCCGGGTCACCTCGAGGCCGGTGTCCTCGGGCTCGCCGTCGGGCGCGACGAACCAGAGCGGTTCCTCGAACAACGCCTCGTCCTCGCCCTCGGGCACGAAGAAGACGCCGTCGCCGGCGACCACGAACTCGCGGATCGGCTCACCGGCGTCGACCGTGATCCCGTCGGACAGGTGCACGGTGGCGCCGACCGCCCACGACAACCCAGCTGTCTCGACGGGCGCCGTGCTGGTGCGCCAGGCCGCGTCGTCGTCGAGGTCGACGTCACTGCCGGAGCCGCAGGAGGCCAGGGCGACCACGAGGGCGACCAGCGCCGTCGCGCGCAGAGTCGACCGCGTCATCCCCCGTGAGCCCATGGAGCCATGGTCCCAGCGCGGGCTAGGTCGCAAACCTCCGCAGGCTCGCCGGCTCACCCCTGCGGGTCGAAGCGCCACTCGAGAACAGCGGCGTACGCCTCTCCCGGCTCGAGCGTCGCCGACGGCCACTCGGGCCGGTTCGGCGAGTCGGGGAAGAGCTGCGGCTCGAGCGCGATGCCGTCGCCCTGGCGGTAGCGACCGCCGCCGGTGCCACGGCGCCTGCCGTCGAGGAAGTTGCCGGTGTAGACCTGGAGGCCGGGCTGGTCGGTCCACACCTCGACGGCCGTGGCGGTGCGCGGCGAGACCAGCCGGCCAGCGCGGCGCAGCCCGCTGCCGCGCACGACGTAGTTGTGGTCGATGCCCTTCGCGTCGACGACCTGCGGGTGCTCGGCCCGGATCGCGGGACCGAGCACGCGCTGCTCGCGCAGGTCGAACGGCGTCCCGGCGACAGCCTCGTGCGCGCCCAGCGGGATGCCGCTGGCGTCGACGGGGGTGTAGTCGTCGGCGTCGACGAGCATCTCGTGGCCGTCGATCGTCCCGGCGCCCTCGCCCTCGAGGTTGAGGTAGGCGTGGTTGGTGAGGTTGACGACCGTGGTGGCGTCGGTGGTCGCGCCCATCTCGACGCGGACGGTGTCGCCGACGACGGAGTAGCGCACCGTCACCTCCACCGTGCCGGGGAAGCCCTGGTCGCCGTCGGGGCTGGTGAGGGCCAGCGTCACGGAGTCGGCGGTGTGCTCGACGACGTCCCAGAGGCGTAGGTCGAAGCCGTCGGGTCCGCCGTGCAGGCTGTGGCCGCGGTCGTGGGTGCCGACCTCGACCTCGCGCCCGCCGAGCGGGAACCGGCCGGCGGCGATGCGGTTGGCGTAGCGCCCGATGGTGCCGCCGATGTAGTCGCCGCTCGCGAGCCGCTCCTCGAGGTCGGGGTGGCCGAGCACCACGTTGCGGCGTACACCGTCCCCGCCGGTCACGAGGAGCCGGTGGACGGTCGCCCCGAGCGCCAGCACCTCCACCTCGGTCCCCGGCGCGGAGCCGATGGTCAGCAGGCGTACGTCACGCCCGTCGGGCAGCTGGCCGAAGACAACGTCGTGGGTCACGGTCACATCCTCGTCGAGTGCGCGCACGCACGTGGATCCGGCCTGCCAGAATCCTTGCTCTTCGAACACCTGTTCGATAGAATGAGACATGTCCTTCTCCCACCCAGCTCCAGAGCCGCTCGCAGCGGCCGCTGAGGCACCTGCCACGCAGGTGCTGGTGCTGGCTGCCGACGCGCTGCGAGCGCGCCACCTGGCGGAGGTGGAGGAGCTGCGGCTCGCGATCCGGTGGGCGACGGTCCAGGGCCACCCGCGCGACGACCGCGACCCGATGGTGTCCCCCGGCGGCGACGGCACGCCGGAGGTGCGCGAGCACGCGATCCCCGAGCTGGCCATGGCCCGCGAGACCCACCCCGCCACGACGCGGGCGCTGATCGCCGACGGCCTCGACCTCGTCCACCGCCTGCCCCGGACGTGGGCGGTGGTCGAGACGGGCGGGTGCGAGCCGTGGGTGGCGCGCAAGGTCGCGGTCCTCTCGCGCGCCCTGCTCGACGACCAGGTCCGCACCGTCGACCGCGCGGTCGCCAGGGCCATCGCCGGGCACGCGCCGTCCACCGTCCTCGAGCTCGCGCGGGCGAAGGTCATCGAGGCCGACCCCGAGACCCACCGCGCCGAGCGGGAGCGCGAGCGCCACCGCCGCTACGTCTCGCTCTCGCGCGCCGACGAGTTCGGCTACCGCCACGTCATCGCCCGGGTCGGCGCCGGCGACGCGGCCTGGATCGACGCCATGGTGGAGCGCGTCGCCGAGATCCTCTCCGCGACGATGGGCCACGACCACAACCACGACGAGCTCCGCTCGATCGCGATGGGCTGGCTCGCCCGCCCCCTCGACCTTCTCAAGCTGCTGCTCGAGCACACCGACACCACGACCGGGGAGGTCCCGGCCTGGGCGTCGGATCACCTCGCCGAGACCGTCGCCCGGATCACGACGATGCCGGCGCGACGCCTGGCGCAGCTGCGCGGCCGCGGCCGCCTGTTCGTGCACGTGACCGACGAGGCGCTGCGGACCGGCGTCGGCGTCGGCCGCATCGAGGGCGTCGGCCCCATCGACGTACGCCAGCTCCGCGAGGTCCTCGGCCACGCGGACGTCACCGTGACCCCCGTCCTCGACCTCGCGCACCGCCGTCGCGTCGACGCCTACGAGCACCCCGAGACGGTCAAGGACCACGTGTGGGTGCAGACCGGCGGCGACTGCTTCCCCTGGACCCCGCGCAGCGCCACCCGCGACGGCGTCGACTACGACCACGCCGTCCCCTACGATGACACCGGGCCACCCGGGCAGACCGGCCCCCACAACTCTGGCCCCCTGCGCCGGCGGCACCACCGCACCAAGACCCACGGTGGCCTCACCACCCGGGTCGTCGGACCGGGACGGCATCTCTGGCGCACGCCCCACCGGCAGGCGTTCCTCGTCGACCACACCGGCACCACCCGGCTGACCGACGACCAGGCCGAGTCGATGGTCCAGGCGATCGACGACGGGGTCGAGCTCTACTTCAGCTGCTTCCAGTGACCCTCTGACACGACCTCGACGTTGCCGTCGACCACCGTGATGGCGGTCTGGTCGTCGACGACGTACGCCGGTCCGGCGATCTTCGAGGCCCACTCCTCCGCCTCGGCCATGGTGTTGCCCGGACCCCCGTCCGGCACGAGGTGCGGACAGATGGAGAAGTCGAGGAGCCCCAGCGTGCTGTCGTCACCCGACGGCGGTCGCCACTGGATGAAGTCGTCCCCGACCTCGGGGGTCAGCACCATGCTGCCGGCGCTGAGCCCCACCCACACCGTCTCGTCCAGCGACGAGAGCAGCTCGGTCAGGCCGGACTCCCGCATCCAGTGGCACAGGTAGAGGACGTCGCCGCCGGCCACCAGGAGGACGTCGGTCTCGCGGACCAGCGGCACCCAGCGCTCCTCGTCGAGACTGGGCAGCGCGGTGAGCTCGAGCACCCCGACTGACTTCCAGCCGAGGTCGACCATCGGGTTCTCGGCCTGTCCGCTGATGAACTGCCAGGCCCGCTCCCCCGGCCCCACCCACGGGTGGCCGTACATCGCGGTCGGGATGCACAGCGCGGTCGACTCCTCGATCGGCTTCCCGATCATGGCGACGAGGGCCTCGCGGATGCTGGCGTTGGTCACGCCACCGGAGGTGAGCAGCAGCTTCATGGTGTGTCCTCTCAGATGAGTCCCAGAGTCCTTGCGTGCTGGCGTACGACGTCGGAGTCGGCGGCCAGCACGAACGGCACGTCGGACGCCCAGGCACCGGACACCTTCTCCACGCGGCCGTCGCCAGGGTCCAGCCGCACCTCGCGGATGTAGACCGCGATGATCCGGTCGGGGTACTCGCGGACGATGTCGGCGTAGATCTCCGGATCCCTCTCCCCGGAGTCGCCGAGCAGCACGAACCGCAGATCCGGGTGGAGGTCGAGGACCTCGCGGATGCGCTGGTGCTTCTGCTCGCGCCCGGCGCGGGTGCCGAGCAGGTCGCGCAGCAGCACCGGTCCGATCGGGAAGTCGCGGTGGCGCAGGAACCCGAGCAGGAACGAGTGCAGGTTCCACGGGCTCGAGGAGATGTAGAAGACCGGGTTCACGCCGACTGCGAGGTCGCGGTAGAGCTCCACCACACCGGGGAACGCCGTCCGGGTGAGCGAGGACCCGGTGAAGGTCTGGACGACCATCTGCCGCACGCGCTGCACGCCGGTCATCAGGATCGTGTCGTCGACGTCCGAGACGATCCCGAACTGCGCGGTCGCGTCCGGGACGCGCACCTCGATCTGCGCCGTCTGCGGACGCGTCACCCCGCGGTAGTCGCCACTGAGCTCGACGAGCCCCTGGGTCCACGGGCTATCGAGCGACTCCGGCGTCGTAGGGATGCGGAGGAGGAAGTAGCCCTCGCCGTCGGTGACGGTCTCGCGGCTCGTCCCGCCCACTGTGACCCGCAGCGGCACCCCGGGTAGCTCGTTGGTGAGGAAGTTGCCGACCGTACGCCGCACTGCCGCGCCGACGTCCTCACCCTCCTCGACCTCCTTCTCCAGCGGGTTGTCGAGCACCCGTCCGCGCACGATCGTGCCGGCCGGACCGCCGTGGCCGATGTAGCACTCGATCCTGAAGTGCTCGGGGGTCTTCGGCTCCCGACCGCGCGCGCCGTCCCACGCGCGCTCGGCGGCCACGACCAAGCGGTGGAGGTTCATGGGGTCACCGTATGCACTTTCGAGGAGTTCGACGTGCGCGCATCGCCCTCATTCGGGGTGAGTGCTCCTGCTATGGGGGTGGGACGGGGATGCCGCGGTCGGCGAGGGTCTGCTCGGCACGAACGACGAGCTCACCACGCCCGCCCGACCATTTCCGCAGGTTCCCCAACACCGTTCGTCCGAAGATGCTCACCTGCAGGAGGTCGAGGTCGGGGCGAGCAAGGAGGACGTCGTAGAACGGACCGAGCTCGACGTCGCTGAACTTGAACTTCCCCGCAAGGGTCTCCAGCGGGGTGCCGACCTTGGAGTCGACCTCGTTGACATCCGCTCCGGCGTCGAGGAGGCGCTGCAACAGCGGGGCCTCTGCGGTGAAGTCGTGCTGGTTGCGTGCGAGGAAGCGGTGCAGGGGCGTGGCTTCACGCACGTCGGCGCCGTCGTCGAGGAGGCGGTTGCAGATCGCGACCCTGGACGGAGAGTCGGCGTTGGTGAGGGCGAGCGTCAGGAGAGTGTCGTGCTCGTACCGGTAGTGAACCCACGCCGGTTCGTAGACCGTCTCGAAGTGGTCGAGGGTGCCCCGCGTCAGGGCCGCGTGCAGCGCGCTCGTGTCGCGCGGCTTCTTGCGGTTGAACAGCGCCATGCGGTCAGTGCGTCCCGGAGTCATCCGACCTACCTCTCACCAGCGCCCGTGCACCTGCTCCCGGATCTTCCGGTCGTAGAGCCCGGCCACACCCTCGAGGAACGAGGCAGGCAGCGCACCCACGGACCCGGCGGCCGCGTTGGCGGAGGCCTGCGAGACGTTGCGCGCCCCCGGGATCACCGTCGAGACACCGGGCTGCTGCCAGATCCACGCGATGGCGGCCTGCGCCGGCGTGACGTCGGAGAGGCCGGCGGACGAGACGAGGGAGGAGAACTCCCGCGCCGCCTCGACGCCCGTGGCGTAGTCGACGCCCGAGAAGGTCTCGCCGACGTCGAAGGCGCTGCCGTCGCGGTTGTAGGTGCGGTGGTCGTCCGCAGCGAAGGTCGTGTCGAGGTCGTACTTGCCCGACAGCAGGCCCGAGGCCAGCGGCACGCGGGCGATGATGCCGACGCCGGCAGCCTCTGCGGCCGGCAGCACCTCGTCGAGCGGCTTCATCCGGAAGGCGTTGAGGATGATCTGGATGCTGGCGACGTTGGGGCGGGCGATCGCGCTGAGCGCCTGGGCGCAGGTCTCGACGCTGACGCCGTAGGACGCGATGACGCCCTCGTCGACGAGCGTGTCCAGCACGTCGTACGTCGCGTCGTCGTCGATGACCTCGCTCGGCGGGCAGTGCAGCTGCACGAGGTCGATCGTGTCGACGCCGAGGTTCTTGCGCGAGCGGTCCAGCCAGGCGCGGAAGTTGGACTCGACGTAGTTGGCCGGCACCTGGTCCATCCGCCGGCCCATCTTGGTGGCGACGGTGAAGCCGGCGTCGGGGTGGGCCGCGACGAAGCGGCCCACGAGCTGCTCGCTGCGGCCGTCGCCGTAGACGTCGGCGGTGTCGTAGAACGTCACGCCCGCCTCGGCGGACGCCTCGAGGACCGCCATCGCGTCCGCCTCGGTCACGTCGCCCCAGTCGGCGCCGAGCTGCCAGGTGCCGAGTCCGACGACCGAGACCTCGCGGCCGGTCCTTCCCAGGGTGCGGTGCTCCATCGAAGACATGTCCGTCAGTGTCACAGACCCCCGGGAGACCCGGTCAGCGCGGCCTCCGCCGCGAGCGCGGCCACACGGTCCCAGTCGCGGGCGGCGAGCGCGTCCGCCGGCGTCAGCCACGAGCCGCCGACGCAGCCGACGTTCGGCAGCGAGAGGTACGACGCCGCGGTGGCCGCGGTGATCCCTCCGGTCGGGCAGAAGCGGGCCGCCGGCAGTGGCGAGGCCAGGGACTTCAGGTACGCCGCTCCACCCGAGGCCTCGGCGGGGAAGAACTTCATCTCCGTGAAGCCGGCCTCGAGCACGGTCATCGCCTCGGACACGGTGGCGGTGCCGGGGAGGAACGGGACACCCGAGCCCGCCATCTCCTGCAGCAGCGACGGCGTGGTGCCGGGCGAGACGAGGAACTGCGCCCCCGCCTCGACCGCTCGACCCACGAGCTCTGGGGAGGTGATGGTGCCGGCGCCGACGAGGATCTCTGGGACCTCGGCGGCGATGGCCGCGATCGCGTCCAGCGCGACCGGGGTGCGCAGGGTGAGCTCGATGACCGGCAGGCCGCCGGCGACGAGGGCGCGCGCGACCGGCACCGCGTGGTCGAGGTGGTCGAGCACGACGACCGGCACCACGGGGACCAACGACAGCAGCGAGGGCTCAGACGTGCTGGGCAAGGGCGGCCTCCTCCGAGGGGGCGGGCAGGGGTCGGATCACGCTGGCGCCGGTCTCGGCGGTGCCGACGATGGCGCGGAAGCCGGAGAACAGCTCGCGGCCCGTGCCGGCCCACTCGACGTCGTGGGGCGCGCGACCGGTGGTCTCGCGGCGGTCGAGGTCGGCGTCGGAGAGGGCGACCTCCAGCACGCCCGTCTCGGCGTCGACGGTCAGCAGGTCACCGTCGCGGACCCGGGCGATCGGGCCGCCGAGGGCGGCCTCCGGGGTGACGTGGATGGCCGCGGTGACCTTGCCGGAGGCTCCCGACATCCGGCCGTCGGTGACGATCGCGACGCGCTGGCCGCGGTCCTGGAGCACCCCGAGCGCCGGCATCAGCTTGTGCAGCTCGGGCATGCCGTTGGCGGCCGGGCCTTGGTAGCGCACGACGGCGACGAGGTCGCGCCCGTCGAGGCGGCCCTCGGCGAAGGCGGCGAGGAACTCGGCCTGGTCGTCGAAGACCATCGCCGGCGCGGTGACCACGCGGTGCTCGGGCTTGACCGCGGAGGTCTTGACCACGGCGCGACCGAGGCGACCCGAGAGCATCCGCAGCCCGCCGTCGGGGGCGAAGGAGTCCTCGGCACCGCGCAGGACGTCGGTGTCGAGCGAGCGCTTCGGGCCCTCCTCCCACGTCACGCCGGCCCCGTCGAGGCGCGCCTCGTGGGTGTGGCGCCACAGGCCGCGGCCGGACACGGTGCGTACGTCGTCGTGGAGGTAGCCGTGCTTGAGCAGCGTGTGCACGAGGAACGGCGTACCGCCGGCGGCGACGAAGTGGTTGATGTCGGCGCTGCCGTTGGGGTAGATCCGGGTCAGCAGCGGCACCGCGGCCGACAGGTCGGACAGGTCGTCCCAGGTCAGGGAGATGCCGGCCGCCGCGGCGATCGCGACGAGGTGCATCGTGTGGTTGGTCGAGCCGCCGGTGGCGAGCAGCGCCACGCACGCGTTGACGATCGCCTTCTCGTCGACCAGGTGCCCGACGGGCGTCGGCTCACCGCCGGCCGCCGTGATGGCCACCGCGCGCTCCCCCGCGGCGCGGGTCAGGGCCTCGCGCAGCGGGGTCCCGGGGTTGGCGAAGGTCGCGTCGGGCAGGTGCAGGCCCATGACCTCCATCAGCATCTGGTTGCTGTTGGCGGTGCCGTAGAAGGTGCACGTGCCGGCGGAGTGGTAGGACGCCGACTCGGCCTCGAGCAGCTCCTCGCGACCGACCTTGCCCTCGGCGTAGAGCTGGCGCACGCGCGCCTTCTCGCCGTTGGGCAGGCCCGAGGGCATCGGGCCGGCGGGTACGAACACGGTCGGCAGGTGACCGAAGGAGAGCGCCCCGATGAGCAGGCCCGGCACGATCTTGTCGCAGACGCCGAGCATCATCGCGGCGTCGAACATGTCGTGCGAGAGCGCGACCGCGGTGGACATCGCGATCAGGTCGCGGCTGAAGAGCGAGAGCTCCATGCCGGCGCGGCCCTGGGTGATGCCGTCGCACATCGCGGGCACGCCGCCCGCGAACTGCGCGAGGCCACCGGCGCGGATGATCGACTTCTTCAGCACCTCCGGCACGTCGCGGAAGGGCTGGTGCGCCGACAGCATGTCGTTGTAGGACGACACGATCGCGACGTTGGGCTTGCGCCCGGACTTCAGGCCGGACTTCACCGGCTCCTCGGCGGCGGCGAAGCCGTGGGCGAGGTTGGCGCAGGCCAGCTTGCCGCGGGCCGGGCCGGTGCCAATCGCGGCGTCGACGCGCGCGAGGTACGCCGTACGGGTGCCGGCGCTGCGGCGGACGATGCGGTCGGTGACCTCGGCCACCACGGGGTGGATGCCGGGCTTGCTGGGGGTGCTCATTCTGTCTCCTGCCAGGTTCGGCCGTCGCGCTCGAGGAGCGTCGTGGCGGCGACGGGGCCGTTGGTGCCCGCGGGGTAGCGCCGGGGTCGGTGGGTGGGCTGCGACCAGCGGTCGAGGATCGGGGCGACCCAGGTCCACGCCGCCTCGACCTCGTCGCGGCGCATGAAGAGGGTCGGGTTGCCGCGCACGACGTCCATCAGCAGCCGCTCGTAGGCGTCCGGCGAGCGGGCGCCGAAGGCCGCGGCGTAGCTGAGGTCGAGCGAGACCGGCCGCAGCCGGATGCCGCCGGGACCGGGCTCCTTGGCGGTCATGTGCAGGCGCATGCCCTCGTCGGGCTGGACCCGGATGTGCAGCCGGTTGGGCTCGGTCGGGCCCTCGCTGTGCGGGAACATCGCGTGCGGCGGCTCCTTGAAGACGACCACGATCTCCGAGACCCGCTCGGGCAGCCGCTTGCCGGTGCGCAGGTAGAACGGCACCCCGGCCCAGCGCCAGTTCTGCACCTCGGTGCGCAGCGCCACGAAGGTCTCGGTGTCGGAGGCGTGCCCCACCTCGTCGACGTACGCCTTCGCGGGCGCGCCGTCGCAGAGCCCGGCGGCGTACTGCCCGGCGACGACGTCGCGGTCGACCAGCTCGGGCGTCATCGGGCGCAGCGCCTGGAGCACCTTGAGCTTCTCGTCGCGCACGGTCTCGCGGTCGACGTAGGTCGGCGGCTCCATCGCCACGAGGCAGAGCAACTGGAGGAGGTGGTTCTGCACCATGTCGCGCAGCGCGCCGGAGCGGTCGTAGTAGGAGCCGCGCTCGCCCACGCCCAGCGACTCGGCTGCCGTGATCTGCACGTGGTCGACCCAGTGGCTGTTCCACAGCGGCTCGAGGAAGGTGTTGGCGAAGCGCGTGACGAGCAGGTTCTGCACGCTCTCCTTGCCGAGGTAGTGGTCGATGCGGAAGATGTTGGACTCGTCGAAGACCCGGCCGACGGCCTCGTTGACGCGGCGCGCGGTGGCGAGGTCGGAGCCCATCGGCTTCTCCAGCACGACGCGCGAGCGCTCGCTCGCCAGGCCCACCTCGTCGAGGTGCTCGCAGATCGTGCCGAAGAGGCCGGGCGCGACGGCGAGGTAGAAGACGCGGATCACGTCCTCGCTGGCGGCACCGTCCTTGAGCCGCGCGTGCAGCAGGTGCCACGCGCCGACGTCCTCGATGTCGAGCTCGACGTGGTGCAGGCGGCCGAGGAGCCGGGCGACCACGTCGTCGTCGAGGTCCTCGGGGCTGACGTGCTGGGCGAGGGCGTCGCGGACCATCGCGCGGTAGGCGTCGTCGTCGGCGGTGTGGCGCGAGACGCCGATGACGCGGAAGCCGTCGGGGAGCTGGCCGTCGCGGTCGCGGAGGTAGAGGGCGGGCAGCAGCTTGCGCAGCGCGAGGTCGCCGGTGCCACCGAAGACCGTGAAGTCACAGGGCTCGACGGGCGAGGGGAAGGCCATGGCGAGGACGGTACGGACCGATTAGGTCCTCGCGCAACAGAACTTCCGTGTTTTCAAGACTTATTTGACGCGGGTGCCACAATCACCGCACCATGTCCAGCTCGTCGACCGCCCCCACCCCCTCCCCGGCGCAGTCCGTCGGCGCGGGCGACGTCCTCGCCCTCATCCGCTCCGGTCGCGCCTCGACGCGCGGGGCGCTCGGCCGGATCACCGGGCTGTCCCGTACGGCGGTGAGCGCGCGCCTGGCCTCGCTCGAGCGCGCCGGCCTCGTCATCGAGGGGGCCCAGGAGTCCGCCACGGGCGGACGGCCCGCCAGCACCCTGGTCTTCAACGCCGACGCCGGGCTCGTGCTGGCCGTCGCGCTCGGGCGCAGCCGCTCGCAGGTGGCGGTGTGCGACCTGCACGGCACCGTGCTCGCCCAGGTCAGCCACGAGCAGGAGGTGGGAGCCGGCCCCGAGACGGTGATGCCGGTGGTGGTCGACCACCTGCGCGAGATGCTCGCCGACCTCGGTCGCTCCGCCGCCGAGGTCAAGGGAGTCGGCATGTCGCTGGCCGGTGTCGTCGACCCCGCTCAAGTGATGAGCGTCGAGTCCCCCGCCCTCGTCGGCTGGGACGGCGTCGACCTCGCCCCCTGGGTCCGGCAGGTCACCTCCGCGCCGGTCGCCATCGACACCGACTGCAACGTCATGGCGCTCTCGCAGCTGCGCGTGGAGCCCACCACCCTGCGCGAGCGCGACGACGCCCTCGTCCTCAAGGCCTCGACCGGCATCGGCGTCGGCATGGTCGCCGACGGCCGGATCTGGCGCGGCCACCGCGGCGCGGCCGGCCAGCTCGGGCACGTCAAGGTCGCGGCCGGCGCCGGGCTGCCGTGCCGCTGCGGCGACGTCGGTTGCCTGGAGACCGTCGCCGGCGGGTGGGCGCTCGTCGAGCGGCTGCGGACAGGCGGGCACGAGGTGCACCACGTGCGCGACCTCGTCGCCCAGGCGGTGCAGGGCGACAGCGGCGCCCGCTCGGTCGTGCGCGAGTCGGGCCGTCACATCGGCGAGGCCCTCGCCGCCCTCGTCATCGTCACCAACCCGCGCGTCGTCGCCGTCGGTGGGGACATGGCGGGTGCCTTCGACATGTTCGCCGCCGGCCTGCGCGAGGGCCTCTTCGGGAGCACCACCGCCCTGGCCGGGCGCGACCTCCAGGTCGTGCCCGCCGCCCACGGCGAGGGCGCCGGGCTCGTCGGCTGTGCCCAGCTCGCTCTCGACGCTGTGCTCTCCCCCGCCGCGGTCGACGCGGCGCTCAGGGCGTGATCAGAGGCTGATCAGCACCTTGCCCACCGCGCCGTCCTCGACGGCCGCGTGCGCCTCGGCGGTCCGCTCGAGCGGGTAGTGGTGCAGCGGCAGGCCGTGCTCGTCGCCGACGCCGTACGCCCCGTCGGCGACCGCGGCGCTGACGTCCTCCGCCGCCGCACGCAGCGCTTCCTGGCCCACGGTGTAGAGCAGCACCCACTGGAAGCGTGCGTTGGTGGAGAAGGTCTCGCGCACGCTGAGCGTCACCTCGTCGCCGCCGTTGTTGGCGTAGATCGCGATCGTGGCGCGCGGCCTGATCACGCCGAGGTCGAGGCGGAGGTTCTGCGCCGGAGCCACCTCGACGACGAGGTCGACGCCCTCGGGCGCGAGGTCGCGGATCGCCGCGGCGGTGTCGCCGTCGCGGTAGTTCACGACGTGCTGCGCCCCCGCGGCCCGCGCGAGGGCCGCCTTCTCGTCGCTGCTCACCGTGCTGATCACGGTCGCACCGGCCCAGCGAGCGAGCTGGATCGCGGCGTTGCCGACCGCGCCGGCGCCACCCGCGACGAGCACCGTCGTCCCGGCCAGCGCGCCGGGGGCGAGCCGGTCCGGTCCGTCCTCGGAGGTGGTGAGGGCCCGGTGCGCGGTGACCGCGGGCACGCCGAGCGAGGCGCCCAGGTCGTACGACGCCGCGTCGGGCAGCTTCTCCACGTTGGCCACCGGGAGGACCACGAGCTCCTGCGCCGTGCCGCCCGGGCGGGTGTGCTGGGCGAGCATCGTCCAGACCCGGTCGCCGACCGCGAGGTCGGTGACGCCGGGGCCGACGGCGTCGACGTCGCCGGCGCCGTCCTGGCCGGGGACGATCTCGGGGAAGGCGAGCTCGCCCATGCCCCCTGCGCGGAACTTCCAGTCGGTCGGGTTCACGCCGGCGCGGACGATCCGCACCCGCACCTCACCCGGTCCGGGCTCCGGCGCCTCGCGCTCGACCAGCTCCAGCACGGAGGAGTCGCCGCTCTCGGTGTAGACCACTGCACGCATCAGGTGTCCTTCCTCGGGGGATCGTCGTTCGAGGAGCCCAACACCGGCGGGCGCCGGACTATGCCGCCTCCGGGTTCTCCAGCACGACGGCGAGGCCCTGCCCGACACCGATGCAGATGGCGGCGACGCCCCACCGCACGTTCTCCTCGCGCATCCTGGCCACCAGGGTCCCCACGACCCGGGCGCCGGAGGCGCCCAGCGGGTGGCCGATCGCGATGGCTCCACCGCGCGCGTTGACCACCTCGGGCGCAGGGAGGCCACGGGCCAGCCACGCGTCGACGCACACCAGGCTCTGCACGGCGAAGGCCTCGTTGAGCTCGACGGCCCCTACCTGCGACCACGCGACGCCGGCGTGCTCTAGCGCCATGGTGGCCGCCTCGACGGGCGCGTAGCCGAACTGCTGCGGGTCCAGGGCGTACGCCGCCCGCCCGGCGACCCGTGCCAGCGGCGCGGTCCCGATCCGGTCGGCTGCGGCCGCCGAGCCGAGCAGCACGGCCGCGGCTCCGTCGCTCAGCGGCGAGGCGTTGCCCGCGGTGATGGTGCCGTCGGGCCGGAAGGCTGGTCGGAGGCCGCCGAGGGACTCGGGGCTCGCACCGTCGCGGATGCCCTCGTCACGGGCGAGGTCGACGCCGGGGACCGGCACGACGAGCTGGTCGTAGAAGCCGGAGCCCCAGGCGGCGGTCGCCTTCGCGTGGCTCGCGGCGGCGTAGCTGTCCTGGCGCTGGCGCGACACGTCGTGCTGGTCGGCGAGCGCCTCGTTGGCCTCGCCCAGCGACACGGTCCACTCGGCCGGCATCCGCTCGTTGACCAGTCGCCAGCCCAGCGTCGTGGACACGGCGGTGACATCACCGGCGGGGAACGCTCGGGACGGCTTGGGCAGCACCCACGGCGCGCGACTCATCGACTCCACACCGCCCGCGACGACCACGTCGGCGTCCCCGGTCTCGACGGTCCGCGACCCGATCATCACGGCGTCGAGCGAGGACCCGCACAGCCGGTTGACCGTGGTGGCGGGCACCGAGGTGGGCAGCCCGGCCAGCAGCACGGCCATCCGGCCGACGTTGCGGTTGTCCTCGCCGGCACCGTTGGCGTTGCCCCAGACCACGTCGCCGACCTGCGACGGGTCGAGGGCCGGCGCGCGGTCCAGCACGCCGGACAGCGCGGTCGCGGCCAGGTCGTCGGGGCGCACCCCGGCGAGGGCACCGCCGAAGCGGCCGAACGGCGTACGGACCGCGGCGTAGACGTAGCAGTCGGTCATGGGGTCTCCCTCTCCTCGTCGTGCACACCCGAGTGTGACGCAGGTCGACAGGTTCGTCCGGGTCGGTCCGGGACGTCAGGGCACCAGCACCTGGCGTACGCCGGACCCGCCGGCCTGCTGCGCGCGCCAGACCTCCTCGACGTCGGCGAGCGGGCGTGCCTCGTGGGCGACCCCGACGAGCCCGTCGGCAGCGAGCCGCGCGACGGCGCCCAGCGCCTCGGCCCGCTGGTCCGCGGTGAGCGCGTTGTTGGTGTAGCCCAGGAGCGACAGCCCGCGGCCGCGCAGGCCGGCGGAGGAGAGGGTGGCGGCGTCGGAGGCAGACCCGCCCAGGTTGACGAGCCGTCCACCCGGAGCCATCGCCGGCAGCGCAGCCTCGGCCACCCAGCCGAAGACCGGGTCGATGACGACGTCCGCGCCGTCCGGGAGCGCGTCGCGGAGCGCCTCCGTGAGGCCCGCCGGGTCGGGCTCACCGATCTCGACCACTGCGTTTGGGCCCTGTGCCCGCGCCCGGCCGGCCGAGCCGCCCGACCTGCACACCGCGACGACCCGTCCCGCCCCCTGGGCCCGGGCCGCGCCGATCGCCGCCTGCCCGACGGCGCCGCCGGCACCCAGCACCACGACGGACTCGCCGGGACGCAGCCCGGCCCGCCAGGCCAGGGACTGCCACGCGGCGACACCGGAGAGCCCCAGCGCAGCGAGGGCGACGTCGTCGACGTCGGCCTCCTCCCGCGGCAGGGCCACGACGGCGGACGCCGGCACGACGCACAGCTCGGCCAGCGCCCCGTCACCGTCGGCCATCCCGGCCGAGGTGGCGACGAAGACCCGCGTCCCGGGCGGCAGGTCCCCGCCGGACACCACCTCGCCCACGCCCTGCACGCCCGGCACGTAGGGCAGCGCCCGGGCGCCGAAGTAGGAGGTGCCGCTGGCGCACAGCAGGTCGAGCGGCACGACCGGGGCGGCCGTCACGCGCACCAGCACCTCCCCCTCGCCCGCCACCTGGTCCGCGTGGTCGGCGTACGCCGGCGCGGATCCGTGTGCGTGCAGCACCGCGGCGCGCATCAGGTGGAGATGTCGGGATAGGGCAGCGAGAGGTGTTGCATCGCCGCCCCGTAGGCCAGCTGGTACTCCATCGGTCCGTGGTCGCGCTCGAACATCGCGATGAAGAGGGTGAGCGTCAGGAACGGGTGGGCGCCGAGCTCGAAGAGCCGCACGTGGTCGTGCGACGCGAGCGCCTCGCGCTCGTCGTCGTCGAAGGCCAGCCAGGTGGAGCGCTCGTCGGAGATGGCGTTGAGGAGCCGGTTGGCCTCCTCCGCCTCCCACCACGCGACCGTGCCGCGCGGGTCCTCGCGGTAGCGCTCGACCAACTCCGGGTCGCGGTCGACGGTGAACAGGAACTTGTCCAGCAGGTACTTGCTCACGGTGTGACTCCGATCTGGGGCGCCCCGTTCGGGTACCAGGTGAAGTAGGCCTCCATCGTGTGGAAGAGGTCGAGCGAGTCGACGTGGTGCGCCTTCGCGCCCTCGCCGGCGACGCCCATCATCAGCATGAAGTCCATGAAGCCGTGGGTCGCGTTGCCCGGCAGGTGGAGGCTGTCGAGGGTGACCTCGCGGCAGCAGCCGTCGATGTCGCCGTTGGCGATCCACTCCACCGCGCGCCGGTCGAACTCCGGGTCCGGCCCGTGCTCGCCGAACTGGCGCGGGCCACCGAGCTCGAGGGAGAGGTGACCGGTGCCGATGATCGCCACGCGCTGGTCCGAGGGCCACGACTCCACCAGCTCGCGGATCGCCTTGCCCAGCGCGACGAACCGCTCGGGACGCGGCAGCGGCGGGGCGAAGATGTTGGTGTAGATCGGCACGATCGGAAGGTCGGCCTGGGGACGCAGCGTGATGATCGGGCAGGTGATGCTGTGGTCGATGCGCAGCTCGTTGCTGAAGGCGAGGTCGAAGCCCAGGTCGAGGCCGCCGCGCAGCACGTGCGCAGACAGGTCCTCCTGGCCGGCGAGCGTCATCTTCGGCAGGCCGAACTCGCGCTCCTCGTTGTACCAGTTGGCGTCGTAGAAGGGCGCCTTGCCGACGAGGAACTGGGGCATGTTGTCCAGCCACAGCTGGTGGAAGTGGTCGCTGCCCACCATCACCAGGACGTCGGGACGGGCGCGGGTCAGCGTCTCGCGGAAGGCCTCGATCTTGCGGACCCACTCGTCGGCGAAGGGCGGCCGGTCCTCGCCGACCGCCGTGCTCGCGCGGTAGTAGAAGGGGTGGTGCGTCGAGGCGATGACAGCGACGATCTCGGCCATGGCAGCGGTCCTCAGCTCTTCTCGGTCGGGTCGACGTAGACCGCGTTGCGGTCGATGCTCAGGTAGGCGTCCATGCCGATCGGCCGGCGCTGCTCCTCCGCGATCTGGCCGAGCAGCCCCGCCGCACGCGCCAGCAGCGCGAAGCCGCGGAGCATCTCCACCGGCAGGCCGAGGTCGGCCAGCGCGGCGCCGCAGACGCCGGCGCCGTTGAGCGGCAGCGTGCGACCCAGCACCTCGGGGTGCGCCCGGCCGACTGCGGCGAAGAGCCGGAGGTGCGGACCGAGCAGGCCTTCCTCCTCCGCGATGCGCATCAGCACGGGCGTGCGCGGGTCCTGCTCCTTGTGGACCGGGTGGCCCAGGCCGGGGACGAAGCGCCCGGACTCCTTCGTGCGGCGTACGGCGTCGAGGGCGAGCGCGTCGTAGCCCGCGTCGTCGGTGGGCAGGTCGCCGTCCGCGGCGACGACCACGTCGTGGAGCCAGCCGCCGCAGTCCTCGGTCACGCCGAGGAAGCGTGAGCCGCCGCCAAGGAGCCCGGCGGCCAGCGCACCCTGGAGGGAGTCGGGGGCCGAGAGGTAGGTCAGCCGCGCCGCGATGGCGGTCGGGGTGAAGCCGTGGTCGGCGAGCGCGACGAGCACGGCCTCGAAGAGGCGCGTCTCCGAGGGCGTGGGCCGGCGCATCGCGACCAGCCAGAAGGCGAGCTCACCGAACCCGACCTCGCCCATGAGGTCGGCGGTGAGGTCCTGGCCGAGCAGCCGGATCTCGTCGGCCGTGGAGGTGCCGAGGGAGGTGGGGTACTCAGGTGTCACGGGGTCTCCTCGTTGAGCCAGGCACGGATCTCGTCACCGTGCTCGTCGAGCGCCGGCGGCGGTCGGTCGTAGCGGGCCTCGGCGTCGGAGAAGCGGATCGGGTGGCGTACGCCCGGGAGCGCGGCGTCGCCGCTGCCGACCGTCACGACCGGGTCGAGGCCGATCTTCTCGGCGAAGGCGACGCCTCCGTCGACGGTGTTGATCGGCCCGCACGGCACACCGGCGCCGATGATGTCCTCGAACCACTCCTGCGCGGTGCGGGTGGCGAGCCGCTCGACGAGCAGCGGGCGCAGCTCGTCGCGGTTGGCGGTGCGGTCCTCGTTGCGGGCGAAGCGCGGGTCGTCGGCGAGCTCGGGGACGCCGAGCACCTCGGTCAGCTTGCGGAACTGCCCGTTGTTGCCGGCAGTGACGATGAGGTCGCGGTCGGAGCAGGGCAGCGGCTCGTAGGGGAACAGGCTGGGGTGGGAGTTGCCCATCCTGAACGGCACGGTGCCGCCGGCGACGTAGGCACTGGACTGGTTGACCAGCCCCGACAGCGCCGAGGAGAGCAGGTTGACCTCGACGTGCTGCCCGCGGCCGGTGCGGTGCCGGTCCTGCAGCGCCGAGAGCACGCCGATCGTCGCGTGGAGGCCGGCCAGGACGTCGAAGACGGAGATGCCTGCGCGGAAGGGCTGCCCGTCGGGGTCGCCGGTGAGGCTCATCAACCCACTGATGGCCTGGACGATCAGGTCGTAGCCGGGCAGCTTCGCGCCCTGCTCGCCGCTGCCGAAGCCGCTGATCGAGGCGTAGACCACGCCCGGGTTGGTCGCCGAGACGGTGGCGTAGTCGAGGCCGAACCGCTCCAGCGCACCGGGCTTGAAGTTCTCCAGCACGATGTCGGCGCGGGCGACCAGCTTGCGGGCGACCTCGAGGTCCGCAGCGTCCTTGAAGTCCAGCGCGATCGAGCGCTTGTTGCGGTTGACCCCGAGGAAGTAGGTCGACACCCCGTCACGCACGGGCGGCTGCCACGACCGGGTGTCGTCGCCCTGCGGTCCCTCGACCTTCACCACCTCCGCGCCGAGGTCGCCCATCAGCATCGTGGCGTAGGGCCCGGCCAGGATCCGGGACAGGTCCGCGACGAGCAGACCGTCGAGTGGGCCGTGCTTCGACTCTGGTGCGTCGCTCACGCATGCCTCCCGCAATCGGCGGACATGTGTCCGCAAGTGGTCCGGACAGTGTTCGCACGCTCGTGTCGACTTGTCAAGGCTCCCCCTTGACATCCGCCGGACCTCGGGATCACAGTGATGTGCACCACAACGACCGTCATACGGACACACGTCCGAGAACAGGAGCGGGTCGACATGCCCCCCACCCCCGACCGCCGGCCGGTGCTCTTCACCGGTGGCACCGTGCTCACCATGGACGACCAGCACACCGTGCTGTCCGACGCCGACTTGCTCGTCGTCGACGACCGGATCGCCGAGGTGGGACGCGGCCTGTCCGCCCCCGACGGCGCGGAGGTCATCGACGCCAGCGGCGGCATCGTGATGCCGGGCATGATCGACACCCACCGCCACATGTGGCAGACCGCGATGCGGGCCTACGGCGCCGACTGGACCCTCACGCAGTACTTCGTCTGGTACTACCTCGAGCACGGCGCGAAGTTCCGCCCCGAGGACGTCCGCGCCGGCAACCTGCTCTCGGCCTGGGACGCGCTCGAGGCGGGGGTCACCACCACCGTCGACTGGTCGCACGGCCTCCAGACCGTCGACCACGCGGAGGCGGCCGTCGACGCGCTGCGCGCGGTGCCGGGCCGCTTCGTCCTGGCCTACGGCAACATCCAGGCGGCCCCGTGGGAGTGGACGGCCGACCCCGCGGTCCGGTCCTTCTTCGACCGCAACCGCGGCTCCGACGGCGACATGCTCGGCTTCCAGCTCGCCTTCGACGTCACCGGCGACCCGGCCTTCCCCGAGAAGGCGGCCTTCGAGCTCGCCCGCGACCTCGGCCTCCCCGTCACCACCCACGCCGGGGTGTGGGGCGCGACCAACGACGACGGCATCCGGCTGATGCACGAGCACGGCTTCATGCAGCCCGACACCGTCTACGTCCACGCCGCGACGCTGACCACCGACAGCTACCACCGCATCGCCGCCACCGGCGGGTCCATCTCGGTGTCGACGGAGTCCGAGCAGAGCGCGGGCCAGGGCTACCCCGACCTGGCAGGTGCGCCGTCACGACATCCCCGTCTCGCTGTCGATGGACACCTCGGTGTGGTGGAGCAGCGACCTGTTCAGCGCCATGCGCACCACGCTCGGCGCAGACCGCTCGCGCGAGCACCTCGAGGCGCACGCGGCGGGCGACACCGTCACCCACTCGCACCTGCGCGCCGAGCAGGTCGTCGACTGGGCGACCCGCGGTGGTGCCCGCGCGCTGGGCCGCGACGACCTCGGCCACCTCACCGCCGGCGCGAAGGCTGACGTGGTGCTCATCAAGAACGACGACTCCCCCGTGTCCTTCCCGCTGCTGAACCCCTACGGCCACGTGGCCTTCCAGGCCCAGCGCGGGGACGTGCACACGGTCGTCGTCGACGGTCGCGTCGTGAAGCGCGACCACCGACTGGTCGGCGCGGACCTGGCGTCCGTGCGCACCGACGTCGCGAACACCGTCGACCACCTCCGCTCGTCGATGGGCGAGGAGGTCTGGCAGCAGGGCATGAACCCCGACCTGCCCGGCGGCGACGACGACAAGGTGCTCGACAACCCTTACCAGTACACCGACTACCGCTCCGACACCACGCACGGCGCACGCGGTACGGTCTTCGGCGAGCCGAACTCGGGGAGGTAGCCCATGGCCGGTCGAGGCAGCGGGCCCGACTTCGTGGAGTCGCTGGCCCGCGGGCTCGACGTGCTGGCCGGCTTCGGCCCCCAGCGGCCGTCGATGACGCTCTCGGAGGTGGCGACCGCCACCGGTCTGGCGCGTCCGACGGCGCGCCGGCTGCTGCTGACCCTCGAGGAGCTCGGCTACGTCCGCTCGCGCGACGGCGCCTTCACGCTGACGCCGCGGGTGATCGGACTCGGGATGGCGTACGTCGGCTCGCTGGGACTCTGGGACGTCGCCCGCCCGCACATGGAGGAGCTCGTCGCGCGGATCGGGGAGTCGGTGTCGCTGGCGCAGCTCGACGGCTCCGACATCGTCTACACCGCCCGGGTGTCGGTGCCGAAGATCATCGCGTTGCGCGTGGAGATCGGCACCCTCTTCCCCGCCGCCCAGACGTCCAAGGGCAAGGTGCTGCTCGCCGCGCTGCCGCCCCGGAAGGTCGCCGACGTGCTCGAGGTCCCGAGCCGCGCCGGCCTGGCGCCGTACGCCGGGCGCAGCGTCGAGGAGCTGATGGACGAGCTCAGCCAGGTGCGGGCCCGCGGGTGGGCACTGGCCGACGAGGAGCTGGCCCCCGGGGTCCGGTCGATCGCCGTCCCGGTGCGCGACGGTCAGGGCGAGGTGCACGCGGCCATGAGCGTCACCGTGCACGCCGCCGAGACGTCGCGCGAGACGCTGGTCGACGACCACCTCCCGCAGCTCGTCCGCGCCGCCAGCGAGGTCAGCGCCGACTGGGCGCTGTGGCAGTCACGCCCGCACACCGAGGTCGCAGCAGCGCTCAGCTGACGCGCGCAAGGTGCCAGACTCGGGCCATGGCTGTCATCGAGCTGCACGACGTCGTGAAGACCTTCGGCCCCACCCACGCTCTCGACCACCTCGACCTCACCGTCGAGCAGGGCGAGGTGCACGGCTTCCTCGGGCCCAACGGCGCCGGCAAGTCCACCACTATCAGGGTCCTGCTCGGACTGCTGCGGGCCGACTCCGGCACGGCGACCATGCTCGGCGGCGACCCGTGGCACGACGCAGCGACCCTGCACCGCCGGCTCGCCTACGTCCCGGGCGACGTCTCCCTCTGGCCGAACCTCAGCGGCGGTGAGGTCATCGACGTCCTCGCCCGGATGCGCGGCGGGCTGGACGAGGCACGCCGCACGGAGATGCTCGAGCGCTTCGACCTCGACCCGACGAAGAAGGCGCGCACCTACTCCAAGGGCAACCGGCAGAAGGTCGCGCTCGTCGCCGCACTGGCCAGCCGCGCGGACCTCTACCTGCTCGACGAGCCCACGTCCGGCCTCGACCCGCTCATGGAGGCCGAGTTCCAGGAGGCGGTCCTCGAGCTCAAGCAGGAGGGCGCGACCATCCTGCTCAGCTCCCACATCCTCGCCGAGGCCGAGGCGCTCGCCGACCGCATCAGCATCATCCGCGCCGGGCGGGTCGTGCAGTCCGGGACCCTGGCCGAGCTGCGTCACCTGACCCGCACGACCGTCATCGTCGAGACCGACCGGCCGGCGGACGGGATCGCCCAGGTGCCGGGCGTCCACGACCCCGAGGTCCACGGCAACCGCACCACCTTCGACGTCGACTCCGACCACCTCGACGCTGCCGTCACCGCGCTCGCCGGGCTCGGCGTACGCTCCCTCGCCGCGCACCCGCCCACGCTGGAGGAGCTCTTCCTGCGCCAGTACGGCGACGAGGTCGACTCGTGAGCACCCAGATGTCCAGCACGTCGGTGACCGGCGTCGGACACCTCCTGCGGCTGGTCCTGCGCCGCGACCGGGTGCGGCTGCCACTGTGGGTCGTCGGCCTCGGCGGCACGATCGTCGCCAGCGCCCTGGCCGTGCCGCCGCTCTACGACACCCCGGAGAAGATCGCGGGCTACGCCCGGACCGTCGGGGCCAGCCCGGTGAGCTACCTGATGTCGGGTCGCCAGGTCGGGCTCGACACGCTCGGCGGCATCGTCGCCAACGAGATCTCCCAGGTCGCCCAGCTCGGCATCTGCCTGATGGTCGTCTTCCTCGTCGTCCGGCACACGCGCGCCGAGGAGGAGTCCGGGCGGGCCGAGCTGCTCCGCTCGACGGTCCTGGGCCGTGACGCAGCAACCCTCGCCGGTCTCGTCTACGGCGTCGCGACCGCGCTGCTCGTCGGCGCGATCACCACGACCTCGATGCTCGCCGCCGGGCTGGACGCCGGCGGAAGCCTGACGTACGGCACCGGGCTGGCACTGCTCGGGGTGGCCTACACCGCCGTGACGCTGGTCGCCGTACAGCTGTCCACCTCGGCCCGCGGGGCGCTCGGCCTCGCTGGCGCCGCCGTCGCCGTCGGCTACCTCGTGCGCGGGCTCGGCGCGATGGAGGACAACGCGCTCGTGTGGCTCTCCCCCTTCGGCTGGGCGCAGGGCATGGACGCCTTCGGCGACGAGCGCTGGTGGCCGGCCGCGCTGCTGCTCGGGTTCACCGCGCTCCTGCTGGCGGTGGCCGCACGACTGATGGCGCACCGCGACTTCGGCGGCGGCCTGCTCGCCACCCGGCCCGGGCCGGCCCGCGCGGGCCGATTGCTCAGCACACCGTTCGGCGTCGCTGCCCGCCTCCAGCGCGGCCTGCTCCTCGGCTGGGCGGTCGGGCTGTTCCTGCTCGGGATGCTCTACGGCGCGGTGATCCCGACCGTGCCCGACCTGATCGCCTCCAACCCCGAGATGGCCGACGTCGTCGGCGCGTCCGGGCAGGCGGCCGAGGACGCGCTGGTCGACGCCTTCCTGGGCTACATCTACCTCTTCATGGCCGTCATCGCGTGCGGCTTCGTCGTCTCCTCGGTGCTGCGCCTGCGCGCGGAGGAGGAGGCCGGCCGCACCGAGATGGTGCTGGCGACGCCGGTCAGCCGGACGAGCTGGATGGCGGCGACCACCGCCGTGGCGCTGATCGCCGCAGCCAAGCTGACCGTCCTCATGGGGCTCGGTCTCGCTGTCGGCTACGGCGTCGGCAGCGGCGAGTGGGACCGGGTGCTCCCCCAGGTCGGCGGCCAGTTGGCCTACCTGCCGGGCACGCTCGTCGTCGGCGCGCTCGCCGTGGCGCTCCACGGCCTGCTCCCCCGCGGGACCGGGCTCGCCTGGGCCGCGGTCGCGCTCATCGCCCTCCAGGTCATCCTCGGACAGCTCCTCGGGCTCCCCGACGCCGTCCAGGCCATCTCACCGTTCTGGCACCTGGCAGCGGTGCCGGTCGACGACTTCGAGGTCGTGCCCTACACCGGCCTGCTCCTGTTGACCGCAGCGCTCGTCGCGGCCGGGCTGTGGGGCTACCGCAGGCGGGACGCCGTCACGGGCTGAGCAAGCTCCCAGTAGTCGCGGTCGTGGTGGACCAGCGGGCGCACGTCCGGGTCCCCGACCACCACCTCGTCGACCTCCATCAGGGCCAGCACCGAGGCTCCGGCCGGCACCCGGGTCACCACCCGACCGTGCAGCTGGCTCGCCGCGCCGGTCAGCGCCAGCCGTCCGTCGGGTCCGGCGACCCAGCCGAGGTCCGCGGCGTACGCGTCCGGCCCCGGCTTGGCCAGGGCCGTGGCCACCGGGCGCTGCGCCGCGCTGAGGACGTACACGCTCACCTCCGCACCGTCAGCGAGCGCGAGCGCGAGCCGGCTGGAGCTCGCCGCCGAGAACGAGACAACCGCGGGATCGGCACTCACCGACGCCACGCTGGTCATCGTCGCGCCGACGGGGCCGGCGTCGTCGTGCACGACCACGACGCACACGCCAGCGGCGTGCCGACGGAAGGCGTGCTTGAAGAGCTCGACCTGTGCTGGGGCGATGGCGGGACGGTGCATGACACGACCGTACGAGTTCAGGTGTACTTCAGCACCAGCGGTCGTGGCACACCTCACCCCACGAGGACGACGTGGAGCGTCCGCGGACCGTGGACTCCCTCGACGCGATCGAGCTCGATGTCGCTGGTCGCCGACGGACCGCTGATCCAGGTGAGCGGTCGCGCCGGGTCGAGCAGGGCGATCGCGTCGGGCACGTCGGCGACGACCTGGCCGCCGTCGACGACGCACACGTGCAGGTCGGGCACCAGGGTGATCGCACGCCGGCCCTGGTCGGGCTGGTGGTCGAGCACGACGGTGCCGGTCTCGGCGATCCCGACGGCCGCACGGGTCACCACGGCGTCGTACGCGTCGAGCTCGGTGGCGGTGAAGACGTCGTCGACCACGGCGCCGGGAAGGTCGAGTCCGAGGTCCGGTGGCACGACCGCGCGGGCGGACCCGAGCACGTCGCGGACCACCTGGTCGACCTCGTCCGGAGCGCAGCGGGTGACCACGGCGCGGTAGTCCTCGACGCGCTCGACGAAGAGCGCGACCAGGTCGCCGCGGTCGGGCACTCGCGGCGCGGCCGGGACCTCGACGGCCGGGGAGACACCGGCCAGCGCCTGGCGCACCCCTCGCAGGATGTCGTCGCGCGCGCTCATCGAGCTCCCCCGTCGCGTCCGCCGTCGGTGCGGTCCCACCAGTCGCGGAACGACTCCTCCGGAGGCGCGGGCAGGTCGCGCGCACCGGTCCAGCCCGCGGCCGGACCGGGCAGTCGGCCCGCTGCGGCACGGCCGCCGGGGAGCGTCGTACGACCGAAGCGGCGCAGGAGACGGCCGCCCAGGCCCGACGCCTTCTCGGCCCACGCCAGCCGGCGCGAGTCGGAGAACGCCCACGCAGCCGCCTTCATGGCGACGGCCTCGGCCTTGGGCACTCGGTCGCCGCGGTGCGAGTCGACGACGGCGGCGCGCTGGTCGACCAGCACGGACGGGATGTCGATGCGCACCGGGCAGACCTCGAAGCACGCCCCGCACAGCGAGGAGGCGTACGGCAGCGACGCGGTCTGCTCGTCGGAGACGCCGTGGAGCAGCGGGTTGAGGATCGCGCCGATCGGGCCGGGGTAGACCGAGCCGTAGGCGTGGCCGCCGACGCGCTCGTAGACCGGGCACACGTTGAGGCACGCCGAGCAGCGGATGCAGCGCAGCGCCTGGCGGCCGACGTCGTCGGCCAGCGCACGGGTGCGGCCGTTGTCGAGCAGCACGACGTGCACCTCCTGCGGGCCGTCCCCGGGCGTCACGCCGGACCAGGTCGAGGTGTAGGGGTTCATCCGCTCGCCCGTCGAGGACCGCGGCAGCAGCCGCAGCAGCGGGTCGAGGTCGGCCCAGGTCGCGACGACCTTCTCGATGCCGACGACACTGATCAGCACCTCGGGCAGCGTCAGGCACATCCGCCCGTTGCCCTCGGACTCGACCACCACGAGGGTGCCGGTCTCGGCGACCGCGAAGTTGGCGCCGGACACGGCGACCTTCGCGCGCAGGAACTTCTCGCGCAGGTGCGCGCGGGCGGCGGCGGCCAGGACCGCCGGCTCGTCGGTCAGGTCCACCGGGGCGGGACGGCCCACGTCGCCCATGCGGCGCAGGAAGATCTCACGGATCTCGGCGCGGTTGCGGTGGATCGCCGGCACCAGGATGTGCGACGGCAGGTCGTCGCCGAGCTGCACGATGAGCTCGGCCAGGTCGGTCTCCCACGCGGCGATGCCCTCGGCTTCGAGCGCCTCGTTGAGGCCGATCTCGGCGGTGGCCATCGACTTCACCTTGACCACCTCGTCGACGCCGTGGGCCTTCGTCACCTGCGCGACGATCGCGCACGCCTCCTCGGCGTCGCGCGCCCAGTGGACGGTCGCGCCGGCGCGGACCAAGGACGCCTCGAGCGTCTCCAGGTGGGTGGCGAGGTCGCGCAGCGCGGCCTCCTTCACCCCGGCCCCAGCGAGCCGCAGCTCCTCCCAGTCCTCAACCTCGGCCACGACCTTCGCCCGCTTGTCACGGATCACGTGGGTGGCGTGGGCCAAGTTGCGGCGCAGCTGGGTGTCGCCGAGCGCCTCGCGCGCGGCGGTGGGGAAGGCCGGCATCCCGACGAACGTCCCGCTCATCCCTCGTCCTCCTCGGTCGAGGCCAGCACCTCGGCCAGGTGCATGACCCGCACACCCGCGCGCTGGCGCGACAGCATCCCCCCGACGTGCATCAGGCACGAGTTGTCGCCCGCGACCAGCACCTCGGCGCCGGTGTCGCGCACGTGGCGCGCCTTGTCGGCGCCCATCGCGATCGAGGCGTCCGCGTTCTTCAGCGCGAAGGTGCCCCCGAAGCCGCAGCACTCCGTCGCGTGCGGCAGGTCGACCAGCTCGATCCCGCGCACCGCCTCCAGCAACCGCGTCGGCCGGTCACCGACCCCGAGCATCCGCAAGCTGTGGCACGTCGGGTGGTAGGTCGTCCGGTGCGGGAAGTAGGCCCCCACGTCGGTCACGCCCAGCACGTCGACGAGGAACTCGGACAGCTCGTACGTCCGCGGCCCGGTCTCCGCGACCGCGGCGGCCAGCGCCGGGTCACCCGAGCGCTCGGCCACGATCGAGTGCTGGTGGCGCGCCGATCCCGCGCACGACCCCGACGGCGTCACGATGGCGTCGTAGCCGGCGAACGCGTCCACGAAGCGGCGTACGACCGGGACGGCCTCGTCGAGGTAGCCGGTGTTCACCATCGGCTGCCCGCAGCACGTCTGCTCCCGTGGGAAGTCGACCTCGACGCCGAGACGGCGCAGCAGCCTCACGACGGCCTTCCCCGTGTCGGGGAACATGGCGTCGTTGACGCAGGTGATCTGGAGGGCGATTCTCACGCCTCGGCATCCTGCCACGGACGCGTGCCGAGTAGCCTCGCGCCATGGGCCGGGTCGATGTCGCGCGGTTGAAGGCGATCCTCGTCCAGCTGGTCGTCTTCGCGTGCGTGGGCGGCGCCTTCAACGTGCTCTACGGACTGCTCTACGTCCTGCTGCGCGCGGAGCTGAGCGCCCAGCCGGCGAACGCGATCGCCCTGGTGCTGTCGACCATCGCCGGCACCTTCGGGCACCGCCGGATCACCTTCGGCGTCCGGGGCACGGAGCGGACCGCGACCCACCAGGCGCTGGGCCTGGCGCTGCTGGGCTTCAGCCTCGCCGTGACGGCCGGATCGCTGTGGCTGCTGGGGGCGCTGGTGGACGCGCCATCGCGCACGCAGGAGGTGGCGGTGCTGATCGCAGCCAACCTCGGCACGGGCCTCGTACGGTTCTTCGTGTTCCGCGTGGTCATGGTGGGTCGAAATAGAAGACGCCCCCAGGGTCTCGGGTCCCCGGGGGCGTCAGAGCCGCCTGTCGGAATCGAACCGACGACCTAGTCATTACGAGTGACTCGCTCTACCGACTGAGCTAAGGCGGCGTGGTCCGCCGAGGAGTGCTCAGTGGACCGCGGGCGAGTATACGGAGCGCGCGCCCCGGGACTGAAATCAGCCCCGCCCCGCCGTGGACGGCCGGGCTAGGGTCGAGGCGTCCGTAGAACTTTCAACGAGGAGGATCCATGCCCACTCGCTCCGCACGCACCGCCTGGAACGGCGGACTGCAGGACGGCTCCGGCCAGGTCGAGCTGACCAGCTCCGGCGTCGGG
Organism: Nocardioides lacusdianchii; assembly: GCF_020102855.1. Lineage (GTDB taxonomy): Bacteria > Actinomycetota > Actinomycetes > Propionibacteriales > Nocardioidaceae > Nocardioides > Nocardioides lacusdianchii. The sequence continues at coordinate 416,174 of NZ_JADHZD010000001.1, forward strand.
ACGTACGACGTCTCGTTCCCCAAGCGCGCCGCAGAGGAGGCCGGAGGCACCACCAGCCCCGAGGAGCTCGTGGCTGCTGCGCACTCCTCGTGCTACGCCATGCAGCTCTCGGCGCTCATCGCCGAGGCCGGCGGCACCCCGCAGTCCCTCGAGGTCACCGCCGACGTCGCGCTCGGCGAGGATAAGGAGGCCGGCGGGTTCAAGCTCACCGGCATCAAGCTCACCGTGCGCGGTGAGGTCGAGGGCCTCGACGAGGCCGGCTTCAAGGACGCGGCCGAGAAGGCCAAGGCCGGCTGCCCGATCAGCAAGGCGCTCGCAGGCGTCGACATCACGCTCGACGCGGCGCTCGAGGGCTGACCTCGCCGCCGCACCTCTCTGCGTCATACGGACCTGCACCCATGGGTGCGGGTCCGTATGACGTTCAGCAGGTCGTGCCGCCAGGCGGCACGTCGCCGGCCAGCAGGTAGTCCTCGACGAGCGTGTCGATGCACTCGTTGCCGGCGTTGTACGCGGTGTGGCCGTCGCCGTCGCGCTCGACCAGCACGCCGGAGTCGAGCTGGCCGGCGAGCGTGCGCGCCCACTTCAGCGGTGTCGCAGGGTCACGGCTGGTGCCGAGCACGACGATCGGCGCGGCGCCCTCGCCGCGGATCGTCAGCGGCTCCTCGCTCGAGGTCACCGCGATCCCGCGGCAGCTCGTCATCCCCCAGGCGAAGACGCGCCCGAACGTCGGCGACGCCTCCTCGAAGACCTCGAACAGCGACGGCACCTTGCCGAACGGCACCGACGTCGGGTCGTCGAGGCAGTTGATGGCGTAGTTGGCCTCGACCGAGTTGTCGAGGTAGGTGCCGTCGGCGTTGCGCGAGGCGTACGCGTCGGCGAGCTGCATCAGCGCCGAGCCCTTGCCCTCCAGGGCCGAGGCGAGCGCGGTGCTGAGCAGGAACCAGTAGTCGCGGTTGTAGAGAGGCGTGATGATGCCGTAGAACGCGCTGCCGACTGTGAGCTCGCGGTCGCCCGCCGGCAGCGGCTCCTCCTCCATCGTGTCGAGGAGCCCGGTGATCGTGTCGAGGCCCTCCTCGACGCTGTCGCCGAGGAAGCAGTTGTCGGTGGAGTCGACGCAGTTCTGCACGTAGGCGCGCAGCGCGGTCTCGAAGCCCTCGGCCTGGTCGAGCGACAGCGACTGCGGGTCGAGCGCGACGTCGACGGCGCCGTCGAGCACGAACCGCCCGACCTGCTCGGGGAACAGCTCGGCGTAGGTCGCGCCGAGCTTGGTGCCGTAGGACGCGCCGAAGTAGGTCAGCGTCTCCTCCCCCAGCGCCGCGCGGAGCACGTCCATGTCGCGGGCGGCCTCGGCGGTGGTCACGTGCCCGATGACCGGGCCGGAGTTCTCGACGCACTTGTCGCCGTAGGACAGCACACCGTCCTTGAAGGCGGCCTGCTCCTCGGGGGTGTCCGGGGTCGGGTCACCGGCCAGGGAGGCGGTGAGCTCCTCGTCGCTGAGGCAGTCGATCGGGGCGGAGCGGCCGACGCCGCGGGGGTCGAAGCCGACGACGTCGAAGCCCTGGAGCAGCGGCTCGCGGAAGACCTGCCCGGCAGCAGCGGCGTACGTCGTCCCGCGGGCGCCGGGGCCGCCGGGGTTCACCACCATCGAGCCGACGCGCTCGCCGCTGGCGGGCACGCGCAGCAGCGCGAGGTCGATGGTCTCGCCCTGCGGCTCGGCGTAGTCGACGGGAACGGTGAGGAAGCCGCAGTCGTGGTCGTCGTTGCTCTCGCACGGCTGCCAGTCGATGCGCTGGGAGTAGAGGTCGGCGAGGTCCGGCGCGGGCGCCTCGGTGACCGACGCGGGCGGCGGCGTGGTGGGCGACGGCGTCGGCTGCGCGGTGGGGCCACTGTCGTCGGGCAGCGCACCGCGGATCGCGAGCCCGACGGCGGCGAAGGTGGTGACCGCGAGGACGAGAACGGCGATCACGGCGACGACCCGCTTCACGGACGACCTGCCGGCAGTCGCAGCGCGACCATCATCGACTCCAGGGCCAGCTGTGGGGGCACGTTGAACTCCAGCATCTGCTCGCGGGCGGTGAAGATCGCGTCGATCATGCGCAGCAGCTCCTCGGACGTCGCGGCGCGCGCGATGGTCTCGACGTCGCCGCGCAGCTCCTCGTTGACGAGCATGCCCGGGGCGCCCATCGACAGCGCGATGGCGTCGCGGTAGACGGAGACGAGGTCCATCAGCGCCCGGTCGATGACGTCGAGCACGCGGCGCTTGGCCTTCTGCTTCTGCAGCTTCTCCAGCGAGGAGAGGGCAGCGCGGTAGGAGCGGCTGGCGAGGTCCTTGCGCTCGTTGCCGAAGATCGACTGGAGGTCCTTCAGCTCGCGCTGCTCGGTCTCGGCGGTGATCGCCTCGGTCTCCTCCTTGGCCAGCTCGTTGAGGTTGGTGGCCGCGGTCATGCAGCTCCCGATGCCCGTCAGCCGCGCGGGCAGCGACACGATCTCGCGGCGCCGGCTCCGGGTGCCTTCGTCGACGCAGAGGGCGCGGGCCCGGCCGATGTGGCCCTGGCTGGCGCGCGCGGCGAAGGACGCGACTGTGGCGTCGATCCCGGACCGGACGAGGAAGTCGGTGATCTGCTCGCCGGTCGGGGTGGCGAGGGTGACGTGGCGCGAGCGGGAGGCGATCGTGGGCAGCACGTCGGCACGGGTCGGCGCACAGAGCAGCCAGACCGTGCGCGGGGTGGGCTCCTCGATCGCCTTGAGCAGGGCGTTGCCGGTGCGCGGGTTCTCGGGCGTGCCGAGGCGGTCGGCGTCCTCGATGACCACGATCTGCCAGCGACCCACCGACGGGAACTTCGCCGCCGCCTGCACGAGGTCGCGCATGTCGTCGACGTAGAGCACGGACGTCTCGGAACGCACCCACTTGATGTCGGGGTGCGAGCCCTTGATGCCGAGACGGCATGCCTCGCACTCGCCGCACCCGGTGCGCGTCTCGCACTGCAGCGCCGCGGCGAAGGCCCGCGCGACGTTGGATCGGCCCGATCCGGGCGGTCCGGTGAAGAGCCACGCGTGGGTCATCCCCTCGCCCGCGGCCGCGTGGCGAAGCGTGTCGAGGACGGCACGCTGGCCGACCAGGTCGTCCCAGACGCTCATCGCGTCCCCAGCAGGAGCGAGATGCGCTTCTGGATCGCGGCGGCGATCTCCTCGATCGGGGCGCGGGCGTCGAGGACGACGTAGTGGTCCGGGTCGGCGGCCGCGAGGTCGAGGAAGCCCTGCCGGACGCGCTCGTGGAACTCCAGCGACTGCCCCTCGATCCGGTCGCGCTCGTCGAAGCGACCCAGGCCGGCCTCCGGCGCGAGGTCGAGGACGACGGTCAGGTGGGGGCGCAGGTCGTGGGTGGCCCAGCGAGCGACCGCCTCCACCTCGGCGACGTCGAGCGTGCGGCCGGCGCCCTGGTAGGCCAGGGTCGAGTCGACGTAGCGGTCGGTGATGACCACCTCGCCACGCTCCAGCGCGGGCAGCACCACGTGGTCGACGTGCTCGGCCTTGTCGGCGGCGTAGAGCAGCGCCTCGGTGCGGTCGGACAGATCGCCGGTGGCCGGGTCGAGCACGATCCGCCGCAGCTCCTTGCCGACCGGGGTGTCGCCCGGCTCGAAGGTCAGCAGCACCGTCTCGCCGCGCGCGACCAGCCAGTCGTGCAGCAGGCGCGACTGGGTCGACTTGCCAGCTCCCTCGCCGCCCTCGAAGCAGACGAAGAGCCCGGTCTCCGACACCACTCCAGCGCTCACGTGGCACACCCTACGGGCGGGCGCCCACACCCGCCGCGGCGCCGGCTCAGCCGTTGCCGGTCCGGGAGCAGGCGTACGCCGGCGCGTCGGCGTACTGCTCCGGCGAGCACGCGTCCGGCGGGACCGCGAGCGCGCCCGCGACGACCAGCGGCACCCACAGGCACGCCGTGAGGCCAACCCAGCGCCAGCGCGACCCCACCAGTCGGACGGCGAGCGCCACCGAGGCGACGACGCCGAGGGCGAGGAGGACCCACGGTGCGAGGTTGAGCCAGTGGTCCTGCGCGTCGCACACGCGGCCCTGCGCCGACGCGGGCGCGGGAACCTCCGTCGCGGTGTCGGTGACCGCGCAGGTCTCGAGGAGGGTCCACAGGCCGACGAGGGCATGGGTCCCCACCGCCAGCAGGAGCACGGCCGCGGCCAGCCACCAGCGCTTCACTCGCTCACCCTCCCTGCCGCCGAACGGACCGAACGGTCGGCCTCGCCGTCGCGACCTGCGTGCGCCGGCGGCGTACGGCGTCGTTGGGTCCGTACGACGGTCACCACCCGTTGGCCTCGCGCCACCCGGCAAAGAGCACCCAGGCGAGCAGGAAGGCCCAGCCGCCGGTCAGCCGTCGGTGCCCGGAGTGGGGCCGTAGCACGCCCAGCGGACCGCCGACCAAGAGGTAGGCAAGGCTTCCGAGCGGGCCGCACAGCAGGACGATCCATGCCCACGCCCACCGGGTGGCGCGCCACGGCGCGGGGCCGCCGACGAGCAGGAGGAGGACCGACAGCCAGGCGACCAGCGGGAGCAGCGCTCCAGGTCCCGCGACCCGCCAGTCCATGAAGCTCGATGACCCGCCGGCGTAGGAGGCGGAGCTAAGCTCGATGTCCGGATCGATGGCGCGCAGGACAGCTCGAGGGTCACGGTCGGTCACGACCCGCCCGGCCGACGACGGTGGCGCGTCGGCGTCGCGGACGACCACCACCTCGGCATAGCGGTCCACCATCGCGGTCCAGCGCAGCTCCACGGTGCGTCGGCCCTGCCACTGGTCACCGTCGAGGCCGACCACGGCGACCTCAGACACCTCGCCCCGCGCAACTGCGCCAAGGAGGTCGCCGTAGTCGCTGCGCTTCTCGCCGGACGTCACGAAGAGCACGGCGACCAGCACCGCCAGCAGGCCCAAGAACCCGCCGGTCGTCCGCCAGCGGCGCTCGCCCCACCCGTCGTACGCCGTCCGCGCCGGCTGCGCCGTCACCGTCGTCATGCCCTACCCCCGTTGCCGTGATCGGCAGCGTAGTGGGCGACGGAGACGGGCGTCAGGCCTTCTTCGCCGCGGCCTTCGTCGTCTTCTTGGCGGCCGTCTTCTTCGCAGCGGTCTTCTTCGCCGGAGTCTTCTTGGCGGCGGTCTTCTTGGCCGGGGCCTTCTTCGCGCCCTTCTTGGCCGCCTTCTTCGCCGGACCGCGCTCGCGCCGCTCGGCGAGCAGCTCGGCCGCGCGCTCGAGGGTGATCGACTCGACGGTGTCGTCCTTGCGGAGCGTGGCGTTGTACTCGCCGTCGGTGACGTACTCGCCGAAGCGGCCCGCCTTCACGACCACCGGCTGCCCGGAGACGGGGTCGTTGCCGAGCTCCTTGAGCGGCGGGGTGGCCGCACCGCGACCGCGCTGCTTGGGCTGGGCGTAGATCGCCTTGGCCTGGTCGAGGGTGATGTCGAAGATCTGGTCCTCGGAGGTCAGGCTGCGGGAGTCGGTGCCCTTCTTGAGGTAGGGCCCGTAGCGACCGTTCTGCGCGGTGATCTCGGTGCCGTCCTCGTCGGTGCCGACGACGCGGGGCAGGTCGAGGAGCTTGACCGCCTCCTCGAGGGAGACCGTGTCGAGGGTCATCGACTTGAAGAGCGAGCCGGTGCGCGGCTTGGCGCTCTTCGGCGCGTCCTCGGGCAGCACCTCGGTGACGTAGGGGCCGAAGCGACCGTTCTTCGCCACGATCTGGAGGCCGGTCTCGGGGTGGTTGCCGACGACCTGCTCCTCGCCGGCCGGGTTGGCCAGCAGCTCCTTGGCCTTGGCCACGGTGAGCTCGTCGGGCGGGAGGTCGTCGGGGACGTTGGCGCGCACCGGCGCGCCGGCCTCGTCATCGCCCGGGCCCTCGACGTAGGGGCCGTAGCGACCCACGCGGAGGTCGATGCCCTCGCCGATCGGGAAGGTCGCCATCTCCTTGGCGTCGATCTCGCCGAGGTCGGTGACGAGCGTCTTGAGCCCGACCACGTCGCCGGCGCCGTAGTAGAACTCGCCGAGCTCGGTGGCGCGGTCCTTGCGACCGCCCGCGATCTCGTCGAGCACGTCCTCCATCGAGGCGGTGAACTCGTAGGACACCTGGCGCGGGAAGTGCTCCTCCAGCAGCCGGATCACCGAGAAGGCCAGCCACGCCGGCACCAGCGCGGTGCCCTTCTTGTAGACGTAGCCGCGGTTGAGGATGGTGCCGATGATCGAGGCGTACGTCGACGGGCGGCCGATCTCGCGGTCCTCGAGCTCCTTGATCAGCGTCGCCTCGGTGTAGCGCGACGGCGGCTTGGTCTCGTGGCCCTCCGGCGACAGCGTGGCGGCCGAGACCGCAGCACCCTTGGTGAGGTTGGGCAGGCGGGTCTCGGCGTCGTCCTTGCGCTTGGACGCGTCGTCGATGTCCTCGACGTAGGCCTTGAGGAACCCGTGGAAGGTGATCGTGCGACCGCTGGAGCTGAAGACGACGTCGCGCCCGTCGGCCGCGGCGCCGCCGATGCGGATCGTGACCGAGTTGCCGACCGCGTCCTTCATCTGCGAGGCGACGGTGCGCATCCAGATCAGCTCGTAGAGGCGGAACTGCTCGCCCGACAGCCCCGTCTGGGCCGGCGTGCGGAGGGACTCGCCGGCCGGGCGGATGGCCTCGTGCGCCTCCTGGGCGTTCTTGACCTTGGAGGCGTAGGTGCGCGGCGAGTCGGGGAGGTATTCAGCACCGTAGAGCTCGCGGACCTGGTCGCGGGCGGCGCCGACGGCCGCTCCCGACAGGGTCGTGGAGTCCGTACGCATGTAGGTGATGAAGCCGTTCTCGTAGAGCCGCTGCGCGACCGACATCGTCACGCTCGCGCTCATGCCGAGCTTGCGGCTGGCCTCCTGCTGCAGCGTGGTGGTGCGGAAGGGGGCGTACGGCGAGCGGCGGTAGGGCTTGGACTCGACCGAGCGGACGTCGTACGCCGTGTCGGTGAGGCCGGAGGCCAGCGCCTCGGCGTCGGCGCGGCTGAGGTGGACGCGCTCGGCCTTGCCCTTGAGCTCGCCGGTGTTGTCGAAGTCGGAGCCGCGGGCGACGCGGACGTCGTCGACGCTGTAGAGCTTGGCGGGGAACATCCGCGGGTCGTGGCCGGTGCCGGCGTCGAAGGTGGCGTCGAGGTCCCAGTAGGACGCGACGCGGAACTTCATCCGCTCGCGCTCGCGGTCGACGACCAGGCGGGTCGCCACCGACTGCACGCGGCCGGCGGAGAGGCCGGACATGACCTTCTTCCACAGCACCGGGGAGACCTCGTAGCCGTAGAGGCGGTCGAGGATGCGGCGCGCCTCCTGGGCCTCGACGAGGTCGTCATTGATCTGGCGCGGGTTGTCGACCGCGGCGAGGATCGCGGGCTTGGTGATCTCGTGGAAGACCATCCGGTGGACCGGCAGGCCCTTCGGGGGCTTGAGCTCGTCGAGGAGGTGCCAGGCGATCGCCTCGCCCTCGCGGTCCTCATCGGTGGCGAGGTAGAGGGCGTCGGCCTCCTTCACCAGCTTCTTCAGCTTGGCGATGTGGCTCTTCTTGTCGCGGGGCACGACGTAGTAGGGCTCGAACCCGTTGTCGACGTCGACCGCGAGGCGGCCCCACGGCTTGTCCTTGATCTTGGCCGGGGTGTCCGCGGCGTTGTTGGGCAGGTCGCGGATGTGACCGATCGAGGACTCGACGACGTAGTCCGAGCCCAGGTAGCCGCCGATGGTGCGGGCCTTGGCCGGGGACTCGACGATGACGAGCTTTGCCACTTCTGTTGCTCCCTCAGGTGTGCGCTGCGATGTTGCTCAGCGCCGCAACGGTAGCGCCACAACGTCAGTTCGCCACCCCGCGGCGTCCACAGGCCGCCGCGGGGTGGCGTCCGCGGGTGGGTCGCTCAGGCGCCCGACGGCCTGAGCGGGTCGTGCCCGAACGACATCAGCACGTGCCGGATCTGGTCGTCGTACGCCTCCGGCTCGGGCTCGTCCCCGCGCAGGGTGCGCACCTGCTCGACGACGTGGCGCATCGTGTCGACGTCGTCGGGGGTGAGGTCCGTGCGGCGCTTGCCGAGGATCGCCACCACCTGCTCGCCCACCTCCAGCTCGGGCAGCGGTCCGTCGACGGCGGTCACCTCGTCGGACGCCTCGGTGCGCAGCCAGTCGGAGAGCTCGCGCGAGGTCATGTTGACCACGTCGTGGAACTCCTGCCACAGCTCGTCGTCGATCAGGGACTCGGCCATCACTGGTCCTCACCTTCGTTGTGGGTCGGGTCGGGTCGGGTGGAGAAGCGGAGCACCGCGCCCACGCCGTCGGGAAGCGCACCGACGGGGGCGTGCAACGGGAGCAGGTCCGCGTCCTGGCCGAGGGCGGCACGGAACATCGCCTCCTCGAGCACGACGCGTCCCGGCTCCCCGACGCCGAGCGCCCGGAGCTCCTCGGGGTCGGTGGCGAGCAGCAGCGGCGCCGGCCCGGCGTACGCCTCGCGGCCCTCGAGCGCGCCCGCCAGCAGCACCAGCGTCTCCACCTCGCCGCGTCGCAGCGCCTCCAGCGTCTCGGCGACTCCGACGGCCTTGGGCGCGTCGGCGGGGCCGAGGCGGTCGAGCACGTCGTCGATGCGGCGGGCCCGGCACCGCCGGACGGCCGCGGCGACCTCCTCGTCGAGCCGCTCGTCGGAGGCCCCCTCGGCGCGGCTGCCGTGCTCGAGCACCTCGAGGCGCTCGGTCACGTGGCCGGCGACGGACTCGCGGACCCGAGCGACCCCGCGCAAGTCCCCGGTGAGCAGGACCAGGTCCGGGTCCACCTCGCGGACGAGGGTGTCGAGGTCGCCTGCGACCGTGTCGGCGTTGCGGTCCCACGAGTCCTCGGCGCGGGTCTGGAACCGCCGGTGCGACCATCCACCGCCCGGCACCTTGTGCAGCACGTCGTGGTCGCCCTCGCTCACCATCTCGCGCTCGTCCAGGCCCAGCGTGTCGCTCACGGCGATTTCCGCGCCCGAGTGGTCGACCCGGACCAGCACGTAGGACACCACGTCCGCCAGCGCGCGGCCCAGCGGCAGCAGGTGGGCGATCGGGCCGACGTGGTGGTGGTCCTCGGCGCCGCCGCCCAGCACGAGGTCGGTCGCCACCGTGCCGTCCCGTGCGACCACGACCCGCGACGCCTCACCCCCGTGCCCGGTCGGGCGCGCCAGGCGTTCGGCCACCTCGCGCACGGTCGCCTCGTCGGCACCGCTCGCTCCGGCGTCACGCACCAGGTTGGCGATGCGGGTCTCCACCTCCTGCGCGCCGTTCTCCGTGGTCCGGCTGACGTCGACGTAGGCGGTCACCACGTCGCCGTGGAGCTCGGCCGCGGGACGCAGCATGGACAGGGCCTGTCCTCGTCTGTTGGTCATGCGCGGCCTGTACCCACGACCCCGCGGGTCCATGACCCGGCCCACTTACGCACCGTGGGCCTGTGGACGACAGTGCTCCGGGGGCGACCTGTGGACGACCGCGCGCCGGTGTCGGAGCCGCTGCCGACGGTGGACCCACGCCCACGACCCAGGAGGACCGATGTACGACCACCACTACGACCCCTTTCTCTGGCGCGAGCCCCGCGAGCGACTGCACGAGGGCGGCCGGCTCAGCCACCTCGTCTTCGTCGACGGACGGCTCGTCGATGCCTGGAGCGAGCGCGTCGAGGACAGCACGTACGCCGACGTGGCGCGACGCCACGACGAGGACCTGCGGCCCCCGGCCGTCCAGGCCCCGCCGCCGCTCCCGCACCACCAGCAGGCGCTGCGCTGGCTGGACTGCGTGGCCGGCAGCCGCGAGGAGCTGCTGGCGATGACCGGCTCCCCCGTCGCGCTGCCGCGCCTGCGCGACCACCTCGACCCGGTCGCCGACGAGGCGTGGCTGGTCGCCGACGAGCTGCTGGGCGACCTGCGCGAGACACTGCTGCCCGCCGACCTGGCCGCGCCACTGCGGGAGTGCCTGCTGCTCGCCCGTGACCGGCTGCCCGAGCTCGCCGAGCGGATGACGCCCGCCCGGCTCGCGGGAGGCGTCGCCTGGGTCGTCGGCAAGGCCAACGCCGCCATCGGCCCGGAGGGGCCGATCACCCAGGTCCGGGTCGCCGACCTGCTCGGCACCACCTCGCTCAACGCGTGCGGCAACCAGGTCCTCGGACACGTACGCCGCCTCGGCTGGGACAGCGCCCGGCCGTGGTCGTGCGGTGCCCCGGCGCTGCTCGCGGTCGGTCGGGTCGAGCTGCTCGCGGCGTCGGTGCGTCGCGACCTGGTCGAGCTGCGCGACACGTCGCTGGCCGAGCAGGCGCGCGCCGACACAGCGCTCACGCCGGTCGGATGACCTCCAGGAAGCCCTCGCCGACGAGCTCGCGCACGACGGGGAGGTAGGTGCTCCGCAGCTTGTCGGCGTCGGTGTCGGTGAGCTGGGCGAGCGCCCCGAAGAGCTGGCCGACAGCCAGGTCGCCGTCGCACGCGCCGAGGAAGGCAGCCTCGACAGTGTCGGCGGTGCGGGCACGACGGAAGCCGCGCTGCTGGCGCAGCACGATCGCCTCGGGGTCCTCCGCGCCCGGACGGCCGACCGTCTCCTGCTGCACGTCCTCGCGAGCACGCAACGAGGTACCCATCAGCGCCTCGTCGCTGAGGTCGCGCAGGTCGTCCACGGCGGTGCCCCAGTCGTGGATCGCCGGGCCGATGGGCTGCTCGACGTCGTAGCGCCACTCGAGGAGCTCGTGGCGGCCGCTGGCCCCGGCGCCGAGTCGCACGTTGATCCAGCCGAACCCGATGCCCTCGATGCCGGTCTCCTCCAGCCAGGACAGCCAGGTGTCGTAGCGGCGGGCGTAGTCCGGTCCTCCGTGGTGGCCGCTGTCCTTGAGCCACAGCTCGACGTAGGACGCCGGGTCGAGGGTCTCGCGCTGAACGACGAGGGCGTCGCAGTCGGCGCGCAGCCAGGATCCGAGGCGCTCGTCCCAGGGCCGGCCGTCGACGATCGACCAGTTGGCCAGGACCTGCAGCCAGCCGCCGTCGGTGAGGTGGTCGGGGCCGGTGCGCACGATGTGCTCGACCACGCGGTCGCCGGGCAGGCCGGAGTCGCGGTAGACCAGACGCTCGCCGGTCGCCGGTGAGATGACGAAGGGCGGGTTGGTGGCGATCAGGTCGAACTGCTCGCCGGCGACGGGCTCGAAGAAGGAGCCGTCGCGCACGTCGACGGAGACGTCGTTGAGCGCGGCGTTGAGGCGGGTCATCCACAGCGCACGGGCGTTGACATCGGTGGCGACGACGTGGCCCGCGTGGGCTGCGAGGTGCAGCGCCTGGACGCCGCACCCGGTGCCGAGGTCGAGGGCGCGACCGACGGGCTCGCGCATGGTGAGCTGGGCCAGGCTGGTGGACGCGCTCGAGATGCCGAGCACGTGGTCGGGGCCGACCGCGACCGGCGCGCCGTCGAGGCCGGGCGTCAGGTCGGAGACGATCCAGAGGTCACGATCCTCGGTGGCGTAGGGCCGGCAGTCCATCCGCGCGGCGACCTCGCCGACGCTCTGCTCGAGCAGCCCGGCGTTGCAGAGCCGGTCGACCAGGCCGGGCAGCGCCCGCTCCGCCTCGTCGCGCGCCACGGGGGTCTGGAGCAGGAAGAGCCGCACCAGCGTGTCGAGCGCCGAGCCCGACGACGTACGCCGCAGCGCGGGGAGCGTCTCGTTGCGACCGAGCGCGCGGTGCGCGTCCTCGCCGATCGCCTCGGCCACGCGGTCGTAGGTGAAGTCGGCGGCGAGCAGCGCCTCACGGAGCGGGGCGGCGAGGTCGAGGTCGTGGGGCATGGCTCCAGCCTCCCAGACTGGCGTGCCACCATCGGCGGGTGCACGAGCGACCGCCCGACGTGACCGACGACGAGATCCTCGACCTGGTCCGCGCGGAGTGGGACGACCGCGCCGACGCCGTCGAGCACCTTCCCGTCGGCTGGGGCGCGCACCACTGGCGCGTCGAGGTCACCGGCGAGCCGACCCTCTTCCTGACCCTCGACATCGACCTTCCGCGCCACACGCTCGCCAGCCTCGAGGCGGCGTACTCCTCCGCGGCCGCGCTCGACCTCGACTTCGTCTGGCCGTCGCTGCCGACCCGCAGAGGGGCGTACGTCGTCCCTCTCCGCTCACGGAAGGCCAGCGTGACCGGGTGGCTCGACGGGTCGCGCCCGGCCGAGTCGGTGGCCGAGCTGCCCGACCTGCTCGCCCGCCTGCACGCGGCTCAGCCTCCGCCCGGCGCCCGCACCTGGTCGACCGAGGTCGAGCCCCTGCTGGGCGACCGGCTCCGCGACCTGCTCCAGCAGGACTGGTCCGGACCGCTCGGTCCCGCGGCACGCGAGCTGGTCGTCGAGCACCTGTCCCAGGTCGGCGGGTGGGCACGCGAGCACGAGCGCCTGCTCGCCCTTGCCGACCCGTCGCCGTACGTCGTCACGCACGGTGAGCCGCACGTGCGCAACCAGTGGGTCGCGCGCGGTCGGACGTGGCTGATCGACTGGGAGTCGCTGGTGCTCGCGCCGCGCGAGCGGGACCTCGCGACGCTGGTGCACGAGGGCCGCGACGTCGACCACGACCCTCGGATGCTGCGGCTCTTCGACCTCGAGTGGCGCCTCGGTGAGATCTGGTCGTTCGCCCAGTGGCTGCAGGGACCGCACGTCGGGGACGACGACGACCACACCGCGCTCGGCGGGCTCACCGAGGAGCTGACCCGGCCGCACTTCGGCGAGCGCTGAGGCGGGCTTCCCTACCAAAACTGGAGCCTCACCCCCGAAGTTTCGGGGGTGAGGCTCCAGTTTCCCCGGGTACCCGGGGATCGCGACCGAGGGGGGCCGACGCCGAAGCGTCAGGCGTGGTCCGGGTGCGGGTGCGGGGTGAACGACGACGAGCCGGTGTTGTCACCGTCGTCGGCGATCGCCACCTCGCGCCGCTTGGAGACGATCACCGCGCCCGCGATGATCGCGACCGCGACGAGCGCGATCACGATGCGGAGCACGTCGTTCTGGTCGTCACCGACGCTCAGGGAGACGACCGCGCTCGCGATGAGCAGCGAGACGAGGTTCATCACCTTGATCAGCGGGTTGATGGCCGGGCCGGCGGTGTCCTTGAACGGGTCACCGACGGTGTCACCGATGATGGTCGCCTCGTGGGCCGACGAGCCCTTGCCACCGTGGTGGCCGTCCTCGACCAGCTTCTTGGCGTTGTCCCACGCGCCACCCGCGTTGGCCAGGAAGACGGCCATCAGGGTGCCGGTGCCGATGGCGCCGGCGAGGAAGCCGGCCAGGGCGGTCGCACCGAGGCCGAAGCCCACGGCGATCGGCGCCAGGACGGCGAGGATGCCGGGCGTCACGAGCTCGCGCAGCGAGTCCTTGGTGACGATGTCGACGACCTTGCCGTACTCCGGACGACCGGTGCCCTCCATGATCCCGGGGATCTCGCGGAACTGGCGGCGGACCTCCATCACGACCGCCCCGGCAGCGCGGGCGACCGCGTTGATGGCGAGGCCGGAGAAGAGGAACACCACGGCCGCACCGAGCAGCACGCCGACGATGACCGCCGGGTTGAAGACGCTGAAGTCCAGCAGGTAGGCCTCGTCGAGGCCGACATTGGCCTCGGCGAGCGACTCGAACACCGAGGTGGCGTAGGAGCCGAACAGCGCCGTCGCGGCAAGCACCGCCGTGGCGATCGCGATGCCCTTGGTGATGGCCTTCGTGGTGTTGCCGACCGCGTCGAGCTCGGTGAGGATCTGCGCGCCCTCGGGGCTGACGTCGCCCGACATCTCGGCGATGCCCTGCGCGTTGTCGGAGACCGGGCCGAAGGTGTCCATCGCGACGATGACGCCGACGGTGGTCAGCAGGCCGCAGCCGGCCAGGGCCACGGCGAACAGCGACACCGTGAGAGCGGCGCCACCGAGGAGGTAGGCACCAAAGACCGCGGCGCCGATGACGAGGGTCGTGTAGACCGCCGACTCGAAGCCGACCGAGAGGCCGGACAGGATGACGGTGGCCGGGCCGGTGATCGAGGTCTTGCCGACGTCCTTGACGGGGCGGTACTCGGTGCCGGTGTAGTAGCCGGTGAGGGCCAGGATGCCCGCGGACATCACGATGCCGATGACCACTGCGGAGGCGGCGATGAACCGGGGGTCACCCTCGGCGCCGGTGAGGTCGGCGGCGATGTTGGTGAACTCGGAGAAGCTGCTCGGCAGGTAGAGGTAGGACAGCACGACGCTCGCCACGGCCGCGATGCCCGAGGAGATGTAGAACGACTTGTTGATCGTCGTCAGGCCGTTCTCGTCGGCCTTGGGCTTGGTCAGGTAGACGCCCGCGACCGCGGTGAGGGCACCGATGGCCGGGATCAGCAGCGGGAACACGAGGCCCTTGTCGCCGAAGGCCTGCGAGCCGAGGATCAGCGCGGCGACCAGCGTGACGGCGTACGACTCGAAGAGGTCGGCAGCCATGCCGGCACAGTCACCGACGTTGTCGCCCACGTTGTCGGCGATGGTCGCGGCGTTGCGCGGGTCGTCCTCGGGGATTCCCTGCTCGACCTTGCCGACCAGGTCGGCGCCGACGTCGGCGGCCTTGGTGAAGATGCCGCCGCCGACGCGCATGAACATGGCGAGCAGCGCCGCACCGAAGCCGAAGCCCTCGAGCACCTCGGGCGCAGAGGCCTGGAAGAACAGCACGACGAGGCTGGCACCCAGCAGGCCGAGGCCAACGGTCAGCATGCCGACCATCGCGCCGGTGCGCAGGCCGATCGTCATGGCCGGCTCGCGGCCGGTGGACTCGGCAGCTGCCGCGACGCGCAGGTTGGCGCGCACGGCGAGGTTCATCCCGAGATAGCCCACGGCTGCCGAGAAGCCGGCGCCGACGATGAAGAACACCGAGCGGAAGATGCGCACGGTCATGTCGTCGGCCGGCAGCACGAGCAGCGCGAAGAACGCGATCGCCGCGAAGATGGCAAGGGTCCGGAACTGCCGGGTCAGGTAGGCGTTGGCGCCTTCCTGCACGGCCTGGGCGATGGTCTTCATGCTGTCGGTGCCTTCGCCGGCGGCCAGCACCTGGGACCTGAACATCGCGGCCATCCCGAGCGCGCCGAGCGCGATCAGGGCGACGACGACGACCAGGACCAAGTTGCTGCCTTCGAGCTCCGGCTTCACGACCGCGGGCAGGATCCCCGTCATGCGCGTCCTCCTAGGACTGTGAACGTCAACCTCGAACGCGCCGGAGTCTACGCAGACGTGACCCAGATCACGTGGCGGCGTGACCTACGCCACACCGGGCGACCAGACCGGCGCACGACAAACCCCTCCGAACCTGCTCGGAGGGGTGAGGTGGAGCGGCGCAAGAAGCGTCAGGCGCCGGGCGCGAGGCCGACGGCGTCGTGGATGACGAAGACCTTGGCCAGGCCGGTGATGCGGAAGATCTTGAGCAGGCGCTCCTGGGTGCAGACCAGGTCGAGCGACCCGTCGTGGGCGCGGACCTTCTTCAGCCCCCCGACCAGCACACCGAGGCCGGTGGAGTCGAGGAACTCGACGGCCTCGAGGTCGATGACGATGTCGTAGGTGCCGGCGCCGACGAGGTCGGTGATGCAGTCGCGCAGCTTGGGTGCGGTGTAGACGTCGATCTCCCCGCCGACGGCCACGACGGCGCGGCCGTCCACCTCGCGCGTAGCAAGGGTGAGATCCACGACTGCTCCCCGGTCCCCGAACTCGTTCGGACAGTGCGTCTGCGGGCACGCGAGTGCCCCTTGTTCTTTCCGGGTGGTATCAAACCACGAGTCACAAGGGTTGCGCAGGAGTCCCCGGCACTTGGGAACGGGCCACGCGCACCGCTCACCGTCGCAGGCGTTTGCCAGACTGCGTGGGTGAGCCACTCCCCAGTCCGCGCGCTGCCCTCGGTCGACGCGCTGGTCCGACGGCTGACGGGGGTGCCGGGGCGTGAGGAGCGGCTGCAGCACCTCGAGGTGCTGCCGGCCCGTGAGGCGGTCCACGAGGACTGGCCGGACTGGGTGCCCGACGACGTACGCGGCGCCTTCGCCGCCCAGGGCGTGGCCCGTCCGTGGCGCCACCAGGTCGTCGCCGCCGACGCCGCGCACGCCGGCGACCACGTCATCGTCGCCACCGGGACCGCGTCCGGGAAGTCGCTGGCCTACCAGGTGCCGGGCCTGTCGGCGATCCGCGCGGCCCGCGGCCCCCGCGGCGAGCGGGGCGCCTCGGTGCTCTACCTCGCGCCGACCAAGGCGCTGGCGCACGACCAGCTCGCCGGCCTGGAGTCGCTGCGCCTCGACGTACGCCTCTCCGCGCACGACGGCGACAGCTCGCGCGAGGAGCGGGACTGGACCCGCGACCACGCGGAGTACGTCCTGACGAACCCCGACATGCTGCACCGCTCACTGCTCCCCTCGCACCACCGCTGGGCGCGGCTGCTCGGGTCGGTGAAGTACGTCGTGGTCGACGAGTGCCACCACTACCGCGGGGTCTTCGGCGCGCACGTCTCCCACGTGCTGCGGCGCCTGCGACGCGTGTGCGCGATGTACGGCGCGCACCCGACCTTCGTGCTCGCCTCGGCCACTGTCGCGCAGCCGGAGGTGACCGCGTCGCGGTTGACCGGGCTCGACGTCGTCGCGCTGACCCGCGACGACTCGCCGCGCGGCAGGGTGTCGCTGCTCCTGTGGGAGCCGCCCTTCACCTCGCACGCCGGGGAGAACGGCGCCCCCGTGCGGCGCGCCGCGTCGTCGGAGGTCGCCGACCTGTTGGCCGACCTCGTCGCCGAGGACGTGCGCACCCTGGCCTTCATCCGCTCGCGCCGCGGCGCCGAGCAGGTGGCATCGACCGCCGCCGAGCTGCTCGCCGAGGTCGACCCGTCGCTGCCGGGACGCGTCGCGGCCTACCGCGGCGGCTACCTACCGGAGGAGCGCCGGGCACTGGAGTCGGCGCTGCGACGCGGCGACCTCGTCGGGCTCGCCGCCACCAACGCGCTCGAGCTCGGCATCGACATCAGCGGCCTCGACGCGGTCCTGATCGCCGGCTTCCCCGGCACCCGTGCGGCCTTCTGGCAACAGGTCGGGCGCGCCGGCCGCGGCGCGCAGGACGCGCTCGGCGTGCTGGTGGCCAAGGACGACCCGCTCGACACCTACCTCGTCACCCACCCCGAGATGCTCATCGGGGCGCCGGTCGAGGCGTCGGTCTTCGACCCGTCCAACCCGCACGTCATGGGCCCGCACCTGTGCGCGGCGGCGCAGGAGGCGCCCCTCACCGAGGTGGACCTGCCGCTCTTCGGGACGACGGCACGCGAGGTCCTGGACCGGCTCGTCGAGCTCGGACTCCTGCGGCGGCGCCCGCGCGGCTGGTTCTGGACCGACTCCGGACGCGCGGCCGACCTCGCCGACATCCGCTCGGCGGGCGGGTCGCCGGTGCAGCTGGTCGAGGCCGACACGGGCCGTGTGGTCGGCACGGTCGACGCCGGTGGCGCGCACAACCAGGCGCACCCGGGCGCGGTCTACGTCCACCAGGGCGAGACCTGGCTGGTCGAGGAGCTCGACCTCGAGCACCACGTTGCGACGATGCGGCGCGACGAGCCGGCGTACAGCACCACGGCGCGCGAGACCACCGACATCAGCATCGTCGCCACCCACGAGCGCCGGTCGTGGGGCGGCTGCGAGCTCGCGCTCGGCGAGGTCGACGTGTCTCACCAGGTCGTGTCCTTCCTCAAGCGTCGCCAGCCCGGCGGGGAGGTGCTCGCCGAGGAGCCGCTCGACCTGCCCGAGCGGACCTTGCGCACGAGCGCCGTCTGGTGGACGGTCCCCGACGACGTGGTCACCGAGTCGGGCGTCCCGATGCTCGACGTGCCGGGCGCGGCGCACGCCGCCGAGCACTGCTCGATCGGCCTCCTCCCCCTCTTCGCCACGTGCGACCGGTGGGACATCGGCGGGGTCTCGACCGCCCGCCACGCCGACACGGGCCTGCTCACCGTCTTCGTGTACGACGGCCACCCGGGCGGCGCGGGTTTCGCCGAGCGGGGCTTCCGCACCGCGGTGGCGTGGTTGTCGGCCACCCGCGAGGCGATCGCGAGCTGCGAGTGCGCGAGCGGGTGCCCGTCGTGCATCCAGTCACCGAAGTGCGGCAACCAGAACAACCCCCTCGACAAGCCCGGCGCCATCGCCCTGCTGGACGCCCTCCTCGCGGGTGCACCCCGCGAGGGGGAATGACGCTAGATTCGGCACATGGTGATCCTCGGTCTTGGCCTGCTGATCCTCGGCGGCATCGCGATCCTCTCCGCCGTCTTCGTCAGCGAGCCCGGGTCGGGTGGTGAGCTGCTCGGTTTCGACGTGACCACGCTCGAGTCCTTCTTCGTCGGCGTCGCCGCGGGCGCGGCCATCCTGTGGGGCTTCTCGATCCTCAAGTGGGGCACCCGTCGCAGCCTCGCGCACCGCAAGGAACGCAAGGAGCTGACCGAGCTCAACGCGAAGCTCGAGCGGGTCGAGGCCGAGCGCCGGTCGGACGACCCCGAGCGCCGCGACGCCGTCTGAGGGCCTAGCCAGGACCGGCCCTCGCCTCCGCGCTCACCCGCACGTCACGCCACGGGACCCGCGGTCCGGGCACCGAGACGGTGACCGTGACCTCGCGCCCGACCACCTGGCACCGGTCGAGGGAGGCCGCGTTGGCCGCCGCGACCCGGGCGGCCGCGTCGCACCCCGTCGCCGGGTCGTCGGCCCCTCCGAGGGCGGCCAGGTCGGCAGCCGCCTGCGCCTGACGCTGCGCGGTCACCAGGCCTCCGACGGCGGCGAGCCCCGCTGCGACGAACATCAGCACCCCCGCCATCGCCACCACCAGGACCGTCGCGGCACCGTCGTCGCGGCGCGACCGACCCGCCGCGCTCACGACGCCTCGGCCAGCGCGACCGC
Source organism: Nocardioides lacusdianchii (assembly GCF_020102855.1). Taxonomy (GTDB): domain Bacteria; phylum Actinomycetota; class Actinomycetes; order Propionibacteriales; family Nocardioidaceae; genus Nocardioides; species Nocardioides lacusdianchii. The sequence goes on from NZ_JADHZD010000001.1 coordinate 435,091, forward strand.
GTGGGCCGACACCGTGACACCCGGCAGCGCGCCGAGCAGCCCTCCCGGGCCGGCCACCCGGACGCTCGTGGTGACCTCGACCTGACCGGCCCCTTCGTCCACGCTCACCCGGGCCCCGTCGGGGGCGATGCGGAGCGCCACCGCGCGAGCCGAGGAGACGTCGTCACCCCGCGCCACCGCGCGCGCCGCCTCCCGCGAGGCGTCGATGACCCGCACCTGGGCCGCGCCGAGCGCCAGCATCCACACCAGCCCGGCGGTCAGCGCGACGAGCAGCGGGATGCCGAGGGCGAGCTCGGCGGTGGCCGCTCCCCGCTCGCGCCGAGCCCGCCTGCCCATCAGCCGATGCCCAGCAGGCCCATGACGTGGTCGAAGAGCCGCTCGAGCAGCTGGTCACCGAACTTGCCGGTGAGCAGCGTGTAGAGCAGTCCCGCGAAGCCGGCCCCGGCAGCTGTCCCGACGGCGTACTCCGCCGTGGTGATGCCGGACTCGTCGTGGCGTCGGATCTTCATCGCTTCCCCTGTCGTCCCGGGGCTCCCGATGAGCCCCGCTGGCTCCACCCTCGGCCGCCCGACCGACGCCGCGCACCCGCCCGTTCCCGGGCCTGTGGATCGCGTCCTCCGCGGGCGACCTGTGGACGGTTGGTGGCCCGTCACGGGGCCACCGACCCGAAGAGGGAGGCGACGGTCGGCACCACCCCGAGCAGCAGGAAGGCCGGCAGCAGGCACACCCCGAGCGGGACCGCGGCCGACACCCCGACCTTGCGGGCGGCGTCCTCGGCGCGGCCCAGCGACTCGCGCTCGAGCTCGTCGGCGAGCCGCTCGACGGCTTGCACGACCGAGGCGCCGGAGGCCTGGGAACGCACCATCGCGCGGGCCAGCGGAGCGAGCGCGGGGTCGCGGGCGAGGGTGTCCCAGGCCTCGGCACCCGACGCGCCCCAGCGTGAGCGCTCCACGACGGGCGCCAGGCGCTCGGCCGTCGGGCCGGGCATGGCCGCGCAGACCCGGGCCAGCCCGGAGACGGGTTCGGCTCCCGCTCGCAGGGTGGAGGCGAAGAGGGAGACGAGGTGCGGCAGCGAGCGCTCCACCTCCTCCCTCTCGCGGCGCGAGGCCGAGGACTCAGCCCGCGCCAGCACGTGCCGGGCACCGAGACCAGCGACGACCGCGGCCACCATGCCGGCAACACCGCCGACGACGAGCCAGGCAGCGAGCGCGACGCCCACCACGGCGACCGGGCGCACGCCGGGCCGGGCGGCGGTGCGCTGCCGAGGTGGCGCCACCGACGGGGGCAGCCAGCACAGCACGGCAGCGGTCGCGGCGAGAACCGTCACCCACGTCATGGCGCGGCCGCCCGGTCCGCCAGCCGCTCGATCCACCACAGCCCCAGCCCCAGCAGGCCCAGTCCCAGCACGAGGCAGCCCAGCCCGACGGGCGTCGCCAGCAGGAAGGCCCACGGGTCCGAGCCCGCACCCGAGCCCATGAGCAGGACCGCCAGCGGCAGGCAGGCCACGAGACGGGCGGTGGCCCGGGCCGAGGCCAGCTCGGAGTCGATGAGGCGGCGAGTGCGCCGGTGGGCGCGCAGGCCGCGGGCGGTGCGTTCGAGCGCGGCCGCGAGGCCGTGCCCCGAGTCGTGCGCGACCTGCCAGGCGCCTGCGACCCATCGCAGGTCCGTGGCGCCGCGGCGCTCGTGGGCCAAGCGGCGCATCGCGTCGGGGACGTCCGCGCCGAGGCGGGCGGCCTCCACCGCGACGTCGAGCGGTGGCCATCGCTCCGCCGCCGAGGCCAGCGCGGCGGCGGCAGGGCGGCCGGCTGCCAGCTCGGCGGCGAGCAGGTCGCACACCTCGAGCACCGCCGCCTGCGTCGCCGCGGTCTCGCGGCGTCCGGCCCAGGGCACCGCGGGGCGCGGTCGTGGTCGGCCGGGTCTCCCCGGCCCGCGGACGGCACTCGTCCCTCCCGCCGGGACCCACGCTGCCACCGCAGCCGCGGCGAGGAGCGCCACCAGCCAGGCGCTCACGGGACCGCCGACCCGAGCCGTGCGGCGAGGGTGGACGCGGCCGGCCCGCGCACCACCCGGTCGGCCTCGAAGGTCACCGCGGTGCGCAGCACCACCATTCCCGACGCGTCGCGCTCGGGCACCCCGAGCTCGAGGACGCGGCGTCGGCCGTCACGCCCGCGGCCCAGGTGGATCACCACGTCGAGCGCGGCGGCGAGCTGGCTGTGCGCCGCCTCCCGCGGCAGCCCGGCGGCCAACGACAGGGCCTCGATCCGGGCGGGCACGTCGGCCGCGGAGTTGGCGTGGAGGGTGCCGCAGCCGCCGCCGTGGCCGGTGTTGAGCGCCGCGAGCAGGTCGACCACCTCGGCCCCGCGCACCTCCCCGACCACCAGCCGGTCGGGTCGCATCCGCAGCGCCTGGCGCACGAGCGTCTGCAGCGTGATCTCGCCGGCGCCCTCGATGTTGGGTGGCCGGCTCTCCATCGCGACCACGTGCGGGTGCTCGGGCCTCAGCTCGCTGGCGTCCTCGACCAGCACGATCCGCTCGCCGGCGTCGACCAGGGACAGCAGGGCCGACAGCACCGAGGTCTTGCCGGTGCCGGTCCCGCCGGTCACGAGGAACGCGCAGCGGGAGTCGACGACCTCCTCGAGCAGGAAGGCCCCGTCAGGCGGCACCGCTCCGGCCGCGACGAGCTCGGGCAGCGTCCAGACCCGGCCGCGAGGCACCCGCAGCGACACGACCGTGCCCGAGCGGGCGACCGGGGCCAGCACCGCGTGGAAGCGGGTGCCGTCGGGGAGGCGTACGTCGGCGTGCGGGGTCGCGTCGTCGAGGCGCCGCCCGGCGGAGGCCGCGAGCCGCTGCGCGAGGCGGCGCACCGCGGCGTCGTCGGGGAAGGACACCGCAGCACGCTCGAGCCCCGCGCCGCGGTCGATCCACACGTCGTCGGGCCCGTTGACCAGCACGTCGGTCACGTCGGGCAGCCGCAGCAGCTCCTCGAGCGGCCCCGCACCGAGCACGTCGCGTCGGAGCAGGTCGTGCACGGCGAGCACGGTCGCGTCCCCCACCGGTGATCCCGACGCCCGCAGCGCCTCGGCCACCCGGTGGGGCGTCAGGTCGCCGACGGAGCCGGCCAGCCGGCGGCGTACGTCGTCGAGGACGGCCGTGGGCACCGCCGGGACCGCGGGGGCACTCATGCCGCCTCCAGGAGGCTCCGCGCGGCCCGCGCGAGCGGACCGCGGCCGGTGAGCGGGCCGAGCCCACGGTCGACCGAGGCGGCCAGGCCGCGCTGGTCGGCGACGGACGCCACCACCGGCAACCCGGTCACGCGCTCCGCGTCGGCGTCGCCGAGCGCCCCGGGTCGCACCACCAGTCCGGCGTCGGCGTCGCGGCCCAGCGTCGCGACGAGGCGTGCGGTGGCGGCGAGGGCCGGCACCGTGGCGGGCGTGACGACGAGCAGGTCGTCGCACCTCTCGACGAGCTCGGCCAGGCACGGGTCCTGCCGGGCGAGGTCGAGCACGACGAGGTCGTGGCCCCGCGCCGCCGACGGGAGGATCCGGCGCGCGGTCGGCACGTCGAGCCGCCGCTGCAGGCCCGACCACGTCAGCACGCCGAGGTGGTCGCGCCGCGGGACCGCCTCCCGCAGAGCCCGCGCGCCGAGGCGTCCGGCCGTGTCGACCAGGCCCTCCCACCGCACGCCCGGGCGCTCCTCCATCCCGAGCAACCGGTCCAGCCCCGCCCCCAGCGGGTCGGCGTCGACCAGCAGCGTCGGGGCACTCAGGGAGTGCCACTGGGCGAGCGCGCAGGCGAGCGTCGTCGCCCCGGCCCCGCCCGCGCCGCCCACCACGCCGACGGTGCGCCCCGGCGAGGCCCGCTCACCCACGTCGGCCAGGGCCTCCACCAACCACGGAGCCGCATCCGGCAGGTCGACCACCGACGCCGCCCCGATCGTCACCGCGGCCCGGAAGACGATGTCGGCCGGCGACAGGCCGACGACGTGCACGTCGGGTCGACGCGGCGGGGCGAGCGCCACGACCTCGTCGGCAAGATCGACCCCGACCAGCACGAGGTCGGCGCGGATCCAGGTCGCCAGGCAGAGCGCGGGGTCGCCACCCACCTCCACCTCGACGCCCGCCGCCGCGCAGAGCGGGACGACGGCGTCGTGGACGGGACCGGAGCGGGTGAGGAGGAGGACGGGCATGGCGACGAGCCTGCGCCGGGCCACCCACGCCGGCCAGTGCGGCGTACGGATCCCTGTGGACGACGCGTCCCGGAGCCCGCCTGTGGACGGTAGATGGCCCGTCCCGCAGGCCCGGAGCCCCCTACGATGAGCCCATGACCCGCCCCACCGCGGCCTTCTTCGACCTCGACAAGACGATCATCGCCAAGTCGAGCACGTTGGCCTTCAGCCGCGAGTTCCAGGCGGGCGGCCTCATCTCGAGACGCGCGATGCTGCGCTCGGCCTACGCGCAGTTCGTCTTCTTCACCGGCGGCGCCGACCACGACCAGATGGACAAGATGCGGCTGTTCATGTCGCAGCTGTGCGCCGGCTGGGACGTGGCGACGGTGCGCGAGATCGTCCATGACACGCTCAACAACATCGTCGAGCCCCTCGTCTACGAGGAGGCCGTGCGGCTGATGGAGGAGCACCGCGCGGAGGGGCGCGACATCGTCATCGTCTCCGCGTCCGGCGCCGAGGTGGTCGAGCCGATCGGCCAGATGCTCGGCGCGGACCGGGTGATCGCCACCCGGATGGAGATCGTCGACGGCAAGTACACCGGCGAGATCGACTACTACGCCTACGCCGAGGAGAAGGCGCGGGCGATCGAGCACCTCTCCGCCACCATCGGCTACGACCTCGACGAGTGCTACGCCTACAGCGACTCGGTCACCGACGTGCACATGCTCGAGGTGGTGGGCCACCCGTTCGCGGTGAACCCCGACCGTGAGCTGCGGCGGATCGCGACCGCGAAGGACTGGCCGGTGCTGAGCTTCGTGCGACCGGTCGCGCTGCGCTCGCGGGTGCCGCTCCCGCCGGCGCGCCAGACGCTCGCCGCCCTCGCCGTGGGCGGTGCGATGGCTGCTGGCGGCGTGATGTGGGCCAATCATCGCCGCCGGACGACCTGATCCCCGCCCGATCCCCGTGCACCCACCGCCGGGGGCAGAAGTCAACCCTTGAAGGTGCCGCCCGGCAGGACTACAACTGAGTCAGAACTCCAGAGCAGCACGTGATCCAGGTACCCACGCGGCGATCCACCCATCCGATGGGGTGCTAGCCATTCGGGATGTTCCCGAGGGCGGCGACTTAGAGAATGCACGCTTGGTAGCCAGGCATCACGTGTCAGCGGCGGCACCCGATCCTCGTGAACGGGTGCCGCTCGCATGCCCGGACCGGTGAGGGCTCAGCTGCGCAGCGGCGAGGCCTCGGCGCCCGCGGAGAACGCCTCCGCCCCGTAGAGCGCCCACGCGTGCACGCCGCGCGGCCCGCCGTCGCTGTAGGCGCGCAGGTTCGACTCGTACGCCGCCCGCTGGGCCAGGTGCCCGGCCTCGGGCACGACCAGCGACTTGGCGTCGACGCCGCGCGAGACCAGCACGAGGCGCTCGAGCGCGCGGGCGACGATCCCGTTGTGAGAGGCGAAGGGGGCGGCGGTGGCGACGTCGGCGTGCGCGATCGCTGCCACCAGGAGCGCGGGGGCGTCGGTGTCGGACAGCAGGAGCTCGGCGACCCCGCGCAGCCGGTCGGCCGAGGCCGCGTCGCGCGGACGGCCGAGCTCGTCGGCGCCCAGCGCTGCGGAGCCGACGACGGCGTGCAGCCGCGCGATCGCCTGCAGGGGCGCGGTCTTGAGCAGCGGGGCGAGTCCCAGCATCGAGGTGGAGAGGCGTACGGCGTCGGCGGCGATCTCGTCGGTCTCCCCCGCACGGACCTCGTCCAGCGTCGAGGACGAGCCCTCGAGCACGGCGCTGGCATGGGCGCCGCGCAGCAGCGACTCGGCGGTCAGCTCCGGCGACGTACGTCGCAGGCCGCGGTCGCGCAGCATCACGTCGATCCCGTCGCGGGTGCCGGCGTAGGCCGAGCGGACCCCTTCGAGGTCGGTGAGCCAGGCGAGCGGATCGGTCATGGGAAGGAACGGTAGTCGTGACAACCTTCGGCTCGGACCCTGCGTCCTATCGCAGTACGGTCGAACAGACGCACGCACCGATCTCCCGGGGGGACTCGATGATCCGCACCACCACCCTGACCACCGCCGCACTGCTGGGGCTCGCGCTCCTCGTCCCGACCGGCGCACAGGCCGCCGCCGACACGTGCCGGGGCCTGCCCGCCACGATCGTCGGCGCCGACAACCAGCGCCTCGTCGGCACCGAGGGCCCGGACGTCATCGTCACCAACGGTGCGCAGTCCCTCACCGCGCTCGGCGGCAACGACACCATCTGCGTGACCGGTACGCCGGTGACCGCGGGCCAGGCGATCATCGACATCGACGCGGGCGCGGGCGACGACTACGTCGAGGCGTCCGTCCAGGGCCGAGGCACCGCCACGACGCTGGGCGCCGGCGCGGACACGTTCATCTCCGGCAACGGCGCCGAGCACTCGGTGTACGCCGGCACCTCCCGCCTCGCCTCGAGCACCGACATCGAGGCCGACAGCATCCGGATCACCCTCGGCAACGCGTCGGTCACCAGCGGCCAGCCCAACACCGAGAACCGCGACACCGTGGCGATCAACGACGGGACCGTCGTGTGGAGCGGCCGTTCCAGCGGCCCCGGCCCCGTGACGGCCGCTGGTCGGGGCAACCTCGTCCTCGGCGGGATCACCGGATCCACGGTGATCGACGCCAGCCGGGGCGGCATCGGCTACGCCACCTCGGAGTCGACCTCGCTGGCCTTCACCGGGTTCACCGGGTTCACCTTCAGCGGCGGGACCGCCGGCGACACGCTGACCTTCCGCGGCACCGACGCCGACGAGCGCCTCGAGGTCTTCGCCCCCGACGGCGTCGAGCGCGACGTCACGATGGGCGGCGGGGACGACTTCTACGGCACGAACGGCACCGGGACCCGCTCGTCGAAGGCGCGCGGCGGCACCGGACACGACGAGGTGCTCCTGGCCCTGCCCAAGTACGACGTCACCGCCGACCTCGACGGCGGCCGCGCCGTCGCACGCAAGGGCCGCACCAAGAAGATCGTGAAGACGACCGGCTTCGAGGACCTCACCCTCACCGCCCGACGCGGCGTCGTCGACGGCACCCCTGCCAGCGAGCAGATCATCGTCGCCGCCTGCCGGGTCAACATCAGCGGCGACCGCGGCAAGGACTTCGTCGCGGCCACCGACGAGCTCGACGACGTGTGGCCGGTGCGCGACTGCCGGCGCTACTCGGCCTACCTCAGCGGGGGGCGCGGCAAGGACATGCTCTTCGGCGGGCCCGGCAACGACCGGCTGATCGGCGGTGCGGGCCGGGACACCCTCGACGGCGGCTCGGGTCGCGACGTGTGCCAGGGCGAGAAGCGCCGCGGCTGCGAGCGCAAGATCTGACGCCCGATACGGTGAGGGGGATGAGCGACGAAGTCCCCGAGTCCCCCGCCACCGTCGACCGCGCGCGGTCCTTCGGCCCCGTCGCCGAGGCGTACGACCGGGGTCGTCCGGGCTACCCCGCCGAGGCGGCCGCGTGGCTCGCCGGCGGGGAGGCCAAGGTCGTCCTCGAGCTCGCCGCGGGCACCGGCAAGCTGACCCGTCAGCTCGTCGACCAGGGCCACGCCGTCTTCGCCACCGAGCCCGACGAGGCGATGCTGGAGGTGCTGCGCGAGCGGGTGCCGGAGGTGAGCGCGAAGGTCGCGACGGCCGAGGAGATCCCGGCCAACGACCGCTCCGTCGACGTGGTCGTGGTCGCGCAGGCGTTCCACTGGTTCGACCACGAGGCGGCGCTGCCCGAGATCGCGCGCGTGCTCAAGCCGGGCGGCCACGTCGCGCTCGTGTGGAACAGCCGCGACGAGCGGATCCCGTGGGTGCGGCGGATGGGCGACATCCTCGGGCGCCAGGACCTCGACACGTCGTCGGCCGAGCAGCTCGTGCACAGCGACCTCTTCGGCTTCATGGAGGAGACGACCTTCAAGCACTGGCAGGAGATCGATCGCGAGTCGATCCTCGACATGGCCCGCTCGCGCTCGAGCTTCGCGGTGATGGACGAGGCCGAGCGCGAACGTCACCTCGCCGAGGTGCTCGCCTTCTACGACGACTACGGCCGCGGCATGGACGGCATGCGGGTCCCCTACGTCACCCGCTGCTACCGCGCGGTGGTCGTGGACCGCGACGAGCCGCCGGCCCACCCGGACGGCACTGACGGTCCCGACGACGAGCAGCCCAACGGTCCCGTCGTGAGCGACGGGACCGACACCGACATGCTCCTCATCGACTTCCGCTGAGTCCGCAACCTTCGGGGCCGCACGCGCATCACACGTCCGCAAGCACGACGACGAACTCGGGGGATCCCATGCGACGTACGACGCCACTGACCACTGCCGCGCTGCTCGGCCTGGCCCTGCTCACGCCGGCGACCGCGGCCACCGCCGCGGGCGAGACCTGCCGCGGCGAGGCGGCCACCATCGTCGGGACGGGGCCCACCGTGACCGGCACCGAGGGTCGCGACGTCATCGTGACCGCATCGGCCGGCGTGGTCGAAGCGCTCGGTGGCGACGACCTCGTCTGCGTGACCGGCCCGGGCGGCAGCTCCAACCTGCTGTCCGTCGACGCCGGCAACGGCGACGACGTGGTCGACACCACCGCCCTCGCGGCGGGGTTCTACGTCAGCACCGTCCTGGGCGGCGGCGTCGACACGTTCGCCGGTGGCCCGGCCTCCGACACGGTCTACGCCGGTGAGAAGGCGATCACCAGCAACGGCGGCTACTCCCACGGCGCCGACACCGAGAAGGACACGATCGAGACCGGCGAGGGCGACGACACCGCGTGGACCGGCGCTGCCGGCACCCCGAACCGCGACGTGGTCCGCCTCGGCGTCGGCACCGACCGGCTCTACCTCGGCGCCGCCAACGCCACGTCCGACGCGGTCCTCGACGGCGGCGAGGGCCTCGACGGCCTCCGCCTCACCGGCGGGTCGGGCGACCTCACCCTCGACATGGCAGCGGGCACCTTCACCTCCCCGCAGGGCACGGCCGCCTTCACGGCGTTCGACTTCACCAGTCTCGAGGTCGGGACCGGCACGGTCACCTACCGCGGCACCGAGGGCGACGACGACGTGGAGCTGCGGCCCACCGACGGCGTACCCACGCTCGACGTGACCGCTGGTGGTGGCGACGACGACGTCACCATCGAGCCCGCCACCGCGATCGGGACCGGCAGCCGCATCGACACCGGCGCGGGCACCGACTACCTCGTCGCGGCGACCGACACCGGCCGCCTGTCCCTCGACCTGGCGACGCAGCGCTTCGGTGTCGGCGGGGTCGACGCGGTCGCCGTCGGGCTGGAGGACGCCTTCCTGATGGCGCCCGAGGTCGTGATGAACGGCGACGACGGCGACAACGAGCTCCGGTGGAACGGCTGCGACGCCACGCTGCGCGGCGGCCTGGGCGACGACTACCTCGGCTGGCAGTTCGACGGGATCTTCGAGTCCTACAAGTTCGACTGCACCGGCGAGGTCTCGATGAACGCCGGTGACGGCCGCGACACCCTGCGCGGATCGAACAAGGGCGACCTGCTCATCGGCGGTCGCGGGCACGACACGATCGAGGGACGCGGCGGCGACGACCGGGTCCGCGGCAGCCGCGGCAACGACGAGGTCGACGGCGGCGAGGGCCGCGACAAGGTCAGCGGTGGAGCCGGCAACGACGTGCTCAAGGGCCGTGCGGCCGACGACGTGCTGTTCGGCGGCCCCGGTCGCGACCGGGTCGACGGCAGCAACGGCCGCGACCGCTGCGTCGCCGAGCGGAAGACGCGGTGCGAGCGATGAGGCGTACGACCTCCCTGACCGCCGCAGCACTGGTCTGCCTGACCGCCCCGGGGCTGGCCCTGCTCGGCCCGACCGCGGCCAGCGGCGCAGCCGAGACCTGCCAGGGCAGGACCGCGACGATCGTCGGGTCCGGGCACAGCATCCAGGGCACCGAGGGCCCGGACGTCATCGTCACGAACGGTGCCCGGTCGGTCTACGCCAAGGGCGGCGACGACCTCGTCTGCGTCACCGGCCGCTTCCTCGGCAAGTACTACCCCGTGGACGTCCGCGCCGGCGACGGCAACGACGTGGTCGACGCCAGCGGGGCGGGGCGGCAGCCGGTCCACGCGTCCTTCGGCTCCGGCGCCGACACCTTCGTCGGCGGAGGCGGCGACGACGCCGTCGAGCTCGACTACCCCGACGCCGCGGGCGGTGTCGACACCGTCGACGGGCGGGGCGGCTCCGACACCATCAGCCTCCAGACCGGCCCCGGCGACGTGGTCGTCGACAACGCGATCGGGCACTTCACCTCCGGCAGCGAGGTCCGCGCCACGTGGACGAAGGTCGAGGGCTTCGGGATCCACCAGTCCGCCGGGTCCCAGCGGATGACCTTCGTCGGCACCGCCGCCGACGAGTCGGTCTCCACCTCATCGGTGGACGACGCCGTCCTCGACGTGACTTTGGGACGCGGTGACGACCGCTGGTCCAGCGCGACCGCGCTCACGCCGACGAGCCGCCTCGTCGGTGGTCCTGGCCGCGACAGCATCTACATGGCGTCCGTGGAGGCCGGCATCGACCTCGACATGCCTGCCGGCACGATGGCCGTCGCCGCACCTGCGGCGTACGTCGTGACGGCCTCGGACTTCGAGGACGCCGACCTCTTCGCGCCGAACGTCACCGTGCGCGGCACCGACGGTCCCAACGACATCGGCCTCACGGCCTGCGCCGGCGTCGTACGCCTCGGCGGCGGCAACGACTCGGTGCGCCGGCAGTACGACTCCAGCTACGAGACCGACATCCGCTGCGCCGAGACGCTCACCGCCAACGGCGGTTCCGGCGACGACAAGCTCTCCGGCACGCGCGGGGACGACACGTTGAAGGGTGGCGCGGGCAAGGACGTGCTGAAGGGCGGCTTCGGCGACGACCGCCTCGTCGGCGGGGGCGGGGACGACCGGCTGGTCGGCCAGGCCGACAAGGACGTGCTGCGCGGCGGCAAGGGGCGCGACACCGCCGACGGCGGCACCGGGCGCGACCAGTGCGCGGCCGAGCGCAAGCAGCGCTGCGAGCGCTGAGGCCCGTCCGCGACTAGGGTCGCGGACGTGGCGAGGTGGAAGTGGCGGCGTACGTCGCTGGGCGGCGAGGCCGACCGCGCGGCCTTCCGCGCCCTCCACAACGCCTCGCTCGCCAGCCCCGCGCTGCGGGAGGGCCTGACCACCGCCAGCGCGGAGAAGTCGGTCGGCCACCTTCGGGCGCTGCTCGGCACCCCGGCCGCCGGGCTCGGCGACACCAGCGGGCTGCTGGGGTGGGACGGCCTCGGCGGCCACCACCGCAGCCAGCTCGCCGCCACGATCAGCCAGGTCGCGGAGACCGGGCGGACGATGATCGTCGACGAGCGCACGCTCGTGTGTGACGACGGAGCCTGCCAGGTGCGGCAGGCGATCGTGAGCCCGCTGGTCGTCGAGGACACCCTCGTCGGCGCGCTCGTGGTCGGCGCCCCGCACACCACCGGCGGGCTCGTGCGCGCGGCCGACGAGGTGGCGTCGTGGGTGAGCGGGCAGCTCGAGCTGGCCGAGCTCGACCTCTCGCGCAACCGGCTGATGGAGGCCGAGGTGCGCGCGCTGCGGGCCCAGATCAGCCCGCACTTCATCTACAACTCGCTCGGCGCGATCGCCAGCTTCGTGCGTACGGATCCCGACCGCGCCCGCGAGCTGCTGCTGGAGTTCGCCGACTTCACCCGTTACTCCTTCCGCCGCCACGGGGAGTACACGACGCTCGCCGAGGAGCTTCGCTCCGTCGAGCGCTACCTCCTCCTCGAGCAGGCCCGCTTCGGCGAGCGGCTCCAGGTGCGGCTCAAGATCGCGCCGGAGGTGCTGCCGGTGGCGGTGCCGTTCCTGTGCATCCAGCCGCTGGTGGAGAACGCCGTACGCCACGGGCTGGAGGCCAGCGCCGACAAGGAGGACGGCGTCGGCCGGCTCTCCATCACCGCGCGCGACCTCGACCAGGAGTGCGTCATCGAGGTCGAGGACGACGGCACCGGCGAGGACCCCGAGCGGGTGCGGCAGGCACTGGCCGGCGACGCCTCGATGGACTCGGTCGGTCTGGGCAATGTGGATGCGAGGCTGCGCAACGCCTACGGCGACGACTACGGTCTGGTCGTCGAGACCGCACCCGGCGCCGGCACGAAGGTCATCGTGCGGGTGCCCAAGTTCGCCCCGGGAGTCCAGGTATGACGCCACCGCTGAAGGTGCTCGTCATCGACGACGAGCGCCCCGCCCTCGACGAGCTGACCTTCCTGCTCGGCCGCGACCCGCGCATCGGCGAGGTCCGCGGCACCGACTCCGCCACCGAGGCGCTGCGGGTGCTGCAGGCCGAGGAGGTCGACGCGGTCTTCCTCGACATCCAGATGCCCGGGCTGACCGGACTCGACCTGGCCCAGGTGCTGTCGCGCTTCAAGGCCCCGCCGCCGGTGGTCTTCGTGACCGCCCACGAGGAGCACGCGGTCGCGGCCTTCGAGCTGCGCGCGGTCGACTACGTCCTCAAGCCGGTGCGCGAGGAGCGCCTCGCCGAGGCCGTACGCCGCGTGGTGGAGGCCGGCGCCCCGGTGCCGTCCGGCGACGTGCAGATCCCCGTCGAGCGCGGCGGCGTCACCCGCTTCATCAACCGCTCCGAGATCACCCACGTCGAGGCGCAGGGCGACTATGCCCGGCTGCACACCGCCGAGGGCTCGCACCTGGTGCGCACTCCCCTGTCGTCTCTCGCCGAGCAGTGGGCGCCGGCCGGCTTCGTGCGGATCCACCGCTCGGTGCTGGTCGCGCTCCCCCACGTCGAGGAGGTGCGCAGCGAGGGCGGTCGGGTCAGCGTGGTGGTCGGCGGGATCGAGCTGCCGGTGAGCCGGCGCCACACCCGCGAGCTGCGATCCGTCCTGACGAAGCGGGAGCCGCTCGCGTGAGCGACCAGCCGCCGCCACGGGTCCGGGTCACCGGCCCGCCGCGGCGGCGCGCGTCCGGCGTACGGTCCGCCGGGACACGCGAGATCGACGCCGAGACCGCCCTGGGCGAGGTCTTCATGCGCTCGCTGCTGCGCGAGCAGCTCCTCCTGGCGCTGCGGGTGCTGGCGGCGCTGGCGCTCACCCTCGGGCTGCTGCCGCTGGCCTTCCACCTCTTTCCCGCGCTCGGCGACGTGCGCGTGGGGCCGTTCCCGCTGGCGTGGCTGCTGCTCGGGGCGCTGACCTACCCGTGGCTGGTGCTGCTGGGCTGGCTCTACATCCGCCGCTCCGAGGCCAACGAGCGCGACTTCGCCGACCTGGTCGGATCGGTCCTGCCGGAGGAGCCACGGTGAGGGCCTCGTGAACGCCGACGTCGTCCCCGGCGTCGTCGCGGTCATCCTGGTCTCGGTCGCGACGCTGGCGATCGGCACGTGGGGGCTGCGGATCTCGCGCACCACGAGCGACTTCCTCGTCGCCTCGCGCACGGTGCGGCCGCGGCTCAACGCGAGCGCAATCGGTGGGGAGTACCTCTCGGCCGCGTCCTTCCTCGGCGTCGCCGGGCTGCTGCTGACCTTCGGCGCGGAGATGCTCTGGTATCCCGTCGGCTGGACCGCGGGCTACCTCGTCCTGCTGGTGCTCGTCGCCGCCCCGCTGCGGCGCTCGGGGGCCTACACGCTGCCCGACTTCGCCGAGGCGCGGCTGGGCTCGCGCGGGGTGCGCAAGCTCTGCTCGGTGCTGGTCGTCGGCATCGGCTGGCTCTACCTCCTGCCGCAGTTCCAGGGCGCCGGCGTGACGCTGCGCTCCACGATCGGGGCGCCGCCGTGGGCGGGGTCGCTGGTCGTCGCGCTCGTGGTGCTCGCGTCGGTGAGCCCGGGCGGGATGCGCTCGATCACCTTCGTGCAGGCCTTCCAGTTCTGGCTGAAGCTGACCGCGCTGCTCGTCCCCGTCTTCGTCCTGCTGGCGGTCTGGGCGGCCGACGGCGCGCCGGACCCGACCACCACCGCAGCCTCGTCGTGGTCGACCCCGCTGGCCTCGGGCGGTGGTGTCGGGCTCTACACGACGTACTCCCTCATCGTCGCGACCTTCCTCGGCACGATGGGCCTGCCGCACGTGGTCGTGCGGTTCTACACCAACCCCGACGGCCGGGCCGCGCGTCGTACGACCCTTGCGGTGCTGGTGCTGCTGGGCGTCTTCTACGTCCTGCCCCCGCTGTACGCCGCCCTGGGCCGGATCTACGCCCCCGACCTGATCGACGGCCGGTCCGACGTGCTCGTGCTCGAGCTGCCGTCGCTGATGGTGGGCGGGCTACTGGGCGCCGTGCTCACCGGGCTGGTCACCGCGGGCGCCTTCGCGGCCTTCCTGTCGACCAGCTCGGGGCTGACGATCGCGGTCGCGGGCGTGCTGTCGCAGGACGTGACCGGGCGGCGGTGGGGCTCCTACCGCCTCGGCGGCGTCGCGTCGTTCCGCGTCGCCGCGGCCATCGCGGTGGTGGTGCCGCTGCTGATGTCGCTGCCTGCGCAGGACGTCGCGGTGGCGCGGACCGTCGGCCTGGCCTTCGCCGTGACCGCCTCGACCTTCGCTCCCCTGCTGATGCTGGGGATCTGGTGGCGGGGGTTGACTCCGGCCGGTGCCGTGGCGGGGCTGCTCGTGGGCGGGCTGGGGTCCGGAGCTGCTGTCGCCTGGACCTTGGCGACCTCGTCGTCGTCGGGCTGGGCTGCTGCGCTGCTCGGGCAGCCGGCTGCGTGGTCGGTGCCGGCGTCGCTCGCCACGATGGTCGTCGTCTCCAAGCTGACCGCTGCGTCGGTGCCTGCGCACGCCGGACGGTTCATGGTGCGGCTCCACACGCCCGAGGCCGTCGACCTCCAGCGCTGATTCGTCGCACTCCCTCGCTGGTCGAGTAGCCGAGCTCCTCTTCTTCGCTGGTCGAGTAGCCGAGCGAGGAACGAGCTCGGCGTATCGAGACCCACTCTCCGCCCTTCGCTGGTCGAGTAGCGGTCGAGGGCCGACTTGATCTCAGGGAGACGAGGGAGCAACGAGGCGAAGAGTGCGCCATTGGTGAAGAAGAGAGCACTGACAGCCCATCGCTCCCGGTCCCTCATGAGCCCAGCGAAGCAGACTCCCGCAGCGCCGTCGATGACCAACGATGGTGGGCGGCCCGCTCGCTCGCGCGTACGTTCTGCGCTCCACACAGGGCGTGAGGTGTGGTGACCGAGGCGGTCACCCCAGCCCCGACATTCCGCCGCGTGCGACGCGTGAGGAGGGGACGTCCGTTGCCGCCGTGCCGACCGCTCCGTCAACGACAGGTCAACGCTGACCGCGTCCCCGGTACAGACCGTCAGACCGACCGGTGCGCGCGACTACGCGCAGTCGCGACAAACGGGCGGGGTGTCTGTGATCCTCGCGCTGCGGTGGTGCACGAGGAAGCAGACCGAACACGTGAACTCGTCGTCCTGCTTCGGCACCACCTCGATGCTGAGCTCCTCGTTCGACAGGTCGGCTCCGGGCAGCTCGAAGGACTCTGCGGCCTCGGTTTCGTCCTCGTCGATCTTGCTGGAGCTCGCGTCCTTGTTGGTCGCAGCGAGGCGAAGAGCTTCGAGGCTCTCCTCCTTCTGCTCCTCCTCGCTCTTGCGAGAGGCGTCGTAGTCAGTTGCCATGGTGGGAGGTACGTCCTATTCGTTCGGGGCGAGCGCAGTCTGCCGTACCCAGTCCGTCCTTTGAAAACGCATCCAGATGAACACTCGGCCTCAAAGGACCGTCCCACCTCTGTGGGCTGACGTCGGCCGCGGCATTCCGCCGCGTGTTGGGACTGCGGGAGCCTTCGAAGCCCAGCCATCCGCACCCGCGGACGATGTGAGACACGAGAGTCCGCCGGGGTGGGATCTACCTGCGTTGCTAGCCTGCGCCGGTGGCAGCCGGGAGAGACGAGGGAGCGCGGGAAGCGTTTCTACGCGGCCTCAAGCTGGGCGTCCCGTTCGGGGTGGTCGGCTTCTTCCTGAGCGCCTCATTCGGTGTGCTGGCTCGACAGGCAGGCTTCAGCGTCGCGCAGGCCATCGTCACGGCGATGATTGTCTTCGCTGGTTCGGCGCAGTTCGCGGCGCTGTCCGTGATCACCGTCGGAGGGGGCATCCCCGCGGCCTTGACCGCAGGGAGCCTGATGAACGCGCGCTTCTTGGCCATGGGCATCGCGCTGGCACCATCGTTGCCGGGCGGCCCGATGAAGCGCGCAGCGCAGGGGCAGGCCGTCGTCGACTCCTCGTGGGCACTCGCCAATCGCGGGGACGGCACCTTCGACCGGTGGCTGCTGTTCGGCACAACAGTCCCGCAGTACGTGACCTGGACGCTCGGTTCGGTCGTGGGCGCGATATTTGGAGACGCTCTGGGTGATACGCACCGGCTCGGCTTGGACGCGATCTACCCCGTGTTCTTCCTGTCGTTGCTGGTCGCGGAGCTCAGGGACGGGCCCTCCCGCTGGGTGGCCGCCTGCGGCGGACTTCTCGCGCTCGCTCTTGTGCCGATCAGTCCTCCGGGCGTGCCGATCCTGGCTGCGAGCGCCGTTACCCTCATCGGACTGGTGCGGAGGTCGAGGTGACGCTGACCTACACCCAGGTATGGGTCCTCATCTTCGGCCTGGCCGCCCTGACCGTGCTGATCAAGGCCCTGGGTCCGGTGCTCCTCGGCGGACGGGAGCTGCCGCCATGGTTCTCCCGCGTCATCGTCCTGATGGCGCCCGCGCTTCTCAGCGCGTTGGTCGTGACCTCGGTGTTCGCCACTGGACGCTCATGGTCGGTAGGTGCACACACCGTGGGCGTCGGAGTAGCCGCGTTGATGCTGTGGCGTCGCTGCTCACTGGTGCTGTCCGCCGTTGTGGCAGTCCTTGTCACTGCCGGGTTGCGGGCGATCTGAGACCCCAGCGTCCGCGTCGTTCGACCTCCAGGTCTGCCACATGGGTGCGTCTTAGCGCCTAGGGTGACCTGTTGTGCCAGCCCGCACTGATGCTTCCGCCGTCCGCGTGGGCGTGGCCGGCGCGGTCGTGATCGCCGTTCAGTTCGGGATGGGCCGTTTCGTGTTCGGCCTCACGCTGCCCGATCTGCGCTCGGATCCCTCCCTCTCCCCTGCTGGCCTGTCCGACCCGCTTCTCGGTCTGATCGCCTCGGCGACGTTCGCGGGCTTCCTCGCCGGCATCCTCGGGGCCCCGCTCCTCGCGCGGCGACGCGGTCCTCGCGCGCCCACCACGCTCGGCTGTGCCTGCGGCACCATCGGCGGCCTAGTGGTGTTCGGCGCGCCGCATCCGGCGGTGCTCGCCGCAGGTGCGGTACTGGTGGGCAGCGCTGCGGGCTGGGTGTGGGCGCCGTACAACGATCTGATCGCCGCAGTCGCTCCGCCTGCTCGCCGCCCCACACTGCTCGCACTGGTCGCAACGGGGACCAGCGCCGGCCTGGTCGCTGTCGCGATGGTTGCGCTGGTCGGTTCGGGGTGGCGGACGGCGTGGGCCGCGGTCGGCTTCGCATCGGCCGCAGCGGCGTTGCTCAATCTGCGCTGGGTCCCGCGGGTGGCGCCCCCGCCGTGCGGCAGGACCGACCGGGTCCCCTGGCGACCTCTGCTGCTCCCGGCCGCCTACTCGGTGGGGTTCTACGTCACGACGACACTGTTCTTCACCTATGCCGCCGAGACGCTTCGCCTCGGCGGGCTGCCGTCCCAGGCAGCGCCCGCGCTCTACGCCGTCATCGGGGTTCTCGGCCTCGTCGGACTGCTGACGGGGCGCTGGTGCGAAGGGATCGGCGCCCGCCGCGTCGCAGCCTCGTGCCTCGCGCTCATCGCCGTCGCGCTCGCCGTCCTCGCACTCGCCGGCGATAGTTGGGTTGCCGCTCTTGCGGCGGCGGCGGTCTTCGCTCCGGGCTACATGGGCGGCGCCGCGGTCATCGCCATCTGGACCTCCTCGCTGGCCCCCGAGCGCGCGACACAGGCGATGACGAGCGTCCTCGCTGTCGGCGCGCTCGCCGCTGTGGTCGGACCGACGGTGGTCGGCGCACTCCTCGGTTCGTTCGAGCTGCCCACGGTGCTGGTGGGGCTGGCCCTCCTCGCCGCGGCCGGTGCCGCGGCGCTGGCGGCGCGCCGGGTCTGACATCGACCACGCGCCGTGCGGTCGCGTCACCCGGAGCTACCGGGCCTCATTCGCAGCCAGTCCCGTCCCCGTCCCCGTCCAGGTGGGTCCCGTACCCCAAGTCCCCGATGCGGACCGGGGTCGCACCCGCCGCACGAGCCTCGTCACAGCTGTCGTAAGTCGCGGGCTCGGCGGATGAGTCGGTCGCCGCGTCGTTGGTGGCGTCGAACGGGTCAGAGATGTTGTGATCCACCGCTGTCGGCGCGCCCCACGGGTCAGGCGTGAGGGCTTGTCCGTCGCACGGGGTCAGCACTCGCTGGATCGCAGCCTGCTCCGCAGAGGTCACCCAGAGGTCGTACTTGGCCTTCACCGCGACCTGCCGGGAGACGTACTCACAGCGGTACGGCTTGTTGGCCGGCAGCCACGTGGCGGCGTCACCGTCGCCCTTCTGACGGTTGGCTCCGGCGTCCGTCGGGAGGAGGTTCAGCGGGTCGTTGGCGAAGGCAGCGCGCTTCTTGATCGGCCAGCCGAAGGCTCCCGTCGCCCAGGCGTTTCCCAAGGAGACGATGTGGTCGATGTCGATGAGCGAGACATGGCCCTGCCAGTAGTCGATCGTCGACCCGGTGTAGGGGTCGTCGTACGAGCCAGCAGCCACGACGCAGCCGTTGCTCTCCAGCGTCACCGGAAACAAGCGCTCACGGAGGACGTCGTTCCTCGTGTCGCACCCATTCCGGTCCGCGTCGAGCCACGCCGGCCCGAAGCGGTCGCGGTCATATCCCGTCATGGGAGCACGCCCCTTGACCGGAAGGAGGCTGAGCGCCGCCACAGCGGTTCCGTCGTCGGCTTTACGACCGGCGGACGGAGACGCGGACGGCGACGGGCGAGAGGGCTCAACGGAAGCGTCGCGCGCGCCCGCCACGACGTCGGAGTCGCCGCCACACTGGGCGACCACCACAAGAAGTACGGCACCCACGACGACATGCGTGAGCTTCATGGGGATCCGCGTCGGCAGAGTGGGATCGAGCGCGACTCAGGCGGCGCGGCCGCTCGGGTCAGCGCTTCTCGCAGGCGATGCCGTCGTTGTCCGCGTCGAGCGTGCCGTTGTGACCGTCAGCAGCCCGGTACTCCTTGGTGTTGCGGTAGAAGTTGGTGACCGGCGTACCGCTCGTGCGGTCCCTCGCCTTGGCCAGGCCGACGCCGTGGGGCCACTTCTTGTTGAGGTTGGTGCAGTTGTCGTGGTGGCCGGTCGTGTGACCCGACGCCGGACCGGCCAGCGTCAGCGTGGTGGCGGCCAGGGTGGTGACTGCGATCGAGATGAGCGTCTTGGTGGCGTGCACGATGGATCTCCCCGTTTGGTCGTCCCCGGTGCAGGCACGATGGCCACGAAGGTATGTCAGTACGTCAGGCGTTGTCCGGCGATCAGGAAGATGCTTCCCCTCACCCCACCGCCAACCGGTACCCCCGCTTCACCACGGTGAGCACGGCCTTCGTCCCGATAGCAGCCCGGAGCCGAGCGACAGCCATCTCCACCGCATGCTCGGACCCCGCCTGACCCGAAGGCAGCGCAGCGAGCAGAGCCCGCCTCGACACCACGAAACCAGGGTTCACCAGCAGCGCCATCAGCACCGAGAGGGGCGCGGGCGACAGCTCCACCGGCACCCCGTCGAGCAGCAGCGAGTCGGAGTGCACGATCAGCGTCCGCCCGTCGGAGAGGCGTACGTCGACGCCGTCCCGCCGCGTCGGCAGCTCGGTCTCGAGCTGCTTGATCATCCCGGCCAGGCGCGAGCGGTCGGGGACGATCGTCGGCACGCCCCACATCTCGAAGGCCGCCGCGGTGACCGGTCCGACGCAGGAGGCGACGACGTCGGACTGGAAGGCGGAGATGAGGTCGTCGCGGCGCCCGACGCTGTAGGCCGCCTCCATCAGCGCGGCCACGGCGGGCGCCGAGGTGAAGGTGACGGCGTCGAGCTCGCGGTCGGCGATCAGGTCGATCATGTGGAACATCGGGGACGGGTCGTCGGCCGACTCCACGCGGTAGATCGGGACCGTCACCACCGACGCGCCCTGGCGCCGCAGGGCGTGGGCGGCCATCGACAGCGACTGGCCGTGCTCCTGCACCACGATCCGCTTGCCGGTGAGGTCGCGTCCGCGCAGGTGCGCCAGCACGTCCTCGAAGCACTCCGACTCCGGCGACCACAGCTCGCGCAGGCCGTGGCGGCGCAGCACGCCGACGCTCTTCGGGCCGCGGGCCAGGATCTCCGAGGCGCCGAGGACGGCCACCAGCTCGTCGTACAGTCCCGCCTCGGTCGCGGCGTCGAGCCACGCCTTCATCCCGATGCCCGTGGTGGCGAGGAAGAGGTCGACGGGCGCGGAGACCACGTCGCGGGTCGCGGCCAGGAGCTCGGCGAGGTCGACGTGGTTGGGCTCCAGCGACAGCGCCGCCGCCCACTCGACCTTGGCGCCGCGCCGCTCCAGCAGCGCGACCTGCTCGTCGGCCTTGCGGGCAGCGGTCACCCCGATCCGGAAGCCCTCCAGTGGCAGGACGCTCACCGGACGCCCCCGACGAGCACGACGCCGTCGACCACCGAGACGTCGTACGACGGGACGGACACCGACGCGTCGTCCAGGCAGGCGCCGGTGCGGAGGTCGAAGGCCTGCTTGTACATCGGCGAGCTCACCACCGGTGCCTCCCCGCGCGAACCCACGATCCCGCGGGAGAGCACCGACGCTCCACTGAAGGGGTCGACGTTGCCGATCGCGTGGACCGAGCCGTCGTGGGTGCGGAAGACCGCGACCGCGAGGCCGTCGACCAGCGCGGCGACGCCGCCCTCGAGCGGGATGTCGGCGACGGCGCACACGGCGGTGGCGCGAACGAGATCGATCATGCGGGCGCTCCCACCGGGATCAGTGCCGGCGCGATCGGCTGGATCTGGTCGCGCTCGGTGGTGAAGGCGATGGTCGGGTCGGGGGTGTCGGGGGCGTTGACGAAGGACACGAAGCGCTCGAGCTTCGCGGGGTCGGCCAGCGTCGCGGCCCACTCGTCGGCGTACCCGCCCACGTGCCGCGCCATCTCCGCCTCGAGCTCTGCGCCCAGGCCGAGCGAGTCGTCGACGACGACCTCGCGCACCCGCTCCAGCCCGCCCTCGAGCTGCTCGATCCACGTCGAGGTGCGCTGGAGGCGGTCGGCGGTGCGGACGTAGTACATGAGGAAGCGGTCGAGGTACGACACCAGCGTCTCCGTGTCCAGGTCACCCGCGAGCAGCCGCGCGTGGGCCGGCGTGGCGCCGCCGTTGCCGCCGACGTAGAGGTTCCACCCCTTCTCGGTGGCGATGACGCCGAAGTCCTTGCCGCGCGCCTCCGCGCACTCGCGGGCGCAGCCGCTGACGCCGCCCTTGAGCTTGTGGGGGCTGCGCAGCCCGCGGTAGCGCAGCTCCAGCGCGATCGCGAGGCCCACCGAGTCCTGCACGCCGAAGCGGCACCACGTCGACCCGACGCACGACTTCACCGTGCGCAGTGACTTGCCGTAGGCGTGGCCGGACTCGAAGCCTGCGTCGACGAGCCGCTTCCAGATCGCCGGCAGCTGCTCCATCCGGGCGCCGAAGAGGTCGATGCGCTGGCCGCCGGTGATCTTGGTGTAGAGCCCGTAGTCGCGCGCCACCTCGCCGATGACGATCAGCTTCTCCGGCGTGATCTCGCCGCCGGGGATGCGCGGGACGACGCTGTAGGTGCCGTTGCGCTGGATGTTGCCGAGGTACTTGTCGTTGGTGTCCTGCAGCTCCGCGGTCGCGGGCTCGAGGATGTGGGTGCTGGTCTGGCTGGCCAGGATGCTGGCGATCGCGGGCTTGCAGACGTCGCAGCCGCGGCCGGTGCCGTGGGCCTCGACGATGTCGTCGAAGCGGCGGTAGCCGTGCACCGCGACCACGTCGAAGAGCTCCTGCCGGGTGAGCCGGAAGTGCTCGCACAGGCCCTTGTCGACGACCTTGCCGACGCTGGCGAAGTGCTCCTCGATGAGGTTCTTCACCGTCGGCACGCACGAGCCGCAGGTGGTGCCGGCGCGGGTGCACTGCTTGACGTCGGCGACGCTCTCGCAGCCCTGCTCGGCCACCGCGTGGAGGATGTCGGCCTTCGTGACGTCGTTGCACGAGCAGACCTGCGCCTCGTCGGGCATCCCGAGCTGGACGCCGCTGCTCGCAGGGAGGATGAGCTGCTCGGGGTTGTCGGGGAGCGCGAGCCCGCTGCTGACCATCGGCCGCAGGATGCCGTACGCCGACGCGTCGCCCACCAGGATGCCGCCGAGCAGCCGCCGGCCGTCCTCGCTGACGACGAGCTTCTTGTAGACCCCGCTCACCGCGTCGGCGTACGTCAGCTCGAGCGCGCCCTCGGTGGTCGCGAACGCGTCACCGAAGCTGGCCACGTCGACGCCGAGGAGCTTGAGCTTGGTGGACATGTCGGCGCCGGTGAAGGTGCCGGGGCCGTCGAGGAGCGCGTCGACCACGACCTCGGCCATCGCGTAGCCCGGCGCGACCAGGCCGTACATCGTGCCGCCCGGCGCCGCGCACTCGCCGATCGCGAAGACGTGCGGGTCCGCGGTGCGGCACTGCTCGTCGACCAGTACGCCGCCGCGCGGGGCCGTCGCGAGGTCGCACTCGCGGGCCAGGGCGTCGCGCGGGCGGATGCCGGCGGAGAACACGACGACCTGCGCCTCGACGACCTCCGTCGGGGCGCCCTCCTCGGTGCCGGCCTGCCTCACACGCAGGCCGGTCACCGAGTCGCCGCCCTCGATCTCTTCTGTCAGGACGGCGGTGTGGACCTTCACGCCGAGCTTCTCGACGTGGCGCACGAGCGTCACGCCGGCGGCTTCGTCGAGCTGGACCGGCATCAGTCGCGGCGCCATCTCGACGACGTGGGTGTCGAGGCCGAGCTGGACGAGCGCGTTGGCCGCCTCGAGCCCGAGCAGCCCGCCGCCGATCACGACGCCGCTGGTCGCGGCCTCGCTGGCGGCCTTGATCGCCTCGAGGTCCTCGATCGTGCGGTAGACGAAGCAGCCGTCCTTGCCGCGGCCCTCGACCGGCGGGACGAAGGGCGCCGCGCCGGTCGCGAGGACGAGCACGTCGTAGTCGTGGACGGTGACCGCGCCGGGGTTGCTCAGCAGGTCCCCCACGGCCGACGGCGGCGACACGACGGTGACGGTCCGCGCCGCGCGGTCGATCTCGGTCACGACGCTGTCGAGCACCAGCCGCACCCGCGGGTCGTCGTACACCCCACCCGGCAGGAGCGAGAGCCCCTCCGCGCCGTCGGGGTGGCCGAACCAGCTCGTGAGGCCCACGCGGTCGTACGCCGCCCGCGGCTCCTCGCCGAACACGACGACGTCGTGGGTCTCGGTCAGGCCGCGCTCGACGGCAGCCTGGGCGAAGCGGTGGCCCACCATGCCGTGCCCGACGACGACGATCCTCTGGCGCTTGGTCATGCCAAGGACGGTAGGAACCCGATGTTGTCAGCGGGCTCCGCGAATGTTTCGGGCGTGAAAACTGGGTGGCACGGGCTCACGCGCCCGGACGGGTGAGCGGCCATCGACACACGCTCCGTGGGGTGCGAGCGTGAGTGAGTGAGCGAGTGGTTCCTGCCCGAGAGCGAGCGTCCCTGGACCTCGGGCAACCTCGTCCTGCCGCGGGTGCACGGCGCGACCTACTTCGCTCGCCTGGTCGAGCTCATCGGCGCCACCGACGCCGGCGACCGAATCTTCTTCACCGACTGGCGCGGCGACGCCGACGAGCGGCTGACCGACGACGGACCGACCGTGGCCGAGCTGCTGCGCGCGGCCGCCGCACGCGACGTCGAGGTCCGCGCCCTCATGTGGCGCTCGCACCCCGGGCAGCTCAACGGCGAGGAGAACGGGCACCTCGGGCGGATCATCAACGAGTGCGGCGGCGAGGCGCTGCTCGACGAGCGGGTGCGCTACGGCGGTTCGCACCACCAGAAGCTGCTCGTCGTACGCCACCACGACCGGCCGCAGGACGACGTGGCCTTCGTCGGCGGGATCGACCTCTGCTACAGCCGCCGCGACGACGCTGCGCACGCCGGCGACCCGCAGGTCGCGCCCCTGGACGACCGCTACGGCGACGCCCCGCCCTGGCACGACGCGATGGCCGAGATCCGCGGCCCGGCGGTCGCGCACGTGCTCGACACCTTCACCGAGCGGTGGGACGACCCGACGCCGCTCGACCACCGCAACCCCTATCGCGCCGTCGCCCACCGGATCGCGCGGATGCCGCGCCACCCGGAGCAGCTGCCCGAGAGCTGGGACCCGCCACCGGACGCCGGGCGCCACCAGGTGCAGATCCTGCGGACCTACCCCTTCAAGCGCCCCCACTACCCGTTCGCCCCCGACGGCGAGCGCTCGATCGCGCGCGGCTACTCCCGCGCCTTCAGCCGCGCGCGGCGCCTGGTCTACATCGAGGACCAGTACTTCTGGTCCGACGTCGTCGCCACCACCCTCGCCGACGCGCTGCGCCGCGAGCCGGGTCTGGTCGTCATCGCCGTCGTGCCACGCTTCCCGGAGTCCGACGGACGGGTCGGCGGCCCACCCATCCACCACGGCCAGCGGCTCGCTTGGAACAGCCTCCGCGCCGCGGGTGGCGAGCGCTTCGCGATGTACGACCTCGAGAACGCCGCCGGCACCCCGGTCTACGTCCACGCCAAGGTCTGCATCGTCGACGACGCGTGGATGACCATCGGCTCCGACAACCTCAACCTGCGCTCGTGGACCCACGACTCCGAGCTGACCTGCGCGGTCGTCGACCCCGACGGCGAGCTCCCCCGCACCCTGCGTACGTCGCTGTGGGCCGAGCACCTCGGGTTGCCCGAGGACGACCCGCGACTCGCCGACCTCGACGGCGCGCTCGACCTGTGGCGCGAGCGGGTCGGCGCCCCCGGCAGCCGCATCGGCGTCCACGAGCCGCCCGCGCTGTCCCGGCGTACGACGCGGTGGGCCGCGCCTGCCTACCGACTGCTCTACGACCCCGACGGCCGGCCTCGGCGGCTGCGGGGCACGACCGAGTTCTAGGTGGCCGGGGCCATCGCGGCTACGTTGACCGCATGCCCACATCGATCGAAGCCTGGTGGCCCCGGCTGTCGCAGGAGACCCGGGACTGGCTCGTCGCCCACAACGGCGACGAGGTGACGCCCACCGTGATGGCGGAGATCAACCGCGCGGGCGGCCTCGTGTCGACCGACGCGTGGGGCGCGGGGCACGACACCCCGCAGGGCGCCTACCTCCCCGACGACGTCGTCGACTGGATCGAGGCCGTCGCCAACGGCGAGGTGCCGCCGCCGCGCTAGCGGGCGATGCCGGTCATCGACGTCTGCTAACGTCCACGCCGTCCACACGGGAGTCCGCGGTAGCGGGCTGAGAGGGAGCTGTACACCGCTCCGACCGTCGCACCTGATCCGGGTCATGCCGGCGAAGGAAGTGAGTTCCGGTGTCACTGCCACGCATCTTCAGCCTGGTCTCCTCGACCGACGACCTGTCCCTCCTGGCCGACCTGGCGCTGGCCGGGATCGACGGGTTCCAGGTCCGCGACAAGGCCGCCACCACCCGTGAGCTCGTCGAGCTGACCCGTGTCGTCCTGGCTGCGGTCCGCCCGCTGGGCGCGACCGTCGTCGTCGACGACCGGCTCGACGTCGCCCTCGCCACGGGCGCGGACGGGGTCCACCTCGGCGAGCACGACCTCCCCGTCGAGCTGGCCGCGACCGTCGCGCCCCACCTCCTGCTGGGCGCGACCTGTCGCGACCGGGAGGCGGTCGAGCGGGCAGCCGCGGCGGGAGCGTCGTACGCCGGCTTCGGCCCGGTCCACGACACCGCGAGCAAGACGGGCCTGCCGGCCGCGCTTGGCACGTCTGCGATCACCGACGCGTGCGGCGTGCTGCCCCTGGTGGCGATCGGCGGCATCGGCCCCGGCCGCGTGCGCCCCGCGCTGGACGCCGGTGCCCACGGGGTGGCCGTGCTGGGCGCGATCTGGCGGGACCCCGACCCTCTGGCAGCAGCGAAGGAGCTGGTCCGGGAGCTCGGCTGATGCGCGTGCACGTCCTCGGGGGCGGCGTCGTCGGACTGGCGTGCGCCGACGAGCTGCTCGCGCGCGGGCACGACGTCGTCGTGGTCGACCCTGCGGTCGGCAGCGGAGCGTCCGCCGTCGCCGCCGGCATGCTGTCGCCGGCCGCGGAGGCCTGGCACGGGGAGCAGGACGTCCACCGGCTCGGCGTCGAGAGCGCACGGCTGTGGCCGACGTACGCCGCTCGCCTCGACGTGCCGCTGCACGACCACGGCACCCTGTTGGTCGGGCACGACGCCGACGACCGGCACGACGTCCGTCGTCAGGTCGCGCTGCTGGCCGGGCTCGGTGTCGTGACCGACCTCCTCTCCCCCGCCCAGGTGCGCCGGCTCGAGCCCGGCCTGGGCCGGGTGTCCGGAGGTGCGCGCGTCGACGACCGCTCCGTGGACCCGCGCGCCGTCGTCGCGGCCCTGCTGCGGCGGCTCGCAGGTCGCGTCCACGCCCGCGAGCCCCGACCCGTCGCGGACGCGGTCGTCCTCGCCACCGGCGCCCGGCTCCCCGAGCCGTGGACCCACCTGCTGCGCGGCGTGCGGGGCGAGGTGGTCCGGCTGCACACCTCGGACCCGCCGCGCCACGTCGTGCGCGGATGGGTGGCCGGCGAGCACGTCTACGTCGTCCCGCGCGAGGGAGGCGAGGTCGTCGTGGGCGCCACGGTGGAGGAGCACGACGAGCCACCGGTCCCGACCGCCGGCGGGGTGCTGCGGCTGCTGCGCGCAGCACGCGTCCTGCTCCCCGCGCTCGACCGGGCCGAGGTCCTCGCGTGCGCCGCCCGGGACCGCCCGGCGACGCGCGACCACCTGCCCCTCGTCGGCCCGACCCACGACCCGCGGACCTGGCTCGCAGCGGGTCACTTCCGCCACGGCGTGCTGCTCGCGCCGCTGACCGCGCGGCTCCTCGCCGACGCCCTCGAGGGTGCCGCCCCCGACCCGGCCGTCGACCCCCGACGACTCCTCGCCACCCCCACCGCTCCAGGAGGACCACCGTGCACCTGACCCTCAACGGCGTCCCGCTCGACGTGGACGTCACCACGCTCGCCGACCTCGTCGGCCCCCTGCCCACCGGGCAGGCAGCAGCGGTCAACCTCGAGGTCGTGCCCCGCGCGGACCACGACCGCGTCGCGCTGGCCGACGGCGACGTCGTCGACGTGGTGACGGCGGTGGCCGGCGGATGAGCGACCTCGTCATCGCAGGCACCCGCCTGGCCTCGCGCCTGCTCCTGGGCACGGGTGGGTTGCCGCGCCCCGACCTGCTCGGTCCGGTGCTGGACGCCGCCCGGCCCGGACTGGTGACCGTCAGCGTGCGGCGTACGTCGAGCACCGCCGCCGGCGGCATCCTTTCGGTCCTGCAGGAGCACGGCGTGCCGGTCCTGCCCAACACCGCCGGATGCCTGTCGGCGCGTGAGGCCGTGCTCACCGCCGAGCTGGCCCGCGAGGCGCTCGGCACCAGCTGGGTCAAGCTGGAGGTCGTGGGCGACGAGACCACCCTGATGCCCGACGTGGTGGAGCTCGTGGAGGCGGCCGAGGAACTCGTGGCCCGCGGCTTCACCGTGCTCCCCTACACCACCGACGACCCCGTCGTGGCCCGCCGCCTCGCCGATGCCGGGTGTGCAGCGGTGATGCCATTGGGGTCGCCGATCGGCTCGGGGTTGGGCGTCCTCAACCCCTACGCGATCGAGGCGGTGGTCGCTGCGGTCGACGTGCCCGTGGTGCTCGACGCGGGCGTCGGCACCGCCTCCGACGCGGCGCTCGCGCTGGAGCTCGGGTGCGACGCGGTGCTCGCCGCGACTGCGGTCACCCGCGCCGCCGACCCCGAGCGGATGGCCCACGCCCTGCGGCTGGCCGTGGCGGCCGGCACCGCCGCACGGGACGCCGGCCGCATTCCGCGTCGCGCCACGGCGCGGGCCTCCAGCCCGACCGAGGGGAGGGTGACGTGGTCCCCCGGCTCGTCCTGCTGACCGACCGCTCCCAGCTCCGTCTCGGTCGCGGCCTCGTGCGCACCGTCCTCGAGTGCGCCGACGCCGGGCTGGAGGCGGTCGTCGTGCGCGAGCACGACCTCGACCCCCCGAGCCGGCACGCGCTCGTCGCCCGCCTGGCCGCCGTCGACGGGCTCACGGTGCTGTCGTCCCGGCTCCCCGACCCGGCCGCCCACGGCCTGCACCTGGCCGCCCGCCAGCAACCTCCGGGCGAGGGTCGCTGGGGACGGTCGTGCCACGCCCCGGGAGAGGTGGCGGTCGCTGCGGCCGAGGGCGCCGCGTGGGTCACCCTCTCGCCGTACGCCGCCAGCGTCAGCAAGCCGGGGCACGGACCCGCCCTGCCCCCCGAGGCGTACGCGGGGCACCCCGTCCCGGTGCTGGCGCTGGGCGGCGTCGACGTGACCACCGCCGCCGCTGCCCGGGCGTCCGGCGCCCACGGCGTCGCGGTGATGGGCGCGGTCATGCGGGCCGCCGCCCCGGCACGCGTCGTGGCCGGGCTGCTGCGGGAGACCGGGTGCTGACCCCGCCGGTGGTGCTCGCGGTGGCGGGCACCGACAGCGGTGGAGCCGCCGGGCTCGCGGCCGACCTCGCCACGGTCGCTGCGCTCGGCTGCCACGGCGCCTGTGCCGTGACCGCGGTGACGGCGCAGGACACCACCGGCGTCCACGCGGTCCACCCGGTCCCGGCGGCCACCGTCGCGGCCCAGGTCGGGGCCGTCCTGGGCGACCTACCGGTCGCGGTCGTGAAGACCGGGATGCTGGGCTCGCCCGAGGTCGTCGACCTGGTCGCCACCCACCTCGGTCACCTGCCCCTCGTGGTCGATCCCGTCATCGTGGCCACCAGCGGCGCGGTGCTCGGCGACGCGGCCGTCGTCGCGGCCTACCGCGAGGCGCTGCTGCCCCGGGCGCTCGTCGCCACGCCCAACCTGTCCGAGGCCCGCGCCCTCGCCGGCCGCGCCGGGTCGGCGCCCGACCTCGCCGCGGCGCTCGCCGACCTCGGCTGCGCCTTCGTCGTCACCGGCGGGCCCGAGTGGCGGCCGGGCGATCCGGGGACGACGTGCACCGACTGGCTCTGCCGGCCCGGAGGCACGCCCGTGCCGCTGCGCCACCCGGGCGTGGCGACCACCGCCGACCACGGCAGCGGGTGCACCTACGCGGCCGCGCTCGCCGCCCACCTCGCCCACGGCACCGACCTCGAGGACGCCGCCGACGGTGCCGCGGCCTTCGTCGGGGCCCGCCTCGCCGCCAGCAGCGGCTGGCTGCTGGGTCGCGGTCGCGGCCCCGTCTCCCACCTCGTCCAGGCACCACCACCCACCCAGGAGGAACCCGCATGACCGTCCACGCCGCCCACGAGCGCGTGCTCACCGGCCCGCTCGACGTCCCCGCCACCCGCGTCCACCTGAGCAACGGCGAGACCTTCGACCTCTACTCCACCTCCGGACCGGGGTCCGACCCCGAGACCGGCCTGCCCGCGCTGCGGGCGGGGTGGATCGAGGACCGTGGCGACACCGAGGAGTACGCCGGTCGCGAGGCCCTGCTGCGCGACGACGGCCGATCCGCCGTACGCCGAGGATCGACGCGCGGCGCGTGGCGCGGCGAGCGACGACGTCCGCGCCGGGCGGTGGCGGGCGGCAACGTGACCCAGCTCCACCACGCCCGCCGCGGCATCGTCACCGCGGAGATGGAGTACGTCGCCGCCCGCGAGGGCTGCGACGTGGAGCTGGTGCGCAGCGAGGTCGCCGCCGGCCGCGCGATCATCCCCGCCAACGTCAACCACCCGGAGTCGGAGCCGATGATCATCGGACGGGCGTTCCTGGTGAAGATCAACGCCAACATCGGCAACAGCGCCGTCACCAGCAGCATCGCCGAGGAGGTCGACAAGCTGACGTGGGCGACCACGTGGGGCGCCGACACCGTCATGGACCTCTCCACGGGCGAGGACATCCACACCACCCGCGAGTGGATCCTGCGCAACTCGCCGGTCCCCATCGGCACCGTCCCCCTCTACCAGGCGCTGGAGAAGGTCGGCGGCGAGGCGGAGCGGCTGAGCTGGGAGGTCTTCCGCGACACGGTCGTCGAGCAGTGCGAGCAGGGCGTGGACTACATGACCGTCCATGCCGGCGTGCTGCTGCGGCACGTCCCGCTCACCGCCGACCGGGTGACCGGCATCGTGTCGCGCGGCGGCTCGATCATGGCCGGCTGGTGCCTGGCGCACCACGAGGAGAACTTCCTCTTCACCCACTTCGACGAGCTGTGCGAGATCTTCGCGGCCTACGACGTGGCGTTCTCCCTGGGCGACGGCCTACGCCCCGGCAGCGTGGCGGATGCCAACGACGCGGCCCAGCTGGCGGAGCTGCGCACCCTCGCCGACCTGACCGCGCGGGCGTGGGAGCACGACGTCCAAGTGATGGTCGAGGGCCCCGGCCACGTCCCCCTCGACCTCGTGGAGGAGAACGTCCGCCTCCAGCAGGAGTGGTGCCACGGGGCGCCGTTCTACACCCTCGGCCCGCTGGCCACCGACGTCGCACCCGGCTACGACCACATCACCAGCGCCATCGGCGCCGCGGCGATCGCCATGCACGGCACGGCGATGCTCTGCTACGTCACGCCCAAGGAGCACCTGGGCCTGCCGAACCGCGACGACGTCAAGACCGGCGTCATCACCTACAAGCTGGCCGCCCACGCCGCGGACGTGGCCAAGGGGCACCCGGGTGCCCGCGCATGGGACGACGCACTCAGCCGGGCCCGCTTCGAGTTCCGCTGGCACGACCAGTTCGCGCTCTCGCTCGATCCGCCCACCGCCGAGTCGTTCCACGACGAGACCCTCCCCGCCGAGGGCGCCAAGACCGCGCACTTCTGCTCGATGTGCGGACCGAAGTTCTGCTCGATGCGCATCAGCCACGACGTGCGCGAGCGGTTCGCGGAGAAGTCCGCCGAGTTCGTACGCCTCGGCGGCACCGTCTACGTCAGCGAGTCGTGACCGGCAGGTGCACGACGACGTCCTTCATCCGCATCGCACCGACCACGCGCGAGCCGAAGCCGACGTACATGTCCGAGATCGGCGCCACCGTGAGGAAGAGCGTCTTCCCCGCCGGCACGTCGACGGCGACCGACGGCAGCTCGATGCCGCGGCGGGGCTTGTTGATCACGATGCCGCTCTCGCGGACCGGGAGCATGTTGTTCTGCACGATGCGCGCGTCCAGTGGGCTGGTGCCGACCGACAGGCCGAGAAAGGCGCGGTTGTCGAGGCCGAGCGTGGTGAGGGTGGCGTCGAGCTTCGAGGAGCCCGCGATGGTGAGTGGGCCCTGCGCGATCGGGTAGGCGATCGGGGCGCCGACACCGACGGTGCTGACGACCTCACCGAGCTCCACCGGCGTGGTGGGCGCGGTGGCCGGGACGGTGACGCAGCGGTCGCCGGCGGCCGTGGTGAGGTGCAGCTGGCCGAGGCCCTCCAGTCCGGTCTTCACGCCCTGCAGGTTCTGCGTGAGGAAGCGCAGGCCGAGGTCTTCGAAGGTCGGGCTGCCGAGCATCAGTGAGCAGGCGTCGATGGTCGCGAGCGGGACGTCGAGGTTGCTGCCGAACGGCAGGACCGACGGCAGGGTGTGCCCACCGTTGTCGCCGACCAGGAGGCTCTGCGCGCGGGCCTTGTCGGTCAGCGCGCGACGGAAGTTCTTCAGGCCCTGGTCGAGCGGGAAGAGGTTGTCGGTCGCGCCCTGCCCGAAGAGCACGGGGATGTCGAGCTTGCGACCCTGCCGCACGTGCCACTCCGGGCCGTTGCGGTCGAGGAAGTCGTGGAGGTACGCCGGCACGTGGCCCGTCGCGGTCGCCTCGGCGAAGCCGCGGACCACGAGCGGCGGCAGCGCGTCGGTCGGCAGCGCGGCGGCGGTGAGGGCGGTGGCCCACTCGGTGCGCGGGACGCCCTGCGGGAAGAGGCTCTCGGTCAGGCTCGACCAGGTGATCTCCGGGACGAGCGCGTCGAAGCGCGTCGCGCCCCTGTCGCGCAGCTCGCTGAAGGCGCCGACGAACTGGTAGCCGCCGCCGTAGGACCCGCCGATCGCACCGAGCACCGGGTCGCCGGGCTTCTGCTTCTTGACCCAGGGCTGCGCTGCGACGACGTCGACGATCTTCTGGACGTCCTTGCCCTCGACGTCGGGGTTCTCGATGTGGGCCCGGCCGCCGCTCTCGCCGAAGCCGCGCTGGTCGAAGCTCAGCACCCCGAAGCCGGCGTCGGTGAGGTAGGCGAACGCCGCCGGGTCCGTCGTACGGCTGCCGCCCCAGCCGTGGCTGTGCAGCACCATCGGCACCGGTCGGTCCTTCGTGGCACCGGCCGGGCGGAAGAGCGTGAAGCAGATCTCCACCGGTGCGGTCGTGCCCGGGTCCGGGACGCTGGTCAGGCAGCCGTCGGTCGTGGTGACGGCGTCCGCGGCGGCGGCCGGCGAGGCGACGTACGGGACCGAGGCGAGCGCGAGGACGCCCGCGACGACGGCGGTGATGCGGCTGGCGAGGTGACGGTGCATGGCTTCTCTCCTGCGACGGGGTCACTCGTACCAACGAGTAGCCCCGCCTCCGGCTACGCACCCCGCCAGCCGCGGCCCCCTCAGCAGTCGTGCGCCTCGGCCCCGGCGACCCAGGTCTCGACCATCTCGTCGGCGAGCGTCGAGCCGGCCCCGAAGTACTCCAGGCCCTTGCCGTTCGCGCCGTTCGGCGTCGGGATCCGCTCGGTGCCCTTCGGGTCGCCGATCGTCATCTTCTCGAAGATCTTGATCCCGACCGGCATGCCCTCTGCGCGCAGAGCGTCGTAGCCCGCGTCGGCGGCCGCGTCGCACGCGGCCTGGTAGCCGAAGATCAGGTCGGCCCCCATCTCGGCCGAGATCACGAACCAGTTGCTCGACGCCGGGGCGCTGAGGGAGTACATCGGCACGTAGCAGTGGTGCGCGCTGGCGCTGGTCGCGGTCACCGCGACCGCCGCTGCCGCTGCGGCTGACACGACGCCGAGGCGGCGGATGGTGGTTCTCATGGTGCTGACCCTTTCGTCACGGACCCCCGTCGGGTCTCGGTGACACCAGTGCACCCGTCGGGCCCGGGCCGCGACCACGGCGTGGACCCGCACAGTTCTCGTACAGTTCCGCCGCCCCGCGTCCGGCTAGGAGAACGACTTCTCCAGCGCGTCCAGCACCGCGGTGCGCTCGCGGCGCGCGACCAGCTTGAGCACCGGGGTCGCCAGG
The DNA here is from genome assembly GCF_020102855.1 of Nocardioides lacusdianchii. Classification (GTDB taxonomy): domain Bacteria; phylum Actinomycetota; class Actinomycetes; order Propionibacteriales; family Nocardioidaceae; genus Nocardioides; species Nocardioides lacusdianchii. The sequence continues at coordinate 468,620 of NZ_JADHZD010000001.1, forward strand.
GCCCGGACCCCGGTGGCGCGCAGACGGGCGTCGTGGTGCACGACCGTCTCCCTGGCGCCGCTGGGCTCGAGCGTGTAGCCCGGCCAGCCCTCGGTCTTGACCTTGCCCGACGCCGTGCTGTCCCACCAGTGGTAGACCAGCCGGCGCGGAGGACCGAACTCGACGACCTCGCCCGGCATGCGGCCCATGATCGTGACGTCCTCGTACGTCGTCCCCACGCCCGGCGGGCCCGGCGACGTCTGCGTGCTGCGCCGCCGGATGCTCCCCCTGGTCGGCATCCACTCGTTGTGGCCCTCGATGTCCGCCAGCCGCGCGAAGACCTCGGCGACCGGCGCGCGGACCGTGCGCGTGAGGTGGAGCTCGACGTCTCCCATCACGCCATGATCGATCTCGCCGCGGGCCGCGACAAGGCCGGTCCAGCCCGGATGCCTGGCCTGACTTCCTTGCGCGGTCGCTGTGGTGTGGATTCCGCACCATGACGACCGCACTGTCGTCGGGGTCCCCGGTTGACCGGGGATCCCGACGGATCGGCGACCCGAGCGCCGGCACCTCAGCCCACCGGCACGCGCACCGGCCCGACCTCGCCGACAAGACGGCGTACGACGTCCGCGCACCCGCCGCAGCCGGTGGTCGCGCGGGTCCGGTCGACGCACTCCGCGACCGTCCCGCACGCCCGGATCTCCCCCGCGCTGACGCCGGCGCAGGCGCAGACCTCGGCCTCGTCGGGCAGCGGGGTGGGGGCGTCGGCGGCCTCGGGCAGCAGCAGCTGGCCGGGCTCGTCGGGGCCGAGGATCGTGCCGCGGTCGTAGAGCTGGGTGATCAGCCCGACGCGCGACAGGTCACCGACCAGCGCGGCCGCGACGATCCGACCGCCGTGGACCACGAGGCGCCGGTGCGAGCCGGCGATCGGGTTCGTCACCTCGACGACCTCGCCCTCGGCGGTGCGCGGGTCGCCGAGCACGGCGACCTCGAGCCCGGTGGCGCGCAGCCGCGCGACGCTGCGCAGGCCGTCGTACGCCGCTTCCTCCCCGCGCAGGACGCGGGCCAGGACCTCGGCCTGCTCCCAGGCGGGCGGGACGAACCCGGTCGTACGCCGACGGTGCTCCGCGCAGTCGCCGATGGCGTGGATGCGGTCGTCGGTGACGCTCGTGAGCGTGCTGTCGACGACGATCCCGCGGCCCACCATCAGCCCGGCGCGGCGGGCCAGCGCGGTCGACGGCCGGCCGCCGGCTGTGAGGACGACAAGGTCGGTCGGCAGGAGGGCGCCGTTGTCGAGCTGGACGCCGTCGTCGGTCATCCGGACCGCGCGGGCGCCGGTGTAGACCTCGGTGCCGAGGCGGCGCAGGTCGCGAGCCAGCACCCCGCCCGCCGGCGCGCCGACCTGGCCGGCGAGGAGGTGGTCGGCGCCCTCGACGACCTCGGTGAGCACCCCGCGCACCGACAGCGCGCGGGCGACCTGGAGGCCGAGGAGGCCGCCGCCGACGACGACCGCCCGCCGCCCGGGGTGGGTGGCCGCGTCGAGACGGCGGCAGTCCGCCAGGCTCCGGAAGGGATGCACCTTCGGGTGGAGCGTGCCGTCGCGGCGCACCAGGCCGCGGATCGGCGGGAGCGTGGGGATCGATCCGCAGGCCAGGACGAGCCGGTCGTAGGCGATGCGTTCCCCATCGACCAGCACCACCTCGCGGGCGTCGCGGTCGAGCTCGAGCACCCGCGCGCCGAGCCGCAGGTCGAAGCCCTGCGCCTCGAACCACTCCGGCGAGCGCAGCGTCAGCGCGTCAGCGGAGTGGGTGCCCTCGAGGACCGCGGAGAGCAGGATCCGGTTGTAGGGCGCGTGCGGCTCGTCGGCGAGCACCGTGAGGCACACGTCGGCGCCGACGAGCTGCTCGGCCAGTCGGACGGCGGCCATGCCACCGCCGACCACGACGACCCGCTCAGCCACGACCCACCGCCGCGAGCCGCGCGGCGCACACCTTGAACTCCGGCATCCGCGAGGCTGGGTCGAGCGCGTCGTTGGTCAGCCGGTTGGCGCCGACCCAGTGGAAGGGCACGAACACCGTGTCGGGACGGATCGTGGTCACGACCCGCGCAGGCGCGGTCATCGTGCCGCGCCGCGTGGAGACCTGGACCGCCTCGCCGGTGGCGAGGCCGAGCCTGCCGGCGAGGAGCGGGTGCAGCTCGACGAAAGGACCGCCGTCGGGGAGGTCGCGGACGCGGCGGGTCTGCGCTCCGGACTGGTACTGCGCGAGCACCCGCCCGGTCGTGAGGTGGACGGGGTAGTCGTCGTCCGGGACCTCGGCCGCGCCGCGGTGCTCGACGGTCAGCATCCGGGCCCGGCCGTCGGGGTGCGCGAAGGACGAGGCGAAGAGCCGCTCGCCACCCCAGAAGACACCGCCCTCGTCGCGGATCCGGTCGTAGGTGATCGTCGAGTAGTCCGCCGGCCCGCCCGCGGACGCCCGGCCGAGCTCGGCGAAGACCTCTTCCGGGTCGGTCGCGAAGGTCGCCGTCGACCCCAGCCGCTCCGCGATCCCGGCGATGACCTCGAGGTCCGACCGCACGCCGGACGGCGGGGTGATCGCCTTCTGCCGCAGCACGACCCGGCCCTCGAGGTTCGTCATGGTGCCGGTCTCCTCCGCCCACTGCGTCACCGGCAGCACCACGTCGGCGATGGCGGCGGTCTCCGACATCACCACGTCGCACACCACCAGCAGGTCGAGCGCCTCGAGCCGTTCGGTGACGCGCGTCGCGTTGGGCGCGCTGACGACGATGTTGGAGCCGAGCACCAGCATCGCGGAGGGACCGTCGTCGGCGCCGCAGGCGTCGAGGAGCTCGTACGCCGACCGCCCGGGGCCGGGCAGCGAGTCAGGATCGACGCCCCACACGCCGGCGACGTGGGCGCGGGCCGCGGGGTCGTCGATGCGGCGGTAGCCGGGCAGCTGGTCAGCCTTCTGCCCGTGCTCGCGACCGCCCTGGCCGTTGCCCTGCCCGGTGAGGCAGCCGTAGCCCGCACCGCGCTTGCCGACCATGCCGAGGGCCAGCACCAGGTTGATCCAGGCCAGCACGGTGTCGGAGCCGGTGGAGTGCTGCTCCGCGCCGCGGGCGGTGAGCACCATGACGCGCGGTGAGCCGGCCAGCACCTCCGCGAGCTCGCGCACCTGCGACGCCTCGATGCCGGTCACCCGCTCGACCCGCTCCGGCCACCACGGTGCGACCGACTCCTTCACGGCTGCCCACCCGGTCGTGCGGGCCGCGAGGTAGCCCTCGTCCACGGCACCGGCGGCGACGAGCAGGTGCAGCAGGCCGAGGGCGAGCGCGAGGTCCGTGCCCGGCACCGGCTGGAGGACGAGGTCGGCGCGGTCCGCGGTCGGCGTACGCCTCGGGTCGATGACGACGACGCGACCGCCGCGGGCGCGCAGCCGGTCGAGGTGACGCGCGGCCGGCGGCATGGTCTCGGCGAGGTTGGAACCCACGAGCACCAGCACGTCGGTCTCCTCGACGTCGGCGAGCGGGAAGGGCAGGCCGCGGTCGAGGCCGAAGGCGCGGATCCCGGCCGAGGCAGCCGAGCTCATGCACCAGCGGCCGTTGTAGTCGATCTGCGAGGTGCCGAGCGCGACGCGGGCGAGCTTGCCGAGGGCGTACGCCTTCTCGTTGGTGAGCCCGCCGCCGCCGAAGACCGCGACGCCGTCGGGGCCCTTCGCCGCCTGCGCGGCGCGGATCCCGGCGACGACCCGGTCGAGCGCGTCGTCCCACGTCACCGCCGACCACTCGCCGGTCTCCCGATCGCGGACGAGTGGCGACGTGAGCCGCTCGCGACCGCCGTACAGCCCGGCCGCGGCCCAGCCCTTGCGGCACAGCGCGCCCTGGTTGACGGGGAACTCCTCCCACGCCGACACCTCCGGCGCACGCCGGCCGGTGAGCCGCATCCCGCACTGCAGGGAGCAGTAGGGGCAGTGTGTCTCCGTCGCCACTGATCCACTGACCGATCAGATGCCGGCGCCGGCCAGGCTCTGGGCCCGGACCTCGGCGGGACGGCGCAGGTAGACCGCCCACGTCACCGCGCCGCACACGACGTAGAAGACGGTGAAGACCAGGAAGGCGCCCTTGGTGGCGGACATCGGGTCGGCCACCCACGGTGCGCTGAAGGCCATCGGAATGAGGAAGCCGCCGACGGCACCCACCGCGCCGATCACGCCGATCGCGGCGGAGGCCTGCTTGGTGCCGGCCAGCAGGGCGGCGGTGCGCTCGGGGGTACCGGCCGGCGTGGCGCGCTCGGCCTCGGTGCGCCAGATCGCCGGGATCATCTTGTACGTCGACCCGTTGCCGATGCCGGTCGCGGCGAAGACGCAGAGGAAGAAGCCCAGGAACCACGGGAACCACGACTGGTTGGCGGACGCGATCGCCGGGTCCGCGGTCGGGTTGGGGGTGAGCTGCATGAGCGTCCAGAGCACGGCGAGGGTGAAGACGACCATCGCGGCGAACGCACCCAGCGTCACCTTGGCGCCACCGAGGCGGTCGGCCAGCCAACCGCCGAACGGCCGGGTCGCCGAGCCCACCAGGGCACCGAGGAACGCGAAGTAGGCGAAGTAGATGCCGGTGCCCAGCGGCGCCGGCTCCGGCACCCAGAAGTTGAGCTTGATGAGCAGCGGCATGGCGGCGGAGTAGCCGATGAAGGACCCGAAGGTGCCGATGTAGAGGAACGCCATGATCCACGTCTGCCGCTTGCGCACGACCTGCATCTGCTCACGCGGCGAGGACTTCGCGGTGGCCAGGTTGTCCATGAAGAAGTACGCCGCGAGCGTCGCGACGATCGCGAGCCCGGCGTAGACCCAGGCCGCGCGCTGCAGGTCGATCCCGCCCTCGGAGGCCTTGACCAGTCCGAAGATCCCCGCGCCGCCGACGATGACCGGCAGGAAGAGCTGGATCAGCGAGACGCCGAGGTTGCCGCCGGCGGCGTTGAGGCCCAGCGCGGCACCCTTCTTGGCCGAGGGGTAGAAGAAGTTGATGTTCGCCATCGAGCTGGCGAAGTTGCCGCCGCCCAGGCCCGCGGTGGCGGCGATGAGGCAGAAGACCCAGTAGGGCGTGTCCGGCCGCTGCACGGCGTACGCGAAGCCGAGCGTCGGGATGAGCAGCAGCGCCGCGCTCGCCATCGTCCAGTTGCGACCGCCGAACTTCGGCACCGCGAAGGTGTAGGGCAGGCGCAGCAGCGAGCCGACGAGGTTGGGCAGCGCCACCAGCAGGAAGAGCTGCTGCGGCGTGTAGTCGAACCCGGTGGCCACCAGGAAGGCCGAGCTGACGCTCCAGATCAGCCACACCGAGAAGCCGAGGTGCTCGGCGAAGATCGACCAGACCAGGTTGCGCCGGGCGACGCGGCGGCCGGTGGTCTCCCAGAACTCGGGGTCCTCGGGACGCCAGTCCTCGATCCAGCGGCGGCTACGGCGGGTGGGGGTCTGCGTGCTCATGGCAGCAGCGTGGTCGGCGACTGTGACGTGCGCGTGGGCCCGGCGGTGGCAGGACCGTCACGTTTCCCTCACGACCTCACGGACCTCACCGCCTCACGGCCCTCGGCCGGTGCGACCTGCCCCCGAACGCACGAAGAGCCCCGGCCGCACGAGGCGGACGGGGCTCTTCGACGAGATGTCAGGCGATGCGGACGTTCTCGGCCTGGGGACCCTTGGGGCCCTGGGCGAGGTCGAACTCGACCTTCTGGTTGTCCTCGAGCGACTTGTAGCCGTTGGACTGGATCGCGGAGAAGTGGACGAACACGTCCTCGCCGCCGCCGTCCTGCGCGATGAAGCCGAAGCCCTTGTCAGCGTTGAACCACTTGACGGTGCCCTGAGCCATGATGTGTTTCCTTTGTTTCGTTCGCGGGCTGTGTGCCGGCGACCTGCTGAAGACATCCACCTGATGGAGTCCAGCGAACCGAAAACCAGGAGTAAGAACACGAGCCGCACATCGTGAGCGGCCAGGACGATCCGGGGATCGTCCCTTCAACAACCACCAGCGTACGCCATCGGGCCCGGAACCGGGATTCCGCGGAGCGCGGCTGCCGTTTCGATCCCATGGCAAGATCACTGAAGTTGAAGTGGACATGAGCTCGAGGGGCCTCTGTGACGGGTGGGCACGACCATCTGCCGATGGGCGAGGTCTCGCGGCGCAGCGGCTTCGCGGCGTCGGCGATCCGCTACTACGAGGCCGAGGGACTCGTCGAGGCACACCGCTCGGCCGGCGGGCAGCGCCAGTTCGAGCGCAGCGTGCTGCGTCGCCTGGCCTTCATCCGCGCCGCCTCCAACGTCGGGCTGAGCATCGATGAGATCCGCGGGGAGCTGGCCCGCCTGCCCGGCAACCGCACCCCCACCAAGGCCGACTGGCAGCGCATCTCGCGCCACTGGCGCCGCCGCCTCGACGAGCAGATCGCCGCGCTCGAGCGGTTGAAGGGCGGGCTCGACGGCTGCATCGGCTGCGGCTGCCTGAGCCTGCGCAGCTGCGCCTTCTCCAACCCCGACGACGTCCAGGCCGAGCGCGGGACGGGTGCCCGGCTGCTGCCCGACACGTTGCGGCGGCCGCACCCGACGCGGCGTACGTCCGGGTAGTTCACGGGGAAGTGGCTGTCGGCCCTCGGTAGTCCACCGGGAAGTGGCTGGCCGGGACGGGTCGGGGCAGCCACCTGCCGGTGGACTACCGGGTAGCTCCGCCGGCCGGTCGTAGTCCAGTGACATGTGGCTGCAGGACGGTCCTCGACACAGCCATCCCTCACTGGACTACCCGGCACGGGCAGCCATCCCTCACTGGATTACCCAAGCGTCCCAGCGTGCACCCGGGCCAGAATCACCCCATGACCGACGGCTACGAGATCCGCACCGGCCCCGACGCGATGGACCTCGACCTCGTGCACCACTGGCTCAGCACCGACGCCTACTGGGCGCTCGACGACCTCGGGGTCCGCCGCACGCTGCTGTCGACGTACGACGCCCACACGGTCTACGCGGCCCACGGCTTCACGCCGCTGCCGGAGCCGGACCGGTGGATGGTCCGGCAGGCGACCTAGGACTCCCGCAACCCCGCCTGCAGCTCCGCGAGCGCGTCCTCGAGGGACACCTGCGGCGACCAGCCCCAGCCCCGCGCCCGGTCGGCACGGATCTGCCCGGTCCAGGCCGGCTCGTCGTCCCACGTCGGCTCGAGCCCGAGGGCGGACGCCACGGCACCGAGGTAGTCGCGCTGCGTCGCGGGACCGCTGGCCACGTTGACCGGGGTGCAGCCGCCGTCGACCGGTCCGGTCGCCACGTCGGACCCCACGGGGATGGCGCCCGTCGCGAGGTCGGCGGCGATGGCCGCCAGGTCGTCCACGTGCACCCAGGCGAAGGTCGCGTCGGCGACGGCGTGCTGCTCGGCCGGGTCGGCCGCGATGTCGCGCGGACGGACCGTGTTCCACACCGACGACCCGCCCGGACCGAGGATCGCGGGCGGGCGCAGCAGCACGCGGGTGATGCCGGCCAGCCGCTCGAGGGCGGCGTCGGTGTCGCGCTTCACCACGCCGTACGCCGACGAGCCGTCCGGCACCAGCGCACCGTCCTCGTCGATGTCCCCGACCCCGGGGCTTCGGTCGTAGACACCAGCCGTCGAGACGTGCACCAGCAGGGGCACGGCGGCGGCGACCGCGGCCTCGGCGATCACGAGCGTGCCGTCGAGGCCGACGCGGCGCTGGTCCTCGGCGCCGGAGCCGAGCGGGTGGACGGTGGTGACGAGCGCGTCCGCGTCCGCGACCACGGAGTCGGCGAAGGCCGGCTCGGCGAAGTCGCCGACGTGCTCCTCGACGCCCGGAGCGCTCGGCGCGGTGCCGACCCGGCGTACAACCGCGCGCACGGTCGCACCCCGCTCGGCCAGGGCGGCCACCACGTGGCTGCCGACCAGGCCGTTGGCACCGGTGACGACGACGATCGGGTCAGCTGTGCGAGAGGTCATGGACCCCACCTTGTCACTGCGCGGAAACGCGCCTCGGCAGCACGACGTGGGCGACGACCGCGACCCAGAGCGGGGCGACGACCAGGCTCGTCAGCACGTCCGTGGGGTGGTGGGCACCCTGGTAGAGGCGGCTGGCAGCGACGACCAGCGGGACGGCGTACAGGGGCCAGACCCAACGGCTCGCTCCCGCCACGGTGCGGGAGAGGTGGACCGCGAGGGCGACGTAGACCACGACCGAGGTCACGACGTGGCCGGACGGGAAGCTGTGGTCCGGCACGAGTCCCGGGTCGAGGATCTCGACCGGCGGGCGGTCGCGGGTGATGAACCACGTGGCCACCAGGTAGAGCGCGAGGGCGCCGACGACGAGCACGCCGTAGTAGACGAGCGGGCGACGCGAGCCCTGCCACCGCCAGGCCACCAGCGCGATGACGACGGCCAGGCCGATCCCCACCACCGTGTCGGCGACGTGGCTGCCGGCAGCAGCGGCCACGTCGAGGGCAGGAGTACGCCGTTCCTCGACCCCCACCGCGACGCGGTCGTCCCACGGGTCCACCACCGACTCCAGCGGTCCGGTGAGCAGCCACCCCACCGCGAGGACGACGAGGGTCAGCAGCACCCAGGCGGAAGCGAGGATGCGTACGCCGTCGCGGCGGGCGTCGGTGTCGGTCACGGGCGAAGCCTCGCACCCCGACCGTTCGTCGTACCCCACCCGCCGCTCACCGCTCGGCGGGCGCCATCGACCGCCCCGGCCGCCCGGGACCCTCCCGCCCCGGATGTGACCGGTGCCACGGTGACCGCGGTCACAGTGCGTGACCGTGACCCCCTTGTGAGAGGACCAAGCCGTGACCACCGAGGCACCCGACCAGGCAGCGCGCCACGATCCGGTCTACGACCGGCTCCACGAATCCAGTGAGTTCGCCGAGCTGAGGAAGCGCTACCGCGGCTTCGTCATCCCGGCCACCGTGGCCTTCCTGGCCTGGTACCTGCTCTACGTCGCCATGTCGAACTGGGCAGGCGACTTCATGGCCATCAAGGTCGCGGGCAACATCAACGTGGCCCTGATCTTCGGGCTCCTGCAGTTCGTCACGACCTTCGGGCTGGCGTTCATGTACAGCCGCTACTCCAACGCCAAGCTCGACCCGCTGGCGCGCAACCTCGAGCAGGCCTACCGCGACCAGGCCGGCACCACCGGGAAGCGGGGCCAGGCATGAGCGACCAGTTCCTGACCACGTTCCTGTTCCTGTCGGTCGTCGCGCTGACGGTCGGCATCACCTTCTGGGCCAGCCGCCAGACCAAGACGGCCACCGACTTCTACTCCGGCGGCCGGTCCTTCTCCGGCTTCCAGAACGGCCTGGCGATCGGTGGCGACTACATGTCGGCCGCGTCGTTCCTCGGCATCTCGGGTGCCATCGCGGTCTACGGCTACGACGGCTTCCTCTACTCCATCGGCTTCCTCGTCGCGTGGCTCGTCGCCCTGCTGCTGGTTGCCGAGATGCTCCGCAACGCCGGTCGCTACACGATGGCCGACCAGCTCGCCTTCCGGATGAACCAGCGCAAGGTCCGCACGGCGGCGTCCGTGTCGACCGTGGTCGTCTCGATCTTCTACCTGCTGGCCCAGATGGTCGGCGCCGGCACGCTCGTCGCGCTGCTCCTGGGCGTCGACAGCGAGGCGATCAAGAACATCACCATCGTCGGCGTCGGCATCCTGATGATCTTCTACGTCGTCGTCGGCGGCATGAAGGGCACGACCTACGTCCAGATCGTCAAGGCCGTGCTGCTGATGCTCGGCTCGGCGCTGATCGTGCTGCTGGTGCTCGCCGAGTTCAACTTCAACCTGTCCTCGCTGCTCGGCGCCGCTGCCGAGAACTCGGGCAAGGGCGACGCGTTCCTCCAGCCTGGACTGCAGTACGGCAGCACGCTGACGTCGCAGATCGACTTCCTGTCGCTCGGCCTGGCCCTGGTGCTCGGCACCGCGGGCCTGCCGCACATCCTGATCCGCTTCTACACCGTCCCGACCGCCCGTGACGCCCGCAAGTCGGTGCTGTGGGCGATCGGCCTGATCGGCGCGTTCTACCTGATGACGCTGGTGCTCGGCTTCGGTGCCGCGGCGCTGCTGGACCGCGAGGCCGTCGACCCGGCCGTGGGCGGCAACCAGAACCTCGCCTCCCCGCTCCTCGCCGAGGCCGTCGGTGGCGGCGCGGGGTCCACGGGTGGCGCCGTCCTGCTGGCGCTCATCGCCGCGGTCGCCTTCGCGACGATCCTCGCGGTGGTGGCCGGCCTGACCCTGGCCAGCTCGTCGTCGGTGGCGCACGACCTCTACAAGGGCGTGCTCAAGAAGGACCAGGAGGTCAGCGAGAAGGACGAGGTGCGGGTCGCCCGCATCGCCGCCTTCGCGATCGGCGCCATCGCGATCGTGCTGTCCATCCCGGCGCAGCGCCTCAACATCGCCTTCCTCGTGGCCCTGGCCTTCGCGGTGGCGGCGTCGGCGAACCTGCCGGCGATCATCTACAACATGTTCTGGCGTCGCTTCAACACCCGTGGCGCCACGTGGAGCATCTACGGCGGCCTCGTCTCCGCCGTCGGCCTGGTGCTGGTCTCGCCCGTCATGTCGAGCCTGCCGACCTCGATGTTCCCCGACGCGGACTTCGCGATCTTCCCGCTCAACAACCCGGGCATCGTCTCGATCCCGCTGGGCTTCCTGCTCGGCTACATCGGCACGATCACCAGCCGGGAGCCGTCCGCGGAGGAGCGCTTCACCGAGCTCGAGGTCCGCGCCCTGACCGGCGCCGGCGCCGAGGGCGCGACGCACCACTGATCCACGTGGACCCTGCGTGATTCACCCGTGACCCCCTCGCCGAGCCGGAGTAGGTTCGGCGAGGGGGCCCCTTCCCAGACACCCCCGACACGCCCTGACACCCAGCACGTGCCCTGCACGAGGAGAGCGCCTTGTCCGAGCAGACCCTGTCCAACCTGTCCCGCGAGGACCGGCGGTTCGAGCCGCCGGCCGCACTGGCCGCCGACGCCAACGTCAAGGAGGAGGCCTACGCCCGCGCGGACTCCGACCGCGAGGCCTTCTGGGCCGACGCCGCCGAGCGGCTCGACTGGGGCCAGAAGTGGGACCAGGTCCTCGACTGGTCGAACCCGCCCTTCGCGAAGTGGTTCGTGGGCGGCACCCTCAACGCCTCGGTCAACTGCGTGGACCGCCATGTGGAGGCCGGCAACGGTGACAAGGTCGCGATCCACTGGGTCGGCGAGCCGGACGACGACACCCGCGACATCACCTACTCCCAGCTCAAGGACGACGTGTCCCGCGCCGCCAACGCGCTGACCGAGCTCGGCGTGAAGAAGGGCGATCGCGTCGCGATCTACATGCCGATGATCCCCGAGGTCGTCGTCGCGATGCTCGCCTGCGCCCGCCTCGGCGCCCCGCACACCGTCGTGTTCGGCGGGTTCTCCGCCGACGCCCTCGCCTCGCGCATCTCCGACTGCGAGGCGCACGTCGTGATCACCTCCGACGGCGGCTACCGCCGCGGTGCGGCCAGCGCGCTCAAGCCGGCCGTCGACGAGGCCGTCGAGAAGACCGGCGACCTGGTGCGCCACGTCCTCGTCGTACGGCGTACGGGCCAGGACGTCGACTGGCACGACGACCGCGACGTGTGGTGGCACGACGCCGTCGACGGCGCCTCGGCCGAGCACGAGCCGGAGATGCACGACTCCGAGCACCCGCTCTACGTCATGTACACCTCCGGCACGACCGGCAAGCCGAAGGGCATCCTGCACACCACTGGCGGCTACCTCACCGGCACGTCGTTCACGCACTGGGAGGTCTTCGACCTCAAGCCCGAGACCGATGTCTACTGGTGCACCGCCGACGTGGGCTGGGTGACCGGCCACTCCTACATGGTCTACGGCCCGCTCGCCAACGGCGCGACGCAGGTGATGTACGAGGGCACGCCCGAGAAGGGCCGCTGGTGGCAGATCATCCAGGACCTCAAGGTCACCATCTTCTACACCGCCCCCACCGCGATCCGGACCTTCATGAAGCAGGGCCGCGAGATCCCCGACGGCTACGACCTCACCTCCCTGCGGCTGCTCGGCTCGGTCGGTGAGTCGATCAACCCCGAGGCGTACGTCTGGTACCGCGAGGTCATCGGCGGCGAGCGCTGCCCGATCGTCGACACCTGGTGGCAGACCGAGACCGGCCAGATGATGATCAGCCCGCTGCCCGGCGTCACCTCCGGCAAGCCCGGCTCGGCGATGAAGGCGCTGCCGGGCATCTCCGTCGACGTGGTCAACGACGAGGCGGAGCCGGTCGGCAACGGCAACGGCGGCTACCTCGTGATCCGCGAGCCGTGGCCCGCCATGCTCCGCACGATCTGGGGTGACGACCAGCGCTTCAAGGACACCTACTGGTCGCGCTGGGAGGGCCTCTACTTCGCCGGCGACGGCGCCAAGCTCGACGACGACGGTGACATCTGGCTGCTCGGCCGCGTCGACGACGTCATGAACATCTCCGGCCACCGCCTCTCCACGACCGAGATCGAGTCGGCCCTGGTGTCGCACCCGAAGGTCGCCGAGGCGGCCGTCGTGGGCGCTGCGGACGAGACCACCGGCCAGGCCGTGTGCGCCTTCGTCATCCTCCGCGACTCCGCGGGCGACGGTGGCGCGGACATCGTCGAGGAGCTGCGCACGCACGTCGCGAAGGAGATCGGCGCGATCGCCAAGCCGCGCCAGATCATGGTGGTGCCCGAGCTGCCCAAGACCCGCTCCGGCAAGATCATGCGCCGCCTGCTCAAGGACGTCGCCGAGCACCGCGAGGTCGGCGACGTGACGACCCTGGCCGACTCGACGGTCATGGACCTGATCAAGTCGAAGGAAGGGTCCTCGGCCTCCGACGACTGACCTGCCCCCTCGTCTGCGTCATACGAACCCGCACCCATCGGTGCGGGTTCGTATGACGTACGGGGGTCGTCCCAGGGGTCCGCTAGTTTCGGGTGGTGACCGACTCCCCCCGCGCCGACGTCGCCGTGATCGGCGGCTCCGGCTTCTACTCCTTCCTCCCCGACCCGACCGAGCACGTGGTTGCGACGCCGTACGGCGAGCCGTCCGCGCCGATCGGGATCGCCGAGGTGGCGGGTCGCCGGGTCGCCTTCCTCCCCCGGCACGGCCGCCACCACGACCACCCGCCGCACGCCATCCCCTACCGCGCCAACGCGTGGGCGCTGCGGTCACTGGGCGTACGCCAGGTGCTGGCGCCGTGTGCCGTCGGCGGGCTCCGCGACACCGTCGCGCCGGGCGACCTCGTCGTCCCCGACCAGCTCGTCGACCGCACCCACCGCCGCATCGGGTCGTTCGTCGAGTCCGGCGCGGTGCACCTGCCCTTCGCCGACCCCTACTGCCCGGGCGTCTCCGCAGCGCTGGCCGGCGCCGACGCGGACGTGCGGGCCGGCGGCACCATGGTCGTCGTCGAGGGGCCGCGCTTCTCCACCCGCGCGGAGTCGAGGCACTACGCGGGCCAGGGATGGGACCTGATCAACATGACCGGCGCCCCCGAGGCGGCCCTCGCCCGCGAGATGCGCCAGTGCTACGCCTCGCTCGCGCTGGTCACCGACATGGACGCCGGCGCCGAGTCGGGCGACGGGGTCGGCCAGGAGCAGGTCTTCGCGCTCTTCCGCCAGAACCTCGAGCGGCTCACCGGCCTGCTCACCGCGGCGATCGAGGCGCTGCCCGACCCGGAGGGCTGCACCTGCTCGACGTGGGCGGACGGCGTCGACCTGACCTACGAGGTGCCGGCCACGTGAGGGTCCTGCTCACCGGCGCGGCCGGCTTCATCGGCGGCGCGATCGACCAAGCCCTGACCGCGGACGGGCACGAGGTCGTCGGCGTCGACCTGATGCTGGCCAATGCTCATGGGGGTGGCGCCCACGGCTCCACCGCCCCGCCCGACGGCGTCCACCAGCTCGACGTGCGCGAGGCCGGGTCGCCGGAGTGGGCCGACCTGCTGCGCGGCGTCGACGTCGTCTGCCACCAGGCCGCGCTGGTCGGCGCGGGGGTCCGCGTCGGCGACCTGCCGGCGTACGCCTCCCACAACGACCTCGGCACGGCCGCCCTGCTGGCGGCGATGCACGACGCCGGCGTCGACCGGCTGGTGCTGGCCTCGTCGATGGTGGTCTACGGCGAGGGGCGCTACACCTGCCCGCGCCACGGCGAGCAGCAGCCGCCGCCGCGTGACCTCGCGGCGCTCGAGGGCGGCGACTTCGACAACCACTGCCCCGTGTGCGCGGAGCCGCTCGCGTGGTCGCTGGTCCCCGAGGACGCCCGCCTCGACCCGCGCAGCAGCTATGCCGCGAGCAAGCTCGCCCAGGAGCACTACGCCTCGTCGTGGGTGCGTCAGGCCGGCGCCGGCGCGGTGGCCCTGCGCTACCACAACGTCTACGGCCCGGGCATGCCGCGCGACACCCCCTACTCCGGGGTCGCGGCGATGTTCCGCTCCTCGCTCGAGCGCGGCGAGCGGCCGCAGGTCTTCGAGGACGGTGGGCAGGTGCGCGACTTCGTCCACGTCGACGACGTGGCCCGCGCCAACGTCGCAGCGCTCGAGCAGGTCGTCACCGAGTCGGCGCCGCGCTACGCCGCCTACAACGTCTGCTCCGGCACGCCCGTCACCATCCTCGACGTCGCGACCCGCGTCGCGGAGGGCACGGGGCGCGACATCGCCCCGCAGGTGACCGGGGGCTTCCGTGTCGGCGACGTACGCCACGTGGTGGCCTCGCCCGCTCTCGCCACGGCGGAGCTGGGCTTCACGGCGTCGGTCGACCCGCACGCCGGGCTCGCCGACTTCGCGACCGCACCGCTGCGCGCCTGAGGACTCACCAGGTCGTGTAGAGCAGGTGCTGCACCACCAGCGCGGTGAGCACCTGGAGCCCCAGACCCCAGCGCCGCCAGCCGCCCGGCAGCAGCGCCAGCGACAGGGTCAGCCACGGCACGAACGGCAGCCAGATCCGCTCGACCTCCGCCTTCGACATCCGGCTCAGGTCGGCCGCGGCGACCGCGGCCGCACCCGCCAGCGCCAGGACCGCGAGCGTGCGCGCCTCGCCCTCGTGGCGACGTGCCGCGACCGCCAGGCCGGCGCCGAGCAGGGGGCCACCCGACACGAGCAGCGCCCCGAGGTTGCCCCACATCCAGTACGCCCCCGGCCGCGTCGAGGCGATCCCGTCCCAGTAGCGGTCGACGAGCACCGGGTAGGCCTCCCACCACGCGAAGCCGAGGACGGCGAAGCCCAGCACCACCACCAGCGCGGCGCCCGCCGCGACCGGCAGCGGCCACCACGAGCGGGCGAGGAACAGCACCGCCAGCGCGGGCAGGCCGAGCAGCGGCAGGCCGTAGGAGCTCATCACGCACCAGCCCAGCAGCAGGCCCGCCACGACGCCCCAGCCGATGAGGCGCCCGCGGGAGGGCGACGTCGCCGACAGAGCGAGGGCAGCGAGCCCCCATGCGCCGAGTGCGGTGAACACCGCGTCCGCCGACACTGCCAGGAACACCGCCGCCGGCGTCAGCACCAAGAAGGGCGCCGCGAGGCGGGCGCCGCGGTCCACCCCGAGCGCGCGCAGGGCGACCAGGGTCGCCACCGGGATGCTGGCCGCCACGGCGCAGACCACGAGCGCGGCCGCGAGGTCGCTGCCCAGGCCGACCGCGACAAGCCCCACGAAGAACAGCAGCGCCCCGGGCGGGTGGCCGGCGACGTGGATCGGCCAGTTGTCCGGGTGGGCCTGCGGGATCCGCTCGACGTATCCCGCGAGCAGTGCCGGCACGTCGGACACCGTCCGCGCCGTGACGAGGTACTCGGTGTCGTTGGTCATCACCCGCGTCAGCCCGGCAGAGCCGTCGACGAGGGCGAGGGACACCAGCCACACCAGCGCGACGACGTACGCCGTCAGCAGCAGGCGGCGCCACGACCAGGCCAGCGCCCAGGCCTCCGCGCGCCACACCCCGAGGCCGGCGACGAGCAACGCCGGCAGGGTGCCGATGCCGACCTTGGCCTGCCAGAAGCCGTGGGTCGGCGGCACGCCCAGCATGTCGCTGCGCGCGTCGACGTCCCAGCCGGTCATGGGCGGGACGACGAACGACGCCAGCAGCACCAGCGCCGCCACGGTCAGACCGATCGCGGCCCGTCGCCCCACGCGTACGGTCGTGCCCCCCTCGGTCATGCCGCCGAGCCTAGGGGCCGCCTGCGAGCGCACCCAGTGCCGCCGAGTGCCGTCACAGTTTCGTAAGCCGAAGGGTGAGCACGGGCTGCGCCCGACTGGCTACGTTCGATGACATGACCCACGACACCGTCTGCGACCTGGTGCTGCCGTGCCGCGACGAGGCCCCCGCGCTGGCCGCCCTGCTCGCCCGGGTGCCGGCCGAGTTCTCCGTCGTGGTCGTCGACAACGGATCGCGTGACGGCACCGCGGAGGTCGCGGCCGGCCTCGGTGCGCGGGTCGTCGTGGAGCCGACGCCGGGCTACGGCTCGGCCGTCCACGCCGGGATGCTGGCCGCGACCCACGACTACGTCGCCGTCATGGACGGTGACGGCTCCTTCGACCCCACCGACCTGCGGCGCCTGCTCGCCGACGTGCGCGAGGACCGCGCCGACATGTCCGTCGGCCGACGACGTCCCACCGGTCGCGGCGTGTGGCCGTGGCACGCCCGGCTGGGCAACGCCCTGATCGTTGCCTGGCTGCGCCGCTCGATCGGGATGGACGCCCACGACATCGCGCCGATGCGGGTGTGCCGGCGCCAGGCGCTGCTCGACCTCGGCCTGCGCGACCGTCGCTTCGGCTACCCCGTCGAGCTGCTGCAGGCCGTCACCCGCGCGGGGTGGCGGATCACCGAGCACGACGTCGACTACCACCCCCGCGCCGAGGGCACCCGCTCCAAGGTCTCCGGCTCGGTGACGGGGACCGTGCGCACGGCCCGCGACTTCTGGCGGGTGCTGTCGTGAGCGGCTTCACCGTGCTGGTGATGGCGAAGGCACCCGTCGCTGGCCGGGCCAAGACCCGGCTCGCCGCCCACACCGGTGACGACGTCGCCGCCGACCTCGCCGCCGCGGCCCTGCTCGACACGGTCGCCGCCGTCGAGGCGACGCCCGGCGCCCGGGGACACCTGGCGCTGGCCGGCGACCTCGCCGACGGTGCCCGTGGGGCCGACCTGGCCGACGCCGTCCGCGGCTGGACGATCACCCCCCAGCGCGGCCGCACCTTCGCCGAGCGGCTCGTCGCCGCGCACGAGGACGCCGGCCACGGCCCGGTCGTGCAGGTGGGCATGGACACCCCGCACCTGACGTCCGACCTCCTCCTCGGTGCGGCGCGCGACCTCGGGGCGTACGACGCCTGCCTGGGGCCGGCGCCCGACGGCGGCTGGTGGGTGCTGGCCCGCCGTGACCCACGGGTCGCGGCACCGCTGGCGACGGTCGTGATGTCCACCGCCGCCACGCACGACGACACCCGGGCCGCGCTCCTCGCCGCCGGTCACACCGTCGGGGCGACCGCCAGGCTCCGCGACGTCGACACGATCGACGACGCCCACGAGGTGGCCCGCCTCGCACCCGACACGCACTTCGCGCGCACCCTGCGGGCCTGGGTCGACAGCACGGCGGTGGCACCGTGACCGCCGAGCGCTCGTTCACCGAGGTCTTCACCTCCGCGCTGCGCGGGGTGCCGACCCACGTCGTCCACGAGGCCGACGAGATGCTCCCGCCGTTGCCGCTGCCGGTCGCGTCCTGGACGGGGCCGGCCGGCGCCGCCGACCACGCCCTGCTCGACCTGTGTCGCGGGGCGACGCTCGACATCGGCTGCGGCCCCGGCCGCCTCACCCAGGAGCTCGCCCGTCGCGGTCACCGGGCCCTCGGCGTCGACCTGGTCGACGAGGCCGTGACCCAGACCCGACGCCGCGGCGCGGACGCGGTCGTCGCCGACGTGTTCGAGCCGCTGCCCGACGAGGGCGAGTGGTCCAGCGTGCTGCTCGCCGACGGCAACGTCGGCATCTGCGGCGAGCCGCACCGGCTGCTCGGCCGGGTGCGCGAGCTCCTGCACCCGGGTGGGCGCGCCGTGGTCGAGGTGAGCGCTCCCGGCACGGGATCGACGTCGGGGTGGACCGTCATCGAGGGCGCCGGCGCCCGCAGCCGGCCGTTCCGCTGGGCGCAGGTGGCCGCGGACGACGTCGCCGTCGTCGCCGTCGCCGCGGGCCTGGTGATGCACTCGCTGCACGACCTTGCCGGGAGCGGACGCTGGGCCGCGGTCCTCACGGACCCGTCGTGAGGGTCCCGCACCCCGACCACTTCACCTCGCAGCTGCGCAGCCCGGCCGTCGCGGCGCGCGTCGGCGTCTGGCTGGGGATCAGCTTCGGCACCTGCTTCCTCACCGGCCTGGTGAGCCACTGGGCGCAGCTCCCGTCGCCGGCCATCGGCTTCCCCACGTCGCCCGCCTGGGGCTACCGCTTCAGCCAGGGCCTGCACGTCGTCACCGGCTGCGCCGCCGTGCCCCTGCTGCTGGTGAAGCTGTGGGCGGTCTACCCCCGCCTCTTCGAGCGGGTCGACCTGGGCGCCGGTCGACGCCTCGTCGCCGTGGGGCTCGAGCGCGCGTCGATCGCCGTGCTCGTCGCCGCCTCGATCTT
Organism: Nocardioides lacusdianchii; assembly: GCF_020102855.1. GTDB lineage: Bacteria > Actinomycetota > Actinomycetes > Propionibacteriales > Nocardioidaceae > Nocardioides > Nocardioides lacusdianchii. The sequence continues at coordinate 487,229 of NZ_JADHZD010000001.1, forward strand.
CCAGCTCGCGACCGGTCTCGCCAACGCCTCGCAGTGGTATCCCTGGCGCGAGTTCTCCTTCCGCACCACCCACTACGCACTCGCCTGGGTCGCGATCGGCGCCCTGCTGGTGCACGTCGCGGTCAGGCTCCCGGTGATCCGCACCGCCCTCCGCGCCGACGTCGACGACACCACGCACGACCGCGAGACCGCTGTGGAGCCGGGCCCCGTCTCGCGCCGCACGCTGCTGCGCACCACCTGGGCGGCCGCCGGCATCGCAGTCCTCGCCACTGCGGGCGGCACCGTGCCGTGGCTGCGCCGGGTCAGCGTGCTGGCCGTGCGCACCGGGGAGGGCCCCGGCGGCGTACCGATCAACAAGACCGCTGCCGCGGCCGGCGTCACCACCACCGCCGCCGACCCCGGCTGGGCGCTCGAGGTGGTGGTCGGCGGGGACGTCCGCACCCGGCTGGGCCTCGCCGACCTCCGCGCGCTGCCGCAGCACACCGTCGACCTGCCGATCGCCTGCGTGGAGGGCTGGAGCGCACAGGGCCGGTGGACGGGCGTACGCATCTCCGACGTGCTCGCAACGGCCGGCGCGTCGGGCGGGCGCGACGTGCTGGTCACCTCGCTCCAGCAGAGCGGCGCCTTCCGGCGCACCGTCCTGCCCGGCGCCTTCGCCGACGACGACCGCACCCTGCTCGCGCTCGACCTCGCCGGCGAGCCGCTGTCCCTCGACCACGGCCACCCGTGCCGGCTGATCGCGCCCAACCGTCCCGGCGTGCTGCAGACCAAGTGGCTGTCCTCGCTGGAGGTCAGCGCATGAGCGCGGTCCGCTGGGTCCTCGGCGGCCTCGGCGTCCTCGGCGGGGCGTACGGCGCCTGGCTGGCGCTGACGCGGCAGGACCTCCTCCAGCTCGTCGAGATCGCGCTGTGGCTGGGCGCCGGCGTCGCCGTGCACGACGCGCTGGTCGCCGGCGTCGTCATCGGCGCCTCGCTCCTCGGCCGTCGCGTCCTGCCCCTCCCGTGGCACGCGCCTGCGACACTCGGTCTCGTGGTGTGGGGCAGCGTGTCGGTGATGGCGGTGCCGGTGCTGGGCAGGTTCGGCGCCCGCGCCGACAACCCGACGCTGCTCGACCGCCCCTACCTCGCCACGTGGCTCGTCCTGACCCTGCTCACCCTCGCTGCGGTCGCCGTGGCGGGCCTGGTGCGCTCGCGCCGGGCGGACGCCTGACATGGCGCGCGTGCTGGTCGTCGACGACGACGTCACCGTCCGCGAGGTCGTCGTGTCCTACCTCCTCGCCGCGGGCCACGACGTCGCTGAGGCCGGCGACGGTGCCGCCGCGCTCGCCGAGCACGCACGCAGGCGCGCCGACCTGCTGGTCCTCGACGTGATGATGCCCGGGATGGACGGCCTCGAGGTGTGCCGCCGCCTGCGTCTTGCCGGTGACGTGCCGGTCATCCTGCTCACCGCGCTCGGCGCCGAGCAGGACCGCGTGCTCGGTCTCGAGACCGGTGCCGACGACTACGTCACCAAGCCCTTCAGCCCCCGCGAGCTGGTGCTGCGCGTGGACTCGGTGCTGCGCCGCAGCGCCGGCGACCACGCCACAGAGCTGCCGCCGGTGACGGTCGACGGCGACCTCGTCGTGGACCGCCGGCGCCGCACGGTCGTCAAGGACGGTGAGGCGCGCGCCTTCACCACGCGCGAGTTCGACCTGCTGGCCTTCCTCACCGGACACCCCGGGCAGGCCTTCAGCCGCGAGGAGCTGATGACCCAGGTGTGGGGCTGGTCCTTCGGTGACTCCTCCACCGTCACGGTCCACGTGCGCCGGGTGCGCGAGAAGGTCGAGGCCGACCCGACCGCGCCCGTGCGGCTGGTGACCGTCTGGGGCATCGGCTACCGCTGGGACGCCGCGTCGTGAGCGAGCAGCTGCAGATCCTCGTCGTCGCCGCCGGTGGCGGTGCGGTCGTCGGCGTCCTCGGCCTGCTGGCCGGCTGGCTGCTGCGCCGTCGGTCCCTGCGCTGGCAGCTCGCGCTGGTCGCCGTCGTCTCGGTCACCACCGTCATCGTCGGCGTGGTGGCGATCGCGCAGCTGATGTTCCTCTCGCGCCATGACCTGGGTGTGGTCATGCTCGTGACCCTCGCGGCCGCGGTGATCTCGCTCGCGGTCGCCGCGATCCTGTCCGAGGCGCTGGTGCGGTGGTCGCGCAGCATCCGGGCGGAGGTACGCCGCATCGGCGGCGGCCTGCCCGAGGGACCCGCGCCCCATGCTCCCGCCGAGCTGCGCGAGCTGGCCGACGAGCTGGCCCAGGCCCGGCGCCGTCTCGAGGAGGCCTCGGCGCGTGAGTCCCGGCTCGAGGAGTCCCGTCGCGAGCTCGTCTCCTGGGTCTCCCACGACCTGCGCACCCCGCTGGCCGGGATCCGGGCGATGGCCGAGGCGCTCGAGGACGACCTGGCCGTCGACCCGGCGCGCTACCACCGCCAGATCCGCGGCGAGGTCGACCGCATGGTCGAGATGGTCGACGACCTCTTCGAGCTCTCGCGCATCCACGCCGGCGTGCTGCGCCTCCAGCCCGAGGTCGTCCTGCTCGGCGACCTGGTCAGCGAGGCGATCGCCGGCGCCGACCCGGTCGCCCGCGCCCGCCGCGTACGCCTCGAGGGCGACGTGCAGCCCGGCCTCCAGGTCGCCGTCGACCCCGCCGGGCTCGGCCGGGTGCTGGGCAACCTCATCGTCAACGGCATCCGGCACACCCCGGCCGACGGCTCGGTCCACGTCGCCGCCCGCTCGGTGGACGGCGGCGTCGAGCTCGAGGTCACCGACGGCTGCGGCGGCATCGACGACGAGTCGCGCGAGCGGGTCTTCGACGTCGGCTACCGCGGGTCCGCGGCACGCACCCCCGAGTCGCCGCTCGACGACGTGCACACCTCGCGCGCCGGGCTCGGCCTGGCGATCGTCAAGGGCCTCGTCGAGGCGCACCACGGCGCGGTGGCGGTGGCCAACGTCGAGTCGGACGGCGTGGGCGCGGCCGGCTGCCGCTTCGTCGTACGGCTGCCGGCCTGACCGCCTCCCGTCACGGGGCGGCGGTCTCCCGGTCCTCGTCGACCGCGTCGTCCTCGTCCTCTGTCGCGCCGCTGGTCGAGGCCAGCAGCACCGCGACGCCCACGATCGCGGCGAACAGCGAGGCCAGCAGGATCGCGATCTTCGCCTCCTCGGTCAGCAGGTCGGCACCCGGGAAGGACAGTCCGGCGATGAAGATCGACACGGTGAAGCCGATGCCGGCGACCGCGCCGAGGCCGAGCACCATCGGCCAGGACGTGCCCTCCGGCAGGCGTGCGACGCCGAGGCGTACGGCCAGGTAGGACGTCAGGAAGATGCCGACCGGCTTGCCGAGGACCAGGCCCAGGATGATGCCGAGGCCCACCGGCTCGGTGAAGACCTTGCTGATCGCTCCCAGCTCGACGCCGGCGTTGGCCAGCGCGAAGATCGGGAGCACGACGTAGGCCGACAGCGGGTGGAGCGTGCTGATCAGCCGCTCCACGACCGAGACCGACTCCTTGAGCAGGAAGCGCAGGCGCGCCAGCTCGTCGGGGTTGAGGTGGCGGTCGCGGAGCGCGTCGGTGGCGTAGCCGCGCGCGACGGCCTCGTTGAGCAGCGGCCTGGCCGGGGCGAGCAGTCCGATCGCGACGCCGGCCAGGGTGGCGTGCACGCCCGACTCGAGCAGCGCGAACCACACGCCCACGCCGAGGATCGCGTAGACCACGACCGACCAGACCCGCAGGAGCCGGGCGACGACCATGACCGCCAGCAGGCCGATGGCGATCGCCAGCCAGGTGAGCGAGAGGTCGCTGGTGTAGAAGACCGCGATCACGAGGATCGCACCGATGTCGTCGACGATGGCGAGCGTCAGCAGGAAGAGCCGCGCCGCGGACGGGATCCGCCGGCCCAGCACGCCGAGCACACCGACCGCGAACGCGATGTCGGTGGCCATGGGGATGCCCCACCCGGCGTTGCCGTCACTGCCGGGCGGGTTGAGCGCGAGGTAGAGCGCGGCGGGCACCACCATGCCGCCGATCGCGGCGATGATCGGCAGCGCTGCGGTCTTGGGGTCGCGCAGGTCGCCGTTGACCAGCTCGTACTTGATCTCGAGGCCGACGACGAAGAAGAAGATCACCATCAGCGCGTCGTTGACCCAGTGCTGGATCGACTCGTCGAGGTACAGGGGACCGACGTCGATGACGAGGTGGGCGTGCCACAACGCGTCGTACGACGACGCCCACGGGCTGTTGGCCCAGATCAGGGCCGTGGCAGCGGCGAGCAGCAGCAGGATCGAGCCGGCCGCCTCCACCCGGAGGAACTCGCGCACCGGCCGCGCGACGAGGCGCGCCAGCGGCTTGTTGCTGGCGATGTAGACCGGCCCGGACTCCCAGAGGTCGTCGTCGGGAGCCGGGTCGTGCGGACTGTTCTGGCGTGAGGCCATGCGGGGGCGCATCCTTCGGGGTCGACGGGGAACTGTCACCGCGACTCCGCGTCACGGGCCGACCAGACTTCCCGGCTCACCTGAGGCTCCAGTCTAGTCGGACCCGTTGGTAGGGTCTCAGCCGTCAGCCCCCGAGCGTTCACCGAAGGACCGCCACACATGGCCAACGAACCGATCAAGGACACCGATCCGACGCTCGGCAAGCTCGTCATGGACGCGCAGCGCGACATCTCGACGCTGATCTCGCAGGAGATCGCGCTCGCCAAGAGCGAGATCAAGGTGAGCGTCCGCCACGGCGGCCTCGGCATCGGCCTCTTCGCCGGCGCCGCCTTCCTCGGCCTGCTCGCGGTGATCATGCTGTCGGTCGCGATCGCCTACTTCATCCACTGGAACGGCTCCGGCCTCGACCTGCACTGGGCCTTCCTGATCGTCTTCGGCCTCTACGTCCTCATCGCCGCACTGCTGGCCTTCGTCGGCATCAAGCAGGTCAAGCAGGTCAAGGCGCCCGAGCGCGCGATCCAGCAGGGCAAGCAGATCCCCTCGGCGCTCAAGGGCCGCGGCTAGTTCCTCGCTGATCGAGTAGCCGGCGAGGAACGAGCCGGCGTATCGAGATCCCTGCCGCACGATCGAGCGGTGAGTGACGCGGGTTCTGCACGCCCGAAAGCCGCCTCACGCACCGCCGCGCCCGGGGCGTACGCCGACTCAGCGCACGCAGGTGCCGGTGTCGACCGGGGACTCCCGGGTGACACCGGCGGCCGCCGACTCCGCGACCTGGCTCGCGGTCAGCGCGTAGCCGGTGTCCCGGTCGCTGACGGAGGCGGCGAAGACGAGGCCCGCGACCTCGCCGGCCGAGGTGACGATCGGGCCGCCGGAGTTGCCGGGGCGGATCAGTGCGCGCAGCGAGTAGACCTGGCGGATCACGGTGCCGTCGCCGTAGATGTCGGGCGAGCGCAGCCGCTGCTCGGCGCGGATGCGACCGGACTGCACGTCGTAGGGGCCGTCCTCGGGATAGCCCAGCACCGCGATCGGGTCGCGCGGCTCGACCTCGGTGTCGAAGGCGAGCTGCGGCACGCCGACGTCGGGCACCGAGAGCACGGCGATGTCGAGGTCGGCGTCGTAGAGGACCACGGACGCGACGACGCTCGAGCCGCCCACCTCGACCTCGGGACGGGTGACGCCCGCGACGACGTGGGCGTTGGTCATCAGCCGGCCGGGGGCGTAGAAGAAGCCGGTGCCCTCGACTCCGCTGCCGCAGCCGTTGGCGCCACGGACCTTGACCACGCTGGCCTCGGCGGCCATCACGTCGGGGTCGGTGAGCATCCGCGGGTCGCCGGGCTTGACCGCGACGATCCGCTCGGGGGCGAAGGGCTCGAGGTAGCGAGGGAAGAAGGTCGTGCCGACGACGTTGTTGAAGGTGGCCAGCACCTTGCCCGAGTCGGGCGGCAGGGTCTGGTCGACGCGGGCCAGGATCGCGGAGTCCCGCACCAGCGGCGTGATCGCGCCGATGCGCGTGCCGGAGACCGCGACGCCGAGCGCCCACGCCACGAGCAGCACGGCGACGGCGCTCAGGGCCGACCCGCCGACGGCGTCGAGCGCGCGCACCGGCTGCCAGGTGATGCGGTCGCGCAGTCGGGCGCCGAACCACTGGAAGACCGCCTGGCCCAGGGACGCGGACAGGATCACGATGAAGAGCGCGCCGAGCGAGACCCACAGCGACGGGGCCGCGTCGCCGAGCGCGAGCGGCGCCACCCAGATGCCGAGCAGGCCCCCGAGGAGGAGGCCGGCGGTGGCGGCGGCGCCGGTGATGAAGCCCTGCCAGTAGCCCGAGAGCGCGTAGATCCCCACGAGTGCGACCAGGCACCAGTCGAGGACGTTCATCGCTGCTACTCCTCGAGCCTGGTGTTGGGCGACGGGTTGGGCGCCAGGTCGGACTGTCGGGGCTCACCCTGCAGCATGTGGTCCGGCAGGTCACGCACCCGCGCCCGGTCCCAGTTCTCGTCCCACCCGAGGAAGGAGAACAGCCGGGCGATGATCCCGGCGGTGAAGCCCCACAGGATGACGTCCTTGTCGGGCCCGATGAGGAAGCCCGGACCGGTCCAGCCGCTGGGGTGGCGCACGTTGATCCGGTGCTCGGGGTCGAGCAGCTCGGCGATCGCCACGTGGTGGATCTCGTGCACCTCGTCGGGGCTCGCGATCCGCACCTGGCCGCGGTCGCGCCAGTAGCCGAGGACCGGGGTGACCGCGAAGTTGCTCGGCGGCAGCCACAGCTCGGGCAGCTCGCCGAAGACCTCCACCTCGGAGGGCTCGAGGCCGATCTCCTCGTGGGCCTCGCGCAGCGCTGCCTGCACGGGCGTCTCGCCGTCGTCGAGCGATCCGCCCGGGAACGACACCTGGCCGGGGTGGGAGCGCATGTGGTGGGCGCGCTCGGTGAGCAGCAGCTCGCCGCGGTGGGCCAGGTCGTCGGGAGCGCTCGGGTCGTCGTCGCGGTCGGCGAACACCATCAGCACCGCCCCGCGGCGCGCGTCGGCGTCCTCCGGCGGCATGAAGCGGGTCAGCTCGTGGACCGTGATCGTGGAGGCGGCCTCGACCACCGGGGCCAGCCAGCCCGGGAGGGACGTCACAGGTCGACCCCGAGGTGCTCGGCGACGAGGGCCTTGAGCTCGTCCATCGACTCGACGCCGCCGGAGTCCTGGCCGACGACGACACCGTCCTCGTCGACGAAGACGAAGGCCGGCAGGCCGCGGCGGCCGACCGCGAAGGTGTCCTCCGCCATCAGCTCGCCACCGGGATCGGCGATCGAGGGGTACGTCGCTCCGGTCTCCTCGACGAGCGCCATGGCGCCGTCGGGGTTCACGTCGTTGAAGTCGACGCCGACGATGCGCACGCGGTCGGCGTGCTGCTGGTGGAACTCCTCCAGCACCGGCATCTCCTCACGGCAGGGACCGCAGTTGGCCTGCCACAGGTTGATCACCAGCGGCCCGCGCAACGACGACAGGTCGACGTCGGGCCCCCCGGCCAGGCACGGCAGCGTCAGCTCCGGCAGGCCGCCCTCGACGGGCGCGCCGGTGCCGGGCTCGCAGTCCTCCATGCCGATGCGCGCCTTCACCTTGCGCAGCTCGGGGGTGTCGACCTGCACGTCGGGAGGGCGTACGTCGAAGCCGCCGCCGACGTCGTCGGACGTGCACGAGCCGAGTGCCGCGACGAGCAGTCCCGCGAGGACGACCCCACGGAGACGGGTGCGACTCATGCGGGCCCCTGCGTCTTCACGAGCTTCTCGGCCTCGACCGGGTCGGTGGGGCCGGCGCCGAAGGAGGGGCACAGCCGCGCGATCGGGCAGGCGCCGCACGCGGGCTTCTTGGCGTGGCAGCGCCGGCGGCCGTGCCAGATGAGGTGGTGCGACAGCATCGTCCAGTCGCGCTTGGGGAAGAGCGCGCCGACGGCGTGCTCGACCTTCACCGGGTCGGTCTCCTCGGTCCAGCCGAAGCGACGTGCGAGGCGGCCGAAGTGGGTGTCGACGGTGATGCCGGGCTTGTCGAACGCGTTGCCGAGCACGACGTTGGCCGTCTTGCGGCCGACCCCGGGGAGGGTGACGAGGTCCTCGAGCCGGTCGGGCACCTGGCCGTCGAAGCGCTCCACGAGCGCCTGGCTGAGCTTGAGCACCGAGTCGGTCTTGGCGCGGAAGAAGCCGAGCGGGCCGAGCAGCTGCTCCATGTGCTCGCGCGGCGCGGCGGCCATCGCCTCGGGCGTCGGGTAGGCGGCGAAGAGCGCGGGGCTCGCGGCGTTGACCCGGCGGTCGGTGGTCTGCGCGGAGACCACGGTGACCACCAGGCACTCGAAGGCGTTGGTGAAGTCGAGCTCGGCGCGGGCGTCGGGATAGGTCTCGGCGAGGATCCGGTCCATCTTGCGAGCCCTGCGCACCAGCGACGTGTCGGGCTTGACGCTCACAGTGGGGGCAGGCACGCGCCCAGCCTACGGTCCGCCTCCGACACGCCCCCGATCGACGACTTCGGCTGCCGCACCGGCCCTAAGTGGCCGTTGTGAGCCAGACCACGGCTAGGATCGTGCCGATCCCGAGGGCTCGGCACCGGGCCCGGCACGGGACGCAACTACTTGGAGGATCAACGTGGACAACGACGTGCTTCGGCAGGCACCGCTGTTCAGCTCGCTCGACGACGAGGCCGCGACCGCGCTGGGCAACTCGATGGCCGAGACCACGCTGCGTCGCGGCGACGTGCTCTTCCACGAGGGCGACTCCGGCGACAAGCTCTACATCGTCACCGAGGGCAAGGTGAAGCTCGGCCGCTCCTCCTCCGACGGCCGCGAGAACCTCCTGGCGATCATGGGCCCCGGCCAGATGTTCGGCGAGCTCTCCCTCTTCGACCCGGGCCCGCGCTCGGCGACGGTCACCGCGGTCACCGACGCCACCTTCGGCTCGCTGTCCCACGACGACCTCCTCAAGTGGCTCGACGGCCGGCCGATGGTCGCCCGCGGCCTGCTGTCCCAGCTCGCCGGCCGCCTGCGCAAGTCCAACGACGTCGTCGCCGACCTCGTCTTCTCCGACGTCCCCGGCCGTGTCGCCAAGGCACTGCTCGACCTCGCCGACCGCTTCGGCCGCACCGCCGACGACGGCGTCCACGTCCACCACGACCTCACCCAGGAGGAGCTCGCCCAGCTGGTCGGCGCCTCCCGCGAGACGGTCAACAAGGCGCTCGCCGACTTCGCCTCGCGCGGCTGGCTGCGCCTGGAGCCCCGCTCCGTGGTGATCATGGACCTCGAGCGCCTCTCGCGCCGCGCACGCTGACACCCGGCACCTGACTCCCGACGGCCCCGAAACTCCTTCGCGGTCACTGCCACCCGGCACAACGCCAGCGCGCGTCGTACGTGGTGAAGTGCTGATGCGGGGGAGGTTCGACGTGATCACAGGGGACGAGGCGGGCTTCGACGCCTTCGTGGCGGGGCGTCAGGCTGCCCTGTCGCGGACGGCGTACCTGCTGACCGGCGACCACCACCTCGCGCAGGACCTCGTGCAGGCCGCGCTGATGCAGGCGGCGAGGCACTGGACGCGGATCCACACCTCGCCCGAGGCGTACGTCCGGCGCGCGATGTACCACCAGAACATCTCCTGGTGGCGTCGCCGCCGCTTCACCGAGTCACCGCTGCTCGGGCACGACGGCACGGCCGATGCCGTCGACACCGACCTGCGACTGACCCTCGACCAGGCACTCGCCCGCCTCACCGCCAAGCAGCGGACCGTGCTGGTGCTGCGCTTCTACGAGGACCTGACCGAGGTCGAGACCGCACGTGCGCTCGACCTCTCGACGAGCACCGTGAAGTCCACGACCCGGCACGCGCTCGCGCGGCTGCGGACGCTGGCTCCCGAGCTGGCCGACCTGATCGGAGCAGACGCATGAGCGACGACCTGCGCACCCGGATGCACCACGTGGCCGACGAGGTAACCCCGCTGCCCGTGTCCGCTGACCTCTGGCGTCGGGGACGGGCCGCCCGCCGCCGCGCGCAGGCGCTCGCGGTGGCCGCAGTCCTCGTGTTCCTGGCCTCCGTCGGCGGTGGCGTAGCGCTGTGGTCCGCGCCGGACCGGGAGGCGCGTACGGCGTCGGGCGAGGTGCCGGCCGGTGGCGCGATCCCGAGCCGGATCGAGGACATCCCCGAAGACCTCGAGGTGACCACCGACCTTGCCGTGGGGCGGGCCTCGGTGGCCTTCATCTCGGCCACCGGCGACCCGGTGGTGATCACCGCGAACGACGGCGTGCCGCGCCGGCTGGGGCTGCCGGGCTGGGCCCTCGAGCGTCGGACGCTGGCGCTGTCCCCCGACGGCCGATTCCTGGCCTACCAGCGAGTGGACGCCGGAACGACGGTCATCTCCCGGCTGGACCTCGAGACGGGCAGGGAAGAGGTGCTGCACCGTCAGCCCGGCGAGGAGCTCACCTACGACACCCTCACCTGGTCGCCCGGTGGCGAGTGGCTGGCATGGTCGTCATCCAGGTACGGCGACGTGCCGGCCGTAGGCAGGATCAGGCCGGGCGAGTCCCGCACGACGGCGCTGCCTTTCACCCCGTCCAGCGTGGCGGTCACCGACAGCGGCGCCCTGGCGCTCACCAGCATGCGGGGCGGCCTGTTCCTCCCGGTGGACGGGCAGCGAGGGCTGGGGCGGGTGACGACCGACGTGTCCGTCGGGGCCTTCGCCTTCTCGCCCGATGGCCACTACCTGTCCCTGGGCACGGAACCGGGCACCTCGTCGTCCACCTTCGACGTCCGCACCCAGGAGGTCCTGCGACACCCGTTCCCGCCGGGCACTCTGGGGAGGTCGGCGGCCAGGCCCGTGGGCTGGCTCGACGACCGGCTGCAGGTGCTCGTCGTGCAGCCCTTCGACGGGTCCGTTCCCGAGTTGGTGGTGACCACGCCAGACGTCGGCGCGGCGAGCACCTGGCGGGGTTCGGTCGGCTCGGTGTCGACCAACGGCATCGCGAACTCGCTCAGCCTGGCCGTCGACCTCATCCCCGACCTCGACGGCACCTCGTCGCAGGAGCTCACCCACGACTTCGGCGACACGGCCGGCACTCCGCGCGACGTCTCGTGGATCATCGGCCTGGGCGTGGCCGCGGCGATCGCGCTGCTGCTGGGGTTGCGTCTGCTCTGGCGTCGGCTGACGTAGACGCGCGGACAAAGCCCGACGATCACCTCGCCGCTGAGCGTGGCCCCGGGTCGGGCCGCGGACCAATGTCCGCGCGTCCGCGCCGTCGTACGGACCGATCGACCGCGGACCGAGCACAGCGCCGCAGCAGCGGCCGAGGCCGGCGCCGTTGGGTCCGTACGACGCCTCAGCGCGGGTCGCGCCCGGCGAACGCCACCAGCCGGTCGTACGCCGAGGCGTCCTCCGCCACCGCGACGGGCGGACCGAAGGCCGGGCCGCGGTTGTCCGCGGTCAGCCCCTGCTGGATGAAGGCCAGCCCGCGCTCGGCCACCTCGTCGTCGAGCGGCAGCGGCTGGCCGAGCGCGCGGACGAGGTCCCAGGTGTGGACGCCGAGCTCGGCGGTCTGCCAGTCGGCCTGCGCGAGCCGGTCGTCGGGCTGGCCGTGCCAGTGGTGGATGAGGTCGTCGGCGCGTGCACGGAAGTGGGCGGCCAGGACGTGCGGCTCGACCCCGGTGCCGGCCGCCCAGTCGACCTCCTCGCCGCGGGCCAGCTGCAGGAAGTGCTGCGGCGCGGCCGCGAGGTGGTCGGCCAGCTGGCGCACGGTCCAGCCCTCGCACGGCGTCGGCCGGTCCCAGTCGTCCGCATGGACGGCGGCGAGCGCGTCTCCCGCCTGGTCGAGCGCGCGGGACAGGACGACGACGGACCGGTGCTGGGAGTCCATGCCCCCACTCCACTCCTGCCGGGGCGTGCGCGCAAGCCCTACTTCGACCCGGTGAGGTAGGCCAGCTGCGCGCGCACCGAGAGCTCCGCAGCGCCCCAGAGCACGGGGTCGACGTCGGCGTAGACGACCTCCACGATCGCGCGCGGCAGCGTCTCGTGCGGGAACTCCCCGCCCTCGCGGGCGATCGCGTGCAGGTCGCGCAGCGCGTCGCGGACCTGGTCGAGGCGCTGCTTGCGGTGCGCGAGGTAGAAGTCGAGCGCCCCGAGGGCGTCATCGATCACGGGCCCGTGGCCGGGCCACACCGACGTGATGCCCTGCTCGCCGCACAGCGCGTGGAGCCGCTCGAGGGAGGAGAGGTAGGCCCCGAGCTGGCCGTCCGGGTGCGCGACGACGGTGGTGCCGCGGCCGAGCACCGTGTCGCCGGTCAGCACGGCCCGGTCCTGCGGCACGACGAAGGACAGCGAGTCGGCCGTGTGGCCGGGCGTCGCGACGACGTGCACCTCGAGGTCGCCGAAGGACACCACGTCGCCCTCGCCGAGCCCCTCGGAGCCGAGGCGGTGCGCCGGGTCGAGGGCGCGTACGCCGCACCCGTGCCGCTCGGCGTACTCCCTCGCGGCCTCGCTGTGGTCGGCGTGGTGGTGGGTCAGCAGCACGACGGCCACGTCGCCGGCGGCGGCGTCGATGGCGTCGAGGTGGCGGGTGATCGAGGGGCCCGGGTCGACGACCACGGAGCGCGAGGAGGACGGGTCGCGCAGCACCCACGTGTTGGTGCCGTCGAGGGTCATCACGTCGGCGTTCGGCGCCAGCACGCACGTGCCGGTGTAGCCGAAGGAGCCCCCGCTCCAAGTCATTCGGGGTCCCCGCGGCGTTGTTCGGGGGAGCGCAGCGGAGGAGAAGAACGTCGTGGGGTGAAGGTCATCGAGAGGCCATCAGCGCGGTGTAGTGCGGCGGCGTGGACAGGATGAACTCGTCACCGTCGGCCACGACCTCGGGCATGAACATGTCGACGGTCCGGTCCTGCGCCGCCACCAGCACGGCGTCGGGGTCAGCGAGCTGTCCGATCTCGAGGCAGGTCAGCCAGGTCGGCGGCAGCATCAGGATCTGCTCCTGCTCGACCTGGGCGACCGCGTCCAGCGCGCCCGTCCACGTCACCGACGACGACTCGGTGGACACGTCGCGGGTCACCTGCCCCTCCGGCAGCCGGGCCACGAAGAACCACGTCCGGTAGCGCCGCGGCTCGAAGACCGGGGTCAACCAGCCGGACCACGCGCCGAGCAGGTCGGTGCGCAGCACGAGCGAGCGCTTCTCGAGGAACTCCGTCAGCGAGGTCGCGCGCGACTCCAGGGCGACCCGGTCGGCCTCCCAGTCGTCGCCCGTCGTGTCGGCGACGACGGAGTCCGCGCCGGTGCCGGCGAGCAGCACGCCGGACTCCTCAAAGGTCTCGCGCACCGCAGCACACACGAGCGCGCGTGCCTTCGGCTCCTCGCACCCGAGCCGCCGCGCCCACTCCTCGGGTGCCGGCCCGGCCCAGAGCCCGCGGTCGACCAGCTCGTCGTCGAAGTCGCGCGGATCCACGCCGCCGCCGGGGAAGACGCACATCCCGCCCGCGAAGGCCATCGAGGTCTGCCGACGCAGGAGGTAGACGTCGGGCCCGGCGGCACCGGGACGCAGCAGCACGACCGTGGCCGCGTCGCGCGGCTCGGCCGGCGAGGCGTCACCCGAGGCGTACGCCCTGGCCTGGGCGACGAGGGCGTCGGGCAGCGGGAGGCGCTGCACTCAGACCTCGACGACGATCTCGACCTCGACCGGCACGTCCAGCGGCAGCACGGAGACGCCGACGGCGGACCGCGCGTGCTTGCCGGCCTCGCCGAAGACCTCGCCGAGCAGCTCGGACGCACCGTTGGCGACCTTGGGCTGGCCGGTGAAGTCGGGGGTGGAGGCGACGAAGACGACGACCTTCACCACGCGCTTGACCTGGTCGAGCGAGCCGATCTCGGCCTTCACCGCGGCGAGCGCGTTGAGCGCGCACTGGCGGGCGCACTCGTAGCCCTGCTCCTCGCTGACCTCACCGCCCAGCTTGCCGACCGCGATCATCTCGCCGTCACGCGCCGGCAGCTGGCCGGCGGTGAAGACGAGGTTCCCGGTGCGCGCAGTGGGCTGGTAGGCCGCGACCGGAGGCACGACCTCCGGGACGGTGATGCCGAGCTCGGCGAGGCGCGCCTCGGCCGACACGTCAGGCCGCCTTCGGGCGCTTGAGGAAGGCCACCAGACCGCCCTGGGCGTTGGTGTGGATGGCCACCAGCTCCCAGCCGTCCTGGCCGAAGTTGTTGAGCATGAGCGCTTCGTTGTGGAGCGGAATCGGCGCCACCTGGTATTCCCACTGGGTCATGGATCGCACCCTACTCGGGCCCCACCGGGCGCCGCGCGGCGTCCTCCCGTGGTCTGACGTGCCGGCCGCGTCCGGCGTCTAGGGTCCGCACCATGCGCGATCACCGGGACTCCCACCCCTGGCGGCTCGGCCCACGCGGCCGGTGGCTGTTCGACGCGACCCTGACCCTGGGCCTCCTCGTCACGGGGTTCCTGGGCCACCTCACGGCCGAGGAGCCGCTCGCCGCCCTCCTGACGGCTGCCCAGGTCGCCCCGCTGTGGTTCCGCCGCGCCCACCCGAGCGCCGTCTTCGCGGTCGTCGCCATGACGAGCGCCGCGCAGGCATCCGTCCACGACATGCCGATCTTCGGCCAGCTGGCCTTTCCGATCGCCACCTACTCCGTGGCCCGCTGGGGCCCGCGACCGCACGGCGTCGCGGCGCTGCTCGTCGGCTACATCGGGTCCGTGGTGGCCGCCTGGAGCTGGATCGGGGGCCTGGGCGCCCCGACCGTCACGCTGGACGCCGTCGTGCCCTACGTCGTCAGCATCGGCGCGATCGTCACCGCCGCATGGGCGCTCGGCTTCGCCGCGCAGCAGCGGGAGCGGTTCGTCACTTCCCTGGTCGCGCGCGCCGAGCAGGCCGAGCGGATCGCCGAGCGTGAGGTCGAGCTGGCGGCGCGCGACGAGCGCTCGCGCATCGCCCGCGAGATGCACGACGTCGTCGCACACGGCCTGTCGGTGATCGTGGTGCAGGCCGACGGCGCCCGCTACGCCGCCGCCAAGGACCCCGACGTCGCCGTCGGCACGCTGGCGACTATCTCGGCCACCGGACGCGAGTCCCTGACCGAGATGCGCCGGCTGCTGGGGCTGCTCCGCGACGGCGACACCGGCGTCGCGCCGCAGCCCGGCCTCGACGACGTACGCCACCTCGTCGACGAGGCCCGCGCCGCCGGGATGCAGGTGGAGGCCGACCTCCCCGAGGAGGCCCCGGACGTCCCCGACGGCGTCGGGCTGGCGGCGTACCGGATCGTGCAGGAGTCGCTCACCAACGTCCGCAAGCACGCGGGACCTCGCGCCTCGGTGGCGCTGCGGGTCGCCGTCGGCCGCGCGGTCGAGGTGGAGGTGCGCGACGACGGGCGCGGGGCGGCCGCGGCCTCGGACGGGCGTGGGCTGGGCGTCACCGGGATGCGCGAGCGCGCCGCGGTGCACGGCGGCACGCTGGAGGCCGGACCCGCACCGGGTGGCGGGTTCGTGGTGTCTGCGAGGCTGCCGCTGTGAGCGATCGGGTCGTGACGGCACCGATCCGGGTCTTCCTGGTCGACGACCAGCAGATGGTGCGCGCGGGCTTCCGGATGCTGGTGGAGAGCCAGGACGACATGGTCGTGGTCGGCGAGGCGGGCGACGGCGGCGAGGCGCTGGAACGGCTCGCGGTCACGGCCGCCGACGTCGTGCTGATGGACGTCCGGATGCCGCGGCTCGACGGGGTCGAGGCCACCCGGCGGCTGCTGGCGCAGCCCGAGGCGCCGCGGGTGATCGTGCTGACCACCTTCGACCTCGACGAGTACGCCTTCGCCGCGATCCGCGCCGGCGCCTCCGCGTTCCTGCTCAAGGACGCCGCGCCGCCCGACCTGCTGGGCGCGATCCGGTCGGTCCAGGGCGGTGACGCAGTCGTCGCTCCCAGCACCACCCGCCGGCTCCTGGAGCACTTCGCCGCACTGCCCGACCCCGCGGCACCCGCCGCGCACGACGACCGCCTCCGACACCTCACCGAGCGCGAGGTCGAGGTTCTCACCCTCATCGCGCGCGGGCGCACCAACACCGAGATCGCGGCCGAGCTCGTCGTCGCCGAGACGACCGTGAAGACCCACGTCGGGCGGATCCTGGCCAAGACCGGCTCGCGCGACCGGGTCCAGCTCGTGGTGCTGGGCTACGAGTCCGGGCTCGTCGCTCCCTGATCCACCCTCCCCACAGCGTGCCCGGGTCGTACCCAGGTCGTACGCCGCGCGCCGGCGTACGACCCCGGACCGACCGCAGGTCCGTGCCCGGGACCGACGATCGCGGGGCCGCCGACGACGAGCGTTGTCCCCATGACGACGACACTCCCCACAGGCACACCGACCGGCACCGCCACCGCGGCCAGCGCGCGCGGGCTGACCCGCACCTACGGCGACGGGGACAGCACCGTGCACGCCCTGCGCGGCGTCGACCTCGACCTGCCCGCCGGCCGCTTCACCGCGATCATGGGCCCGAGCGGCTCCGGCAAGTCGACGCTCATGCACTGCCTCGCCGGCCTCGACGCCGCCACCTCCGGCACCATCGCCGTCGCCGGACGCGACCTCGCCGGCCTCGACGACACCGCACTGACACTCTTCCGCCGCGAGCACATCGGCTTCGTCTTCCAGGCCTTCAACCTGCTCCCGATGCTCACCGCCGGGCAGAACATCCTGCTCCCGCTCGAGCTCGCCGGCCGGGCCGTCGACCGGGAGCGCTACGACCAGGTGGTCGGCGTCCTCGGCCTCGCCGACCGGCTCGGCCACCTGCCCAGCCAGCTCTCCGGCGGCCAGCAGCAGCGCGTCGCGATCGCCCGCGCGCTGGTCACGCAGCCCGACATCGTCTTCGCCGACGAGCCCACCGGCAACCTCGACAGCGAGGCCAGCGCCGAGGTGCTCGGCCACCTGCGCCGCTCGGTCCGCGAGCTCGGCATGACCGTGGTGATGGTGACCCACGGCCTCGACGCAGCGGCGTACGCCGACGACGTCGTGGTCATCCACGACGGCGCGGTCACCGCGCACCTCACCGACCCCGACCAGGACGCGCTCGTCGCCGCGCTGCGCGGAGGGATCGCCTGATGCGCACCGTGCTCCTGGCGTCGATGCGCCACCACACCCGCAGGTACGTCGCCGCGTCGGTCGCGGTCGCGATCGGCGTGGCGTTCATCGTGGTCGTCGGGATGCTCACCGGGGCCACCCGCTCCGGCCTGACCGCCGACGTCGGGGCGCCGGTCGCGGGCGTCGACCGGGTCGTGACGACGTACGACTCCCGCGAGGTGGCGCGGCTCGTCGAGGTGGCCGCCGACCGCGACATCCCCGTGCTCACCCTCGGGTACGCGACGGAGCCGGTCTCCCGCGACGGCGTGCAGCTGGCCGCGACCGCCGACGTGTCGGAGGTGTCGCTGGATGCGCGCCTGCAGTGGCAGCAGCTCGAGGACGGACGGTTCCCCGCCGCGACGGGCGAGGCCCTCGCGGACGTGAACCGCGCCAAGAGCAGCGGCGTACGCCTCGGTGACGTCGTGCGGGTCGGCAGCGGGGACGCAGCGGTGGACGTCGAGGTCGTCGGGCTGGTCGACAGCCCGGCCGCGCGGAACTCCGCGCTCTACGTCCCGTGGGAGGACCTGCGCCGCTTCCAGGACACCTCCTTCTGGGTCGACGCCGTCGCGTGGGGCGGGTCGGAGGACCTGGCGCGGGCGACCGCTCCCGAGGCAGGCGTCGAGTCGGCCGCCGACTGGACCGCCGCCCGCCAGGCCGAGATCTCGCGCGGCGTGGACGTCATCGCGATCCTGGCGCTGCTCTTCGTCGTGATCGCCCTCTTCGTGGGCGTGCTGGTCATCACCAACACCTTCTCGATCCTCTTCGCCCAGCGGATGCGCGACTTCGCGCTGCTGCGCTGCGTCGGGGTCACCCGCCGACAGCTGCGTCGCGCGATCCGGCTCGAGGCGCTCGCGCTCGGTCTGGCGGCAGCCGCCGTCGGGATCGTGGTCGGCGTCGCGGCCGGCGCCGGGCTGGTGGCCCTGGTCCGGCGCTGGTTCACCGACATGGGACCTGCGGCGCTCGACCCCGTCTGGGCCCTGTCGGCGTTCGTCGTCGGCACGCTGGTCACGCTCGGGGCCTCCTGGCTGCCGACGCGCACCGCGACGCGGGTCGCCCCGCTGGCCGCCCTGCGCCCGGACACCGGCGTCGACGTCCGCTCGGCGGCGGGCCGCTGGCGCCTCGGGCTGGCCGCGCTCTGCCTCGTCGGTGGCGGGGTCCTGCTCGCCCTGGCCGTCTCCGGGAGCTCGGTGCCCGCGATGCTCGCGGGCGGCATGGTGTCCTTCGTCGGCGTGCTGCTGGTGGGGCCGGTGCTGGTGCCCCGGCTGATCCGGTTGGCCGATTACCTGCCCGGCGGCGGTCCGGTGCGTCGGCTCGCCACCGGCAACGCCGTGCGCAACCCGCGGCGTACGGCGACCACCGCGGCATCGCTGCTGGTGGGCGTCACCCTCACCACCGCGATCCTCACGGGCCTGGCGTCGTCGCGGACCGCGATCGACCGCGACATGGACGACTCCTACCCCCTCGACGCCACCCTCACCTCCGCCGGCGCGCCCCTCGAGGCATCCCTCGTCGACCGGGTGGGCGGGACCGAGGGCGTCACCGACGCGCGGGTCCTGGACGGCACCGTGGCGCGCGTCGGCGGGCTGGAGGTCCCGCTGCTGGGCTCGCCCGGGGCCGACGTCGTCGTCCGAGGTCCTGCCGACCTCTCCGCGCCCGACGGCACGGTCCTGCTGCCCTACGCGGTCGTCGAGGAGCTGCCCACGCGGCTGGGTGACCGGGTGTGGGAGGACCGCGAGCTCACCGTGGTGGTCGCCGGTCGCGAGCACACGCTCCGCGTCGAGACCGGCAGCGGCTGGGGCCGCGCGGGCCTGGTGTCGCCGGCCACGCTGGCGACGCTCGACGGCGACCCCCGACCGATGGCGGTCTGGGCACGCGCCGGGGACGGCGCGGACGCCGAGGACCTGACGGGCGACCTCGCGGCGCTCGCCGGTGCGGCCGGCGCCGAGCTGGACGGCGGCTACGGCAACCGCACCTGGGTCTATCTCCAGCTCGACATCATGACGGGTGCCGTCATTGGGCTCATGGCCGTCGCGATCGTGATCGCCCTGGTCGGCATCGCCAACACCCTCGGCCTCTCGGTGCTGGAGCGGGCCCGCGAGAACGCCCTGCTGCGGGCCATGGGACTCACCCGCCGGCAGCTGCGCCGGGCGATGGCCGCGGAGGGGCTGCTGCTGTCGGCGGTGGCCGCGGTCCTCGGCACGGGCATCGGGCTGGTGTTCGCGTGGATCGGCGTGCAGGTGATGGTGGGCAGCGTCGTCGAGGGAGCCGGGTTCACCGTGCCGCTGGCGCAGGTGGCCGCGGTCGCCGCCGTCGCGGCGCTCGCCGGCCTGGCCGCGTGCGTCGTCCCCGCGCGCCGCGCGGCGCTCGTCACGCCGGCCGCCGGGCTGGCGGTGGACTAGCGCGGCCCGCACGTGCCGCCGGGGTGAGGACGCAGGGTGCCCGGCGGCACTAGGTTCCGGGCATGGAGCGCAGCGACGCGGCCGAGAGCCGCAAGAACCAGAAGGGCCTCGACCCCTTCGAGAAGTTCGTCGAGCTGTCGACGAAGGCGATCAGTCGGGCGCCGTTCTTCGCTGTCGTCGTCGCGGTCGTCGTCGTGTGGGCGGCCAGCTACCCGCTGTGGCCGAGCAGCACCAAGTGGGAGCTGGCCATCCACACCTTCGGCGGCGTGCTGTCGCTGCTGCTCCTGGTGCTGCTGGAGAACGCCGGGCGCCGCAACACCGAGGCGATGCAGGAGAAGCTCAACGTCATCGCCGAGGCCCTCGCCGCGCTGATGGACTCACGCGCCGCCGACGACCCCGACCTCCGTGAGGCCGCGGAGAACCTGCGCGAGGCCGTGGGCCTGGAGGAGCGGCACTGACCTACGCCGCCAGCAGGCGCAGCGTCTCCTCGCGCGCCGGCGAGGTGCGTACGTCGGTCCCGGTCGCCGCGCCCGCGACGGGGTGCACCATGACCTCGTCGACACCGTAGGTCTCGGCCAGCTCGGCGAGCTGCCGACGTGCCTGCTCGGGCGACCCGACGACCCAGCGCCGCGCCATCGCGTGGCCGACCGAGCGCTGCTCGGGCGTCATCTCGACCGCCTCGGCCTGCTCGACCAGGCGCTGCGGGTGCAGCGGGGCGCCGGTGCGCAGCGCGATCATCTGCTGCACGTTGGGCAGCGCCCGGCGACGTGCCTCCTCCTCGGTCTCGGCGACGACGGCGTTGACGGTGAGGAAGGTGCGGGGCTCGGGGTGCTCGGGCGAGGGTCGGTAGCTCGAGCGGTAGAGGTCGAGCGCGACGCCCGTGCCCTCGCCGGAGAAGTGGTGCGCGAAGACGTAGGGCAGGCCCTTCTCGGCGGCGAGGCGCGCGGAGTAGTCCGAGGAGCCCAGCAGCCACACGTCGGCGACGCTGCGCGCCGAGGGCGTGGCCCGCAGGGGCTGGCGGCGCGGGCCGATCTGCACCTCGACGCCCTCGGTCGACATCAGCGTGCGGATGTCGTCGACGTACTCCGGGAAGCGGCTGACCGCGTCGTCGGCCGACTCGGCGCTGCCGCCGCGCAGGACGTACCTGGTGAGCGGGTCGGTGCCGGGCGCGCGGCCGAGGCCGAGGTCGATGCGGCCCGGGTACGCCGCCTCGAGGAGCGCGAACTGCTCGGCCACCACGAGCGGGGCGTGGTTGGGCAGCATCACGCCGCCCGAGCCGACGCGGATCCGCGACGTGGCCGCGGCGAGCATCGCGATGATGACCGGCGGGTTGGTCGAGGCGACGGCCGGCATGTTGTGGTGCTCGGCGACCCAGTAGCGGCGGTAGCCGAGCTCGTCGGCGACCTGCGCGAGGCTCCGGGATGCGGCGAGCGCGTCGCCGGTGGTCTGGTCGCTGCGGACGGTCACGAGGTCGAGCACGGAGAGGGCAGTCACTGTCGGTGCAGCAGTTCTGCGCCCGCGGATATTCCGATTGACCTCAGGTGCACGTGAGGTCCTAGCGTCCTCGACGTGAGTGCCACCACGTCTGCTCCGCGCGAGCGGATCCTCTCCCCCACCTACGCCGCCACGACCGTCGCGATGTTCGGCCTGATCGCCTTCGTGGCCTTCGAGGCGATGGCGGTCGCCACGGTCATGCCGACGGTGGCACGCGACCTCGACGGGCTCGGCCTCTACGCGCTCGCCTTCGCCGCCCCGCTCGCCAGCGGCGTGGTCGGGATGGTGGCGGCGGGCACGTGGAGCGACCGGACCGGCCCGGTGGTGCCGCTGCTCGCGTCGATGGCGCTGTTCTCCGCCGGCCTGCTCGTGTGCGGGCTCGCGCCGTCGATGGAGGTGCTGCTCGCCGGTCGCGTGCTCCAGGGACTCGGCGGCGGCGCGCTCACGGTCGGGCTCTACGTCATCGTCGGCCTCGTCTACCCGCCGGCGCTGCGACCGGCGGTCTTCGCGTCCTTCGCCGCCGCGTGGGTGCTGCCGGCCCTCTTCGGTCCCGGGCTCGCCGCGCTGGTGGCCGACGTGTGGAGCTGGCGGTGGGTCTTCCTCGGCGCCGTGGCGCTCGTCGTGGTGGCGCTGGCGATGCTCGCCCCCGCGCTGCGCGGGCTGGAGCCCCACGCGGAGGGCACGGCGACCCCGCGGTCGCGGCTGTGGTGGGCGGTCCTCGGCGCCGTCGCGGTGCTGAAGCTCGAGCTGCTCGGCTCCGCGACCGGCACGACCGCCCTCGGCGCGCTGCTGGCGCTCGCGCTGGTGTGGGTGGCGCTGGGCCGGCTGCTTCCTCCGGGCACCCGCCGCGCCGCCCGCGGGCTCCCCGCGGTGGTCGCGACCCGCGGCCTGCTGAGCGCGGTCTTCTTCTGCGCCGAGGCCTACATCGTCTACGTCCTCCAGGACCACTGGGACCTCGGCCCGGGCCGCGCCGGCATCGCGCTGACCTGCGTGGGCGTCGTGTGGGCGACCGCCAGCCAGGTGCAGTCGCGCCTCGGGGAGCGCGTCTCGCACCCGCGGGCGATGCTCGTCGGCACCTCGCTGGTGCTCGTCGGCATCGGCTGCCTGGCCGCGACCGTGCTGCTCGTCGACGCCGGTGCGCGGCCGTCGGCGCTGCTGCCGGGAACGGCGTACGTCCTCGCCGGGGCGGGCATGGGCTTCGCCTACCCGCGCACCGGCGTCGCGATGCTCGAGGCGTCGTCGGACCGCGACCGCGGCTTCAACTCCTCGGCCCTGTCGGTCGCCGACTCGCTCGGCGCCGCGCTGGCGCTGTCGCTGGCCGGGGCAGTCTTCGCCGTCACCGAGCGCACGGAGGCCGACCCGTTCCTCGCGGTCTTCACGATGGCGGCCGCGACCGGCGTGCTGGGCGTCGTCGCCGCCTCGCGCACCGGCGTACGCGCCTGAGATGACGAGCGTCCGGCCGGCCCCACGGGGGTGTGAGGGACCGACCGGACGGTTCAGGGGATGACCGCTGGGGTCAGGACGCCTCGTCGAGGGTCGGGTAGTCGGTGTAGCCCTCGGCGCCACCGCCGTAGAAGGTCGCCTGGTCGGGCTCGTTGAGGTCGGCACCCTTGCGCCAGCGCTCGTCGAGGTCCGGGTTGGCCAGGAACGGGCGGCCCACGACCACGGCGTCGGCCAGGCCGGTCTCGAGGAGCTTCTCGACCGAGTCGAGCGTGGTGACGTCGCCGAAGCCGTCGTTGAGGAGCACGACGCCGTCGAACCGCTCGCGCAGGTCGCGGACCAGCGTCTCGAGGGGCTCCAGCGGGCTGGCGAGCAGGCTCAGGTAGGCCAGGCCGAGGGACGAGACGCCGTCGACCACGGCGCGGTAGGTCGCGGTGAGGTCCGACCCGATCTCCTCGCCCACGCCGTTGAACGCGTGGCCGGGGCTGAGCCGCAGGCCGACCCGGTCGGCGCCGATCGCCTCGGCGACCGCGGTGACGACCTCGATCACGAAGCGGGCGCGGTTCTCCGGCGAGCCGCCGTAGGCGTCCTCGCGCAGGTTGATCGTCGGGTCGAGGAACTGGTGCAGCAGGTAGCCGTTGGCGGAGTGGACCTCGACGCCGTCGAGCCCGGCCGCGACGGCGTTGCGGGCCGCAGTCACGAAGTCGGCGACCAGGCCGGCGATCTCGTCTGTCTCCGGGGCGCGCGGCGCGTCGTGGGGCTTGGGGCCCTCGGCGGTGATCATCTCGCCCGGCGCTTGCACGGCGCTCGGGGCGATCGTCTCGACGCCGTCCTTGTTGTCGGCGTGGGCGATGCGACCGGCGTGCATCAGCTGGGCGACGACGACGCCGTCCTTGGCGTGCACGGCGTCGGCCACCAGGCGCCAGCCCTCGACCTGCTCGTCGGTGTAGAGGCCCGGCACGTCGAGGTAGCCCTGGCCCACGTGGCTGGGCGCGGTGCCCTCGGTGACGATGAGGCCGGCACCGGCGCGCTGGGCGTAGTACTCGGCGTTCAGGGCGGTCGGGGCGTTGCCGGCGCCGGCGCGGTTGCGCGTCAGCGGCGCCATCACGAAGCGCTGCGGGAGCTGCCAGCGGCCGACGGTGAGGGACTCGAATGCACGGGACATGGGGGTGCTGCCTCCAGGAAGTTGAGGACTGTACGACCGTCCTCAGCGACCCGGGGGCCGCAGATGTTCCCCGATGGGCCGCTTCGAGAGATGGCTCACAGCCCCTCCCGCCCGCCGGGGTAGTCCAGTGAGGGATGGCTGCCCCTGACCCCCACGAACGACCACGTCCCGGTGGACTACCGGACCCTCGGAGCATTGCGGACAGCACCTGGCCTCAGTCCGTTCTAGCCTCAGGACATGGACATGAAATTGGAGCTGGTGATGGTGCCCGTGACCGACGTCGACCGGGCCCGGGAGTTCTACGAGCGGGTCGGGTTCGTGACCGACCACGACCACGAGGTGAGCGAGGAGGTGCGGTTCGTGCAGATGACGCCACCGGGCTCGGCCTGCTCGATCGCGTTCGGCAAGGGGCTGACCCGCCTCGAGCCGGGCTCGCTCGACAACCTGCAGATGGTCGTGGCGGACGCCGACGCCGTACGCGCCGAGCTGGCCGGTCGCGGCGTCGAGGTCAGCGAGGTCGACGAGCTCCGGTGGGGCCGCTTCGTCTTCTTCGCCGACCCCGACGGCAACGGGTGGGCGCTGCAGCAGCTGCCGGACTGGTCGGCCGACGCCTGAGACGCTGCGCCACCCCGCGGGGTGAGGATCGGCGCGGACGGCGCGCTCCTGGGGGAGGATCCCCGTCATGCCCCGCCCGGAACTCTCCACGATCCGACGCCGGCTCGAGCTCGGCCGGCTGATCCTCGGCTCGGTGCTGGAGCTCTTCGTCAAGGCCTACGGCGTCGCGGCCGTCCTGGCCGTCGCGCTGAGCGACGCCGAGACCGTCGGCGGCAAGGCGAGCGATGCGGTGAGGGCGGTGCCGAGCCTGGCGGAGGAGTGGGACCAGGCGCAGTACGTCGTCGACCACCGCGAGGAGATCCAGGCGGCCGTCACCTACCTCAACGAGAACACCCTCCCGGAGGAAGAGCTCCAGCGGACGGCCGACGAGAGCACGGCGACGCTCGACGCCATCCAGACGACGTACGACGAGGTGGCCGCGGCGCGCGACGTGCTCGAGATCGACGGCATCACCGGCACCGTCGACAACGTCCGCGACGCGATCGGACACGTCGGTGACGCCTACGACGCCCGGCCCGACCTCGACTCGCTCGAGCGGCTCGCCGGGGTGGCCGACCAGGTCGGCCCGCTGGCGGAGCAGGTGGAGGTCCTCCTGCCCGTCTACTACGGCGGCTTCGCGACGATCACCGACAACTTCGCGAGCGACGAGATCGCCTCGACGCTGCTCGTCATAGCGCTGGCCTACGGAGTGGCCGTCGTGGTCGGCCACGCCGTGGGCTTCTGGGTCCGGCGCGGCCGACCGGGCCTGCTCGCGATCCTGCTGCAGGCGCTCGGCGCGCGCGTCTTCCGCCGCTGGTACGTCGACCACCTGCCCTGGGCGCTGACCCCGCCGTTGTACGACGCCGCGCGGGAGCACCTCCAGACCGAGATCGTCGCGGACCCGGAGGCCGCGCTCGACCCGGAGACGCTCCGCGCACTCGAGCAGCACTTCGCGAGCAGGCGCCCCGACTGATCAGACCAGCGTCGGGCCGGTCTTCTCCCTGACCTCGTCCTCGGTGACGCCGGGGGCGAGCTCGACCAGCTTCAGGGCGCGGTCGCCGAGGGTGCCCGAGGGCGCCACCTCGCCGGTCGCAGGGTCGATCACGTCGATGACGGCGAGGTCGGTGATGATCCGCTGCACGACGCGCTTGCCGGTGTAGGGCAGGTCGCACTCGTCGAGGATCTTCAGCGACCCGTCCTTGGCGGTGTGCTCCATCAGCACGATCACCCGCTTGGCGCCGTGGACCAGGTCCATCGCACCGCCCATGCCCTTGACCATCTTGCCCGGGATCATCCAGTTGGCGATGTCGCCGTTGACCGAGACCTGCATCGCTCCGAGGATCGCGGCGTCGATCTTGCCGCCGCGGATCATCCCGAAGGACTGCGCGGAGTCGAAGAACGACGCACCCTTGCGCAGGGTCACCGTCTCCTTGCCCGCGTTGATGAGGTCGGGGTCCTCCTCGCCTTGATATGGGTAGGCCCCCACGCCGAGGATGCCGTTCTCGCTCTGCAGCACCAGCTCCACGTCGTCGGCGACGTAGTTGGGCACCAGCGTCGGCAGGCCGATGCCGAGGTTGACGTACGACCCGTCCTTGAGCTCGGAGGCGGCACGCGCCGCCATCTCCTCACGCGTCCAGCTCATGTCAGCCTCCCAGTCCGTGCGTCGCCGCGTCGTCGACCAGCGCATCATCACTGGAGGGACGCGGGCGCGTCGTGGTCTTCTCGATCCGCTTGTCGGCGGCCTGCTCCGGGGTCAGCGCGACCACGCGCTGGACGTACACACCCGGGGTGTGGACGTCGTTGGGGTCGAGCTCGCCGGGCTCGACGAGGTGCTCGACCTCGGCGATCGTGGTGCGCCCGCACATCGCGGCGAGCGGGTTGAAGTTGCGCGCGGAGTCGCGGTAGACGAGGTTGCCGTGGCGGTCGCCCTTCCAGGCCCGCACGAGCGCGAAGTCGGCCACGATGGCCTCCTCGAGGACGTACTCCTTCTCCACCGACGAGTCCCCCTCCCCATCACGAACGGAGAAGACGCGCGTCTCCTTCGGCGGGGAGGCCACGACGACGTTGCCCTCGGCGTCGTACCTCCACGGCAGGCCGCCCTCGGCGACCTGGGTGCCGACGCCAGTCGCGGTGTAGAAGCCCGGGATCCCCGAGCCGCCCGCGCGCATCCGCTCGGCCAGCGTGCCCTGCGGGGTCAGCTCGACCTCGAGCTCGCCGGAGAGGTACTGCCGCGCGAACTCCTTGTTCTCCCCGACGTAGGACGAGATCATCCGCCGCAGGCGCTTCTCGAACAGCAGCCGGCCCAGGCCCCAATCGTCGACGCCGCAGTTGTTCGAGACCGCCTCGAGGTCCGAGGTGCCCGCCTCCAGCAGCGCATCGATGAGGACCGACGGGATGCCGCACAGTCCGAATCCGCCGACCGCGAGGGTCGCTCCGTCCGGGATGTCGGCGACAGCCTCGGCCGCCGAGCTGACCACTTTGTCCATGCTCGGCACCCTAGCGGCCGTGTGACCGCGGCCACTGTGTGGGCCGAAGCCACACTTTCGCCCCTCGCATGTGCACACCCGCGCCCTACGCTGGTGGCGTGAGCGCCCACCCCGACCGGCCCGTCGACTGGCCCCAGGTCCGCCTGCACGTGGTCACCGGCAAAGGCGGCACCGGCAAGTCGACCGTCGCCGCCGCGCTCGCGCTCGCCCTGGCCTCCTCGGGGCGCAACGTGCTGCTCTGCGAGGTCGAGGGTCGCCAGGGCATCGCCCGGATGTTCGACGTCGACCCGCTCCCCTACGAGGAGCGCCGGATCGCCAAGGGCGCCCCGGACGCGACGGGGCGCGCGGGCCAGGTCAACGCGCTCCACATCGACGTCGAGGCCGCGCTGCTGGAGTACCTCGCGATGTACTACAAGCTCGGCCGCGCCGGGAAGGCGCTCGACCGCTTCGGGGTGATCGACTTCGCCACCACCATCGCCCCCGGCGTGCGCGACGTGCTGCTCACCGGCAAGGTCTACGAGGCCGTGCAGCGTCAGGCCAGGTCGGAGAAGAAGTCGGGCCGCGGCCGCGACCCCGTCCTGTACGACGCGGTGGTCCTCGACGCACCGCCCACGGGCCGCATCAGCCAGTTCCTCGGCGTCAACTCCGAGCTCGCCGGCCTGGCCAAGGTCGGACCGGTCAAGACCCAGGCCGACAAGGTGATGGAGCTGCTGCGGTCCCCGCGCACCGCCGTGCACCTGGTCACCATCCTCGAGGAGATGCCCGTGCAGGAGACCTCCGACGGCATCGCCGAGCTCAGGGCGGCCGGCCTCCCGGTGGGTGGCGTCGTCGTCAACCTCGTCCGCCCGCAGGCCCTCGGCGCCGGCGCGCTGGCACGGGTGCGCGACGGGGACGTCGACCCGACCGCGATCGCCTCCGAGCTGACCCGCGCCATGGTCGACGTCGACGCCGGCCTGGTGGGCTCGCTGCTCGACGAGGCCCGCGACCACGCCGTACGCCGTCAGCTCGAGGACGAGCAGCGTGAGCTCGTCGCCGCCGAGGGCGTGCCGACCTACGAGCTGCCCCGCATCGCCGGCGGCATCGACCACGGGGCGCTGCTCGAGATGGCCCAGATGCTGCGCGAGCAGGGGATGGCATGAGCACCCCACGGACGAGGCGGGCCGACGCACCCGTGCTGGACGTCGACGCGCTGATCGACGACCGGAGCACCGAGATCATCGTGTGCTGCGGCTCCGGCGGCGTCGGCAAGACCACGACCTCCGCGGCGCTGGCGCTGCGCGCGGCCGAGCGCGGCCGGAAGGTCGTCGTCCTGACGATCGACCCGGCGCGCCGACTCGCGCAGTCGATGGGCATCGAGCAGCTCGACAACACCCCCCGACCGGTGGCCGACATCGACGTCTCCGGTGGCGGGTCGCTCGACGCGATGATGCTCGACATGAAGCGCACCTTCGACGAGGTGGTGGAGAGCCAGGCGAGCGCCGAGAAGGCGCGCCAGATCCTGGAGAACCCGTTCTACGTCGCGCTGTCGAGCTCGTTCGCCGGCACCCAGGAGTACATGGCGATGGAGAAGCTCGGCCAGCTCCACCGCGAGGCGCTCGCCGACGGCACCTACGACCTGATCGTCGTCGACACCCCGCCCTCGCGCTCGGCGCTGGACTTCCTCGACGCGCCGGAGCGGCTCTCGAGCTTCCTCGACGGGCGGCTCATCCGACTGCTCATCGCGCCCGCGCGGGGCCCGGCGCGCCTGATGACAGCGGGCTTCTCGGTGGTGACCAACGCGCTCGGCAAGATCCTCGGCGGTCAGATGCTGCGCGACGTCCAGACCTTCGTGACCGCGCTCGACACGCTCTTCGGCAGCTTCCGCCAGCGCGCCGAGCAGACCTTCGCGCTGCTCCAGGCCGACGCGACGGCGTTCGTCGTCGTCGCCGCGCCCGAGCCCGACGCGCTGCGCGAAGCGGCGTACTTCGTGGACCGGCTCACCGACGACCACATGC
Source organism: Nocardioides lacusdianchii (assembly GCF_020102855.1). Classification (GTDB taxonomy): domain Bacteria; phylum Actinomycetota; class Actinomycetes; order Propionibacteriales; family Nocardioidaceae; genus Nocardioides; species Nocardioides lacusdianchii. The sequence continues at coordinate 515,858 of NZ_JADHZD010000001.1, forward strand.
CGCTGGCCGGCCTGGTGGTCAACCGGGCCAGCCCGTCGGCGCGCACGGCGCTGTCGGCGGAGGAAGCGATCACCGCCGCCGACCGGCTGCGGGCCGGCGACTCGTCGTCGCTCACCGCGGGCCTGCTCCAGCTCCACGCGGACCGGGTCCGCATCATCGAGCGTGAGCAGCGCCTGCGCGAGCGCTTCGCCGCCTCGCACCCGAGCGTGCCGACGGCCGTGGTGCCCGCCATGGCGAGCGACATCCACGACCTCGACGGCCTGCGGGAGATCGGCGAGGCCCTGGCCGACCAGGGCTGATCCCGCTGCCGTGCGTCTCAGACGGAGACGGCGGGCGCCTCGACCTTGGTGCGGGCGGTCTCCAGGATGGAGCGCCACGACGAGTCGGGGCGGCGGCGCAGCAACGCACGACGCTCACGCTCGGTCATCCCGCCCCAGACACCCCACTCGATCTGGTTGTCCAGAGCCTCGGCGAGGCACTCGGTCCGCACGGGGCATCCCGCGCACACCTGCTTCGCCTTGTTCTGCTCGGCTCCGCGCACGAACAGCGCGTCCGGAGTGTCGCCCTTGCATGCAGCGCGTGCTGCCCAGTCCTCGACCCACATAGTCAATCCCCACGGTTCAAGAGCCGATCGGCCGCCCCCATAGCGGCCATTCCCGACTCGAGTAGAAAAGTAAACGAATCGCCACCACCTCCGGCAGGGCCAGGTGGCTCAAATCGCATAGTCCGATGTGACTATCCGGCTGCGCGGCTGGAATTCCGTCTGGTATGCCCGCTCCCCGTACTCTGGTGACCATGTCTTCACGCTCCGAGCGCTCCACGCGACGCCCTGAGGCCGGTCGCGTCGCCTCCCACCTCGCGGTCATGGGAGCCGTGGCGGTGGTCATGGGTGTCCTCACCGCATGCCTCGCCATCCCGTTCGCCGGCCTCGTCGGCGTGGCGGCCAAGGACGTCAGCGCCGGCATGGTCGACCTGCCCGAGTCGCTCGAGGCCAAGGACCTGTCGCAGAAGACGCGCATCTACGACGTCAACGGCAACCTGATCGCCTCCCTCTACGACCAGAACCGCATCAACGTCCCGCTGAGCTCGATCTCGCGGCCGATGGTGAAGGCGATCGTCGCGATCGAGGACTACCGCTTCTACGACCACGGCGCCCTCGACCTCAAGGGCACGCTGCGTGCCTTCATCACCAACCAGGCCAACGGTGGCTCGGTGCAGGGTGGCTCGTCGATCACCCAGCAGATGGTGAAGCAGACCCTGCTCTACCAGGCCGAGACCGACGAGGAGCGCGCTGCGGCGACCGAGGAGACCTACGCGCGCAAGATCCGCGAGCTGCGCTACGCGATCGCCTTCGAGAAGAACCACACCAAGGACTGGATCCTCGAGCGCTACCTCAACATCGCCTACTTCGGCGACGGCGCTTTCGGCGTCCAGGCGGCCGCGGTCCACTTCTTCTCCAAGAACGCCAAGGACCTCAACCTGCTCGAGTCGGCCACGCTCGCCGGCCTGGTGAAGAACCCGGTCGGCTACGACCCGGTCGACAACCCGGAGCGCGCCGAGAGCCGCCGCAACGTCGTGCTCGACCGGCTCGCCCAGCTCGGCGTGCTGAGCGAGAAGAAGGCCGAGCGGCTCAAGAACAGGCCCATCGAGGAGACCCTGAAGATCAAGAACTCCCCGAACGGCTGCCAGCAGTCGCGGGCGCCGTTCTTCTGCGACTACGTCGTCAACTGGCTGCTCAAGGACCCCGTGCTGGGCGACACGCCCAAGGAGCGTCGTACGACGCTCAAGAACGGTGGCCTGACGATCAACACCACGATCGACCTCGACATGCAGAAGGCCGCCGACGAGTCCGTGGCCTCGCACGTCTACCCGACCGATCAGGCCATCGGCGGCCTCGCGATGGTCGAGCCGGGCACCGGCGACGTCCGCGCGCTCGCGCAGTCGCGCCCGATGGGCAAGGACAAGGCGGCGGGCCAGACCTACCTCAACTACGTCGTGCCGAAGAAGTACGGCGACGCCAACGGCTTCCAGGCCGGCTCGACCTTCAAGGTCTTCGTCCTCGCCTCCGCCATCAACCAGGGCATCCCGCTCAGCACGGTGATCAACGCCCCGGACGAGATGAACATCCCCGACGAGGAGTTCGAGACCTGCGACGGCCCCTACGCCGGTGACGGCGAGGGCTGGAACGTCTCCAACTCCACCGGCTCGGGCCCCTTCAACCTCTACACCGGCACCCAGCAGTCGGTGAACACGTTCTTCGCCCAGCTCGAGGTGCAGACCGGCATGTGCGAGCCGCTCGAGCTCGCCGCCGACATGGGAGTCAGGGTCCCGCTGGAGCAGAAGGTGCCGTCGTGGATCCTCGGCGTCTCCGACAGCAACCCCCTCGAGATGGCCCAGGCCTACGCCACCTTCGCCGCGCGCGGCCTCCACTGCGAGCCCCGCCCGGTCACCGAGGTGCTCGACTCGCAGGGCCAGCAGCTCAAGGCCTTCCCGAGCGAGTGCGAGCAGGTCATGCCCGGCGCGACCGCCGACGCCGTCAACGACGTCCTGCGCGGCGTGATCGAGGGCGGCTTCGGCTCGGCCCTCGCGATCGACAAGCCCTCGGCCGGCAAGACCGGAACCACCCAGAGCGGCCGCTCGGTGTGGTTCGTCGGCTACACCCCCCAGATCGCCGCCGCCGCGATGATCGCCGGCGCCAACGACCAGGGCCAGTGGCTCGAGCTCGGCGGCCAGACCGTCGGCGGGCAGTACATCAGCGAGGCCTCGGGCTCCGGCTACGCCGGCCCGATCTGGGGCGACGCCATGGCGGCGATCTCCGCCAAGCTCACCTACGAGAACTTCCAGGCACCGCCCGGTGACGAGATCGCCGGCGTGCTGAGCACCGTCCCCGACGTGGCGGGGCAGAGCGTCGAGGCCGCGACCGCCGCCCTGGAAGCGGCCGGCTTCTCGGTCGCCGATGGCGGCCAGGTCAACTCCGAGGTCGCCGCGGGCTCCGTCGCCTACAGCTCGCCCTCGGGCGGTGCGGCGCTGAGCAGCGGTGACACCGTCACCCTCTACACCTCGACCGGCTACGTCCCGCCGCCCCCGTCGAACAACAACGACGGCGGCGGCAACGGCAACGGCAATGGCAACGGGAACGGCAACAACGGTCAGGGCAGGGGCGGCGGGCGCCGCTGACCCCGGCCCGGGTCGGGCCGGCCTCAGCCCAGCTGCTTGCGCACCTCGGCGGCGACGGCACCGCCGTCGGCGCGCCCCTTCACCTGGGGCGTGACGACGCCCATGACCTTGCCCATGGCGCGCATGCCCTCGCCGGCGGCACCGGTCTGCTCGACGGCTGCGGTGACGAGCGCGGCGATCTCGGCCTCGGTGAGCGGGGTCGGGAGGTACTCCGCGATGACCTCGCCCTCGGCGGCCTCCTTGGCCGCCATCTCCTCGCGACCGCCCTCGGCGAAGGCGGTGGCGGCCTCGCGCCGGCGCTTGGCCTCGGACGACAACACCCCGAGGACGTCCTCGTCGGACAGCTCGCGCGCCTCCTTACCGGCGACCTCCGCGTTGGTGATGGCAGTCAGCACCATCCGCAGGGTCGAGGAGCGCAGCTCGTCACGCGCCTTGATGGCGGTGGTGAGGTCGGCGCGCAGACGGTCCTTCAGAGCACTCATGACGACCATTGTGGCAGCCTTGGCGAATGGCTTTCCTCCCGCTCGTGCGCCGCACCATGACGCTCGGCGCCGTCGCCGGCGCCGGCCTGGCGTCGTACGCCGCCTGGGAGGCCCGCCAGTACACGCTCAGGCGCGTCACGGTGCCGCTGCTGCCGCCGGGGCACGCGCCGATGAAGGTGCTGCACCTCAGCGACATCCACATGGCGCCCGACCAGCGCGCCAAGCAGGAGTGGCTGCGCGGGCTCGCCGCGCTCGAGCCCGACCTGGTCATCAACACCGGTGACAACCTCGCCCACGACCGGTCGGTGCCGGTGGTCGCGGACGCGCTCGGCGGCCTGCTCGACGTGCCGGGCGCCTACGTCCTGGGGTCCAACGACTACTACTCGCCCGGCATGCGCAACCCGCTGCTCTACCTCCTGCCCGACACCGGCAAGCGCAACACCAAGACGCCGCAGCTGCCGTGGCCCGACCTGAAGGACCGCTTCGACTCCGCCGGCTGGGTCGACCTCACCAACGGCTTCGGCGCCCTCGAGGTGGGCGGCACCTCGATCGCCTTCGCCGGCGTCGACGACCCGCACCTGAGGTACGACGACCTGGCCCGGGTCGCCGGTCCGGCCGACCGCGAGGCCGACCTGCGGCTCGCGGTCACGCACGCGCCGTACCTCCGGGTCCTCGACCAGTTCGCCGCCGACGGCTACGACGCGATCATCGCCGGCCACACCCACGGCGGCCAGGTGTGCCTGCCCGGCGGGCGTGCGCTCACGACCAACTGCGACCTCGAGCCCGCCCGCGCCCGCGGACTGCACCGCCACCCCGCCGACTCCGATCCCGACGACGCCGGCTCCGCCTGGCTCCACGTCTCGGCCGGCCTCGGCACCAACCCCTACGTCCGCTTCCGGGTGGCCTGCAGGCCCGAGGCGACACTGCTGACGCTGGTGTGAGGCTGCGCTCTCTGCATGAGTCACCGCTCAGGCGGTGACTCACGCGCTTCTGGGGTGTTGCAACGCCCGGTCCGCGCAGGACTTCCCCCATCTGCCCCGGTGGGCCGGGGCGATTTCGGAGGGCGTCGACCGCTCCGGTATGCTCGCCCGCGTTGCCCGGACTGGAGTTTTCGGCCCGGGCGGCGGGCTGTGGCGCAGCTTGGTAGCGCGCCTCGTTCGGGACGAGGAGGCCGCAGGTTCAAATCCTGTCAGCCCGACATTGTGATGTCTCAGGACATCCGCAAGGCCCGAACCCACGGAAGTGGGTTCGGGTCTTGGTCATTTCCGGGGTTGGTAGTCCTTGGTGGTGTCGATGGTGAGCTCGCGGAGGAGTTCGCCGGTGGCGGC
>NZ_JADHZD010000010.1 GCF_020102855.1 Nocardioides lacusdianchii
CGTGATGGTCCTCGAGGATTCGGTAGAAGGTTGACTCGAAGGATCACGCGGTGGCCGCGCCAACGTCCGACGTACACGCCGGTGACGATCTCGGCGACCGCGCTACACCACTATCGGGGACTCAACTCTCTCCGGGATCAGGCGCGGCATGCGGTCACCCCATCACCGATCGCGGCCGCCCGTCCGGCGAACGCGCTCACCGGGCGGTCCCTGCCTCGTCCTCGTCGAACAGCGCGAGCTGGTCGACCTGCACCTTGCGGACCGGCGCGTCGACCATCAGCCGCAGTCCCGCTCGCATGCGCGACGCGAGGTCGCGGAGGTAGTCGTGGCGGGTGCGATACATCTTCTCCCTGGACCGCTGCCCCTGCTGACGGGCCTCGCGCGCCTTCGTGCGGACGTCGCGGCGACGCTGCTCGGTGATCCGGATCGCCTGGAGCAGCAGCCCGGTGTCGCTGCCGTAGATCCGCACCATCGCGGCGGGCCCGACCGACCCGCGCTGCTCGCGCTCCAGCTCTGCCATCACGGCGTACGCCGCCGCGAACCTGCCTCGCCCCTCGCCGATGTCCGGCCGCTGCGCCTCGCGCAGGTGCCTGCGGAGCGTGGCGGCCCAGCCGTCGACCTGGGTGACGATGCGCGCGATGTCGCTCGCGAGAGCCTCGGGGACGACCGCGTCGAGCGGGACCTCACGGGCCACGGCAACGTGGTCGCCACGCCAGAGGAACGTCAGCCCGAACTCGGCCGCGTTGAACTTGTTGAGCTCGCCGAGCAGGCACTCGCCGTCCTCGACGCCGTCCAGCAGCATGCAGTGGATGAGGATCCGCGGCGCCTCTTTGGCGACCGTGATCCACACGACGCGCTCGTCGGTCGGCAGCGGCAGGTCACCGTCGTCGTCCCACTCCGGCGCCTCGTCGTACAGATCTGCGACTGCCCGATCTACCGCAGCGCGCACATCGTCGACCGACCTCGGGGTCACCACGCGGTCGCGGTGCGGCTTCGGCGGCAGCGGCTTGCCGCCCTGGCGGGCCGGCTCGAGGCCGCCGGCGTCGAGGTAGACCGGGTGAAGCACGCCGTAGACGTCCCGCAGAGCGGTGACGACAAGGACGGCGGCCCGGTCCGCCTCGCGCTGGTCGAGGTCGAGCCAGAAGTTGGTCTCGCCCTCCTCCCAATCGTCCGACTCCGGACGGTGGAACCCGAGGTGCGCGAGCGCCCCTTCCTGGACCACGTCCAGCCGGCACGCGCCAGCGAGGTAGACGTTGCTCACCGCCTCGACCCGCAGGTCCCCGTCACCAGCCGCCACCTGGCAGTACGCCGGCGTCCCCTCAACGTCCTGCGCGATCACCTCGACGACGATCGAGTCGCCGTCGGCCATGGAGGAGACGTGGTCGGCCAGCCGCCGACGGAACTCCCGCCAGGCCCTCTCCACCGCGTCGTCCCACCGACGCTCCAGCTCGTCACTCATGCTTCGACCCCTCACTGGATCGCCCCCGCGATCCCCACAGGAATGACTCTAGGGATGACCACCGACAGTGGACCTCGAGCGTTCGGGACGCTTCCCGCTCTGCGCGCCGCGCATCCACCAACACCCGCGTGCAGTACACAGGCCGGACAGATGGACGCTGCCTCATGCGAAGTGGCACGTGCAGCAACGCGAGCCTTTAAGCTGCCGACCGATATGGGGGAAGACATGGGTACGCGACAGATCGCCGTAGTCGGGGCTGTGATCGTGCGCAACGGCCAGGTGATGGCCGCGCAACGCGGAGGGACAGGACCGCTGGCAGGGCTCTGGGAGTTTCCGGGGGGCAAGATTGAGCCAGGAGAATCCGCCCGCGAGGCGCTCGAGCGCGAGATTGCTGAGGAGCTCGGCTGCCTTGTTGAGGTAGGCAAGGAAGTCACGACAACGATCCATGAATACGACTTCGCCGTGATCACGCTCACGACCTTCTTTTGCCTCCTCGTAGACGGAGAGCCGCGCCTGACAGAGCACACGGCAGTGCAGTGGCTACGCACAGAGGAGCTTGACTCCCTGGCTTGGGCACCCGCTGACGTCCCTGCCGTAGCGCTGGTGAAAGCTTCCCTCGAATGAGCCCGCAGATCGATTGGTCCACGCAGTTCGGGCTAGACATCGACTTTGGCTACGTCGGCTCGTCGGCCGAGGGGCCACGGAACTACAACCCACGTCTAGTGATGAACGAGGCCGGAAGCACAGTCGAACACGCTCTCGTCGAGGAGCTAGCTCGCTGCAACGCCTTCACGTTCTCGGTCGCCTTCATCACCCCCGGCGCGATCGCTCAGTTGAAACAGCACCTCCACGACTTCAACGGACCGGGCACGATCGTTACGTCGGACTTCCTCGGCTTCAATCAGCCGCAAGCCTTCGCTGAGCTGCTCAAACTCAACGAGCTGAAGGGCATCGACGTACGTCGTCACCCAGCCCAAGGTTTTCATGCCAAGGGCTACGTCTTTGAGCACGACCGAAGCGTCACGGCGATCATTGGCAGTTCGAACTTGACTAGCGCCGCGCTCTCCACGAACCACGAGTGGAATCTCCGTGTGTCCGCCGCGCACGAGAGCGACCTCGCGAATCAGATCCGGCGCGTCCTTGAGGATCAAAGTTCTGCCTCAGAGCCGCTCACCCAGGAGTGGATCGACTCGTATGCAGCGACTTATCTCGCCCCGGCGCCGCGAGTACCCTTAACGACCGCGGATGGGTCTCAGATCGACTCCGCAGAGATCCAACCCAACGGTATGCAGCGGGACGCTCTGCTTGCGCTCGACCTCGTGCGGAGCCGGAACGCCGAACGCGCGATCATAGTGTCGGCAACTGGTACGGGAAAGACGATTCTTTCGGCTCTCGACGTTCGTCAGATCGCGCCCGAACGACTTCTTTTCGTCGTCCATCGCGAGCAGATCCTTGACAAGACGATCAGCGAGTATCAGAGGGTTCTGGGCGGTTCGCCGGACGACTACGGGAAGCTCAGCGGTTCGTCCAAGCAAGCACATCGCCGCTACGTGTTCGCGACCATCCAAACGCTGTCCGGAGCGGACGTGCTATCCACGATCGCTCCTGACGCTTTCGACCTCGTCATCATCGACGAAGCACACCGCGCAGGCTCTGCGACGTATCAGCGCATCATCTCGCACCTCACGCCCAGGTTCCTCCTTGGCATGACCGCAACACCTGAACGGACGGACGGATTCAACGTCTACGAGCTGTTCCATTACAACGTCCCCTATGAGATCAGGCTTCATCACGCTCTGGAGGCCGGGATGTTGTGCCCGTTCCACTACTACGGCATTGCTGACGTCACCTACGACGATGGCACCACGACAACGCAGGAAACCGAGCTCAAGCTCCTGATCAACGCAAAGCGGGTTGAGCACCTCCTCTCGGCGCTCGACCAGTACGGGCAGGCCGGAGTCGCGCCGCGGGGGCTCATCTTCTGCAGTCGCAAGGAAGAAGCACACGCTCTTGCTGCCGAGCTCAACCGCAGCGTGCTGCGCGGCAAACCTCTCCGGACGGTGGCCCTCACGGGCGATGACTCGGTCCACGCGAGGGAGCAGCGCGTTCAGCAGTTGGAAGCCGGCGAGCTGGATTACATCCTGACGGTCGACGTATTCAACGAAGGCGTCGACATTCCGACCGTCAACCAGGTAGTGATGCTCCGTCAGACCCAGTCCGCGATCGTCTTCGTTCAGCAGCTTGGGCGTGGACTTCGCTTGGCGGAAGACAAGGATCACCTGGTTGTCATTGACTTCATTGGCAACTACGCGACGAACTTCCTCGTTCCCATTGCCCTCTTTGGCGACGAGTCACTCAACCGAGAGTCGCTGCGAGAGAAGCTGAACGAAACCATTGAGGCAGGCGCCCTTCCGGGTCTGTCGAGTGTGAGCTTCGACGAGGTGGCCAGGGAGCGGGTTCTTCGCTCGATTGCTGAAACGACCCTCGATTCCCTGTCCAATCTCAAGACAGCGATGCTGGCGATGAAGAACCGTGTCGGCGGGATACCCACGCTCTGGGACTTCTACCGCTTCGAGTCTGTCGATCCAGTCCTACTCGCCACCAAGAAGGCTCACTTCCCTCAGCTAGTACGCGCGTTGCTGCGCGAAGGGCCGGTCCTAGACGAGGCAGGTGATCGAGCTCTCGCCCTACTCTCCCATGAGGTGCTTCCGGCCAAGCGTCTTAATGAATACGTCGTACTCGAACTTCTGCTTCGCGGCCAGGCCGCGTCGCACGACGAGATTCGCGAGGCGTTCGACGCCGCTGAGCTTCCGTCGGACGACGCGTCGATTCGTGCAGCAGTAGACACCCTGGCACTCCGCGGCTATTCCCAAGGCGAAGTCAGAAGGTACTCAGTCGGGATTGTCGAAGAGGCAGACGACGTCGTGGCACTCACCCCGGCCTTCGCGACCCTTATTGCACACTCTCACGACTTCGCGCATGCGGTTTCGGACCTCATGAAGACCGGTCGAGCCCTCACTGAAGACCGCTACCTGAACGACCAGTTGTTCACCCCCGGCATGCAGTACTCCCGCCGGGATGCTGCGCGCCTTGTGGGTTGGTCCAGGAGCACCACTTCGACAATCTACGGCTACAAGTCGGACGAGGCCCTCGGGCTCTGCACGGCGTTCACCACTCTGCACAAGGATGAGGACGTCGCAGCAAGCACGGCGTACGAGGATGCGCTTCTCGACCCGTCAACGATGCGCTGGTTCTCGAAAAGCAACCGCACGCTGGAAAGCAAGGACGTCAAGCAGTTCGTCGAGCACCGTGTAGACATTCACGTCTTCGTCAAGAAGGACGACGCCGACGGAAGTGACCACTACTACCTCGGTAGGGCCCGGGTCGCTGAGGCAGCCGAAACGCAGATGGCCGGCGATGGCCTACCCGTCGTCGCGATGACGCTCAAATTCGATGAGCCGATCAAGCAGGGACTTTTCGACTACTTCCACCCGCTGCCGGCACAGAGCTGACCGCCGTCAATCGACCGCGGCGTCGCCGCAAACCGATGCCGACAGGACGGCTGCGGCGCCGCACGGCGTTTGCAGACGAACGACAGTGGGCCCACCCCTAACGAGGTGAGCCCACTGTGTTCGTCACATCAGCTGCAGCCGCTCGTGCTCCCGCAGCCCTCGCACACGTAGCACGAGCCGGCCGGGCGCATCTTCGTCCCGCAGGTCATGCAGAGCGGGGAGTCGACGGCGGTGCCGGTGAGCTTCTCGAAGAGCTCGGCGGTGGTCTTGGCCTCGGCGGGGGCCGGCTTGGCGCTGGCCTCCACGATGTCGGCGTCGACTGGAGCGGTTTCGAGGCTCGCTTCGCTTCGCACCTCAACCACCGACGACGAGGTGGGCTCGACGAGCTCGGCCGCGCTGCCGGTCTCCTCCACGAGCGGCTCGTAGGAGCCGGTCTCGAGGTGGCGCTGGCGCTCCTCGGCGGAGTAGATGCCCAGGGCCGAGCGCTCCTCGAAGGTGAGGTAGTCCAGGGCGAGGCGGCGCCAGACGTAGTCCATGAGCGACTGCGCCATGCGGACGTCCGGGTCGTCGGTGAGGCCGGCGGGCTCGAAGCGCAGGTTGGTGAACTTCGAGACGTAGGTCTCCAGCGGCACGCCGTACTGCAGGCCGATCGACACCGCGATCGAGAAGGCGTCCATCACGCCGGCCAGGGTCGAGCCCTGCTTGCCGAGCTTGAGGAAGACCTCGCCGAGCTGGCCGTCGTCGTGGGCACCCGAGGTCATGTAGCCCTCGGCACCGCCGACGGTGAACGACGTGGTGCGCGAGACGCGCGACTTCGGCAGGCGCTTGCGGACCGGGGCGTAGACGACCTTCTCCACGACCTTGGTCTCGACGGCCGAGTCGGCCGCGGCCTTGTCGGCGGCGTCCTTCTTGGCCTTGCCGCCACCGTCGGACAGCGGCTGGCCGACCTTGCAGTTGTCGCGGTAGATCGCGGTCGCCTTGAGCCCGAGCTTCCAGGACTGCATGTAGACGTCCTCGATCTCCTCGACCGTGGCGCTCTCGGGCAGGTTGACCGTCTTGGAGATCGCACCGGACAGGAACGGCTGCGCGGCCGCCATCATCCGCACGTGGCCCATCGGCTTGAGCGCGCGGGCGCCCATGGCGGTGTCGAAGATCTCGTAGTGCTCGGTCTTCAGGCCCGGGGCGTCGATGACGTGGCCGTGCTCGCCGATGTAGGCGACGATCGCCTCGATCTGCTCGGGCTGGTAGCCGAGCTTCTTCAGCGCCCGCGGGATCGTCTGGTTCACGATCTGCATGGAGCCGCCGCCGACGAGCTTCTTGAACTTCACCAGGGAGAAGTCGGGCTCGATGCCGGTGGTGTCGCAGTCCATCATGAAGCCGATGGTGCCGGTCGGCGCGAGCACCGAGGCCTGCGCGTTGCGGAACCCGTTCTTCTCGCCCAGCTTGATCACGTCGGCCCACGCCTTGGTGGCCAGCTTGTGCGTGCGGCCGTCCTCGGTGTGCAGCACGCGTACGACGTCGTTGGCCGCCTGGTGCTTGCGCATCACGCGCTTGTGGGCGTCGGCGTTGCGGGCGTAGCCGGCGTACGGGCCGACGATGCCGGCGAGCTCGGCGCTGCGCTTGTACGACGTACCGGTCATGAGCGAGGTGATCGCGGCAGCCATCGAGCGGCCACCCTCGGAGTCGTAGCCCAGGCCCATCGCCATCAGCAGCGCGCCGAGGTTGGCGTAGCCGATGCCGAGCTGGCGGTAGTCGCGGGTGGTGTCGCCGATCGGCTCGGTCGGGAAGTCGGCGAAGCAGATCGAGATGTCCATCGCGGTGATGATGAACTCGACGGCCTTCGCGAAGAGGGCGGCGTCGAAGGTGTCGTCGTCCTTGAGGAACTTCAGCAGGTTCAGCGACGCCAGGTTGCACGAGGAGTTGTCGAGCGACATGTACTCGGAGCACGGGTTGGACGCGGTGATGCGGCCGGTCTCGGGGTTGGTGTGCCAGTCGTTGATCGTGTCGTCGTACTGCAGGCCCGGGTCGGCGCAGGCCCAGGCGGCCTCGCTGATCTTGCGGAACAGCTCGCGGGCGTCGACGGTCTCGATGACCTCGCCGGTGCCGCGGGCGCGCAGGCCGAACTCGGTGCCGTCCTCGACGGCGCGCATGAACTCGTCGTTGACGCGGACCGAGTTGTTGGCGTTCTGGTACTGGACGGAGGTGATGTCGGCGCCACCGAGGTCCATGTCGAACCCGGCGTCGCGGAGGGCGCGGATCTTGTCCTCCTCCTTCGCCTTCGTCATCACGAACTCCTCGATGTCCGGGTGGTCGACGTCGAGGACGACCATCTTGGCCGCACGACGCGTCGCGCCGCCCGACTTGATGGTGCCGGCGGAGGCGTCCGCGCCGCGCATGAAGGAGACGGGGCCGCTGGCGGTGCCACCGGAGGAGAGGAGCTCCTTGGAGGAGCGGATGCGGGAGAGGTTGAGGCCGGCGCCTGAGCCACCCTTGAAGATGAAGCCCTCCTCCTTGTACCAGTTCAGGATCGAGTCCATCGAGTCGTCGACCGACAGGATGAAGCAGGCCGAGACCTGCTGCGGCGACGCCGTGCCGACGTTGAACCAGACGGGCGAGTTGAAGGAGAAGTACTGGTTGACCAGCAGCCAGGTGAGCTCGTGCTCGAAGATCTCGGCGTCGGCGTCGGTGGCGAAGTAGCCGTGGTCGATGCCGGCCTTGGTGTACGTCTTCACGATCCGGTCGATGAGCTGCTTGAGGCTCCACTCGCGGGCGTCGGTGCCGACCGCGCCGCGGAAGTACTTCGTCGTGACGATGGTGGAGGCGTTGACCGACCAGAAGTCGGGGTACTCGACACCGCGCTGCTCGAAGACGGTCTCGCCGGTCTTCCAGTTCTGCTGGACGACGTCGCGGCGCTCCCAGGTGATCGCGTCGTAGGGGTGCGTGCCCTCGGTGCTGAAGACGCGCTCCATGGTCAGGCCCTTGCCCTTGGCTCCCTTGGCGCGGGTGCTCACCGTCTCGGTCATACGACTTCCTCTATCCCTGGTGGTGGTTGTGGTGCTGGTCTGCGGACCTCGTCCGCGGAGCTTGTTCGACGTTGGTGAGCCCGGCAGGCCGCTTCCCCACGACCTGCCGGGCCGAATGTGGTCAGCCCGTCGTGGCGGGCTGATCGGCAGCGGCTCGTTCGAGCCGCAGCATCTTGATCTCGGCGTCGAAGTCCTCGGCGGACTCGAACGCGCGATAGACGGAGGCGAACCGGAGGTAGGCCACCTCGTCGAGCGCCCGCAGCGGGCTGAGGATCGCGAGACCGACGTCGTTGGCGTCGAACTCGGCCTGCCCGCTCAGGCGCAGTGCGTCCTCGACCTCCTGGCCGAGGCAGGCGAGCTGCGCGTCGGTGACCGGGCGGCCCTTGCAGGCCTTGCGGACGCCGGCGATCGCCTTGTCGCGGTTGAACGGCTCGGTCGCGCCGGAGCGCTTGAGCACCGTGAGCTGCATCTTCTCGACCGTGGTGAAGCGGCGGTCGCACGCGGCGCAGCTGCGGCGCCGACGGATGGAACCGCCGTCGTCGGCGACCCGGGAGTCGAGGACCTTGGTGTCCTCGTTCTTGCAGTAGGGACAGTGCATGGCGGCCCTCCTCTCGGGTACGTCAGCGCGCGGCTCGTACACCCTCATAACGGGGTGTGGTCTGGGGATGTTCCTGTGGACAACTAGCCTGAGGCTGTGAGGATCTCCCCCTGGCCTGTGCACCAGATGTGGATAACTACAGCGGTGTAACTACTAGATGTAGTGGTAACCGTACGCCCCGCCCACCACGGTGGCAAGTGAACTCGTGAAGTCCGCGGATCAATTTCTGCGCACCGCGCTGACCTGCGGTTATGGGTGCCTTCGGCCCTCCGGACCGGCGCGTCAACGGGGTGTTCCGGTCACACGATGGGGTCGCATCGGACACAATGTCCCTCGTGTCTACGGGGAAGCGGGCGGGTTCGCGCAAGGGTGCTCCCCAGCCCCGCACCCTGAACCGCTCGGCGCTCCTCATCGGCGCCGCGATCACGCTCTGCGTCGTGGCCTGGGGCTACCTCGTCTACGCCGCCATCGACTTCGGTACGGCGGCGCGCGGGGGCTCCGGCACCTCGGCCTGGGCCTTCATGGCGCTGGCCTGCCTCGGCGCGATGGCCTGCCTCTTCGCCGGCCTGCTCCTGGTCGCGCGGTTGATGCGAGCGCTCGGGATCACCGCCCCTCCCCCGTCCGACGACGCTCCTCCCCGGCCGGTCGGCGGGAAGCGCGCGGCGCGCTGAGCTCCTGACTCGGATCGTGGAGTCCGTGGGTCGCTTGGCGGGTCGGGAGCTCCACGATCAGCCTCAGTCCAGGCCGTACGCCACGACCTTGCCGGGCATCGACACGAACCGGGTCTGTCCGGTTCCGCTGAGCGCGGACGCTCCAAACACAGACAGGTCGCCCCCGGTCACCCTTCCGTCGCGATCACAGGTGGCGTAGAGCGTTCCGGACACGCGCTTCTCGCCGTACGCCTTCACCATGTCGCCGCCCGCAGGGCACAGCAGCACCGTGTCGGCGTCGACACGCTCGAGGGCGCCTGACCGCTGGTCGAGCGCGACGGGACCGTCGTCGCTCGGGAGCACGACGCCGTACGGCGCGAGCGGGGCACGGTCGCGGACGTACGCCCGCTCCGCATCCTTGCCATCGAGGGCGTAGGTCCAGCCGACATCGCCGGTGCGCGGGTCTACCCCCTGCAGCTCGACGACCAGGTCGTCGTAGGTCGGCTCCTCGCCCTTGCGGTCGACACGAGATCCTCCCACCACGCAGAGGGTTCGGGCCTCGCTCTCGTCGACCGACCGTACGAGCGAGCACCACGGGTCTGCGCCCGCGAGCGTCCAGAGTCGCTTGCCGTCTCGGCCGTCGAGGCCGGTAGTGGAGTAACGGGACGCATAGTCCACGCGCACCTGCTTGCCCTGCTCGTAGCGGCGCGCGAGCCCGGCCGGGAACGGCCTGCCCAACGAGCCGACGTAGACGTTCGCCTCCTCATCGTGCTGGAAGCTCCACCCGTACTTCGACTCGACGCCATCAGCGACCAGCACCGAGACGGACTGCGTCCACTCCGTCCGCCTCGTGCCGGGAAGCCGGGCGAGTGTCGCGAGCCGTCCTTCCCCGCGGACGTACAGGTCAGGGTCGCCGACTCGCAGCGCACCCTCCTGGAGCGTCTTCTCCAACGTGCGGCCGGACTCGAGGTCCCAGCGCGTCGGAGCGTTGCCGGGAACGATGTCCCGGTAGGTGCCGAAGGGACTTTCGACCATCGCTCCCGGCCTGCTCTCGCGACCTGACCAGCACACATCGTGACCATCCGAGCAGGCGTCATAGTCGTCGACTGCAGTCGGCGTGCTCGAGACGATGGCGCCGGTCCTCACGTCCACCGCGACGAGAGCCGGCCCCGCAGCGTCGAGGTCGTACCGACGCAACAACGCGAGGTGCCGACCGGCGTCGGTCTCCGTGGCCCGGGGCGTCATCGCCATGCCCACGGGCATGCCGCCCGGGTGGAACGGCATCCGAAAGTTCGTACGACCTGTTTTCGCGTCCAGGCTGACCAGCTGGACGGCGCCGCGCGGGGCCTTCGACAGCACCAGGAGCGCAGGGCCGGCCTCGACCGGTTGTCCGATCGCGTCGAGCTTCGCCGTCCAGACGATCTCGGCAGGCGCGGCTTGGGAGGCTGACGGCTCCGCCACTGCGTTCGCTGCGGGGTTCGTCCCGCCGGCACTTCCCTCCTGCGTCGTCTCGTCGCATCCCGACAGGCAGGTGACTGCCAGGAGTGCGGCGACGACAAGCGCGACCGTCGCATGCTGCGGGCGTGCAGAACCAAGCATGTCTCCCCCGAGAGTGATGGTTGATGTCTAGCGAATGACGAGCTGCGGCAGCGCCTCGACGACCTCGAGGTCCTGGGTGGCGCCTGTGACCCAGATGGTCGACGGGATGGCCTCGGGCGGACCGCCGTCGACCGTGAAGCTCGCATCGCCGTACTGCGTGTCCACGCTGACTGCGACCTTGTCCGTCTGGTCGTAGACGTGCGAGACCTCGAGGGACGGGTACGGCGCGCCTGGAGTCTCGGTGACCATCGACGTGCCGTCGCCGAAGTTCCAGCGGTAGGCGATGGGGCGGGCGCTGACCACGACGTTGGACTCGACGAGGTTCACCGAGATGGAGGTGGCCTCAGAGTTGGTTGTGTAGAAGTTCGACTCAAGGTTGACCAGCGTCTTGCCTCCGGGGGGCTGCACCACGAGCGTCGAGGCGGGCCAGCTAAGGCGCTCGAACGCCTCGAGCACGAGCGCCCGGACTGGCGGCGGGTCGTCGACGAGCTCCTCCTCGCCTGCGCTCAGGCACGCGGTGCCGTCGTTCTGCCCGTCGCGGAATACGACGTACCTCGTGCCGGGTGCGCCAGCGGCCGTGGTGCATTCAGCCGGATTGAAGCAGATGCCCTCAGGGTTTCGTCGGCCGTCCTTGCAGATCTGGCGGACGCTCCACTTGGCGGTGGGGTATTTCGTCTTCTCGGCCTGCAACTCAGACGAGGACTTGTCGCAAGTCTGCGATGCCACAGTCAGGTCCGCTTCCGCGCTGCAGGCGAGCGCCGGACTCGCTGGCAGGAGAACCAAGCTGGAAACCAGGAGCGCCAATATTGCGGCAGCACGACCGTTCATTCCGAAAGCTCCCGACTCTCAAGAACATGCCACGAGTCACCGACGGGCTCCAGCACGATCAACTGCACCACTCGCCCGCCCGCGAGCTTCTTCCACGGTCCTTCTGCTGACTCCCGGTAGCGCGTGGGCGCGGAGTCGACAACGAACCGATAGGTATGCGCGCTCGGCTTTCCCTTGGGCGCAAGTTCAAGGATGGTCCACCCGTCCCACTGCACCGTGCCGCCTGCGCTGTAAATCCGATCGACAGTGTCGGCGATGTTCTTGCAGTCGTCACAGTTTGGACCCATGGCTAGGAAGTCCTTGGTATCCCCCGTCTCGAACATCCGCCTGTCCTCTTCCACCCACCGCCGGATGAAGTCCTCCGCGCTCTCCGCCTCCACCGTCTCCGACGCAGTGGGCGTCGGGGACGAGGACGGCGGCGGGTCGGGCATCTTGGGCTGGGGCTCGGGGTCGTCCGAGCAGCCCGCCAGGAGGAGGGGTACGACGGCGGTGAGCGCGAGAGCGCGGCGTACGTGCATGAAGGAGCCTTCCCGAGAACTACGTCAGCATTCGGGAAACTACCCAGTTCAGCTCTCCTCGAACCACCCCTGATCGCAGATCTGTGGACAACCCACCCGGCCCGGCTTGTGCGGTCACCGTGGTGCGGATCCCGAACCACGGCTACCGCACAACGGTCAAAGTCACCGGGTAGCCGGGGATCCCGACGACGAGCGGCACCCCGAGAGACACCAATAAATGACGCCGAGGGGCGGGCCACCAGGCCCGCCCCTCGGTCTTCCCCTTGTTCCACCAGCCGGGGTCGAAGCGGCTGATGGAGGCCTCACGCGTCAGTCGGAGACGACCGGGACGCGGAGCTTCTGGCCAGCCGAGAGGCTGGCGGACTCGAGCGCGTTCAGGCGCTCGATCTCGGTCATCATCGACCGGACGTCGCCGTCGGTGGCGACCTCGCTGGCGATCCCCCACAGGGTGTCGCCGGGGGCGACCTGGACGACCTCGGTGGGCGCGGGCTCACCGGCCGAGCCGGTGCCGACGGCACCGCCCGCCAGCATGAACGCGACAGCCAGGACGAGGAACAGCGAGGTCACGAAGACCACGAGGCGACCGCGACGGGTCAGGCGCACCGTCGAACGGACGGGGGCGGAAGTGGTGAAGCTGGGGGAAAGGCTGAGGGTGCTCATGATGTGGCCTCCTGGGGAAGATCAGCCGGTTGGTGTCGAACGAATGTCTAGTGGGACCCACCGACAGTGGCCCTGAAGCCGCCGCGGTGTCGATCAGACGTTCGATCGAACATGTGTACGACGGTAGAGCACCTGTTCGAACAGGTCAAGCACCCGCACGAACATTTGTTCGATGCCTGGATCGCACGAGAGGCGCGAGTCCAACGGACCCCATGAGCCGCCCAGCCGGAACGTGAGGCTGTCGAAGCTGCCGCCGAAGACCGCCGCGCAACCACGGCGTTCTGGCGATGAAGCTCGGCTTCGAGAAGTACTTCCTGTGGAAGATGAAGCACGGCCAGGTGCGCCTGCCCTGAGCACGCACGACCGGAGAAGGGGTCAGCGCTTCTTCATCGCCCGACGGCCCTGCGCGGCGAACAGCACAGCCGCATGCTGGGCGGACGCGGGGCTGAGCATGGCGCCGCGCATCACGCCCGCGCGCCAGCCCGGCATCGTACGGACCACCCGGCGCGAGCCGACGAGGGCGACGGCGGCCTCGGCGACCTCGGCCACGCCGAGGATCCGCCCGCCCGAGTGCGTCAGCTGCGAGCCCATGCCTGCAGGGTCCTGCGCGGCCAGCATCGCGGTGTCGACGCCGTCGGGGCACAGCGCGTGCACCCGCACCCCGCGCGGCGACTCCGCGTTGACCGACGCCGACAGCGAGACGACCGCGGCCTTCGTGGCGGCGTACGCGCTGTAGCCGGGCACCGGGCCGAGGCCGGCGAGCGAGGCGACGTTGACCACGTCTCCCCCGCCCGGGCCGAAGGTCGCCAGCGCGGCGCGGCAGCCCCACATCGCGCCGAGGACGTTGACCTCGACGAGGCGGCGGACCTGGTCGTCGGAGAGCGAGGCGAGCGTGCCGTCGTCACCGACGCCGGCGTTGTTGAACCACGCCACGAGCCGCCCGTGCCCCGACGCTTCGGCGGCGACGGCGCGGTGCGCGTCCGGGTCGCGTACGTCCATCGCGACGCCGGCGGCGGCACCGATCTCCGCGGCCGTCGCAGCAGCGGCGTCCGCGTCGAGGTCACCGACCACGACCCGGTGCCCGCGCGCCACCATCAGCTCCGCGATCCCGCGCCCGATCCCGCGGGCCCCGCCCGTCACCACGCACGACGTCGTCATCCATGGAGAGTAGCGACACGCGGCTTCGAACAGGTGTTTGATCCTCGGGCCCCGGGAGGACTACGGTGATCGCACCAGCCACCCCATCGCCCACGAGGTGGCCACCCGCGTCGAGAGGTTCCACGAGATGGCCAAGTCAGAGGACAAGAACGTCATCGAGATGCCCGACGGTCCCCCGGACGCCACCGGCCTGACCCCGCGCCAGCAGCGCGTGCTCGCCACCATCAAGGACTCGATCGAGACCAAGGGCTACCCGCCCAGCATGCGCGAGATCGGCCAGGCCGTCGGCCTCACGTCCTCCTCCAGCGTCGCGCACCAGCTGCGCGTGCTCGAGGGCAAGGGTTTCCTCAAGCGCGACCCCAACCGCCCCCGCGCCCTCGAGGTCTTCCTGCCCGAGGTGATGGCTGCGCGCCGCTCGATGTCCAGCGGCGAGGAGTCGAGCGTCGACGAGACCGGCATCGGCGACGTCGTCCCGACCGCGGTCAACATCCCCGTCGTGGGCCGCATCGCGGCCGGTGGGCCGATCCTCGCCGAGGAGCAGGTCACCGACGTCTTCCCGCTGCCCAAGCAGCTCGTCGGCGACGGCACCCTCTTCCTCCTCGAGGTCTCCGGCGACTCGATGGTCGAGGCCGCCATCTGCAACGGCGACTACGTCGTGATCCGCCAGGAGCAGACCGCGACCAACGGCCAGATCGTCGCGGCGATGATCGACGGCGAGGCGACCGTCAAGACCTTCCAGCGCAAGGACGGCCACGTCTGGCTGCTGCCGCACAACGCCGCCTACGACCCGATCCCGGGCGACAACGCCACCATCCTCGGTGTCGTGACGGCAGTGCTGCGCAGCCTCTGACAACCAGCCCGGGTGCACGATGGCTGGCATGAGCCAACTCCAGGATTCCTACGACTACGTCATCGTCGGTGGAGGTGTCGCGGCCGCCAGTGCGGTCTCCGGCATCCGGTCGGAGGACGAGGGCGGCAGCATCGCCGTCATCGGCTCCGAACCCGCCAAGCCGGTCTACCGCCCCGCCCTGTCCAAGGACCTCTGGCTCAAGGACGACGCCACGCTCGCGGGCAACTCGCTCGCCGGTGACCTCGAGGACGACGACCACGTCGACCTCGTCACCGACACGACCGTGACGGCGATCGACCCCGACGCCCACGCCGTACGCCTCGCCGACGGCAGCAGCATCGGCTACGGCAAGCTGCTGCTGGCCACCGGCGCCGAGCCGCGCGTGCTCGCGCTCGACCCCGGCCCGCGGGTCGTCTACTACCGCACCGCCGCCGACTACGAGCGGCTGCGCGCGATCGCGGAGAAGGGCAGCCACGTCGCGGTCGTCGGCGGGGGCTACATCGGCTCGGAGATCGCCTCCGCGCTCGTGCAGAACGACGTCGCCGTCACCCTCGTGCTCGACCAGGAGGACGTACAGGAGCAGATGTTCCCGCGCGCGCTCGCCGCCAGCCTGACCAAGGCCTTCGCCGACCGCGGCGTGACGATCGTGCACGGCTCGGTCGAGCGCGGCGAGGACACCGGCGACGGCGTACGGATCAGGCTCGACGACGGCACCGACGTCGCGGCCGACGCAGCCGTCATCGGCGTCGGCGTGCTCCCGCGCACCTCCCTGGCCGAGGCCGCCGGCCTCGAGGTCGACAACGGCATCGTCGTCGACGACCACCTGCGCACCAGCGCCAACGACGTGTACGCCGCCGGTGACGTCGCGTCCTACCCCGACGCCCTGCTCGGGCGCCGTCGCGTCGAGCACGTCGACCACGCGGAGAAGTCCGGCGAGCACGCCGGCAAGGTGATGGCAGGCGCCGACGCGGCCTACGACTACACCCCCTTCTTCTGGTCCGACATCCTCGACGCGGGCTACGAGGCGGTCGGCGAGACGTCGAGCAGCCTCGACATGGTCGAGGACTGGAAGGACGGCGAGATCGGCACCGGTGTCGTCTACTACGTCGGCTCCGGCCAGGTCCGCGGCGTGCTGCTGTGGAACGTCTGGGACAGCGTCGACCAGGCGCGCGAGCTCGTCGCGGAGACCGGCAAGGAGCCGGTGGCGGACCTGGAGTCGCTGCGCGGGCGGATCGCGTTCGGGTAGGTCTCACTGGTTTCGAGGCTCGTCGCTGGCGCTCCTCGCACCTCAACCAGCGAAACTCAGTGTCCGCTGGCGCTCCTCGCACCTCAACCATCAAAACTCGGTGGTCCGATGCGCTCCTCGCACCTCAACCATCGAAACTCGGTGGTTGAGGTGCGAGCGGAGCGAGCCTCGAAACCACACCGGCGCGCACGCGGTAGCCTCGCGGCGATGTCCAGCCCAGATCCCGCGCTCTTCCGAACCCGCCCGGGCAACCGACGGCGCCTGACGCCCGAGGGCCAGGCCGAGCTCGACCGGCTCACGGTCGCGGCTGAGGAGTCGGCGTGGCTCAGCCCGCTGGCGTACAACCTCACGATCAGCCACAGCCACCGCTTCGTCTGGTACCGCGTGGCGAAGGTCGCGACCCGCACGATCCGCCACCACTGCGAGACCAACGGCGTGGCGCTTGACGTCGACCATGCGATGCGGGTGCGCTACCCGCTCGCGTCGTACGCCGACTACTTCACCTTCGCGTTCGTGCGCGACCCGCTCGACCGGTTCGTGTCGGCCTGGCACGACAAGGTGGTCGACCACAACTACTACGACTTCGACCCCGCCACCCACGAGCGGATGCAGGCGGTGGAGGAGTTCGCCCGCTGGACCGCGACCCAGGACCTGTCGGCCGTGCCCGGCACCGACCAGCACCTCACGTTGCAGAGTCGGATGATCGACCTGAACCGGGTCGACTTCGTCGGTCGGCTGGAGACGTTCGACCGGGACTTCGCCGAGGTGTGCGAGCGCATCGGAGCCCCGGCCGTCCCGACCGCGCCGAAGAACCAGACCGCACCCGGGGGCCGCGACCGGCAGGTCTCCGACGAGCTGCGTGAGCTGGTGGGGCAGATGTACCGCCGCGACTACCAGGTCTTCGGCTACTCCCCTGACGCCCCCGTCCAGGAGGACTGACAGATGGCGCTCGAACGACCACGCTTCAGCACGACCAAGCTCCGTGAGGGCTACGACGTTGCGGGCGTCGACGACGCGGTGGACCGTGTCTTCGTGGCACTCGCCGACGGGGCGACGTCGATGACGGCCTCGGACGTCAGCAGCCTGAGGTTCAACCCGGTGCGACTGGCCGAGGGCTACGACATGGGCGAGGTCGACAGCTGGCTCGACCAGGCCGCGGCGGAGCTCGCCCGGACGTCCGGAGGAGCCGCACCGGCGACTCCGGCTACCGCCGGGACGCCCGCGTCGACGGCGTACGGGACCACGAGCGGCACGCGGTCTGACGCCGTCACCGAGGTGAGGTCGAGCTCGCCACGCATCCTCGTCGTCCTGGGGATCGTCGTGCTGCTCGCGATCGCGGCCTACGCCTTCTACGCCTGACCCAGCCGCTTCAGCGCCTGGCGCACGAGCGCGGGGTCGGTGGTCGACCACATCGGCGGCAGCGACGCCTTGAGGAAGCGACCGTAGCGGGCCGTCTCCAGGCGCGGGTCGAGCACGGCGACGATGCCGCGGTCGGAGGTGGTGCGGATCAGCCGGCCGGCACCCTGCGCCATCAGCAGCGCCGCGTGCGTCGCGGAGACCTCCATGAAGCCGTTGCCGCCCCGGTCGTCGGCGGCCTTCGCGCGCGCCGACATGAGCGGGTCGTCGGGGCGGGGGAAGGGGATCCGGTCGATGATCACCAGCTGGCAGGTGTCGCCGGGGACGTCGAGGCCCTGCCAGAGCGACAGCGTGCCGAACAGGCAGGTGTGCGGGTCCTCGACGAACTGCTTGGCGAGCTCGGGGAGCTGGGCGTCGCCCTGCGCGAGCGTGGTCAGGTGCGGCAGCCGGGTGCGTACGGCCTCGGCGGCGGTCTCGGCGGCCCGCCGCGAGGAGAAGAGGCCCAGCGTGCGCCCGTCGAGGGAGTCGACGAGGTCGCAGATCTCGTCGAGCTGGGCCTGGCCGAGGCCGTCGCGGCCGGGCTGGGGCAGGTGGCGGGCGACGTAGAGGATGGACTGCTGGCCGTAGTCGAAGGGCGAGCCGACGTCGAGGCCCTTCCACGGCAGCGCCGTCTCGTCGTCCGTCGTCGCGATCTGCGAGCCGAGGCGCTCGGTGGGCTTGAGACCGAGTGAGGTGGCGACCGCGCCGAACTCGCCGCCGAGCATCAGGGTCGCGCTGGTGAAGACCACGGTCTTGTCGGTGAGGAGCTTGTCGCGCATCGGGCCCCACACCTGCAGCGGCGCGACGTGGAGCCGCGCAGGGAAGCGGTCGCGGGCCTCGCCCAGCCACAGCACGTCGCGGTCGGAGCCGGCCGCCATCCGCTCGGCGTTGACGAAGATCTCCTGCACCATGCCCTTGGCCTGGGTGCGTCCCGCGTCGCCCTCGCCCTCCCCGCCGGACTCGCGGGGGAAGGCCGAGACGCACGCGCGCGCCGCGTCGCGCACCAGCACGAGCGCGTCCGCGAGCTGCGTCGACATCTGGTCGATGCGTCCCGGCGGCGTGGCCTCGAAAGCCTCGGCGAGCTGCCCTGCGGCGTCCTCGAGGTCACCGGCCGGGTCACCGTCACCGTCGGTCCAGCGGCCGGCCCGACGCGCGGCCCGCTCGATGTCGGAGGCGCCGAGCTCGTCAGTGGCGGCCTGGGTGACGCGCTGGACGAGCTCGTGGGCCTCGTCGATCACGACGGTGTCGTAGTCGGGGATCATCGGCACGTCCTCGATCGCGTCGATCGCGAGGAGGGAGTGGTTGGTGACGATCAGGTGGCTCCGCTGGGCCTTCTCCTTGGCCAGCTCGGCGAAGCACTCCGCACCGAAGGGGCACTTCGCGGCGCCCAGGCACTCGCGGTGGTTGACCGAGACCTGGCGCCACTCGCGGTCGGTGTGGCGCGGGGCGTTGTCGCGCTCGCCGCTGCCGCCGGCCTCGGTCTCCTCCTCCGCCCACGCGCGCAGCTCGAGGACCTTCTCGGCCATCGAGCCGGTCGGCACGTCGACGAGGGTGCCCTGGTCGTCGGGGACGCCGGCGCGGATGCGGTGGAGGCAGGCGTAGTTGGAGCGGCCCTTCAGCACGGCGTACGACGTGTCGACCCCGCGCACGTCCTTGACTGCCTCGACCAGGCGCGGCAGGTCGCGCTCGACGAGCTGGTGCTGGAGCGCAAGGGTCGCGGTGGCGACCACGACGCGCTTGTCGTGGAGCATCGCGGGGACGAGGTAGCCCAGCGACTTGCCGGTGCCGGTGCCGGCCTGGACGAGCAGGTGGCGGCCCTCGGACATGGCCTCGGCGACCTCGCTCGCCATCTGCACCTGGCCGTCGCGCTGCTGCCCGCCGAGGGCGCTGACGGCCTGTGCGAGCACCTCGACGACGGGGCTCGCGACGGGGGTGGCGGCAGTCGCGGTCTCAGGCACCAGAGAACCCTACGCGGCCTCGCCGACACCGCGGCGTACGCCATCCACAACGCGCCGGTCCACCGGCGGGGTCGAGCGGACCGTGGTCCGCTCGACGCACGGCATGCCGTGCGTCGCGCGTCCAACTCGGACGTCTAGTAGTTCTTCTTGCGCCCGATCTGGCGCTCGATGCGGCGCTCGGGCTGGCCGAGCACCTTCGCCAGGATCTTCACCCGGTAGCGGTAGGCCACGACACCGAGCACGACGATCAGCAGGAACCACAACATGCGGCCAGCCTACGCCGCGCCCGGTCACCGGGTCAGACGACGGCGCCGGAGTCCTCGAGCCCGCGCTCGACCTTCTCCTTCTTCACCCGGCTCATCGGCCACTTCTCCTGGAAGTAGGTCACGAGCGGGGTGGCGGTGAAGACCGAGGAGTAGGTGCCGACGATCAGACCGATGAGCAGCGCGATCGAGAAGTCACGCAGCGAGTCGCCGCCGAGGATCGCGAGCGCCGCGAGGATGAACATCGTGCCGAGACCGGTGTTGACGGTGCGGGGCACCGTCTCGACCGCGGCCTTGTTGGCCAGCGCCTTGAAGTCGTCCTCGGGCTTCGAGCCCTGCCAGCGCTCGCGGACGCGGTCGAAGACGACGACGGTGTCATTGACCGACAGACCGATGATCGTCATCGCCGCGGCCAGGAAGATGCCGTCGATCGGCTTCTCCAGCCACGCGAAGATGCCGACGACGATCAGCACGTCGTGCGCCATCGCGATGACGGCCGAG
Source organism: Nocardioides lacusdianchii (assembly GCF_020102855.1). Classification (GTDB taxonomy): domain Bacteria; phylum Actinomycetota; class Actinomycetes; order Propionibacteriales; family Nocardioidaceae; genus Nocardioides; species Nocardioides lacusdianchii. The sequence goes on from NZ_JADHZD010000010.1 coordinate 20,219, forward strand.
ACGCCGAAGGTCCACTTGAAGCGGAAGGCGAGGTAGAGCAGCTGGGCGAGGAACGCGACGCCGAAGGCGATGAGGGCGTTGTTGCGCAGCTCCTCGCCCAGGGAGGCACCGATCAGCTGGTCGTCGATCTTGGAGACGTCGCCGCCGATCGCGGACAGCTCGTCCTCGATCCGCTGCTCCTCGTCGTTGTTGATCTCGCCGGTGCGGACGGTGAAGTCGGCGGGGGTGTCGGCGGTCTGCACCACGGCCTCGGAGAAGCCGGCGTCGGACACGGCGGCCCGCGCCTGCTCGACGGTGATGTCCTGGCTCACGGCGTAGTCGAGCTGGCGACCACCGGTGAACTCGACGCCGAGGTTCAGGCCCTGGACGGCGATGCCGGCGATGGCGAAGATCGTCGCGGCGCCCGACACGGCCAGCCAGCGACCACGGTTCTTCATGATGTCGGGGTCCTTGCGGTCCAGCCAGGTGCGAACCTTGCCGACGTTGCCGAGACCGCTGATCGCCGGCTTGCGGCTGACACCCTTGTTGGCGACGGCGAGGTCGCACAGCACGCGAGCGATGATCAGCGCCGAGATCATCGAGGCGATGACACCGATGGAGAGCGTGACACCGAAGCCCTTGATCGGGCCGGAGCCGAGGAAGAACAGCAGCCCGGCCGCGAGGAGCGTGGTGACGTTGGAGTCGATGATCGCGGTCCAGGCCTTGTTGAAGCCCACCTGGAGGGCGCGGCGCAGGCCCGCGGACGGGTAGGCCTGGTACTCCTCCCGCGCTCGTTCGAAGACGAGCACGTTGGCGTCGATCGCCATGCCGATCGCGAGCACGAAGCCCGCGAGGCCCGGCAGGGTCAGCGTCGAGCCGAGGCCGACGAGCATGGCGTAGGCGAGCAGGGCGTACGACGCCAGCGCGATGGTCGCCATCGCACCGACGAGGCGGTAGACGACGATGATGAACAGGCCGGTGAGGATCAGGCCGATGATGCCGGCCTCGATCGAGGCGTCGATCGCTGCGGCACCCAGCGAGGGGCCGACGAGGCGGTCGGAGATGGCGCGGAGCTCCAGCGGCAGGGCGCCGCCCTCGATGAGCGCGGCGAGGTCCTTGGCGCTGTCGGCGGTGTAGTCGCCGGTGATGTCGGTGGCGCCGCCGCGGATGCCGACCTCGCAGCCGATGCCCTCGTTGACCTCGGGCGAGGAGATGATCTCGTTGTCGAGCACGATCGCGATGCGACGCTTCGGGTCGCCCAGGGGGTTGCAGGCGGCCTCGCCGGTGATCCTGGCCCAGGTGCTGCCGCCGTCACCGTTGAAGTCGATGGCCACGACCCACTGGACGCTCTGGTCGCGCTGGACCGCGCTCGCGCCTGTGATCTGCTCGCCCTGGATGACGGTCGGACCGATCTCGAGGGTGTCGCCCTGGTCAGACGGCAGCACGAGGTTGCCCTCCTCGCTGGGCTCGGCGTCCGGCTGCGCCTCGGAGAGCACCTCGTGGATCGTGAGCTTCGCGGTGGTGCCGATGCGTTCCTCGGCCTCCTGCGCCTCCTCGTCGTTGGTGACGCCGGGCAGCTCGACGAGGATCCGGTTCTCGCCCTGGCGCACGAGGGTCGACTCCGAGACACCGAGAGCGTCGACGCGGCCGCGCAGCACCTCGAGGGTCTTGTCGACGTTCTCGGCCGTGGCCGGCGTCTGCTCGGTGCCCTCGGCCTCGAAGACGAACTGCGCCCCGCCGCGGAGGTCCAGGCCCAGGTTGGGCTTGACGTTGACGGCGAGCGCCGCGCACGCGGCCAGGAGGCCGAGCACGAGGATGAAGCGGACCCAGACACCACGTGACATGCGCGACATACTCCCCTACCGACTTCGAACGCCCGAATCCGGGCACGGACTGCCCAACGGGTGGCTCGGGGTGAAGGTTCCGCGCGGAGCGCCACCCGTCAGGGATCGACAGGACACCGCCCGGGGTGTTGTCTGGGTCACACCGCGGCACTATCCGCGGACATCCACCCTCGGGAGAACACATGTCACCACGCATCCCACGCGCCGGCGCCACCAGGCTGGCCACCGTCACCGCCCTCGTCGCAGCCGGGCTCGCCGTCACGGCCGCAGGCGCGACCGGAAGCTCCGGCCGCGACGACACCCCCCGTCCGCTGGCCCGCACCGCCGACAGCGACGCCACCCAGATCGTGATGGTCAAGGCCCCCACGGTCGACCGGCGCAACGAGGTGATCGCCCTCGGCCTCGACGTCACCGAGCACGCCGACCAGCGCGGCATCGAGGTGGTCCTCCACGACGCGCAGGACGCCCAGACCCTGCGTGACGCGGGGTTCACCTGGAAGGTCAAGGTCAAGGACCTCGAGGCGCTGACCAAGAAGAACCGCGAGGTCGACCGCCTGTACGCCGCCTCGGTGGCGGAGTCGGGACTGCCCAGCGGGCGTACGTCCTACCGCACCTACGACGACTACCTCTCCGACCTCGACCAGCTGGCTCGCCGATACCCCTCCCTCACCCGCCCGCTGACGCTGGCCAACGAGACGGTGCTCGGCGAGGACATCCGAGGCATCGAGGTGAGTGTCGGGGCCGACGACGTCAAGGACGGCAAGCCGGTCTTCCTGCTGATGGGCGCCCACCACGCTCGCGAGTGGCCGAGCGCGGAGCACACCATCGAGTTCGCCTTCGACCTCCTGCAGTCCTACTCCTCCGGTGACGACCGGGCGCGCGACCTGCTGTCGCGGTCGCGGGTGATCCTCGTGCCGGTCGTCAACGTGGACGGCTTCCAGATCTCACGCGGCGCCACGCCCCGCGGGGACTTCTCCACCTTCGACTACGAGATGAAGCGCAAGAACTGCGCGATCTCGGCCAACACGCCCGCGCCCAGCGCGACGGTTCCCGACTACCTCTCCGGCACCTGCGCCGACAACCGTGCCGGTCGTCTGCGCGGCACCGACCTCAACCGCAACTACCCCGGCTTCTGGGGCGGCGGCGGGGCCAGCACCAACTGGTCGAGCGACACCTATCGCGGGGACTCCCCCGGCAGCGAGCCGGAGAGCGACGCGGTCCGCCGCCTCATCTCCGAGCGCGCCGTGACCGTGATGATCTCCAACCACACCTACAGCAACCTGGTGCTGCGCCCGCCGGCCATCGCGGCGACGGGGCTGGCGATCGACGAGCCGCAGCTCAAGGCGCTCGGCGACGCGATGGCGGCGGAGAACGACTACGTCAGCCAGGCGTCCTACCAGCTCTACGACACCTCCGGGTCCACGGAGGACTGGAGCTACTGGATCACCGGTGGTCTGGGCTACACGTTCGAGATCGGTGACGAGGGGTTCCACCCGGCCTACGAGGAGGCAGTCGTCGGTGAGTACCTCGGCCAGGCGCCCGCGGAGAGCGCCGGTCTCGGCGGCAACCGCGAGGCGTACTGGCTCGCGACCGAGGCGGCCGCCGACGAGGCACTGCACTCGGTGATCACGGGCACCGCGCCGGACAAGCACACGGTCAGCGTGTCCAAGACCGTGACGTCGCCGACCTCCCCGGTGATCCAGCCCGGCGGCGCGGTCGGCGACCCGCTGCTGTTCACCGACACGCTGCGCACCGACTACACCTCCGACGGAGGACGCTTCGAGCTCGACGTCAACCCCTCGACGCGGCCGTTGGTGATGGGTCGCTCCGGCCGCGACGCCCTGGCGCCCCCGCAGGCGGCGATCACCCTGGACAACCCGGTCGGGGTCCCGGCCCGCAGGGCCAGCGAGTTCACGACGTTCGACGTCCAGGGACTGCCCCAGGTCGACAACGGCTACATGGTGGTCACGGTCGACTGGCCGGCGGTCGATCCCGAGGCGCAGGACTGGGACTTCTTCCTCACCGGACCCGACGGTGAGCCGGTCGGCTCCGGCGCCACGCTGGCCAACCCCGAGGTGATCAGGATCCCCGACCCGCAGCCGGGCACGTACACCCTGGAGGCCAACAACTACGAGGGCGGCTCGGCCGACTTCGACTGGTCGGGCGCGGTCACCTTCGAGGGGCCGACCCCGCCCAGCCCGACCGGCACCCGCGAGGCATGGCTGCTCACCTGCACCGACAGGCGCGGAGACGTCGTGGCGACCCGCGAGATCGTCGTCGACCGCGGCGAGAGCGTGGCCGTGGGCAACGCCTGCAAGCGCGTCAAGGAGTAGGCACCGACACCGCAGGCGGCGGCCCGGGGCACCACGCTCCGGGCCGTCGGCGCGTCAGCGGGCGTACGCCTCCAGCTCGCCGGCCAGGTCCGCGTTGGCACGACCGACGACCAGCGTGCCGTCGCCGGTGTGCTCCAGGGAGCCGATCTCGGCCTCCTGGTGGATCCGGTTGACCAGGTCGCCGCGCTCGTAGGGCAGCAGCACGTCGAACTCCACCTGCGGCCTCGGCAGCTCGGACTCGATGGTCGCGAGGGCCGCCTCCATCCCCTCGCCGGTCTTCGCGCTGACGACCACGCTGTGCGGCTCGCGCGCCCGCAGCCGGCTGATCACCAGCGGGTCGGCGGCGTCGGCCTTGTTGATCACGATGATCTCGGGCACCTTGTCGGCGCCGATCTCGGCGAGCACCTCGCGCACCGCGGCGATCTGGCCCTCGGGGTCGGGGTGGGAGCCGTCGACCACGTGCAGCAGCAGGTCGGAGTCGGCGACCTCCTCCAGCGTCGAGCGGAACGCCTCGACCAGGCCGTGGGGCAGGTGACGGACGAAGCCGACGGTGTCGGACATCGTGTAGATGCGGCCGTCGCTGGTCGTCGTACGCCGCGTGGTGGGGTCGAGGGTCGCGAAGAGCGCGTCCTCCACCAGCACCCCGGCGTCGGTCAGCCGGTTGAGCAGCGAGGACTTGCCTGCGTTGGTGTAGCCCGCGATCGCGACGCTGGGGATGTGGTTGCGGCGGCGCGACTGGCGCTTGACCTCGCGGGTGCCGCGCATCTCCTTGAGCTCGCGCCGCAGCTTGGCGATCTTGGTGTTGATCCGGCGGCGGTCGGTCTCGATCTTGGTCTCACCGGGGCCGCGGCCACCGATGCCGTCACCGCCGGCGGCGCGACCGCCGGCCTGGCGCGACAGGTTGCCGCCCCAGCCGCGCAGGCGCTGCTTCATGTACTGCAGCTGGGCCAGCTCGACCTGCGCCTGACCCTCCTTGCTCTTCGCGTGCTGGGCAAAGATGTCAAGAATCAGTGCCGTCCGGTCGACGACCTTGACCTTGATCTTGTCCTCGAGGTTGCGCAGCTGGCTGGGGGCGAGCTCGCCGTCGCAGATGACGGTGTCGGCGCCGGTGGCCTGCACGATCTCGCGGATCGCCTCGACCTTGCCGCGACCGATGAAGGTCGCCGGGTCGGGCGACTGGCGGCGCTGGAAGACCGCCTCGAGGACCTCGGAGCCGGCCGTCTCGGCGAGCAGCGCGAGCTCGGCCATCGAGTTCTCGGCGTCGGTGACGGTGCCGCCGGTCCACACGCCGACGAGGACGACCTTCTCCAGGCGGAGCTGGCGGTACTCGACCTCGGTGATGTCCTCGAGCTCAGTGCGCAGGCTCGCGACCCGGCGCAGGGCGTGGCGCTCGGCCAGCTCCTGGGCGCCGACGGTGAGCTCCTCGGGGTCGGCGTCGTCCCACTCGTCGTACGCCGCGTCGTCGGCGTAGCCGGACTCGAAGTCGTCGTCGGTGTCGTCGTCGGTGTCGTCGTCGGTGGTGGCCGGGCCGGTGTCGAGGTCGCCGTCGAGCTCGATGACCTCGTCGTCCCAGCCGCGGGTCGCGTCGAGCGCGTCACGCAGGGTGAAGTCGGAGGCCGGGCCATGAGCCGGTCGGTTGGCAGGTGCGTTCGTCATATGCCCTCCAGCCTAGGTCGGCGCGCCCCGCTGTGCGAACCACTTTGCGCAGGCGCCCGCAGACCGCGTGCCCGCACGACGAGGTTCCGGCCGGGCGAGGCTCAGCGGCGCACGCGGACGACGCGCGAGCGGTCCGTGCCGCACAGGGGTTCAGCGGCCGAGCCCACAGTGGCGTAGTAGCGCCCCGGCGCCCGCGGGGCACGCGTACGGAAGGCGCCGGAGGCCCGCGTCGTCACCACGAGGAGCTTGCGGTCGGCGCCGGAGCGCTTGCGCCAGATGGTCACCGGGACCGAGCTCCGGCAGCCGTCGGCCACCGACGCGACGGTGCCCTGGAACCGGTGCCGCTTGGCCCGGTGCCGCAGCTCGACCGTGCGGACGTAGGCGCAGCTGTCGGTGCAGCCGGTCGTCGGCGGGACCGGGTTGGTGGTCGGGACGGGGGTGGGCGTCGGGGTCGGGGTGGGCGTCGGGACGGGCGCCACCGGCGCGGTGCCCGGCGTGCTGTCGCAGGCGTTGCCGATCCGGTCGCCGTCCCAGTCGGTCTGGTCCGCGTTGACGGTCCCGGGGCAGTTGTCGCCCGTGTCGGCGACGCCGTCGTTGTCGTCGTCGGGATCGCACGCGTCGCCGGTGCGGTCGCCGTCGAGGTCACGCTGGTCGGGGTTCACGACCGACGCGCAGTTGTCGCGGTGCTCCACGATCCCGTCGCCGTCGGAGTCGCACCCGGTGGACGTGATCGTCAGCTCGATGCTCTGCACCCGCCACCTGCCGTTCGCACCGCCGGCGTAGGACGGGCTTCGGACCTCGATCTTCCACAGGTCCCCCGCCGCGGGTCGTCCGTCGAAGGCCCCGAGGAAGCCGTCCGGAGCCCATCGCCCCCAGACGGCGTCCCGCGGTCGCGGATCGGCCTCGTCGTCCAGCTGCAGTCCGATCTGAGGCTCGTCCGTGGCCTCGTAGGCGAACAGACGTGTCTCGGCGTAGCTGTTCAGGAGCCGTGCCTCGACACTGACCGGCTCGCCGTAGGACTGGACGTTGTCGATCACGACTGTGACATCCACGTCGGTGACCAGCGCATAGGGTTCGGCCCAGCTCGACTGGTCGACCAGGACAGTGCCGGTGGCGAACTGGTTGTACGGCCCCGTGGTGGAGCCGTTCCCCGAGCCGTAGAACGTCTGCGTGCACGGCACCACCCGTGCCGCCGCCGGCGTGGTCGTCGCCCCCACCACGACCGTGCTCGCCAGCACGGTCGCGAGCACTGTCGTTGCGCGCATCAGCATCCCCATGCCCCGCGCTCTACCCCGTGGCGGGGCGTCCAATCCTCCGGCGGAGGAACGGTGTCACTTGGGGGGCATCCGGATGCCGCCGTCGACGCGGATCGTCTCGCCGTTCATGTAGGAGTTGGTCAGGCACTCCACGACCATGCTGGCGAGCTCCTCGGCACGGCCGAGGCGCTTGGGGAACAGGACGTTCTGGCCGAGGTTGGCCTTGAACTCGTCGGGGTTCGGGAAGGCGTCGTAGATCGGGGTGTCGATCAGGCCGGGCGCCACGGTGTTGAGGCGGATCCCGGCGGCGGACAGGTCGCGCGCGACGGGCAGCGTCATCCCCACCACGCCGCCCTTGGACGCGGAGTAGGACGCCTGGCCGATCTGGCCGTCGAAGGCGGCGACCGAGGCGAGGTTGACGATCGCGCCGCGCTGGCCGTCGGCGTCGGGCTCGTTGCGGCTCATGACGGTCGCGGCCTGGCGGGTCATGTCGAAGGTGCCGATCAGGTTGATCTCGACGACCTTGCGGAAGGCCTCGAGGTCGTGGGCGGACTCCAGCATCCCGTCGCGGCCGATGGTGCGCTGGGCCCAGCCGATGCCGGCGGAGTTCACGCAGGCACGCAGTGGGGCGATCTCCGCAGCGGCCTCGACGGCGGCGGCGACCTGATCGGTCCGTGTCACGTCCACCGCTGCGAAGACGCCGCCGATCTCGGCGGCCAGGGCCTCGCCCTTCTCGGCGTTGAGGTCGGCGACGACGACGATCGCGCCCTTGGCTGCGAGGGCGCGGGCGACCGCGGCACCGATGCCGCTGGCGCCGCCGGTGACGATGGCGGAGGATCCGGTGATGTCCATGGCTCGGATCCTATGAGCCGGCCAGCGGCGACCGGCGCAGGAGGTCGACGCTGCTCGGCTCAGAGGTCGGTGACGCCCTCGGCGACCAGCACGGCCGGCCCCGTCATCAGGATCCGGTCGTCCTCGGTCCACACGACGTGGAGGGTGCCGCCGGGGACGTCGACGCGGTACGCCGTGCCGCGGGGGGCGTCGTCGGCGAGCGCGGCCACCACGGCCACGGCACAGGCACCGGTGCCGCAGGAGCGGGTCTCGCCGGACCCGCGCTCGTGGACCCGCATCGCGACGTGGTGCTCGCCGCGGCGTACGACGAACTCGACGTTGACCCCCTCGGGGAAGACACCGTCGTCGTGCTCGGGCTCCTCGAGGAGCGGACCCGCCTCGGCGAGGTTGTCGACGAACGCGACGGCGTGGGGGTTGCCCATCGAGACGTGACGTGCGGGCCACGACCGGCCGCCGACCGAGACCGTGGTGTCCTCGAAGACCTGCGGGGCGCCCATGTCGGCGGTGAGCTCGTCGCCGGCACTGTCCAGCGTCTTGACGCCGTCGCGCGTCTGGATGCGCATGGGGAACGGCTCGCCCTCACGGTCGTGGAGGTAGCGGGCGAAGACCCGGATGCCGTTGCCGCACATCTCGCTGACCGAGCCGTCGGCGTTGCGGTAGTCCATGAACCAGCCGTCGTCACTGCGTACGGCCCGGAGCACCCCGTCGCCGCCGATCCCGGCACGGCGGTCGCACAGCGCGCGCACCCGCTCGGCGGACAGGTCGCCGTGCACCGTGCCGTCGGGGTCGGGCAGCACGACGAAGTCGTTCTCCGTGCCGTGGCCCTTGAGGAAGGGGTAGCTCACGCCTCCAGTGTCGCAGGCGGCGCCGCGTTCAGCGGGGGTCGACCACCTTGGCGGACCCCTTGCCGCGACGGCTGGGCTCGGCCACCGCGGTCATCCGCTTGCGGGGACCGAGCTCGATCGCCGTGGCCGCACCGATCTCCGCCGCACTCGTGAACGCGTCGCCGGCCGGGACCAGCGTGTGCCCGAGGGCGGTGAGCGCCGGACCGTAGGCCGCGATGAACGCCGGCTCGGCGGTCACGCTCGCGGTGTTGCGCTGCGCAGCGCGCGGAGCCGCGATCGCCTCCTCGATCGTCATGCCGAGGTCGATCCGGTTCACGAGCACCTGCAGGACCGTGGTGATGATCGTCGAGCCGCCGGGCGAGCCAAGCGCCAGGAACGGCTTGCCGTCCTTGAGCACGATCGTCGGCGACATGGAGCTGCGCGGGCGCTTGCCCGGCTGGATCCGGTTCGGGTCGCCGGCGGCGTACACGGTCGAGAAGTCGGTCAGCTCGTTGTTGAGCAGGAAGCCGTGGCCGGGCACGACCATGCCCGAGCCGCCGGTCTGCTCGATGGTGAGGGTGTACTCCACGACGTTGCCCCACTGGTCGGCGACGGTGAGGTTGGTGGTGGAGATGTTCTCGGTGTCGGCGTCGGTGGTGCCCTCCGCGGTCGCCGGGCCGCACACCCCGTCGTACGCCGTGACGTCGCCCGCCGCGACCGGCTTGGTGGCCGCCTTCGCCGGGTCGAGGGAGCAGGCGCGCTCGGCTGCGTAGGTGTCGTCGAGCAGCCGCTTGACCGGCACGTCGACGTAGGCCGGGTCGCCGACGTACTTGCCGCGGTCGGCGAACGCCAGGGCGCTGGCCTCGAGGTAGTGGTGCAGCGCCTGCTCGGGCGTCATCGCGGAGAGGTCGTAGCGCTCGAGGATGTTGAGCGCCTCGCCGACGGTGGTGCCGCCCGAGGACGACGGCGCCATGCCGTAGACGTCGTGGCCGCGATAGGTGGTGCGGGCGGCCTTCTGCGACCGGACCCGGTAGTCGCGCAGGTCGCGCGCGGTCAGCCAGCCGGCCGGCACGGGCAGCGCGGTGTTCTTCGTCGTCCGCGGCTTGCGGACCACGTCCGACATCAGCCGGGCCAGCTTGCCGCGGTAGAACGCCTTGGTGCCGCGCTGGGCGATGAGGTCGTAGGTCTCGGCGAGGTCGGGGTTGCGGAACACCGTGCCGACCGCGGGCGCGTCGCCCTTCGGCAGGAACAGCTTCTTCGTGTCCTTGAACGCCGCGAACCGCACCTCGTTGTCGAGGGTCTGCTGGCGGAAGGTCTCGTCGACCCGGAAGCCGCGGCGCGCGACCTTGGTGGCCGGGGCCAGGGCGTCGGCCAGCGACAGCGTGCCCCAATTGGCCAACGCCTTGTCCCAGGTGGCGAGGGTGCCGGGCGTGCCGACGCTCGCGCCGCTGGTGACCAGCTCGGGGGTGAAGTTGTAGGGCTTGCCCGTCGCGGGGTCGATGAAGGCGTCGTCGGGCATCCGCATCGGCGCGGTCTCGCGGCCGTCGAGGGTGCGGACCTTGCCGGACTCGGCGTTGTAGTAGACGAAGTAGCCGCCACCGCCGATGCCGGCGCTGTAGGGCTCGGTGACGCCCAGCGTCGCAGCCGCGGCCACGGCGGCGTCGACCGCGTTGCCGCCGGCCTTGAGCACCTTGAGGCCCGCCGCGCTGGCCTCGGGGTCGACCGTGCTGATCGCGCCCCCGGTGCCGACCGCGAACGGGTCCTTGACGGTGGGGCGCTGCGACACAGCGGTCTGGCTCGCGGGCTCGGCCGGTGCCGGCGATCCGACGAGGACGGCCGCGACGGCGAGGCCGCTGGCCGACACGGTGGCGCTCACGCGGCGGGCGAGGTGGGGCATGGGGGGTTCCTCCCGAGAGTCGTTCCGTCCACCCTGCCCCGGGCACGCAGGCTTGTCCACGTCCGCCCGGGGGTGTCTCACACGACCGTGTAGCGCCCGCACATGAAGTCGCGGTTGCGCGCGACCTCCTCGAGGTGCAGCTCGACGTGGCGCGGCAGGACGGGCGCGCCACTGCCGACGGCGACCGGGGCGTACTGCAGCCACACCTCGTCGAGGAGCCCGGCGTCGTGGAACTGGCCGACGAGGTCTCCCCCGCCCACGACCCACAGGTCCTTGCCGTCGGCCACCTCGGTCATCGCGGCGTGCACACGGCGTACGTCGTCGCGGTCGAAGCGCACGCTCGCCGGCGCCTCCGGGAACGTGCGGTGCGTCATCACCCACGTCGGCAGCGGCCCCCACGGGTCGTCGTCGTGGTCGAGGATCCACTGCCAGGTCGTGGCGCCCATGACGCAGGCGCCGATGCGCTCGCGGAAGCCGGGGTAGCCCATCGGCCCGTCCGGGTCGATGTCGCGCGAGGTCAGCCAGTCGAGGGAGTGGTCGTCGGTCGCGATGAAGCCGTCGAGGGTGCAGCCGGTGTAGTAGATCGTCGCCATCGCACCACTCTCGCAGCGCACCGGGGTGCTGCGCCCGACCGTTCTTGCGGCACTCCGCCGATCAGCGGACGAGCGCGTCGATCGCCTCGACCGCCTTCTCCACGCGGTCGGGGTCGTCGTGCGCGACCCACACGATGCGCGGGTCCTTGCGGAACCACGAGTCCTGGCGCCGGGCGAAGCGGCGGGTGGCGGTGGTGGTCTGCTCGACCGCCTCGGCGAGCGTCCGGTCGCCGGCGAGGTAGCCCATCACCTCGCGGTAGCCGATCGCCCGCGGCGCCGTACGCCCCTCGCCGAGGCCGCGCGCCAGCAGCGCCTCGACCTCCTCGACGAAGCCGGACGCGAACATCTCCTCGACCCGCCGCGCGATCCGCTCGTCGAGGGTCGGCCGGTCGATGTCGACGCCGACCTGCACTGTCAGCGGGTCGGCGTACTCCAGGCGCGGGAGGCTGGCGCTGTAGGGGCGACCCGTCAGCGCGATGACCTCCAGGGCGCGTACGACGCGGCGCCCGTTGTCGGGCTCGATCCGCCCCGCGGCCTCGGGGTCGACACCCGCCAGCCGCGCGTGGAGCGCGGGGCTGCCGACGCGCTCCAGCTCGACCTCGAGCTCGCGGCGCAGCGACTCGTCGGTGCCGGGAAACTCGAAGCGGTCGATGATCGCGCGGGTGTAGAGCGCGGAGCCGCCGACCAGGACGGGGGCGGCGCCACGACCGCGGATGTCGGCGACGGCGTCGCGCGCCCACTCCTGGAAGATCGCGACGGTGGCGGTCCCGGTGACGTCGAGGACGTCGAGCAGGTGGTGGGCGATGCCGCGGCGCTCGGCCTCGGGGAGCTTGGCGGTGCCGATGTCCATGCCGCGGTAGACCTGCATGGCGTCGGTGTTGACCACCTCGCCACCGAGGCGCTCGGCGAGGTCGAGGCTCAACCCGGTCTTGCCGGACGCCGTCGCGCCGACGAGGGCGACGATCGGCTGAGGCATGGGCCCATTGTCCCAGCACGGCTACGCTCGCAGCAGGACCCACCCGCCGGGGTGGGCGGATGAAGCGAGGGACGCTCATGAGTTTCTTGGACAAGGCGAAGGCGAAGCTCACGCAGGCCGTCGACGACCACGGCGACAAGATCGCCCAGGGCATCGACAAGGCCGGCGCGGTCGTCAACGACAAGACCGGCGGCAAGCACGCCGACAAGATCGACAAGGCCACCGGCAAGGCGCGCGACGCGCTCGACCAGCTCGACGGCAAGAACGACGACATCCCGCCGGGCACCGCGCGCTGAGCCACGCCTAGGTTGGCGGCGTGACCGACCGCTTCGCCCTCGTCCCCGCCTCCTACGTCTACCTCCTGCGCGACGGCGTCGGCGGCACCGAGGTGCTGCTCCAGCAGCGCGGCCCGGTGCCCTACATGCCCGGCCACTGGGCGGCCGCCGCGGCCGGGCACGTGGAGCGCGGCGAGACGGCGTACGACGCTGCGCGCCGCGAGGCGCTCGAGGAGCTCGGGATCACCGACGTCGCGCTGGAGTTCGCCTTCACGATGCAGCGCACCCAGCACGCTGCGGCGATCGAGGAGCGGGTCGACTGGTTCTTCACCGCACGCTCGTGGGTGGGCGAGCCGCGGGTCGTGGAGCCGGAGAAGTGCGCCGGGATTGGGTGGTTCGCCCTGGACGCCCTCCCCTCGCCGACGGTGCCGCACGAGGCGCACGCGCTGGCCCACCTCGGCGCCGGCGTGGGCTACCTGACCTTCGGCTGGGACCGCCCGGCAGGGTGAGGCCCCGCCCCTCGGGGGTGGCCGCGACATGATGCAGGCGGCCAAGATGCAGGATCGACCCATGGGAGGGAACCCGATGAGCAACGACGAGCTGAGCCCGATGCCCGAGCCCTACGCCGAGGAGCCCCAGCTGGTCCCCGGAGGGGTGGACGCGCTCCACGAGGACCCTGCCGACAACGGCCTGGCCCGCGACCTCGACCCCGACGACAACCCCGCCGTCGACGACGTGCTGCCCGACGAGATCGCCGAGGCCGACGACAAGTCGCAGGCGCCGGACGAGGAGTCCGACGACTCCGAATCCTCCGACGGCTCGCCCGAGGCGGGCCAGGAGGCCGAGGACGGGTCGCCGGAGCCTCCTGCCTGACCGGTGCTCCCGGGGTCCCGCTCTGTCGGAGTCCCCGGCCAACCGGTGATCGCGACGACAGTGCGGTGCTCGTGGTGCGGATCCTGCACCACGGTGACCGCACAACGGTTGTCCACAGCCCGAGCGCCGGTGGTGGCGGAGGTGGCGCACGGCTGCCGACGATGGGGCGATGGACCTCGCTGCGTACGCCGACCTGCTCGCCCTGCAGTCCGGGGTCGTGTCACGGCGCCAGCTCGTCGCCGACGCCCGGCTGAAGCCGCACGACCTGCAGCGGCTCGTACGCCGGCGCGACCTCGTACGCGTCCACGACGGGGTGTTCGTCGACCACACCGGTGACCTCACCTGGCTGCAGCGTGCGTGGGTCGGCGTACTCCTCGCCTGGCCCGCGGCGCTGTCGCACGACAGCGCCCTCCGCGCTGCTGACGGGCCGGGCCGGGCCGGCCGCGACGACTCCGTGATCCACCTGGCCGTCGACCGCCATCACCACGTGCGGGTGCCGACGGGCTACCGGCTCCACCGGATTTCGGGCTTCGCCGACCGCGTCATGTGGAACACCAGCCCTCCGCGCGTCTCGATCGAGGAGGCGCTGATCGACGTCGCGGTCGCGAAGCCGGACGACTTCGGAGCGGTCGCGGTGCTCGCCGACGCCGTGCAGGCGCGCCGCACGCTGCCGATCCGCATCCGCGACACCCTCGACCTTCGGCCTCGCGTGGGCCGGCGCGACTTCCTGCGCGCGGTGCTGAGCGACCTCGACCGCGGCACCTGCTCGGTGCTCGAGCACGGCTACCTCACGCGGGTCGAGCGCGCTCACGGCCTGCCCGACGGACGGCGGCAGGTGCGTGACTCACGGCATGGTCCGCTCTACCGCGACGTCGTCTACCCCGAGCTCGACCAGGCCGTGGAGCTCGACGGCCGGCTCTGGCACTCGTCCGCGGCCCAGCACGACGCCGACCTCGATCGCGACCTCGACGCTGCCGTCGACCGGCTCACGACCGTACGCCTGGGATGGGGGCAGGTCTTCGGGCGTCCGTGCGAGACCGCCGTACGCCTCGGGCGGCTGTTCGCGGCCCGCGGCTGGTGGGGTCGGCCGACCCGCTGCCCCGACTGTCCGGACTTGCTCGACCTGGCGGGTTGAGGCCTTGTGCGGTCGCTGTGGTGCGGATTCCACACCACGGTGACCGCGCAACGGTTGCGATCACCGGGTAGCCGGGGACTCCGACAAGAACGACGAGAACGCCGCCAAGGAACGATCAGCCGCAAGCAGGCGCAGGAGGCAGTGGCGCCGGCACCCCGACCGTCGGCATCCCGAGCCCGACCCCGGTCGGGGCGGCCGGAGCGGACGTACGCCGCTCCCACGCATCACCGGCGCGCGTGCGGCGTACGGACCGGATCGGGCCGTCGGCCACGAGGTGGTGCGGGGCTGCGTAGGTGACCGACACGGTCACCATGTCGCCGGGCCGTACCGAGTCCTCGGGCACCGCGGAGAAGTCGGCCTCGAAGTGCACCAGGCGGTTGTCCGGCGCCCGCCCGGACAGGCGGCGGGTGGCGAGGTCCTTGCGGCCCTCGCCCTCGGAGACCATCAGCTCGACGGTGCGCCCGACGAGCTGCTTGCCCTCGGCCCAGGCGACCTCGTCGACGACGGCGGCCAGGCGCAGGTAGCGGTCCTTGACGACCTCCGGCGCGACCTGGTCGTCGAGCGTCGCGGCGGGGGTGCCGGGACGCTTGGAGTACTGGAAGGTGAAGGCGGAGGAGAAGCGCGCGGCACGGACCACGTCGAGCGTGGCCCGGAAGTCCTCCTCGGTCTCACCGGGGAAGCCGACGATGATGTCGGTGGTGATCGCCGCTTCCGGGATGGCCGCGCGGACCCGCTCGATGATGCCGAGGAACTTCGAGGAGCGGTAGGACCGGCGCATGTCGCGCAGCACCTTGTCGGAGCCGGACTGCAGCGGCATGTGCAGCGACGGCATCACGTTGGGCGTCTCGGCCATCGCCTCGATGACGTCGTCGGTGAACTCCGCCGGGTGCGGCGAGGTGAAGCGGACCCGCTCGAGACCCTCGACCTGGCCGCACGCGCGCAGCAGCTTGGAGAAGGCCTGCCGGTCGCCGAACTCCACGCCGTAGGCGTTGACGTTCTGGCCCAGCAGGGTGATCTCGGTGACGCCCTCGGCGACGAGCGCCTCGATCTCGGCGAGGATCTCGCCGGGCCGGCGGTCCTTCTCCTTGCCGCGCAGCGCGGGGACGATGCAGAAGGTGCACGTGTTGTTGCACCCGACCGAGATCGACACCCAGGCGGCGTACGCCGACTCGCGCCGCGTCGGCAGCGTCGAGGGGAAGACCGACAGCGACTCCAGGATCTCGACCTGGGCCTCCTCGGCCACCCGCGCCCGCTCCAGCAGCACCGGGAGCGAGCCGATGTTGTGGGTGCCGAAGACGACGTCGACCCACGGCGCCTTCGTCGTGATGGTCTCGCGGTCCTTCTGCGCCAGGCAGCCGCCGACGGCGATCTGCATGCCGGGCGTGACGGCCTTGACCGAGGCGAGCTGGCCGAGGTTGCCGTAGAGCTTGTTGTCGGCGTTCTCGCGCACCGCGCAGGTGTTGAAGACGACGACGTCGGCCTGCTCCTCGCGCCCGGCGCGGACGTAGCCCGCGTCCTCCAGCAGGCCGCTGAGCCGCTCGGAGTCGTGGACGTTCATCTGGCAGCCGTGGGTCTTGACCTCGTAGGTGCGCGCGGGTGCGTGGGGTGCGTTCATGACCCGCCCAGCGTACGGCGAGCGCGCGGGGCCACGGGAATCCCGCAAGGGCCGCCGGCGGTCCTGACTGCCGATCACGCCGCCACGCCACCCGTCCAGACTATTTCCGTGCACATATGGGTCATTACTCCTCAGTAATGCCTAGTTTTGTCTCGTCTCTCTTCAAGATCAGGTCAAGTCATCCACAAAGCGGTAACAACCCATCCTCCGAAGCTGGCGGCGACGGGTGCCGCCCGCCCGCTGTCCAGGAGAGTCCCGTGAGCCTCACCAGCGCCCTCGTCCGCACCGCTGCCGCCCGTTTCGCGCGGATCGGATCGTTCGGACTCGTTGTCACCGTCCTGTTGCTTTCGTCGCTCCAGGTCGTTGCCCACGCCGACGGCGCGCAGTCCAGCAAGCAGGGCGCCAAGCAAGGCGCCAAGCAGGGCGCGAAGCAGGGCGGCAAGGGCACGAAGGCCCGCAAGGTGTCGGTGCGCGGCACGCTCGCCTCACTGCCGCCGGTCGTGCAGCCCGGCCTCTCCCCCGCCGCCCCGTCGGACAACGGCTCGCTCGTCGCCACCTTCACCCCGGCCGACCAGGGCCGCAGGGTCACCCTCGAGCGCCAGACCGCGCGCGGCTGGAAGGCCGTCACCACCAGCACCGAGGACAGCTGGGGCTCGGCCGCCTTCTCCCCGGCCCCGGGCACCTACCGCGCCCGCACCACCACCGGCGGACGCACGTGGGTGACCGGCAGCGTCACCACCAGCCGCTGGACGCCGCAGTTCGAGGACACCTTCTCCGGCACCACCCTCGACACGACCGTCTGGAACGACCAGGAGCGCGAGCACGAGAGCGTGTACGCCCCCCGCACCTGTGCCCGCGTCGACCCCTCGGCACGCCGCGTCGGCGAGGGCGTGCTTCACCTCGGCGTGGCGCTCGACCCGGCCCGCGCCGGCCTGCCGTGCGACTACGCCTCGACCCGCACCTCAGGCACCAGCCCCTACCTGCTCAACAGCCAGGTGGCGACCGAGCACACCCGCTTCTTCCGCCACGGCATCGTCGCCGCGCGCATCAAGCCCCAGCGCGCCAAGGGCATGCACTCCGGACTCTGGCTGCTGCCCAGCGGCACCAAGTACACCGACGGCGTGCCCGCTGCCGGCACCGAGATCGACGTCATGGAGTTCTTCGGCGAGAACGGTCGAGGCAACGAGACCATCGGCTCGCACATCCACTACTACGAGGCCGGCTGGGACAAGATCAGCCTCGGCGACACCTTCAAGGACGCCCGCCAGGTGCTGGGCAAGAACCGCTCGTGGTGGGACGAGTTCCACGTCTTCTCCGTCGAGTGGACCCCCACCGAGTACATCTTCCGCGTCGACGGTCGTGAGTACTACCGCGAGACCGGCGCGGTCTCGCAGGCCGACCAGTACCTCGTGCTGTCGAACCTGACCTCCGACTACGAGCTCCACGAGCTCACCGCCGACGAGGTCTCCGACACCGCGCAGGTCGACTGGGTCCGCGTCTTCGACGCCTCGTCGCAGGAGTCGGTGCGCGTCACCCGCGGGCGCAAGGTCGCGAAGAAGTCCGCCTGAGCGAGGTCACGCTCGGCGCCTAGGCTCGCGGGCATGCCCCGGATGCACGCGCTCGAGCTGCTGCCCGACGACGCCGGCTGCGATGTCGTACGCCGTGACTGGCAGGCGCTGCGCGACGCCGGGCTGCCCTCGCAGCTCGACCACCGCGGCGCGACCAACAGCCCGCACGTGACCGTGGTGGCGGCGCCGGCGCTGCGCGCGGAGGACGAGGAGCGGGCCGTCGACCTGGTCGCCGCGCTGCTCCCGGTGCAGGTGCGACCCGCCGGCGTCGCGCTGCTCGGCGGCGCTCGCGTGTCGCTCGTACGCCTCGTCGACGTGCCCGACGCGTTGGTGCGCGCGGTGCTCGACCTGCGCAGCGGCGTGCCGGACGTGCAGCACGTGGGCTGGCTGCCGCACGTCACCCTCGCGCGGCGCCTCGACCGCACCGACGTACCCGCGGCGCTCGAGGCCGTGGGCCACGCGGACGCCGTCCTCACCCTCGCGTCGCTGCGCCGGTGGGACCCGGAGGCGGGAATCGTCACCACTTTGTGATGGCCCGGGTGGGCGGTGGTCGATAGCCCGCCGGGGCTACGTGCGGATAGGTTGCGCCTATGACCGCGCAGGAATCCGCACCCGCCAGCGCCGGCCGGGGCGAGCCCCTCGTCGTGCTGGAGGACGTGCAGAAGCACTTCGGACAGCTCCACGCCCTCAAGGACATCGACCTCACCGTCACCCGCGGCGAGGTCGTGGTGGTGATCGGCCCGTCGGGCTCGGGCAAGTCGACCCTGTGCCGCACCATCAACCGCCTCGAGACCATCGACGAGGGCACGATCACCCTCGACGGCCAGCCGCTGCCCCAGGAGGGCAAGGAGCTCGCGGCACTGCGCGCCGAGGTCGGCATGGTCTTCCAGAGCTTCAACCTCTTCGCCCACAAGACGATCCTCGAGAACGTCACCCTCGGCCCCATCAAGGTCCGCGGGATGAAGAAGGACGCGGCCGAGAAGAAGGCCCGCGAGCTCCTCGACCGCGTCGGCGTCGGCCACCAGGCCGAGAAGTACCCCGCCCAGCTCTCCGGTGGCCAGCAGCAGCGCGTGGCGATCGCCCGCGCCCTGGCCATGGAGCCGAAGGTGATGCTCTTCGACGAGCCCACCTCCGCGCTCGACCCGGAGATGATCAAGGAGGTCCTCGACGTCATGGTCAGCCTCGCCGAGCAGGGAATGACGATGGTCGTCGTCACCCACGAGATGGGCTTCGCCCGCACCGCCGCCGACCGCGTCGTCTTCATGGCCGACGGCGCCATCGTGGAGGAGAACACCCCCGAGGAGTTCTTCACCAACCCCAGCTCGGACCGGGCCAAGGACTTCCTCGGCAAGATCCTCAAGCACTGACTCACTGATCCATCAACCACGGGGGCCGGATGCGTTCCGGCTCGGGACAGAAGGAGAAGCAATGCGATTCACCAGGACCAAGGCGCTCGTCGCCGCGACCGGGCTCGCCCTGTCGCTGGCCGCGTGCGGTGACGCCGGCGAGGACAGCGAGGGCGTCGACGTCCAGGCCGAGGAGGTCGAGGAGGGCAAGTTCGAGGAGGGCAGCAGGATGGCCGAGCTCGCCGAGGCCGGCGAGATCACCATCGGCGTGAAGTACGACCAGCCGGGTCTGGGCTTCAAGGACGCGTCCGCCGACGTGCCGAGCGGCTTCGACGTGGAGATCGCCAAGCTGCTCGTCGCCGACCTCGGCATCGACCCCAGCTCGGACGCGGTGACGTGGGAGGAGACCATCTCCGACAACCGCGAGCCCTACCTCGAGGCCGGTCGCGTCGACCTGGTCCTCGCCAGCTACTCGATCACCGACGAGCGCCGCCAGATCGTCGGCCAGACCGGCCCCTACCTCATCACCGGTCAGCAGGTGCTGGTCTCCGCCGACAGCGACATCACCGGCATCGCCGACCTCGAGGGCGAAGAGGTCTGCTCCGTCAGCGGCTCCACCTCGCTCGAGAACGTCGAGGCCGAAGGCGCGGTCGGCGCCCCGGCCGACACGTACTCGCAGTGTGCCGAGGACGTCCTCAACGGCTCGGTGGAGGCCATGTCGACCGACGGCGCGATCCTGCTCGGCCTCGCCGCGCAGAACGAGGGCGAGCTCAAGGTCGTCGGCGAGGAGTTCTCCGAGGAGCGCATCGGCGTCGGCTACTCGCTGGAGTCCCCCGAGATGTGTGAGTGGATCAACGGCGTCCTCGAGGAGTCCTTCGAGAACGGCGACTGGGAAGCCGCCTTCCAGGCCACCCTCGGTGGCGACGACGTCGAGACGCCGGAGCCCCCGGCGCTCGACGAGTGCGCCTGATCGACCCCTGACCACGGGGTGGCCTGCGGGCCACCCCGTGGTCGCACTGTCCGACCCACGACCACGAAGACCGAGGAAGACCGGAGGCGCGAGCACCAGTGGACGCAGTTCTCGACAATCTCGACGCGGTGGTGCGCGCGTTCACCTACACGCTCCTGCTGTTCCTCATCTCGGGCGTGCTCTCGCTCGTGCTCGGCACCGCCCTCGCCGCCCTGCGCGTCGGGCCGGTCTCGGTGCTGCGGCTCGCAGCGTCGGCCTACGTCACGATCGTGCGCAACACGCCGCTGCTGATCGTGCTGATCTTCTTCCGGATCGCCGCTCCGAAGATCGGGCTCAACTTCAACTTCGTCGACGTGCAGTTCGGCGACATCCGGCTCAACAACCTCTTCACCGCCTGCGTCGTCGGCCTCACCGTCTACACCGCGGCCTTCGTCTGCGAGGCGATCCGCTCCGGCATCAACGCCGTGCAGCTCGGGCAGGCCGAGGCAGCGCGCGCCATCGGCCTTCCCTTCGCCGGGGTGATGCGCGAGGTCGTCCTCCCCCAGGCGTTCCGCGCCTCCGTGCCGCCGCTGGCGAGCGTGCAGATCGCGCTGCTCAAGAACACCACCGTCGCGGGCGCGCTGGGCGTCTTCGAGGCCTTCGCCCGGATGCGGTCGCTCAACAACGACTACGCCACCCAGCGCATCGAGATCTTCCTCGTCTTCGCCTTCGTCTTCGTGGTGCTCGTCGAGGTCCTGTCGTTCATCGCCAACCGGCTCGAGCGCCGCTGGAGGATTGCCTGATGTCCGCTGGAGTCCTCTTCGACGCCCCCGGCCCGCGCACCGTCGCGCGCCACCGCCTCTACTCGATCCTGGGCAGCGTCGTGCTGGCCGTGTTCGTCGCCCTGGCACTGTGGCGCCTCTACGAGCGCGGGCAGTTCGAGTTCGACAAGTGGGAGCCGTTCCTCACCCCCCGCTACATCACGGCACTGCTGGTCGACGGCCTGCTCACGACGCTGCAGATGGCGTTCTCCGCCGTCATCGGCGCCGTGGTCCTGGGTGTCGTCCTGGGTGTCGGCAAGCTGTCGGACCACGCCCTGGTCCGCTGGCCGAGCTGGGCGATCGTGGAGTTCTTCCGCGCCGTGCCCGTGCTCCTGCTGATGATCTTCATCTTCTACGCCTACGGCATCGACCGCGGCGACAGCGGCGCCTACTGGAGCGTGGTGATCGCGCTCGTGCTCTACAACGGCGCGGTGCTCGCCGAGGTGTTCCGCGCCGGCATCCTCGCGGTGCCGCAGGGCCAGGCCGAGGCGGCGTACGCCATCGGGATGCGCAAGACCCAGGTGACCAACATCGTCCTGCTCCCGCAGGCGGTGAAGATCATGATCCCCGCGATCATCAGCCAGTGCGTGGTGGCCCTCAAGGACACCAGCCTCGGCTACGCGGTGGCCGCACCCGGCCTCACCAAGGTCGGCCAGGCGATCTACCAGCAGTTCGGCAACCAGGTCCCGACGGTGTTCGTGCTGGCCGCGCTCTACATCGCGGCCAACGTCGCGCTGACGATGATCGCCAACAAGGTGCAGAAGCGCTTCGTCGGTGAGAAGAAGGTCCTGCAGGTCAGCCAGGTCGGCGGGGCCGACGGCCGCGACCGCATGCACATCTGAGCGGGCACTTCCTCGCGCTGCTAGTCGCCGAGCGGGCACTTCGTTCCGCAGTGCAGCGCCAGGAAGTGCCCGGTCACCCCGATCCAGCGCGAGGAAGTGCCCGGTCAGCGCTTCGCGGTCACCCAGAGCCGGATCTCGCCCTCGACCACGACGGTGCCGTCGGTGCGTACACCCCGCACCCGCACCGGCAGGTGGTAGCCCTCGCCGGCGTCGGCGAGCCACTGCTCGGGGTCGGTCTCGGCGATGCAGGTGATGTCGGAGCTCGCCTTGGCGGTGTAGGTCACCTCCATGCCCTGCGGGATCCAGCGCTGGCCGCGCGGGATGCTCGACTCGGCCAGCGCCCCCATCGCCGCCTCGAGCCCGTTGCACAGCGCGATCGCGTGCACGGTGCCGATGTGGTTGTGCACGCGACGGCGGTCGCGGATGACCAGCTCGGCGCGGTGCGGCTCGATGACGGTGAAGCGCGGGCGGATGCTGGCGAAGTACGGCGCCTTGCGGGCGAAGGCGAAGGAGAAGACCCGGTCGCCGAGGGGCAGCGCGGAGGTCTTCGTCCAGAGGTCCAGGACGGCAGGCATGCCGAGATATTACTGCTGAGTAACCAGCCACGCCAGAATGCGGTCGGCCACCTCGTCCGCGGGCAGGTCGGTGTTGTCGAGCACCAGGTGCGGCCACTGCGCGAGGAGTCGCTCGCCCGGGGCGTCGAGACCGGGCACCGAGCTCATCCGGTAGTCGGCCTCCATGCCGCGGACGTTGGCGTCGGACCACTCCAGGTCGCGCTTGGACTTCTTCTCCGCCAGACGGTGCTCGGTGCGGTTGCGCGCCAGCCGGGTGTCGAGCCCGGCGACCGGCGCCCGCCTCGGCCGCCTCCTCGATGATGCGGCGGCGGAACTCGGAGTTGAGCCTGTTGAACGGCGGCGTGCCGTAGTCGAAGACGTCCAGCAGCAGCTCGATCGTGTGGTGGTTGTGGAAGAGGCGGAAGGTCGAGCGGTCCGCGACCGCCCGACCCACCGTCATCTTGCCCACGGCAGGCGGGCCGATGATCAGCAGTAGTCGCACCGGGCCGATCGTGCCGCAGCTCCGCGTCCGCCGCACACCGTTTCTGACAGCGTCACAGCGACTCGAGGACCTCGACCCGGTTGCCGTGGGCGTCGAAGGCGTGGAGGCGGACGTGGCCCGGGAAGGAGTCCCGCTGGCTCTCGTCGACCTCGAAGCCCAGGTCGCGCAGTCGCCCCGCGACCGCGTCGAGGTCGTCGACCACGAAGGCCGGGTGCGCCTTCCTTGCAGGCACGAAGGGGTCCTCGACGCCGACGTGCAGCTCGGCCGCGACCGCACCCGTGTCGTCGTACGCCCGGAACCAGCAGCCGCCGCGGGCCGCGAGGTCGGCCGGCTTGTCGACCTCGGTGAGCCCGAGCCCGTCGGCGTAGAAGCGGCGCGCGCCGTCCTCGCCACCGGGCGGGCAGGCGACCTGGACGTGGTGCAGCCGCATCACACCCGCACCCCGGCCGGCTTCTGCGCGACGACGAAGATCCGGCGGAACGGCATCACCACGCGCCCGTCGGCGTCGGCCGGGTAGGCCTCGCGCAGCAGCGCGCGGAACTCGTCCTCGAAGTCGCCGCGCAACCCGTCCGGCAGCGCCTGGATCGTGGGGCGCGCGCCCGTGCCGGAGACCCAGTCGAAGACCGGGTCGTCGCCGGTGAGGACGTGGAGGTACGTCGTCTCCCAGGCGTCGACCTCGCACCCGAGGTCCAGCAGGAGGCGGGCGTAGTCGGCCGGCTCGTGGCTCGCCGGGACCGCGACGTCGCGCACGTGCTCGGCGTACGGCGCACGCTCGGCGATGTCGGCGCGGATCGTGTGGCTCGGCTCGTCGAAGTTGCCCGGCACCTGGAAGGCGAACCAGCCGCCCGGCGTCACGCGGTCGACGAGGTCCGGCAGGAGCGCGAGGTGGTCGGGCAGCCACTGCAGGGTGGCGTTGGAGACGAGCACGTCGACCGGGGCGCGCAGCGCAAGCGGGTCGGGTCGCGCCCAGTCGCGCAGGTCGGCGACCTCCCAGGTGACGCCGAGGACCTCCCGGGCCGCGGCGATCATCTGCGGACTGCTGTCGATGCCGGTCACGGACGCCTCCGGCCAGCGGTCGGCCAGCAGTGCCGTGAGGTTGCCCGGGCCGCAGCCCAGGTCGACGACAACCCGCGGAGTCTCGGCGTGCACCCGCGCGAGGAGGTCGACGAACGGCCTCCCCCGCTCGTCGGCGTACGCGAGGTAGCGGTCGGGGTCCCAGGTGTGGCTCATGTCGGCTCCTCCTCGTGGCCGGGGTAGTCCAGTGACGGATGGTGGCGATCGTCGTCCGATCCCGACCAATTCTCACTGGACTACCCACGGAAGTGTCTTGATGTCGAGACATCTCACCCTCCGCCACAACTCTCTCGATGTCAAGATTCTCGACCGAGACGGCCGTCTGGCAGGATGTCGTCATGCGCGACGAGGTGGACGACCTGGTCGAGGCCTGGGGACGCGAACGCGGCGACCTCGACCTCGCGCCCGTCGAGGTGTTCTCGCGCATCAGCCGCCTGGCCCGCCACCTCGACCTCGCCCGCCGCGACGCCTTCACCGCGCACGGCATCGAGTCGTGGGAGTTCGACGTGCTGGCCGCGCTCCGCCGCGCCGGCGAGCCCTACGAGCTCTCCCCCGGCCGCCTGCTGCGCGAGACGCTCGTGACCAGCGGCACCATGACCAACCGCGTCGACCGCCTCGCCGGTCGCGGGCTCGTCGAGCGGCTCCCGGACCCGCACGACCGCCGCGGCGTCCTCGTGCGGCTGACCGCCGACGGCAAGGCGAACGTCGACGCGGCCTTCGAGGCGCTGCTCGCCGCCGAGGCCGACCTCCTGGCCGACCTGCCCGACGCGGAGCGTACGCAGCTCGCGGGCCTGCTGCGCTCGCTCCTCGCGCCCTTCAGCTGAGGCCCGGCTACTCCACCAGCTCAGAGGCCTCGAGCCACTCCAGCTCGAGCTCCTCCTTCTCGGCCGCGAGCGCACCGAGCTGGTCGCCCACCCGCGCGAGCAGCGCGTAGTCGGTGAGGTTGGCCTCCATCTCGGCGTGCAGCTCGGCCTCGCGCGCGGCGATCCGCTCGAGCTGCTTCTCCACCTTGGCCAGCACCTTGCGGGCAGCGCGGTCCTCGGCGCTGCCGGCGCGTGCCTTGGCCGGGGCTGCGTCATGCGGAGCCGCACCCATGGGTGGGGTGTCGTATGACGCAGGGGCGGCCACGTCACCGGCGCCGAGCGTGGCCGACGAGGCAGACGCAGCCCGGCGCTCGAGGTACTCGTCCACCCCACGCGGCAGCATCGAGACCTGCCCGTCGCCGAGCAGGGCCCAGGTCGAGTCGGTGACGCGCTCGAGGAAGTAGCGGTCGTGGGAGACCACGACCAGCGTGCCGGGCCAGGAGTCGAGGAAGTCCTCGAGGACGTTGAGGGTGTCGATGTCGAGGTCGTTGGTGGGCTCGTCGAGCAGCAGCACGTTGGGCTCGGTGAGCAGCAGCTTGAGCAGCTGGAACCGCCGCCGCTCGCCACCGGACAGGTCGCCGAGCCGCGCGGTGAGCCGGTCGCCGGTGAAGCCGAAGCGCTCCAGCATCGACGTCGCGGTGATCTCCTGGCCGTCGAGCGTCTTGGTCACGCGCCGGATCGCCTCGACCGTCGGCAGGACGCGGCCCTCCGGGTCGACGTCGTCGAGGGCCTGCGTGAGGTGCTGCATCGCGATCGTCCGACCGTGCTTGACGCGGCCGACGCTCGGCGGGAGCGCACCGGAGATCAGCGACAGCAGCGAGGTCTTGCCGGCGCCGTTGACGCCGACGATGCCGATGCGGTCGCCGGGCCCGATGCGCCACGTCGCGTGCTGGAGCAGCACCTTGTCGCCGCGCGCGAGGTCGACGTCCTCGATGTCGATGACGTCCTTGCCGAGCCGCTGGCTGGCGAAGCGCTGGAGCTCCATCCGGTCGCGCGGCGGCGGCACGTCCTCGATCAGGGCGTTGGCGGCGTCGATGCGGAACTTCGGCTTCGACGTACGCGCCGGGGCGCCGCGCCGCAGCCAGGCGAGCTCCTTGCGGGCGAGGTTGAGCCGGCGGCTCTCCGAGGCGGCGGCCTGGCGCGAGCGCTCGGCCTTCGCCAGGACGTACGCCGCGTAGCCACCCTCGTAGGTGTCGACCGCGCCGTCGTGGACCTCCCACGTGGTCTGGCAGACCGCGTCGAGGAACCACCGGTCGTGGGTGACGACCATGAGCGCGCTCGGCAGGCTCACCAGGTGGTCGGCGAGCCAGGCGACGGCCTCGACGTCGAGGTGGTTGGTCGGCTCGTCGAGGATGATCAGGTCGTGGCGCGAGAGCAGCAACGCCGCGAGGGCGCAGCGGCGGCGCTCACCACCCGACAGGCCGACGACCGCGCGGTCGAGGCTCACCCCGGCCAGCAGCTCCTCCACCACCTGGCGGGTCGTGGCGTCGGCGGCCCACTCGTGGTCCTCTCGACCGCCGAGGACCGCCTCGCGCACGGAGTGGGAGTCGACGAGCTCGTCGCCCTGGTGGAGGTATCCGATCTCGACGCCGCGGGTCTTGGAGACGCGGCCGGAGTCGGGCTGCTCGATGCCGGTCATCACCTCCAGCAGCGTGGTCTTGCCGTCGCCGTTGCGACCGACGATGCCGACGCGCTCGCCGACGGAGATGCCGAGGGAGACGTCGTCGAGGAGGGGCCGTACGCCGTAGGACTTCGAGACCCGCTCGAGGTTGATGAGGTTCGCCATGACGGGGCCGATCCTCTCAGGGATCACCTCGCGGGCGTGCTTCGGCGTACGTCCTGCGCGGACCGGTGCGTGAGGGGGATTCCACTACTGCGGGATCCGCCCCACGCACCGCCCGACTGCGCGTCGTACGCCGACACACCCGCCGGCGGTGCGTGAGGGGGACTTCGACGCCTCGGAATCCCCTTCACACGCCGCTCCGGAGGCGGTTCAGCTGAGCGGCGTGCCCTCGGCCGGCGCGGGCGCGACCGGGGTGGGCGAGGAGTCCCCGCCGGTGCGGGCGTACTTCTGGATCAGCTGCTCGACGTCGAGGCCGGTGGTGGTCCGCAGCAGCTCCATGGTCTGCACGAAGTTGTTGGTCACCTGCTTGGGCAGCTCGCCCGCGCCGTCGGCGGAAATCACGGTCAGCTTGTCGATACCGGCCATCGGGCGGGCCAGCTCGGCGGCCACCTTGGGCATCACCTCGATGAGCATCTGGAGCACCGCGGCCTCGTTGTAGCCGGCGAACGCAGCGGCCTTCTTGTCCATCGCCTCGGCCTCGGCCTGACCGGCGGCCAGGATCGCGGCGGCCTGGGCCTCACCCTCGGCGCGGAGGGCGTCGGCCTCGGCCACACGGCGGGCCTTCTCGGCCTCACCGCGCTTGGCACCCTCGATGGCCTCGGCCTCGGCGAGCGCCGAACGCCGCGACTTCTCGCCCTCACCGGTCAGGCGGGCCTTCTCGGCCTCCGCCTCGGCGTTGGCGATGGAGGACGCCTTGCGGGCCTCTGCCTCGAGGATCTCCGAGCTGCGGCGGCCCTGTGCCTCGGTCTCGACGCGGTAGCGCTCGGCGTCGGCGGGCTTGCGGACCTCGGTGTCGAGCTGGCGCTCCTTGAGGGCGGCCTGCCGCACGGCCACCTTCTCCTGCTCGAGCAGGACGGCCTGGTCGCGGTCGGCCTGGGCGAGCGGGCCGGCGGCGGCTGCCTGGGCGTTGGCGGCGTCGGTCTCGGCCTTGATCTCGGCGCTCTTCAGGGCCAGGGCGCGCTGGGTGATCGCGATCTCCTGCTCGGCGGCGATGCGAGCCTGCTCGGCGGCCTGGCGGGCGTTGGCCTCGGCGATGGAGGCGAGCTGGTTGAGCTTGGCGGCCTCGGGACGACCGAGGTCGGCGAGGTAGGAGCCGTCGTCGGTGATGTCCTGGATCTGGAACGTGTCGAGCACCAGGCCCTGGCCGGTGAGCGAGGACTCCGACTCCTCGGCCACCCGCTGGGCGAACGCGGCACGGTCGCGGATGATCTGCTCGACCGACATCGAGCCGACGATCGACCGGAGCGCACCGGCGAGGACCTCCTGGGTGAAGGTCTCGATCTCGGACTGCTGACTGAGGAAGCGCTGGCCGGCGGCGCGGATGGAGTCCTCGTTGCCCCCGACCTTGACCAGCGCGACGCCGTCGAGGTTGAGCTTGATCCCCTGGCCGGAGACGGCGCCGCGGATCTGCACCGAGATGCGGCGCGAGGACAGGTCGAGCGTCGCGAGCCGCTGGACGAACGGGATGACGAACACGCCGCCGCCCATGACGACCTTCTGGCCCGAGAGGTCGGTCGAGATCTCGCCGGTCTCCGGGTTGCGCACCTCGCCCTTGCCCTTGCGCCCGGTGACGATGAAGGACTCGTTGGGCCCGGCGACCTTGTAGCGCGTGGTGACCAGCAGCGCGAGGAGCACCAGCAGGACGACGAGGCCGATCACAGCTGTGACGACCGGGGACAGACCGAACATGCAGGGCTCCTAGCGGCGTACGGGAAGAGGCGGTTACGGGAGGAAGAGGGGCTCGACCTGGACGGCCGTGGGTGAGATGACCTGGGTGACGCTGACCTGCGTGCCGGCGGGCACCGCGACGCTGGAGCGTGCGTTGAGGCGGGTGCGGTGACCGGCGACACTGATCGAGACGACGCCGAAGCCGCCCTCGGGGATCGCATCGACGACCTGCCCGATCTTCTCGACCATGTCGGAGGTGCGGACCGTGTCGGTCTCGCCGCTGCCGTGGAGGAACCGCGACGCCTTGGCCGCGACCGCGCCGAGGACCACGCCCAGCACCAGTCCGATGACGACCGCGAGGGACGTCGAGCCGGTCGCGTCGAGCGCGATCGCGCCACCGAAGCCGAGCGCGCCGAGGAAGCCGGCCAGGGCCTCGGTCGAGAAGTAGCCCGCGCTGAGCCCCTCCAGGGCCCCGTCGAGCACGTCACCGAGCACGAGCGCGACGAGCAGGAGCAGTACGCCGAGCGCGCCCAGCACCAAGAACACGGTCACGATGCCTCCCCCGGTCGTCAGCGCGACATGCCGCGCACACCCTAGCGGCAGCCTTCCCCCGTCGGGGTGGCTTCAATCCAGCCGGCGCTGACGTCGGGCGTACGCGTCAGGCGAGCACGTGCGCGCCGGCGACCGGTCCGGTGGCGGTCAGCACGACGTCGTGGCCGGCGCCGGCGAGCCCGACCGCGGTCTCGCGGGCACCGTCGGCGGAGTCGCAGAGGAAGACGACCGTCGGCCCGGAACCGCTGACCAGCCCGCGCAGCGCGCCCTCGGCCTCGCCGCGGGCGATCAGGTCGCCGAGCTCGGGGCGCAGGTCGATCGCCGGCTCCTGGAGGTCGTTGTGGAGCGCGCGGGCCAGCCGCAGCGGCTCCCCTGTCGCCAGCGCCGCGAGCAGCGGCTCGGCGGACGCGGGAGCCTCGGGGGCGTCGGGGTGCAGGGCGTCGAAGTGGCGGTAGACCGCGGGCGTCGAGAGGCCCTCGGTCGCCGGGACCGCGACCCACCACCAGGAGGCGGGGTCCTCGACGGGCGAGACGAGCTCGCCGCGGCCCACACCCCGCGCCGTACCCCCCACGAGGGAGAAGGGGATGTCGCTGCCGAGCTGCGCCGCCAGGGCGAGCAGGTCGTCGTCGGAGGTGCGCAGGTCCCACCACCGGTCGCACGCGACCAGTGCCGCGGCGGCGTCGGCGGACCCGCCGGCCATGCCCCCGGCGACCGGGATGTCCTTGCGCACCTCGAAGGCGCCCGCGGCCTCGCGGCCGGCGTGCTCGGCGAGCAGCCGGGCGGCGCGGAGCACGATGTTGTCCGGGCCGTCTGGCACGGCGGCAGGGTCGATGTGGTCGGCGACGTGCGTGACGAGCGAGAGCCCGTCGGCGCCCGACAGCGTGAGGTCGTCGTGGATCCCGATCGCCTGGTAGACGGTGTCCAGCGGGTGGAAGCCGTCCTCGCGGGCGCGACCGACCCCGAGGTGGAGGTTGATCTTGGCCGCCGCGCGGACCGTGATGCTCATGCGGGTCCGGAGGGTCGCGAGGGGTGCACGCCGTGCGCGGCGAGCCCCTCGGCGATCCGGGCGAAGTCCTCGACGGTCAGCACCTCGCCGCGGGCCGTCGGGTCCACGCCGGCGGACTCGAGGGCGGCGGTCGCGACCTCGGCCGAGCCGGCGACCCCGCGCAGCGCGGCCCGGACCTGCTTGCGGCGCTGGGCGAAGGCGGCGTCGACGACGGCGAAGACCGCCTCGCGGGACGCGGTGGTCCGCGGCGGCTCACGACGGGTCCAGGCGACCAGACCGGAGTCGACGTTGGGGGCCGGCCAGAAGACGTTGCGCCCGATCGCACCCGCACGGCGTACGTCGGCGAACCACGCCGCCTTCACGCTCGGCACGCCGTAGGTCTTCGACCCGGGGCCGGCGGCCAGCCGGTCGGCCACCTCGGCCTGCACCATGACCAGGCCCCGCTCCAGCGACGGCAGCAGGGTCAGCAGGTGGAGGAGCACCGGGACGGACACGTTGTAGGGGAGGTTGGCGACCAGCGCGGTCGGAGCGGGACCGGGCAGCTCCTCGACGCGCATCGCGTCGGCCAGCACGACCTCGAAGCGGTCGGCCTGCGCAGGGGCGTACGCCGCGATCGTGGCCGGCAGCCGCTCGGCGAGCAGCGGGTCGAGCTCGATGGCGATCACGCGTCGGGCGACCTCGAGCAGCGCCAGCGTCAGGGAGCCGAGGCCCGGGCCGACCTCGACCACGACGTCGTCGCCGGTGACGCCGGACTCGCGGACGATCCGGCGCACGGTGTTGGCGTCGATGACGAAGTTCTGCCCGCGCTGCTTGGTGGGGCGCAGGTCGAGCTCGGCGGCGAGCTGACGCACCTCGACCGGCCCGAGGAGCCTCGGGCCGGCCGGGTTCGTGGTCATGGTGGGCAAGCCTAGTGGGGGGTCTCGATACGCCGCTCGCTGCGCTCGCGAGCTACTCGACCACCGATGGGACCGTCAGCGGGGCAGGCCGAGCTTCGCGGAGCAGCCGGGCCACGAGCCGTAGCCGCCGGTCGCGGCGCGGAGCTTCTCGGCGATGGCGATCTGCGTCTCGCGCGACTGCTGGTGCGGGTAGCCGGGGCCGCCGTAGGCGCGCCAGGTGCTGAGGCTGAACTGCAGGCCGCCGTAGTAGCCGTTGCCGGTGTTGATGGCCCAGTTGCCGCCGGACTCGCACTGGGCGAGGGAGTCCCACACCGTGCCGCCGCTGGCGAAGTTGCTGGTGGGCTCCTCCTTGGTGCCGATTGCCACGATCGTCGGCACGGGCTTCACGCGGACCGAGGCCTGCACGACCTTGCGGGCCACGAGCTTCCCGTCGACGTAGCGCAGGCGGTAGGTCACGGCGCGTACGCCGTCACGGCCGGCCTGGACGACCTCCTCCTCGCCCTCGAGCATCGAGGAGTCCTCGCGCTGAACGACGGGGGCGTCCACGACCTCGCGCTGCACCTTGCGGGTCGCGATGCGGATGTCGGTGACGACGACCTTGTCGCCGTCGTTGATCTCGGTGCGCAGCGGGGGCGTCACCTTGTCGTGCTGGTCGACCTCGAAGTCCATGGACTCCAGCACGTCGGCCACCGTCATCGCGGTGACCGTGCGCTTGCGCAGGTCCTTGGCGCCGAGCTTGAGGTGCACGACCTTGGGCGTGACGACCTCGAGCGTGAGGCCGCTGCGTCCGATCGAGGAGCTGCGGCTGGCGGACAGGTCGGCGCCGTCGAAGCGGCGGCCGATCTCGCCGAGCGCGCTCGCGAGGTTGGTGGAGTTCACCCAGTAGGTGAAGGTCTCGCCGTCGACGGCGAGCTCGAGCGGGCGGCCGAACTGGACGGCGATGGCCGTCCCGTCGGAGACCGACTCGTCCGCCGGAGGGGCGACCAGGTCCTTGTCCGTGACCTCGATGCCCTCGGCCGCGAGCACGTCGGCGACGGTGTCACCGATGGCGCTGACCTGGCGGGTCTCCCCGTCGAGGGTGAGGGTCACGTCCTTGCTGAGGGCGGCGTAGCCGACCGTGGTGCCTGCGACGGCTGCCACGACGACCGCCACGAGGGTCGCCAGGACTACACGTGAGTTGAGGCGGGACCTGCTGAGCTGCGCGAGACGAGAGCGCACGATTCTCCGAACGTCGTACTCCCCGGGCCTCGGGCGGCAGCACTCCACCACCTGCGGCTGCGCAGCGACCACGGCGGTGCCGTGGAGCCGTACGACGTGCGAGCGGGGGTCTCGCAGGACCGGCCCGACCCGGTCCAACGCGTGCCGCCGAAATCACTCCCGATCCCGGCCAACAATCACAAGACGATAACGACGACTGGCCCGGACGCAAATTCGAACGCCGGAATTCGCACGAGACTCCGGTCACCACGGACCCTCCCGCAGCGCCTTCGGCGCGACCTACCAGGAGCCCCCGAAGGCGGTCTCGGTGTTGGCGTCGATGGCCCGGCAGAGCTCCTCGAGGTCGGCGCCGAGGACGTCGGCCATCGCCCGCACGGTGAGCGGGACGAGGTAGGACGCGTTGGGCCGGCCGCGGTGCGGCGTGGGCGTGAGGTAGGGCGCGTCGGTCTCCACCAGCACCCGGTCGCGCGGCGTGACCGCGAGCGCGTTGCGCAAGGGCGCGGCGTTCTTGAAGGTGACGGTCCCGGCGAAGCTGAGGTGCGCGCCCCGGTCGAGGCAGCGGCGCGCGAAGGCGTCGTCGCCGGAGAAGCAGTGCATCACCCAGCGCTCGGGAGCACCCTCCTCGTCGAGGACGCGCAGCACGTCGTCGTGGGCCTCGCGGTCGTGGATGACGAGGGTCTTGTCGAGCCGCTTGGCCAGGTCGATGTGGCGGCGGAAGCTCTCCTCCTGCGCGGCCCACCCCTCCTCGCCGGTGCCGCTCTGCGCGTGGCGGAAGCGGTCGAGCCCGGTCTCGCCGACGGCACGGACCTTGTCGTGGGCGGTGGCGAGCCGCTCGATCTCCTCGATCGCCGCGTCGAGCTCACCTGTGGCGGCCAGGCGCGGCGCCTCGTTGGGGTGCAGCGCGACGCCGGCCACGAGCGCGTCGTGCTCGGCAGCCGCGGCCACCGCCCAGCGCGCGCCGGGCAGGTCGCAGCCGATCTGCACGATCCGCGGCACCCCGACGGCCGCGGCCGCATCGATGGCCTCCGCGGTGGAGATCCAGTCGCCGTCGGCGATGTCGAGGTGGCAGTGGTTGTCGACCACCGGGTGCGGCAGCGGGTCGGGTGCGGGCGGGCGCTCGCGGTCGCGGCGGGCGCCGGACGTCTCCTCCGTCGCGGCGCGGCTGCGGGTGGGCCCCTGGTCAGCGGTGGACAACGTCGTACACCTCCCGCTTGGGCAGCCCGGCGCGCTTGGCGACCTCGGCGATCGCCTCCTTGCGCGTCGAGCCGGACTCCTCGAGCTCCGCGACGGCCGTACGCAGCGAGCCGGGGTCGGTGCCCACGGCAGGGGCGCCACTGGAGCCCTGGACCACGATGGTCACCTCGCCGCGGATGCCGTCGGCGGCCCAGGCAGCGAGCTCGGCGAGCGGGCCGCGGCGTACTTCCTCGTAGGTCTTGGTGAGCTCGCGGCACACCGCGGCGGGCCGGTCGTCGCCGAGCGCCTCGGCCATCGCGACGAGCGCGGCCTCGGTGCGGTGCGGCGCCTCGAAGAAGACCATCGTCCGCTCCTCGGCGGCCAGCGCCGCGAGTCGTCGGCCACGCTCGCCGGCCTTGCGGGGCAGGAAGCCCTCGAAGCAGAAGCGGTCGACCGGCAGGCCGCTGACGGCCAGCGCGGTGAGCACCGCGCTCGGGCCGGGCACGGCGGTGACGCGTACGTCGTGCTCGACCGCGGCGGCCACCAGCCGGTAGCCCGGGTCGGAGACGCTGGGCATGCCGGCGTCGGTCACCAGCACCACGCGCTCGCCGGCCAGCAGCGCCTCCAGCAGGACGGGCGTGCGGGCCTGCTCGTTGCCCTCGAAGTAGGAGACGACCCGTCCCGAGAGCGTGATGTCGAGGTCGGCGCACAGGCGCTTGAGGCGCCGGGTGTCTTCCGCGGCGACGACGTCGGCACCGGCGAGCTCGGCCGCCAGCCGCGGCGGCGCGTCACCCGCCTGGCCGATCGGGGTGCCCGCGAGGACCAGGACGCCAGACATGCGCCCGATCATGTCAGGTGCTCCTCGTCGCCGGCGGAGGAGCACGCGGTCGTCCGCTCACCTCCGCACCTCTGGTTAGAGTTCCGGCGTGACCCTGAGTGCCGCCGAGCGGAATCGTCCGCGCTGGCGCTCGGAGGATCCGCTCCTCGGCTGGGTCGGGGCGGTCTGCCTGGCGAGCCTGGCCTTCTTCCTGCGGCGCTGGCACCTCGGCACGCCCCACGCCTTCTCCTTCGACGAGACCTACTACGCCAAGGACGCCTGGTCGCTGCTCAACCACGGCTACGTCCGCGGCTACGTCGAGGACGCGGACAAGACGATCCTCAACGGCGACGTGACCGGGCTGTGGCAGGACGGCCCGTCGATGATCGTCCACCCCGAGGTCGGCAAG
This sequence comes from Nocardioides lacusdianchii, assembly GCF_020102855.1. Taxonomy (GTDB): domain Bacteria; phylum Actinomycetota; class Actinomycetes; order Propionibacteriales; family Nocardioidaceae; genus Nocardioides; species Nocardioides lacusdianchii. Next base: position 54,428 of record NZ_JADHZD010000010.1, read on the forward strand.
TGGCTGATCGCAGGCGGCATCGAGCTCTTCGGGATGGAGCCGTCGGGGTGGCGCTTCGCCTCGGCGCTGGTCGGCGCGCTGATGGTGCTGGTGATGTGCCGCTTGGTACGCCGCGTGACCGGCTCGACGGTGCTCGGCCTCGTCGCCGGGCTGCTGCTGTCGGTCGACGGGCTCCAGCTCGTGCTCTCGCGCCTCGCGCTGCTCGACATCTTCCTCGCCTTCTTCCTGCTGTGCGGCGTGCACTGCGTCGTGGCCGACCGGCAGTGGCTGCGCGAGCGCCTGGCCTCGGGACGGCACTCGCGGGCACTGGGCCTGTGGCGTCCGTGGCTGCTGCTCGGCGGTGTCGCCTTCGGCCTGGCGTGCGGCACGAAGTGGTCGGCCGCCTACACGCTGGCCGCCTTCGGCCTGCTGGCCTGGCTGTGGAGCGCCGGCGCCCGCCGCGCCTTCGGCCAGCGCCGCCCCCTACTGCGCTCGGTGTTCCTCGACGGGCTGCCGGCCTTCGTCGCGCTGGTCGGGATCGCCCTGGCGACGTACGTCGCGTCCTGGACGGGCTGGCTGATGAACGCCGAGGCCTACGAGGAAGCGTTCAGCAACACGCAGTACACCTCCTACGGCGGCGGGGAGCAGTGGCCGACCGCGAGCGAGCCCGACGCCGAGGGCCTGGGCGAGGTGCGCCAGTCCCTGCGCTCGCTGTGGAGCTACCACCAGGACGTCTACACCTTCCACAGCCACTTCCTCGACGACTCGACCCACGTCTACGCCTCCAAGCCGTCGACGTGGCTGGTGATGGGACGGCCGGTGGGGGTCGACGCGCAGACCGACATCCGGCCGGGGACGCAGGGGTGCGAGGCGCCGTCCGACTCGTCCTGCATCCGGCAGGTGCTGCTGATCGGCAACCCGGTGATCTGGTGGGGCGGGTGCCTGGCGATGATTGCGTCGCTCCTGCTCTGGGTGGGGGCCCGCGACTGGCGCCACGGCGTCGCCGTCGTCGGCCTGGCGAGCACGTGGCTGCCGTGGTTCCTCTACGACGACCGGCCGATCTTCTTCTTCTACGCCATCACCTGCCTGCCCTTCCTCGTGCTGTCGCTCGCGCTGGCGATGGGGCACCTGATCGGGACCTCGGACGTGCCGACCCCACGGCGTACGTTCGGGGTGGTCGTGGCCGGGAGCTACACCGTCCTGGCACTGATCGCCTTCGCCTGGTTCTGGCCGATCTGGACCGACGCCCTGCTGACCAAGTCGGAGTGGGATGCCCGGATCTGGTTCCAGCGCTGGATCTGACACCCCGCGCAGCGGTCCGGTCCACGAGCGGCCAAACCCACGGGTTCCACCGAGGTTCTGTCAAGATCGAGCGCATTGCACAGTTGGCAGTTTTCATTCCTCCCGCACACGAGGACGATGGACCAACCCCGGTCTCCGGGGTCGACGCCATGGGAGGGAGCGTTGAGATGGACCCCACGATGATCCACGTGTGCTTGCAGACCGAGGGTGCACCCACCCCCGGGGGGCACGAGGTCGGCGAGCGCTGGGTGTGCTCGTGCGGCGACAACTTCGTCTACCGCGAGGGCTTCAACCGCGCCGGTTACCCGAGCCTCGAGTGGTGGCCCGCGCCGGCTCAGCCCGTGGTCCCGCAGCCGCGAAGCGCCAAGGGACGCCGCCTGCTGTTCGGCCCCCGCAAGGGCTGAGCCCCGCCCGGCTGCCGTCACCAGGCGCCGGGGAACCGCGCGGACCCCGCGATGGCCATCAGCGTGACCACGACGGACACGGCCGTCGCGATCAGCAGCGCCTGGCCGACGTAGCGCCGACCGGGCACGACGAGGAACGCCAGCCCGGCGAGCGCCACGAGCGCCGGCAGGACCCACGGCGCGAGGACCGGCGACAGCACGCCCGCCACGACCGCGAGCCCGACGCCGCCGGCGGCGGCCTTCCCGAGCGGCACGGGGCGGGGTGCGCGCGGCAGCCCGACCTCGGTCACGGGACCGGACTCGGGGAGCTGGTCGGGCGCCAGGACGCGCAGCAGCAGCGTCAGCGTCGCGGGGTCGGCCACGACCACGAGGTCGCGGTAGCGGTCCTCCACGGCATGGCGGCGTACGAGCTCGTCGAGACGGTGGCCACGGTCGACGTCGGGGAAGCGAACCGGCGCCAGGAGCACCTCCGGGACCGGCTCACGTCCGAGCGCCTCGACGACGCGCCTGGCCTCCACGGTCGGCGCGGTGAGGACGCGGACCGACGATCCCAGCCGGGCGCGCAGCCGCTCGACGTCCTTCGTCGACGCCTGCACGCTCACCGTGAAGATGCGCTGGAGCTCGCTCACGCCCCGACGGTAGCGCCGCGGTCGGCGCCCGTGGGCGGCAGGCCCGGGAAGCGAAGCAGCGGCGCGACCCACGGGGGGAGGGTCGCGCCGCTGCGGGTGCGTTTGGGGCCGCCCGTCGCCTCCTGGGGGGAACCGTGCACCGGCGGGAGCTCGGAGCACGGGTTGCGACGGGCGGCCCCGCGGAACGCGGCCGCTTCATGACGTACAGCGTTGGGACGACGCCGGGTGTTACGCACTCGCGGAGAAAAGCTTCAGCTGGTCTGGACCGGATGACGGACTGGGCGTCGGGGGTCCACCGATCAGCGCGACATCGGGCAGTCCTCAGCAAGCCGGTCCCGGACGGCCTGCTCGATCAGGAGGTCGAGATCCTTCAGTCTCACGGGTTTGCGCAGCACGGTCCCCACACCCAGGTCCTTCAGCAGGTCGTCGTTCTCGACGGCCCACGCGGTCACCATCACGATGCGCATCGACGGCGCCACCCCGGGGTGGGCCGACAGCCACCGCACCACTCCGGCCCCGTCCAACCGGGGCATCGTGAGGTCGAGCAACATCACGTCGAACGACTCCTGCTGCAGGATCTCCACCGCGTGCTGGCCATCGTTCGCGGTGCGTGCGAGATGCCCGGCGCGCTCGACGAAGCGCGAGAACACGTCGCGGATGTCCTCGTAGTCGTCGACGACCAGGAACCGCAGCTGGGGTGCCGGAGCAGCGCTACCGGACTGTGGGGGCATACCTGCTCGCCTACCTTGCTCGAGGTTGAGGACCGATGACGAGCCACCGCTGCACTCGGCACCGCCTGACCGACCTGCCCCTCGTCGACCACCCGGGTCGCCGCACGATGTCGGCCAAGCCCCGTAGTGAAGCACCGGCACGTGCTGCGCCCACGGGTTTTCGCAAGATTGCGACCTGAAAGTGTCCCGCTCCGGCGTACGCAGAACGCCCCTCACCGGTTGCTGCAGGTGAGGGGCGTTCCGTTGGTGGTGGAGCTGAGGGGATTCGAACCCCTGACCTTCTCATTGCGAACGAGACGCGCTACCAACTGCGCCACAGCCCCATGCGCCTCACGGCGCGTCGCAAAGATACACGAGCGCTGCGGGGGCGACCGAATCGCCCCGCGCGTGCCGTGGATCCCGGCTCAGGCGCCGCTGGCGCGGCGGGCCTCGTCGGCCTCGCGCGCGGTCCGGGCGGACTCCTCGGCGGAGCGGGCGATGGCCGAGTCGGAGTCGGAGTGGCCGCTCGACCACACGCCGGTGGAGTCGAGGTCGATCGTGGAGACCGTACGCCGCTGGGCGGCCGGCTTGCCGACGTAGGTCGGCAGCGTGGTCGGCACCATGTCCCACCCACCGAGGACCGGCGCGGGCTCGGTGACGACGGCCGGGACCTCATGGGCCGGGGTCTCGTCGACGCGCGAGGGGACGGCGGGGGCGCGCGGCTGCGGCGGCGTCACCGGCATCTCGCCGGTGAGGTCGAAGTCGTCGTCCTGCGGCGGCAGGCCGATCTCGATGGCCGAGCGGGGGGTGCGCTGGCGACGCTCGGCGCGCACCGAGACGCGGCAGGCGACCAGCCAGGCCAGGAGCAGGGTGACCGGGGCGGCGACCCACCACCAGGTGATGACCGCCGTGGCGGCGAGGCCGATGACGACGGCGTTGGCGAGCACGAGCAGCGCCAGGACGTTGCGGCGACGGCGGGCGGCGCGTCGCGCGGAGGCGCGCTCGGCCAGCGGCGGCGTACGCCGGGCGACGGGGGCAGCCGGAGGGGCGGCCGGGGACGCGACGACGGGCGTCGAGACGCGGGCCTTGGTTTCGACCGGCGGGCGCAGCGCGGCGCGGATCGGCGAGACCACGAGGCGTGCGTTGCGTCGGTCGACCGGCTCGCGGCGCGCGAGGACGCGCATCCTGTGGGAGAACTTCTCGACCGACCTGCTGCGCACGACCTCGTCGTGGTGCTTGAGGGCCTTGGGGATCAGGTAGACGGCCCACGCCACGGCAAGGGCGACGAAGATGAGAGCGCTCAGGTCCACGGCCCGAGCGTAGGAGCGCAGGACCCGAGCGGGGCGGATGTCAAGTGGTGTGTCGCAGAACTACTGATGTGACTGGTGTGCCGAGAGCCGGGCCACGACGCCCTCCGGCGCCTCCTCCGCGGTGATCGCGAAGATCCGGTGGTCGCGCCAGGCGCCGTCGATGTGCAGGAAGCGCGGCGCGTAGCCGACCTGCTCGAGGCCGAGCTTCTCGACCACCCGCAGCGAGTTGGTGTTCTCCGGGCGCACGCAGATCTCGAGGCGGTGCAGCCCCACCGGACCGAGGCAGTGGTCGATCACCATCGCGACCGCGCGCGGCGCGACACCGCGTCCGGCGACGTCCGCGGCGACCCAGTAGCCGATCGAGCCCCACTGGGCCGACCCACGGGCCACGTTGCTCACGGTGACCTGGCCGACGAAGCGGCCACCCACCTCGACGACGAAGGGCAGGCACAGCCCGTCCTTGGCCTGGCGCAGCAGCGAGCGCGTGACGATCTTGTACGACGACGGGCGCGGTGCCGCTCCGGGCGGGACCGTCGCGTCCCACGGGCGCAGCCAGTCGTGGTTGCGGGTGCGCACGGCCTGCCACTCGTCGGCGTCGGAACGACGCAGGGAGCGGACCACGACCCCCTCGGACTCGAGCCGGGCGGGCCAACCTGGTGACGTGGTCAGTGGTCGCTCCCGACTACTTGCTCGACCGCGTGGCGCAGCACGGGCTCGAGGACGCCGAGGCCGTCCTTCACTCCCCCGCGCGACCCGGGGAGGTTGATGACGAGGCAGTCCCCGACGATGCCGGCGAGGCCGCGCGAGAGCATCGCGGTCGGCACGCCCTTGGCGACCCCGGCGGCGCGGATCGCCTCGGCGATGCCGGGCACCTCGCGCTCGAGCAGCGGCGCGGTCGCCTCCGGGGTGCGGTCGGTGGGCGTCAGCCCGGTGCCGCCGGTGGTGAGCACGACGCGGGCGCCGGCCTCGACCGCGGCGGAGATCGCCTCGCGCACCGGGTCGCCGTCGGGCACCACAGCGGGGTCGGCGCAGTCGAAGCCCTGCGCGCGCAGCCAGTCAACGATCAACGGCCCGGTCTCGTCGGCGTAGACGCCCGCCGCGGCCCGGTTCGACGCCACGACGACGCCCGCGCTCAGACTCATCGCGCCCACTGTGTCACCGCTTCCATGGGCCCGACCGGCCACCGGACTTGGTCTCGACGCGGATGTCGGTGATGACCGCGGCCTTGTCGACCGCCTTCACCATGTCGACGACGGTGAGGGCTGCGACCGACACGGCGGTCAGCGCCTCCATCTCGACGCCGGTGCGGTCGGTGGTGCGGACGGTCGCGGTGATGTCGACCGAGTCGTCGCCGACCGCCAGGTCGACGGTGACGCCGGAGATCGCCAGCGGGTGGCACAGCGGGATCAGCTCGGGGGTCTTCTTGGCGCCCATGATCCCGGCGATGCGGGCCACCGCGAGCGCGTCGCCCTTCGGCACGCCCTCGCCGCGGAGCAGCTCCACGACGGTGGCGCTGACCAGGACGCGACCGGTCGCGGACGCCGTACGCGCCGTGACGGGCTTGTCGCCGACGTCGACCATCCGTGCGGCACCGGACTCGTCCACGTGTGTCAGGCGGTCCATCAGAACTCCTCGTCGAGCTTGCGGATCGCCACCATCTCGCCGGCCGTGACGGCGGTGACGTCGGCCGGGACCTCGATGAGGCAGTTGGCCGTCGCGAGGTCGCCGAGCAGGTGCGAGCCGTGACCGCCGACCGGCGAGACGAAGGTGCCGCCGCGGTCGGTCTCGTGGAGGCCGCGGACCAGCTGCACCTTGCCGTCCGGCGAGGACAGGCCGTGGGTCAGGCGCGCACGGGCCGTCGGGCGGACGTAGGGCAGCTTGCCCATCATCCGGCGGATCGCGGGCAGCACGAACATCTCGAAGGAGACGTAGGACGAGACCGGGTTGCCCGGCAGGGTGAAGACCGGGGTGTCGTCCTCGCCGATCGTGCCGAAGCCCTGCGGCTTGCCCGGCTGCATGCCGACCCCGCCGAACCACATCGTGCCGTGCTGGGACAGCGACTCCTTGACGACGTCGAAGTCGCCCTCGCTGACGCCGCCGCTGGTCACCACGATGTCGGCGCGCACGAGCTGGTCGCCGAGCGCCTCGGTGAAGGCGTGCGACTCGTCGGGCACGATGCCGACGCGGTAGGCGATCGCGCCGGCCGCACGGGCGGCGGCGGCGAGGAGGTAGGAGTTGCCGTCGTAGATCGAGTCGTGGCCCAGCGGGGTTCCGGGGTCACGCAGCTCGGAGCCGGTGGAGATCACCACGACCCGCGGGCGCGGGCGGGTGCGCACGGTGGCGCGACCGACCGCCGCGAGCATGCCGAGGTGGCGCGGGCCCAGGACCGTGCCCTCCTCGAGCAGCATGTCGCCCTCGGTGATGTCGTCGCCGGTGGGGCGGATGTGCTGGCCGGGCCGAGCCGCCCGGCTGATGCGCACGCTCGCGACGCCGCGGTCGGTCCACTCGTAGGGCACGACCGTGGTGGCACCGGCCGGGACCGGGGCGCCCGTCATGATCTTGACCGCGGTGCCCGGCGACATCGCCAGGATCGAGGACTGTCCGGCACCGATCTCGCCGACGACGGGCAGCGTGACGGGGGCGTCCTCGCTCGCGCCGGCGACGTCCTCGGCGACCACGGCGTAACCGTCCATCGCAGAGTTGTCGAAGCTCGGCAGCGAGATCGGGGCGACGACGTCCTCGGCCAGCGCGAGGCCGAGGGCCTCCATCAGCGGCTGCGGGAACGCCTGCAGCGGCGAGACCGTGGCGAGGATGCGCTCGACGTAGTCCGCCACGGGCAGCAGGTCAGCCATGCTTCTCCTGCTCGTCGAGGACGGTGCCGCCCTCGACGCGCTTGGCCGACGTCGCGTTGAGGGCCACCTCCCCGACGACCTTCACCCCGCGGCCGAAGGTCCAGTCGCCCTCGACGGTGAACGAGTCGGCCTCGCGCAGCGACGGGGCCCCCTCCGGGAACCGCTTGTCGAAGTCGCCGACCAGCTTGTAGAAGTCGCCGTCGAGCGCGACGTAGGGCACCTTGTCTCCTCCCTGGTCGAGCACGAAGTCCTTGCCGAGGTCGTAGACGTCGGAGCGCAGCACCAGCAGGTCGTCGGTCGTCTTCACCGGCACGAAGCGGTCGCGACCCACCTCGATCGTGCGGGCCCCCTCGAAGACCTCGATCGCGGCACCCATCGCCGTCTCGATCTGGATCACCTTCGGGGTGCCGGGGTCGGCCGGGTCGAGGTTCTTCACGTTGCGGATCAGGGGAAGGCCCAGGATGCCGCCGCGAGCGTCGAGCGCCTCGGTCATCGCCCGGAGGTCGAACCACAGGTTGTTGGTGGAGGAGAAGCGGTGGCGCCCGAGGTCGGCCAGCGCCTCCTTGTCGGCGTCCAGGGTCTGCGCCGACTCGCGCAGCACGATGCGCCCGTCCTCCTTGCGGCGGGCGAAGTGACCGCCCTTGCGGTCCGAGGGCGTACGCCGCACCGCCTCGATCGCGAAGGGCGCCCCGCTCGCGGCGAACCAGCCGGCGACGCGCGCGTCGGGCACGGCGCCGAGGTTGTCGGAGTTGGAGACGAAGGCGTAGCGGTAGCCGGCGTCGAGCAGCTGCGCGAGCAGCCCGGTGCCGCGCAGCGCGGTGTAGAGGTCGCCGTGGCCCGGCGGGCACCACTCGAGGTCGGGTGACTTGGGGTAGGCGGCCGGCATCAGGTCGGCCTCGAGGAGCTTGGGCTCCTTGTTCTGGAGGAACTCCAGCGGCAGGCCCTCGACCGGCAGCTCGTCGTAGCGGGCCAGGGCGGCCATCGTGTCGGCCGAGGTGCGGAAGGAGTTCATGAACATCAGCGGCAGCGTCGCGTCGTACTGCTGGCGCAGGTGCAGCACCTGGCGGGCGATGATGTCGAGGAAGCTCAGGCCGCGGCGCACGCACAGCAGCGACTTCGCGCGGTCCATGCCCATCGACGTGCCGAGCCCGCCGTTGAGCTTGATGACGGCCGTCTTGCGGATCGCCTCCGCGGCCACGTCGTCGGCGACCTCGACGTCGTCGAGCGCCTCCATGTCGAGCGGCTCGATCGAGTCCTCGGCGATCATGCCGGTCTCGCCGTGCTCGAGGAGACGGTAGTAGTGCGCGAACGTGTCGATCGCGACCTCGTCGACGCCTGCGCTGCGCATCTTCTCGCGCGCCAGGTCGAGGCCGCGGCCGTTGCCCTTGCTTGCCATGGTTCGATCGTAGGCTGCTCACGTGGACGTGCACGACTGGGGCGACGCGACGATCGCCAAGGGCGCGCTGCGCGACCAGGTGCTGGCGGCCCGGCGACGGCGCCCGCTCGACGCCGGCGCGGAGCACGCGGCCGCCCTCGCGCAGGTCGCGCTGGGTTGGGACGCGGTGCGCTCGGCGGCCACCGTGGCGGCGTACGTCTCGGTCGGCAGCGAACCCGGCACCGGCCTCCTGCTCGACGCACTCGTCGCGGCCGGCAAGCGGGTGGTCGTCCCGGTGCTGCTGCCGGACAACGACCTCGACTGGGCGGCGTACGCCGGACCGGGCTCGCTCGCCGCAGCGACGCGCGGGCTCCTCGAGCCCTCCGGACCGCGGCTCGGCGTCGACGCCGTCCGCACCGCCGACGTCGTCCTCGTCCCCGGCCTGGCGGTCTCCCCCACCGGCGAGCGCCTCGGGCGCGGCGGCGGGTCGTACGACCGGGCGCTGGCGCGGGTGCCTGCCGGGACGCCCGTGGCCGTCGTGCTCCACGACGACGAGGTCGGGCTCCCCGTGCCCACCGACCCCCACGACGTGGCGGTGGGGTTCGCGCTGACGGGGGCGGGGGTCGCGGTCCTGTCTTAGGGATTCCTCAGAGGTCAGCCCGCCGGCGTCAGCACCAACCGGTCCTCGGCCGCCGCCTCGACGGCCTCGCGGCTGTAGGCCCAGGGCAGGGTCTCGCCGTCGACGTAGAGCTCGGTCTGGTCGGAGTAGTGCGACGACGCCGGGTGGCCGGAGACGCCGGTGAGGTTGATCCAGCGCGAGTCGTCGAAGTCGGCGAGCGACACGACCATGCGCATCGACGGCGCGGCGGTGACCTCGTAGCCCTCGGCGGCGTTCCAGGAGGTGGCGTCGACGATCGACGACCCGCCGCCGACCTGCCAGCCGTCGCGGTTGAAGAGCCGCTCGACCGGCGCGATGCCGGACTCGCCGAGGGTCGCGTTGCGCAGGTTCATCCGGTGCAGGCGGCCCCACGTCCACAGCCGGGGGTCGCGCGACTGGCGCCGGGTCAGCTCGTCGCGGGCGGCGATCATCGCGGCACGCAGGATGTCGTCGCGCGTCTCCACCTCGTCGTCGGTGCCGGCGTCGTCCCACCACGGCCCGGCGGGCTCGGTCAGCATCCGGCCGACCACGGTGAACCACCGGTCGCCGCCGTCGGGCCAGGTCCGCACGCGCAGCTCGTCGTGGAAGGTGAGCTCGAGCAGGTTGGCCCACACGACGTTGAAGTACGCCGCCGGCGCGCTGTCGGCCGGCGACGAGCCGTCCCAGTCGCGCAGCAGCCGCTGGGCGTTGCGGTAGTAGGGGTTGGGGAGGTTCCGGATGTCGAGCAGGTAGGGCACCAGCGTCTCGGCCATCGGGTTGGTCGAGTCGAGCTGGAGGTCCACCATCTCCTCCACCGACAGCTCGCCCTCGTCCTCGAGCACCTCGCGGATCCGGGTCGAGCGGTAGCCGTAGTCCCAGTCGCGGGTCAGCAGGTAGGGGTAGTCCTCGTCGACGACCGCCTGGTTGGCGGTGACGATGTAGCCCTCCTCGGGGTCCAGCACGCTCGGCAGCCCGTCGAAGGGGATGTAGTCGCCGGTCCAGTCGTTGGCGCTGATCCAGCCCTCGACCGGCATCGTGCCGTCGTTGCCGCCCCGACGGATCGGGACCCGGCCCGGCGCTTGGTAGCCGATGTGGCCCTCGCGGTCGGCGTACACCAGGTTCTGCGCAGGCACCGCGAAGTCGGCCGCGGCCGCGCGGAACTCGTCCCAGTCCGACGCGCGGTTGAGCGCGAGGATGGCGTCGGCGGTGGGCGCGGGGTCGAGGGCCGTCCACGCCAGCGCGACGGCGTACCCGCTGCCGCGCTCGCCGGGCTCGTCGGTCGGGGCGTTGGCGCCGACGGTGGCGAACTCCGTGGCCACGTCGCTGATGAGCGGGCCGTGGACGGTCTCGCGCACCCGCAGCTCGACGTCGTCGGCCCCGCGGACCTCGATGGTCTCGGTGCGCACCCGCAGCGGCTCGGTCTCGCCGTCGCGGACGTAGAGGTCGTCGCCCTCGGTCTGCTCCAGGAAGAGGTCGGTGACGTCGGGGCCGAGGTTGGTGAACCCCCACGCGATGTCGGCGTTGTGCCCGATGATCACACCGGGCACGCCGGAGAAGGTGAAGCCCGAGGTGTCGAGGGTGCAGCCGGGCGAGGCCTCGCGACAGTGCAGGCCCATCTGCATCCAGATGCCGGGCTGGCTGATGCCCAGGTGCGGGTCGTTGGCCAGCAGCGGCTGGCCGGTGGCGCTGTGCTCGCCGTCGACGACCCACGAGTTGCTGCCGATGCCGCGCCCCTTGCCGACCAGCTCGGGCATCGCGGCGACCCGGTCCTGCACGCGCTCGAGTGCCTCGACGACGCCACGGGGGTACGCCGGACGGCGGGGGTTGCGGGTCGCGTTGGCAGTGGCGTTCTGCTCGAAGACGCCGTCGACGACACCACCGCCGGAGACGATCGGCGGGTGCGACTCGGCGTCGTAGGCCGGCCAGAGCTCGGCGACCTCGGCCTCGCTGTGGTCGAGGGAGAGCAGCACCCGGTCGACCTCGGCCTCCATGTTGCCGCGCAGGTCCCACGCCATCGCCTTGAGCCAGGCGAGCGAGTCGACCGGCTGCCACTCCTCGGGCGTGTAGTCGAGGCCGGTCAGGCCCAGGATGCTGTACTCCGCCGCGAGCTCGGAGGGCGAGCGGTCCTCGATGTAGGCGTTCACCCCCTCGGCGTACGCCGTCAGCGCGGCGCGCGTCGCCGGCTCCAGCAGCGGCCACTCCTGCTCCGCGACCCGGCGCCAGCCCATGGTGCGGATGAAGCGGTCGGTCTCCAGGGTGTCCTCGCCGAAGATCTCCGAGAGCCGGCCGGCCGTGACGTGGCGGCGGAAGTCCATCTCGAAGAAGCGCTCCTGCGCGTGGACGAAGCCCTGGGCGCGCATCAGGTCGTCGTCGGTGTCGGCGTAGACCTGCGCGATGCCGTTCGCGTCGCGCACGACCTCCACCGACGCGGACAACCCCGGGACCTCGAGCTCGCCCTCGGTCTGCGGCAGCGGACGGCGTACGACGCCGACGACCGCCGCGGCCAGCACGAGCAGCACCAGGACCAGGCCGACCGCAGTCCACGCCGTCCAGCGCACGGCCCGCGGCGCGCGGCGAAAGGCCTGCCACCAGCGGGACCGGGGCCGGTCGGTGGGCTCGTCGGCGGACGGGGGCGCGGGGGTGGGTGACGGGTCGCTCATCGCGCTGCCCATTGTGCCGTACCATTGGCAGTCGAAGAGCCAGAGTGCCAGCGCGTCGCGCGGCCCCGGCCGATCTCCGTTCCAGCTCCACGAGGCCAGATTCCCTAGAGGATTGCCACATGCCCACCTATCAGTACGCCTGCACCGAGTGCGGGCACTCCTTCGAGCAGTTCCAGAGCTTCAGCGAGGACGCGCTGACCGTCTGCCCCGAGTGCGACGGCAAGCTGCGCAAGCTCTTCAACGCCGTCGGCGTGGTCTTCAAGGGCTCCGGGTTCTACCGCACCGACAGCCGCAGCACCTCCTCGTCGACGACGCCCGCGTCGACGACCTCCTCGTCCTCCGACTCCTCGGGCGCCTCGTCGCCGAGCTCGTCCACGTCGTCGTCCTCCTCTTCCTCCTCTTCCTCCTCGTCCTCCTCCGACTGACCCCTGTGGAGAGGCCGAGCGGGCACAGTCCGCTCCGGCCTAGCGTCGGGGGATGCTCCCGGGACTCCCGCCGACCAGGCGTCGACTGCGCGCCGTACGCCACCAGCTGAGGCGTCGCCGCCGGCTGCTCGCCGCGGCACTGACCGCCGTCGCGGTCCTCGGCGTGCTCCGTGCGCTCGCCCCGCCCGAGCCGGACACGGTCGAGGTGCTGGTGGCCGCGCGCGACCTGCCCTCGGGCACGCGGCTCGACGACGGCGATCTGGTCGCGCACGACTTCCCCCGGGACCTTGCGCCGCCCGACGCCGCGACGACAGCGCTGGGCCGCGTGCTGGCCGCGCCGCTCGGCCGGGGCGAGGTGCTCACCGACGCCCGCGTGGTCGGGCCGGGACTGGCCCTGGCCGAGCCGGGGCAGACGATCCTGCCGGTGCGGCTGCCCGACGCGGGGATGGCGACGCTGCTCCAGCCGGGTGACGAGGTCGACCTGGTGGCCACCGACCCCGGCACCGGGGCCTCGAGGATCGTGGCCCGCGAGGTGACCGTGCTCGCCACGCCCCGCGGCGTACCCGACGGACCAGCCGGTGTCGCGGGCGGCGCGCTCGTGGTGGTCGGCACGTCCGCGACCGAGGCGATCGACATCAGCGGCGCGGCGCTGTCGCAGTTCGTGACGGTCTCCTGGACCCGCTAGCGTGAGCCGCATTCGGGTCCACCCCACTAGGGAGAACACAACATGAGTGGTTTCAAGAACTTCATCCTCCGCGGCAACCTCGTCGAGCTCGCCGTGGCCGTCATCATGGGCACGGCGTTCGCCGCCGTGGTCACCGCCTTCACCGGCATGCTGCTCTCCGCCATCAGCAAGGCGACCGGTGGCGCCGAGCCGAACTTCGACACCTTCGCCCCCGGCGACGTGCTCGTCGGCCCGTTCCTCACCGCCCTCATCGCCTTCCTGATCCTGGCGGCCGTCGTCTACTTCTTCGTGGTCGTGCCCTACACCAAGGCCAAGGACCGCTACTTCCCCGCCGAGGCGACCGGCACGCCCGCCGACGTGGCCGTGCTGGAGGAGATCCGCGACCTGCTCAAGGCGCGCGGCGGCAACGTCTGACCCGCACCGCCCGCGCACGCGCGAACGGCCCGTCCCCACTGGGGGCGGGCCGTTCGTCGTGCTCGGGGCGTCAGCCGTGGTGCGGCGGCACCTCGGCGCGGTACCACTCGTCGCCCTTGCCGGCGGTGTCCTCGCGGGCGTCGCGGTCGTCGCTGGTCTGCTCCGGTACGCCGTCGCCGAAGACAGCCGCGAGACGGCGGCGGCGCTGCCACTCCGGCTCCTGCTCGGGAGCCGGGCGGTCGGTGCCGTCGGCGCTGTCGCTCACGCGCAGACTCCCGGGACGGGCTCCGGCTTCGTGGTCGCCGGGGCGGACGGGGTCTCGGTCTCGCTGGCCGTCGGCGTCTCGGTCGGCGTCTCGGTCTCGGTCTCCGAAGGCGTCGAGGATGGCGTCCCGCTGCCGGTGGCCGAGGGCGACGGGGTCTCGGTGGCCGCGGACGACGTGCTGGGCGGCTCGGCGGTGACGGCGTTCCCGGACAGCAGGCGCGCCGGGATCTCCTTGTCCTCGTTGATGAGCTCCCAGATCTCGGTTGCCTGCTCGGTCCAGAAGACCCGCCCGCTGAACTCCGAGTCCGTGGGGTAGTACTCCGTCGGCAGCGTCACGAACTGCACCTTGTCGAGGCCGATGCTCTGCAGCTGCATGGCGATCTTGCCGATCCGGGTCACCGAGTCGAGCTCGGTGTCGGTCGTCAGGGACTTGGTGGCGGCGTCGAGGAAACCGACGACCTTGTCCAGGCGCGTGAGGGTGCCCGCCGACTTCACCTTGCGCACCAGGGCGGCGATGAAGGTCTGCTGGCGCCTGATGCGGGAGATGTCGTTGCGCTGGGCCAGCTCGCCGACCGAGCGTGCGCGGACGTAGTCGAGCGCCTCGTCACCGGTGAGCACCGACGGGTCGCCCGCCGGGACGAAGATCCCGTGCTTGCGGTCGACGAGGTCCTCGGGCACGCAGACCGGGACACCACCGACGGCGTCGACCATGTCGCCGAACCCGTTGAAGTCCACCACGACGAAGTGATCGACGAAGACGTCCGTCTCGGTCTCGAGCTGGTCGACAGTGCAGACCGGGCCACCGATGCCGTAGGCAGCGTTCCACATCACCTCGGTCGCGGCGGCGGACTCACCGTCGTTGCACGCGGGACGATCGACGATCGAGTCGCGCGGGATGGACACGGCGTACGCGCGCTCGCGGTCGGCGGAGAGGTGCACGAGGATGGTGGTGTCGGAGCCACCGCCGCCCTCGCCGTCGATGGAGTTGCCGGCGCCCTCACGGGTGTCGTCGCCCATCACCAGGATGTTGAGCGGCTCGCCGTTGCCCCGGTAGACCTTCTCGGGGCGATCGCCCCCGAGAGCGTCCAGCGAGACGCCCTCGATGTTGCCGTTGAGGTGCCGCACGAAGTAGATCGTGCCGAGACCGGTGATGAGCGCCAGGACCAGCGCACTGACGAGGATCACGCGTCCGACGGTGTGCTTGCGCGCGACCTTGCCCTTGCGCTTGGGCATGCCGGCAGGGGCCTCCGGACGTGACTCATCCGACACGGGGCTCCCCTTGCGGCTCGAGAAGATGGACTGACCGCGTCCGAACCTACTTCACATCGGCAAGATTTCCTGCGCTCGCGAGCGGCGTCAGCCGTGGCGCGCGCCGAGGAGACCGATGAACTCGTCGGCCATCTCGAGCTGGCGGACCAGGCGTGAGCGACGCGCGGTGGCGTCCGTGCGCACGTCGGCGATCCGCTGCTGGGCGGCAGCCCGCTCGCCCTCGCCGGCCCCCGGGTCGGCGAGGACCTCCAGGTCGGACATCACGGCCTTCATCTCGTCGAGGCTGAAGCCGAGCGGCTTCATGCGCCGGATGACGAGGATCTTGTCGACGTCGGACTCGGTGTAGAGGCGGAAGCCGCCGTCGGTGCGGCCCGACGGCTGGAGCAGCCCGACCTCCTCCCAGTGGCGCAGGCTGCGCAGGGACAGCTCGGTGCGGGCCGCGACCTCACCGATCTGCATGACGACGTCGGTCGTCTCGCCTGCCCCCTGGGCCATCCCGGTCTCCTGTCGCTCGAGGATTCGAACCCTACCCTAACGTAAGGGTAGGTTTTCCCCTCGTGTCTGCTGCCACCGAGCCTATGGCCCCGCCCGCCACCGTCGAACCCAGCGTGCGCGCCGCCCTGCGGTCGCCGAAGATGCTGCGCACCGAGGTGCTGGCCGGTCTCGTCGTCGCGCTCGCGCTGATCCCCGAGGCGATCTCGTTCTCGATCATCGCCGGCGTCGACCCCCGCATCGGCCTGTTCGCCTCCTTCACGATGGCCGTCTCCATCGCCTTCCTCGGCGGGCGCCCGGCGATGATCTCGGCCGCGACCGGAGCGATCGCGCTGGTCATCGCCCCGGTGATGCGCGACCACGGCTACGACTACCTCGTCGCCACCGTGCTGCTCGGCGGCCTGATCCAGATCGCGCTCGGCCTCGGCGGCTTCGGCAAGCTGATGCGCTTCATCCCGCGCTCGGTGATGGTCGGGTTCGTCAACGCCCTCGCGATCCTCATCTTCATGGCGCAGGTCCCCTACCTGGTCGACGTGCCGTGGCTGGTCTACCCGATGGTCGCCGTGGGCCTGGCGATCATGGTCGCGCTGCCGCGCGTCACCACCGTCGTGCCCGCCCCGCTCGTCGCGATCGTCGCCCTCACCGGCTTCACGGTGCTGGCCTCGCTCTCGGTGCCCGACGTCGGCGACGAGGGCGAGCTGCCCGACAGCCTGCCCGAGCTGTTCTTCCCCGACGTCCCGTGGACGCTCGAGACCCTGCAGATCATCGCCCCCTACGCGATGGCCATGGCGGTCGTCGGCCTGCTCGAGTCGCTGCTCACGGCCAAGCTCGTCGACGACATCACCGACACCCGCTCCAGCAAGACCCGCGAGTCTTGGGGCCAGGGTGCTGCCAACGTCATCACCGGCTTCTTCGGCGGCATGGGTGGTTGCGCGATGATCGGGCAGACCCTGATCAACGTGAACGTCTCCCGTGCCCGCACCCGGATCTCGACCTTCCTCGCCGGCGTCTTCCTGCTGATCCTCGTCGTCGGGCTCGGCGACGTGGTCGCGATCATCCCGATGGCCGCGCTGGTCGCGGTGATGATCCTGGTCTCGGTCGGCACCTTCGACTGGCACTCCATCCAGCCGGCCACCCTGCGCCGCATGCCGAAGTCGGAGACCACCGTCATGGTCGCGACCGTCGCAGTCACCGTCGCGACGCACAACCTCGCCATCGGCGTCGTGGTCGGCGTCCTGGTCGCGATGACGCTCTTCGCCCGCCGCGTCGCCCACCTCACCGAGGTCCAGCGCGAGGTCGTCGAGGACCGCAACGGCGTCCCGACCGCGGTCTACCGCGTCACCGGCCAGCTGTTCTTCGCCTCCAGCAACGACCTCTACACCCAGTTCGGCTACGCCGAGGACCCCGACGCCGTCGTCATCGACCTCACCGACTCCCACGTCTGGGACGCCTCGACCGTCGCCTCGCTCGACGCCATCACCACCCAGTACGCCCGCAAGGGCAAGAGCGTGCAGATCATCGGGCTCAACCCCTCCAGCGCCGAGCGCCACGAGCGGCTCAGCGGGTCGCTGCCGTCGCACTGACGCGCCCTCGGGTGGGCGACGTCGTACGCCGTCGTGGCAGGATGCTGCCCGCCGCGGAACCTCCGGGAACCGTGGCAACGCCCCAGTAGCTCAGTGGATAGAGCAGCCGCCTCCTAAGCGAAAGGTCGCAAGTTCGACTCTTGCCTGGGGCACCAGCAGCCGTCGGAAGGCCGACGGTCCAAGCTAGATCGTGTGCCCGCCGTTGACCGAGATCCGCTGGCCGGTGATGAAGCCGCCCGCGTCGGAGACCAGGTGGGCCACCGTCGCGGCGACGTCGTCGGGCGTGCCCATCCGTCGCAGCGGGACGTCGGCGACGTACGAGTCGGTGCTGATGCCGGCGTGGCGCTCGACCGGGATCCACCCGGGCTGGACGAGGTTGACGGTGACGCCGTCGGGTCCCAGCTCCTTCGCCCACACCCGGGTGAGCCCGACCTGCGCGTTCTTCGCAGCGACGTACGCCGACATGCCGGGCGTGGCCCGGTCCGCCATGTCGGAGCCGATCAGGATCACCCGCCCGCCGCCCGCCGATCGCATGGACGGCAGCGCGGCCTGCAGGAGCAGGGTGGGGCTCTTGACGAAGAACTCCAGCTGGTCGAGGTGGGCCCGCCACGACAGGTCGTCCACGCCGACCTCCGGCTGCGGGCCGGTGGCGTTGGCGACGACCGCGGTCACGGGGCCGAGGGTCGTGGAGACCCGGGCGAAGAGGTCGACGACCCCGTCCTCGTCGACGACGTCGGCCCCGAACGCCTCGGCAACGCCGCCGGCGCTCCTGATGCGATCGACGACGGCCTCGGCGCCTTCGCGCCCGCGCAGGTAGTTCACCGCGACGGGCCGACCGGCAGCCGCGAGGCGGACGGCGATGGCCGCGCCAAGTCCGCGCGACGCGCCGGTGACGAGTGCGACACCCTCGGCGGCGCCGGGCTCAGACGGTGTCACGACGGACCAGCTCCGGCACGAAGACGACGCGACGCGGCGCACCGCGTCCGCCCTGGGCGATCGCCTCGACCAGGAGCCGGACCGCCTCGGTGACCATCTGGTCGATCGGGTTGCGCAGCGTGGTGAGGGGCGGCTGGGTGCGCTCGGCGACGCCGAGGTCGTCGTAGCCCACGATCGCGACGTCGTCGGGGACCCGGATGCCACGGGCCCCGAGCTCGCGCATCGCGCCGAGTGCCATGAGGTCGGACGCGGCGAAGATGCCGTCGATGTCGCCGCCGCCGTCGGCGTCGAGCAGCTCGGCACAGGCCGTGGTCCCGCTGTGCTCGGTGAAGTCGCCGTGGGCGACCCGGTTGCTGTCCAGCCCCGCTGCGTCCAGCTCCTGGCGCCAGCCCGCGAGGCGGTCGTGGCCGGCGCGCATGTCGCGTGGTCCGGCGATCGTGGCGATCGTGCGCCGGCCGCCGTCGATGAGGACGCGCACGGCCTGGGCCGCCGCACCGGCGTTGTCGCTGTCGACGACGGGGACCCGCTCGGCGCCGATCCACGGGGCGCCGATGAACACGCACGGCAGCCCGAGGTCGGAGAGGTGCTCGGCGAGGCGGTCGTCGCGGTGGTGGGAGGCGACGATGGCGCCGTCGACGTAGCGCCCGCGCAGGTAGAGCAGCATGCGGTCCTCGTCGCCCGGCTGGGCGAGCAGGAGCACGAGCTGCAGGTCGCGCTCGCGCAGCGATCGCGCCACGGCGTGCAGCATCCGCGCGAAGAACGGGTCGGAGAAGACGCGCTCGTCCGACTCGGGCAGGATCACCGCGACGGAGCCGGTCCGCTGCATGACCAGGGACCGGGCGGCACCGTTCGGCGTGTAGCCGAGCTCGCGCGCGGCGTCGACGACCGCGGCCTGCGCCTTCGCACTGACCTTGGACCTGCCGTTGAGCGCACGCGACGCCGTCGCCTTGCTGACCCCCGCCAGCCTGGCCACCTCGTCCAGCGTGGACGCGTGCCCGTTCACCACCACCTGGGTCACGCTACTGGCAGGCCGTTCGTCGCGGCCACCTCCGCGAACCACCGCGCGCTGTCCTTGGGCGTGCGCACCTGGGTGTCGTAGTCGACGTGGACGATGCCGAAGCGGTGGGCGTAGCCGTAGCTCCACTCGAAGTTGTCCATCAGCGACCACACGAAGTAGCCACGCACGTCGACGCCGACGTCGATCGCGTCCCGCACCGCGTGCAAGTGCTGCTCGATGAACTCCAGCCGGCCGGTGTCGTGGATCGCGCCGTCCTCCACGACGTCGTCGGCCATCGCACCGTTCTCGGTGATGTAGATCGGCGGCGCGCCGTAGGCGTCCCTCAGCCGGACCAGCAGACGCGTCAGTGCGCCCGGGTCGATCTCCCAGTCGCGGTCGGTGGTCGGCCGTCCGGTCCGCGGGAACACGAAGCCACCCCCGGGGTACGGCGACTCGCGCGGGCGCGTCGAGTGCTCGATCCGGCTCCCGAGGAGCTCGCCCGGCTCGGCGTCGTACGGCAGTGCCGCGGGGAGGTCGGGGTGGTAGAAGTTCACGCCGAGGAAGTCGGTCGGCGCGCTGATCAGCTCGAGGTCGCCGTCGAGGACGAAGTCCTCCCAGCGCCGGCCCTCGAAGAGCATGCCGGCGGTGTCGCGGGACAGGTCGTCGGCGTACTTGCCGAGGAACAGCGGGTCGAGGAAGACCCGGTTGTGGAAGCCGTCGAGCCGTCGCGCCGCCTCGACGTCGTCCTCGCGGGTCGGGTCGAAGGGGTCGGCCACGGTCGGGTTGAGGGTGATGCCCACCGCCTTCCCGTTCTCGGGGGTGCCACCTCGACGGCGGAACTCGTCGACGAAGAGTCCGTGGCCGAGGAGCAGGTGGTGCGCGGCGACGACCCCGGCGACTCCCTCGCTGCGGCCGGGCGCGTGGCCGCCACTCGTGTAGCCCATGAACGCCGAGCACCAGGGCTCGTTGTGGGTCGTCCAGCTGTCCACACGGTCGCCGAGCACGTCGTGCACGGTCATCGCGTAGTCGAGGAACCGGTGCGCGGTGTCGCGGTTGGTCCAGCCGCCCTCGTCCTCCAGCGCCTGCGGGAGGTCCCAGTGGTAGAGGGTCAGCCAGGGCGTGATGCCGGCCCCGAGCAGCTCGTCGGTGAGCCTGCTGTAGAAGTCCAGCCCGGCGGCGTTCACCGAACCACCGTCGGGGCACACGCGCGGCCAGGCGACGGAGAAGCGGTACGACGCGAGCTGGAGCTCCTTCATCATGGCGACGTCCTGCGGCATCCGGTCGTAGTGCTCGCACGCGACGTCGCCGGTGTCGCCACCGAGGATCGCGCCGGGCACCCGCGAGAAGGTGTCCCAGATGGACGGCGTACGCCCGTCGGCCGCCACCGCACCCTCGATCTGGTAGCTCGCCGCAGCGGCCCCCCAGAGGAAGTCGGACGGAAAGGGTCGGATGGTCGTCATCCCTTGACGGCTCCTTGCATGATGCCGGCCACGAGCTGGCGGCCGGTCGCGATGAACAGAAGTAGCAGCGGGATCGTCGCGAGCAGGGTGCCGGCCTGCAGCAGCGCGATGTCGGCGATGCCGCCCGCTGGCGCGATCTTGAGCTGGTCGAGCGCGGTCTGGAGGGTCTGGACGTCGGAGCCCTGCAAGATCAGCAGGGGCCACATGAACTCGGTCCAGGTCTGCATGAAGGTGAACAGCGCCAGGATCGCCATCGCCGGGCGCGCCGCAGGCACCGCGACCGTCCAGAACGTGCGCAGCTGCGAGCAGCCGTCGACGCGGGCGGCCTCGATCAGCTCGTCGGGGATCGCGTCGAGGAGGTACTGACGCATGAAGAAGACCCCGAACGCGGTGACCAGGAAGGGCAGGACCACCGCGGTGCGGGTCCCCGTGAGGTCGAGGTTGCTGAAGGTCTTCAGCAGGGGCACGAACGCCAGCTGCGTGGGCACCGCCATCGTGGCGACGACGAAGGCCATGGCCACGTTGCTCCCGCGGAAGCGCAGCTTGGCGAAGGAGTAGCCGGCGAGCGTGGAGAAGAACACGACGGAGGCCGCCGAGATCCCCGAGATCAGCACCGAGTTCGCGAGCGCCGACCAGAAGTCGATCTGGTCGAAGACGCGACGGGCGTTGTCGAGGAAGTAGCCGCCGGGGTAGAGCGGCAGCGGGCTCTGGATGGCACGTTCCTTGGTCACCGAGCCGATGACGAAGGACCAGTAGAGCGGGAACGTCGAGCCCAGCACGAAGGCGGACAGCAGGCCGTAGACGAGGAACCCGGGACGCCGGCTCACCGCTCCCCCCTCCTCTGGACCTGACGCGTGATGGCGTAGTTGAGCAGCGCGATGCCGATGATGATGAGGACGATGATCCACGTCGCCGCAGCCGCACGGGGGTAGGGATCGGTGCCGCTGTTGGAGGTGTTGAAGACGTACATCGTCAGCGTCTGGTACTGGTAGTCCGCCCCGCCCTGGAACTGCAGGTTGGTGTCGAACAGCCGCGGCTCGGTGAAGATCTGCATCCCGCCGATGGTGGCGGTGATGATGACGAAGAGCATGGTGGGCCGGATCGACGGCAGCGTGACGTGGAAGAACTGCTGCACGCGGCTGGCGCCGTCGATCGCGGCGGCCTCGTAGAGCTGGCGCGGGATCGCCTGGAGCGCAGCCAGGATGATCAAGGTGTTGTAGCCGGTCCAGCGGTAGTTGACCATCGTGGCGATGGCCGTCCAGCTGGCGAACCGGTCGGTGTGCCAGGCCACGCCGGAGAGTCCGACGGCGCGGAGCACCTCGTTGGCCAGGCCGGTCTTGTCGGCGAAGATGCTGCCGAAGATGAGCGCGGCCGCGGCCGGCGCGACGACGAACGGGAGCAGCACGCTCATCCGCCACCAGGTGCGTCCGCGCAGCGGGGTGTCGAGCATGGCGGCGACGACCGTGGCGACGACCACCTGAGGCACGGCCGAGAGCACGAAGATGCCGATGGTGTTCCAGAAGGCCTTGTGGAACACCGGGTCGGTGAGCACGTGGCCGTAGTTGGCGAACCCGACGCCCTCGCCGTGGGTGAGCCCGTAGCGGGGCCAGGAGAAGAACGAGAGGTAGCCCGAGTAGACCATCGGGTAGACGCCGATGACGAGGAAGAGCGCGAAGAACGGCACGACGTAGAGGTAGGGCGAGAAGCGGAAGTCCCAGTGGGAGAGCTTCTGCCGCCACGTCAGCCCGGGAGGCGGGACCGGCGAGCCCGTCGCCGGGGAGGTCGCGAGGACCTCCCCGGCGGGGGCGTCGGTGCGGGTCACGGACATGGTCAGGACAGGCCGTCGACGGCCTGGGTGAAGGTCTCCCAGGACTCGTCCGGCGAGGCGCCCTCGTCGACGCGCTGGATCGCGGTCTGGAAGAGGCCGAGGATGTCGGAGTACATGTCGCCCTTGTAGGGACGGCCCGGCTCCACCGCGGCGGCGCGGTCGGCGAGGATCACCGCGGTCGGGGCGTCGTTGAAGTAGGGGTCGGTCGCGTTCTCGGCGGCCAGGCTCTCCTGCGCCTCGACGTTGGCGGGGTAGTTGCCGGCGGCCTCGAACGCCGCGAGCTCCTGGTCGGCGTCGGTGAGCCAGGCGGCGAGCTCCTGGGCCTCCTCCTGGTGCTCCGACATGGCGGGCACGGCGAGGTAGGAGCCTCCCCAGTTGCCGCCGCCACCCGGGAACGCGTTGGCGATGTCCCAGCCCTCGACCTCGGGCGCGTTGGACTTGATGTTGGAGAACATCCAGCCCGGGCACGGCATCGTGGCGAAGCCGTCGTTGGTGAAGTTGGCGGTCCAGTCCTCCTTCCACTGCACGACGCGCGGCGAGAGCGTCGTGGAGTAGCCGGTGACGGTGTCCCAGACCAGCTCGAGCTCGGCGTTCTCCACGTCGATCGTGTTGTCGGCCGTCTGGAACGGGAACTCCGCCTGGTTCAGCATCGCCTGGGCGATCGAGCCGCTGGAGTCGTACCACTTGGTGTCGGGCAGCGCTGCCGTGAGCTCCTCGCCGGCGGCGAAGTAGGAGTCCCAGGTCTCGAAGATCGCCTCGACCTCCTCGCGGTCCGAGGGCAGGCCGGCCTTCTCGAACAGGTCGGCGCGGTAGCAGAAGGCCTCCGGGCCGGCGTCGGTCGGATAGCCGACCTGCTTGCCGTCCGCGGTCTGCCCGGCCTTGTACGCGTACTCGACCCAGCGGTCGTCGAGCGAGGAGTCCGAGATGTCGGCGAACTGGTCGGAGGCGCCCTCGGAGAGGAACTGCGGCATTGCGTCGCCCTCGACGGCGACGATGTCGGTGAGGCCGTCCCCGGCCTGCAGCTTCTGGGTGAGCGTCTGCTTCCACGGGTCCCAGTCGGCGATCTTGGTCATCTCGACCGTGAAGGGCCGGTCGGGGTCGGCGTTCCACTCCTCGATCAGCGCGTCGTAGCCGAAGTCGCTGAACGTGGTGATGGTGAGGACGTCGTCCTTGCCGAGCGAGGCCTGGCTGGCCTCGGAGTCGCCGCCGCAGGCGGCCGTCGTGCCGGCCACGAGTGCCAGGGCGGCACCGACGGCGGCCTTTCGTCGAGTGGTGGAGTGGCGCATGTCTGGTGCTCCTCGCGATCGAACCGATGGTGGAATCGATTCCACCGCTGCTGTCCCGAAACTATGACCGGCGTCACATGGTGCGTCAAGGGGTCACCGCCAAATCGATGGCAGGCACGCTCAAATCAAGGTGCAAACGATTCCATTTCCGGCCCGCCACCGCCTACCATCGCGCCATGCGAGCCCAGCAGCTGACCGACGTCGTCACCCACCACGGGGAGGGCATCTGCTGGGACCCCGGCGTGTCCCGGCTCCGCCTGGTCGACGTCTTCGAGGGCGACCTCCTCACCCTCGACGGCGACCGCGTCGCCTCACGCCTCGACGTGGGTGCCGTCGTGGGCGCGTGGCGTCCCCGCAGCGCCGGGGGCGTCGTCGTCGCGACGGACGACCGGTTCGTCCTGCTCGACCGGGCGGGCGCGGTCGAGTGGACCTCGCCCTCGCTCTTCGGGCCGGGGCGCCGGATGAACGACGGCGGGTGCGACCGGCAGGGCCGGTTCTACTGCGGGTCGATGAGCCTGGACGCGATCACCGGTCAGGGAACTCTCTGGCGGCTGGACCCGGACCGCACGGTCTCCCCGGCCATGACGGACCTGACGATCCCCAACGGGCTCGTCTGGTCCGAGGACGGGACCGTGGCCTTCCACGTGGACACGCCGCGGGGCACGGCCGACGCGCTGGAGCACGACGCCGGGACCGGGAGGCTGGCGCACAGGAGACCGGTGGCCCGCGTGTCCGGGGGGCACCCCGACGGGATGGCGCTGGACGCGCACGAGGGTCTCTGGGTCGCGATGTGGGGCGGGTCCTCCGTGCACCGCTACTCCCTCGACGGCGACCTCACGGCGGTCGTCGAGGTGGGCGCGGCCCAGGTGTCGTCATGCGCGTTCGGCGGCCCGGGCGACACCCACCTCTACATCACCACGTCCCGACAGGGCCTGGGCGACTCCGAGGACCCTGCCGCCGGTGCGGTGTTCTGCGTCGACGTGGACGTCGAAGGAGCGCCCGTCGCGACGTACGGAGCGTGATCGGACCGCGCAGCGAGCCTCAGACGGTCTCGAACCGGATCCCGGCCGCCTGCAGCCGCGCGAGCAGCGCGTCGCCCATCGCCTGGGCAGGCGTGACCTGGCCGGAGGTCTCGGGGTTGTCGTCGAGGGCCAGGCACAGCGCGGCCTCGGACAGCATCTTGGCCGTCTCGGTGTAGCCCGGGTCGCCGCCGGAGACGCGGGTGCGGACGGTCTGCCCGCCGGCCTCGCCGACGAAGTCGACGGTGAACCACGACTTCTCGCGCTTCGACGCGTCGGGGCCGGAGCCCTGCGGCACATTGCCCTTGAGGAAGTCGCGCACCGGCTTCAGCTGCGCGGCCACCGTGAGCAGCCCGACGCCGGCCGCACCACCGGCGGCGTAGCGCAGCGTCTTGGTGCCGGCCCAGTGGGAGTAGCGGAACTTCGGGCCGTACGCCGACAGCGCAGCACCGCTGCGGGCGACGACGATCGGGTCGATGGTCGGCAGCGGGAGCAGCCAGTAGCCGAGCACCGGATCGCGGTGCGGCTTGCCGCTGACCGAGCGCGACGACCGGCCCTCGGGACGCACCTCGGCGCGGCGACGGGCGGCGTACGTCTTCTTCATCTGGGCGGCGCGGGCGAACTGGTCGAGGGCGGAGTGGAAGGTGCCGCCGGAGAAGGTGCCGGCCGAGCGGACCACGCCGCGCAACGTGATCGGCTGGTCGGACGGCAGCTGCTTGACGGTGTAGAAGGCCCCGAGGTCGTGCGGGATCGAGTCGAAGCCGCACGCGTGCACCAGCCGGGCGCCGGTGCGCACGGCCGTCTGGTGGTGGGCGAGGAAGGACTGGTCGACGAACTCCGGCTCACCGGTGAGGTCGAGGTAGTCGGTGCCGGCCTCGGCGCACGCGGCGACGAGCGGGCCGCCGTGCTGGAGGTAGGGGCCGATGGTGGTCGCCACGACGCGGGCCTGTCGGGCGACGTCGGCCAGCGCCGCGGGGTCGGTCGAGTCGGCGACGAGCACCTGCACGTCGCCGCCCAGCCGCTGGCGTACGGCCTCGAGCTTGTCGGCGTTGCGGCCGGCGATCGCCCAGCGCAGCCCGTCCGGGGCGTGCGCGGCGAGGTAGTCGGCGGTGAGACCGCCGGTGAAGCCGGTGGCCCCGAAGAGCACGATGTCGAAGGGCCGGTCGGGGTGGCGGTCGCTCATCGCGCCATCGTGCCACGCGGAACCGCGGCTCCCGCGGGGCCGTCCCACGACCATGAGCCTGCGCCGGACCACCACCAGCATCGCCGCCATCACCTGCCTCGGCGTCGCGGCCGGCGTGGGCTACGTCGTCGGTGACGCTCCCGCGCCCACCACCGCCCCGCCGATCGCGCTCGCCAACGCCGACCTGACCGCGGTCGGGAGCTGCGAGGAGCTGCTCGACTCCTACGTCGAGCGCGCGCTCGAGCAGGTCGGCCCCTACGGCTGGGGCTCCGGCATCATCGCCTTCGACTCGTCGGGCGGGTCGGACGCGATGGAGTCCTCGGGCATCGAGCGGGCGGCCGGGGTGAGCACGTCGCGCAGCACGAGCAACGAGTCGGGCACCAACGTCCAGGAGGTCGACGTCGACGAGTCCGACGTCGTCAAGGTCGCCGGGTCCCTGCTGCTGCGCCTGCGGGAGGGCGAGCTGCTGGCCTACGACGTCTCCGGCGACGAGCCGACGCTGCTGTCCACCACCGCCCTGGACGACGCCCTCGGTGCGGACTGGCCCGGGGGTCCCGGTGGCGAGCTCCTGCTGGTCGGCGGTCGCGCCGTCGTGCTCGGCTCCTCGTCCGACGGGCTGGAGACCACGATCACCACGGTGGACCTCTCCGACCCCACCTCGCCCTCGGTCGTCGACGCCACCACGGTCCGCGGCCGGGTGTCGGCGGCCCGGCTGCACGGCGACGTCGTGCGCGTCGTGCTGGTCAACGGCCTGCCCGAGCTCGACTTCTCCTCCCCCGACGGCACCTTCGGCCAGATCCGCGCGCGGCTGCGCAACCGGTCCCTGGTCCGCGAGACCACGCTCGCCGACTGGCTGCCGACCGTCGACGGCGAGCCGGTCGTGGCCTGTGAGGACGTCGCGGTCCCCGACGACGAGGTGCCGCTCGGCACCACGACCGTCGTCGCACTCGACCCCGCCGCCCCGACCGACCGCACGGCGACGGCGGTCGCCACCGAGTCCGACACGTCGTACTTCTCCACCGACCGCTTCTACCTCGCCGGGGGTGCGCCGGCGTGGGGCTGGGGCGACTGCATGAACTGCCGCCCCGGTCCGAGCACCGGCGGGACCACACCGATCTACGCCTTCGCGCTCGACGGCGCGGACACGACGTACGTCGCCTCGGGCGAGGTCGAGGGCACCATCGCGGACCGCTGGTCGATGGACGCCGTCGGCGGCTCGCTGCGGGTCGCGGTCGGGGCCAGCAGCGAGACCGGCAACTTCAACTCCGTGCTCACCCTGCGCGAGGACGGCGCCGACCTCGTCGAGGAGGGCCGCGTCGACCAGCTCGGCGTCGACGAGGAGATCAAGTCGGTGCGGTGGTTCGACGACCTCGCGATCGTGGTGACCTTCCGCCAGACCGACCCGCTCTACGCCATCGACCTCAGTGACGCGGCTGCCCCGCGGCTGCTCGGCGAGCTGAAGATCCCCGGCTTCAGCGAGTACCTCCACCCGCTCGGCGAGCAGCGGCTGATCGGCGTCGGGCAGGACGCCTCCCTCGACGGCGTGACCCGCGGCGCGCAGGCGGCGCTCTTCGACGTCACCGACCTGACCGCGCCGCGCCAGCTCGACGTGGTGCGTTACCCGGCGCAGAGCCAGGCCGGAGCCGGGCTCGACCCGCGTCAGTTCACCTGGCTGCCCGAGCAGCGCATCGCGCTGACCGTCGTCTCGCAGGGTTGGACCGGCACCACCGGCTGGGTCTCGGTGCTGTCGCTCGACGGCGGGACGATGAGCAACCGGATGGTCGAGGTCGAGCACGGCAGCGACGTGGCCGACGTACGGCTCGTGCCGCTGGCGTCGGGCCAGGTGGTGCTGGTGACGGGCGAGGACGTCAGCTTCTTCTCCCTCGCTGGTTGAGACGTGGTTTCGAGGCTCGTCGCTGGCGCTCCTCGCACCTCAACCACCGAATCGCCTCGCTGGTTGAGGTGCGAGCGCAGCGAGCCTCGAAACCTGCGCACCGTCGGACGTACGCTCGACCCATGTGCCGCAACATCCGCCCGCTCAACAACTTCGAGCCGCCCGCCACGCGCGACGAGGTCACGGCCGCCGCGCTGCAGTACGTCCGCAAGGTGGCCGGCACGACGAAGCCGTCGCAGGCCAACGAGGAGGCGTTCTACGCCGCGGTGAAGGAGATCGCGCACATCACCGAGCACCTGCTCGACGACCTGGTGACCACCGCGCCGCCGAAGAACCGCGAGGCCGAGGCCGAGAAGGCACGTGCCCGGGCCCGGGTGAGGTACGGCGCGTGAGCCTGGTCGCCACCGAGCAGTCGGCGCTCGACCTGCTCGCGACCCGACCCCTGGTCGTGCTCACCGGCGCGGGACTGTCCACCGACTCCGGCATCCCGGACTACCGCGGACCCGGGTCGACGGCGCGGGCCCCGATGACCTACCAGGAGTTCGTGGCCGCCCCCGAGGCGCGGCAGCGCTACTGGGCGCGCAGCCACCTCGGCTGGCAGCGGATGGGGCGCGCGCTGCCCAACGACGGCCACCGCGCGGTCGCTGCGCTCGACCCCTCGCTGCTCATCACCCAGAACGTCGACGGGCTGCACGAGGCGGCCGGGACCCGGCAGGTGGTGGCGCTGCACGGCCGCGTCGCGGACGTCGTGTGCCTCGACTGCCGCGAGACGTCCTCGCGCGCGGAGATGGAGCAGCGCCTCGACGAGCTCAACCCCGGCTGGCTCGAGCGGCACGGCTGGGTCGAGTCGCGCCCCGACGGCGACGTCGACCTCGACGACACCGACGACTTCGTGGTGCCGGCGTGCGCGTGCGGCGGCCCGCTGAAGCCGCACGTGGTGTTCTTCGGCGAGAACGTCCCTGCCGACCGGGTGGCCCGCTGCTACGCCGCCGTCGAGTCGCTCGGCACCGACGGGGCGCTCCTGGTCGCGGGCTCGTCGCTGACGGTGATGAGCGGGCTGCGGTTCGTCAAGCGTGCGGCTGCGGGAGGTACGCCGATCGTGATCGTCAACCGCGGACTGACCCGCGGCGACGCGCTGGCGACGTACAAGCTCGACGTGGGGTGCAGCGAGTTCCTGACCGAGCTTGTCAGGCGTTCCCAGAGGTTGTCAGGCCTTGCAGAGGCCGACAACCTGGGGGATCCCCGGCCGACCGGGGATCCCGAAATCTCGGCCAGCGCCTAGCGGCGCACGAAGATGTGCTCGGCCGCCTCGACCACCAGCTCGGCGGTCTCGCCGCCGGACCCGATGAGGATGCCCTCCTCGGTGCGGGCGATGGTGACGGTCTTGCCGGGCAGGGCGCCGACGCGGCGCAGCAGCCCCATCAGCTCCTCGTCCTTCTGCATCTCCTCGGAGATCCGCTTGACGTGGACCATCTGGTCCTCGGGGAGCGCGGCGGCGGAGAGCGGCTCGACGTTGTCCATGAAGTGCTCGCCGCCGACGTCGCCGAGCTCGTCGAGGCCGGGGATCGGGTTGCCGTAGGGCGACTCGGTGGGGTGGTCGAGCAGCTCGAGCAGGCGGCGCTCGACGGTCTCCGACATCACGTGCTCCCAGCGGCACGCCTCGGCGTGCACGAGCTCCCAGTCGAGCCCGATGACGTCGGTGAGCAGGCGCTCGGCGAGGCGGTGCTTGCGCATCACGCGGGTGGCGAGGAGCTGGCCCTCCTCGGTGAGCTCGAGGTGGCGGTCGCCCTGCACGGTGAGCAGGCCGTCGCGCTCCATCCGCGCCACCGTCTGCGACACGGTCGGCCCGGACTGGTGCAGCCGCTCGGCGATGCGCGCGCGCAGCGGCACGATGTCCTCCTCCACGAGCTCGTAGATCGTGCGGAGGTACATCTCGGTGGTGTCGATCAGGTCACTCACGCAGGTCATTGTGTCCCATCCGGCAACTCCCCCGCCCCACCCGGTCGTGGCACAGTGAGGCCGGTGAGCGAACTGATCGTGCCGCGACGCTTCTGCGGCCCGCCCGACTCCGGCAACGGCGGCTGGACCGCCGGCGCCCTGGCCGCGCTGGACGACACCGACGCACCCGACGACCACGCCGGTCACTGGCCGGCGATCGAGGTGTCCCTGCGGCGGCCGCCTCCCCTCGACACCCCCTTGCACGTCGAGGTCGAGGGTGCGGTCGCCACGGCGTCCGTCGACGGCGCCCCGGTCGCCACGGCGCACCGGGTGGACCGGGCGCTCACCGAGGTGGCGCCCGTCGGGCCGGACGTCGCCGCGGCCGCCGAGTCGGCGTACCCCGGACTGGCCTTCCACCCCTTCCCCACCTGCTTCGTGTGCGGCACCGACCGCGAGGAGGGTGACGGCCTGCGGATCTTCCCCGGCCGGGTCGGCGCGGGCCGCGACGGCGACCTGACCGCCGCGACCTGGACGCCGCACCCGAGCCTCCACGAGGACTGGCACACGTACGCCGACGAGGTGCCGCGCGCCTCGGTCGCAGCGACGTGGGCGGCGCTCGACTGCATCGGCGGCTGGGCCGGTGACCTCAGCGAGCGGCTGATGGTCCTCGGGCGGATGACCGCGCGGGTCGACGCGCTGCCGGTGATCGGCGAGGCGCACGTGGTGGTCGGCGAGGGACGGGGGCAGGAGGGTCGCAAGACCTTCACCGCCGCGACCCTCTACGACGCCGACGGCCGGGTGGTGGCGAGCGCCGAGCACACCTGGATCGCGGTCGACCCGGCGATGTTCGGCGGTCAGACGCCGGCTTGACCGACCCTCCCCCCGTGTTGAGAGGATGGTGGGCATGGCCGCTTTGAACGATCCAATCCCCGCCGGACGCGATGACTGGTGGCGTCACGCCGTCGTCTACCAGGTCTACGTGCGCAGCTTCGCCGACAGCGACGGCGACGGCGTCGGCGACCTGCCCGGCATCACCTCGCGCCTGCCGCACCTGGCCGAGCTGGGCGTGGACGCGCTCTGGATCACGCCGTTCTACACCTCCCCGCAGCACGACCACGGCTACGACGTCGCCGACTACCGCGACGTCGACCCGCTGTTCGGCCAGCTCGCGGACGCCGACGCGCTGATCGCGCGCGCCCACGAGCTGGGCCTGCGGGTCGTGGTCGACCTCGTGCCCAACCACACCTCCGACGAGCACGAGTGGTTCCAGGCGGCGCTGGCCGCCGGCCCGGGCAGCCCCGAGCGCGCCCGCTACCTCTTCCGCGACGCCCCTGAGGACAAGCCGGACGGCACGCCGCCCAACAACTGGAGCTCCGTCTTCGGCGGCCCCGCGTGGACCCAGGTCGAGGACGGCCAGTGGTACCTCCACCTCTTCGACTCCACCCAGCCCGACCTCGACTGGCGCAACCCCGAGGTCCCCGCGATGTTCGAGGACGTGCTGCGCTTCTGGCTCGACCGCGGTGTCGACGGCTTCCGCGTCGACGTCGCGCACGGCCTCTTCAAGGAGGCGAGCCTGCGCGACCAGGTCGTCGCCGAGGGCGGCACGACCAGCTCGGGCCAGGTCAACAGCGACCACTCGATGGTCTCGCGCGAGCTCAAGGACGAGCCGATGTGGGACCAGCCCGAGGTCCACGACGTCTACCGCGCCTGGCACCGGGTGCTCGACGAGGCCGGTCCGGACCGGATGGCCGTCGCCGAGGCCTGGACCCAGACGCCGGAGTCCATGGCGGCCTTCGTGCGCCCCGACGAGCTCGACCAGGCCTTCAACTTCGCGTGGCTGCTGACCGACTGGTCGGCGGAGGGCTTCGCCGAGGTCATCACCAGCACGCTCGCGGCGGTCGAGCCGGTCGGCGCCTCGCCGACGTGGGTGCTCAGCAACCACGACGTCGTACGCCACGTCACCCGCTACGGCGGCGGCGAGCAGGGCCTGGCCCGCGGTCGCGCGGCCACGATGACCATGCTCGCGCTGCCCGGCTCGAGCTACCTCTACCAGGGCGAGGAGCTCGGCCTCGAGCAGGTCGACGTCGCCCCGGAGCACCGGCAGGACCCGTCCTACCTGCGCACCGGCGAGGTCGGCCGCGACGGCTGCCGGGTGCCGATCCCGTGGGGCGGCACCGAGGCGCCGTACGCCTTCGGCCCGGGCTCCGCGCAGCCGTGGATCCCGCAGCCGGCGGACTGGTCGGCGCTCACGGTCGAGGCCCAGGCCGCCGACTCCGCGTCCACGCTGGCGTTCTACCGCGACGCGCTGCGGGTGCGCCGCGACTTCGCCTGGACGGCCGGTGACGACGTCGAGCTGGTCGACCTCGGCGCCGACGTGCTGGCCTTCCGCCGCGGCCCGCTGACCGTGGTGCTCAACTGCGGCGACACCGCGGCCGAGCTCCCCGAGGGCGAGCTGCTGCTCGCCAGCGGCCCGGTCGACGACAAGCTGCCGCCGGACACGGCTGCCTGGCTGCGCTGACCCCCCGGGCCGGCGTCAGTCGTCGGACAGGGACTGGTTGTACGCCGCCAGCCGGGCCGCGAAGGACGACAGCTCCTCGTCGGTCCACTCCGCCAGGCGCCCGTCGAAGCGGTCGCGGCGGCTGCGGCTCATCGCGTCGAGCCGCTCGCGACCCTCGTCGGTCGCGTCGAGCAGGATCGCGCGGCGGTCCTCGGGCGCCGGCTTGCGCTCGACGAGCCCCAGGTCGACCAGCGACTGCACCTGACGGCTGACGCCGCCCTTGTCCATGCCGAAGGCGTCGGCGAGGTCCGCTCCCCGCAGCGGCCCGTGGGTCGCGAGGTGGGTGAGCATGAAGTAGGTCATCGGGTGGAGCTCGGGGTGCACCTCGCGGGCCCGCTCCCCCATCACCCGCTTCACGCGGCGGATCAGCGTGCCGACCTCGGCCTCGATGCTGCGGAGGTCGTCGTTGCGGGTGCTCATGCGTCGAGCGCTGCGTCGGCCACGAGCTCATCCTCGCGCTTCACCGAGGTGCGCAGGGGGACTTCGCGGATGAAGAGCACGGCGATCAGCGCGCCGACGGCGAAGGGCAGCGCGACGAGGAAGATGTGGCCGGTCGCGTCGCCGTACGCGCTCTCGAAGATCGCGCGGATCGGCGCGGGCATCGTCGAGACGTCGGGCACGCCGCCGGTCTGGTGACCCACCTGCTCGGCGAGCTCGGGGCGGGCGGCGACGAGCGCGCTGAGGCCGCTCTTCACCGCGTCCGCCACCTGGTGGGCCAGGACGGCACCGAGCGCGGCGATGCCGACCGAGCCGCCGAGGGAGCGGAAGAACGCGACGACCGACGAGCCGGCGCCCATGTCGGACAGGGCGATCGTGTTCTGCACCGCGAGGACGAGGTTCTGCATGGTGGCGCCGAGGCCGAGGCCGAGGACGGCCATGTAGATCCCGGTCTGCCACAGCGGTGTGGTGGCGTCGATGGTCGCGAGCAGGCCGATGCCGACGATGACGGCGACCATGCCGCCGACCAGCCAGCGCTTCCACAGGCCGGTGGCGGTGATGATGCGGCCGCTGAGGATGCTCGAGACCAGCAGCCCGCCGACCATGCAGATCGACATCAGGCCGGCCCCGGTCGGGCTCATGTCCTTGGCGCGCTGGAAGTAGAGGCTGAGGTAGACCGTCGAGCCGAACATCGCCAGACCGATCAGGACCGAGGCGATCGTCGCCAGGGTCAGCGTGCGGTCCTTGAACAGGCGCAGCGGGATGACCGGGTCCTTGGCGACGTTGGCCTCGACGTGGATGGCTGCGGCCGTCACGACCACGGCGGCAGCCACGAGCAGCCCGCTGGTCCACGAGACCCAGTCGAAGTTGATGCCGCCGAGGGAGACCCAGATCAGCAGGATCGAGACACCGCCGACGAGGAGGAAGGCACCGAGGTAGTCGATGGACACCTCGCGCTTGACCACCGGCAGGCGCAGCGTCTTCTGCAGCACCACGAAGGCGAGCGCCGCGACCGGGAGGCCGGCGAAGAAGCACCAGCGCCAGCCGACGGTGTCGACCAGGACGCCGCCGACGAGCGGACCGCTGACCGTGGCGAGGGCGAAGACCGCACCGATGTAGCCGCTGTAGCGACCCCGCTCGCGCGGCGAGACCATCGTGGCGATGACGACCTGCACCAGCGCGGTCAGGCCGCCGACGCCGAGGCCCTGCACGACTCGGGCGCCGATCAGCACCTCCATCGACGGCGCGAAGCCGGCGATGAGCGAGCCGACCGAGAAGATCACCAGCGCCGTCTGCACCAGCAGCTTCTTGTCGAAGAGGTCGGCGAACTTGCCCCAGATAGGCGTCGTGGCCGTCATCGCGAGCATGGTCGCCACGACCACCCAGGTGTAGCCGGTCTGGCTGCCCCGGAGGTCGTCGACGATGGTCGGCAGCGCGTTGCTGACAATCGTGCTGGAGAGCATCGCGACGAACATCGCGAGGAGGAGCCCGCTGAGGGCTTCGAGCACCTGGCGGTGCGTCATCTCCCCGGCCTGCTCGGCGGTGGTGCTGGTGGCGGGAGCCTGGGTCACTGCGTGCCTTCGATTCGTGGTTGCTGATCGCAATAGTTGTTGACCACAACCATATGCCGCGAGACGTACGCCGCCAACCCGGGCGGAACGAGACGAGGGCCACACGAGCGTCCTCGGGGTTGAGTCGCACAGAGACTCAACCCGCATCCCGGGCGTGTCGCGCGGGGTGCCGACTCGGCTTGGCCCCGAGGTAGTCCAGTGAGGGATGGTCGTGGGGACGGCCTCCTGGCAGCCATACGTCACTGGACTAAGCCCGCACGACGGCCAACCGTCACTGGACTACCCCGCGTGGGGCCGACCGCAGGTCGACACCGAGGCACGCAAGCCCCCGGAAATGCAGCGACCCGCAGGCCTGCTGCTCCGTGAGAAGCCCCGGCGGATGACACCGGGAGCCTGCGGGTCGGGTGGCTGCAGTGGATTCGCCGGCAGCTGTCGGCGGACCGGGCTGCCTAGCGGGCAGCCACCTCACTCATCCGAAAAGAACTCATTCCTCGGATCACCTCCCTTCTGTGTGACTCGAGCGTACGTCGGCGCGCGGGGTCGCTCAACGGGTTAAGCCCGGCTCCTCCACCGACTCCTCGGCCGCCGCCTCGAACTGCGACCGGTAGAGGCGGGCGTACGCGCCGCCGGACGCCAGCAGCTCCTCGTGCGAGCCCTGCTCGACGATCGACCCGGACTCCATCACCAGGATCAGGTCGGCGTCGCGGATCGTGGAGAGCCGGTGCGCGATCACGAAGGACGTACGGTCCGAGCGCAGCGCCGCCATCGCGTGCTGCAGCAGCAGCTCGGTGCGGGTGTCGACCGAGGAGGTGGCCTCGTCGAGGATCAGCAGCGCGGGGTCGGACAGGAAGGCGCGCGCGATGGTCACCAGCTGCCGCTCACCGGCCGACAGGTTGGAGCCGTCCTCGTCGATGACCGTGTCGTAGCCGTCGGGCAGCGAGTGCACGAAGCGGTCGACGAAGGTCGCGCGCGCGGCCTCGAGCACCTGCTCCTCGCTGGCGTCGGGCCGGCCGTAGGCGATGTTGTCGCGGATGGTGCCGGCGAAGAGCCAGGTGTCCTGCAGCACCATCCCGATCCTCCCCCGCAGCACCCCGCGCGGCACCGACGCGATGTCGACCCCGTCGATGAGGATCCGGCCCGACTGCGGGTCGTAGAACCGCATGACCAGGTTGACCATGGTCGTCTTGCCGGCGCCGGTGGGACCGACGATCGCGACCGTGCTGCCGGGCCGGGCCACCAGCGACAGGCCCTCGATGAGCGGGCGCTCGGGGTCGTAGGAGAACGACACGTCCTCGAAGCGGACCTCGCCGTGCGCGTCGGCGGCGAGCGCCGGGCGACCCTGCTCCTCGACGGACTCCTCGGGGGCGTCGAGCAGCTCGAAGACCCGCTCAGCGGACGCGACGCCGGACTGGAGCAGGTTGAGCATGGAGGCGACCTGCGTGAGCGGCTGGGTGAACTGGCGGGAGTACTGGATGAAGGCCTGCACGTCGCCGAGCGACATCGTGCCGCTGGCGACCCGCAGTCCGCCGAGGACCGCGATCACGACGTAGTTGAGGTTCCCGACGAACATCATGATCGGCATGATCAGGCCGCTGACGAACTGCGCGCCGTAGGAGGACTGGTAGAGCTCGTCGTTCTGCTCGGCGAAGACCCGCTCGGCCTCGGCCTGGCGCCCGAAGACCTTGACGATCGCGTGGCCGGAGAACGTCTCCTCGATGTGCGCGTTGAGCGTGCCGGTGCGACGCCACTGCTGGATGAACATGCCCTGCGAGCGCTTCATCACCGCGCCGGTGACCCACATCGAGATCGGCACCGACACCAGCGCGACCGTCGCCAGCAGAGGAGAGATCCAGAACATCATCCCGAGCACCGCGACCACGGTGAGCAGCGAGGTGAGCATCTGGCTCAGCGTCTGCTGGAGCGTCTGGCTGATGTTGTCGATGTCGTTGGTGACGCGGCTCAGCAGCTCACCGCGCGGCTGCTTGTCGAAGTAGCCCAGCGGCAGCCGGTGGACCTTGTCCTCGACCTCCGAGCGCATCCGCAGCACGGTGCCCTGCACGACGTCGTTGAGGAGGTAGCCGCCGAGCCAGGCCAGCAGGGAGGCGGCGACGTAGACCGCGACGACGAGCAGCAGCACGTCGGCCACGGCGGAGAAGTCGACGCCGTCGGTGAGCGTCATCGACGCGAGCATGTCGGCCCGGTCGTCCTCGCCCTGCGCCCGCAGCGCCTCGACGGCCTGCTCCTGGGTCACGTCGCCGCTCAGCACGTCCCTGCCGAGCAGCCCGGCGAAGATCAGGTCGGTGGCGCGGCCCAGGATCCACGGCCCGACGGCGGTGGCGACGACGCTGACGACCGTGAGGACCAGGACGGCGTACGCCTTGCGCCGCTCCGGGTGCAGCCGGGCGAGGAGCCGCTTGAGGGAGGGCCAGAACGTGTCGGCCTTCTGGCCGATCATCCCCCCGCCCATCGGACCGCGGCCGGGACCGCCGGGTCCGGTCTGGACGCGCTCGGTCTCCTTCAGCGTGCCCTTGTCGTCGTCGCTCACGCGACCTCCTCGGCCGTGAGCTGGGACTCGACGATCTCGCGGTAGGTCCCGCACGTCTCGAGGAGGTCCTCGTGGGTGCCCGTGCCGACGATGGCGCCGTCCTCCATCACCACGATCCGGTCGGCGTGCCGGATGGTCGCGACCCGCTGCGCCACGATCACCACCGTCGCGTCGCGGGTCACCGGCCGCAGCGCGGCCCGCAGGCGCGCGTCGGTGGTGAGGTCGAGGGCGGAGAAGGAGTCGTCGAAGAGGTAGATGTCGGGCCGGCGGATCACCGCTCGTGCGATCGCCATCCGCTGCCGCTGGCCGCCGCTGAGGCTCGACCCGCCCTGGGCCACCTCGGCGTCGAGCCGTTCGGGCATCGCCTCGACGAACTCGCGGGCCTGGGCGATCTCGAGCGCCTCCCACATCTCGTCCTCGGTGGCGTCGGGCTTGCCGTAGCGCAGGTTGTCCGCGATGGTCCCGCGGAACAGGAAGGCCTTCTGGGGCACCAGCCCCAGCCGCGACCAGAGCGTCTCCATCTCCAGCTGGCGTACGTCGACGCCGCCGAGGCGCACTTCTCCCCCGGTCGCGTCGAAGAGGCGCGGGACCAGGTTGACCAGGGTCGACTTCCCGGCACCGGTCGAGCCGACGATCGCCACGGTCTCCCCGGGCGAGGCCCGCAGCGACACCTCGCGCAGCACCGGCTCGTCCGCGCCGGGGTAGGCGAAGGTCACCGCGTCGAGCTCGAGGGCCAGCCGGTCGGGCAGGTCGGTGACGGGGTCGGCGGGCGGCACGACCGACGAGTCGGTGTCGAGCACCTCGGTGATGCGCTCGGCGCAGACGGAGGCGCGCGGCACCATCATCAGCATGAACATCGCCATCATCACCGACATGACGATCTGCATCAGGTAGGAGATGTAGGCGGTCAGGGCGCCCACCTGCATCTGCCCGTCCTCGACCCGGTGGCCGCCGAACCACAGCACGCCGACGGTGGCGAGGTTGGCCACGATCATCACCGTCGGGAACATCGCCGCCTGCCAGCGGCCGGCGCGGACCGCCACGTCGGTCAGCTCGGCGTTGGCATCGGCGAAGCGGGCGGTCTCGTGCTCCTCGCGCACGAAGGCACGCACCACGCGTACGCCGGTGATCTGCTCGCGCAGCAGCCGGTTGACCTCGTCGATGCGCTCCTGCATGAGCCGGAAGCTCGGCACCATCTGCCGCACGATCAGGCCGATGGAGACCCCGAGGACCGGCACCACCGCGAGGACGAGCCACGACAGTCCGATGTCCTCGCGGGCGGCCATGATGATGCCGCCGACCATCATGATCGGCGCGGAGACCATCAGGGTGCCGCCCATGAGCACGAGCATCTGCACCTGCTGGACGTCGTTGGT
Organism: Nocardioides lacusdianchii; assembly: GCF_020102855.1. Taxonomy (GTDB): domain Bacteria; phylum Actinomycetota; class Actinomycetes; order Propionibacteriales; family Nocardioidaceae; genus Nocardioides; species Nocardioides lacusdianchii. Next base: position 92,446 of record NZ_JADHZD010000010.1, read on the forward strand.
CTCGCGGGTGATGAGCGACGGGGCGCCGAAGTGCTGTACCTCTCGAGCGGAGAAGGACCCCACGCGGCGGAAGATCGCGGCGCGCAGGTCACGACCGAAGCCCATCGCGTTGCGCGCGGAGAACCACACCGCGGCGATCGAGCAGACGACCTGCACGAGCGAGACCGCGAGCATCAGCCCGCCGTGGCTCACGATGTAGGCGGTGTCGCCGGTGACGACGCCGCGGTCGATGATGTCGGCGTTGAGGCTCGGCAGGTAGAGCGCGGCCATCGTGCCGACGAACTGCAGGGCGACGACGGCGCCCAGCGGTGCGGCGTACGGCCGGAGGTAGGTGCGGACCAGGCGGAGCAGCATCAGGTCTTCCTCACGGCGCGAGCCGTACGACGTCCCAACGCTCGCCGTCACGGCGGTAGACCAGCCGGTCGTGCATCCGCCCGGGCCGTCCCTGCCAGAACTCCACGACGTCGGGCGTGACGCGGTAGCCGCCCCACTCCGGCGGCACCGGCACCTCGCCGTCGGCCTCGTCGGCACCGAAGCGCTCCTGCACCCGGGCGTACGCCGCCGCGAGCTCGGCGCGCGAGGCAACCGGTCGCGACTGGTCCGAGGCCCAGGCCCCGAGCTGGGCGCCGCGCGGGCGGGAGTGGAAGTAGGCCTCCACCTCCTCGTGCGCCAGCCGTGCCGCGACGCCCTCGACGCGCACCTGGCGCTCGAGCGGGTGCCACGGGAAGAGCAGCGCGCAGTGCGGGTTGGCCGCGAGCTCGCCGCCCTTGCGCGAGGAGTGGTTGGTGAAGAAGACGAACCCGTCCGGGCCCACGCCCTTGAGCAGCACCATCCGGCTGGAGGGCCGGCCGGCGGCGTCGGCGGTGGCGATCACCATCGCGTTGGGCTCGTGGACGCCGGACGCGACGGCCTGCTCGAGCCACCGCTCGAACATCTCGATCGGGTCGCCGGCCAGGTCGAGGAGGTCGAGACCCCCGCGGCCGTACTCCTCGCGCAGTCCGGAGAGGTCCATACGCTGACAGTATCGCCGGGGTGCACAATGAGCCGTCCCGTGCGGTTCTTCCGGGACTCCCGAATCCTGAAGGAGCACCCATGACCGAGATCCAGCACGGCCTCGAAGGCGTGGTCGCGTTCGAGACCCAGATCGCGGAGCCCGACAAGGAGGGCTCGGCGCTGCGCTACCGCGGCGTGGACATCGAGGACCTCGTCGGCCGCGTGCCGTTCGAGAACGTCTGGGGCCTCCTGGTCGACGGCTCCTACACCCCCGGCCTCCCGCCGGCCGAGCCCTACAACATCGCCATCCACACCGGCGACGTGCGCGCCGACGTGCAGGCCAGCGTCGCCATGCTCGCTCCGATGCTCGGCATGGGCCAGACCTACGACATCTCTGATGAGCAGGCCCGCCTCGACCTCTCCCGCGTCGCGGTGATGGTGCTGTCGTACGCCGCCCAGTCCGCGCGCGGCCTCGGCAGGCCGGTCGTCCCGCAGGCAGAGGTGGACCAGGGCACGACGCTGGCCGAGAAGTTCCTCATCCGCTGGCACGGCGAGGCGGACCCGAAGCACGCCCACGCCATCGACGCCTACTGGTCGTCGGCGGCCGAGCACGGCATGAACGCCTCGACCTTCACCGCGCGCGTGATCACCTCGACCGGTGCCGACGTCGCGGCGGCCTTCTCCGGCGCCATCGGCGCGATGAGCGGCCCGCTCCACGGCGGCGCCCCCTCGCGCGTCCTCGGCATGATCGAGGAGGTCGAGAAGCGCGACGGCGTCGCCTCGTCCTACGTCAAGGAGCTGCTCGACAAGGGCGAGCGCCTGATGGGCTTCGGCCACCGCGTCTACCGCGCCGAGGACCCACGCGCCCGGGTGCTGCGCCGCACCGCCAAGGAGCTCGACGCCCCCCGCTACGAGGTCGCGGAGGCGCTGGAGAAGGCGGCCCTGGCCGAGCTGCGCGAGCGGCGCCCCGACCGCGTGCTGGAGACCAACGTGGAGTTCTGGGCGGCCATCGTCCTCGACTTCGCCGAGGTGCCGTCGCACATGTTCACCTCGATGTTCACCTGCGCGCGCACCGGCGGCTGGTCGGCGCACATCCTGGAGCAGAAGACCACCGGTCGCCTGATCCGCCCGTCGGCGGTCTACGCCGGTCCGAGCACCCGTCCGGCCAGCGAGGTCCAGGGCTGGGACGAGGCCTGGGGGGCCTGAGGGTCAGCGCGGCTCGATTGAGCACGACGGGGTCCCGCCCGGCAGGCGGGACCGGTTGGCCGCGATCCAGTGGTAGGCGCGGCGTGCGACCGGGTCGACCGGGCGGCTCGTCATGACGCGCGAGACGACGCGCCAGTGCAGCGGTCCGGTGGCGAGGATGGCGGCGAAGGCACGGTGCCCGTAGTCGACGCGACCGTCCGGATGGACGTACGGCATCTCGACGACCGCTCGCTCGGCGTCCACCCCCAGCCGTTGGAGGTCGACCTCCTGGATGGTCGAGGCGTCGATGTCGACCCCGAGCCGCGGGACCAGGGCGGCGGTGCGCATGCAGAAGCCACAGTCGCCGTCGTTGAGCATCAGTCCACGCTCCATTCCTCGAGCGTACGGCGTAGGTCCTCGGTTCAGTCGGTCTGCTGGGCGTAGTACCAGGAGGTCCTGCCGCGCGCGCCCTTGCGCGTGAGCGAGACGTGCAGGTGATCGCGGTGCCGCAGCGTCGGCGAGCAGGACCGCTTCGTACGGCAGCTCGAGCTGAGGTAGCGCTTCGGCTCGAAGCCGTCGTAGGAGGCATACATCCGGTCGTTCCAGATGATGTACATGATGCCCATCCGGCGAGCGAGTGCGTGTGGCTCGCCGAGGTCGTCGGGGGCGAGGACCTCGTCGAGCAGTGCCTGCGCCAGCGCCAGGTCGACCGGGTCCTCGGCGTCGAGCAACCAGTCGAACGCACGTGACTCCTGGTGCTCGCTGGTGCTCGAGCGGGAGCACGCGCGGCTGATCGGGCCGTAGCCGCCCCCGCGGGCGACGAGCCAGTCGGCGAGAAGCAGCACACCGGGCCTCGGCGTCTGGAGGCACCTGGTCTGCGGCTGGTAGCCGGCGTAGGGCTCGATCGGCATGAGGTACGGCGCTGATGACGTGACGGTTCCGCGGGCGGAGGCGGTCCTGTCGTCCGCAGCGACCGCACCGACCATGCCGGCCGCGACGCCCGTCACGACCAGCAGCAGGCACGCTGCCACGCGCACGAACGCTCGCATCACAACGCCCCACCTTCCCCTTGAGATCGCATGGTTCACAGGAAAGTAGGCGTCCGGTCACCCCGCGTCCGGCGATCGCCAGAAGATCACTCGTGTAGTTCGCGGGCCGGCACATGGTTCCGAATCGCGCCGGCGCGATCACTTGCAGCAATGGAAAGTAGCCACTAAAGTTTCCGGAATGGAAAGCGATGAGGCTCGGAGACAGCTCCGCGAGATCGAGCGCGGCGAGGCCGCGAGCTGGTTGCACTTCGCCGACTACGACCGGTGGCAGCCCCCCGCCTTCGGCATCTGGGCCAGCGCCTTCGTGCTGTCACTGGCACTGCTCGACGGGTCTCCGCGAAGCCTGGCGACACTCGCGCTCATCACAGCGCCGTGGGCCTACGTCGCGTGGGACCGGCAGCGTCGCGCGGTCTACCCCAGCGGCCCGATGCCTCCTGAGCTGCGACGCTCGACCTGGGCGCTGGTGGCTCTCTCGCTCGCCGTCGCGATCCTGTCGTCGTCCGTCTACTTCGCAGCCGGCGCATGGATTGCCGCACTCGCGGCGGGGATCGCCACCGCGGGAGCGGTGGAGCTGTACGGCCGCGTCTACGCCGCGGACGCGGAGCGGGTCCGCCGGAGGCTCGCATGACCCCCGCGGCCACGGGCTCCGCTCTCGACGGGCTCGACCCGATCCTCAACGCCCCGAAGCGGTTGGCGATCATGGCCGTCCTCGAGGGCTCGCAGTTCGCGGAGTTCGGCTTCCTGCGCGATCACCTCGCGGTCAGCGACTCGGACCTGTCCAAGCAGGCCGCAACCCTGGAAGCCGCCGGCTACCTCACCATCCGCAAGTCCGGCCGCGGCCGGGGCGGGGTGACCTCGTACCAGGCGACGGCCGGCGGCACGGCGGCCTACCGCCGACACCGCGACGCGCTGCGCGCCATGCTGGGCTGACGCCGACCTGCCCCTGAGCTCCTACGTGATGCGCCTGCCGAAGCAGCGGCTGAGCTCGGACCCGCAGTAGTAGCCGAAGCCGGGGATCGGCTCGTAGCCCGAGGACGTGTAGAGCGCGATGGCCTCGGGCTGCTTCATCCCTGTCTCGAGCACCATCGCCTCGATGCCGGCCTCGGCCGCAGTGACCTCGAGGTGGGCGAGCATCCGGCGCGCCACACCGCGACGCTGCGCCGTCGGGACGACGTACATCCGCTTCACCTCGGCGGTGACCTCCGCCCCGAGCGCGCGCACCGAGCTGCGGCGCCACGCGCCGGTCGCGACGGGGGTGCCGTCGAGGTAGCCGACGTAGAACTGCCCGAGCGGGTCCTCGAAGTCGCGGCTGTCGATCGGCGACTCGTCCTGGCCGCCGTAGCGCGCGACGTACTCCGCCTGCACCGCCTCGATGAGGGCCTGCGCGTCGGGGTGGGTGATCGGGACCCGCACCACCTGCAGGTCGGTCTCCATCTGTGGTCCCCTTCGTGTGCCTGTGTGAGCGGGTGACACAATAGGCGCGCTGACAGCGTCGTCAGGACCGCCGTTCCGTGTTCCACCGTGATCCCACGTGAGGTTCCTCCATGACCGACGCAATGAAGATCCCCGCCGAGCTCATCCCGGCCGATGGCCGCTTCGGCGCGGGTCCGTCCAAGATCCAGACCAGCCACCTCGACGCCCTCGCCGCCACCGGCGACACGTTGATGGGCACCTCGCACCGGCAGGCCCCGGTCAAGAAGACCGTCGGCCGGGTGCGCGAGGGACTGGCCGCCCTCTTCGACCTGCCCGAGGGCTACGAGGTGGTGCTCGGCAACGGCGGCGCCACCGCCTTCTGGGACATCGCCTGCTTCGGGCTGATCCGAGAGAAGAGCCAGCACCTGTCGTTCGGCGAGTTCTCCTCGAAGTTCGCCACGTCGGCCAGGAAGGCGCCGTGGCTCGCCGACCCCAGCGTCATCACCAGCGAGCCGGGCTCGCGGCCCGACGCGGTCGCCGAGGAGGGCGTGGACACCTACGCCTGGGCGCACAACGAGACGTCCACCGCGGTCATGGCGCCCGTACGCCGTCCGGCGGACGTCGCCGACGACGCGCTGGTGCTCGTCGACGCGACCTCCGGCGCCGGCGGCCTGCCTGTCGACCTGCACCAGGTCGACACCTACTACTTCGCCCCGCAGAAGTGCTTCGCCTCCGACGGCGGCCTGTGGATCGCGCTGATGTCGCCGCGTGCGCTCGCCCGCGCTGAGGAGATCGCGGCGACCGACCGCTACGTCCCGCCGTTCTTCGACCTGCCGACCGCGATCGACAACTCCTCGAAGAACCAGACCTACAACACCCCGTCGGTGGCCACGCTCTTCCTGATGGCCGAGCAGCTCGACTGGATGAACGCCCAGGGCGGGCTGTCGGCGATGGTCGACCGCACCACGGCGTCGTCGGACGCGCTCTACGGATGGGCCGAGCGCACCGCCTACACGACGCCCTACGTCACCGAGGCCGCCGACCGCTCGCTGGTGATCGGCACGATCGACTTCGACGACTCCATCGACGCCGCCGCGATCGCTGCGACCCTGCGCGCCAACGGCATCGTCGACACCGAGCCCTACCGCAAGCTCGGCCGCAACCAGCTGCGGATCGCGATGTATCCCGCGATCGACCCCTCCGACGTCGAGAAGCTCACCGCCGCGATCGACCACGTCGTCGCCCGCAGCTGAGCGGGCACTTCCTCGCTCAGGCGGCGAGGAGCTTCAGCACCGCCCGCTCGAGCGCGGCCTGGCGGGCGTCGTCGGTGTCGTACGACGCCCGCACCTTGATGGTGCGACCGCGCTCGTAGGCCTCGACGACCCGCGGGTCGACGTAGGACGAGCGTGCCAGCGTCGGAGTGTTGCCGAGGAAGTCCGAGACCTCCTTCATCGCGCTCGACACCGCGCGCTTGCGCGAGGCCTTGGTCTTGCCCGGCTCGTCGGTGTCGGCGAGTGCGGCGGCGGCGATGACGGTGGCGTGCCAGGTGCGGAAGTCCTTGGCGGAGGCCTCGATCCCCATGCAGGTGCGGATGTAGTCGTTGACCTCGGCCGAGCTCAGGCCGCGCCAGGTGCGGCCGTCCTTCCAGGCCAGCAGCTCGTCGCCGCCGCCGCGACGGCGCCGCATCACGTCGATCGACTCGATGGCGGGCTTGTCGTCGATGTCGATGCAGTGCTCGACCCCGGACTTGCCGACGAAGCAGAAGCGCAGGCCTCCCGCGTGCCGCGAGACGTGCTCCTTGCGCAGGGTGGTGAGCCCGAACGAGCCGTTGGTGTCGGTGTAGACGTCGTTGCCGATGCGGAAGTAGCCCAGGTCCAAGAGGCGTACGGCGACCGCGCACGCACGCTCGAGCGACATGCCCTCTGAGCCCATGTCGGTGAGCACGCGCTCGCGGGCCTTCGACAGCGCCTTGCCGAAGCCGAGGATGCGGTCGAACTTCGCCGCGTCACGGCTCGTGCGCCACTGCGGGTGGTAGAGGTACTGCCGGCGTCCGGCGTCGTCGGTGCCGACGGCCTGCAGGTGACCGTTGGCGTAGGGCGTGATCCACACGTCCTTCCAGGCGGGCGGGATCACCAGGTCCTTGCACCGCTGGACCTGCTCGGCGTCGAGCTTGTTGCCGGCCTGGTCGAGGTAGGTGAAGCCCTTGCCGGAACGGCGTCGGGTCCAGCCCGGCTGGTCGGGGAACGTACGCCGCAGTCGGGGCATGCGGTGAACCTACTCACCGCACCCCCGACATGCGGACACCCCGAAGGAGGTCAGTGTGGGCGGAGGCACTCAGATGTCGTGTCCACCCTCGAGCAGTCGTCGCGCCAGCTCCCGCTGGGTGTCGCTCAGCAGGTGCTCGGGGATGCTCACGGGGTCGCTTCCGGCGACGGTGAACGTGTAGAGGTACATGTCGGGGCGGGGCACCGATGCCTTCGCGGCGGGCTGGGCCAGCGCGTCGGCCACCAGCGCCGGCAGGTCGGGCTCGGCGGGGTCGTCGAGGTCGACCTCCGCGACGTCGGTGCGGCCGACGAAGCCGCCGCTGCGCTCCACCCGGAGCCTGCCCGTCGGAGCGGCGGACAGCGTCCCGGCCCCGGACGCCCCCGGCACCACGCCGACCTGCGCCCAAGCCTCCCGCACGACCTCGGCGTGCTCGCCGGCCGCCGCGACCGTCGCCGCGGCGAAGGTGGCGAAGTCCGCCCCGGGCGGGACGTCGCCGCCGGCGAGCGCGGCGTACCAGATCCGGCCGGCGCCCTCGATCGCACGACCGCCCACCGCGACGGCCGCGAGCTGGAAGGCCTTGTTGGGGATGCCGGAGTTGAGGTGCACCCCGCCGTTGTCGGACGTGGTGACGACGTAGTCGTCCATGTGCCCGACCTGCGGGTCGGCGCCGACCTCGGGGTCGTCGTAGGCGGTGCCGGGCGCCGCCATGTCACGCAGCGCACGGGCCTGCACGGTCGGCATGAAGATGCCCTCGCCGATCAGCCAGTCGCCCTCGCCGGCCTCCTGGTCGAGCAGGCGCTGCTTGAGGCAGGACGCGAAGACGTCGGCGACCGACTCGTTGAGCGCGCCGGACTGGCCGCGGTAGGTGAGGTCGGCGGTGTGCTCGACGACGGCGTGGGCGAACTCGTGGGCGAGCACGTCGACCGGCTTGGTGAAGCGCTCGAAGATCCGGCCGTCACCGTCGCCGAAGACCAGCTGGGTGCCGTCCCAGAACGCGTTGTTGTAGTCGGTGCCGTAGTGGACGGTCAGGCTGACGGATGCGCCGGCGTCGTCGTGGGAGTCGCGGCCGAGCTCCTCGGCGAACATCGCGAGCGTGGCGGCGATCCCGTCCGCTGCCTCGTCGACGGCGACGTCGTCCGTGGCGGGCTCGCCGGTGCGCCGGGCGGGCGTGCCGGGCAGGGACGTGCGCGACCCGGCGTCGTGCACCGTCCATTCCGCCTCCCCCGCTACGGCCGCGGCCGGCCCCCGGGCGATCGCCCCGCGGCGCAGCCTGAGCTCGTCGTCGTATGCCGCCCGCTCGGGGCCGTCGACGCGCTCGGCGAGCCACGGCGGGATGAAGGTGCAGCGGAGGTGGGTGTCCCGAGAGGTCATGGGACATCTCTACCCCGCCGCTCCGACACCCGGTAGGCCCCCGGGTGCGCGACGGGTCCCCGAGGCGTCGCGAAGTCTCGAAATCGAGCGTCCCGCACTAGACTTTTCCACGCTGCGGCCGTGCTGGCCGCGCCCGGCCGCACGGCCGCTCGCTCGTTTCCGCCCGGAAGGCTCCTGCATGTCCACCCAGTCCCGCTCCGACCTGCGCAACGTCGCGATCGTCGCCCACGTCGACCACGGCAAGACCACGCTGGTCGACGCGATGCTCCGCCAGGCAGGCGCCTTCACCGCGCACCAGGCCGAGAGCGTCGCCGACCGCGTCATGGACTCCGGCGACCTCGAGCGCGAGAAGGGCATCACGATCCTCGCGAAGAACACCGCCGTCCACTACGCCGGCCCCGCCGGTGGTGGCCAGCCGATGGTCATCAACATCATCGACACCCCCGGCCACGCCGACTTCGGTGGCGAGGTCGAGCGCGGCCTGTCGATGGTCGACGGCATCGTGCTCCTCGTCGACGCCTCCGAGGGCCCGCTCCCCCAGACGCGCTTCGTGCTGCGCAAGGCGCTCAACGCCGACATGCCGGTGATCCTGGTCGTCAACAAGACCGACCGCAGCGACGCGCGGATCAGCGAGGTCGTCGACGAGAGCTACGAGCTCTTCATGGACCTGCTCGACGACACCCACAGCCAGGACGCCCTCGACTTCCCGGTCGTCTACGCCTCCGGCAAGGCCGGCATCGCGTCGCTGGAGAAGCCCGAGGACGGCACGATGCCCGAGGGCACCGACCTCGAGCCGCTCTTCAAGACGATCCTCGAGACCATCCCCGCCCCGCAGTACGACGAGGGCGCGCCGCTCCAGGCCCACGTCACCAACCTCGACTCCTCCCCGTTCCTCGGTCGCCTCGCGCTGCTGCGCATCCACCAGGGCCACCTCAAGAAGGGCCAGACCGTCGCGTGGATCAAGCGCGACGGCGCGGTGAAGAACGTCCGGATCACCGAGCTCCTCGTCACCGAGGGCCTCGAGCGCGTCCCCGGCGAGTCCGCGGGCCCCGGCGACATCGTCGCCATCGCCGGCATCCCCGACATCACGATCGGCGAGACCCTCGCCGACGCCGAGAACCCGGTCGCGCTGCCGCTCATCCACGTCGACGAGCCGGCCATCTCGATGACCATCGGCACCAACACCTCGCCGATGGTCGGCAAGGTCAAGGGCGCGAAGGTCACCGCCCGCCTGGTCAAGGACCGTCTCGACGCCGAGCTCATCGGCAACGTGTCGCTGCGCGTCCTGCCGACCGAGCGCCCCGACGCCTGGGAGGTCCAGGGCCGCGGCGAGCTGGCGCTGGCGATCCTCGTCGAGCAGATGCGCCGCGAGGGCTTCGAGCTCACCGTCGGCAAGCCGCAGGTGGTCACCCGCGAGGTCGACGGCAAGGTCCACGAGCCCTTCGAGCGCCTCACCATCGACGCCCCGGAGGAGTACCTCGGCACGATCACCGAGCTCCTCGCGACCCGCAAGGGCCGCATGGAGGGCATGACCAACCACGGCACCGGCTGGGTGCGGATGGACTTCGTCGTCCCCTCGCGCGGCCTGATCGGCTTCCGCACCGAGTTCCTCACCGAGACCCGCGGCACCGGCATCGCCCACCACATCTCCGAGGGCTACCACCCCTGGGCCGGCGAGATCCGCTCGCGCAACAACGGCTCGCTGGTGGCCGACCGCAGCGGTGCGGCGACGGCGTACGCCATGACGTCGCTGCAGGAGCGCGGCGTGCTGTTCGTCGAGCCGACCACCGAGGTCTACGAGGGCATGATCGTCGGCGAGAACTCGCGCGCCGACGACATGGATGTCAACATCACCAAGGAGAAGCAGCAGACCAACATCCGGTCCGCCACCTCCGACAACTTCGAGAAGCTGATCCCGCCGAAGCGCCTCTCCCTCGAGCAGTGCCTGGAGTTCTGCCGCGAGGACGAGTGCGTCGAGGTCACCCCGGAGCAGGTCCGCATCCGCAAGGTCGTGCTCGACGCCAACGCTCGAGCCAAGACCGCGAGCCGGGCGCGCAAGGCCAGCAAGTAGGTCCCGCGATGCCCTGCAGCCCCGCCGCGCCCCACGACGACAAGCTCGCCGAGGACCTCGCGTCGTGGCTGGAGGGCCTCGGCCTGGCCGAGCAGCTCGAGGCCGCGGGACTTCCGTCCTACGTGCGCGGCGCCGACGGCGCGGCCCACTGGCGTGAGCCGGCGACCGGTGAGCCGCTGACGTCGGAGCGGCTGGTCGAGCTCGACCGGCTGCTGCGCGCCCAGGGCGACGATCCTGCCCACGCGGTGCCGGTGGGGCTGGTCCGGCTGCGTCGCGAGACGCGGTTGCGGGCCAGGCTGCTCGACGGCGGCTGGGTCGACTACGCCGGTGTGGCGCGCCTGCGCGGCACCTCGGAGAACGCAGCCCGCTTCGCGCTCCACAAGGCGGCCGAGCGTCGCACCGTGCTGCTGGTGCAGCACGAGGGCACGACGCTGGTCCCATCGTTCCAGCTCGACGACGCGGGTGAGGTGCGCGAGGAGCTGCTCGCGGTGCTCGAGCCGCTGCTCGCCTCCGGCATGCACCCGTGGCGGACCTGGATCTGGCTCACCAGCCCTGCCGCGCTGCTCGGAGGTGCGGTGCCGCACGAGGCCGCGCGTGACCCCGAGGAGCTGCCGGTCGTGCAGCACGCCGCGGTCGCGCTGGCCGAGCGCGCCCGCTCGCCCCAACGCTGACCGGACGTGACCGAGGGCCGCCCCGCGCGTGGCGGGACGGCCCTCGGTCGTCGTACGGCGGTGCGCTCAGTCGCTGGTGACGACCGCGACGCCCTCGATCCGGACGGGCTTGTTCTTCGCCACGACGATCCGCAGCTTGCCCTTCTGGGCCTCGTCGAAGCGGAAGGTGCGCAGCTGGCTGTAGGCCTTCTTGCCCTTGAACCGGATCTTGCCGATCCTGTCCTTGCCGAGGAAGACCCGCGCCACGCCGCCCTTCGGCAGCTTGCCGAAGACGACGACGATCCGCTCGGTCTTCTTCACGCGGGTGACGAGCTCGGAGCCCTTGCGCTTCGAGGTCAGGTACTTGCCCGAGAACGCCCGTGCGTCCTTCTTGCGGTCCCACGCCCCCTTGCCCTTGCGGGCGAAGGTGCTGCTGTTGCGCGGCACGGTGAAGGTGAGCGTCGCCGGCGTCGGGTCGGCGACCCCGGCGGCGTTGACCGCCGCCACGGTGAGCACGTGCGTCCCCGCCCGGAACTTGTCCGTCAGCCCGGCAGCGTCACAGGACACCGGCTCGTCGTCGACCGTGCAGACGAAGGTCGCCGGCGTCACGCTCGAGGCGTAGGTGATGGTCTGGTTCCTCTCCAGGACGATCGAGCCGTCAGCCGGGCCGGACGTGATCGTGGTGTCGGGAGCAGGCGTCGCCTTCAGCGCGAAGGACGCGTCGTTGACGTCGAAGAAGTAGTTGCCCACCGCCTCGATCCGGATGCGTACGTCGTTCGCGGTGACGTTGGGCATCACGAAGGTCTCCGACCCGTCGTTGGGCGTCGACGCGGCGAGCACGGTGCCGAAGGTGGCACCGCCGTCGGTCGACACCGTGATCCGGACGTTCTCGGCCAGCCTCTGCGTGCCGTTGACCGCCCACGTGACCGGGACGGACGTGCCGCCGGCGACGGTGGCGCCGGGAGCGGACTGCGAGGTGACCAGGAACGGACCGGCCGACGGGTCGACCGTGAGGGTGACGTCGTCGAAGGCCAGGCCACCACCGCGGACGGCGCGGTCGCGGGCGGTGAGCCGGAAGTTCATCTTCCGGTCGTCCGCGTCCAGGCTGCCGAGGTAGTCGGTGTCGGGCAGGTACTCGGAGTAGCAGTCGAGCAGCGTGTCCGGGAGCTGCCGGTTGTTGGGCAGCGGCGCACCAGCGGCGTCGACGGCTGCGGGGCAGTCGCCGGTGGCGGCGTTGGTGTTGCCGGCGAGCACCTGCGCCATGTCGGGGAAGACCCGGTTCGGGCTCCCGTCGGCGAGGTTGATGCCCGGCGAGGGGCTCTTCAGGGTGTCCTCGTCGGTGACGACGGCGTCGTCGCCGAAGACGCGGAAGAGCGGGCCGTAGACCTTGGTGTTGGACGAGAGACGGGTGCCCTCGCCGAAGTTGGTCTGCTCCCAGAGGTAGACCAGCGAGTCGCCGTCGGCGTCGCTGCCCGAGCCGCTCAGCGCGAACGGCGTACGGATCGGGACGACCTTGTCCTCACCGGCGGAGACCGACGGGTTGGTGTTGTCGCCCTCCAGCGGGAAGCCCTGGGCCTGCGACGGGCCGCCGCGGGCGGTCTCGCCCACGAAGCCGCTGACGCCGGCCGAGCCGTTGGTGACGGCGAGCTGGTCCTCGACGGCGTATCCCGCGGCCAGGATGCTCGGCGTGGCGTTGAAGATCACCTGGAAGCCGGTCTCGTCCAGCGGGGTCACCGGGACGTCGAACTCGTCGAAGCCCCACTGCGCGACCGACACCTGCTGGTCGACGACCTCCTCGATGGCCGCCTCGATCCCGGCGCGGGTGTAGTTCGTGCCGGCCACGATCGGGTCGGTGGTCTCGCCGCCGAACTCGAGCGTGAAGGAGTCGCCCGCGTCGCCGAAGCCGCGCAGGGACACCGTCTGGACCTCGACGTTGCCGTAGGGGTCCTGGTCCATCGTCGCGTATGCCTCGTCCACGGTGAGGAACGAGAAGTAGGGGTCAGTGTGCGGCTGGAGGTCGTCCTGGCCGCAGATGCCGGCGTAGGCCATCACCGAGGAGCCCGAGCCGGGCTCGACCGAGGCGTCGGAGATGTTGCCGCCGCAGGCGCCGAGGGCGCCGTTGAAGGTGTGGTTGCCGCCGAACTGGTGGCCGATCTCGTGGGCGACGTAGTCGATGGCGAAGAAGTCGCCCTTGGGCTCGGGGAGGCCGGTGCAGCCGCCGCCCTTGTAGTCGCCGCCGATGACGCCGAGGTAGGCGACGCCGCCGCCGTTCACGCCGAGCGCGATGTGGCCGACGTCGTAGTTGGAGGCGCCGATCAGCTGGCCGAGGACGGTGCGGTTCTTGCCGAGCGTCGCGCCGCTGCAGAAGTCGAGGTCACCGAAGGTGTCGTCGCCGTCGCCGGGCGTCCCGTTGTCGTCGTACGGCGCGAAGCACGGCGCGCTGCCGCACGGGCCGTCGGCACCGGTCGCCTTCGCGTCGGTGTCGAGGTTGAGCGCGTCGGTGCCGTTGACCAGGCGCAGCTCGACGGCGAGGTCGTCGTTGTAGATCTCGTTGACCCGGTTGATCAGGGTGACCTTCTCGGCCAGCACGTTCTCGCTGCCGAAGTAGGCGGCGTAGGACGGGTCGGAGGTCAGCGCGAGGCGGTAGTAGCGCCGGTTCGTCGCCACGTTGGCGACGCGGTCGGCGGCCCCGGCCTCGGTGACGGTCTCGCGCAGGGCCTCGACCTCACCCTCGGCACGACGCTTGGCCGGCGCGGGGAGGTCGGACGAGTGGTAGCTCAGGTGGGTGGTGGTGCCGCGGCGGTTGAAGGCCGGGTCGACGTACCAGTCGGCCTGCGCGCCGGGCTCGCGCACGAAGGCGTGGAAGCCCATCGGCGTGATGTCGAGCGCGATCGAGGCCTGCGGGTCGTCGACGCCCACGCCGGACCAGGTCTGGATCTCGGGGTGCGCCGCGGCGAGCTCCGACTCCATGGTCTGGGACCGCTGGACGCGGAAGGACTCCAGCGAGCCGTCCGGGCCGGGGATCTCGACGACGGCGGTGGCGTCGCCGCTGGGGAGGTTGGCGCGGAGGGCGGAGAGGTCGACGCGCGTGGCGGCGTACTCCTTGGGCTCCACGCGGATCTTGTCGCCCGAGAGCGAGAAGCCGCGGAGCGGGGCGAACGCCGTGTCGTCGGGCGCGGCGGTGGCGGGAGCGATCGAGCTCAGCGCACCTGCTCCCATGACGAGGGCGATACTGACGGACAGGGTGCGGAACCGAGCTGACACACATGCTCCTTCGAAGGTGGAGGTCGCAGCCTAAGGTCGACGCAGTGGTCTGCACCACACCTCCTTGGTAGGGGGTGCGGCGGCTCTGTCACCGTCCGAGGCCGCCGGCGAGCGCGATCGCGATCGCGTCCTCGCGCGTGGCGACCTCGAGCTTGGCGAGCATCTCCGAGACCCGGTTGCGCACGGTCTTGGGGGCGAGGAAGACCCGGCCGGCCACCTGGTGCGTCGACAGGCCCTGCGCGAGGAGGCCGAGGATCTCGCGGTCGCGCGCGTCGAGGCGGTCCAGCACGTCCGCACTCGGCACCGCCGACGCCGCGACCCGCACCGAGGCGCTGGCGCCCGAGCTGAGCACCACCGAGCCGGCGGCGGTGGCACGGATCGCGCCGAGCAGCTCCTCGGGCGGCGCGTCCTTGACCAGGTAGCTGTCGACGCCGGCCGCGAGGCTGTGCAGCACCGTCGCGGGCTCGTGCGTCATGGTGAGGATCAGCAGCTTCGTCCCCGGCCAGCGCTCGCGCAGCGCGAGCCCGAGCGTGACGCCGTCGCCGTCGGGCATCCGGAGGTCCAGCACGCACACGTGCGGAGCCGGGTCCTCCGGGAGGGCGAGCGCCGCGGCCACGGTGCCGGCGGTGCCGACCACCTCCATCCCGGCATCGGCCTCGACCAGCGCGGCGAGGCCGGCGAGCACGACGGGGTGGTCGTCGACGAGGACGACCCGGATCACGGGTGCGGCCCCGGCACGACGAGGCGCACGAGCAGTCCGCCGCCCACCGGGTGGTCGAGGTCGAGCCGGCCGCCGATCTCTCGGGCGCGGGTCGTCAGCGAGGTGAGGCCGACGCCTGGCACGACCGGGCCGCCGGTGCCGTCGTCCTCGACCTCCGCGCGCAGGCACCCGTCGACGCGCCCCACCCGCACCCGGACGTACGACGCCCCGCCGTGGCGCAGCGCGTTGGTCACCACCTCCGCGACGAAGCGGTAGACGACGATCGCGCGGTCGCCCTCGACGTCGTGGGCGTCGTGCACCTCGAGGTCGACCCGTGGACCGCCCGTGGTCCGGAAGGAGGCGGCGAGCGCCTCGAGCGCCCCGGCCAGGTCGGCCCCCACCAGCGGCTCGGGTGTCAGCGCGGAGACGATGCGGCGCAGGTCGGCCCGGCAGGCGGCGAGGTCCGCGGCGAGCGCACCCAGCTCGGCGCTCGGCCGGGTGGCCCGCTCGGCCTCCACCCGCATCCCCATGCCCGCCAGCGCGGGCCCGAGGTCGTCGTGGAGGTCGGCGAGGATGCGTGCCCGCTCGATCTCGCGCTCGCGGATCACGTCGGCGCGGGCCAGCTGCGCCTCGACGGCGAGCTCGACCGCCCGCGCCGCGAGCGCGACGGTGGGCGCCAGCTGGCGTACGACGTGCTCCTGGCGCGCCTCGAGCCCCTCGGGCTCCTGCAGCCGCACCGCCATCACCCCGACGCGTTCGTCGCCGACGACGAGGGGGAAGGTCGCCCACCCGGGCCTCTCGTCGAGGTCGTCGAGGACGATCTCGACGGCCTCCGTGGCGCTCGCCGCGGCCACGAGGCCGGCGGCGGTGCCCAGCAACGCGCGCGGGTCGCCGTCGCCCCCGAGCCCGCCCGTCAGCGTGGCGAGGTCGGTCCCACTCAGCAGCCCGGTGCCGTAGCGGCGGGCGAGGAAGCGGCGCCGGACCGCGACCGCCGCGGGGGTCGACATCATGATCGTCACGGCGGCGGCCAGCGTGCCGACCACCTCGGCGCCGAAGATCCGCTCGTGCTCGGCGAAGGACCACATCAGACCACCGGCCACGAGCCCGGCGAGGAGGACCCCGACCACGAGGGCGACGTCGACGAGCGGCTCCACGGCCGGTCGGGGCTGGCGCACCAGCGCGGCTCCGGCGACGGTCCCGGCCACGGCGAGCAGTCCGAGCGAGGAGACCACGCCGAAGGTCGTCACCGAGCCGAGCTGCCAGGCCACGGTCGCGCCGGCGAGGGCGACGACCGACCACAGCACGACCCACGTGCGCCAGCGCCGGGCGGCGCGGCCGCTCGCGGGCAGGGCGGCGACGGCGACGGCCAGCAGCGGCACCAGCCAGCCCGGGCCGACGGAGGTGGCGGGCTCCGAGCTCGGCAGCGCCGCGAGCAGCATGGCGAGCGGCGTCGCCGCCCCGGCCACAACGGCGGTCCGGCCGAGCGGCGAGCGCGGTGATCGGTCGAGCATCACCACGCCCGCGATCCCGAGGGGCAGCCAGCCCAGGAGCGGGAGAGTCGCATCGGCGACCACGCGGTCGTGCGGCAGCACCAGCAGCGCGGGCAGGAACCCGAGCGAGAGCAGCGCGACCGCGGCGAGCACCTCGCCCGACACCGCTGGCGCGGCGGAGGCCGCAGCAGGGGGCGACACCGCTCCCCCCGGGGCCGACACTGTGGTCATGGACCTCAGTATCCGCGCGCTGACGGTGTCCCGGAAGGCTCCGGGACACCCCCGGGACACGGGCGGGACGACGCGGGACGCGGGGCTCTGGCACCCGGGTCGCGCGTACGCCCACCGTGGATGGACAGCCACCCCGGCCGCCACCCATGAGGAGACACCATGACCGCCAGCCCGGCCGTGGCCGCACCGGCCACCCGCACCCGGATCCCCAGCTACCCCGTCCTCGTCGGCATCGTCTACGGCATCTGCGTCGTGGGGATGTCGTGCAGCATCGTCGCCGAGATGATCTTCGGCTACACCGGCAGCGGCGAGCAGCCGCGCTCCCTCGGCGAGCAGCTCCTCGGCGTGACCGGCTTCGGGACCCTGGGTCTCGTGGTCTCCGTGCTGTCGGTGCGGTTCCTGCGCTCCGAGCGCCAGCGTCAGGTCGGGGCGATCGTGCTCGGCGTCGCCGCGGTTCCCGCCCTCGCGTTCTTCTGGTGCGGGATGCCGGCGCTGCTGGGCGCGGGCGCGGCCGCGCTCGCCGGACTGACGAGGGGACGTACGCCGCTCGCCGGGGCAGCGCGTGCCTTCGGGCTGCTCGGCCTGGCGTTCGCCGTGATCAACCCGATCGTGAACTTCCTCGGGGTGACGATCTCCTGGATCGTCACGTCCTGAGCGGGCTCAGGCGCTGACCGGCTCCGGCCGCAGCGTCGGGCGGAGCACGAGGAGACCCAGCAGCGGCAGGACGGCGAGCACGAGCAGCGCCGCCGGCATCCCGAGCGGACCGCTGATCCCGGCCACGACCGCCGAGCCGACGCTGCCGCCGATGAGGAAGAGCAGCGTCGAGACGCCGAGCGCCACCCCACGCACCTCCTGCTGCACCGCGTCGCCCACGACGGCGCTCAGGGCCGGCTGCCCCAGCCCGAAGGCGAAGGTCACCAGGATGATGGCCACCACCAGGATCGGGGCGCTCGTCCAGTGGGCCCCGGCCGTGGCGACGAGCAGGGCGGCCGACGCGACGACGGCCGAGACGGCCAGCGCACGCGCCGGACCGATCCGGTTGAGGGTGGGGCCGGTGACCTGCGGGACGACGAGCGCCACGACGGCACTCGGCACCATCGCCAGGCCGACCTCCCACGCCTCCCAACCGGCGGACAGCAGCACGGCGGGGAGCGCGATCAGCATGGCGAACCACGCCGCCGGCACCGAGGACGCCGCGACCGCGCTGCGGACGACGGTGGAGTTGCGGATCACCTCGACCGGCAGGAAGCCGTCGGGGCGTCGGCGTACGGTCGCGCGCACGGCCGGCACGCCCAGGATGAGCAGTCCGGCGCCGATGGCGGCGACCAGCAGCCCGGCCGACGGCGACTGCACGAGCAGCACCATCCCCGCGGCGGTGAGGGCGACGAGGATCGCGCCGACCACGTCGAGGCGGGCGCCGCTGCCGTCGGTCGAGAGCGCGCGCCACAGCAGCGGGACGACGAGGGCGCCGAGGATCGGCAGGGCCATCACTGCGCGCCAGCCGAAGGCGGCCTCGACGACACCGCCGATGAGCGGACCGAGGCAGCTCACCGCGGCGGCGACACCGGCGAGGCGACCGAAGGCGAGCCCGCGGATCTCTCCGCTGTAGCGCGCGGACAGCACGGCGACGCCCAGCGTCGGTACGGCGGCAGCGCCCGCGCCCTGCACCATCCGGGCGCCCAGCAGGACAGGGAAGGTCGGGGCGAGCGCGGCGACCAGCGCACCGATCGACATCAGCACCAGTCCGGCGAGCAGCGGTCCGCGTACGCCGACGAGGTCGGAGATCCGGCCGTAGAGGGCGGTGGTCACCGCCAGCATCAGGACGTAGAGGCTGATCGTCCACGCGGCGAGGCCGGGACCCACGCCGAGGTCGTCGCCCATCAGCGAGAGCGTCACCGCCGCGCTCGAGGACCCCATCCCGGCGAGCCCGAAGAGCAGGCCCAGAAGCATCGACACCCGTCGGGAGTCGTCAGGCTGGTGGGTCGCAGGGTCGGTCGCGGTAGGGGAGGTCATCGAGGGATGACAACCGCGCGGGGGTGCCGGTTGTTCCCTGCGGGGTTGCGGTTAGGGGCAGGTCTTCAGCGAGAAGTCGCTCAGGTAGATGCGGTGGTACTGGCCCGTGTTGTTGCCCGAGGCACCGGTGTTCGTCCAGTAGGAGAGCGTGAAGGTCGAGATACGGGACAAGTTGTCGTCCGGGAAGTCGATCTTCACGCGGGCACCTGCGGCGTTCTCGTTCTGATTACCGCTGTCCGCGTTGAACCAAGGGTCGTTCACCGTTCCCGAACCACGGATGTCATCATCCTTCGTCTGGTCGAAGCTCACGGTGGAGGACAGAGCGACGCGGTCGGCGTACGCCGGGCTCGCCAAGTTGTCGATGTCAACGATGGAGAAGCTCAACCCCTGAACGGCCACCAGCGCGGAGGAGGGCGAGGGACTGCTGCGGAAGGTGACCGTCAGGTCCTGACGGTTGTTGTATCCCTGCGGGCTGATCTGCTGCAGGCGCACGCCACGCTCACCGGAGCCGAGGCCGCCAAGGTTCGTGATGACGGGATCCTGAAGCGTGCCGTTGTTCCCTGAGCCGGGAGGCACCGAGAGGTTGCGGGTCTCCGACGGGCTCGACCCCGGGATGTTGCCATCGCCCCTGCCGCGGCCGCGGAAGACGGTGGAGAAGTGGACATAGATGGTCTGGCCAGCCGGCGACGAGGGCACCGTCGCGTAGGACGTGTTCCCGCTGTGGTTGTAAGTAACTGACCCCCAGTTCAGCAAGAAGCTCCGCGGCGAGGCGCACGTTGAGGCGGCGAACGCCGGTGCTGCCGTCGCGACCGCGACCACGGGCACGCTCCACGCAGCGCCCCTGACCAGGTTGCGCCGCGACGCGCGCAGGCCCTGTGCTTCAGTACCGAGTTCCATCGGTCGTTTCCCATCGATCACGAGCGACCCCCCAGGTGGTCACCTCGTCAACTACGGTAGGGATGGACTACCTACGGGACAGTAACAATCTGGTTTCGTCGAATGCGATCTGAGTCACATCTTGGGCGAACCTAGACAAACCGGTCTTGCGCCATCTGCTAAACGCACGTCCGCAGGCGCATCTGCCTAATCCGCACCACGTGCTGGGCGCTGGTGAGAGGACCGACTGTCGAGTAGAAGCGCAGCGTCAACGAGGTGATCGGCACCAGTCCGTTGGGATAGGTCACGGTCACGGTCTGGTTCGCCGCGTTGTCCCCGCTCGCCCCAGTGGTCCGCCAGGGGTTGTCGCTGGTTCCTGTGCCCGTCACCGCGGAGCCCTGGGTCACGGCCGGGGCCTGGGGGGCGCCCGCGAGGAACACGTGGTCGAAGTAGCTGCCGAAAACGCGATCGATGTCGTCGATGGAGAACGTGAGCCCGTAGACGTCCTGCGTGAACGCGAACGTCACGGTCTGGAAGTTTCTCTCGGGGCTGAGCGAGCGGGTCGTCGGAGAGTTGTTCACCAGGCTGATCGAGTCCTGCGTTGCCGCAACCGAGCCCGGCGTCAGGTTCTGGGAGTTGAGCGATCCGGGGCCGCGCAGGATCGAGCTGTAGCCCGCCCTCACGTTGACGACCGGCGCCCCGGCGACCGACCCCGTCTGCCGCGTCGTGGAGTAGGACGACGACCAGGCCACCGGCAGCAGCGCGGTCCTGTTCGCGCACGGGGACGCCGCGAACGCGGGAGCCGTGGCAGCAACGGCGACCACAGGCACGCTCCACGCCGCTCCCCTCACGACGCTGCGTCGGGACGGATTGACGTGCTGAACCATCGATGTCCCCCCGGACCATCCGCATCGAACGAACCGTCAAGATTTTACTAAGGAGCCCTAGGTCGCAACAGCCGGAAAGCGCATGACCTCGCTGCGCCTGGCCGCTTCGCCCGCCGCTGCGGCGGACACCACCTACGATCACGCCCATGTCATCTGCTCCGGTCGCCGCGGTCCTGGTCGCGCTGACCCTCGCGGCGGTGCTGGCGACGAGCGGCGTCGCCAAGCTGCGCGACCGGGTCGCCACGCGGGACGCCTTCGACGCACTGCGAGTGCCGGGCGTCGTGCCGAAGGACGCTGCGGCCGGGGCGCTCCCCTGGGCGGAGCTCGCCCTCGCCGCCCTGCTGCTCGTGACCCCCGCTCCCCAGCTCGCGCCGGTCGCGGTCGCCGTGCTCGTGCTGATGCTCGCCTACACCGCTCTCATCGCCCGCGCGCTGGGCTTCGAGGAGCCGGTCGCCTGCTCGTGCTTCGGCAGCATCGGTCGCCATGACGTCGACCGCACGACCCTCGCCCGCAACCTGCTCCTGACCCTCCTGGCCGCAGCCCTCACCTGGTTCGCGTTCGCGGGCGTATCGGTCCCGGCAGCCGCGGTCGACCTCGACACCGGCGGGTGGTGGGCGCTGCTCGCCGCTGCAGCGGGGGCCACGGTCGCCGTGCTGGTGGTCGGCGCTCCGTCGCCCTCCGGCGCCGCGCCCGAGGCCGAGCTGCTCGACTACGAGCGGCAGGCCATCCCCTACGGCGTGCTCGCGCTGCCCGACGGGCGGACGTCCTCGCTGGTCGAGCTGGCCTCGACGCAGGCGCGCCTGCTCGTCGTGCTCAGCCCCGGCTGCGGTCCCTGCGTCCGCACCGCCGAGCACCTCGACGACTGGGCCGCGCGTCTCGCCCCGGCCGTCGGGCTGCTGGCGGTCTATCCCGACGTCGCCTCGGCGGCCGCGGCCCCGCAGCACGCGCGCGAGCTCTCGGCCTCCGAGCCCGAGCTCAACGTGCGCCGCGTCTTCTCCGCGGGGACGCCCTCAGCGGTCCTCCTCGGCGCCGACGGCTACCTCGCCGGCGGCCCCGTCGCGGGCGAGGACGCGGTCGCGGAGTTCGTCGAGGACGTGCTGTCCGTCCTGGCCGACGAGCCCAGTCCGGCCGAGTAGCCGGCCGCGGCTCCCTAGGATCGTCGCGTGCCCGAGCCTGCCCTGTCCGTCGTCGTCCCCACCCGGGGCGGCGTACGCCGGCTCCCGGTGCTGCTCGACGCCCTCGCCGCCCAGTCGCTCGTCGAGCCCTGGGAGGTCGTGGTCGTCCTCGACGGTGACGTCGACGGCAGTCGCGCGCTCCTCGAGTCGTACGCCGACCGCGTCCCGCTGCGCATCGTCGAGCACACCGGCGGGACCGGCGTCGGCGCGGCGCTGGCCGCGGGCTACGAGGCAGCTCGCGGCGAGATCGTCATGCGCTGCGACGACGACCTCACCCCCCGGCCAGGCTTCCTCGCCGCCCACCTCGCGCGCCACCGCTCCCGACCGTCCGGGTCGCCCCCGCTGGGCGTCGTCTCGATGACGCGCGACGTCTTTGCTGACACGGCGTACGCCGCGGCGTACGGCCGACCGGCCAACCAGCGCCTGCTCGCGCAGGCCTACGCCCGCCCCGCCGACGAGCGCTGGCGGCACTGGGCGGCGTGCAACTCCGTGCCGCGCGCGGCCTACGAGGCGGTCGGCGGCTTCGACCCCACGCTGGGCTACCGCGAGGACTCCGAGCTCGGACTGCGGCTCGCGCAGGCGGGCGTCGAGATCGTCGTCGACCCCGACCTGGAGGTCGAGCACCGCGCTCCCGCGCCCGACACCGCGACCCGCGCCGCGCGCGCCTTCACCTCCGGCGCCTCGACCGTCGCCTTCGACGAGCGGCACCCCGGCACGCACACCGTCACGAGCCACGCGCCGCGCGATGCATGGGGTAGGGCGGTCGCTGCGGCAGCCGGTCGGATCGGGTCGCGCGAGCGTGCCGCCGCCCTCGGTCGCCACATCGACCACGTCCTCCCCCGCCTCCCCGAGGCGGCACGCGGCAAGGCGATCGCCTGGGCCGTCGAGGCGGCCGCCGTCGCCGGTCGACGGGTCGGCGACACCATCTGGGTGCGCGACGTGCCCGGCGCCCCGCTCGACACGGTGAGCGTCGTGGTGCCGCACCACGGCGACCCCGCGCCCACGCTCGCGCTGGTCGAGCAGCTGCTCGCGCAGACGCACCCCGTGCAGGTCGTCGTCGCCGACGACGCCTCACCTGTCCCCTTCCCCGACCGCGAGGGGATCGAGGTCGTGCGGCGCGCCACCAACGGCGGCTTCGGCGCCAACGTCAACGCCGGCGCGGCCGCGGTCACCGGCGAGGCGATGCTGGTGCTCAACAGCGACCTCGACCTCGAGCCGACCTTCGTCGCCGACTTGGTCGCCGCGGCGCGCACCCACCCGCGCGCTGTGCTCGCGCCGCGCATGGTCGACGAGCGCGGCACAGAGGCGTGGGTCGGCCGCGACTTCCCTCGCGTGCGCCACCAGGTCGCCGCCTGGCTGACCCCGCTCGCCCGCTTCCGCAGCACGACCGCCTGGCACCGGGCAGTCGGCCACGACGTACGCGCCCACCGCACCGAGGCCGAGGTCGACTGGGTCGTCGGTGCCGCGATGTGGATCCCGGTCGCGGACTTCCGCGCCGTCGGCGGCTTCGACGAGCGCTTCTTCATGAACTCCGAGGAAGTCGACCTCCAGCGGCGCCTGCGCGAACGTGGCCTGTCGGTCGTCGCGCTCCGCTCACCGACCGTCGTGCACGCCGGCGGCGGGTCGTCACCGTCGGAGTCTCGACGGCGGTGGCTCGTCGAGGGCCAACTGCTCTACGCCGACAAGTGGGGCTCGCGTCGCGCGCTGCAGGCCGCCCTCGGCGCCGCGACCGGGGTCAATCTCGTGTTCAACGCGGCGCGACGCGCGGCAGGCAGCGAGGTACGACCCCTCGAAACGGCGCGCCACGAGATGTCGATGACGCTTGGCGACCGAACGCACCAGCCGCGTTGCGCATCCCGTCCCGAGCACTGACGGCAGTTATGCAGGAGCACATTGCCGATCCAGTCGACAATCCGAGCGTACGTCGACTTTCTTCAGCTCGGCCACGCTTTGCGCAGGTCGGCGTCGAACGTGTCGACCGAGTAAAGCGACCACGCCCATTGTTGCGCTCGGTCGGCCCGCTCTTGGTGGTCGGAAGGACTACGCAGGACGTCGCTGATCGCCGCTCCCATGCCCGCGGCCGAATCAGTGCAACGTACGAACAGCTCGGCGCCTCCCACCCCTTCAGCGCCGACGGAGGTCGTCACCACAGGAACGCCGTGAAGAAGGGCTTCCACCGTCTTGAACTTGACCCCCGCGCCGCGCATGACGGGGACAAGCACAACAGTCGCCCGCCGATACTCAGCCGGCAGATCTTCGACGTACCCCGCGATCTCCACGGACGGGTAGCCGGCGGAGCGCTCCCTGAGTACCTCACTGGCGCCCTTGCCCACGAGACGTAACCGCGCCTGCGGATGGTCAACGACGACGTCAGGCCAGACGTGTGTCAAAACCCATTGTGCTGCCTCGTCGTTCTCGGGTCGCGACAGATAACTCACCACCAGCACGGTTTCCTGCTCGCCCGGACGGTGCTCGACCGGGGCACCCAGCCCCAGCGGCGGCCTGATGACCCGAGCGTGTGGCGGATGGTCCAGAAGAGCAGCATCCTTGTCACTGAACACCACCACCTCGTCCAACCGGTCGACCATTCGACGCTCGTGTCGGCGCGCCTGCCACGTGAGGAATCTCCTTCGCACGGCTGAGGAGCGCCCGGAGACAGGCCTCCGGGACAAGGACTGTGAGAGCACGTCGTGGAAGGTTCCCGAAACGAACGCTCGAGAGTTGATCGACTGGACGAGACGAAGCAAACGGATCGAGTCGGCCCACTGCAGATCAATGACATCGGCACTCCGCAGCGCATCTCGGGCGGATCGAGACGTCAACAGCTCGGCGACTAAGGGCAGGTAAGGCATGCCGGGATCGAAGCGACGTAGCCACGTGTCTAGATTCAGGGAGAGCCGGTTCATCGCTGCTTGGCGCCTGGTCATGGCTGGCGTCAGGCCCAGGGGAACAACACACTGGGGCGCGCCGGGCTGTAGCGCGGCCTCACGGTTGGTGCGCGTTCCAGGGACGAAGACGGTCAAGTCCGCGTCCGACTCCACTGTTCGTGTCCATTGCGACAGATACCTCCCTCCAGCATGGGGAACTTCGTCGTACCCCAAGGTCGAAGCCAGTTGGACCACCTTGATGCGCGCCACGTGATTCATGCTGACAGGCTGCGGCGGCCGGCGCTTCGGTTTACGTGTTCCCCGCAGATCGCCGCGCGCTCACAGAAGGGTCGGCTACCTCTCAACACGCTCCGCAAGCTACCAGCGCGCCGGCGACGCGACGTGCTGCTGTCGAGCCCTTAGTAGCACACGTGCCTATCGATGCATCGACATCGCAGAGACGATGACGACAAGGAATCGATGTGTCGCACTGCGAAGCGAAGACCCCTGATAGGGCACGGCAAAGCGTTGTTGCTGCTTCAGTCAGGAGTCGACAGGGCTACCGCCATGAAGCGGATCACGTCTCGATTCGAGCAGGATGCCCCGGCGGTGAGAGGCCAGCAGGCAGACTGTCCACGTGCTCAGCCTCTCTGGAACCCCGCTCCGCCGTCTGGCTGGCCTCCTCGGGTTTCCTCCTGGGACCGGCGAGCTGATCGACCATCCCACCCGGCGCCGCCTGATGCTGTCGATCGTCCTGTCCGTGGTGCTCGCGCTGCTGGACATGCTGGGCGTCGTCGCGATGTTGCCGATGATGCAGTACGTGACGGGCCAGTCTCCGGACTCCGGTGCACTCGGCTGGGTGAGCACGCTGCTGGGCGACCCGTCCGCGCGCGTGCTTGTGCTGTCGCTAGCGCTGATCATCTTCGGCACCTTCGTGGTGAAGGACGTCGCTGCGCTGCTCGTCAGGAGCTGGCAGTTGCGCTTCATGGCCACGCAAAACGTCAAGATCTCGACCGCGCTGCTGGAGGGATACCTCACAGCTCCGTACTCATGGCACCTCCGACAGAACACCGGCGACAAGCTGTGGACCGTCCAGGGCGCCGTGTCGATGGGGTACTCCGGCGGCCTCACCTCAGCGTTATCCGTCCTCACCGAGCTCATGACAATCGTGTTCGTCTTCGGATCGCTCCTGCTGATCTCCCCCACGATCGCGGTGTCGGCGGCGGTCTACTTCGGGGTCGCCGCGTTCGTCATCCAACGCGTCATCCGGCCCCGGATCCAAGCGGCTGGCGAGCGCACGCGTGAGGCCTCCCAAGCCGTTTCGAAGTCGAGCCTGCAGTCGCTCAGCGCCGTCAAGGAGATTCGACTCCGACGTGCACACCAGGCGTTCGTCGACGAGTTCAGCGAGAAGAGCGCCCAGGGCGCCGAGGCGGACGTGCGTGCGTCCATCCTCACCTCGATCCCCTCCTACTTCCTGGAAATCGTCTTCGTGCTCGGCATCGGCGTACTTGCCGCGGTCGCGACTACCGGAGGGTCGGCAGAGGAGGGTCTTGTTCTCCTGGGGCTGTTCGTAGCAGCCGGCACACGAGTGCTACCGAGCTCAGTCCGGCTCATCAGTGCTTTGGCCGGCGTGCGATATGCGCATGCACCGCTGGAGCACCTCATCCGGGTTAGTCGTGCCATGCGCACGAGCGCCGTCGAGGAGACGGCGCGGGTCGTCACGCAGGAGGTTCCGTCGGGCGACATCTCGATCACAGGTCTCCGCTACGCCTACCCGGACCGACCGGACGTCGAGGTGCTTGCGGGTGTCGACCTGGACATCTCGCACGGTTCTTCCATAGCCGTGATCGGCATGAGCGGCGCTGGGAAGAGCACGCTCGTTGACCTGCTGCTCGGTCTCCACCTTCCTACGGCCGGAGACATCACGGCTGGCGGGACCTCGGTCTTCGACAACCTGCCCGGCTGGCAGCGCCAGCTCGCCGTCGTTCCTCAGGAGGTAATGCTCCTGGACACAAGCATCCGCGAGAACATCGCGTTCGACGAGGAGCTGGCCCCAGACCGGCTTGCATTGGCCATCGAGCGCGCCCAGCTCGACGACCTGATCGATGATCTGCCCGACGGCCTCGACACATCCGCAGGCGAGCGGGGCATGCGCCTGTCCGGCGGACAACGCCAACGCATCGGCATCGCCCGAGCCCTCTATCGCAATCCGTCGCTGCTCGTGCTGGACGAGGCGACGTCCGCGCTGGACAACGAGACCGAGCGTCGCATCACCGACACGATCGAGGGTTTGCACGGAATGGTGACGGTCGTGGTCGTGGCCCACCGCCTCTCCACCGTCCGACACTGCGACCAGCTGGTCTTCATGGAGGGCGGGAGGGTGGCATCGTCGGGAACGTTCGACGAGGTGCGTCGGAGCAACGAGACCTTCGCGAGACTGGTGCAGCTCGGCTCGCTCGACGCCCCGGGCGCGTACGTCACGGCCGAGCCTGTCAGCGGTAGTCCTCGAAGTTGAGCAGCATCCGCTCGTCGTAGCGGACGTGGTCGAGGTACTTCAGCGTCAATGGGTCAAGCACCCTGCCGAGGAGATCGGTCCATGAGATGGGGTAGTCGGCGTCGTCGCCAAAGACGCCGCCCGGGTGCTTCGCGAGGCGCTCGGCTCGGGTGTCCAGCACGGCGTCCATCTGCGCGACCCAGGCCGCCGTGAGCGGGGTGTACGAGCGCATCATGAACCCGCCCTTGCCGAACATCAGCCTGTAGTGGACCAGGATGTCGAGGCCAAGCCGCCCCTTCAGCTTGCCGATCCAGTTCGCGTGGCTTGAGGAGTAGCTGGTGACCCAGACCTGCGGATCGGCTGCCATACGGTCGTAGCCGGGCCGCCACGATTCCAGTGGCTGCTTGACGTCGACATAGGCGCCGCCGTGGTGATGCATGAGGTAACCGCGCAGGTAGTCCGATCGGTGGACGAGTGACAGGTGTTCGTACGCAGCCGGCAGTGGGTGCTCCGGCACGATCCACTGGTCAAGGGTCGACGGCGTCACCAGCTCGACCGGCAGCCCGATCCTCTCCCTGATGAGGTCCAGGTTGGCCTGCCGGTTCGGCGTCAGCGGGTTGTTGCCTGTCCAGACGACGAATGCCCGGGCCGGGAACTCGCTCCGCTCGGTCAGCGCTACCTCGCCCGCGAGGAAGGTGTCGGCGTAGCGCGATGGCCGGTAGGTGTAGCGGCGGACTCGATCGACGTGCTTGAAGGCGGCCGTGGCGGCATCGAACTTGAGCTGCTTGGCCCTGCGCGAGGATCGCTTGCGCGCGACGAAGACACGGTGCTTCGCCTCCCTCACCAGTGACAACGGCGACGACTTGCTCACGCGCCCAGCACCTTGTCGGGGTCCCACTCGCGAGACCACGACGCCAACGTGACGGGCCGCAGGTCTCCGGTCGGAGACCACTCGAGCTTCGGGTGTCCGTGACCTTCCAGCATGTCGCGCCAGATCTCTCTCAGTTCGTCGACGGACTCGTCGTCGAGGTCACGCCAATGATCCACGCCGGCGCCTGCCCCACGTGGACCCGCCAGTCGCAGGGCGGCGGCTCCGTTCGCGATCTTGGAGCGGAACTGCTGCTCGCTCCGCCACGGGACGTGGAGGATCCGCAGCGACTGACTGACTCTCCCCGGTCGCGAGACCCCGTGGTTGCCATGGTGGAGCGCTGCCAGCAGGTGGGGGCGGTAGGCGACCTTCTCCAGCCGTGCAGGATTGGTGTCGATGCGCCAGCCGGAGGCGACGGCTCCGGACGACCCGGGCTCGGGGAACACGTTGTGGATGACGGCCGCGGCGATCGGCGTCGTGGAGGCCCGGAGCGTCTCGACCAGTGACCCCTCCGAGCCGAACCACCACTCGTCGGCGTCGAACGGCACGATCCAGTCGGCACCCTGACGAGCAGCCCACTGCGAGAGGAACTGCATCTTCGGCGCCTGGAAGTACGCCGGCTCGCGGTCGTCGCCGGTGAAGAGGAAGGCACCGTCCGCTCTTTCACGCAGGAGCTCGCCCGTCCCGTCGGTCGACCCGTTGTCGACGACGAGGACTCCGTCCACGCCCTGGCGACGCAGGTGGTCGATCGTCTGACCGAGGATGTCGGCCTCGTTCTTCACCATGGCCACGGCCCACACCGAACCGGGGACCCTCCGGCGAGCAGGGAGCACAGGCAGATCCATCCCATGCGCGACTCGCCTGCGCACGTTCCTTCCCGACGGTCCCCACCGTCGCGAAGCGGCGTCCCTCGCGGCGCGCGCATCCTTCGCCAGCAGCAAGGACCGGTGCTTGGCGCGCTGCGCGAGTCGAACGGGGGAAGACACCACGACAGGATAGGGCCGCGGCGACGCCAAGCGTGTGCCAAACTTCGCGGCGTGACGGTGACGGACGACGATCTGGATTCCATCCCCGGATGGTTCGGCCCCATGGACCGAGAGCTGTTCCGTTGGTTCCTGACCGCGGGTCGTGCCACATCTGGCACGGGGAACATCGCCGAGCTCGGCGCCTACATGGGCCAGTCGGCAGTCCTCCTCGGCGACCACCTTGAGGGCGGCGAGGAGTTCACGGTCATCGATCTCTTCGAGGCCCAAGCCGACGACCCGGCCAACCTCGAGGAGAACGCCGACTCCTACCCGGGCCTGAGCAGGCAAGGCTTCGAGGCGAACTACACGCGCATACACGCGCAGCTTCCTCGTGTGGTGCAGGACTTCAGTGAGCGCATCGTCAACCACGTTGGCGAAGGCAGCTGCCGCTTCGTCCACGTCGACGCGTCCCATCTCTATGACCACGTCGTCGGCGACATCAAGGCGGCCAAGGCGCTCCTGTCGGCGGCCGGCGTCGTGGCCTTCGACGACTACCGTGCCACCCACACTCCCGGCGTCGCGGCGGCGGTTTGGGAGGCGGTCGCATCCGGTGGACTGCACCCGATCGTCCTGAGCCCCAAGAAGCTCTATGCCACGTGGGGTGACCCGGCTCCGTATGTCCGAGCCATCCCCAGGCAGACGTCCCGCTGGACGTCCGAGATCCAGTCGGTCGCGGGCGCCGACGTGCTCGTGCTGTCACCCGCTCATCACGAGACCTACAGGTGGATCAAGTACCTGCCACCGGCCACCGTCCCGTACGCGAAACGGGCCCGTGCACGATTGTCGTCGTGGACCGAGAAGTAGACGGCCTCGTCGAGTGCTCCGTCATCATCCCGACCTACAACGCCGCCCACGTGATCGGCGAGCAGTTCGCGGCGCTTGCCGCGCAGGTCGATGCCCCTGACTTCGAGGTGGTAGTCGCCGACAACGGGTCGACCGACGACGTTGCAGGGGTGATCGAGTCATGGCGCGCCCGCCTTCCGCGGCTGCGCCGCGTGGACGCCTCCCGCGGACGAGGTGTCTCCGTCGCGCGAAACGTCGGGATCGAGTCTGCCGTCACAGACCGCATCCTGATCTGCGATGCAGATGACGTTGTCGGCCCAGGATGGGTCAAGGCTTTTCACGAGGCACTCGACGAGAACCCTCTGGCAAGTGGTCCGGCCGAGACGGTCACGTTGTCCGGTCCGTCTGCCGCCTGGGTGCCGATCGACCAGATGAGCACCGGCCTGTACGACACTTGGGGCGGGCGGACGTATGGGCTGGGCGGCAACACTGCAATGCACCGACAGGTGTGGGAGCGCGTCGGAGGCTACGACGAGCAGTTCCCGGCTGGCGCGGAAGAGATTGACTTCGCTTGGCGGGCGTGGGACCTCGACTACCGCTTTACGTATGTGCCAGAAGCGCTGCTGCACTACCGAATCCGCACCGACTTACGCGGGGTGCTGCGACAGCAATACAATTCAGGGCGCGGCACAGCCACGCTCTACGCCAAGTTTCGTCCGCCGGAGGTGGTGCCGAAGTCCTTGCTGCGACGGATCCACCACGAGCTACTGCTGCTCAGGCAGTTCCCATGGAGGGGCAGCGCGGACCAGCGCCGCATGTGGCTCACAGTAATGGCCTTCGAAGTCGGCAAGTTGGTCGAGTCGAGACGCATCGGAGCGCCCGCTCCCTAGAAACTTCTGCTGCGGTCCAGCAATCGGGCGGATCACGCCTGGGTCTTGTGCCGATGAGTCGGTCGCTCTCGACGCTAGATTGCTCAAACCCGAATCCCCGTCGACCAGACTTGCAGGAAGCCCGTGACCGAGACCCGCGTCGGAATCGTCATTCCATCGTTCAACTCCGGCACCATGGTCGCCGAGGCCGCAGCAAGCGCGCGCGAGTGCTTGGGGGGCGTCGAGAACATCGTCATCGTCGACGATGGGTCGACAGACCGACAATCACTGAAAACACTGGGTTCGCTCCAGCGCACTGGATTCCAAGTCCATCGCCAGGAGAACGCAGGAGTCAGTGCGGCACGCAACTACGCATTGACGCATCTTCGAACGCCCTATGCCATCGCCTTGGACAGCGACGACCTGATCGAGCCTGGCGCGGCCTCAATCGCAGCCGACGTCCTCGACGCTCACGATGACGTCGTCATCGTCACAGGATCGGGTATCAACTTCTCAGACGGTGCATCTCCGCAACAGTCAGCTCCGATCACGCCCGGGGCGTTGACTCGTGAGGACATGTGGCGATCCACGATGATCGCTACTGCGTCGGCGTTCCGGCTCAAAGATTGGCACCGGGTGGGCGGTTTCCCAGAAGGGGTAGCGGTCGGTGAGGACTGGGTCTTCTGGCTTCGACTTCTTCGCGGCGGTGGTCGCATCTCGACCTCAGATGCCGTATTTGTCCGTCACCGCAATCACGACGCCCAGATCACTCGAGGCGAGATCGATCCACGCGAGTCGTCCAAAGCGGCGAATCTGGTGCTGCGAGAGAACGTCGACCTTGCCCTAGCGCATTCGGAAGATCTCATCGACGAGCTCTGTCGGACGAGAACGACCCTCGCGGCCTATCGGCATGCCTACCGTCGAATCGACCAGGCGAAAGTCCGGCTAAAGAGTCTTGGGGCGCGACTGCGCCGCGTTCAGCCGCGCCAGAGTTGACAGTAGCGAGGAGAGCACCTGCCTCGATCACCCGATGGACTGCTCGCCAAACTTGAGGGACTGTGTTCTGCGCCATCACTAGAGTGGCGGCTGTGACGATGATGCGCAGGCTGGCCGAGGCGCGCCCCGGCCTCCGCTGGCGCGCGGGACAGGTCGCGACCGGGATGGTTTACCGCCGTGCCTTCGGCTCGATCGGCGCAGGCACCGTCATCGTCCGGCCCCACAAGCTGCAGGGCGTCGAGCGCATCCACCTCGGCACCGGCTGCTCCGTCTTCGAGGGCGCCTGGCTCGTCAGCGAGCCGGGTGGTGGCGCGCTGCGCATCGGCGACCGCACCTACCTCGGCCACGACGTCCACCTGCACGCGCTCGACCCGGTGACCGTCGGGTCGGACTGCGTCATCGCCGACGGGGTCTTCGTCGGGTCGTCCGACCACGACCGCGAGGACCGGCACCAGGTCCACGGCACCGGTCCCATCACGATCGGCGACCGGGTCTTCCTCGGGCAGCGTTGCGTGGTGCTGGGCGGCGTCACGATCGGCGACGGTGCGACCGTCGGTGCGCACGCTGTCGTCACCAAGGACGTGCCCCCCGGCCAGACCGTCGTCGGCATCCCCGCTCGACCCGTCGGGCACTGAGGCCCGTGCGCGTCCTGCTGGTCAGCCCCGGCTTCCACGGCTACCACTCCGCCATCGCGGGCGCTCTCGCTGCGCGGGGGCACGCCGTCTCCACCCACGTCTACGACGCCCACGGCGGGCTCGCCGGCCGCGCGTGGCACCAGCTGCGCCACCAGCTCCCGCGGCGTCTCGGCGCCGGGTCCCTGCGACGGCTGGCGCGGGAAGAGACCGCCGGCGCGGTCGCGGCCGTGGCGCGCAGCCGCGCGCAGGCCGTGGTGGTCGTGAAGGGCGACACCCTCGAGCAGGAGTTCTGGGACCGCATCGCCGGGCTCCCCCGTGTGACCTGGCTCTACGACGAGGTACGCCGCACCCGCTGGAGCCTCGACCGGTTGGCGGGGGTCGGCCCCGTGGCGACGTACTCCGCGCACGACGCGGCAGCCTTCGCCTCCGGCGGCTTCGACGCCCGGCACCTCCCTCTCGCCTTCGACCACCGGCTGGTCCCCTCGCCGACGCAGCGACGCACCGGCGACGTCACCTTCATCGGGGCCCGCTACCCCTCACGCGAGGAGGTGCTCACGACCCTCCACGACCGTGGTGTGCCGGTCCACGCCTACGGTCGCGACTGGTCCGGCCACCCGGTCGACCGGCTGCGCACGTGGCGCGTCGGCTCGCCCACGGTGCCGGCCGAGCGCGACGTCTCGCGCGCCGGGGCGTACGACGTCATGGCCGCCTCGGCGGCCACCCTCAACCTCCACGGCGACCAGGACGGCTTCACGATGCGCACCTTCGAGGCCGCCGGCGTCGGAGCGGTGCAGCTGATCGACCGCGCCGACGTCGCGGGTCTCTACGACCCCGGCACCGAGGTGCTCACGTGGCACGGCACCGACGAGCTGCTCGACCTGTGCCGCCGCGCCGTCGCCGACGTCGCGTGGGCCGACGCGATCCGCGCCGCAGCACGCTCGCGCACGCTGGCCGAGCACACCTTCGACCACCGCGTCGCAGTTCTGGAGGACGCATGGGACACGGTCTGAGGCACCCCGCCGACCTCGTCGCCTGGCGACGCTGGCACGAGTCGCGCCACCCGGTCCGCGGTGCGGTCCGGTCGGTGCGCGCGCGGCTGCGCCCCCCCGCGGACACGCAGGTCGACCTCCTCTCACCCGGGCAGGACGCCGACCTGCTCGTGGCGGTCGAGGCCACGCACGCCAGCGTCGCGCGCGCCGTCGTCGCACCGCTCGACCACCTCGAGCCCGGTCGCACGACAGTTGTCGCCCCCGTCGGCTGGCAGGCCTCAGCGGCGTACGCCACCCACCGTCGCCGCACCGTCGCGCTCTCCGACCTGGGCGACCTCGTCAGGCCGCGCGCGGTCCTCGCCGCCGGCCACTACACCGAGATCGGCGCCGCGGCCTTCGCCGTCGCCGACGACCGGGACCTGCCCTTTCTGGTCTCGCAGCACGGTGCGCTCACGCCGTACGCCCCTCCGTTGCCGCGCGCCGCCCGGCTCCTCGCCTGGAGCGAGGCCGACGGCACCTTCTGGACCACGGGGCGACACGACGTGGAGGTGACCGTCGTCGGCAGCGAGCTCCTGTGGCAGGCGGGTCTCGTGACAGGACGTCGTCCTCCCTCGACCAGCGGGCCCAGCGACGGGGCCGGGCGACTGGTCTACCTCGGCCAGGGACACGCTGCGGAGATCTCGCGGGCCCGGCTCGCGCAGGCGGCCCTGAGCACCTGCCGCAAGCACGACGCGACCTACCGCCCCCATCCCTCCGAGCGCGACGTCACCTCTCGCGCGGCCCTGGCGGGCTATCGCCGCGCCGGGATCACCGTCGACACCAGCGGCGTGCCGCTCGTGGACCTCGAGGCACCGATCGTCAGCGTCTTCTCCACCGGGGTGCTCGAGGCGGCCACCCGCGGTCGCGAGGCGTGGGTCGACTTCCCCCGTCCGCCCGCCTGGCTGGGTGAGTTCTGGGAGCGTTACGCCATGCACCGTCTCGGCCACTCCACACCCACGCCCGCACCCGACCGGCCCGCCCACCAGCCGGCCGAGCGGATCGCCGCGATCGTGACCGGGGCAGCGTCGTGACCCTCTGCG
Organism: Nocardioides lacusdianchii; assembly: GCF_020102855.1. Classification (GTDB taxonomy): domain Bacteria; phylum Actinomycetota; class Actinomycetes; order Propionibacteriales; family Nocardioidaceae; genus Nocardioides; species Nocardioides lacusdianchii. Next base: position 126,684 of record NZ_JADHZD010000010.1, read on the forward strand.
TGATCCCCGCCCGCGGCGGCTCCAAGGGCGTGCCGCGCAAGAACCTCCTCGACGTCGGCGGCAAGCCGCTCATCGTCTGGACGATCGAGCAGGCGCTCGCCGTGCCGGAGCTCGACGTGCTGGTCTCCACCGACGACGAGGAGATCGCCGAGGTCTCCCGCGCGGCCGGCGCGCGCGTGCCGTGGCTGCGGCCCGCCCAGCTCGCGCAGGACACCACCCCTACGGAGCCGGTCGTGCGCCACACCCTCGAGCAGGTCACGGCCGAGCGGGGACGTCCCGAAGCGGTCATGCTGCTCCAGGCCACCTCGCCGGTCCGGCACGACGACACCCTCGCCCGGGCGCTGGCCGAGTTCGCCGCCACCGGGGTGGACTCGATGGTCGGCGTCGTCGAGCAGCCGCCCTTCGTCTGGCAGGCCGGCGACCCGCCCACGGCGGCGTACGACGTCGCGGCCCGGCCACGTCGGCAGGACCTTACGGACGCGACCCGGCGCTACCGCGAGACCGGCTCGCTCTACGTCACGCGCACCGAGGTCTACGAGCGCCACGACAACCGCCTCGGCGGTCGCATCGGCCTCTTCGTGATGGCCGAGGACGAGGGCATCGACATCGACACCGAGCTCGACGTGGCACTGGCCGCGAGGTTGTTGGCCGCACGTTGAGCGGTGTCACCACGCGGAGACCATCCGCTGGTTACGGTGGTGCGGACCGCACCACGATCGGAAGGCCCAGCGTTGATCATCGAGCGTGACCTCACGCCCTACGTCGTCTATTCGGGCGACCCGGTGCTGCGGGCCCTGGAGAAGATCACGGCCAACAAGTCGCGGGTGATCTTCCTCGTCGACTCCCACGGCCACCTCGACGGAGTGCTGTCCGACGGCGACTTCCGCCGCTGGTTGAGCCGGGCCGCAAGCCTCGACGTCGACGTGCCTGCGATCGAGGCAGCCAACACCTCACCGCGCAGCCTGCCGGTCGGCAGCAGCCCTGCCGAGATCGCTCACGCCTTCGGCTCCGGCATCGACCACGTCGCCCTCCTCGACGAGCGCGGCCACCTGGTCGCCATCGCGATCAACCGCGCCGACGAGCTGCGCATCGGGCGCCACGTCGTCGCCCCCGACGCCCCCGCGCTGCTGATCTCCGAGATCGGCATCAACCACCAGGGCGACGTGTCGCTGGCCAAGCAGCTCGTCGACCTGTCGGTCGAGGCCGGCGCCGACATCGTGAAGTTCCAGCTGCGCGACATGGAGTCGGTCTACCGCCAGGGCACCTCCGGCTCGGGCGGCGAGGACCTCGGCCCGCAATACACCCTCGACCTCCTCGCCAAGTACAACCTCGGCGCGGACGGCCTCTTCGAGGTCTTCGACCACTGCAAGGACGTCGGCATCGACGTCATGTGCACCGCCTGGGACCCGGTCAGCGTGGACCGGCTCGTCGACTACGGCATCCCCTCGCTCAAGGTCGCCTCCGCCGACATGACCAACCACGCCCTGCTGCGCCACATGGCCGCCAGCGGCACCCCCATGGTCATCTCCACCGGCATGTCCACCGAGGGCGAGATCCGCGAGACCGTCGACGTCGTGCGCAGCACCGGGGTGGCCCACGCGTTCCTGCACTGTCAGTCGACCTACCCGGCGCCCTTCAAGGACATCAACCTCGCCTACCTGACGCGACTCGCCGAGCTCACCCAGGCGCCGGTCGGCTACTCCGGCCACGAGCGCGGCTTCCACGTGCCGGTCGCCGCCGTGGCACTCGGCGCGCGCATCATCGAGAAGCACTTCACCGTCGACCGGGGGCTCGAGGGCAACGACCACAAGGTCAGCCTGCTCCCGGACGAGTTCAAGGAGATGGTGCAGCGGGTCCGCGAGGTCGAGGAGGCGCTGGGCACCAACGCGCCCCGTGTGGTCTCCACCGGCGAGATGATGAACCGCGTCAACCTCGCCAAGTCGCTCGTCGCCACGCGCCGGATCGAGGTCGGCGAGACCCTGCTGGCCGCCGACATCGACATCAAGAGCCCCGGCCGCGGCCTCCAGCCCAACGCGTACGACAAGCTGGTGGGGCGCACCACCTCGCGCGCGCTCGACCCGGGCGACTTCTTCTACGCCACCGACCTCGGCGACGCCGCCCCGCGCGGGCGCGACTACTCCTTCCGCCGCCCTTGGGGCCTGGCCGTCCGCTACCACGACATCGACGCGATGACGAAGGACACGACCCCCGACTTCCTCGAGTTCCACTTCTCCTACAAGGACCTCGACCTCCCCGTCGCCGACGTCTTCGCGAAGTACGCCGGCGGCCTGCCGATGGGCTTCACCACCCACTCCCCCGACCTCTTCGCCGGCGACTTCCTGCTCAACCTCGCCTCGGAGGACGACGCCCACTGGGAGCGCTCGATCCGCGAGCTCCAGCGGGTGGTCGACACGACCCGCGAGATGCAGCAGCACTTCACGAAGGGCGCTGACGCAAAGGCCGACAGCGCCGGTCCGGTCATCGTGGCCAGCCTCGGCGGCTTCACCACCGACGCCTTCGTCGCGCCGGCCGAGCGCGAGCAGATGTACGCCCGCGTGGCTGCGGGCCTCGCCCGCGTCGACGACTCCGGCGTACGCCTCTGCGCGCAGACGCTGCCGCCCTACCCGTGGTACATGGGTGGCCAGCTCTACTGCAACCTCTTCGTCGACCCGCGCGACACCGCCGCCTTCGCCGAGGAGCACGACCGCAGGCTGTGCTTCGACGTGTCGCACTCCAAGCTGTCGGCCAACTACCTCGGCATGTCGTTCGCCGAGGCCACCGACCTGCTCGCGCCCCACACCGAGCACCTCCACCTCGTCGACGCCACCGGCGTCGACGGCGAGGGCGTGCAGGTCGGCGACGGCGAGATCGACTGGGCCGTGCTCGCCCAACAGCTCGACGCGATGGCGCCCGGGGTGAGCTTCATCCCCGAGATCTGGCAGGGCCACGTCAACGACGGCGAGGGCTTCTGGATCGCCCTGGAGCGGTTGGAGCAATGGTTCTGAGGGCATCCCCTTCGCCGACGGCGCTCTGGGTGGTCCCGGTCAGCGACCTGGCCGGGGTGGCCCGCCACGTCCTCGACGTGGCCCGCGCGGGCATCCCGGGCTGGCGTCTCGTCGTGCTCGCGCCTCCCGGTGCGCTGCCGGAGCGGCTGCGCGACCTCGGCGCCACGGTCGTCGAGGTTCCCTTCGGCCCCGACCACGGGCTGCGCGCGTCCGTGGCGTCGCTGCGCGAGGTCGTACGCCGCGAGCGCCCGGCCGTCGTGCACAGCCACCTGTCCTACGCCGACATCGTCGTCGCCCTCGCGAGCGGCCGCGGCCCTCGGCTCGTCACCACCGAGCACGGCATCGCCCGCGACGACGTGGTCTACCACCGCTCCAGCGCCAAGGCGCGCGTGATGGCGGGCGTCCACACGCTGCGGCTGCGGCGCTTCGACGCGGCCATCGCGGTCAGCCGCGCCACCGCCGACGCGATGCGCGAGAAGTGGCACCCGCGAGTGCCGGTCACGGTCATTCCCAACGGGGTCGATGCGGTTTCGAGGCCCGCTGCGCTCGCACCTCAACCACCGAGGGTGCCGGGGCTGTGCATCCTGTCGCTGGCCCGGCTGTCGCCGGAGAAGCGGCTCCCCGCGCTGGTCGACGGCTTCGCCGAGCTGCACCGCTCACGACCCGAGGCCCGGCTCACGCTGGCCGGCACCGGCCCCGAGCAGGAAGCGCTCACGGCGCAGCTCGAGCGGCTCGGGCTCGCGGGCGTCGTCTCGATGCCGGGCTTCGTCGACCCGGAGGCCGCGATGGCCGAGCACGACGTTCTGGCCATGCTGTCGGTCTGGGAGAACTGCTCCTACGCCCTGCTCGACGCCGCAGCGCGCGGGATGGGCGTCGTCGCCAGCGACGTCGGCGGCAACCCCGAGATCCTCCCGTCCGCCTCGCTGGTGGACGCCGGCGACACCGTCGCGGTCGCGAAGGCGCTCGAGCGCCAAGGCCTCGACCTGACGACGCGACCTGGCCTTGACGACTGGCTCGGCGTCGACGACATGTGCGCGTGGATCGCGACGGCGTACGCATCTGCGGGAGCCGGGCGATGAGCCGCACCGACTCCCCCTGGGAGCTCCCCGACCGCACCCTGGCCAAGGCGGAGCAGGCCGATCGCGAGATCCGGATGTCGGACTTCGCGTTGATGGCGCTGCTTCCGTTCCGCGCGCTCGAGGTCTCGGGATACCCGGTCAACGAATTCGCAATGGCAGGGCTCGTCGTTCTCTGTCTCTTCAGGCCGGCCCGCGGTGGAGCTCGGCTGCCGGCGCTCGCCGTCATCGTGCTCGGCGCGCTCCTGGCGCTGCTGATCTACTCCGGCGTCACCAATGACGTCGAGTGGACCCGTCGGGTCGGGCACGTCGGGATCCTCGCTGGCCTCATCTGGGCGGGCGGGACGGGACGGCTGTCCCTGCGGTCGGTGGGCGCAGGGCTGGCTGCCGGCCTCATGGCCGTCATCGGTCTTGCGATCGTCGGGGTCGGTGGTGACACCTATGGCGACCGGCTCACCGGGTTCCTCGGCGACCCCAACGCCGGCGCCTACTTCATCGCAGTGCTGGGCACGCTGGCCATCTTCTTCTGCGACGATCGCTGGAAGGTCCGAGCGGCGGTGGCCGTGCCGATGGTCGTCGGCCTGGTGCTGTGCTTCTCGCGCACCGGACTGCTGGCGGGGGCGTTCGTCGCCGTCTGGGTGCTGATCGGCCGGCGACTGGGGACCTTCGGCGGAGCCGCCATGGCCGCCGCCCTGGTCTGGCTGGTCGACAACATCCCACAGGGCCTGACGACCGTCGGCCCCTTTTCCGACCGCTCCGGCAGCGATGCGCTTCGTGACCGCATCATCGCCCAGGAGCAGGTCGAGCTGGCAGGGGCGCCGTGGTACGGCAACGGCCCCGGCACCGCGATCGTGAACATCCGCGACCTCGACTTCTTCTTCCACAACAGCTATCTCGCCACCCGGCAGGAGGGCGGCTGGGGCGCTCTCCTGCTCGTGCTGGCCCTGCTCGTCCTTGCCTTCGTCCGCCTCTCGGACCATTCTCGGGCGGGCGACCTGGTGGCCGCGGGCGCGCAGGGCGCGATCATCGGCATCGGCGTCATGGCGATCACCCTGGGCGAGGTACTTCTCGACACACCGATGGCCGTCGCGGTGGCCCTTGCCCTCGGCCATGTGCTCCAGTCACCCGCGGAGGTCCCGCCGGATGCCTGAGCCGATCCACCTCGCCGCCAATCATGCGGTCCTCGGCGGCGGCGAGCAGGTGCTCGTCCGGTGCGCCGCGGCGCTGGTCGCGCTGGGCCGTTGCGTGGTCGTGGTCGCGCCCGACCGGCCGACCGACGTCCTCGACGCGGCGGCCGCGGTCGGCGCCGAGGTCGTCGCTCTCCGGGCCGGCGACCGCCGCGAGCACCTCCACCGCCTCCGTGCGTGGGACCGCCGCGATCGCACGGGGCTGCTCTGGTGCCACGGGCTGGCGCCCTCCCTCGCCACCGCCGGGCACCGTCGCCGTTTCGTCCACCTTCACCAGCTGCCACGCTCGCGGGCCCAGCGCGTCGCGCTCGCGGTGGCGCGCGTCGGGGCCGAGCGAGTCCTGGTGCCCTCGCACGCCCTCGCCTCGCAGGTCACGGGCGCCCAGGTGTTTGCCAATTGGACCGACACGGTCGAGCCCGAAATCCGTGGCGGGTCGCAGAGCCGGGTGGGATTCATGGGCCGGCTCTCCACCGACAAGGGCGCCGACCTCGTCGCGCGTGCCCTCTCTGCGCCCGACCTCGCCGGCACCACCCTCGTCGTGGCTGGCGACGACCGCTGGGTGCCGGCCGAGCAGCAGCTGCCCGTCGCCGAGGCACTGACCAGCATCGGCGACCGCGTGCGCCGCCTGGGCTGGGTGACGCCCGCGGCCTTCTTCGCCGAGGTCGACCTGGCGGTCTTCCCGAGCCGGGTCGCGGAGTCCTTCGGCCTCGTCGCCGCCGAGGCGATGGCTGCCGGCGTCCCCTTCGTCGTCTCCGACGCCGGCGCGCTGCCGGAGGTCGCCGGGCCCGAGCACCCCTGGGTCGCCCGGGCCGGCGACGCCGACGACCTCGCAGCCGTCGTCGCCCGCGCGCTCGCCGCGACGCCCGAGGAGGTGCGCCTCGTGACCGACCGGGCGCGCGAGCGTTGGGAGGATGAGTACTCACCGCAGGCCGGCCGGTCGCGGGTGGAGCGACTGCTGACGGACCTGGGGGTGTCATGAGCGCGCGAGCGAGCGTGGCGATCGCCCACGACTACCTCACCCAGCGCGGCGGAGCCGAGCGCGTGGTGCTGAGCCTGATGCGCGCCTTCCCCGAGGCGCCGGTCCACACCACCCTCTACGACCCCGACGGCACCTACCCCGACTTCGCCGGCGCCGACATCCGCACCTCGCCGCTCAACCGCATCGGTGCCTTCCGGCGCGACCACCGCCTCGCGCTCCCGCTCCTGGCTCCCGCCGCCTCCCGGATGCGCGTCGACGCCGACGTCGTCGTCGCCTCGAGCAGCGGCTGGGCGCACGGCTTCGACGCCCCCGGCCGCACGGTCGTCTACTGCCACAACCCGGCCCGCTGGCTCTACCAGACCGACGAGTACCTCGGCGGCACCGCGTGGCGCTCCCCCCTCGGCCCGCCCCTGCTGGCGATGCGGCCGATGCTCAAGCGCTGGGACCGCGACCGGGCCGCGCAGGTCGACGTCTACCTCGCCAACAGCCGCGTGGTGCAGCAGCGGATCGCGACGACGTACGGCCGTGACGCCGAGCTCCTGCCGCCGCCCCACGGCATGGACGCCTCGGCCCCCCGTGAGGCGGTGCCCGAGCTCGCGGGCTGGGACCCCGGCTACGCGCTCGTGGTCTCGCGGCTGCTGCCCTACAAGAACGTGGACGCCGTCATCGAGGCCGTACGCGGCACCGGACGGCGCCTCGTCGTCGTCGGACGCGGCCCCGAGGAGGCACGGCTGCGGGCCACCCTGCCGGCGAACGTGCGGCTGCTCGGCGGGCTCAGCGACGCCCAGCTCCGCGCGGTGTACGCCGGCGCGGACGTGCTCGTCGCGGCCAGCCACGAGGACTTCGGCCTGACCCCGCTCGAGGCTGCGGCCTTCGGTGTCCCGGCGGTGGCGCTGCGCGGCGGCGGCTTCCTCGAGACCGTCGTCGAGGGCGAGACCGGGATGTTCTTCGACAGCCCCGAGCCCGAGCTCATCACCGCCGCGCTCGAGAAGTCCGACCACCACGGCTGGGACCCTGACAGACTCGTGATGCGGGCCGAGGAGTTCGGGGAGGCCCGCTTCATCGACCGGATCCGCTCGATCGCACTGCGGGAAGACAGGGGGCTCTGACGTGCGGCCAGAAGGCATCCGCCTCCTCCCGTGGTTCATCGGGGTCATCGACCTCGTCATGATCACGGCCGCGACTGCGATGGCCATCCGGTTCCGGCTCACGCTGCCGATCTTCGCCACCTCCGGCGACGTCCTGGAGAACACGGTCCTGGCGAGCGGCTTCTTCGTCGCGACCTGGATCGTCATGCTCTCGATCTTCGGCACCTACGAGCGCCACGTCTTCGGCGCGGGCACCGAGGAGTTCAAGCTCGTCGTCAACGCCTCCTTCTTCACCGCGGCCCTCGTCGCGACGATGGCGTTCCTCATGCAGTACCCCCTCTCCCGGGGCTTCTTCGTCCTGCTCTTCCCGATCGGCGTGCTGCTGCTGCTGATCGGGCGGCTCATCTCGCGCCGGGTCATCCAGCGCCTGCGCAGCACCGGGCACTTCAACGAGAAGGTGATCCTGGTCGGGACGCCGGGCTACATCGGCGAGATCCACACGGTGCTGGCGCGCGAGTCGTGGCTGGGCTACTCCGTGATGGGGTGCCTGGTGCCGAGCGACTACGCCGGGCTGGAGCGCACCTCCACCGGCCTCGAGGTCCTCGGGCACAGCGAGGACGTACGTGCGGTGGTCGACGAGCTCGCGCCCGACATCGTCTTCTTCACCGCAGGCGCCGTCAGCTCCTCCACCGCGCTGCGACGCCTGGCGTGGGACCTCGAGGACCACGCCAACGTGCAGATCATCGTGGCGCCCAACGTCACCGACGTCTCCAGCGAGCGGGTCCGGATCCGACCGGTGGCGGGCCTGCCGCTGATGCACCTGGGCCGCTCGCGCTCGCAGCTGGCCACCAACGACGCCAAGCGCGCCTTCGACGTCGTCGGGGCACTCACCATCCTCCTCCTCGTCTGGCCGCTGCTGGCCTTCCTGATGATCTGGGTCAAGCGCCACGACGGCGGTCCGGCGCTCTTCCGCCAGACCCGCGTCGGGCGCGAGGGTGCCGAGTTCACCTGCCTCAAGCTGCGCTCCATGTCGGTGGACGCCGAGCAGCGCCTTGCCGACCTCGACCCGCGCGCCGACCACGTCCTCTTCAAGTCGACGACCGACCCGCGCGTGACCCGGCCTGGGCGCTTCATCCGCCGCTTCTCGCTCGACGAGCTGCCCCAGCTCTGGAACGTCGTACGCGGCGAGATGAGCCTCGTCGGCCCGCGCCCGCCGCTGCCGGCGGAGGTCGAGAAGTACGAGGACGACATGCTGCGCCGGCTCAACGTGCTGCCCGGCATGACCGGCCTCTGGCAGGTCTCCGGGCGCTCGGACCTCTCGTGGGAGGACACCGTGCGCCTCGACCTCTACTACGTCGACAACTGGTCGATGGTCCAGGACCTGCTCATCCTGGCGCGCACGGTCACCGCTGTGCTGGCCAGCCGCGGGGCGTACTGACCCTGTCCCTCGCGGGGTCAGGACTTCGCGGCCTTCTCCGGCGCGTCGGCGTTCTTCTCAGCCTTGGCCTCGGTCTTCGACTCGGCCTTCGACTGGGCCTTCGCCTCGGCCTTGGCCTCGCTCTTCGCCTGCTTGCGCCGTCGGCCCTTGCCCGCGGTCGAGTAGGCCTCGCGGGAGCCGTACTCCGCCTTGTAGCCGCCATAGCCTCCGTAGCTGCCGTAGCCACCGCCGTAGGCGATCGCGGCGGCGCCCTTGACCGGCGCCTTGTTGAGCACGACGCCGAGCAGGCGGCTGCCGACCTGGTCGAGGATGCGGCGGCACTGCTGGCTCTGCTCGATCTGCGTCTTGCCGGCCGCCTGGACCAGCAGGGCACCGTCGCAGAAGGCCGACAGGAGACCGGCGTCGGTCACCGGCAGCAGCGGCGGGGCGTCGAGGATCACGAGGTAGTCGACCGAGAGCTCGTCGACGAACTGCTTCATCCGCAGCGAGCCGAGCAGCTCGCTCGGGTTGGGCGGGATCCGCCCGGCCGGCAGCAGGCTCAGGTTGGGCATGCCGGACTCGATGATGACCTCGCGCACGTCGACGTCACCGGCCAGCGCCTGGGTGAGGCCGACGGCCCCGTCGACCTCGAAGGTCGTCGCGATCATCGGGCGACGCAGGTCGGCGTCGATGAGCAGCACCGGGGTGCCGGCCTGGGCGACGAGGCGGGCGATGTTGGAGGAGACCGTCGACTTGCCCTCGCCGGCCAACGCGGAGGTGACCACGATGCGCCGGGGCTCGTTGTCGACGTCGACGAAGCGCAGGTTGGTGCGCAGCTGGCGGAAGGCCTCTGCGGCCCGTCCCAGGTCGCCACGCACCCCGCGGTGGACACGGCCCAGCGCGTCCTCCTTGGGGATGATGCCCAGCACGGAGGCGCCAGTGGCGTCCTCGACGTGCTTGGCGGAACGGATGCGGCGGTCGACCAGGCGGCGGCCCACGAGGAAGGCGTAGGCCAGCGCGAGGCCGCCGATCGCCCCCTTCATCGCGGCGTTGCGGTAGTCCGGTGTGAACGGCGCGCTTGGCAGCTGCGCCTGCTCGAGCGGGATGATCCGCGTGAGCGGCTCCTCGCGCGGGTTCTCCTCGCCGGTCTCGATCTGCTGGGCGACGACGACGACCGCCTCGACGACGGCGTTGGCGAGGTCGCGCGCCTCCTCGGGCGTGCTGCCGACGGCCGAGACGGTGAGGGAGTTGACCTCTGCGTCGACCGAGGCCGAGAAGCGTCCCGCGATGGCGCTCGGCGGGATGGCGAGGTCGAGGTCCTCGACCACCTGCTCGGCGACCGGGGTGGTCGAGACGAGGAAGGCGTAGAGGTTCGCCTTGTCTTCGGCGAGCGTGGCGTTGCCCTGCTCCTCACCGGCCGTGGTCGCCTGGCCGACCCGCACCAGTCCCGAAGAGGTCGCCGAGTAGAGCACCGGGTCGCGGGTGGTCTTGCCGATCATCAGGAGGGCGCCGAGGATCGTGCAGCCGACCAGCACCCACACGTAGGCGCGGCTCAGCCGAACGAAGTCCCCGAACGTCATGCTCGCGAGTGTAGGCCGTGCACCGCGACCGCCCGGCCGATTCGGCGACACTCGCCGAGGCGCGGCTGGCACGATGGCCGCATGAGCGAGGATTCGGACGTACGGGCGGCGCCCATCGCCGCACGTGTCCACCTCGCCCACGCCGTCGTCCAGAAGCTCGCCGACGACGCCGGCATCGACCTGCTCCACCTCAAGGGACCCGCCGTCCTGCCGGGGCTGCGGGCTGAGGGCCGCCACTCCAGCGACGTCGACGTCCTGGTCCGCCCGAGCCACCTCTCCCGTCTCGTCGCCGCCGTGGAGTCGGTGGGCTTCGAGCAGCGCACCGGCTTCGCCACCGGGTCCGTCTTCGCCCACGCCGCGAACTGGTGGCACGACGACTGGGGCTGGGTCGACGTGCACGTCAGCTGGCCGGGGGTCACCGTCGACGCCGAGCAGGCCTTCGACGTCCTCGCCCGCGACCGCGTCGTACGCCCCATCGCCCACCGCGACTGCCACGTGCCCGACCGCACCGCCCAGCGGCTGATCCTCGTGCTCCACTCCGCACGCTCGGGCGGCACCGCCGACCTCGACCACGCGTGGAGCGGCGCCGAGCCGCACGAGCAGGACGCCGTACGCGCCCTCGCCGCCGAGCTGCGCGCCGAGGTCGCGCTCGCCGCCGGCATCGGCGAGCTCGAGCTGCACCGCGACGACCCGACCTACCTGCTCTGGCGCCACGTCACGCAGGGCGGGAGCCGGCTCGACGAGTGGCGCGCCCGCCTCGCCGCGGCGACCACGGTGCGCGCCAAGGCCGAGCTGCTGACCGCCGCGATGCGGGTCAACCGCGACCACCTGCGCATGGAGCTCGGGCGCGCACCGACCCGCACCGAGGTGCGGGCCCGACAGCGGCTGCGGGTGCGACGCGCCGTCACCGAGCTCTCGAGCCGGGTGAGGCGCACGTGAGCGAGCTCCACTACCGCATCGCCGACGACATCGCGTGGGTCAGCGAGGAGGACCTCGACGGCGGCGAGGTGCCCACGGCCTACCTCACCCGCCTGCCGAAGGGTCCGCCGATCCTGCTCGAGGGCTCGGGGTGCGTGGTGTGGCTGGCGATCGCCGAGGGCGGCACGCTGGCGGAGATCACCGCCGCCGCCGCGGCGATGACCGACGTCGCGCCCGAGGAGATCAGCGAGGACGTGGCGACGCTGGTCGACCAGCTCGTCGTGATCGGTGTCGTCTGCGAAGAGTGAGCGCGAGCGCGCCGAGCGCCGCACCCAGGGTGTTGGCGACGAGGTCGTCGACGCTGCCGATCCGCTCGAGCCAGCGCGACTGGACGACCTCGATGGCTGCCGAGCACACCCCCGCCACCAGCACCGCCGTCCACCACCTCCCCCGCAGGAGAGCGACCAGCAGCGCGCCCACCGGCACGAAGAGCAGCACGTTGAGCAGCACGCCGTAGTGGTGCGGCAGCGCCCATTCCGGCGCGATCGGCCAGTCGTAGCGGAAGAACGTGTAGCACCGCACGGTCAGGTCGTTGAGGTCCTGGCCCCAGGGCCCGGCCACCAGCACACCGAGCCCGACGGCGTACGCCACCGACGCGACCACCAGCATCCGGTGATCGCGCATCCAGCTCACGGCGCCACCCTAGAGTGGGCGCCGTGAGCACACAGGCAGGTCCGCCGGCCGTGGTGGTGGCGGCCCTCGGGGTGCCGATCGGGATCCCCGTCACCGGCGACGCCGTCGACCGCCTGCGCGGGCAGTGGAGCCGCGCGCTCACCGACGCCGCGCCCGTCACGGTCGTCGACCTCACCGACCTCACCGGCAACGGGACCGACGACATCGTCCACGACTACGCCATCACCTCCCGCGTCACCATGGCCGCGCTCGAGGCCACCGCCGGGCGGCGCATCAACCTCCACGCCGGCGCCGTCGCCGACCCCGAGGGCCGCGCCCTCGCGCTGGTCGGGGCGTCGGGGACCGGCAAGACCACCGCCGTACGCCAGCTGGCCGGGCGGCTGGGCTACCTCACCGACGAGACCACCTCCGTCGACGCCACCCTGGCCGTGCACCCGCACCCCAAGCCGCTGTCCGTCATCCCCGCCGGCGGGTCACCGCACCTCAAGCAGTCCCTGTCGCCCGACGAGCTCGGCCTGGTGCACCCGCCCGCGCAGGCCTGGCTGCACCGCATCGTGCTGCTGCACCGCGGCGAGGACGACGACGGCCTGGTGCCGCTCGCGCCCGCGCACGCGATCGCCGAGATGGTGACCCAGAGCTCCTCGCTGGCCCTCCTCGAGCACCCGATCCTGCGCCTGGCCGACACGATCGACGCCTGCGGCGGCGCCTGGGCGCTGCACTACCGCGAGTTCGCCGACTGGATCGACGACCTCGTCCACCTGCTCGACGTCGAGGGCCAGCCGCCCGCCCCGCGGCTGCACCACCCCGGCGTCGCCGACGTACCCGCCCCGCCGGGCGACACCTGGACCCGCGCCCCGTGGCGCGACGCGGTGGAGTACGACGACGAGCTGGTGCTGATGGTCGACGACCGGGTCCACGTGCTCGCCGGTCTCGGCGTCGTGATCTGGCTGGCGCTCGAGGTGCCCTGCTCGGCCGGCGAGCTCGTCGCCCGGGCCCAGGAGCTCTGGGGCGAGCACCCCGAGGCGCCCGGCCTGGTCTCCGACGCGCTCGCGCTCATGACCGACGAGGGGATGATCGCCCCGCCGCTCTCGTGGCCGGCGGGCTGAGGGCTCCTTCCCTGTCGTCGCGTTCCCCGGGTACCCGGGGAAACTGGAGCCTCCACCCCGAAACTTCGCGGGTGAGGCTCCAGTTTGGGACCGGAACCTTGACCCCCGGGCCGCCGACTTCGAGCCCGCGGACGACGCCGGTAACGTGCGTCACATGACCGCACGCCGCCAGCTGCCCACCGACGAGGCCCGCGACCTGCTCGCCCTGACGCGCGAAATCGCCGCCAAGGAGCTCGCGCCGCGGTCGGCCGAGGCGGAGGCCACCGAGACGTTCCCGCGCGAGGTCTTCCGCATGCTCGGCCAGGCCGGCCTGCTGTCGCTGCCCTACCCCGAGGAGGTCGGCGGCGGCGACCAGCCCTACGAGGTCTACCTCCAGGTGCTCGAGGAGATCGGCGCGGTGTGGTCCTCGGTCGGCGTGGGCGTGTCCGTCCACGCGCTCTCGTGCTTCGGCCTCGCCGAGTTCGGCACCGAGGAGCAGAAGGCGCGGTGGCTGCCCGACATGCTCGGCGGCGAGTTGCTCGGCGCCTACTGCCTCTCCGAGCCGCACGCGGGCTCCGACCCCGCGGCGATGCGTACGACCGCGCGCCGCGACGGCGACTCCTACGTCCTCAACGGCGCCAAGGCGTGGACGACCCACGGCGGCCACGCCGACTTCTACAAGGTGATGGCGCGGACCTCCGACGACCGCAACGGCATCTCCTGCTTCCTCGTGCCGTCCGACACCGAGGGGCTGTCCGCCGACCCGCCGGAGCGGAAGATGGGCCTCACCGGCTCCGCCACCGCGACCATGCGCTTCGACGACGTACGCATCGACGCCGACCGCCTCCTCGGCAACGAGGGCGACGGCCTGCGGATCGCGCTCGCCGGTCTCGACTCCGGCCGCCTCGGCATCGCCGCCGTGGCCGTCGGGCTCGCCCAGGGCGCCCTCGACTCCGCAGTGGCGTACGCCCGTGAGCGGGAGACGTTCGGCTCGCGGATCATCGACCACCAGGGCCTGGCCTTCGTGCTCGCCGACATGGAGGCCGCGATCGTCTCGGCCCGCGCCAGCATGCTGCACGCTGCGCGCCTCAAGGACGCCGGCCTGCCGTTCTCCCGCGAGGCCTCGGTCGCCAAGCTCGTCGCCACCGACAACGCCATGAAGGTCACCACCGACGCCGTGCAGGTCCTCGGGGGCTACGGCTACACCCGTGACTTCCCCGTCGAGCGCTACATGCGTGAGGCGAAGGTGATGCAGATCTTCGAGGGGACCAACCAGATCCAGCGGATGGTCATCTCGCGTTCGCTGGCGAAGGACAACGCCGGCGCCATCGGCTGAGGCGGGCTGCCTTCCCCGCCGTCGCGTTCCCCGGGTACCCGGGGAAACTGGAGCCTCCACCCCGAAACTTCGCGGGCAAGGCTCCAGTTCGGCACCCGAAGCCTCCGCGTCGAGGCCGCCGACGAACCTGCCGAAGCGGCGGTCTGTCCACAGGCGCCAGATCGCGGGGTTCGGCACCCCGGCCGCCGGGCAGTCGGCTTGCATGTCCACCACCGACCTCATCGACCTCACCGGCGTCGTCGTGCTGAGGCGCGAGCTCCTCGACTCCGGCTACACGGACCGCCAGATCCGCACGAGGGTCAAGAGCGGCGAGCTGCACCGCGTACGGCACGGCAGCTACTGCGACGCGACGCTGTGGGACTCCCTCAGCCCGGCCGACCGTCACCGCGTGCTGTCGCGGGCTGTCCTGGCGCGAGCCCATCCCAGCACGGTGCTCACCCACGTGTCCTCGGCGATCGAGCAGGGCGTTCCCGTGTGGGGCCACGACCTCACGAAGGTCCACACCACCCGCACCGACGGCCGCGCCGGGCGCAAGGAGTGCGACCGCGTGCAGCACGCCGGCTCGATGCCGGGCTACCACGTCAAGGTGGTCAACGGTGTGCCTGTCTCCCTCGCCACGCGCTGCGCCGTCGAGATCACGACCGTCTCCACCGTCGAGTCTGCGCTGATCACCGTCGACGGCCTGCTCCACGCAGGGCTGACGACGACGAGCGGCGTACGCCAGTTCGCCCACCGCACCCGGTGGTGGCCCAACAGCCTGCGCACCAACGTCGTGCTGCGCCTGGCGGACGGGCGGCGGGAGTCGGCGGGCGAGTCGCGTACGGCGTACTTCTTCTACAGCCAGGGGTTGCTCATGCCCGAGCCCCAGGTCTGGATCCTCGACGAGCGCGGCGCGAGGTTCGCGCGGGTGGACTTCGCGTGGGTCGAGCTCGGTGTGTTCCTGGAGTTCGACGGGAGGATCAAGTACGAGCTCCATCGGCGGCCGGGCGAGACGCTCGAGGAGTTCCTGCTGCGGGAGAAGGAACGCGAGGAGCGCATCTGCCAGCTCACCGGCTGGGTCTGCATCCGCGTCACGTGGGCCCAGCTCGGGGCGCCCCAACAGCTCGCGGCGCGGATCCGCAAGATCCTCGAGTCACGGCGCAGGGCCGCCTGAGCGCACGGGCGCGGAGCTCACTGGCTCAAACTGGAGCCTCCACCCCGAAACTTCGGGGGTGAGGCTCCAGTTTCCCCGGGTACCCGGGGAACGCGGCGCGAGACGCGACGCAAGGCCACCCCCAGCCCCCACCCCGAAGGCGGTTGTCGCCCACCCACCCGCGAGCGAGCGTGGAGGCATGTCCAAGCGAATCGCATTCCTGACCGCATCCGAGGGCGTCGAGGAGGTCGAGCTCACGAAGCCGTGGCAGGCCGCCGTCGACGCCGGCCACACCGCCGAGCTCCTCTCGCTCGACGAGGGCGAGGTCCAGCTCTTCCAGCACCTCGACAAGTCGAGCACCCAGCGCGTCGACCGTCGCGTGGCCGACGTGGCCGTTGCCGACTACGACGCGCTCGTCCTGCCCGGCGGCGTCGCCAACCCCGACGCCCTGCGCATGGACGAGGAGGCCGTGGCCTTCATCCGTGACTTCGTCGACTCGGGCAAGCCCGTCGCCGCGATCTGCCACGCGGCGTGGACGCTCGTCGAGGCCGACCGGGTGCAGGGCAAGCGGGTCGCGAGCTGGCCGAGCCTGCAGACCGACATCCGCAACGGTGGCGGCGAGTGGGTCGACGAGGAGGTCGTCGTCGACGGCAACCTCATCACCAGCCGCAACCCCGACGACATCCCGGCCTTCTCGCAGGCGCTGCTCGACACCCTCGCGGGCTAGTCCGTCTCAGGGGCGGACCCCCGGGTGTGGCGGTGGTCACACGGATGGTGCATCCTGAGTGGAAGCGCTCTCACACCCGGGAGGTCCCCCATGTCCCATCCGCTTCCGCACCCCCGCCGACGTCGTCGTACGTCGTTGCGTGCCGCTCTCACGGCCCTCGCCCTGACCGCCGTCGGGCTCACCGCTCCCACCATCGCCCCCAGCAGCGCGGCACCCGCCGCCGCACCCGTCGAGGCGCCTGACCTCGGCGACCGCGTCATCGTCTTCGACCCGAGCATGCCGACGGCGGAGATCCGCGAGCAGGCGGACGCGATCTGGCAGCAGCAGGTCGACGCCGAGATGTCGGAGGAGCGGTGGAGCCTGCTCTTCCTCCCCGGCACCTACGGCACGCCCAGCGAGCCGCTGCAGATCAAGGTCGGCTACTACACCGAGGTCGCCGGCCTCGGCGCCGACCCGTCCGACGTCGTGATCAACGGCAAGGTCGAGGTCTACAACCGCTGCCTGACCGACGGCCCGACGCAGCCCTACTGCGTCGCGCTCAACAACTTCTGGCGCTCGCTGTCCAACCTCACGATCGACGTCAACGGCACCGGCCAGGACGGCTGCCGCGCGTCGGCGAACTTCTGGGCGACCTCGCAGGCCGCCTCGCTGCGCCGCGTCGACATCCGCGGCGGCAACCTCTCGCTGATGGACTACTGCACCGAGGGTCCGCAGTTCGCCAGCGGCGGCTACCTCGCCGACTCCCGCGCCGGTGAGGTGATCAACGGCTCGCAGCAGCAGTGGCTGACCCGCAACAGCGAGGTCGCGAACTGGTCCAACGGCGTGTGGAACCAGGTCTTCGCCGGCACCATCGGCGCCCCCTCCGAGGCCGGGTTCCCCACCCCGCCCTACACCACGCTCGACCAGACCCCCCTGAGCCGCGAGAAGCCCTACCTCCACCTCGGTGACGACGGCGACTGGCAGGTCCGCGTGCCGAGCGTGCGCACCGACTCGCGCGGCACCAGCTGGGCCGGCGGCACCACCGCCGGCAAGGACCTGCCGCTCTCGGCCTTCCACGTCGCCAGCCCGGACCAGTCCGCCCGAACGATCGCCAAGGCGCTGGACCGCGGCAAGAACCTGCTGCTCACCCCCGGCGTGTACGACGTCGACCGGAGCCTGGTGATCCGCCGTGACGACACCGTCGTCCTGGGCCTGGGCCACGCCACCCTCACGGCCGTCGGCGGCGCCACCCCCGTCGTCGTACGCCCCGAGGCGACCGGCGTGGTCGTCGCGGGCGTCACCATCGACGCCGGCACCCGGCTCTCGCCGAACCTGATGCACATCCAGGGCCGTCCCGGCCGCTCCGGCGACAACCGCCCGGCGGCCGCGGCGCCGACCACGACGCTCAACGACGTCTACTTCCGCGTGGGCGGCCCCCACATCGGCAAGGCCGACGTCTCCCTTCGCATCGACGCCGACGACGTGCTCATCGACCACGCGTGGGTGTGGCGTGCCGACCACGGCGTCGAGGGCTTCACAGCCGGTGCGGTGGGCGACACCGACCGCTGGAACACCAACATCGGTCGCGTCGGCGTGATCGTCGACGGTGACCGCGTGCGGGCCACCGGCCTCTTCGTCGAGCACTACCAGGAGTTCAACACCATCTGGAACGGCGAGCGGGGCGAGGTCGTGCTCTACCAGAACGAGCTGCCCTACGACCCGCCCTCGCAGGCCGACTGGACCCGTCCCGACGGCACGCTCGGCTGGGCCGGCTACAAGGTCGCCGACGACGTTCGCCGCCACCAGCTCTACGGCGGCGGGGTCTACGTCTTCAACCGCAACGACCCCTCGATCACCACCGAGAGCGGCTTCGAGGTGCCCGAGCGCGCCGGCGTACGCCTCCACCACGTCCTGACGGTCAACCTCGAGGCGGGCAGCATCGAGCACGTCGTCAACGACACCGGGGCGCGCGTGGACAGCAACGCGCCCGGCGTCCCGAGCTACGTGGTGGACTACCCGGCTCCCTGATCCGGGATCACTCCACCAGCCAGCGCCCCAGCAGCGTCCCGTCCTGCTCCAGCAGCAGGGCGGGACGCAGCGCGACCTCCACCTCCGCGCCGGTGGCGATGCGTACGGCGTCGCCGCCGGTGAGGGCCGGCACGATCGTCCAGCACAGCTCGTCGACGACCTCGGCGGCGAGCAGGTCGGCGAACAGCGACGGCCCGCCCTCGCACAGCTGCTCGCCCCAGCCCCGCTCCGCCAGCGTGGCCTTCAGCAGGGCCAGGTCGATCTCGTCCTCGCCGAGCACGAGCACGTGCTCCTCCCCCAGCTCCTCGCGGACCTTCGCCAGCCCGTCGGCCGACGCCACGGTCGCCATCAGGATCCGCCCGCGCGGGGCGTCGGCCAGCGTCGGCGGCAGGTCGGCCGAGCGGCTCACGACCACGAGCGGGATCGACGGGACGTCGTACCCCTCGTCGCGCAGCGTCCCGGCGCCGACCACCAGGCAGTCTGCGCGCCTGCGCAGCGCGTCGAAGACCCGCTTGTCGGCGTCGTTGTTGATGCTCTTGCTGACGCCGTCGGAGCCCTGCGCGGCACCGTCGACGGTGCTCACGAAGTTGACGCGGAGCCACGGCTCCCGTGACGGCGTGTACGCCGCCGCCAGCTCGTCGTCGGACAGGTCGGCCAGCCGCTGCAGCTCGAGGGATTCGCTCACCGCTTCATCCTGCCCCCTACCCTTTCAGGCGTGATCACCCTTGCGGACCTGGCGGCGCTGCAGAACGACCACGGCGCGGCATGGGAGCACCCGGTGGCGCCCGTGGTCCTCGACGGTCCCCGCGGTCCCGTCGTCATCGGCGACGGCCCGCTGACCCTGATGGGGTGCGTCAACCTCTCCCGCGACTCGACCTACCGCGAGAGCGTGGCCACCAGCCCGGCTGACGCGGTCCGGATGGGCCGGATCCAGGTCGCGCAGGGTGCGGGCGTCATCGACCTCGGTGCCGAGTCGAGCAACGCGAAGGCTGCCCGGGTCTCCGCCGAGGACCAGGTCGCGAGCCTGGTGCCGGCGGTGAAGGGACTGGCCGACGAGGCGATCGTGTCGGTCGAGACCTACGAGCCCGAGGTCGTGCGCGCCTGCCTCGACGCCGGCGCCCGCATCCTCAACATGACCGGCCGCCAGCACGAGGACGAGATGCTGGCGCTCGCCGCTGAGTACGACGCCGCTGTCGTCATGTGCTTCGGCGAGACCGCCAACGTCCGCGAGATCGCCGACGTCCCGCCCGACGCCGACCCGATGCCGGTGCTGCTCGACCACTTCGCGCCCCGCATCGCCCACGCCCGCTCGCTGGGCGTCGACAAGGTCGTCGTCGACCCCGGCATGGGCTTCTACTACGGCAACCTCGTCGACCCGCCCACGCGCGCCCGCCACCAGGCCCGGGTGCTGGCGCAGGTCTTCCGCCTGCGGCCCCTCGGCGTGCCCGTCTGCAACGCGGTCCCCCACTCCTACGACATCTTCGGCGACGAGTTCCGCAAGGCCGAGGGCTTCTACGGCGTCTTCGCCGCGCTGGGCGGCACGCACCTGCTCCGCACCCACGAGGTGCCGCACCTGCGCAGCGTGCTCCGGGGCGTCGCCGAGCTCGCGGTGCGCTGACGCCGGCCGTGCCTCAGCCCAGGAAGGCCCGCACCCCGGACACCAGCCCGCGGGCGTAGCGGGCGCGACCCCTCGGCGAGGTCATCACCCGCGCCTCGGCCGCGTTGCGCATGTTGCCGAGCTCGACCACCACCGTCGGCACGTCGGAGAGGTTGAGGGTGGCCAGGTCGGAGCGGACGTCGAGCCCGTCGCCGCCGGCGACGTAGGTGGCGAGCCCCAAGCGATGCGCCAGCAGGGCCGTACGCACCCGCGCAGCCAGCACCATCGAGGAGTCGTGGATGTCGTCGGTCCACGGAGCCCGGTCGGCCGGCGCGATGACGTGGAAGCCGCGCGCGCCGGCGGCGTACGACCCGTCGGCGTGGATGGACAGCTTGAGGTCGGCGTCGATCGCGTTGCCCGCCCGGCCGCGCGCGTCGACGCACGGTCCCCAGCGGTCGTCGCGGTTGCTGTGGCGCGTCAGGCGCACGGTCGCCCCGAGCTCGCGCAGCTGCCGGACCACGCGGCGCGAGACCTGCCAGTTGAAGGTGGCCTCCGGGTAGCCGCCGGCGGTCGCCGTACCGGTCGTGTTGCACGGCTTGGTGAAGCCCCCCGCCGGGACGGGGGCGTTGATGCGCGCGGGGAAGTTGCGGTTGCCGAGCTGGTGGCCGGGGTCGACGACGACCGTGCGCTCCGCGAGTGGAGCGGCGGCCCGCTGCGCGTCCACCGGCACGGCGGACGCCGGCGGCGCGAGAGCAACGCCCGACGCCAGCAGGAGGGCGGGGACGAGCCGCCGCCTCACCCGGCGAACCCGCGCGGGTTCTGCTCCTGCCAGCGCCACGCGTCGGCGGCCATCTCGTCGATCGTCTTCCTGGTGCTCCAGCCCAGCTCGGCGTTGGCCTTGGACGGGTCGGCGTACGACGTCGCCACGTCGCCGGGGCGTCGGGCCACGACCTCGTAGGGCAGCTCGCGGCCGACGGCCCGCTCGAAGGCGTGCAGCAGCTCGAGCACGCTGGTGCCGTGGCCGGAGCCGAGGTTCCAGGTGTTGACGCTCTCGGTGGTGGTGGTCAGCGCCTCGAGCGCGGCCACGTGCCCGGCCGCGAGGTCCTCGACGTGGATGTAGTCGCGCACACCGGTGCCGTCGACGGTGTCGTAGTCGTCGCCGAAGACCGACAGCTTCTCGCGCTTGCCCACCGCGACCTGCGCGATGAACGGCATCAGGTTGTTGGGCTTGCCCGAGGGGTCCTCGCCGATCGTGCCGGACTCGTGCGCGCCGACCGGGTTGAAGTAGCGCAGCAGCGCCACGCGCATGTCCGGGTCGGCGGCGGCGACGTCGCGCAGGATCTGCTCCTGCATCACCTTGGTCCAGCCGTAGGGGTTGGTCGCGAAGGTGGGCTGGTCCTCGGTCGCCCCGGCCTGGTCGGTGCCGTAGACGGTGGCGCTGGAGGAGAAGACGAGCTTGTGCACGTGGTGCTTCTGCATCGCCCGCACGAGCGAGAAGGTCGAGCCGAGGTTGTTCTCGTAGTAGTCGAGCGGCTTCTCCACGCTCTCGCCCACTGCCTTGTAGCCCGCGAAGTGGATCACCGCGTCGAAGTCCTCGGTGGCGAAGAGGTGCTCGGTCTTGTCGTGGTCGCACAGGTCGAAGGAGTGCATCGGCAGGCTGGTGCCGGTGAGCGACTCCATCCGCCCCAGCACCACCGGGTGGGAGTTGCTGAAGTTGTCGACGATGACGACGTCGTGGCCGGCGGCGACGAGCTGGATGACGGTGTGCGAGCCGATGTAGCCGGCGCCGCCGCTGACGAGGATCTTCATGCCGATCACCCTAACGACCGCAGGCTTTGACAGACTGCGGGCATGCCCAGCGCTCTCATCACCGGAATCACCGGCCAGGACGGCCTCTACCTCGCCGAGCTCCTCCTCGAGAAGGGGTACGACGTCCACGGGTTGATCCGCGGCCAGAACAACCCCCGTCGCGAGCTGGTCGAGAAGGTCGTCCCCGACGTCCAGCTCCACAACGGTGACCTGACCGACCTGTCCAGCCTGATGCGCGCGATGCGCGACTCCCAGCCCGACGAGGTCTACAACCTCGGCGCGATCTCGTTCGTCGCCTACTCCTGGGAGAACGCCTTCGTCACCAGCGACGTGACGGGCATGGGCGTGCTCAACATGCTCGAGGCCGTACGCCTCCACGCCGGCGACGACCCGTCGTCGATCCGCTTCTACCAGGCCTCGAGCTCGGAGATGTTCGGCAAGGTGCAGGAGGTGCCCCAGTCGGAGAGCACCCTGCTCTGGCCCCGCTCGCCCTACGGCGTGAGCAAGGTCTACGGCCACTACATGACCATCAACTACCGCGAGTCCTACGGCATGCACGCCTCCTCGGGCATCCTGTTCAACCACGAGTCGCCGCGCCGCGGCCCCGAGTTCGTGACCCGCAAGATCAGCCAGGCCGTCGCCCGGATCCACCTCGGTCAGCAGGACTCGATGGCGCTCGGCAACCTCGACGCGCAGCGCGACTGGGGCTACGCCGGCGACTACGTCGAGGCGATGTGGCGCATGCTCCAGCAGGACGAGGCCGACGACTACGTCATCGCCACCGGCGAGACCCACTCGATCCGCGACTTCCTCGACCTCGCCTTCGCCCACGTGGGCATCGACGACTGGACCAAGCACGTCACGCAGGACCCGCGCTTCATGCGCCCCGCTGAGGTCGAGCTGCTCATCGGCGACGCCTCGAAGGCCAAGGACAAGCTCGGCTGGACGCCCACGGTGTCCTTCCCCGAGCTCGTCGCGATGATGGTCGACAGCGACATCGCGGCGGTCAAGGCGGGCTGGTGACGGCTCGGGCCCTCATCACCGGCATCGGCGGCCAGGACGGCACCTACCTCGCGGAGCGTCTCGTCGGCGAGGGCATGGAGGTCCACGCCCTCGTGCTGTCCGCCGACGGGCACCCGGCGCACTGCCCCGACGAGGTCGTCCTCCACACCGGGGACCTCGGCGACCTCGCGGCGACCCGCGACCTGGTGCGCGAGGTCGCGCCGAGCGAGGTCTACAACCTCGCCGCGATCAGCTCGGTCGCGCAGTCGTGGGACGAGTCCGACCTCACCGCCCACGTCAACGGGCAGGCAGCCGTCGCGCTGATGGAGTCGGCGCGCCTCGTGGGCGACGTACGCCTCGTGCAGGCCTCCAGCGCCGAGATCTTCGGCGAGCCGGCCGAGTCGCCGCAGACCGAGTCGACGCCCGTCGCGCCGCTCAACCCGTACGGCGCCGCCAAGGCCTTCGCGCACCTCTCCGCCCGCGTCTTCCGCCAGCGCGGCCTGCACGTGTCGAGCGCGATCCTCTACAACCACGAGTCGCCGCGCCGCCACGAGCGCTTCGTGACCCGCAAGATCACCTCGACGGTGGCCGCGATCGCCCGCGGCGACGCCGACGAGCTGGTGCTCGGCAACCTCGACGCCCGCCGCGACTGGGGCTGGGCGCCCGACTACGTCGACGCGATGGTGCGCGCCGCGCGGGCCGACGAGCCGTCCGACTACGTCGTCGCGACCGGGCGCGCCCACTCCGTGCGCGAGTTCGTCGCCGCCGCCTTTGCGGCCGCCGGGGTCACCGACTGGGAGCACCTCGTGCGCCAGGACGAGCGGTTCTTCCGCCCCGCCGACCCGACCGAGCTGGTGGGTGATGCGTCGAAGGCCCGCGAGGTCCTCGGCTGGGCGCCGACGGTCGGCTTCGAGGAGATCGTGGCGCGGATGGTCGCCGCCGACCTCACCTGAGCGTCGTACGCCCGGGGTTCACGCCTCAACCTGGAGCCTCGCCCCCGAAACTTCGGGGTGGAGGCTCCAGTTTCCCCGGGTACCCGGGGAACGCGACGGCACCGGGGAACGCCCTCACCCGTGCTGCAGCAACCCCAGCAGGTACTCCCCGTAGCCGCTCTTGCGCAGCGGCCCGGCCCGCTCGACCAGCTCGTCGTCGGAGAGCCAGCCCATGCGCCAGGCGACCTCCTCGGGCGCGCCGACCTTGAAGCCCTGGCGGCCCTCGATGGTGCGCACGAAGTTGGAGGCGTCGTTGAGGGAGTCGAAGGTGCCGGTGTCGAGCCAGGCGGTGCCGCGCGGCAGCACCTCGACGTGGAGGCGCCCCTCCTCGAGGTAGCGGCGGTTGAGGTCGGTGATCTCGAGCTCGCCGCGCGCCGACGGCTCGAGCTCGGAGGCGTACTGCACCACGTCGTTGTCGTAGAAGTAGAGCCCCGGGACGGCGAAGTCGCTCTTGGGGTGCTCGGGCTTCTCCTCCAGCGACAGCGCGCGGCCCTGGTCGTCGAACTCGACGACGCCGTACGCCCGGGGATCGGCCACGTGGTAGCCGAAGACGGCGGCGCCGTCGAGCTCGGAGAAGCGCAGCAGCTGGTGGCCCAGGCCGGAGCCGTAGAAGATGTTGTCGCCGAGCACGAGCGCGGAGCGCTGGTCGCCGATGTGGTCGGCGCCGATGACGAACGCCTGCGCCAGCCCGTCGGGCGAGGGCTGGACCGCGAAGGTCAGGTTGATCCCGAACTGCGAGCCGTCA
The DNA here is from genome assembly GCF_020102855.1 of Nocardioides lacusdianchii. Classification (GTDB taxonomy): domain Bacteria; phylum Actinomycetota; class Actinomycetes; order Propionibacteriales; family Nocardioidaceae; genus Nocardioides; species Nocardioides lacusdianchii. Next base: position 151,059 of record NZ_JADHZD010000010.1, read on the forward strand.
CCGAGCAGCCGGTGGAAGCCGTCGGCCTCGTGGGGCGTCGTGATGATCAGCACGTCCCGGATGCCGGCGAGCATCAGCGTGGACAGCGGGTAGTAGATCATCGGCTTGTCGTAGACCGGGACCAGCTGCTTGCTGATGCCCTGGGTGATCGGGTGCAGTCGCGAGCCGGTGCCACCGGCCAGGATGATTCCACGCATGCGCCCCACCCTAATGTGGCCATGGCGCTCGGTGCCCTGCGGCACCATGTGAGACATGCCGTCCTCGCGTCCGTCCTCCGCACGACGGCTGGTGCGACCCTCCAGCGTCATCGGCGGCCTCTTCCTGCTCGTCGTCGTCCTGGGCCTGCTGGCGATCCCCTTCCTCAAGGCGCCCGGCAACGCCGAGAGCGCCCGCGCCGACCTCGAGTCCGCGCGCACCTCGCTCTCCAACGGCGACGTCGATTCCGCGGAGGCCAGCATCCAGAGTGCGCGCCGCCACGCCGACGAGGTGCAGGACGCTATGCAGGGCATCGGCGGCGACGTCTGGAGCCTGGTGCCCGTGGTCGGCGAGCCGGTCTCGGACGTACGCCACCTCGGCAACGCCCTCGACCACCTGACCACCGCCGCCGAGGTGGCGGTCGAGGCGTGGCCGGCCATCAACGGCGACCGGGCGACCCTCTTCGAGGACCGATCCGTCGACATGCCGACCCTCCGGACGCTGGTGGGCGCGGTCGACGAGGCGAGCCTCCACCTCGACACCGCGCAGATCGAGCTGAGCGAGGTCAACGACTCCGCGCTCGGTGTCGGCACCCGCCTGGCGGAGGCGCGCGACGAGGCCACCGACGTCGTCGAGCCCCTCGCCGCCAGCGCCCGCCGCGCGAAGCCGCTCGCCGCGGCGCTCCCCGACCTCTTCGGCGCCGACGACGACCGCACCTACCTGCTGGCCCTGCTCAACCCCAGCGAGCAGCGCTTCTCCGGCGGCGCGCCGCTGACGCTCGCCCCGATGCGCGTGAGCGAGGGCCGGCTGACGATCGGCGAGGCGCGCGACACCACCGACCAGGAGCTCTACCGCGTGGGCAGGTGGGAGCGCGTGGCGGACAACCCGTTCCACAACGGCAAGCTGCGGTTGTCGACCTCGACCTACGCCCCCGACTGGTCGGTCTCGGGCGAGGAGCTGCTGCGTGGCTGGGAGCGCATCGTCGGGGAGGAGACCGACGGCCTGATCGCCGTCGACGTCGTTGCCCTGGCCGATCTCCTCCGCGTCACCGGGCCCGTGGACGTCCCGATCTACGGGCGGATCGACTCCTCCAACTTCACCCAGAAGATGGTCGGCGACTACGACGCCTTCCCCGACAACGAGGCCCGCCACGAGCTGAACCTCGCCCTGGTCCCGCTCTTCGCCGACCAGCTCCTCGGGCCGGGCCAGGGCCTGGAGAAGGTCGAGTCCCTGCGCGACTCCGCCCGCGGGCGCCACTTCGCGATGTGGATGCGCGACCCCGACGTGCAGTCCGCGGCGGCCGAGGTCGGGCTCTCCGGCGAGCTGTCCGGGACCGACCACGACTACATCGGCGTCTTCAACCAGAACACCAACCGCAGCAAGTCCGACTACTGGCAGCGCCGCGCGGTGACCAGCGACGTCCGCCTGCGCGAGGACGGCTCGGCAGCGGTGACACTCACCATCTCGGTCTTCAACGACTCCCCGCCCTACGCCAACGAGCTCTACGGCGACCCCCGCGGCGGCGCCGCCCGGACGCGTTGGAACGGCATGCGCCTGGGGGTCTTCCTGCCCGAGGGCGTCGAGGTCGATCGCGCAGTGGTCGCCGGTCGCGAGGTCGGCACGAAGGTCTTCGACTACTACGGCCGCCCCTACAAGCTGCTCGGCATCACGCTCCCGCCGCGCACCACCCGCGAGGCCGTGCTGGAGTACGTCGTCCCCGCCGCCGCGGTCGCCCGCGACGACGGCACCCTCACCTACCGCCTCGACGCCACCCCGCAGGGCATGGTCGTCCCGCAGGCGCTGAAGGTCAGCGTGCAGTGGCCCGAGGGCTACGACGTCAGCGACCTGCCTGAGGGCTGGACCCGCTCCGGGCCCGGCCGGGCGACGTACGACGACCCGGGCCTGGTCACCCAGCCCAGCTTCAGCATCACCGGCGTCACGACTCCGTAGCCCACGAGCACGTCTGGGGCACGGGCCGGGCTTTTGGGAGCACGTGGGGTGCTTTGCGACCATGGCACCCATGGGTCTGTTGCGCCGTGCCACTCCGTCTTCCACGCGGGGGCGCCTCCTGCTGATCGGCGGGGGGCTCTTGCTCGTCGTCGTCGCGCTCGGGCTCCTGGCCCTCCCCTTCCGCCACGCTCCCGCCGCCGCAGAGGCCGCCCGGGCTGACCTCGAGACTGCAAAGGCCGCCCTCGAGTCCGGCGACGTAGAGGCTGCTGAGCAGGCGGTCAGGAGTGCCCGCTCCCATGCTGATGAGGTGCAGGGTGCCGTGCAGGGCGTGGGCGGCCACGTGTGGAGCTGGGTCCCGGTCGCGGGTGGCCCGGTGCGCGACGTACGGCGCCTGGGCAACGCCCTCGACGACCTCACGTCCGTGGCCGAGGTCGGTGTCGGCCTGGTCTCGCGCGTGAACAGCGACCGGTCGACGTTGGTCGACGACGGCAACGTCGACCTCGAGGTCCTTGCGACCGTGATCGACGACGTCGACGAGGTCGACTCGCTGGTGGACCAGGCCGGTGCTGAGCTGGACGACGTGGCGGATGACAGGCTCGTGGCCGGCGACCGGCTCGGCGAGGCGCGCAACGAGGTGGTCGAGCAGATGCAGCCACTCGTCGACGGCCTCGCGACCGCGCAACCGCTGCTCGCCGAGCTCCCCCTGATGCTCGGCTCCCAGGCCGACCGTCAGTACCTCGTGGCGCTGCTGAATCCGTCGGAGCTGCGCTACTCCGGCGGCACTCCGCTGACCTTCACCACGATGGACCTGTCCCAGGGCCAGTTGTCCATGGGTGACGTCGTCGACACCAGCACCGCGCCAGGCACGGCTCAGTCGATCTACTGGAAGAAGGTCAAGGGCAACCCGTTCCACCGCGGACGCCTCAAGGTCCTGACCTCGACGATGGCCCCCGACTGGCGGGTCTCGGGCAACGAGCTGGCCAACGCGTGGCGCAGCCTTCGCGGGCGTCGCCTGGCGGGCGTCGTGGTCATCGACGTGCCCGCCCTCGCCGACCTCGTCGCACTGACCGGGCCGATCAACGTGCCAACGCTGGGGACGATCACCCCGGACACGTTGGTGGAGACGCTGGTCGGCAGCTACGACGAGTACAGCGACCCGGCGCAACGCAAGGAGATCAACCGCGCTCTCGCGCCGCTGTTCTCCGAGCGGCTGCTCTCGGGAGACCCGCTCGACACTGCCAAGGCCCTCGCCCGGGCAGCGGACGAACGCCGCTTCGCTGTCTACCTCCGCGACCCGGAGGAGCAGGCGGTCTTCTCCGATCTCGGCCTCACCGGTGAGCTGGGTGACGCGGAGCGGGACTACATCGGCGTCTTCACCCAGAATCGGGTGCCGAGCAAGAGCGACTACTGGCAGCGACGAGCGGTCCGGTCCGAGGTCGACGTGCGGAAGGACGGCAGTGCCCGCGTGCGGCTCACCGTGCAGATCCACAACGACTCCCCCCCGTACGCCCAGGAGGGCGTGGACCCGCAGTTCGGCTACTTCACCAGGTGGAACTTCAGCAGCGTGCTGACGGTGCTGCCCGAGGGTGCCGAGTTCACCGGCGGGACCATCGACGGGGAGCCGGTCAGGGTCCGCCGAGGCAACTTCTACGACCAGACGTTCCAACGCCAGTCCATGGAGCTCGCGCCCCAGGCGCGCCGCGAGCTCGTCGTCGAGTACGACGTCCCGGCCGCGGCCACTGTCGAGTCAGACGGCAGCCTCGCCTACGGCCTCACCATCGACCCTCAGGCGACCGTGAACCCGCAGTCCGTCGAGGTCCGGCTGCGGTTCCCGCAGGGCTACGAGGCCGGTGCGTTGCCGGCAGGGTGGACGCCGTCGGGACCCCGCACCGTGACCTACCGCACGGACGCCCTCGAGACCACCGAAGTCTTCGAGATCGTCGCTCGCCCCTAGACTCCCCCGCATGGAACGCCTTCTTGTGACCGGGGGCGCGGGGTTCATCGGGTCGAACTTCGTGCACCACCTCGTCGACCACACCGACCTGCGCATCACCGTCCTCGACAAGCTGACCTACGCGGCCAGCAAGGAGTCGCTGGCCGGGCTGCCCGAGGACCGGGTGCAGCTGGTGGTCGGCGACATCGCCGACGAGGACGTGGTCGACCCGCTGGTCGCGGCCCACGACGCGGTCGTCCACTACGCGGCGGAGTCCCACAACGACAACTCGCTCAACGACCCGAGCCCGTTCATCAAGACCAACATCCTGGGCACCTACACGATCCTCGAGGCCGTGCGGAAGCACGACAAGCGCCTGCACCACGTCTCGACCGACGAGGTCTACGGCGACCTCGAGCTCGACGACCCGAAGCGCTTCACCGAGGACACCCCCTACAACCCGTCCTCCCCCTACTCCGCCTCCAAGGCCGGCTCCGACCACCTCGTCCGCGCCTGGGTGCGCAGCTTCGGCGTCCGCGCGACGGTGTCCAACTGCTCCAACAACTACGGCCCCTGGCAGCACATCGAGAAGTTCATCCCGCGCCAGATCACCAACGTCATCGACGGCATCCGCCCCAAGCTCTACGGCTCCGGCGAGAACGTCCGCGACTGGATCCACGCCGACGACCACTCCTCGGCCGTGCTCACGATCCTGGAGAAGGGCCGCATCGGCGAGACCTACCTCATCGGCGCCGACGGCGAGAAGAACAACCTCGAGGTCGTCCGCCTGATCCTCACCATGATGGGCAAGGACGCCGACGACTTCGAGCACGTCAACGACCGCGCCGGCCACGACCTGCGCTACGCCATCGAGTCGGGCAAGCTGCGCCAGGAGCTCGGCTGGGCGCCGCAGTTCCAGGACTTCGAGTCCGGCCTGGCCAACACCATCGAGTGGTACCAGACGCACGAGGACTGGTGGCGCCCCCACAAGGACGCCGTCGAGGCGAAGTACGCGGAGAAGGGCCAGTGAGCCTTCCCTCGCTCGAGACGACCCCCATCCCGGGCCTCGTCGTCGTACGCCTCGACCGCCGCGACGACGACCGCGGGTTCTTCAAGGAGAACTGGCAGCGGGAGAAGATGCTGGCCATCGGCCTTCCCGACTTCGGCCCGGTCCAGAACAACGTCTCCTTCAACTCCGACCGCGGCGTCACGCGCGGCATCCACACCGAGCCGTGGGACAAGTTCATCTCGCTGGCGACCGGCCGGATCTTCGGCGCGTGGGTCGACATGCGGGAGGGCGAGACCTTCGGCGCGACCTTCACCCTCGAGATGGACACCTCGGTGGCAGTCTTCGTGCCGCGCGGGGTCGGCAACAGCTACCAGACCCTCGAGGACGCGACCGCCTACACCTACCTCGTCAACGAGCACTGGCGCCCGGGCATCTCCTACCCCGCCCTCTCGCTCGACGACCCGACGGTCGCCATCGACTGGCCGATCCCGCTCACCGAGGCGATCATCAGCGAGAAGGACCAGAACAACCCGGCGCTCGACCCCTTGACGGCCATCGCGCCCAAGAAGACGCTCATCGTCGGTGCGCTCGGCCAGCTCGGTCGCGCCCTGCACGCCGCCCACCCGGGTGCCGACCGGGTCGACCTGTTCGCCGGTGAGGGCGTCACCGCGCTCGACCTGACCGACAGCGAGGCCGTCGCCGCCTGGCCGTGGCACGAGTACGCCGTGGTGCTCAACGCAGCGGCGTACACCGCCGTCGACGCCGCCGAGACCGCCGAGGGCCGCGTCGCGTCGTGGTCGGCCAACGCGACGATGCCCGCGCTCCTCGCCGGGCTCGCCCGCCAGCACCGGTTCACGCTGGTCCACTACTCGTCCGACTACGTCTTCGACGGCACCGTGCCCCTCGACCCCGGCCACACCGAGGACGAGCCGCTCTCCCCGCTCGGTGTCTACGCCCAGTCCAAGGCCGCCGGAGACCTCGCCGTGGGCCTGGCCCCGCGCCACTACCTCATCCGCACGTCATGGGTGATCGGCGAGGGCAAGAACTTCGTGCGCACCATGCAGTCGCTGGCGGAGAAGGGCGTCTCCCCCAGCGTGGTCGACGACCAGGTCGGCCGCCTCGCCTTCACCGAGGAGCTCGTCCGCGCCACCACCCACCTGCTCGACAGCGGCGCCGACTTCGGCACCTACAACCTGTCCAACGGCGGGCCGGCGATGTCGTGGCGCGAGATCGCGCAGGCCGTCTTCGAGCGCTCCGGTCGCAGCGCCGACGACGTCTCCGGCACCACCACCGAGGCGTACGCCGAGGGCGTGCTGGCGCAGGGCAACCCGTTCGCCCCACGCCCGCTCAACTCCGCGCTGTCGCTGGCGAAGATCCGGGCCACCGGCTTCGAGCCGGAGGACGCGCTGGTCGCGCTCGACCGCTACCTCGCCCGCTGAGCGATCAGCGGCGCGAGGTGACCTCGGCCAGCGCGGGGCGTACGTCGGCGAGGTAGACCAGCGACGCGATCGTGAAGACCAGGTGGATGATCCCCAACGGCGAGTAGCTGATGAGGATCAGCTGCGCGGCGAAGCCGAGGCCCGTGATCGCGCACCACGCCTGCTTGGTCAGCTTGCCTGCGGCGTCGTAGGCCTCGGCGGAGTAGGTGAGGGAGTTGATGAACGCGAATCCCTTGACCGCGAGCAGCACGACGAGCACGACCAGCATGAGGGTGCCCTGGAACGCGTAGATGGTCACGAGGACAAGAGTAGGCGAACGCAGAAGGCCCCCGTCCTCGCGGACGGGGGCCTCGTGCGTGTCAGAACAGCATCAGCTGCTGCTCATCGGCTGGTGCTCTTCAGTCGCCGACCTTCTCGGCGGCGTCGGCGACGGCCTTGACCGCGGTGGTCGCGGTCTTGGTGGCGGCGGTCGCGGTGGCCTTGGCGCTGCTCTGCGCGGTGGCCGTCTTCTTCGCCGCGGTCTTGCGCGCGGTGGTGGCGGCGGCCTTCTTGCCGGCAGCCTTCTGGGTCGCCTTCTTGGCGGTCGGCTTCGGCTTGGGGGCGACCTTGGTCGCGGCGGTCTTGTCGGCGGCCGCGACGTTGGCCTCGGCGGCCTTCTTGGCCTGGGTGGCGGTGGTCTTGGCCTTGGTGGCGGTGGTCTTCGCGGACTTCACCGTCGCCTTGGTCGACTCCTGGCGGCGGATGCGGCCCACGAGGGACTCGCCGCGCTTGACCAGCTCGGTGTAGGTGGCGTTCGCGGCCGCGACGTTCTCGTCGACCAGCGTGGTGACCTGCGTGGTGACCTTGGCGGGGTACGCCTTGGCCTCGGCCTGCAGCTCGGCGACGCGGGCCTCGACGGCGGCACGGCGGGCCTGGGCCTGCTTGCGCAGCGCCTTCGGGTCGGTGGCGGTCTTCTGGACGTCGTTCACGCGGGTGGTGACGTCCTTCTGCACGGCGGAGACGCGCTTCTGCACGTCGGCGACGGCCTCGCGGACGGCCTCGACGGCGAGGTCGGTCACGCCGACACCGGCGAGGACGGGCTTGAGGGCTTCGGTCTTGATGTCGAACTTGGCGGTGGCCATGTCCTGCTCCTTCTGGTGGATGTCCCGACCCGGGTGGTCGGGTCGGGTTTCAGTCCTGGATGGCTTGGGGGGCGTCGCGCTCGTTCAGGGCGAGGAACGACGCGTAGACGTCGAGCAGCGAGTGCTTCTGCCGCTCGGTGAGACCGGGGTCGGCGAGGATCGCCAGCTCGACGGAACCGGCCTGGCCGGGGTCGGGGTGGACGATGCCCGCGCGGACGTAGAGCTGCTCCGCGGAGACCCGCAGTGCGCGGGCCAGCTGCTGGAGCACCTCGGCGGAGGGCTTGCGCAGGCCCCGCTCGATCTGGCTGAGGTAGGGGTTGCTGACGCCGACCTGGTCGGCCAGCTGCCGCAGCGAGAGCTGGGCGGCCAAGCGCTGCTCCTTGAGGTAGTCGCCCAACGAGTCGCCCAGCGAGCCCAGGGAGCCGACGACAGCCTTGCTCGTCTTGGTGCTCTTGTCCTTGGCCATGTCTCCATTGTGCTAACACCTGTTAGCAAAAACCAAGTCCTGGCAGGGTGACTGCGCTCACAACTGCTAAATTGTATGCATCTTCAGCGCTAGCTGGAAGGCAGCAAGTCCCATCTCGTGGCATGCGGAGCCATCCGCACGCGAGGCGATTCCGCACCCGAGCAGCGGACGCCTAACCTTGCTCCGTGCCGGCGTCCTTCCGCTTCCTCGTCGGTGTCGCGCTTCTGGCCTACACCGGCGCACTCGCCTACGTGCTCCTCACGCCCTCCGGAACCGTCCCGTCGGGGCTGGTGCAGGACGCGATGTCGGTCGGGGCCCGCCTCGATGCTCCGGCCGAGCTCCTGCAGCGCAGCAGGGTCGAGTTCGGCCTCAACGTCCTGGCGTTTGTCCCGCTGTCGTTCCTCGGCTACGTCCTGCGCCCATCGATCGTGGTCAGCGCCTGGATTGCTGGGGCGTTTGCCGTGTCGATGCTCGTCGAGGCGATCCAGACCACCATGCCGGAGCGGATGGCGACGCACTCGGACGTGGTGGCCAACACCGCCGGGGCAGCGTGCGGCGCCCTCGCGGCCTGGTGCCTCGTCAAGGTGCTGGCGAGCAAGGACTAGTTGTGATGCCCAGGCACGTTGGTCGAGAACGTGTGACGACACGATCTGATGTCGTAGATGGGTGAAGGCCTCCCGATGTGGAGTGGAGCTGTCTAAGGAACCGCTTCACACCCAGGAGGCCTTCGTGTCCCACGCTACCCATGCAAACGCTGCTCTGACCCCGCGCGCCCGGCTCAAGCTGGCGCGTCTGATCGTCGATCACGGCTGGAAACCGG
>NZ_JADHZD010000011.1 GCF_020102855.1 Nocardioides lacusdianchii
GCGCTGAAACTTCGGATGGCCGGGCGAGCGCAACTTCGGCCGGATCGCCCGATCTGCTTCCTGCTGACGACGTGCCATTCCACACCTCCATGACGAGGTGTTGCGACGACCAGTTGAATCCGCCTTGACCTCCCCGATCGGAGTGCAGCTTGCAGCCGGCCACCGATCCGCCCCGGCGGGCGACCGCGGACTCGAGAGCGTCGACGGCGAGCTGGGAGGTCATCCGGTCGGCGATGGAGTAGCCGACGATGCGGTTGGACCACACGTCCTTGACCGCACAGATGTAGAGCTTCCCGACCGCGGTCGGGTGTTCTGAGATGTCGGTCAGCCACACCTGGTTCGGGCCGGGGGCGGTGAACTCGCGCCGCACGAGGTCATCGTGCGCGGGCGCGCCGGGCAGGCCCTTCTTCCCGCGTCGCTTCTTGCCGAACACGCACCACCACTCGTTCGCGGAGCAGATCTTCCACACGGTCCGCTCGGACACGACGTGGCCGGCGTCGGTGATCTCGTCGAAGAGGAGTCGGTAGCCGAACTCCGGGTCCTCGCGGTGCGCGTCGAAGATCGCGTTCGCCAGGTATGCCTCCTCGAGTTCGCTGTCCGTGACGGGGTTGGCGAGCCAGGCGTAGTAGTGCTGGCGGTGGAGCTTGAGTACCCGGCACGCCACCGCGACCGGCACCCTGATCGGGGCGCCGGCCGCGGCGAGCTCTCTCACGAGCGGGTAGAGCCTTTTCCCGGTAGCTGGGCCTGCGACAAGTACGCAGCCGCCCGGCGCAGCACCTCGTTCTCCTGCTCCAGGAGCCGGTTGCGGCGCTTCAACTCACGGATCTCTCGGGCCTCATCGGTGGTGACGCCGGGCTTCACGCCGTCCTCGACGTCGGCGGCACGCAGCCACTTCGAGATCGTCATCTCATGGACACCGAAGTCCTGAGCGATCTGCGCGAGCGTCACACCAGGACCACGATTTCGGGCGACCCGAACGACGTCGTCCCGGAACTCGCGGGGATAGGGCTTGGGCACAGCAACATCCTTCCAGCCTGACAGCTCGTCAAGCGATCTCAGATGTCACAGATCCGTTCACCAGCCCCCTACGGCATCAGCCGAACATGCTACTACAAGTGGCTCAAGCGCTACGAAGACGAAGGCTTCGAGGGCCTGAAAGACCGCTCGAGCGCACCGCACAACTCACCGAAAGCGACCAACGCCGAGGTCGTGGAGAAGATCCTGTGGCTGCGTCAGCGCTACCACTTCGGGCCCGGCAAGATCGCGATGTACCTGGAGCGGTACCACCAGATCAAGATAAGCCCCTCAGGCGTGTGGCGGATCCTCCACAAGGCTGGCGTGGGCCGGCTGCCGGCCTCCCAACGCTACAAACGACGCGAGACGCGCTGGAAGCGCTACGAGAAGCAGCGCCCGGGCCACCAGCTGCAGGTCGACGTGAAGTTCATCGAGCCCCTCGGTCAGAAGGGCCGCAAGAAGCGCTACTACCAGTACACCGCGATCGACGATTGCACCCGGCTTCGCGTGCTGCGTGCCTATCCGCGCAACGACCAGCAGACCGCGATCGCCTTCATCGACCACGTGCTGTCCAAGCTTCCGTTCGCGGTCGACCAGGTCCAGACCGACAACGGGCAGGAGTTCGGTTCGGCGTTCCACTGGCATCTAATCGACAAAGGCATCGGCCACATCAAGATCAAGCCCCGAACGCCCCGCCTGAACGGCAAGGTGGAGAGATCTCACCGGATCGACTCCGAAGAGTTCTACCGCCTACTCGAGGGTGAGGTCATCGACGATGCCCGCCTTTTCGAGACACGACTCCAAGAGTGGGAGGACTACTACAACTACGATCGCCCACACGGCGCTCTCGACGGCCAGACACCGTACGAACGCCTACGACAGAAAGCCGCAGACCCACTGTCATAGGCGTCCGTCAGTTGCACATCTAGCGAGCAGGCTCGGCTACTCCGCCCAGCCCTTCGCGCGCTCGACCGCCCGGCTCCACAGCGCGTACGACGCGTCGAGCGCCTCGCGGTCGCCACCGGGCTCGAAACGACGGTCGAGCGCCCACGTGTCGCGCAGGTCGTCGGTCGAGCCCCACACCCCCGTGCCCAGCCCGGCGAGGAAGGCCGCCCCCAGGGCGGTGGTCTCCACGATCTCCGGTCGCTCGACCGCGCGGCCGACCTGGTCGGCCTGGAACTGGCAGAGCAGGTCGTTGGCGGCCGCACCGCCGTCGACGCGCAGCGTCGTGAGCTCCGGCAGGGTCTCGAGCACGTCACGCACCTCGAAGGCGATGGCCTCGAGCGTGGCGCGCACGAGGTGCGCGCGGGTGGTCCCGCGGGTGATGCCGATGATCATGCCCCGCGCGTGCGGGTCCCAGTGGGGGGCGCCGAGGCCGGTGAGCGCCGGCACGAACACCACCCCGTCGGTGTCGTCGACGGTCTGCGCGATGGCCGCGGTCTCGGCGGCGTTGCCGACGATCTGGAGGCCGTCACGCAGCCACTGCACCGCAGACCCGGTCACGAAGATCGCGCCCTCGAGGGCGTACGTCATCCCACCCTCGGGGGAGCGCCAGGCGGCGGTCGACAGGAGCCCGGCGTCGCTGCGCACGACCGACGAACCGGTGTTGGTGAGGATGAAGGAGCCGGTGCCGTAGGTGCACTTCGACTCGCCTTCCTCGAAGCAGGTCTGTCCGAAGAGCGCCGACTGCTGGTCGCCGGCGATGCCCGCGATCGGCAGCGACAGGCCGAGGAAGGACTTCGGGTCGGTGGGGGCGACCTCGCCCCAGTTGGGGACCAGGTCCGGCAGTGCGTCGCGCGGCACCCCGAAGAGGCCGCACAGCTCCTCGGACCAGTCGCCCGCCTCGAGGTCGAAGAGCAGGGTGCGGCAGGCGTTGGAGACGTCCGTGACGTGCCAGGTTCCGCGCGTCATCCGGGCGATGAGGTAGGAGTCGACGGTGCCCACGGCGTACCTGCCCGACTCCACGAGCGCCCAGGTGTGGGGCTCGTTCTCGGCGAGCCACATCAGCTTGGTGCCGGAGAAGTAGGGGTCGAGCCGGAGGCCGGTGAGCTCGGCGACGCGGTCCTCGTGGCCCTCGTCGCGCAGCCGGTCGCAGATCGACGCCGTACGCCGGTCCTGCCAGACGATGGCGCGGCGCGGGGAGCCGAGCGTCTCGCGGTCCCAGAGCACGATCGTCTCGCGCTGGTTGGTGATGCCTACCGCGGTCAGCTCCGAGCCGTCCACCTTGCCGAGCACCTCGCGGGTGGCCTCCAGGGTGGCCTGCCAGATCTCCTCGGCCGAGTGCTCGACCCATCCCGGCTGGGGGAAGTGCTGGCGGAACTCCTGGTAGCCCTTGGCCTGGATGCGGCCGTCGGGGGTGACGACCACCGCCGTGACCCCGGTGGTGCCGGCGTCGATCGCGAGGATGCTCATGCCTGGGCCTCCTCACCGCGGATGATCGCCAGGATCCGCCGGTCGATCCACTCCGGGCGGGCGCCGTGGCCGACGCGCATCTCGTGGTTCTGCGACCCGACCCACATGTGGAAGCTGTCCTTGCCGTCGGCCTTGGCCAGCGCCTCGAGCTCGATCATCAGCGCGTCGTCCACTGGCACCTGCTCCTCGGGCGTCGACGCGGTCAGGTAGAGCTCGTTGAGGTCGACCAGCCGGGCCAGCTCGGTGACGGGATCGGTGTGGTCGTCGACGCGCAGGTCGACCGCGACGTCGTCGTGGCCGCCGTAGCCCGCCCCGTCGCGCACGACGAGCAGCGCCGCCGACTGTCGCCCGCGGCTGTCGCCGCCGGCGTCGTCGCCCGCGGCGAGCGCCCCGAGCAGGCGCCGCTCGAGCGGGCGGTCGGCCGAGGCGAGCCAGGCGCGCTCCATCGCCTCCACCACCTCGGGACCGGTGAGGATGTTGCCCTGGATGGCGTAGCCGCCGCGCTCACCGCTGCGGCCGGTGGTCCCGCCGGCCCACGCGAAGCACTTCGACCCGGTCCACGTGGCGGCGTTGCCGTCGGAGTCGACGACGCCGGCCTGCCGGTGCTCACGACCCTCGTCCTCCTCCAGCAGCCGGTCGAGGGCGACCTGCGCGGTGGCCCCCTCGTCGAGGTGGGCGAGGCCGAGGTACTTGTAGGCGATGTTGGCGTCTGCCTGTGTGGCGATGGCGCCGACCCCTGCGGCCGCCGCCGGCACCGCGGAGCCCACGGCCAGGAACTTGGAGGCCACGGCGACGCCCCAGGACTCGCCGTCGTCGGACCGGGCCACGATCGAGAAGGTCATAGCCGAAACATAGCCGGACCGGCGCGTCCGTAGCGGCTCCGATGGGTGAGGATGGGCGCGTGCTGACCCGTCTCGGATTCCCCCAGGTGGGGGAGCACCGCAGGTTCGTCACGGCCATCGTCGCCGACACCGTCGGCAGCGGGCTGTTCATGCCGATGACGTTGCTCTACTTCCTCGCGATGACCGACCTGTCGCTGGTGCAGATCGGGTCGGCGCTGTCGCTGTCGGCGCTGCTCACCATGCCGGGCGCGTTCGTCATCGGCAGCCTGGTCGACCACTTCGGCCCACGCCGGATGATGCTCGTGGGCAACCTCGTCCAGGCGGTCGGGATGCTGGCCTACCTCTGGGCCGACTCCCTGCTGGTCGTCGCCCTGTGGACGACGCTGCTCAACATCGGCCGCCAGGCCTTCTGGGGGTCCTTCGGCAACGTCGTCACGGCGATCTCGGCGCCGGGGGAGCGTGAGATGTGGTTCGGCTTCCTCCAGGCGGTCCGCAACCTCGGCTACTCGCTCGGCGGGGTGCTGGCCGGCGTCGCGCTCCAGGTCGGCACGGACCTGGCCTACCAGCTCGTCGTGGTGATCAACGCCCTGACGTTCGTGGTGGCCTTCGTGCTCCTGCTCGACGTGCCCGACCACCGGGTCGCGCGGGCGCACGACGCGCCCGTCGAGGGCTGGGGCGTCGTGCTGCGTGACCGGGCCTACCTCCGGCTCGTGCTCGGCCAGCTCGGCTTCGTCGCCGGGATGATGGTGCTCAACTTCGCCCTGCCGGTCTACGCCGCGGAGACGATCGACCTGCCCGGCTGGGTGGTGGGCGCGATCTTCACGCTGAACACCGCGCTCGTCGGGCTGGGCCAGGGACTCGTCGTACGCCGCATGACCGGACAGGTCCGCGCCCGGATGATGGGCCTGGCGCAGCTCGTCTTCGTCGCGAGCTACGTGCTCTTCGTCGTGGCCGGGTGGTTGCCGGTGTGGCTCGGCGTGGTGGTGATCCTGGTCGGGGCCGCGGTCTACACCTTCGGCGAGCTCACCGGAGGCCCGGTCTTCAGCGCCACCGCCGCCGAGGCCGCGCCCGACCACCTCCGTGGCCGCTACCTCGGCCTGTTCCAGCTCGGCTGGGGCCTCGGCGGCGCGGTGGCGCCGGTCTCGTTCACCTGGCTGCTCGCCCACGGCCCGACCACGCTGTGGTCGGTGCTGACCGTGATCGCCCTCGCCAGTGCGGCGTACCTCCAGACGCTGCCGCGGGTGCTGCCCGCGTCGGGGCTGCGCGTCACCCAGCGCGTGGAGGCGCCCCCGGCCTGAGCGGGCCTGCGCGGGGTGGCCTCAGGCCTGGCCGGTCCTCGCCAGCAGCTCGGTGAACCACTCCTGCGAGTCGTCGAACGGCTTGTGCCCGGCGATCCGCTCGAACTCGATCGAGCGGAGCTCGTCACCGCGGTCCTCGTCGTGCCCGATGACGCCGGGGCGCCCCTCGAGGGCGCAGGTGACGGCCAGCTCGGCCATCTCGCGGATGAGCGCGAGGTCGGTCTCGTTGGCCGGCGCCGAGCGGGAGAAGTAGCCCGACTTCTGCACCATGTGCTTCTCGGCGCCGATCTCCTGGGAGAAGCGCTCGGCGAAGTAGCGACCGGGGTTGATCGTGTCGATCTTGACGTGGCCGAAGGGGTCGCGTCCCACCGTCTCGCCCGCGGCCTCGAGGTCGGCGACGATGTCGTCGATGCCGGCGCCCTCGGCGAGGAAGATGTTGACGCAGCCGATCTCGTCCATCACCGCGCGCAGGCGGGTCGCCTCGGCCGCGAGGTCGATGCCGCGCTCGGGGACGTAGACCGCGTGGATGGCCCACTTGCGCCCGTCGAGGCCGATGCCGGGCAGCCACTCCTGCTCGGCGTGCCAGGCCATGTAGTCGCGCGCAGCGGCCGCGGTGAGCCAGCCGCTCGCGCGACCCATCACCTCGTGCACGATGAGCATCCGCGGGTTCGAGCCGTGCTCGGCCAGCACGTTCTGGGCGAAGCGCGAGGCCTGCTCGGCCGCGGACTGGGCGCCGAGGCTCTGGCGGATCGGGACGATGTCGTTGTCGATGGTCTTCGGCAGGCCCACGACGGTGAGCTCGGACCCCTGTTCGCGGAGGTACGCCGCCAGGTCGGCCGCCGCGGTGTTGGTGTCGTCGCCGCCGATGGTGTGCAGGACGTCGACGCCGTCGGCCTGCAGCCGGGCCGCCGCGACCTGCAGGGCCGTCTCGCCCTCGCCGATCAGGCCGCGCCTGCGGCAGTCGTCGTCGTTGGTGAGCTTGACGCGGCTGTTGCCGATCGGGCTGCCGCCGTAGCGGTGCAGGAGGGCGGCGCCCGCCCGCTCCTCCGGGCCGATCACGACGCTGGTGCCGGTGAGCAGGCCGTGGTAGCCGTGCCTGTAGGCGATCAGCTCGATGTCGGGATCGGTGGCGTCGTAGGTCTCGATCAGGGCACCCACGGCGGAGGACAGGCACGGGGCGTAGCCACCGGCCGTCAGGAGCGCAACACGCTTCGGCATGGGAGCAGCGTAGTTTGATCGATCCAAGTGTGGAAGTCCGTCCACGGGCCGCGTCGAGCCTCCACGACACGACGCGGCCCGGGTGCGGCGGTGGTTGCCACGCCACCGCGCCGAGTCCATTGTGAGAGGACGCCGTGGGCTGCACGGACCGAACAGGGGAGTCTCGATGAGTGCGACGGAAGCCAGGCACCAGGACGTCAACGGGCCGGGAGAGACCGAGCTCCGGCGGGTCATCGGTCCCAAGCTGCTGCTGTTGTTCATCGTGGGCGACATCCTCGGCACGGGCGTCTACGCCCTGACCGGGAGCGTCGCGGGCGAGGTCGGCGGAGCCGCCTGGGCGCCCTTCCTGGTCGCCTTCGTGGTCGCGATGATCACGGCGTTCTCCTACCTCGAGCTCGTCACGCGCTACCCGCAGGCGGCCGGGGCCGCTCTCTACACGCACAAGGCCTTCGGGGTGCACTTCGTGACGTTCCTGGTCGCGTTCACCGTCATGTGCTCGGGCATCACCTCCGCCTCCACGGCGTCCAACGCCTTCGCCGGCTTCCTCAACGACGGCTTCGACCTCGGCTTCGAGGTGGGCGGGGTCGGGATCCTGGTCACCGCGCTCGCCTTCATGGCCCTCGTGGCGGCGGTGAACTTCCGCGGCGTCGGGGAGAGCGTCAAGGCCAACGTCGTGCTCACCCTCGTCGAGCTGTCCGGCCTGCTGATGATCATCTTCATCGGCCTGTTCGCCGTCACCCAGGGCAACGCCGACTTCTCCCGCGTCGTGGTCTTCGACAGCCCCAGCGACAAGAGCACCTTCTTCGCGATCACCGCGGCCACGTCGCTCGCGTTCTTCGCGATGGTGGGCTTCGAGGACTCGGTCAACATGGCCGAGGAGTGCACCGACCCGGTCCGCGACTTCCCCAGGATGATGCTCACCGGCCTCGGCATCACCGGCGTGATCTACCTGCTGGTCTCGATCACCGCTGTGGCCCTGGTGCCGGTGGGGGACCTCACCGACCCGTCCAAGGGACAGGCCCTCACCCAGGTCGTGGCCGCCGGCGCGCCGGACCTCCCGTTCGACACCATCTTCCCGTTCATCGGCATGTTCGCCGTCGCCAACTCCGCCTTGATCAACATGCTGATGGCGAGCCGGCTGCTCTACGGCATGGCCAACCAGGACGTCCTGCCCCGCGTGCTCGGCAAGGTGCACCACACGCGTCGTACGCCGTGGGTGTCGATCCTGTTCACCACGGCCATCTCGTTCGCCCTGATCACCTACGTCGTCCGGGCCAGCGCGTCGGAGGACGGCGCGACCTCCATCGCGCTCCTCGGCGGCACGACCGCGCTGCTCCTGCTGTGCGTGTTCACCATCGTCAACATCGCGCTGATCGTCATCCGCCGGCGCCCGGCCGACGACAAGCACCCGCACTTCACCGCGCCGACGGTGCTTCCGTACGTCGGCGCGATCACCTGTGCATTCCTCGCAGGGCCCTGGGCGCGCAGCGAGGAGCAGCAGGAGCAGTACGTCATCGCCGGCTTCCTCCTCGCAGCCGGGCTGGTCCTCTGGCTGCTCACCTGGCTCACCAACCGGGGCATCCGGGCCAAGAAGACCGGGTTCCGTGACATCGACCACCTCGAGAAGTGAGAGGGGTCGCCACACCTCCGCCGGGTCCTGCGCCGGGTCCTGCGCCCGCGCGTCGGTCGGGCCGTCTACGGTTGGTCGAGTGACACGACGACCCCTCGGACCGCTCTCTGCGCTGCTGGTCGTCGGCGCGCTCTGCTGCTCGACGCTCACCCCGCCGGCCGAGCCGGCCGGCGCTGCGCCCGGCTCCGACTACCCGCCGCCCACGATCGACACGGCCCCTCGTGAGGCACGCGAGAGGCCCGCCGCGACCGGTGGTGACGACGAGGACGGGGCGGAGCGCGAGCAGGCCGTGCCCCGGGCCGAGCCGCTCGTCGAGACGACGGCCCGCGGCCCGCGCGACCGCCCCGCGGTCCCGCGGGCCCCGGAGCTGACCGGTGGCTACCGCTTCATCTCCGCACCCGACTTCCTCAACCAGGACGTCGCCGACCTCACGGCGGGCGGGCGCAAGCACTACGTCGTCGAGGCGACGGGCGAGGTCGCCAACTCCACCAACGCCTCCTACGAGACGGCGCTGGACCGCGTGCTGGACGAGATGGCCGGCCACGGCACGCGTGACGTGCTGGTCGCCGGCGACCTGGTCGAGGGCCGCTGGGGACGCGACGACTCGCGCACCGGCGTGTTCGGCCCGGTCCGCACCCAGGCGCAGCGGCTGCGCGCCTGGCGGCGTGCCGCCGACGTCTATTACCCAGCGTGGCTCCAGCGCTTCGACGACCACGGCCTGAGGACCTATCCCGCCGTCGGCGACCACGAGGTCGGCGACGACCCGTGGCGTGTCCGCGGACGCCACCCGTGGGTCGACTTCAAGCGACGCCACCTCCCGGAGTTCAAGAAGATCTTCGCCGACCACGCGCTGAGCGGCAGCGACGGCCGCCCGCGGTTCGCCGACCGGCCCCGCCGCGGGCCGGCCCGGCACACGGCGTACGCCGTCCGCCTCGACGCCGACGTGCTGCTGGTGACGCTCGACGTCTTCGAGCGCCGCGGTGGAGACGTGCACATGTCCGTCGACGCCGCCCAGCTCTCCTGGCTCGAGCGCGTGCTCCGCAAGGCGCGCCGCGACGAGGTGCCGTGGGTGATGGTGCAGGGCCACACGCCGATGCCCGGCCCCGTGCGGGTCCGCAACTCCACCCACCTGGTCTACGAGAAGGGCCGGTCCTCGAGGCTGTGGCGGACCATGGTCGAGGGTGGCGTCGACGTCTATCTCAGCGGCGAGGTGCACGACCAGACCGTCCGCCAGCGCGACGGCATCCTCGAGGTGTCGCACGGCTCGCTGTTCTACCGCGGCGAGGCGTCCTACGTCCTCGGCCAGGCGACGGCGGGGCGGCTGGTCCTGGAGAACCACCAGTTCCGCGGCACGGTGGGCTACGCCGACCGCCTGTGGACCACGTCGCGCCAGGGAGCGCCCGGGACGATCACCTACCCGCTCCCGTCGGTCGTCACCGGCACCCTGGTCGCCAGCCGCACCCGCTCCGGTGGGCTGCGGGTCGAGGACGCCGCGGGAGTCCTCGCGCCGAGACGCTGACCCTGATCCTGCCCCTGGTCCTGACCCAGCCGCTCAGGGCGCCTCGGCACGGACCAGGCGCACGGCCAGCAGCAGGTCGATGAGGTCCTCGACCCGGCGTACGTCGCAGCCGGTGCGCTCGGCGATCCGGTCGAGGCGGTAGTAGACCGTGTTGGCGTGCACGTGCAGGTGCATCGCGGTGAGCTTGGCGTTGAGGTCGTGGGAGACGTAGGTGCTCAGCGTGTCGACCAGGATCCCGCCGGTCGCGAGGTCCTCCTCGACGAAGGCCCGCACCTCGGGCGGCACGAGCCGTGCGTTCTTCTGGCTCGAGATGAGCAGGTCCAGGGTCGACATCTCGTCCATGGCGCGCACGCCGGGACGGCCGAGCAGCGAGCCCATCGCGGTCCGGGCGTCCTCGTAGGCCCAAGGGATCTCGCGGAACCCGGTGCGGGCGGAGCTGAGCCCCACGCTGGTCAGGATGCCGTCGCCGAGGAGCGAGACCACGGCAGTCCGTACGCCGTCCACGACCTGGGCCGGCCCGTGGGGTCCCACCGGCAGCAGGGCCACCACCTCGTGGTGCCGCGCGACGACCATGCCCCGGCCGGCCACCGTGAGCGCGGCTCGCAGCCGGGCCCGCTGCTCGGCCCCGACCAGCTTGGAGGGCAGGGTCGCCACGAGGGCGACGAGGGGCTCGTCGTCGGCCAGGCCCATCTGGGCCAGCGCCAGCTGGCGCTCCTCCACCGTCGGCGGCTTTCCTGCGAGCAGGTCCTCGAGGAGGTCACGGGCCAGGCGGGCGGAGTCGGCCAGCTGGTACTGCTGGGCCTCGAGGTAGGCCTCGGCTGCTGCGGTGCTCCCGACCTCGATCGTGCGCATCACCTGGTTGACGAGCAGGAGCGCGGCGTCCTTGGTCGAGGGCCACTCGTTGACGCCCGCGAGGATGTCGTCCCACAGGGTCAGCTGGCCCACGCGGAAGGCCTTCATGAAGTCGGACAGGGTGATCCCCAGCTCGACGCGGCGCATCGCGTGCTGCCCGCTCCAGGGGAAGTCGGACCGGTGGGGGTGTCGTCGCTCGTTGACGCTGGCGAGGAACGCGGCGAAGACCTGCCGGCAGTGGGCCTCGACGTCGTCACGCAGTCCCGCGTCCGCACGCGCGCCGTACGCCGGCACCTGGTGCCAGATCGTGTTGGTCGCATCGTGCGCGATCACCGCCTCGCGCCGCTGCACCCACTGGGCGAGCTTGTCCGCGCCGTGCGCCTCGCCAGCCAGCGCCACCGTCCCGTTCGTCACCGAGTCTCCCCTCGAGCTGATCGCCCATGGTGACTCGCCGATCGCGGTTGCGCCACCCCCTCTCATCGCCTTGTGATCCGGTCACAGGGCGGGCGCCCGGGCCTTTGGGCCGACGACCAGTGACACCGACCGCACAGCGGGTCCACGATGTGACTGTCGTCACTTAGCCTCTCGGAAGGAACTCGGTCCACGATGCTCTCCGCCCGCAACCTCGAGGTCGTCTACGACGACGTCGTCCTGGCCCTGCGCGGCGTGAGCATCGACGTGCCCGAGGACGGCATCGTCGCACTCCTCGGCTCCAATGGGGCCGGCAAGACGACTTTGCTGCGCGCCCTCACCGGGCTGCTGGACATCCACCACGGAGAGGTCGCCAAGGGGCGCGTGACCCTGGACGACAAGCCGATCCACCGGATGAGCCCCGAGCGGGTCGTGAAGCAGGGAGTGCGCCAGGTGCTCGAGGGCCGTCGTGTGTTCGTCGAGCTCAGCGTCGAGGAGAACCTCAAGGTCGGCGCCCACACCGCCCGCTCGCGCATGGCGGACAACCTCGAGCGCGTGTACGCCCTGTTCCCGGTGCTGGGCGACCGACGGGCCGCGACCGCGGGCTACCTGTCCGGCGGTGAGCAGCAGATGCTGGCCATCGGGCGGGCGATGATGTCGGAGCCGCGCTACCTCCTGCTCGACGAGCCGACCCTGGGGCTGGCGCCCAAGATGGTGGAGAACATCCGCGACGTGGTGCTCGAGATCAACAAGGGTGGCACCGCCGTCCTGCTGGTCGAGCAGAACGCGACCATGGCCCTCTCGATCGCCAGCCACGGCTACGTCATGGAGACCGGCCGGGTGGTCCTCGACAAGCCGGCCGCCGCCCTGCTCAAGGACGACGACGTGCGCGAGTTCTACCTCGGCCTCCATCCCGGCGAGGACGGGCGGAAGTCCTTCCGCGACACCAAGCACTACCGGCGCAAGAAGAGGTGGTCGGCATGACGGACCAGACCGTCGGGGGGACCGCGCACCCGGCACCCGTGGCCCGGCTCGACGACGTGCACCTGGCCTTCGCCGGCGTGAAGGCCGTCAACGGCGTGAGCTTCGAGGTGCGCCCCGGTGAGCTGTTCGCGATCATCGGTCCCAACGGTGCGGGCAAGACGTCGCTGTTCAACGTCCTCTCCGGCGTCTACCGGCCGCAGCAGGGGTCGGTGGAGTTCATGGGCGAGAGCATCCTGGGCCGCCGCCCGCACCGGATCGCCGCCATGGGCATGGCCCGGACCTTCCAGAACATCGCGCTGTTCGAGCACCTCACCGTGCTCGACAACCTCATGCTGGGCCGCCACCAGCACATCACCTACGGCTTCCTCCAGGCCTTCGCCTGGGTGGGCGCGGCCCGTCGCCAGGAGGTCGAGCACCGCCGCGCGGTCGAGGAGATCGTGGACTTCCTCGAGCTCGCGCAGTGGCGCAGCATGCCGGTCGGGCTGCTGCCGTACGGCGTGCAGAAGCGCGTCGAGCTCGGCCGGGCGCTCGCCATGGAGCCCAAGCTCCTGCTCCTCGACGAGCCGGTGGCGGGGATGAACCAGGAGGAGACCGAGGACACCGCCCGCTTCGTCCTCGACATCCGCGACGAGCTCGACGTGCCGATCATCATGGTCGAGCACGACATGGGCCTGGTGATGGACCTCGCCGACCGGGTGCTGGTCGTCGACTTCGGCACCCCGATCGTCACGGGCACGCCCGACGAGGTGCAGCGCCACCCCGACGTGGTGCGCGCCTACCTCGGCAGCGAGGTGGGGGCGTGACCAGCCCCGTCACCCGGATCCGGGCGCACGCGCAGTCGATGCCCGACGCCGTGGCGCTGCGCGACAAGCACCTCGGCATCTGGCGGGAGTGGACCTGGGCGTCGTACTGGGAGCACGTCCAGCTGGCGGGGCACGCTTACCTCGCCCTGGGCGTCGTGCCCGGCGACCGGGTCGCGATCCACTCCGAGAACCGGCCGGAGTGGCTGGTCTGCGACATGGGCGCGCTGGCCGCGCGCGCCGCGTCGGTGGGCGTCTATCCCACGAATCCTGCCGCCGAGGTGGGCTACCTGTTGAACGACTCCGGGGCCAAGGTGCTCGTCGCGGAGGACCAGGAGCAGGTCGACAAGGCTTTCTCCGTGCTCGACCAGGCGCCCGGCCTGGTCCGCGTCGTCTACCTCGAGCCGCGGGGCATCCGCCACCGCTACGACAGCGAGCTGCTGCTCTCGTGGGAGGACTTCCTCGAGCTCGGCCGCGACCACCGGGAGGCCCACCCGGACGCGCTCGTCGAGGTGCTGGCCCAGCAGGAGCCATCCGACCTCGCCACGCTGATCTACACCTCCGGCACCACCGGCCCGCCGAAGGGGGCGATGCTCACCGTCAGCAACGTCGAGTGCGCGATCGAGGTCCTCGTCGAGCGGGGCGCCTTCACCGACCCGCCGCCCGGGCCGGGGGACCTCACCCTGTCCTACCTGCCCCTGGCGCACGTCGCGGAGCGGATCTTCTCCACCTGGTTCAACGCCGCCGCCGGGACGCAGGTCAACTTCGCCGAGTCCATCGAGACGGTCCCGGTCAACCTGCGCGAGGTGCAGCCCACGATCCTGTTCGGCGTCCCCCGCATCTGGGAGAAGCTCCTGGCCGGCGTCGAGACCCGGCTGTCCGGCGCGTCCTGGCTCAAGCGCACGGTGTCGCGGTTCTGGCTGGGCGTCGCCGAGGACATCGGGCAGCGCCTGGTCGCGCAGGGCGGCGTGCACAGCACGTCGACGCGCCTGCGCTACGCCGTGGGCTACGTGTTCTTCTACCGCGCGCTCAAGGACCGGCTCGGCATGAGGAAGGTCCGTTACGCCGCCTCCGGGGCCGCGCCGATCGCGCCGGAGGTGCTGCGGTTCTTCATGGGGATCGGGGTGCCGATGCACGAGGTCTACGGGATGACGGAGAACACCGCGGTCGCCACCGGGAACCGGCCGGGGCGGATCCGCCTCGGCACCGTGGGCGAGGTGCACCCCGGCACCGAGCTGCGGATCGACGAGGAGACCGGGGAGATCCTCACCCGCAGCGGCGCGACCTTCGCCGGATACTGGCAGCGCGAGGAGGCGACCCGGATGGCGCTGACCCCCGACGGGTGGCTGCACACCGGCGACGTCGGCGAGTGGGTCGAGGGGACGCACGTGAAGATCACCGACCGGATGAAGGACATCATCATCACCGCGGGCGGCAAGAACATCTCGCCGTCGATGATCGAGAACGAGCTCAAGGCCTCGCCGTTCATCCGCGAGGCGATCGTGATCGGCGACGGCCGCAAGTTCCTCACCGCGCTCATCGGCATCGAGCTCGACACCGTCGGTGAGTGGGCCCAGCGCCGCCAGCTCGGCTACAGCACCTACCGCGACCTGAGCGCCAAGCCGGAGGTGGTGGAGCTGGTCTCCGGCGTGGTCGAGGCGGTCAACGCCAACCTGTCGCAGGTGGAGCGGATCAAGGCCTTCCGGCTGCTGCCCAAGGAGCTCGACCACGAGGACGGTGAGCTGACCGCCACGCAGAAGGTCAAGCGCTCCGCGATCTCCCAGATGTTCGAGGACACCGTCAGCGACATGTACACCGGAGCGACACGATGACCCAGTTCCTGGAAGTGGTCCTGCGCGGGCTCGGCTCCGGCTCGATCTACGCGCTGCTGGCCCTCGGCTTCGTGATCATCTACAAGTCCACCGGCGTGATCAGCTTCGCCCAGCCCGCGATGATGCTGACCGGCGCGACGATCACCAGCTACGTCGGACCCGCCCTCGGCGTGATGCTCTTCACCGGCTTCTCCTTCTTCGTGTCGATGGCCGTCGCGGCGCTCCTCACCGCGGCCCTCGCGCTGGTCATCGAGCGGGGGGCGATCCGGCCGATGGTGGGACGCCCGGCGTTCGTGGTCGCCATCATCACCATCGGGATCGACATCGTGGTCCGCGTCGTCACCAGCGGCTTCATCGGCCTGGGCGCCCGCAACATCCCCAACCCCTGGGGCCTCGAGCGCGTCGAGCTCGCCGGCCTCCGCGTCCAGGAGCGACACCTCGTGTCGCTGGCCACGCTGGCCATCGTCGTGGCGGTCCTCTTCTGGTTCTACCGCTACACGCGCCACGGCCTCGCCATGCGGGCCGCCGCCTTCGACCAGGAGGCAGCGCTCACCCAGGGCGTCAGCGTCGGCAGCGTCTTCGCCCTGTCCTGGGCGATGGCAGGAGCCCTCGCCGCGGTGGCGGGCTCGCTGCTCGCCATCTCGGCCGGTGTCGACCGGCAGATCTGGATCGTGGCCCTGGTCGCGCTCCCCGCGATCATCCTGGGCGGCCTGGACTCCCTCGAGGGCGCGGTGGTCGGCGGTCTCGCCGTCGGGGTCGTCGAGTCCCTGGTCGGCACCTACCAGCGCGACTACGCGCCCTGGCTGGGCGACAACTTCGCCGTCGTCTCGCCCTACGTCCTGATGCTGCTGGTGCTGCTGGCCAAGCCCTACGGCATCTTCGGCACACCGGAGGTGAGGCGGGTATGACCACCCTCTCGACGGGCCCGGCCCGCACCAGGCGCCGCGGCGGACGCTTGTCCGGACGGCCTCAGCTCTACCGGTCGTACGCCCAGGAGCTGGCGCTCTTCAACACCCGGCCCAAGCGGATCTGGGTCGGCCTCATCGTGCTGGTCGCCCTCGGGCTCTCGCAGATGCTGACCGACAACCACCTCAACACCCTGGCGCTGGCGTACGCCTTCGCGATCGGCGCGCTCGGCCTCAACATCATCACCGGCCTGGCCGGGCAGGTGTCCCTGGGCCACGCCTTCTTCCTCGGCGTCGGCGCCTACACGGCGGCGGCGATCTCCGGGGACCCGGACGGTCGCACGATCGGCTTCGGCATCACCAACATCCTGGTCTGGCTGCCCGCCGCCGGTCTGGTGGCGGGGCTCGCGGGCGTGCTGGTGGCGCCGCTGGCGACGCGGCTGCGCGGGCTCTACCTCGCCATCGTCACCCTCGGGCTGGTGTTCATCGGCGAGCACCTGTTCCGCGAGTGGAGCGACCTGACCGGTGGCGCCGGCGTGGGTCGGGAGGCTGCCGTGCCGGAGCTCTTCGGCATCGAGTTCGCCCGCGACGGCGACTACCTGACCTCGGACCAGAAGTTCTACCTGCTGATGCTGGTGCTGATGCTGGTGTTCGCGCTGGGCGCCCGCAACCTGGCGCGCTCGCGCACCGGGCGGTCCTTCGCCGCGGTCCGGGACCGCGACATGGCCGCGGAGATGATGGCCATCAACCTGCCGCGCGCCAAGACGGTGGCCTTCGCGATCTCGTCGTTCTACGCCGGCTGCTCGGGCGCGCTGATCTACAGCATCATCGGGTTCTTCGAGCCGTCCAGCTTCGGGCTCCTGCTGTCGGTGCAGTTCATCGCGATGGTGCTGATCGGGGGAGCGGGCACGGTGAGCGGCGCCATCATGGGCGCGCTGTTCATCACGCTGCTGCCGACCCTGACGCGCGAGCTCCCGGCGTACCTGCCCTTCATCTCGGGCCAGGTCACCGACACACCCAACGTCTTCCAACTCGAGCAGGTCCTCTACGGCCTGCTCATCGTCGGCTTCCTGCTGTTCGAGCCACGCGGACTCTTCGGCATCTGGATCCGGATTCGCAACTACTGGAAAGGCTGGCCCTTCAGCTACTGAGCGGCCGGACACACACAAAGGAGAGCACCGTGAAGTCAAGGAAGTCAGCAGTGCTGCTGGTCGCGCTGGCGCTGCTCGCCACCGGTTGTCGCGGTGGCGGGGAGGACGACGGCGGATCCTCGGCCGTCGACGCGCCGGGGGTCACCGACGAGGCATGCCCCGATGCGGTCAACGCCGACAACGGGTGCATCTACCTCGGCACCATCTCCGACCTGACCCAGGGGCCGTTCGCCCCGCTGGGCGTGCCGATCACCGAGGCGCAGGCCGCGTTCTGGAACCGCGTCAACGAGGACGGCGGCATCGGTGGCTACGACATCGACGTCACCACCTACGTCAAGGACAACCTCTACAACCCGCAGACCCACCAGCAGGTCTACGGCGAGATCGAGGGCGAGGTGCTGGCGCTCGCGCAGACGCTGGGCTCGCCGACCACGCTGGCGATCATCCCCGACATGGACCGCGACGAGATGATCGGCGCCCCGGCGTCGTGGACCTCGCTGTGGGCCTTCGAGGACGCCATCTTGGAGTCGGGTGCCAACTACTGCGTCGAGGGGATGAACGCCGTCGACTACATGGTCGCGGAGCGGGACATCTCCTCGGTGATGGCGGTCGGCTTCCCCGGCGACTACGGCGGCGACGGAGCCGCGGGCGCGGAGATCGCGGCCGAGGCCAACGGGATCGACTTCACCGGTGTCGAGACTGCCCCCGGCCAGGAGGCCCAGGCGGGCGCCATCAGCGCCATCGTCAAGCAGGACCCCGGCCTCGTGCTGCTCGGGACCGGGCCCACCGAGACCGCGGTCATCGTCGGACAGGCGGCCGCGCAGGGCTTCGAGGGGCAGTTCATCGGCCTCGGCCCGACGTGGAACCCGGCGCTGCTGGAGACCCCGGCCGCCCCGGCTCTCGAGGCGCTCTACATGCAGTCCGGCTACTGGGGACCCTTCGGAACCGACACCCCCGGACACCAGGCGATGCGCGACGCGCTGGGCGACGTGGCCCAGCCCAACGACGGCTACACGGCCGGCTGGGCATGGTCCTACCCGCTGAAGGCGGCGCTGGAGGAGTGGCTCGAGGGCGACTACGACAAGGACCGCGGAGGACTGCTCGAGGCGGTGCAGTCGCTCGAGACGATCGACTACGAGGGGATGCTCCCCGAGGAGGCCGGCAACCGGACGGGTGACCCCGACGAGACGATCTTCCGCGAGTCGGTGCTGAGCAAGGTCGACCCGTCCGCCCCGTCCGGCGTGGCGATCGTCGAGGACTTCGGCGCCGGTCCCACGGTGTCCGAGCACACCTTCGAAGGAGCGTGCTTCGAGGGCTGATCCGACGTCGGACACAGACGGTGCCCGGACCCTGACCGCCCGGAGAGCGGTCAGGGTTCGGGTGCGGTCGCTCCGCCGCCGTACCCTTGTGGGGTGAGTGCCATCCCCACCCTCGAGCAGCTGCACGCGCTCGGGCCCCTCCAGCAGCCCACCTACCCCGACGCCGGGGCGGTCGATGCTGCCGTGGCCCGACTGAGGACCGCGCCGCCGCTGGTGTTTGCGGGCGAGTGCGACGACCTCACCGCGAAGATCGCCGCGGTCTCCCGCGGCGAGGCGTTCCTGCTCCAGGGTGGTGACTGCGCCGAGACCTTCGCGGGCGTGACGGCCGACAACGTCCGCAACAAGCTGCGGGTGCTGCTCCAGATGGCCGTCGTGCTGACCTACGCCGCCTCGGTGCCCGTCGTGAAGCTCGGTCGCCTCGCCGGGCAGTACGCCAAGCCGCGCAGCAGCGACTTCGAGACCCGTCCCTCGCCCGACGGCCCGGTGACCCTGCCGGCCTACCGCGGCGACGCGGTCAACGGCTACGACTTCACCCCCGAGTCGCGCGTGCCGGACCCGCAGCGACTCGTCGACGTCTACAACTCCTCGGCCGCGACGCTGAACCTGGTGCGCGCGTTCGTCACCGGCGGCTACGCCGACCTGCGCCAGGTGCACACCTGGAACACCGACTTCGTCCAGTCCTCGCCCTTCGGCCAGCGCTACGAGGCGATGGCCGACGAGATCGAGCGCGCCCTGACCTTCATGAAGGCCATCGGCGCCGACCCCGACGAGTTCCACCGCGTCGACTTCCACTCCAGCCACGAGGCCCTCCTGCTGGAGTACGAGCAGGCCTTGACCCGCATCGACTCGCGCACCGACGAGCCCTACAACGTCTCGGCCCACTTCGTGTGGATCGGCGAGCGCACCCGCCAGCTCGACGGCGCCCACATCGAGCTGCTGTCGAAGATCAAGAACCCGATCGGCATCAAGCTCGGGCCCACGACGACCCCTGACGACGCGCTGGCCTACTCCGCGCGCCTCAACCCCGACAACACCCCGGGCCGCCTCACCTTCATCACCCGCTTCGGCGCCGGCAAGATCCGCGACGGGCTCCCCGCGCTGGTGGAGAAGGTCACCGCCGAGGGCCTCAACGTGGCGTGGGTCTGCGACCCGATGCACGGCAACACCTTCGAGGCGTCCTCGGGCTACAAGACCCGCCGCTTCGACGACGTGATCGAGGAGGTCCAGGGCTTCTTCGACGTGCACCGCAGCCTCGGCACCTGGCCCGGCGGCGTCCACGTCGAGCTCACCGGCGACGACGTCACCGAGTGCGTCGGCGGCGGCGAGGAGATCGACGAGGCCCAGCTGGCCAACCGCTACGAGTCCGTCTGCGACCCCCGCCTCAACCGGGTCCAGTCCCTCGAGCTGTCGTTCCTCGTTGCAGAGATGCTGCGAGCAGCCGGTCGCGAGGGACGAGCGAGCGGCGTGCGCGAGCAGGGTTGAGCAGCCCCGCCGGGTGAGCCTGCGAACCCGGACGACGGGCGTGACGAAACACGGCCCCGGAGGCAGAGACCCCCGGGAGCGGTGCGTGAGACAGGTCCTGGGCGTTCGGAACGTGTCTGGCTCACCGCCGCCCGGCGGGTCGGCTCCGCCGCGCCACGGGTAGGTTCGCCCCCGTGATCGACCTGCGCTCCGACACCCTCACCCGTCCGACCGAGGCGATGCGGGCCGCGATGGCCCGTGCCGAGGTCGGCGACGACGTCTACGGCGAGGACCCGACGGTCACCGGCCTGCAGGAGCACGTGGCCGGGCTGTTCGGCCACGAGGCCGCGCTCTTCACGCCGACCGGGTCGATGGCCAACGTGCTCGCCGTGGCGAGCGTCGTGCAGCCGGGCGAGGAGGTGCTGTGCGAGTCGTCGGCCCACATCGCCCGCGCCGAGCTGGGCGCCCACGGCGCGATCAGCGGCATCACGATGCGTACGTGGACCGGTGAGCGCGGCCGTGTCGACCTCGCGGCGATCGAGGGCCTGCACGCGCCCGACATGGGGCCGTTCTTCGTGCGCACGGCGGCGGTGTCGGTGGAGAACACCCACAACTTCGCGGGCGGCACGGTCGTCCCGATCGACGACCTGCGCGACCTGCGCGCCTGGGCGGACACGACCGGCACGCGGGTGCACCTCGACGGAGCCCGGCTGTGGAACGCCCACGTCGCCACCGGCACGCCGCTGGCGGACTACGGCCGGATCGCCGACGTCCTCGCGGTCTGCCTCTCCAAGGGCCTCGGAGCGCCGGTGGGATCGCTCATGGTCGGCTCGGCCGACGCCATCGACCAGGCCCGCGTGCGGCGCAAGCGGATGGGCGGCGGGATGCGCCAGGTCGGCATCCTGGCCGCGGCCGGGGCGTACGCCCTCGCGCACCACGTCGAGCGGCTGGCCGACGACCACGCCCACGCCCGGCTGCTCGGCGAGGCGCTCGGCCTCCACCCGGCCGCCGTCGACACCAACATCGTGGTCGTCGACCGGCCCGACGCAGCGTCCTTCGTCGCGCGCGCGGCCGAGGAGGGCGTGCGGATCGCGGCGGTCGGTCCCCGGGCCGTACGGCTCGTGACGCACCTCGACGTGTCGCGGGCCGACGCCGAGCGGGCGGCGGTGGTGCTCAGCCGGCTCGGCGACCGATGACCGAGACCTCGCTGATCGCGGTGTAGTCGCGACCGAGGTTGCCGCTGCCCGGCGGCGTCACCGACGTGATCGTCACGGTGACCGTCGAGGTCTCCACCGGCGGCACCTTCATCAGCTGCATGGCGGGTCGCTCGGCGAACGTCTGCTCGACCTCGGTGCCGTCCTCGAAGGTCCAGGTGACGGCGAGGATGCGTCGGTTGTTGGGGTACCAGTCGACGCCGGCGACCTGCTTGGCGTAGCCGTTGACCAGCCCCACGCGGGTGACCACCCCCGGCTCGGCCAGGGTGATGACGACCTGCTCGCCGGTGGCGTCGCCGGCGGTGCGCCACGTCGTGGCCGGGTTGCCGTCGGCCATCTGGGAGGCCTCGTAGGCCACCAGGGTGCCGTCGAAGTCGGTGGTGGCGGGAGCGGTCGCCGGCACCCCGAAGGTCGCGGACTCCGCGAGGTCGAGGCGCTTGCCGACACCCCTCGGGACGTCGCTCGCAGGGGCGGACGGGTCCTCCTCGACCGCAGCACTGGCGCTCGACGGGTCGGTGTCGGGGTCGGACGCGGTGACGTCGCCGTCGGTGCCGAAGACACGGATCAGCACGACCACGAGGACGACCAGGGCGACGGCGAACGCGACCCAGACCGCCCAGGCCCATCCGCGCACCGGGTCGTCGGCCGCGAAGTCGTCGACCTCCTCGTAGGGGAGCAGGTCGTCGCGGGGGTCCCACGTGCGGCTGCGTGCGGGGCGTACGTCGGCAGGCGGGGGCTCGGACGGCGCGGGACCGGACGGCGGGGGCTCGACGGGACCGGTCGGGGGGACCGGCGTCGGGTCGGCCGCCTGCACCGGCACCTCCGCCGGCTGCTCGGCCTCCGCCGGGGCAGGGGCAGGGGCAGCAGGGGTGGGCGCCGGAGCACCGATCGGGTGCCCGCAGTTGAGGCAGAACCGGCCCACGCCGAGCTCGGCCCCGCACGCCACGCAACTGTCCACGGCCCCACCCTAGGCGGGCGGGTCCACCGCGTCCGGTGGTCTGCGAACGTCGGAGGCCGGGCGGCCGGGCCTCAGACCGCGATGTGCGGGACCTCGCCCTCGACCACACGCCGTGGGGCGAGCTCGACGGTCAGCATCGCGACGAGCACCATCGACCCGCCCAGCAGCAGGCGCGTGGTGACGTCCTCCCCACCCAGCCAGACGGCGAAGAGCGAGGCGAAGACGGGCTCCATGCTCATGATGATGGCGCTGCGCGTGGGCGGGAGGTGGGCCTGTGCCCAGGTCTGGGCGAGCAGTCCGAGCGCGCCGACGACGACGGCCATGTAGACGACCGAGATCCAGTCGCTCGTGCGGTCGGGGAGCACGATCCCGTCGTGGGCGGTGGCCACGGTGCAGATCACTGCGATCACGATGATCTGCAGGATCGTCATGCCGACCGCGTCCTGGGCCGTCGACCACGCGCCGAGCCCCACGATGTGCAGGGCGTAGAGGACTGCGGAGGCCAGCGTGATGACCTCGCCGTAACCGATGCTGAAGCCGCGCAGGGCCAGCACGCCGAGCCCGATCGTGGCCAGCAGCACGGCGGCCCACGTGATCGGCGGGATCCGGGTGCGGAGGATCGCGGCGGCGAGCAGCGGGGTGAAGACGACGTACAGCCCGGTCACAAAGCCGCTGATGCTCGCCGGCGTGTGCGCGAGGCCGGCGGTCTGCAGGATCTGCGCGACGCCGTAGAGCACGCCCAGGACGACGGCGTGGCGGCGCACCACCGGGGAGAGGCGACCGAGCGCGCGGGGTGCGACGATCAGCAGCGCCACTGCCGCGATGCTGAATCGCACGGCCAGGAAGTCGAGCGTCGGCACCCGGTCGAGCAGGTCCTTGATGAGGAAGAACGTCGAGCCCCAGCAGGCTGCGATGGCCAGCAGCGCGGCCGCCGCGAGCAGGGTCGTACGCCGGGTCTGCTCGTGCTCCACGGAGGAAGGCTAGGACCTCAGATGAGGAACAACGTGATCGTCGAGCCCTTCGGCACCGACTCCCCGGACCCGGGGTCGGAGCTGAAGACGAAGCCGAGTCCGAGGTAGCCGTCGGCCTCGTCGGTCTCGACGGCGAAGCCGAGTCCTTCGAGCAGCGACGTCGCGGCCTCGACGCCCATCGCCCGCACGCGCGGGACCTCGACGAGCTCGGGGCCCTGGGAGACGACGAAGGAGACGGTGTCGCCGCGGAAGAGGGTGCCGCCGGTCGGGTCCTGGGAGATCACGAACCCCTCGGGAACCGTGTCGCTGAACTCCTCGCCGGCCACGCTCACCTCGAGGCGCCGCGCCTCGAGCGCCTCCCGGGCGTCGTCGAACGACTTGCCGGTGAAGTCCCTGACCTCGATCGGCTTGCGGCCGCGGCTGAGCACCAGGTCGACGACTGCACCCGGCTTGAGCGTGGTGCCGGCCTTGGGCGAGGTGCGGATCACCTGCCCCTCGGGCACGGTCTCGCTCCACCTGCCGCGGCTCTCGCCGAAGACGAGGTTGGTCGCGGCCAGCGCGTCCTGCGCCTGGTCCTCGGTGCTCCCCTCGAGGGCAGGTACGTCGTAGCGCTCCGGTCCCAGGGACAGGACGAGAGCGACGGTCCCTCCGCTGAGGACCCGGTCGCCGGGGCCCGGGTCGGTGCCGATGACGAGGCCGGGGGCGACGTTCTCGGAGTAGGCCGGCTCGCCCTCCTCGACCTCCAGGCCGGCGGCCTCGAGCTCGGCGGTCGCGGCGGCCTGGTCGAGGTTCAGCACAGCGGGGGTGGTGGTGTAGCGCGCCCAGCCGAACCAGTAGGCACCGACGCCGATGCCGGCCACCAGCAGGAGCGCGAGCAGCAGGAGGATCGGGCCCTTCGCCGAACGGCGCCGCGCGGTCGTCCCGACCGGCGCGACCCTGGACGGGGCGCGCCCCGGTGCGGGGCGCGGGGCGGAGGCCGCAGCCGTCGGGCGCGCGGCTGCGGTCATCGGCTCGGTCACCGGGGCGGGCTCCGGCGCGGTGGGAGCAGGAGCAGCAGAGGTCGGCACGAGGTGGCGCTCGAGCGCGGTCGTGCGGTCGGGGCTGCCGTCGTCGACCAGCCCGGAGTCGCGGGGGTCGACCTCGGTCAGGAGCGCGAGGGCGCCGGCGTCGAACGGCTCGGGGGTGGTGTCGTTGCCGACCGGGCCGGCGTCGTCGGCCTCGGGCGTACGCCGGGGGAGCAGGTCGGAGGTCAGGTCGGGGTCCGAGGCCAGGCCGTCACGCAGCGCCTGCTCGACGCGGTGCAGCTGGTGCAGCAGCACGCCTGCGTCGGCGGCGCGGTGCTCGCGGTCGCGCGAGGTGGCGCGCGCGACGAGCGCGTCGACGTAGTCGGGGATGCCGGGCTGCACCGCCGAGGGCATCGGCACGTCGTGGTGGACGTGGCGGTAGGCGACCTGGATCGGCGACTCGCCCTCGTGGGGCTTGCTGCCGGTGAGCAGCTCGTAGAGGACGACGCCGGCGGCGTAGACGTCCGCCCGCGCGTCGGCCCGCCCGTCGACGACCAGCTCGGGCGCGAGGTAGGACACCGTGCCGATCAGCACGCCGCCGGTCGCGGTGTGCTGGGTGTCGGCGCTGACGGCCTTGGCCAGGCCGAAGTCGGCGACCTTGACGCGACTACCGTGGGCCTCGTCGGCGATGAGCACGTTCTCGGGCTTGACGTCGCGATGGATCAGGCCGGCACGGTGGGCGGCGGCGAGGGCGGACACCACCGGCTCGAGCAGCGCCAGCGCCCGGGCCGGCGGCATCGGCGCCTCCTTGCGGATGACGTCGCGCAGGGTGTGCCCGGGGACGTACTCCATGACGAGGAAGACGGTGTCCTGCCCGTCCGAGGTGTCGTCGCCCTGGTCGTAGACCCCCACCACGTGGGGGTGGTTGAGCCGGGCCGCGGCGCGGGCCTCGCGGACGAAGCGCTCGGCGAACTCGCGGTCGTCACCGAGGCCGGGGTGCATCACCTTGACCGCGACCGTGCGGTCGAGGCGGGTGTCGGTGGCCTCGTAGACACTGGCCATGCCACCGCGGGCCACGCGCGGGCCGATGCGGTAGCGACCGTCGAGCAGCCGGCCGACCAAGGGGTCGCCGGAGCCGCCGGACGCAGCCGCGCGGGCGTGCTCGGATGGCTCCACTGCTCGACCTCCAGCGCCGGATCGCACAAGCGGACGGGGAAGGATCCGGCGTGCTCATCGTACGGAAGTGCGGGGCGCGGCCACGCGCAGGCGCGGTCCCGGCGTGGCGCGCCGCACCCGGCCCGCCACGCTCAGGACGGCGGGCGGCCGTCCTCGAGGCGGCGCTTGATGGCCTCCACGTTGTCGACGTAGGTGCGGGTCTCGTCGTAGAGCCCGTGGCGCTGCACCGCGCCGAGGCCCTGGTAGTAGGCGCCTATCTTGTGCGTACGCCGCTGCGTGTGCGCCGACAGCACCTTGAGCAGCAGCACGCCGGCCTGCGCGTTTTCGCCGAGCTTGCGCAGCCGCAGCGAGCGTCCGGCGTACTGCTCCATCCAGCGCGCGGTCGACGGCAGGACCTGCATGGCGCCGATGGCGTTGGCGCTGGAGACCACGCCCATCTGCCAGCCGGACTCCTGCCATGACACGGCGAGGGCGAGCTGGGGGTCGACGCCATGGCGGCGAGCGGCTCCCGCGACCACCCGCCGGACCTTCTCCCGGTCCGCGTCGGGGTGCTGCCACATCGAGGTGGCGCGCCCGCCGTCGCGACCGTCGCCGTCACGCCCGACCACGGGGATCTCGATCCGGTCGCCGACGCGCAGCGAACCGCCGCCGTCGAGGTGGTTGTGGGAGACGATCTCGGCCGTCCACGCGTGGAAGCGCACGGCGAGGCCTGACGCGGTGTCGCCGGGCTGGACGACGTGGGACCGGAGGGTCCGGTCGGCGGGCAGCCGCTCGTGGTCGGCGTGGGCCGGCGTCGCGGTCAGCACCGTGGCGAGCGAGGCGGCCAGGACGCCGACGGCCGTGGCGAGCGCGCTGGCGCGGGGTCGGTCGTGTCGGGGCCGGGGCTGTCGGGGGTGGAGATGTCGGGATTGGTCTGCTCGGGGCACGGGGGTTGCTCCTCGTCCCGTCCGCTGCGCCCGGGGCACGAGGTCCCGGGAGGGAAGCGCGCGAACGAAGCAATCGACGCTACCGACCGCCGTACGTCGAACGCGAACGGCGGCCGGGTCGGGCGTGTCGCCCGACCCGGCCGCCGTGCGGCTGGTCGTCGTGGTGCAGCGGTCAGCAGGCGCCGTTGAAGGTGCTGAGCTCGAGCTGCGGGGCCTTGATCGACTTCTCGTTGGGCGCGCGCATCGACCAGTAACGCATCCAGTCCATCTGCATCCGGGCCGGGTCCATCTTCTTGCCGCCCTGCGCGCGCAGCTCGAACTTCAGCTGTCGCGGCACCGGGTCCAGCGCGCCGGCGCGGCGCTCGGTGTTGATGACGTGGCCGTCGACGAACCAGGAGACGTGGTCCTTCGCGACCTCGACTCCGTAGGTGTGCCACCGGTCGTTGCGCAGGTGCCGGCCGAGGAATCCGCGGTAGGAGCTGTTCGGGAGCGTGTGGACGTAGGACTTCACGGTGTTGGTGCCGAGGGTGAAGTTCTCGATGCCGATGTCGCGTCCGCCGCAGTGCTGGTCGCGGGTGCCGCCGGGGACGAGCTCGGTGACGACCTTGAAGGGCTTGCCGCCCTTGACCTTCGACATGGTGCGGGCCCGCATCCGGATCTCCCAGCGGCCGTAGGTGTGGCCCTTGAGGTCGAGCGTGGCGGACACGCTGCCGCGCCGGGTGCTCATCAGCGTGAGCATGCCGTTCTGGGTGCGGACGACCCCGCGGCCCTTCTTCTTCCAGAAGGCCGGCTTGGGCCCGATGAACTCCTGGCGGAACACGCCGTGCTGGTACCAGCCGAAGGTGTTGCCGGCGTGGACCGGTCCGGGGGCGCCGTCGTAGTGGTCGGCCGAGGCGGGGGCGACGACGGGGGAGAGTGCCAGGGCGAGCATGCCCACGAGGGCTGCGGCGAGGGCAGATCGGAGGGGGTGCATCCACGACACGCTACGGATCCGGTGCCGGGGCGACAACTCCGTCCACGGTCCCTCAGCGTGTGCCGGTGCGCCGCGACTCACCGCCTGCGTCCCTCCTCGCCTAGGCTGCGGGCATGAGCGAGCGCAGTGAGCCGGCCACCCCCGGCACGAGTGACGTCCCCCTCGCCGAGCGTGACCTCGCCGCCCTCGTCACCGAGTGGCTGGACTGGGGCCAGGTGGCATCGCTGCTCGGCGTGACGCCGGCCAAGGTCCGCACGATGATCCGCGAGCACGAGCTTGCCGCCGCCGTGCCCAGGCCGGGTGCGGGCCCGTGCGTGCCGGCCGACTTCTTCCAGGACGGGCTGATCGTGAAGGGCCTGCCCGGCCTCCTCACGCTGCTGCACGACCACCGCTTCGACGACCGCGAGTGCATCGCGTGGCTCTTCACCGACGACGACCTCCCGGGGCGCCCGATCGACGCGCTGCGTGAGAACCGCGGCAGCGAGGTCAAGCGGCGCGCGCAGGTGCTGGAGTACTGATGCCGGCCTCGGCCGCACGGCAGCGCTACCGGTGGGTGGTGCTGCTCGCCGCGGCCGTGATCCTGCTGGTCTCGATGTTCATCCCGGCCGACCGGGACGGCACCGACCCCAGCGCCGGCAGCGGGACCAGCGACGCGCCGTCAGAGCTGTTGCCGCAGCTGGACGAGGCGGTCTCCGACGCCCCGACCACCTTCCCGTCCACCGGCTCGGCGAGCGGCCTCCCGCTCGTCGGGCTCTCCGACCTCCCGCCGGAGGCCGCCCGGACGGTCGAGCTGATCGAGGCCGGCGGGCCGTTCCCCGAGCCCGAGCACGACGGCGGGGTGTTCGGCAACCGCGAGGAGCTCCTGCCCGACCGACCCAGCGGCTACTACCGCGAGTACACCGTGCCGACGCCCGGCTCGTACGACCGTGGCGCGCGCCGCATCGTGGCCGGCTCGCCCGGCGAGTACTACTGGACCGACGACCATTACAGCTCCTTCGCCCGCGTGGACGTGGACTCGTGAGCGGGCTCGCCGCGGTGCTGGCCGGGCGCGAGGCCCCCGGCATCCACACGTGGCACGGCGCCTTCGACGCCGCCGACGTACGCCACAGCGTCGAGCACGCCGGGTGGGGCTTCGCCCACGTCGATGGCTGGACCCGGGGGGACACCAAGGCAGGCTTCCTCGACGCCGTCGGGGATGCCCTCGACTTCCCCGGGCACTACGGCCGGAACTTCGACGCCCTCGCCGACTGCCTGCACGACATCGGCGCCGGGCGCGACGGGGTCGTCCTGCTCTGGGACGGGTGGGCCACCCTGGCCCGCGCCGACGAGCGGGCCTTCAGCATCGCCCTCAGCGTCCTCGGCTCCCGGGTCAACGACGACCGGGGCGTGCCGTTCACGGTCCTGTTGCGCGGCGAGGGCCCGGTGCTCCCCGGGATCACCAGCCTCGACTGAGGCCCCTGCGCGCTCAGACGGTGCGCTGGGTCGCTGCGGCCGCGAGCTCGGTGAGCACCACGCGGGCACCGCCGTCGATCTCGGCCGCGTGCAACGTCTCGACGGCATGGTCGGCCAACGAGCCGATCACCGCCTCGACCTGCGCGCGGGCGCCGGAGTCCTCGATGATCGCGCGCAGCTCCTCCACGTCGGCCGCGTCGAGCGGGGTGCCGAGCGCGGCATCGAGACGCCGGGCGGCGGCCGGGGGAGCGGCGTCGAGGGCGAGCGCGACGAGCACCGTGCGCTTGCCCTCCACGAGGTCGTCGCCGGCCGGCTTGCCGGTCGCGGCCGGGTCGCCGAAGACGCCGAGCACGTCGTCGCGCAGCTGGAAGGCCTCGCCGAGCGGCAGGCCGAAGCGGCCCAGCTGCTCGAGCTGCGCCGCGGTGGCACCGGCGAGGCCGGCACCGATGTGGAGCGGTCGCTCGATGCTGTACTTCGCGGACTTGTAGCGCAGCACGGTCATCGCCGTGTCGACGTCGGCGTGGCCGCGGGCCTGGACCGAGACGTCGAGGAACTGCCCGGCGATCACCTCGGTGCGGCAGAGCTCGAGGAGCGCCATGCCGGAGGCGACGTCGTCGGCGGCGAAGCCGGAGCCCCGCAGCAGGTCGCCGGACCAGCCAAGCAGCAGGTCGCCGAGCAGGATCGCCGCGGCGGCGCCGTACTGCTCGGGATCCCCGCGCCAGCCGGCCGCGCGGTGCTCGCCCTCGAAGGCGCGGTGCGTGGCCGGACGGCCGCGCCGCGTGTCGGAGGCGTCCATGAGGTCGTCGTGGACGAGCGCACTGGCGTGCAGCACCTCCAGCGCCGCGCACGCGCGGGCCAGCGCAGCGGCGTCGGCGACGTCGGGCTGCACGGCGCGGTAGCCCCAGTGGCAGAAGGCGGCACGGAACCGCTTGCCGCCGCGCACCGCCGTACGCGCCTCGTCGATCAGGCGACCGGCGTCGGGGCCCAGCGGCGCGAGCTCGGCGGCGCGGCGGTCGAGGAAGGCATCCAGCACCTGCTGGACCTGGTCGCGGAAGGATGCGGGGTTCCAGGTCGTCACGTCATGGAGCCTAATCAGTGGACAAGGGCACCGGCGCATCGCGGGGCTCCGTAGGCTTGCGCCCATGAGCGACGGACGGGGCCTGAGCATGCGCGACCTGCTTGCGCGCGGCGAGCGGTCCTTCTCCTTCGAGTTCTTCCCGCCGAAGGACGAGGCCGGCGAGGAGCAGCTCTGGCAGGCCATCACTGACCTCGAGCCCTACGGCCCGACCTTCGTCTCGGTGACCTACGGCGCCGGCGGCACCACGCGCGACCGCACCGTCGCCATCACCGAGCGCATCGCCCGCGAGACCAGCATGCTGCCGGTCGCGCACCTGACCTGCGTCGGCCACACGGTCGAGGAGCTCACCACGATCCTCGACGACCTCAGCCGGGCCGGCGTGCACCACGTGATGGCGCTGCGCGGTGACCCGCCGAGCGGTCCCGGGAGCCCCTGGACGCCGACCGAGGGCGGCCTGACCTACGCCAACGAGCTGGTCGCGCTGATCCGCGAGCGGGCCGACATGCGCATCGGTGTCGCGGCCTTCCCCGAGGGGCACGTCGACGCGGTCGACCTCGAGACCGACGCCCACGTGCTGAAGGCCAAGCACGACGCCGGCGCCGAGTTCGCCGTGACCGACATGGTGCTGCGCGCCTCCGACTACGTCGGCCTGGTCGAGCGGGCGCGAGCGGTGGGCGCCGACCTGCCGATCATCCCCGGCATCATGCCGATCCTGAACCTCCGCTCGATGCAGCGGATGGTCGAGTTCTCCCGCCGCCAGCTGCCCGAGGAGATCACCTCCCGGCTCGAGCCGCTCGCCGACGAGCCCGAGCGGCTGCGCGCCGAGGGCATCGCGATCGCGACCGAGCTCTGTCGCGACCTGCTCGAGGCCGGCGCACCGGGCCTGCACTTCTACACCCTCAACCGGTCGAAGGCGACGCGCGAGATCTTCGCCAACCTGCGCATCACGGTGTGACCTCACGCCTGCCGCGGCTCCGGCTACGGTGGCGCGCATGATGACCGTCACCGTCACGGGGACCGGCACCGCCCGTGTCGCGCCCGACAGCGCCGTGGTCCGGCTGTCCGCGGTCGCCCGCGGCACCGGCGTCGCGGAGGCATACGAGTCCATGTCGACGGCGGGCGGTGCGGTGGTCGAGGTGGCACGGCGCCACACCGAGCAGCGCCGGATCGCCTCGACCGGGATCACCGTGTGGCCCTGGCACGACCACTCCGGCACCCGCCTGGGCTACGAGGCCCGGCACGCCTTCGCCATCGGGTGCGCCGACCTGTCCGCGGCGGGCGCGATGCTCGGCGATCTCGCGGCCGGGGTCGGCGACGCGCTCGCGGTCGACAGCGTCGGCCTCGAGGTCACCGAGGACCACGGCGCGGGGGCCAAGGCGCGCGAGGCGGCGTTCCACGACGCCCGCGACCGGGCAGCTGCCCTCGCCCGGATGGCCGGCGCGGGCCTCGGCGCCGTGCAGTCGATCGTCGAGGGAGACGCAGGGCAGGGCGGTCCGGCACCGATGCCCCGGATGGCGATGGCCCACGACGCCGGCGCGATCGAGCCGGGCGAGGCGACGGTGACGAGCACCGTCACGGTCGTGTGGGAGCTCGCCTACTGACCGCTCGTGTCAGGCGCGGCCGACCACCGCGGCCACCAGCGCCGCGCTGAGGCCGGCGAAGGGGAGTCCCGAGCCGGTGGTCGCGTGCGCGCCGGCGGTGAGCACGCCCGGGATCGGCGTACGCGGTCCGAGCCGGTCGCGCGACGTGCGCGGACCCTGCCACAGCACGCCCCACGGCGACCCACCCCACGCCTCGACGAGGTCGCGGGGGCTGCGGTCGACGCGCGCGACGACCTGCCGGCGCACGTCGATGCCCTGGCGGGCCAGCGCCAGCAGCACGTCCTCGGCGATGCGGCCGCGGCCCAGCACCGTCCAGGCCGCGGCGCCGTCGGGTGCCCGGCCCCCGGTGCGCACCACCAGCAGCGGGTCGCCGTGCACCACCACCTCGTGCGGGAGGTCCGGGATGTCACCGGCCAGGCCGACGTGGCAGACCACGGGCGGCATCGCCGGCATCGTGCGCCGGACGTACGACGCCAGCGCGGGCAGGCGGCGCGGGTCGATCGCCACCACCACGTGGTCGGCGCCCACCTCGCCGTCGGCGGTCCGGACGGCTGCCACCCGTCCGCCACGCACGACGAGGTCGAGGGCCTCGGTCCCGGTCCGGACCGTGACGCCGCGCAGCTCGAGCCGCGCGGCCATCGCGGCGCCGAGCGCGGCGAGGCCACCGGGGACCGTCCAGGCGCCGAAGCGCTGCTCGAGGTAGATGTCGACGCCGGCGTGCACCGGGGCGTTGCGCAGCTCGTGGCCGGCCATGACCAGTCGGTGCCCGGCGACGAGCCGCAGCCGCTCGTCGCGGAACGTCCGGCGCAGCCGCTTGTCCAGCGACTCGCGTCGCCCGAGGAGGTCGACCAGCTCGCGCGGGGCGACGTCGGCGTCGAAGGGTCGCTCGAACCACTCCTTGCGCAGCAGCTCCCACGCCTCGCCGTACGACGCCACGTGGTCGACCCACTGCTGCCCCAGGCCCGGCCCGAGGCCCTCGAAGGCCGCGAGCTGGGCGGCGCGGGACCCGCCGGGGACCCGGACCGACGATCCGTCGCCGAAGCGGTGCTCGCGGACCGGGTCGAGCGGCTGCAGGTCGAGCTCGCGCTCCAGCGGACGGCCGGACTTGCGGAACAGGTCGCGGACCACGGCGGGGAGCAGGGTGCTCGCGGGGCCGGCGTCCCAGGTGAAGCCGTCGTGCTCGACCGAGGTCAGGGCGCCGCCGAGGTGGTCGGCGCGCTCCAGGAGGGTGACGTCGTGGCCCAGCTTGGCCAGCCGCGCGGCCGTCGCCATGCCGCCGAACCCGCCACCGACCACCACCACGCGCGCCACGGGTGAACCCTAGGCGACCGGACCTCCGACGCCCGCGCGTGTCGGGCCCGCCTTCCACCGACGCCAGCCGCGGCGGATCAGGCGGGAGAGGAAGAACAGCATCACGAGCCCGAGCAGGAGCAGCACGCCGGCCACGGCTGCCGCCGCTCGCGGGTGCTCGAGCGAGAACCACACCACGGCCAGCACCGCGGCGTCCTCGGTGAGGCTGGCCAGGATGTTGGTCGCGGGCTCGGGGGAGGTGTTGATCGCCAGCCGTCCGCCGGCCTTGGCGAGGTGGCTGAGCAGCGCGGTGCCGCCACCGACGACGCCCAGGACCGCCTGGTCGAGCGAGGATGCCTCGCCGGCGAGCAGCACGCCGATCACGGCGCCCGCGGTGGGACGGATCGCGGTGGAGATCGCGTCCCAGGTGGAGTCGATGTAGGGGATCTTGTCGGCGACGAACTCCATCGCGTAGAGGAAGCCCGCGACCGCCAGCACGTCCCAGCGCCCCAGCGCGTCGGGGATCTCCGCGACCGTGCCGACCCGGTCGGCGATGCCCAGGACG
Organism: Nocardioides lacusdianchii; assembly: GCF_020102855.1. GTDB lineage: Bacteria > Actinomycetota > Actinomycetes > Propionibacteriales > Nocardioidaceae > Nocardioides > Nocardioides lacusdianchii. Next base: position 32,857 of record NZ_JADHZD010000011.1, read on the forward strand.
AGGACGACCAGGTAGGCGTTGATGCCGCTCGCCCATCCGCTGGAGAAGGTCAGGGACAGCGCGTCCACGGCTCAGGCACCGTCCTGCGGGGCCTCGACGTCGACCTCGACGGCTCCCGTCATCGCCACGAGCTCGTCGTACGTCGTGGAGAAGACCGCAGCAGGGTGGCCCGCCGCGGCCCACACCACGTCGTGGCGCCGCAGCCACGGGTCGATCCAGGTGCGGACCGGCTCAGGGTGGTCGATGGGGGAGACGCCACCGATGACCTGCCCGGTGTGACGGCGCACGAACTCGGGGTCCGCGCGCTTCAACCGGCCGACGCCGATGCGCCCGGCCACCGCCGCGGTGTCGACCCGGTGGGCGCCCGACGTGAGGATGAGCACCGGCTCGCCGCCGGCGTCGAACAGCAGGCTGTTGGCGATGGCGCCGACCTCGCAGCCCAGTGCCGCCGCGGCAAGTGCGGCAGTGTGGGCGCTGTCGGGCAGGATGACCACGTCACCCGTCCCGCCGCGCCGGGTGAGCTCGCCTCGAAATGAGGTGATCGATGTGTGCTCGGTCGACATGATGCGAGCCTAGCGACGACAACCGATGAGCTTCAGGAGTGATGCATGGCGCGCGACGTGCCCCGGTCCGTGACCAACAGCGTGCGAGTGCTGGGCCTGATCGTGGCCACCTCGGGCGTGATCACCCTGCTGACCTGGCTGATGCGCGACGAGGTGATCCTCGGCTGGGCCCAGGGCAACCCGACGGCGCAGGAGCTGCTGGCCCAGGGCGGCATCGAGCAGCTGCGTGACGACCCGATCGTGCCGGGCTTCGTGGCGCTGTCGGTGGTGGCGTTCGTCGGCTTCGCCCTGCTGGCGGTGGTCCTCGCCTCGTTCTTCCTCGGCGGCCACGCCTGGACCCGTCCGGTGCTCACCGCGACCGCGGGCATCGGCGTCCTGGTGGGGGCGGTCTGCCTCGACTCCCACCTCCCCACGATCTTCGTGGTGCTCTCGGCGCTGGTCATCCTCGAGGGCCTCGTGCTCTCGTTCTTCCTCTGGCAACGCGAGACCACGGCCCACCTCCGCGACGTCTGAGCACCTCACTGCTCCAGGGTTCAGCCCGTCCCCTCCTCGGCCGCTCTTGACGCGTTGTCGGTGGGGAGGAGTAACGTTCGGGGTGTTCGAACATCTGTTCGATGCGACCCGGGTGGTGGTGACCTCGACCCCCACCTCCGCCCGGGTCGGCCCCGGGGTCGACGGAGCGTGAGGAGGCGTGATGAGGCAGTACGACGACCCTGTCGAGGTGCGACGTGGCGAGGAGCAGGACCCCGACCAGTTCCTGTGGCGCGGCCGGCTGTGGAAGGTGCGCGCCGTGGTCGCGCACTGGGTGGAGACCGGCCCGTGGTGGCAGGGCTCCGTCGACCGCGACGGCGCTGCGGGCGACCTGCTGGCCGAGCGTGAGCTGTGGCGGGTCGAGGCCGGCCGCGGCGCCCCGCCCGTCCGTCCCGTGCCCGACGAGGAGTCCCCGCCGACCTACGGCGTGTTCGACCTGTCCTTCGACTGGACCGACGGGCGCTGGCAGCTCGTCGGCAGCCTGGACTGAGGCGCCGAGATGGACCACACCCTGAGCCCCCACCTCGTCCCGGCGTCCGCCCACTCCTACCTCCAGCGCTCGGCCACCTCGCTCCACGACGCGATCACCGCGCGCGACGTGCCCACCCGCTATGCCTGCGCGCACGTCGCCGCGCTGTGCGCAGCGGCCGCCCTGCTCGCGGCACGGGCCAAGCCGGCGCCGAGGGGCCGACGGCAGAAGAACGCGTGGGTCCTGCTCGCCGAGGTCGCCCCCGAGCTCACCGAGTGGGCGAGCTTCTTCGCATCCGGTGCCGCCAAGCGCGCCGCCGCCGAGGCGGGCTCGACCCGTGCCGTCAGCGAGCGTGAGGCCGACGACCTGGTGCGCGACGCCGACCGGTTCCTCGCTGTCATCGAGCAGGCGCTCGGCCTGGTGCCGCACGCCAGCGTGGCGTGAGGTGGCGCTGGCGACCCGGCCGACACACAGGCAGGCCTCGCCCGCAGCCTGTGGCACCGCAGCCCGGGGAGCCCGGGATGACCCGGGCCGCGCCGACGCTCCCACTAGGGTTGCTCCCATGCCGCAGCCCTCTGCCAGCTCCTCCGCCAGCGAGCGTCGCCAGTCCGTGCGGACCGGCGTGGTCTGGGACGGCGTACGCCGCGTGCTCGACGCGCCCGGCGCCTTCCCCGACAAGCAGGCGCGGATCGTCGACGTCGGCGGAGGCACCGGCGGCTTCGCCGTGCCGCTGGCCGAGCTCGGCCACGCCGTCCAGGTCATCGACCCCAGCCCCGACGCGTTGGCCTCGCTCGACCGTCGCGCCCGCGAGCGGGGTGTCGCCGACCGGGTCGCCGGGCAGCAGGGCGACCTCGCCGACCTGGCCGGCCTGGTCGCGGACGCCGACCTGGTCCTGTGCCACGGCGTGCTCGAGATGGTCGACGACCCGGCGGGCTCCCTCGCGGCGATCGCGGGTGTGCTGCGTCCCGGGGGTCACCTCAGCCTGCTGGTCGCCCAGCGCCACGCTGCCGTCGTGGCACGCGCGATGGCCGGTCACTTCCAGGCCGCCCGCGAGCTCCTCGACGGCGATGCTGCGTCCGCCGGTCGGAGCGGGCACCGCTTCACCCACGACGAGGTCGTCGACCTCCTCGTCGGGGCCGGCCTCCAGCCGTCCGTCGTCCAGGCCGTGCGCGTCTTCGCCGACCTCGTCCCCGGCAGCCTCCTCGACCTCGAGCCGGGCGCGACCGCGGCGCTGGTCGAGCTCGAGCAGGCCGTGGCCACCCGCCCTGAATACCTCCCCCTCGCCGCACAGCTGCACGTCATCGCCACGCGCTGATCCCGCTGCCGGGGGCTGCCGGTGACCGACACCCCGCTCCTGCACGTCGACATGGATGCGTTCTACGCCTCCGTGGCGCTCCGCGAGCGCCCCGACCTCGTGGACCAGCCCGTCGTCGTCGGTGGCAGCGGGCGCGGCGTGGTGCTGGCCGCCAACTACGTGGCCCGCCGCTACGGCGTCCGCTCGGCGCTGCCGATGGCCCGCGTACGCCACCTGTGCCCGCACGTCGTGGTGCTCGCCCCCGACTACGCGACCTTCACGAGCGTCTCGGCCTCGGTGATGGAGACCTTCCGCGAGGTCACGCCCCTGGTGGAGGCGTTGTCGCTCGACGAGGCGTTCCTCGACGTGCGCGGGTCCGCACGGCGCCTCGGCACGCCACGCCAGATCGCCGAGCGGCTGCGCTCGGTGATCCACGACGAGCAGGGGATCACCTGCTCGGTCGGCATCGCGGCGTCGGTGTCGGTGGCGAAGGTCGCCAGTCGGCGCGCCAAGCCCGACGGGATCGTCGTGGTGCCACCGGCCGAGGTCACCTCCTTCCTCCACCCGCTCGACGTCGGCGATCTCTACGGCGTGGGGGAGAAGACCCAGGCGCTGCTGCACCGGTTCGGCCTCCTCACCGTCGGCGACGTGGCCCACACGCCGCTGGCGTCCCTCCAGTGCGCCGTGGGCGTGCACCTCGGGCGCCAGCTCCACCATCTCGCCTGGGGCACCGACCGCGGCGAGCTCACCGTCCGCTCCGGGCCCTACGAGCCGCAGCGCTCGATGGGCGCCGACGAGACCTTCGCCCGCGACACCGACGACCGGGACGTGGTCGTGCGAGAGCTCCTGCGGCTGTCGGCGCGGGTGGCCGGTCGGATGCGCTCGGCCGAGGTGGCCGGGCGCACGGTCACCCTCAAGGTCCGCTTCTCCGACTTCACCACCATCACCCGCTCGCGCACGCTGGCGGAGGCCACCGACGTGACCGTCGAGATCCACCGCGCGGTCACCCGGCTCTACGACGCGCTCGGCCTCCAGCGCGCCCGCCTGCGCCTGGTCGGCGTACGCGTGGAGGGGCTGGTGCCACGCGCCACGGTCCACCACCAGTTGGCGCTCGGGGAGCCTGATCGGGGGTGGGCGGAGGCCGACCGCGCGGTCGACCGGGCGACGCGCCGCTTCGGCGCTGCTGCGGTCCGTCCGGCGAGCCTCGTCCGTCGGGACTGACCCTGTGGTGGTGCCGCAGGGGACCCGTACGGGTGGTTCCCGTGCCCGGGTCGGGGGAATTTCACCATCACGCCTACCGTAGGTGCAGGACCGTGCCTAGACTTGAGGCACGAGGTGAGGAGGAACCGTGGAGCTCTCCGAGGAAGAACTGCGACTGCTCGAGCAGATGGAGCGCGCGCTCGTCGAAGAGGACCCCAAGTTCGCCTCGACCCTGCGTGGCACCTCGTTCCAGCGCGCCGCCCGTCGCCGCATGGTGCTCGGCGGTGGCATCCTCATCGTCGGCGTCGGTGCGCTCATCGGTGCCGTGCTCCTGGGTGACAACCCGCTGGTCCGCACCGGCCTGGGTGTCCTGGGCTTCGTCGTGATGCTCGGCGGCGCGATCCTGGCGTTGACCTCGGCCCGCAACCCCGGCCACCCGGCACCCAAGGTGCGCGCCGCCGGCAAGAGCGGTTTCGGCGTCGTCGACGGCGGTCGTCAGCACCGTCCCGGTCGTGCGGGCCGCCAGCGCTCCGGCGCTCCGTTCATGGAGCGCATGGAGGAGCGGTGGCGCCGCCGCCGCGAACGCGGCTTCTGAGCCCTCGCCTCACTGACCGGGCACTTCGTCGCGCTGACGCGCACTGACCGGGCACGTCCTCGCGCTGACGCGCACTGACCGGGCACTTCCTCGCACCCACAGCGGGGCCTCGAGCCTGACGAACTGCCCGGTCGGTAACTCCCAGCGCGAGCAACTGCCCGCTCGGTATCTCCCAACGCGAGGAAGTGCCCACTCGGCATGTTCCAGCGCGAGGAAGTGCCCGCTCAGCCGACGAGCTCGTCGACCGTCCGGCTGGTCTCGTGGTCCGGGGTCTCGGTCTGGGCAGCCCCTGCGCGGCCGCGTGGACGCCAGGTCGTACGTCGTCCCACGACTGAGGCCGGCCACCACGACGCCCGACGGACCTCGCGCGGCGTCACGCCGGCGACCAGCGCCTGCTCGACCAGGTCTGCGTCGTGGGCGTGCTGGGCGGCGGTGAAGGACTCCGGGTCGCGGGCGTAGCGGCTGCGCTCGAGCGCGACGACGAGCCGGTCGAGCGCGTACGCCGCCTCGGGGGCCTGGTCGCGCCCGCGACGGGGCCGGTCCGGGCGGACGCCGTCGGTCTCCGGGGCGGCGAGCAGGCGGCCCAGCCAGTCGCCGACGCGACGGGGTGAGCGGCCCACGGGCCAGGCCTGGCCGAGGTCGCGGGCGACGTCGCGCAGCTCGACCCAGAGGTCCTCGATGTCACCGTCGAGCCGGCGCCGGCGGCGGGCTCCGCGCACCAGGCGCGGGGTGAGCAGCAACAGGGCCAGCAGGGCCACGCCCAGCACGGACGCGATGATCGGCACCCACGGGATCGAGGTGGTGTCGGGGTCGGCCGCGCCCGTGTCGGCGCTGGGCTCGTCGCCGCGCTCGGGGAGGAGCTCGGTGGAGCGGCTCGCGCTCGGGGTGGGGCTTTCGGTGACGGCCTCGAACTCGGCCTCGGTGTAGGCCGGCGTCTGGGTGGCTCGGGCCTGCGGCGTGGGCTCGAAGCGCACCCATCCCGAGCCGGGGAAGTAGAGCTCGGGCCACGCGTGGAGGTCGTGGGAGGAGAACTCCCACGCGCCGTTGGTGGACCGCTCCGGGGCGAGGAAACCGACGGCGACACGGCTCGGGATGCCGACGACGCGGGACATGATGGCCATCGAGGCGGCGAACTGCTCGCAGTAGCCGACGCGGTCCTCGAGCAGGAAGGCCCGCAGGTCCGCACCGCCGCTCCCGGCCGACTCGGCCTGCGCGACGTCGTAGCGGAAGCCGCCGTCCGTTCGGAACCACTGCTGGAGCAGCTGCGCCTTCTGGAAGCGGGTCGGTGCGTCGGCGGTCACGGTCGCGGCGAGGCGGCGGATCTCGTTGTTGAGTGACGACGGCACGTCGGTGTAGATACCCGCGACGCTGCCTGCTCCCGAGACGGCATCGTTCATGGCCTGGGCGTCGTAGTCGAGCTCGACGCCGGTGAAGTCGTAGGTCCGGTCGGCAGTGGTGACCCCGTCGCGGGCGCCGATGAAGTCCCGTGTGCCGACGTCGTAGCGCCAGTCCGTGCCGGCCGCGATGCGGCTCACCTGGGCTGTCGTGGGAAGCCAGGTGGACGCGAAGTCCGGCCCGACGCGCACGTCGTACTTGTATTCCTTGCGAGGCAGGCTGGCGTTGACTCCGTCCAATGGGGGAAGGGCGCCAGTGGCGGTCTGGGTGTCGGGGATCTCGCGGTCGCCCGGGGTCCACGAGGAGCCGTTGAAGCGCGTCAGCACCGACAGGCGGAGGTAGGTCGGTCGCGGGCCCGCGGTGGTCACCCACAGCAGCGGGATGTCCTGGCCGCGGCTCAGGTCGCGACGCAGGTCCACCATGGGGTCCTGCACCTCGACCTCACGGGTGCCAGGCCCGTTGCCGTCGAAGACGCTCATGCTCATCGTCGGCACGGCCGCCGGCACGACCACGGCCAGCGCGATGGCGGCGGCACCGAGCGCGACGGCGGTGTTGCCGATCGCGCCCGTGCGGACCGAGAAGGACGACCGGTCCGCATCAGGCGATCGGCCCCAGCTGGTGACGTGGTCGCTGTGCTGGAGGAAGACGAGGGTGAGGAAGAGGGCCGCGATCGCGGCGAAGATCCACCACGAGACTGCCTCGCCCGTGACGGCCACCGGAAGGGTGTACGCCGCCAGCAGCACGAGCCCGGCCACCGGTGCCCGGCGCAGGGTGCAGGCGATGACGTCGACGAGGAGCACGATGAGCGTGCCGCCGATGAGCAGCAGGGGGTGCACCGGCGGCACCCCGAGCTGGACGGGTGCGGCGTAGCTGCGCGAGCTCTCCAGCGCGCCGTCGAGGGCGAGGAGGAAGGCGTCGACGTTGCCGGGCGTCGGCAGGGGGGAGCCCGTGGTGGTGCCGAGCACGAGCAGCGCGCCCAGCACGACCTGCGCGGCGACGATCGCCGCGGCGGGGAGTCGCGCCCACCGGGCGAGGGCGCCGCCTCCGGAGAGGACGACGCCGATCATCAGCAGCGGGATGCCGACGCGGGCGAAGCCGGCGGTCAGCACGCTCCACGACAGCACGGTGACCCAGGCGGCCAGGAGGGCGATCCCCGCGATCCGGAGCTGGTGCGGCAGCGTGCTCCACGACGAACTCGTCGGGCTCATCGGGCGACTCCTGTCGGTGCGACGGCGCGGCTCTGCATCATCCCGAGCTCCTGCCACGAGGTGTCGAGGCGGTCGCGCGGGCCGAGGGTGACCGAGCGCCACCCGCTGGCGGTGAGGTGGGTGGTCGCCCCGACGCCGGGCTGCACGGGCAGGTGGGGCGCCCAGGCGTCGACGTCGAGCGCGATGGCCAGGCTCGACGACGCGTGGTGCTGGAGGCGGCGCAGGAACGGCAGGTCGCGCTCGCCGAGGCCGCCGAAGACGCCGATGGTGAGCCCCCCGTGGCCGGGCTCGGCGAGCCACTGGGTGTCGGGGGCGGGGGAGTGGTCGAGCTGCACGACCGCCAGCGCCTCGAGCAGCGGGATCGTGCTGGCCTCCGCGGTCTGGGAGTGCCACTGCGTCTCGCGGCTGTCGCCGGACGCGGTCACCAGCCGGACTGTGTAGCCGTGGTGGGCGAGGTGCACCGCGATGGAGGCGGCGGCGGACACGGCCCCCTCCAGCGAGCTCGCCGCGCCCTGACCACGGTGCGAGGTGCCGCGGTTGTCGAGGAAGACCGTCGCCCGCGACTGCCAGGGCTGCTCCTCGCGACGCACCATCAGCTCGCCGGTGCGCGCCGAGCTGCGCCAGTGCACGCGTCGCAGGTCGTCGCCGCGGCGGTACTCGCGGACGGTGACGTCCTCGGCGCTGCCGGTCGCGAAGGCACGCGGACGGTTGTCGCCCGAGCCCGTCCACGCGCCCCCCATCGGGATGCTGGGCAGCGGGATGGTGCGCGGGGTGACGGTGAGGCGGGTGGTGGCGTGGAACGTGCGCCCGAGCTCGACGAGGCCGAACGGGTCGGTCACCCGCACCGACATCGGACCGATGTCGAACTGGCCGCGCAGCTCCGAGCGGACCTGGTAGGTCGCGTGGCGGCGCCAGCCGTGGCCCAGACCCTCGAGCACGAAGCGCGGCCGGGTGCCGAGGACGTAGGGGAGCCGCTCCTCGAGCAGCAGCACTCCCGTGGGGGTGCGCGACTCGTTGGCGACGGTGAGCTCGACGGTCGCGGGCTGGCCGGCGACGACGAGCTGGGGGGAGACCGTGCGGACCAGCGCCAGCCGGTAGCGCGAGCGCCCGACCCACCACGCGGTCAGCAGGGGCAGGACGGCGACCAAGACGCCGATGCGGACGACGGAGGAGTGACCGACCACGATCGCCGCCACGATCGTGGCGGTGCCGGCGGCCAGGAACGCCCGTCCGCGGACGGTCAGGGCAGCGAGCGCCTCACGCACGGCTGGTGGCGTCGGGGACGGGGACCGACTCGATGATCCCCGACAGGATCGCCGCCGTGGTGCGCCCGCTCATCGTCGCCTCGACGTTGGGGAGCAGGCGGTGCGAGAGCACCGGCGAGGTGATCCCGTGGATGTCGTCGGGCAGGACGTAGTCGCGCCCCTGCGTCGCCGCGACGGCCTTGGCGGCGCGCACCAGGTGGAGCGTGGCGCGCGGTGAGGCACCGAGGTGGAGGTCGTTGCTCACGCGGGTCGCGGTGGTCAGCGCGACGGCGTAGCGGTGGACGGCCGAGGAGACGTGGACCCGGCCGACGATCTCGATCACCTTGCGCAGCTCCCCGGCGTCGGTGACCGGCTCGAGGTCGTCGAGCGGGTTGTGGGCGGTGTGCCCCTCGAGCATCGCGATCTCGGCGGCCTCGACGGGGTAGCCGACCGACACCCGCGCCATGAAGCGGTCGCGCTGGGCCTCGGGGAGGGCGTAGGTGCCCTCCATCTCGATGGGGTTCTGGGTGGCGATGACCATGAACGGCTTCTCGAGCATGTAGGTCGCGTTGTCGACGGTGACCTGGCGCTCCTCCATCGCCTCGAGCAGCGCGGACTGCGTCTTGGGGGAGGCGCGGTTGATCTCGTCGCCGACCACGATGTTGGCGAACACGCCACCGGGGCGGAACTCGAACTCGCGGGTGTTCTGGTTGAAGACCGAGACGCCGGTGACGTCGGAGGGCAGCAGGTCCGGGGTGAACTGGATGCGCCGCACCGAGCAGTCGATGCTGCGCGCCAGCGCCTTGCTCAGCTGGGTCTTGCCCACGCCCGGGACGTCCTCGATGAGGAGGTGGCCCTCGGCGAGCAGGACGACGAGGGCGGCGTTGACGACGTCGGGCTTCCCCGCGATCACGCGCTCGATGTTCTGGCGTACGGCGCCGGTCACCCGGCGCACTGTGTCCAGGTCAGGTGCCTGCCCGGTTGCCCCAGTGCTCACGTCGTGCATCCCCTCGTTCGGTCGCCACCACGGTATGTGGTGCGCGCAACATACCCGTCCACAGCGACGGCTCACGGGGGTCGCACCCCGGTTTCCCCACTTCCCACCACCCGGCGCGGCCACCTTCCCCCACCGGCGCTCCACCGGGGCTGCCAGGACGCTCGGAACCGGCCGATCTGAGCGTGGAAGTGCCGTGCCGCACGCTCCGCGCCGCCAGGCGTACGCCGACCGCCCGCCGTGGCGACGAGCCGGGAAATCGCCGAAATTCCCGCGTGGGACACGCTCGATCTGGTTGACGGTGGAGCGAAGTGGAGTACTGTGGTGCGAAGTGGGGGACAGGGTCGATCTGCCCGCCGAGCAAGGGGAGGTGCCGGATGTTCTTCGGCACCTACACGCCCAAGCTCGACGAGAAGGGCCGGCTCTTCCTCCCGGCGAAGTTCAGGGACGAGCTGACGGAGGGACTCGTGGTGACCAGGGGGCAGGAGCGCTGCCTCACTGTCTGGTCGCTGGAGGACTTCGGCCGGCTCACCGATCGGCTCCGCGAGGCGCCGGTCACGCAGAAGAACACCCGTGACTACGTCCGCATGCTGTTCGCCGCCGCCAGCCAGGAGGTGCCGGACAAGCAGGGACGCATCAACATCCCGGCTCCCCTGCGGGAGTACGCCTCGCTCCGCAAGGAGTGCGTCGTCATCGGGTCGATGAACCGGATCGAGATCTGGGACCCGACCGCGTGGGCGACCTACTCCGAGGAGCAGGAGCAGAAGTTCTCCGAGCTCAGCGACGAGGTCTTCCCCGGCATCTGAGCAGCACCAGCACCAGCCAGCAGCACCGCACCTCCAACTCCACAGCTGACGTCGCGACCCGTATCACCAGGTCTCGAGCCCGCTCCCTCGCGTGGCCATCTGGGGCACTTCCCCGGCACCAGAGGGCCTCCCCAAAGCAGGGAGCGGGCAGGGACCTGGTGCGGCGGCTCGCCCCGTGCCACACGGCGGGGAGTGTCAGCCGCACCGCCAATGTCGGCACTCCCGTCAGCACCCGCAGCACCCGTCAGCCAGCACGCACCAGCACCACCGAGCACCAGTGGGGTCGAGACCATGAGCAGCACCCAGCCCTTGGGACGCACCGCGGCGGCACCGCTGCGGGTGCGCGACCAGGCGCGCGAGGCGGCTGCCCTGATCGCGTTCTCGGCGGCCACGGCCTCCTGCCTCGCGGTGGCACTGCTGGTGCTCACCCACCTGGGCTCCCAGGGCTGACCCGATGATCACTCCCAGCCACGCCCCGGTGCTCCTCGACCGGGTCGTCGCCCTGCTGGCCCCTGCGCTCGAGGCGCCCGGCTCGGTCTACGTCGACTGCACGCTCGGCCTCGGCGGCCACAGCGAGGCGGTCCTCGAGCGCCTCCCGCACGCCCGGGTCGTCGGCATCGACCGCGACCCCGAGGCGCTGCGGATGTCCTCGGAGCGCCTGGCCGCCCACGGCGACCGCTTCACCGCCGTCCACGCGGTCTACGACGAGCTGCCCGAGGTGGTCGGCTCGCTGGGCCTCGACCACGTCGACGCGGTGTTCTTCGACCTCGGCGTCTCCTCCATGCAGCTCGACGTCCGCGAGCGCGGCTTCGCCTACTCCGAGGACGCCCCGCTCGACATGCGCATGGACCCCACGACGGGCCCGACCGCGGCCGACCTCCTCAACACCGCGACCCCGCAGGAGCTCACCCGCATCCTGCGCGAGTACGGCGAGGAGAAGTTCGCCAGCAAGATCGCCCGTGCGGTCGTACGCCGCCGCGAGTCCGCGCCGTTCACCACGAGCGCCGACCTCGTCGAGCTGCTCTACGCGACCATCCCGGCCCCGGCCCGGCGTACGGGCGGGCACCCGGCGAAGCGGACCTTCCAGGCACTGCGGATGGCGGTCAACGACGAGCTCGCCGTGCTGCGCCGCGCCGTCCCCGCCTCCCTCGAGGTGATCGGGGTCGGCGGTCGCGTGGTCGTGGAGTCCTACCACTCCCTCGAGGACCGGCTGGTCAAGCGCGCCTTCGCCGACGCCACCCGCCTCGACGTGCCGCACGACCTGCCCTTCGTGCCCGAGGGCGCCGAGCCCGCCTTCCGCCTGGTGACCCGTGGCTCCGAGCAGGCCGACGAGCACGAGATCGCCGAGAACCCCCGGGCCGCGTCCGTCCGGCTGCGTGCCGTCGAGCGCGTACGTCCCACCTCACGACCCGCTTCCCGCTTCCTTCCCCCTGGAGCCGTCAGATGAGCAGTCCCGTCCCGCAGCCACGGACCCGCGTCACCCGGATCGCCCAGGAGGCCGTCGACAAGGCGCGCCTCTCGGTCGTCCCGCGGGTCCGCACGCGCGCCCCGCGCGTGCCGTTCGTGACGCTCGTCAGCCTGGTGCTGGTGGGCGGCATCGTCGGGCTGCTCCTCTTCAACACCTCCATGCAGCAGGCGTCCTTCACGGCCGCCGCGCTGGAGACCCAGGCCGACACCCTCGCCGGGCGTGAGCAGACGCTGCGCATGGAGCTCGACGAGCTCCGCGACCCGCAGCGCGTGGCGATGCAGGCGCAGCAGATGGGCATGGTGATCCCGCCGGCCCCGGTCTTCCTCGACCTCGAGACCGGGAAGACCAGCGGGGTCCGCACGCCGGCCACGAAGGACGACGCGATCCAGCTGGTCCCGCCCGCCCCGCCGATGCCCGCGGTGCTCGCGCCTGCGCCGACGGTCGTCGAGGTCCCGCCGGCGGCGGCCGCACCGGAGCCGGTGGTGGAGGAGCAGGCCCAGGCCACCGAGCGCCGGAAGAAGAACCGCGACCGGTGACGGCGCGGTCCCACGGATCCACGCCGCACCGCCCATAGATTTGCTGTCAGGCACCGGAGCAAGCGCCGGGGCCGGGAACGAGGGAGACCAGTGCCGAGCAACCGCACCGGCCATGGCAAGCGCGGCGCCTCACGCGGAGCGCCGATGCTGCGACTGCGCATCGGGTTCGTCCTCATCGCGATCGTCCTGTCGTTCTTCGGCGCGCGGCTGGTCCAGCTGCAGGGCGTCGACCCCCAGGCGTACGCCCTGCGCGCCGCCGCCGAGGGTGCGGCGCGGGTGACGCTGGTCGCCGAGCGCGGCGACATCCTCGACCGCAACGGCGTCCCGCTCGCGGACTCCATCAAGGGCAAGATGGTCGTCGCTGACCCCGCGCTCACCGCCGACCGCGCTCCCGAGATCGCCCGGCTGCTGTCCGACCGGCTCTCCGTCGACTACTTCCGGACGCTGACGGCGCTGCGGGGGCGCCAGGAGGGCAGCCGCTACGAGTACGTAGCGCGCCGCGTCCCGAGCACGCTCGCCAGCGACACCCTCGCCGAGATCGACGCGGCCGGCTTCTCCGGCATCAGCCTGCAGGACGACCCGATCCGCGACTACCCGGCCGGCGACGTCGCGGCCAACCTGCTCGGCTACATGGGCACCGACGAGCCGCTCGGCGGCTTCGAGCGCACCTTCGACGAGCAGCTGGCCGGCGTCGACGGCGAGGCCACCTGGCAGTCCACCTCCGGCAAGGGCGTACGCATCCCGCTGCGCGAGAGCACCCTCAAGGCCGCGCAGAACGGCGCGCCGCTGCGCACCACCATCGACCGCGACCTCCAGTGGTTCACCCAGAAGGTGCTCGCCGAGACGGTCCAGCAGTACCGCGCCGCGAGCGGCAGCGCCATCGTGATGGACACCCGCACCGGCGAGATCCTCGCCCTGGCCGACGTCCCCACCTTCGACGCCAACGAGCCCTCCGAGGCCGACGAGGAGGACCTCGGCTCCCGGGCCATGAACGACACCTACGAGCCCGGCTCGGTGCAGAAGGTGCTCACCGCCGCCTCGCTCATCGACGCAGGCAGGGCCTCAGCCCGTCAGCGGTTCAAGGTGCCGGGCAGCCTGCCGCGCCAGGACCGGGTCATCGGCGACTGGTTCGACCACGGCAACATCCGCCTCACCCTGGCCGGCATCATCGCCAAGTCGTCCAACATCGGCACGGTCCTGGCCGCCGACGCCTTCTCCCCGGTGGAGCTGGTCTCCTACCTCCAGCGCTTCGGCCTGGGCCAGCGCACCGACATCGGCGTGCGCGGCGAGACGGCCGGCATCCTGACCGCGGGCGAGGCGATGACCTCGCAGACCAAGGACCGCGTCGCCTTCGGCCAGTCGCTGTCGGTCAACGTCGCCCAGATGGCTGCTGCGGTCAACACCATCGCCAACGGCGGTGTCCTGGTCTCCCCGAGCATCATCTCCGGCTCCGCGGTCACCGACGACGGGACGACGGTCGGCACCGACGTCGCCACCCGCACCCGCGTGGTCAGCAAGCAGGCTGCGCGCGCCACGGCGAAGATGATGGAGAAGGTCGTCGACCCCGAGGACGGCGTCGCGCCGGCCGCGCAGGTCCCGGGCTACCTCGTCGCGGGCAAGACCGGCACGGCGCAGCGGGTCAACCCCGACACCGGTCTCTACGACGGCAGCACCTCGGTCTCCTTCGGTGGGTTCGCCCCGGCCGACGACGCCCGCTTCACCGTCTACGTCGTCATCCACGCACCCAAGGGCGATGCCGGCGGCGGCTCGACGGCCGGCCCGGTCTTCTCCCGGATCATGGGCTACGTCCTGGGCCGCTACGGCGTGGAGCCGACCGGCGGGAAGCCGTCGCGTCTCCCCGTCGAGTGGTGAGTCGATACGCTCCCTCGGTGGACCATCCAGTCGACCAGCCTGCCGAGGCGACGAGTGCCACCCGACCCCTTCTGCCCCTGGCGACGCCCGCCACGGAGCTCGCCGCGTGGCTCACGACCCTGACCGACGTGGACGTCCACGGCGACCTGGGCGCAGACGTCTCCGGCGTCTCGCTCAGCACGGCCCGGGTCCGGCCCGGTGACCTGTACGCCGCCCTCCCGGGCACGCGTGCCCACGGTGCGACCTTCGCCGGCCAGGCGCTCGACGCGGGCGCGGTCGCCGTGCTGACCGACGCCGCGGGGCTCGACCTGCTGCCGGCGGGCACGCCGGCGATCATCGTGCCCGACCCCCGTCTCGTGCTGGGGCGCCTGTCGGCCCGCGTCTACGGCGACCCGGCGCGCGGCCTGCGCGTCATCGGCGTCACCGGCACGCAGGGCAAGACCACCACCACGCGGATCCTCGAGCAGGGCCTCACCACCTCCGGGGTGACGTCGGCCGTGATCGGCACCGTCGGCACCCGCATCGCCGGGCACGACGTGAAGACCCAGCTCACCACCCCCGAGGCGCCGGACCTGCACGGGCTCTTCGGGGTCATGCGCGAGCACGGCGTGGACGCCTGCGCGATGGAGGTCTCCAGCCACGCCCTCGTCCTCGGCCGGGTGGACGGCGTGGTCTTCGACGTCGCCACCTTCCTCAACCTCGGGCGCGACCACCTCGACTTCCACAGCGACCTCGACGACTACTTCGCCGCCAAGGCCGGCCTCTTCACCCCGGAGCGGGCGAAGGTGGGCCTGACCAACGTCGACGACGAGTTCGGCCGCTTGCTTCTCGAGGTGGCGACGATCCCGATGGCGACCTACTCCTCCCGCGGCGCAGACGCCGACTGGCGCGCGGTCGACGTCGCGCTGACGCCGAGCGGTGCCACCTTCACGGTCGTCGGTCCGGGCGTCGAGGTGCCCGCGGCGATCGGCATCCCGGGGGAGTTCAACGTCTCCAACGCCCTTGCCGCGATCGCGTCCGCAGCCCTCGCCGGCCTCGACCCCCGCTCGGTCGCCGACGGTGTCGCCGGCGTGGGCGGGGTGCCCGGTCGGCTCGAGCCCGTCGTGGCCGGCCAGGACTTCACCGTGGTCGTCGACTACGCCCACAAGCCCGACGCGCTCGAGGCCGTGCTCACCACGCTGCGTCCGCTGACTGCTGGACAGGTGATCGCCGTCGTCGGCGCCGGCGGCGACCGCGACACCCTCAAGCGCCCGCTGATGGGCGAGATCGCCTCACGGCTCGCCGACGTGCTCGTCGTGACCGACGACAACCCCCGCACCGAGGACCCCGCAGCCATCCGCGCCGCCGTGCTCGCGGGGGCCGGCGGCCCGGCCGAGGTGCTGGAGATCGGCGACCGCCGCCGGGCGATCCGCGAGGCCGTACGCCGTGCGCGTCCCGGCGACGTCGTGCTGGTCGCCGGCAAGGGCCACGAGAGCGGCCAGGAGGTCGACGGCGTGGTGCACCCCTTCGACGACCGCGTGGTGGCCCGCGAGGAGATCGCGGCCCGGGAGGACCTCCGATGATCGAGATGACCCTGGCCGAGGTCGCCGACGTCGTCGGGGGCACCGCGCACGGTGACGCCGTCGTCACCGGCGGCGCGTTCCTCGACACCCGCACCGCGGAGCCCGGCGGGCTGTTCGTCGCGCTCGCCGGCGACCGCGTCGACGGGCACGACTTCGCCGCCGCCGCGGGGGAGGCAGGAGCCGTGGCCGTCCTCGGCAGCCGTCCCACCGAGCTGCCCACCGTCGTTGTCGACGACGTCACCGTCGCGCTGGGCCTGCTGGCGCGCCACGTCCTGGACCGGCTGCCGGACGTGCTCGTGCTGGCGATGACCGGGTCGCAGGGCAAGACCGGCACCAAGGACTACCTCGCCCACCTCCTCGCCGAGTCCGGCCCGACCGTCGCCACCCGCGGCAACTTCAACAACGAGCTCGGGGTGCCGCTGACGGTGCTGCGCGCCACGCCGGAGACCCGCTTTCTCGTCGTCGAGATGGGTGCGCGCGGTGTCGGACACATCGCACGGCTCTGCGAGATCGCACCCCCGCACGTGGCCGCGGTGCTCAACGTCGGCACCGCCCACATCGGCGAGTTCGGCAGCCGCGAGGCGATCGCCGTTGCCAAGGGCGAGATCATCGAGGCGCTCGCGGCCGACGGCACCGCCGTGCTCAACGCCGACGACGACCTCGTACGCGCCATGGCTGCCCGCACCTCCGCAGCAGTGACGACGTTCGGCACCGACGGGGCCGACGTCGCCGTCAGCGAGATCACCACCGACGAGCTCGGCCGCCAGTCCTTCGAGCTCGTGCACCGCGGCTCGGGCGCCACCGTCCACCTCGCCCAGGTCGGCGCCTTCCAGTGGCGCAACGCCGCCGCGGCCGCCGCCATGGCGCTCGCGGCGGGGCTCGACCTCGACACCGTGGCCGACGCGCTGGGCGATGCCGAGCCCGCGAGCCGGTGGCGCATGGAGCTCGGTGAGCGTGCCGACGGCCTGGTCGTGCTCAACGACTCCTACAACGCCAACCCCGAGTCGGTCCGCGCCGCGCTCGACACGCTTGCGGGCATCGGTGCCAGCAGCGGTCGGCGTACGGTCGCGGTGCTGGGGGAGATGCTCGAGCTCGGTGACGGTGCCCAGGCCGCCCACTTCGACGTCGGGGCGTACGCCGCCGAGGTCGGCGTCGACGTGCTGGTCACGGTCGGCCCCGCTGCGGACCCCATCCGAGAGGGCCACGACGCGGCCGGGAGCGGCGGAGTGAGCATCCCCACGGCGGGGCGTGACGCAGCCGTCGAGTGGCTGCGGCACAATGTCTCGGCTGCTGATGTCGTCCTGGTGAAGGCATCGCGGGGGGCGGCGCTGGAACTGATCGCCGAGGAGCTCCTCCTGGCGGAGGACGAAGGGAGTCGCGCCAGATGAGAGCCATCCTGTTCGGAGGAGGACTCTCCCTGCTGATCTCCCTCCTCGGCACCCGCTACGCGATCCGGTTCTTCACGCGGCAGGGCTTCGGCCAGCCGATCCGCGACGACGGCCCCACCACGCACCACGTCAAGCGCGGCACCCCGACCATGGGCGGCGCGGTGATCATCCTCGCGACCGTCATCGGCTACTTCTCCGCCAAGATCATCACCGGCCAGGCGCCGACGGCCTCGGCCCTCTTGCTCCTCTTCCTGCTCGTCGGGATCGGCGCTGTCGGCTTCCTCGACGACTTCCTCAAGGTCAGCCGCCAGCACAACCTCGGCCTGCGCAGCCGCGCCAAGATGATCGGCCAGACCGTGGTCGGCCTGGTCTTCGGCTTCCTCGCCCTCTCCCCGGTGCTCGAGGACGACCGCGGCTGGCGACCGGCGTCGGACCACCTGTCCTTCATCCGCGACTACGAGGGCTTCGCGCTCCCGACGGTGCTGGCCATCCTGCTGATCTGGCTCATCGTCACCGGCGCCAGCAACGCGGTGAACCTCGCCGACGGACTCGACGGCCTCGCCGCCGGCGCGTCGATCCTGGTCTTCGCCGCCTACACGCTGGTCAACATCTGGCAGAACAGCCAGTCGTGCGCGCTCGCGGCCGGCCCGAAGTGCTACGAGGTGCGCGACCCGCTCGACCTCGCCGTCGTGGCGGCGGCGATCACCGGGGCCTGCTTCGGCTTCCTGTGGTGGAACGCCTCGCCCGCCCAGATCATGATGGGCGACACCGGCTCCCTCGCCCTCGGTGGTGCGATGGCCGGCTTCGCGATCATGACCCGCACGGAGCTCCTCCTCGTCGTCATCGGCGGGCTCTTCGTGGCCATCACCCTGTCGGTGATGATCCAGGTCTCGGTCTTCAAGCTCAGCCGCGCCAGCGGCCTGGTCCGGTCGGTGTTCAAGATCCAGGCCGGCCACCGCGTCTTCCGGATGACGCCGCTGCACCACCACTTCGAGATGCTCGGCTGGGAGCAGGTCACCATCGTGATCCGCTTCTGGATCGTCACCGGCCTCGCGGTCGCCACCGGCCTCGGCATCTTCTACGCCGAGTGGGTCGCAGGCGTTGGTTGACGACGTGACGGGGGTCGACCGGCTCGGCAGGACCAGCGACTGGTCCGGCGTACGCGTCGTGGTCGCCGGCTTCGGCGTCTCCGGCTACGCCGCGGCCGACAACCTGCTCTTCCTCGGTGCCCAGGTCACCGCGCTCGACGAGACCACGAGCGAGGAGAAGGCCGAGAAGGCCCAGCTCCTCGAGACACTGGGGGCCACCGTCCGCCTCGAGCCCGGCGCCACCGACGTGCTGCCCGACGGTGTCGACCTGGTCGTGACCTCGCCCGGCTGGCGCCCGACCGCGCCGCTCCTGGCGCAGGCCGCCGAGCGGGGCGTCCCGGTCTGGGGCGAGGTGGAGCTCGCCTGGCGCCTGCGCGACCCCGAGCACCAGGCCCCCTGGCTCGCGGTCACCGGCACCAACGGCAAGACCACGACCGTGCAGATGCTGCAGTCGATCCTCACCGCCGCCGGCCTGCGCGCCGCCGCGGTCGGCAACGTGGGCCTGCCGATCGTCGAGGCCGTGATGGATCCCGAGCCCTACGACGTGCTCGCCGTGGAGCTGTCCAGCTTCCAGCTCCACTACACCCACTCGATGTCCGCGGAGTCGGCCGTCGTGCTCAACGTCGCCGAGGACCACCTCGACTGGTACGCCGACGAGCCGGGCGCGCCGTCGGGCGCCCCGACCGGGATGGACCGCTACGCCGCCGACAAGGCGCGCATCTACGAGCACGTCCAGCGTGCCTGCGTCTACAACCTCGCCGACCCCGCCACCGAGGCGATGGTGCGCGAGGCCGACGTGGTCGAGGGCGCCCGCGCGGTCGGCTTCACCCTCGGCACCCCGTCGTCGGGTGACGTCGGGATCGTCGACGACCTCCTGGTCGACCGGGCGTTCATCGACGACCGCGCCTCCAGCGCGGCCGAGCTCTGCACCCTCGCCGACCTGGCCTCGCCCGCGCCGCACTTCGTCGCCAACGCGCTCGCCGCGGCGGCGCTCGCCCGCGCCCACGGCGTCAGCCAGCAGGCGGTGCGCGACGGGCTGCGCGCCTTCCGCCCCGACGGACACCGCATCGCGCACGTCGCCGAGGCGCAGGGAGTGACCTGGATCGACGACTCCAAGGCCACGAACCCGCACGCCGCGCAGTCGTCGCTCGGGGCGTTCGAGCACGTCGTCTGGGTCGCAGGGGGACTGGCCAAGGGCGCACGCTTCGACGACCTGGTGCTCGCCGCCCGCGACCGGTTGCGCGGTGTGGTGCTGCTCGGTCGCGACCGCGCGGTCATCGCGGACGCTCTTTCGCGACACGCGCCCGATGTGCCCGTCATCGACGTGGGCGCGGACGAGACTGGTGCTCCGATGGAGCGCGTGGTCGACGCGGCAGCCGGGCTCGCCAGGTCCGGTGACACGGTGCTGCTGGCGCCGGGATGCGCCTCCATGGACATGTTCCTCAACTACGGCGCGCGCGGCGATGCGTTCGCGGACGCCGTGCACGCCCACATCGCCCGCCACGACCAGACCTGACCGCCATCCGGAGGGGAGCCGCGACGATGACCACCGCGAACCCCGAGGACGTCGCCGTCGGTCCCGAGGCCCCGGCCGCCGGTGTCCGGCCGCCGCTGGGTTCCGGGATCGCCGCAGGGTGGCGGTGGGGCCGCGACGCGGTCGCCTCGACCACGGGCGCGGTGCGTGACGCGCTGGAGAAGCCGCTCGCCTCCTACTACCTGCTGCTGGGCTCGTCGGCGCTGCTGCTCACCATCGGGCTGATCATGGTGCTGAGCGCGTCGAGCGTGCGGTCCTTCCTCCTCTACGACGACTCCTACGCCGTGGTGAAGCGCCAGCTGCTGTGGGTGGCGGTCGGGCTCCCGTGCGCGTGGGTCGCCTCACGCCTGCCGATCAAGCACGTGCGCCGCCTGGCCTATCCCGGCTTCCTGCTGACGCTGGTGCTGCTCGCGCTCGTGGCGCGCTTCGGCGTGCTGATCAACGGCAACAAGAACTGGCTGGCGATCGGGCCCTTCACCATGCAGCCCGCCGAGGTGGCCAAGCTCGCCATCGTGCTGTGGGCGGCCAACATCTACGCCCACAAGGAGCGCCGCCTGCGCGAGCTCCACCACCTCCTCGTGCCGGTGGTGCCGGGGCTCTTCGCCGTCATCGGCCTGGTGCTCGTCGGTCGCGACCTCGGCACCGCGATGGTCCTCGCGGCGATCCTGCTCGGCATGCTCTGGGTCGTGGGCGCCCCGATGCGGCTCTTCGGCCTGAGCCTGTCGGTTCTCGGCGTCGCCGGTGTCGCGCTCGCCGCGACCGACGGCGAGCGCCTCCAGCGCATCACCCACTTCACCGATCCGTTCAAGGACTACACCGACGCCGGGTGGCAGCCCGCGCACGGCCTCTACGCGCTCTCCAGCGGGGGCTGGCTGGGACAGGGGATCGGTGCCTCGACCCAGAAGTGGGGCGACCTGCCCGAGGCCCACACCGACTTCATCTTCGCGGTGCTGGGCGAGGAGCTCGGCCTGGTCGGCACGCTGCTGGTCATCGCGCTGTTCTTCACCATCGCCTACGCCGCGATCCGCGTCGCGCTCACCACGCAGGACCCGTTCGTGCGCTACGCGACCTTCGGCATCGTGGTCTGGCTGCTCGGGCAGATGATGATCAACGTCGGCATGGTGCTGGCCGTCCTGCCCGTCATCGGGATCCCGCTGCCGATCGTCTCCTACGGCGGCTCGGCGCTGCTGCCGTCGCTGGTCGCGCTCGGACTGGTGATCGGCTTCGCCCGCCGCGAGCCCGAAGCGGCGGCCGCGCTGGCGGCGCGGCGTCGCAACCGCTCCGCGGGGCTGTCCGCCGCGACCCACTCCGACGCGCATCGCTAGATTTGCCCTGATGCGCGTACTCCTCGCCGGCGGCGGCTCCGCCGGCCACACCTCGCCCCTGCTCGCCACCGCCGACGCCCTGCGTCGCCTGGACCCGGCGACGGAGGTGACCTGCCTCGGCACCCGCGAGGGGCTGGAGGCCCGGCTGGTGCCGGAGGCCGGCCTGCCGCTCGAGTTCGTGCCGCGGGTCCCGCTGCCGCGTCGCCCCAGCGCCGACCTGCTCCGTACGCCGACCCGCCTCCGCGCCGCCCGCGCCGCCGCCCTCGAGGTGGTCGACCGGGTGCGCCCCGACGTCGTCGTCGGCTTCGGCGGCTACGTCTCGGTCCCCGCCTACCTCGCCGCACGCAAGCGCGGGCTGCCCATCGTGGTCCACGAGGGCAACGCGATCCCCGGCATCGCCAACAAGCTGGGCGCGCGCATGACCCAGCACGTCGCTACCAGCTTCCCCGGCACCGACCTGCCCCACGCGGTCTGCACCGGCCTGCCGATCCGGCGGCTCGTCTCGACCCTCGACCGGGCTGCCCTGCGCGGCGAGGCGCTCGCGTCGTTCGGCCTCCGCGACGACCTGCCCACCCTCGTGGTGACCGGCGGCTCGCAGGGTGCCGCCCGGATCAACGCCGCGGTCTCCGGTGCCGCGCCCGCGCTCGCCGCGGCCGGCGTCCAGGTGCTCCACATCGTCGGACCGAAGAACGAGCTCGAGGTCGCCTCGGGCGAGGTCCCCTACGTCGTGGTCAACTACGTCGACCGGATGGACCTGGCCTACGCCGCCGCCGACGCCGTGCTGTGCCGCTCCGGCAGCAACACCGTCACCGAGGTCTCCGGTGTCGGCCTGCCCGCCATCTACGTCCCGCTCCCGATCGGCAACGGCGAGCAGGCGCTCAACGCGCGTCCCGTCGTCGACGCCGGTGGCGGACTGCTGGTCGCCGATGTCGCCCTCACCCCGGAGTGGGTCGCGGCCAGCGTGCCGGGGCTGCTGACCGACGCCGCACGCCTGGCGGCGATGGGCGCTGCGGCCCGCGGGGTCATCCCGCTCGACGCCGACGAGCTGCTCGCGCGGATGATCCTCGACGCCGCTGCACCGGGAGCGACCCCGTGAGGATCCCGGTCCCCGACGAGATCCTTCCCGCCTCCGCGCTCGGCCGCGTCCACTGCGTCGGCATCGGCGGGGCGGGCATCTCCGCCATCGCCCGCATCATGGCCGCGCAGGGCGTGCCGGTGACCGGCAGCGACGACCACGACACCCCGTTCCTGCCCGCGCTGCGCGAGCTCGGCGTCACCTGCCACCTCGGCTACGACGCCGCGCACGTCGGCGACGCCGACACGCTCGTGGTCACCACCGCCGCGCGCGAGGACAACCCGGAGGTCCTCGAGGCCCGTCGTCGCGGCCTGCGGATCCTGCCGCGCTCCGCCGGGCTCGCCGCCGTGATGGCCGGCTCCCGGGTGCTCGCCGTCGCCGGCACGCACGGCAAGACGACGACCACCGGCCTGCTCACCTCCGCCCTCCTCGCCGCCGGCGTTGACCCGTCGTACGCCGTGGGTGGGGTGCTGACCGCGACGGGGCGCAACGCCGACGCGGGCAGCGACGACCTCTTCGTGGCCGAGGCCGACGAGAGCGACGGCGCCTTCCTGGTCTACCGGCCCCACGCGGCGATCGTCACCAACGTCGAGGCCGACCACCTCGACAACTGGGGTACCGAGGAGGCCTACCACCGCGCCTTCGACGACTTCGCCGACACCGTCGACCGCGAGGGCTTCCTGGTGTGCGTCGTGGACGACCCGGGCGCCGCGCTCCTGGCCGGACGCGCACGTGCCGCGGGCCTCGAGGTCGTCACCGTGGGGGAGTCGGACGACGCCGACCTCCGCATCGAGGGCCTCACCCTCGACGGGTCCACGTCCGTGTGCCGCGTCCGCCGCGACGGCGCGGAGCTCGGCGAGCTGCGCCTGCGCATCCCGGGTCGCCACTACGTCCTCGACGCCGTCGCCGCCCTGGCCATGGGCCTGCGCCTCGGCTGCGCCTTCGACGACCTCGTCGCGGGCCTCGGCGCCTTCACCGGGACCGGCCGGCGCATGGAGCTCAAGGGCGAGGTCGGGGGAGTGCGGGTCTACGACTCCTACGCCCACCACCCCGTCGAGATCCGCGGCGACCTCGAGGCCGCCCGCGCGCTGGCCGGCGAGGGGCGCGTCGTGGCCGCCTTCCAGCCGCACCTGGTCTCCCGCACGCGGATCTTCGGGGAGGCGATGGGCGTGGCCCTCGGAGCGGCCGACGAGGTCGTGGTGCTCGACGTCTACGTCGCCCGCGAGGAGCCCGACCCGGCCGTCACCGGGCGGCTCGTCGCCGACTCCGTCCCGCTGCCGGCCGCGCAGGTCGCCTACGTCGACGGGCTGCCGTCCGCCGCCCGCGCGCTCGCCGATCGAGCCCGCCCCGGCGACCTCGTCATCACCCTGGGCGCCGGCGACATCACCGGCGTCGGGCCCCAGGTCCTCGACCTCCTCGGGGGTGCGTGAGTGGAGCGCGAGGAGCGCACCTCCCAGCGCACCCGCCGCCGCTTCGCGCGCCGCCAGTGGGCCCGCCGCTGGCTCTCGCTGCGCTACGTCGTCGCGGCCGTCGCCGTCGTGGCGTTCCTCGCCACGTCGGTCTGGCTGGTCTTCTTCTCCGCGACCCTGCAGGTGCAGAAGGTCGAGGTGGTCGGCAACGACCTGCTCAGCGACGCACGGGTCCGGGAGATGGCGGACCTGCCGATGGGGGAGCAGCTCGCCCTCGTCGACCTCGACCGTGCCGACGCGCGCGTGGGCTCGCTGGCCGAGGTCCGCTCGGTCGACGTCACGCGCGCCTGGCCCGATGGCGTACGCATCGAGGTGGTGGAGCGCACGGCCGTGGCCGTGGTCGACATCTCGGGGCGCCTGCGCGGGCTCGACGCCGACGGCGTGGTGTTCCGCGACTACCGCACCGCACCGAAGGGCATGCCGCGCATCCGCCCGGGCGCCGCGGCCGGCACCGACGCGCTGAAGGAGGCCGCGACCGTCGTCTCGGCCCTGCCGCAGGACCTCGCCTCGCGCATCGACCACGTCGAGGTGGCCACCGTCGACCAGATCACCCTGGTGATGCGCGACCAGCGTCGGGTGATGTGGGGGAGCGCGGAGGAGTCGGCGCTCAAGGCCCAGGTGGTCGACCGGCTGCTGGCCGCGCAGGAGGCGTCGGTGTACGACGTCAGCGTGCCCGGCAACCCGACGGTCCGCTGACTCGGACCCCACTGCCGAAACACGCACATTGGTGGGCGTGTCCACCGGGGTTTCGGTGTGCCCGCTGCCTAAGGTCTAGCGAAAGGCGAGGTTGACATAACTATAACCCTCAGGTTCACGGTTAGGGTTCCGCGGATCCCGAGGGCAGCAGTCGAGCAACCCGTCACCAGAACTTCTCAGCACACCTCTCAAGGAAGGCCCCGGAGCCGTGGCAGCAGCGCAGAACTACCTGGCGATCATCAAGGTCGTGGGCATCGGTGGCGGTGGCGTCAACGCCGTCAACCGGATGATCGAGGTCGGCCTCAAGGGCGTCGAGTTCATCGCGATCAACACCGACGCCCAGGCACTCCTCATGAGCGACGCCGACGTCAAGCTCGACATCGGCCGTGAGCTCACCCGCGGCCTCGGTGCCGGCGCCAACCCCGACGTGGGTGCCAAGGCCGCCGAGGACCACGCCGACGAGATCGAAGAGGTCATCAAGGGCGCCGACATGGTGTTCGTGACGGCTGGCGAGGGTGGCGGCACCGGCACCGGCGGCGCCCCCGTCGTGGCGCGCATCGCGCGCTCGCTGGGCGCACTGACCATCGGCGTCGTGACCCGCCCGTTCGCCTTCGAAGGCCGTCGTCGCGCCAACTCCGCGGAGGAGGGCATCAGCCAGCTCCGCGAGGAGGTCGACACCCTCATCGTGATCCCCAACGACCGGCTGCTCTCGATCACCGACCGCAGCGTGTCGATCCTCGACGCCTTCAAGCAGGCCGACCAGGTCCTGCTGCAGGGTGTCTCGGGCATCACCGACCTCATCACCACGCCGGGCCTGATCAACCTCGACTTCGCCGACGTGAAGTCCGTCATGGCCAACGCCGGCTCGGCCCTCATGGGCATCGGTTCGGCGCGTGGCGAGGACCGCGCCGTCGCCGCGGCCGAGATGGCCGTCTCCAGCCCGCTGCTCGAGGCGAGCATCGAGGGTGCCCACGGCGTGCTCCTCTCCATCGCCGGTGGCTCGGACCTCGGCCTCTTCGAGATCAACGAGGCCGCGGCGCTCGTCTCGCAGGCCGCGCACGCCGAGGCCAACATCATCTTCGGCGCCACGATCGATGACGCGCTCGGCGACGAGGTGCGCGTGACCGTCATCGCCGCCGGCTTCGACGGCGGCATGCCGAAGCGTCGCTCGGACGGCAACGTGCTCCAGCGCAGCCAGCCCGCCCAGACGCAGGAGCAGACCCGTGCCGCCGCGCAGCAGCTGGCCGGGGGCTCCTCGACGCCGTCCGGACAGGGCGGCGGGCAGCAGGGGCAGGGCAGGCCCCAGGCCCCCGCCCAGACCACGTTCGCTCCCTCGGCCCCGTCCCAGCAGCAGCAGCAGCAGCAGGCCGCGCCGTCGCAGTCCGCCACCCCGTCCACGCCGGCTGCCCCCGCGCAGCCGCGCCCGGCCCGGCAGGTGCAGTTCGACGACGACGAGCTCGACGTGCCCGACTTCCTCAAGTGAGCACGTGAACCTGCGCCACCGCGATCGGATCGAAGGCGACCTCGTCATCGAGGTCGCCTTCACCGACGTCTCCCTGAGCCTCGGCGACGCCGCCGAGCCGGCCGTCCGTGACGAGGCCCTGCGCCTGGTCGCGGGCGAGACCGGCGCGTCCCCCGTGCTGATGCACCAGGTGCACGGTGCCGACGTCGAGCCGGTCGAGGCTCCGGGTGTCGCGCCCACGTGCGACGCCTTGGTCACCTCCCGGAGCGGCGTCGCCCTGCTCGCGCGCGCTGCCGACTGCGTCCCCGTCCTGCTGGCCGACCCTGCGACCGGCTGGATCGCCGCCGTGCACAGTGGTCGCCCCGGCCTCGCCGCCGGCGTGGTGCCCGCGGCGATCGCCCGCCTGCGCGAGCAGGGTGCAGAGCCGAGCGTCGCCTGGGTGGGGCCGCACGTGTGCGGGTCCTGCTACGAGGTGCCGTCCGACCTGCAGGAGGAGGTGGCCGCCGTCGTGCCGGAGTCCCGCTCCACGACCTCGTGGGGAACCCCGGCGCTCGACCTCGGTGCCGGTGTCCGAGCGCAGCTCGCCTCCGCCGGCATCACCGACGTCCGTTCCGTCGACGCCTGCACCCGCGAGGACTCCTCGTGGCCGTCCCACCGGCGCGACGGCACCGCGTCCACCCGCTTCGCCGGGGTCATCTGGAGCCACGCGTGAGCGCCCGCGCGGATGAGGTGGCCGCCCGCCTCGACGACGTACGCCGTCGCATCCGTGACGCCTGCGCCGAGGCCGGGCGGCCGGACGACGACGTCTCGCTCGTCGTGGTCACCAAGTTCTTCCCCGCCTCCGACGTGCGGCTGCTTGCCGACCTCGGTGTCACCGACGTCGGCGAGAACCGCCACCAGGAGGCCGAGGCCAAGGCGCGCGAGTGCGCCGACCTCGGACTGCGCTGGCACTTCATCGGCGGGCTGCAGTCCAACAAGGCGGCCGCCGTGGCGTCGTACGCCGGCGTGGTGGAGTCGCTCGACCGTCCCAAGCTCGTCGCCCCGTTGTCGCGCGGGGCCGGCGCGCGCGGGCACGAGGTCGACGTGCTCCTCCAGGTCAGCCTCGACCCGCCGGGGGCCGGCCACCGGGCCGGCGCCGATCCCGACGGGCTGGCGGCGCTGGCCGACGCGGTGGGGGAGTCCGCGGACCTGCGGCTGCGCGGGCTGATGGCCGTGGCGCCGCTCGGGGAGGACCCCGCGGAGGCCTTCGCGCGCCTGGCGCGGATCCGCACCACCTTCCTCGAGGACCACCCGGACGCCACCGTGCTGTCCGCGGGGATGAGCGGCGACCTCGAGCAGGCCATCAGCCACGGCGCGACACACGTGCGTGTCGGGTCCGCGGTCCTCGGTGAGAGGCCCGCGGTCAAGTAGTGTCCACATCAGTCAAGTGGCGCCCGGACCCGGGCGCCCGGTCTACCGGAGGATCTGTCTCATGAGCGGCGCGATGCGCAAGATCGGCGAGTACCTCGGCCTGCTCGAGGACACGGGCCACTACGACGACTACGACGGCGACACCGAGACGACGACCCAGGAGGCTGTCGACCAGCGTCCGGTCGCGCGCGAGCGTCGCCCTGCCCCCGTGTCCGACCTCGCCGAGCGCCGTCGTCCGGCGCCGGTCCAGACAGGAGTCGTGGCTGAGTTGAGCCGCATCACCACCCTGCACCCCCGCAACTACAACGAGGCCCGTCTCATCGGTGAGAACTACCGCGACGGCACGCCCGTGATCATGAACCTCAGCGAGATGGACGACAACGACGCCAAGCGCCTCGTCGACTTCGCTGCCGGCCTGATCTTCGCCACCCGAGGCACGATCGAGCGCGTGACCAACAAGGTCTTCCTGCTCTCGCCGCCCAATGTCGCGGTCTCGGCCGAGGACAAGCAGCGGATCGCCGAGGACGGCTTCTTCAACCAGAGCTGAGGCACCCTCTACCCGTGTACTACTTCGGCCTCACCCTCTACGTCATCCTCTACCTCTTCATCGCGCTGCTCTGGATCCGGTTCATCGTGGACTGGGTCCAGGTCTTCGCGCGGCAGTGGGAGCCCCGTGGCCCCCTGCTCGTGGCGCTGGAGGGCGTCTACTCCGCGACGGACCCGCCGATCATGGCGCTGCGCCGCGTGGTCCCGCCGCTGCGGATCGGCTCGGTCGCCCTCGACCTGAGCTTCATCCTCGTGCTCGTCACGGCCTGGCTGCTGCTGAGAGTGGTCGCCACTCTCTTCCTGTCGGCCTAGGCTGAACCATCCGCCACACGGGTCACTGTGCCCTGTGGATCCCCGGGCGCTATTGTCTCCTGACAGCAGAGCCACCGTGATATCGATCGTGAAAGTTTGGGTGAGGTCATGCCGCTGACGCCTGAGGACGTGAGCAACAAGCGCTTTACGCCCGTACGCCTCCGTGAGGGCTACGACATGGGCGAGGTCGACCAGTTCCTCGACGAGGTCGAGGCGGAGCTCGCGCGGCTCACCAAGGAGAACGACGACCTGCGGTCGAAGCTCTCCGCCGCCCAGTCCGGCGCGTCCGCTCCCGCCCCTGCGACCACGTCGTTCGCGCCTGCGGCACCCGAGCCGGAGCTCGAGCCCGAGCCGGAGCCGGAGCCGGAGCGCGCTGCCCCGGCGGCCGTCGCCGCCGCGCCGACGCAGACGGCCCGAGTCAGCAACATCGCCGACGCGTCCAACGCGGCGGCCCGCCTGCTCGAGATCGCCACGCGCAACGCCGACGAGCTCGTCGAGGACGCCAAGAACGAGGCCGACCGCATCGTCGGCGCCGCGCGCACCAAGGCCGAGCGCCTCGAGGCCGAGTCCAAGACGAAGGCCGACCGCATGGAGGCGGACGCCCGCCAGCGCTCGCAGATGCTCGACTCGGAGACGGCCGAGCGTCGCCAGCAGATGTTCGGCGACCTGGAGAAGGAGCGCGACAAGCTCAACAGCGACGTCGAGACCCTCCGCCAGTTCGAGCGCGAGTACCGCTCGCGCCTGAAGACCTACTTCACGCAGCAGCTGGAGGCCCTGGCCAACGGCAGCGAGAGCCAGGCCCCGGTCGACAGCTCGAGCGCGCCGAAGCGCCTGCGCTCGGTGCTCGGCGACGACGAGAGCTGAGCACGCCACGCAGGCTCGAACACGCCTGTGCAAGGAGGACGGTCACCCGAGAGGGTGGCCGTTCTCGCATTTCGGCGAGCCAGTGTTGGAACCCCCGTCCCCAACGGCTACCCTCCCTGCCACGTGTGGTTCCCGCCACACCCGATGCATGGCTGGAGGCCCTCGGAGATGGCTGGCACGCGCAAGTCCCTGGCCGGCACTGCCGCGGCCGCTGCCAAGCGGGTGATCGGACGCCGCGGCGCCGCACCCGAGGCCCCCGCGCCGGAGAAGGCGGCTCCAGCCAAGAAGGCGGCTGCGAAGAAGGCGGATCCCGCCAAGAAGGCGGCTCCGGCGAAGAAGGCGGCCGCGAAGACTGCGGCTCCGGCCAAGAAGGCCGCTCCGGCGAAGAAGGCCGCTGCGAAGAAGGCGGCTCCGGCCAAGAAGGCGGCTCCCGCCAAGAAGGCCGCTCCGGCGAAGAAGGCCGCTCCCGGGAAGAAGGCTGCTGCCTCGAAGGTTGCGCCTGCCAAGAAGGCGGCTCCTGTGAAGAAGGCCCCGGCCAAGAAGGCGGCGCCGACCAAGAAGTCGGCTCCGGCGAAGAAGACTGCTCCCACCTCGTCCTCCCCGAACCCGAAGGCTGCTCCTGTGACCAAGGCCGTGCCCGCGTCCGCCGAGAAGGCTGCGCCCGTGAAGAAGGCCCGCAAGGCCACCCCCTCCACCCTCGTCGTGCTCGAGGGCGAGGACGCCTGGACCCGCGCCGAGCTCAACGAGGTCGTCAAGGACCTGCGTGAGCACCGTGAGCGCCTCGCCGCCTCCGTCGGTCACGCCGAGGAGGAGTTGGCCCGCCTCATGCGCGACGCCGGTGACGGTGCGGGCCACGACCAGGCCGACGTGGGCGCCACCAGCTTCGAGCGCGACCACGAGCTCACCGTCCTGGCCAAGGAGCGCGAGACCCTCGGGCAGCTCGACCGGGCCCTGGCCCACATCGACGACGGCACCTACGGCGTCTGCGACTCCTGCGGCAACGCCATTGGCAAGAATCGGTTGATGGCGGTGCCCCATGCCACACTGTGCCTGACATGCAAGCAGCGCGAGGAGCGTCGCTGAGTTCCAGCGACACAGTCCAGGACGACCCGTCCCGTCGGCGACCCCGTGCCCTGCTGCTGTTCGCGTCGGTCGCCCTCGTGGCGTACGCCCTCGACCTCGGGACGAAGCAGTGGGCGCTCGCCGAGCTGGCCGACGGTGACATCGCGGTCCTGGGTGACTGGTTCGTCCTCCACCTGACGTTCAACCCCGGTGCCGCATTCAGCACCGGCACCGACTTCACCATCGTCTTCACGGGCCTCGCCGTGGTCGCGGTCGTGGTGGTCCTGTGGCTCAGCCGCCGGATCGCCAGCACGGGCTGGGCGCTCGCCCTGGGCTTCCTGCTCGGCGGCGTCGCCGGCAACCTCACCGACCGCCTCGTGCGCCAGCCCGAGCCGCTGCACGGGCACGTCGTCGACTTCCTGATGCTGCCCAACTGGCCGGTCTTCAACATCGCCGACATCTGCATCAACGTCGCGGCCGGCCTGATCATCCTGCAGACCTTCCGCGGGATCGCCCTCGACGGCACCCGGGAGTCCGACGCATGAGCACCCACACCGAGCAGCGCACCGTGCTGGTGCCCGACGGGCTCGCCGGCGAGCGCGTCGACGCCGCCATGGCGCGGATGTTCGGGTTCTCCCGCACCAAGGCCGCCGACCTCATCGCCCAGGGCCACGTGCTGGTCGACGGCGCGGACGTCGGCAAGAGCGACCGGGTCCACGCCGGCTCCATGCTCGACGTCACCATCCCGGCCGAGCGCGACCCGCTGGAGGTGAAGGCGGAGATCGTCGAGGGCATCCGGATCATCCACGACGACGACGCCATCGTGGTGATCGACAAGCCGGTCGGCGTGGCCGTGCACCCGTCCCCGGGCTGGCGCGGACCGACCGTCGTGGGCCACCTCGCCGGCGCCGGCTTCCGCATCTCGACCTCCGGTGCGAAGGAGCGCGAGGGCATCGTCCAGCGACTCGACGTCGGCACGTCCGGCGTCATGGTGATCGCGAAGTCCGAGCGCGCCTACTCGGTGCTCAAGAACGCGTTCCGCCACCGCACGGTCGACAAGACCTACCACGCGCTCGTGCAGGGCCACCCGGACCCGCTGGCCGGCACGGTCGACGCCCCGATCGGTCGTCACCCGCAGCACGACTACAAGTTCGCCGTGATGGGCGACGGTCGCCCGAGCATCACCCACTACGAGACCCTCGAGGCCCACCGGTTCGCCAGTCTCCTCGAGGTCCACCTCGAGACCGGTCGCACCCACCAGATCCGGGTGCACATGAGCGCACTGAAGCACCCCTGCGTCGGCGACCTGACCTACGGCGCCGACCCCACCCTCGCCAAGCGCGTGGGGCTCGAGCGCCAGTGGCTGCACGCCATGCGCCTCGGCTTCGAGCACCCCGAGAGCGGCGACCACGTCACCTACGAGTCCACCTACCCCGACGACCTCGCGCGCGCGCTCGAGGTCATCCGTGATGAGCACTGAGCCGGTCCTGCGTCCGGCCACGGCCGCTGACCTGCCGGCACTCGCCGAGGTCCACCTCGCCGCCCGTGCGGCTGCGGGTCCGGCGTTCCCGCCTGCGGCGCACCCCGACGACGAGGTGCGCGCCTGGGTGCGCGGCTGGGACCTGTCGGCGTACGACGTCCGCGTGGCGGAGCTCGACGGCCGTGTCGTCGGCTACTCCCGGGCCACGCCGACCTGGCTCGACGACCTCTACGTCGCTCCCGTCGCGCAGGGCAGGGGAGTGGGGACCGCCCTCCTGCGCGACGTGCTGGCGGGCCATCGCGACGGCGTCGGGCTGTGGGTCTTCGAGTCCAACCGGCCGGCCCGCGACTTCTACGCCCGCCACGGCTTCGTCGCCCTCGAGCGCACCGACGGCTCGGCCAACGAGGAGCGCGCGCCCGACATCCGCCTCGTGTGGCCCGGCAGCGACCCGGTCGCCTGCTTCCGCGCGATGATCGACGAGGTCGACCTCGTCCTCGGCGACGTGCTCGCCCGGCGTACGGCGCTCACCCGGGCCGTGCAGGCCGTCAAGCCGACCGGCGAGCGCGACCCCCGCCGCGAGGCCGAGATCGCCCGGCGGGTGGCGGACGTCGTCCCCGAGCTCGGCCGGGAGCGCGTGGCTCGGATCGTCGACGTCATCATCACCGAGTCCCTCGACGCCGCCCGCTGACGTGCTGCCGGGGCCCGGGGAGGTCCTGCACTTCAGCGAGGACCCCACGATCGAGCGGTTCGTGCCCCACGTCGCGGCCACCGCGCAGCAGCCGGAGGCCTACGTCTGGGCCGTCGACGCGCTGAACGCTCCCTGCTACTGGTTCCCGCGCCAGTGCCCGCGGGTCTGCTCGTGGGACGCCTCTCCTCCGGCGGGTGTCGCGCGCGTGCACGCTGTCGAGGAGCGGTGGCTGGCGACGGTGCGGGCGACCACGCTCCACGCCTACCGCTTCGCCGCGGCGGACTTCGAGCCCTTCGGCGACCGCCCGCACGCCCACGTCGCGACGCACCCGGTCGTCCCCCTCGGCCCTCCCGTCCCGGTCGACGACCTGGTGGGCCTGCACGCCGCCCACGGGATCGAGCTCCTCGTGCTGCCGGAGCTCGAGGAGCACTTCGCGGACGTCCGCGAGCGCGGACGGGAGTTCTCCGGGATCCGCCTGGGCAACGCGGGCATCGGTCCGGGTGGTCCGTTCCCGACCCGCCGCTGAGGCTGCGGCTGGCGGGGGCAGGATGGGTCCGTGCTGCTCCACGACGACGTGATCGCCGAGTACCTCGACTTCGCCGCCTACGCCGCGGGCGACTCGCCCTGCTTCGAGGAGTGGGCGCGGGGCGTCGCCGACGACCCCGAGGTGCTGGCCTGGCTCGGCACGCTCCCGACGATCAAGCGCCAGCCCAACCTCGTGTTCGCGGCTGCGCGCTGGCACGGCGCTCCCGCGCCCGGGCCGTACGCCGGACTGCGCCGGGTGCTGCTCGGGCAGGAGCCGGACGTGCGCGCCACCGTCATGGCCCGCGCCACCCAGACCAACGAGGTGGGCCGGCTCGCGACGCTGGTGCCGGTGCTGGCGCTCGTGGAGGGCCCGCTGGCGCTGGTCGAGGTCGGTGCGAGCGCCGGGTTGTGCCTGTTCCCCGACCGCTACGACTACGCCTGGCCGCCGCTGGGAGGGTTGCGGGGGAGCGGCGGGCCGGTGCTCACCGCGCAGGCGAGCGGACCGCTGCCGCTGCCCGTCCGGCACCCGGAGGTGGCCTGGCGCGCCGGGATCGACCTCAACCCGCTCGACGTCACCGACCCGGACGCGACGGCATGGCTGGAGAACCTGGTCTGGCCCGAGCAGGACGAGCGTCGGGAGCGGCTGCGCGCAGCGATCGACGTGGCCCGCCAGGACCCGCCGCTGCTGGTGCGCGGCGACCTCCTCGACCGGCTGCCGGACCTGCTGGAGCAGGCGGCTCCCCACGGCACCCCGGTCGTGCTCCACTCGGCCGTGGTCGCCTACCTCGACGAGCCCGACCGACGCCGGTTCCACGCGCTCATGACCGACCTGGTGACGGCCGGTCGGTGCCGCTGGATCAGCAACGAGGGGCCACGCGTGCTGCCGGACGTGACCGGCGACCGCGCGGTCCCGCCGGGGCGCTTCGTGACCGCGCTCGACGGTGTCCCGGTCGCCCTCAGCCACGGCCACGGCCACACCGTCGACTGGCTCTGAGCGGACCCGGCGCAGGGCCGGGTGTCCTGTCGGTGGGGCCGTGCACACTGACGTAGGCTGACGGCCTTCCCCCTTCTGGACACGAGGGCTGAGCAGTCAGCGCGACCCCCCAGAAACGACACCGTCAGCGACTCCTCGAAAGGTGCGGAAGTCTCCTCCATGTCGGCCGGCTCATCCCCACGCTCCTCGGACAGCTTCGTGCACCTGCACGTCCACACCGAGTACTCCATGCTCGACGGGGCCTCGCTCCTCGACGGCCTGTTCAGCCGCACCAGCGAGCTCGGCATGCCGGCGATCGCGATGACCGACCACGGCAACCTCCACGGCGCCTACGACTTCTACTCCAAGGCGCGCAAGCACGGCGTGAAGCCGATCATCGGCATAGAGGCCTACATCACCCCCGGCACCCAGCGCGGCGAGCGCCGCCGGGTGCGGTGGGGCCAGGGCGACCTCGCCGAGGAGGGCGGCAACGACGTCGCGGGCGGCGGGGCCTACACCCACATGACGATGTGGGCCGAGAGCACCGAGGGCATGCACAACCTCTTCCGGCTCTCGTCGCGCTCCAGCCTCGAGGGCTACTACTTCAAGCCCCGGATGGACAAGGAGATCCTGGCCGAGCACAGCAAGGGCCTCATCGTCAGCACCGGCTGCCCCAGCGGCGCGATCCAGACGCGGCTGCGCCTGGGCCAGTACGACGAGGCGGTCCGCGAGGCCGCCGAGCTCCAGGACATCTTCGGCCGCGACAACGTGTTCCTCGAGCTGATGGACCACGGCATCGACATCGAGAAGCGGGTCCGCGACGACCTGCTGCGCCTCGGCAAGCAGATGGGCCTGCCGCCCATCGCCACGAACGACTCCCACTACAACAACCCGGAGGACGCCGCCGCCCACGACGCCCTCATCTGCGTCGCGTCCGGCAAGCGGCTCTCCGACACCAACCGGCTCAAGTTCGACGGCGGCGGCTACTACATCAAGTCGGCTGCCGAGATGCGCGAGCTGTGGGGCGACCGGTTCGGGATGCCCGAAGCGTGCGACAACACCCTCGCGATCGCCGAGCGCTGCGAGGTCGAGTTCACCGAGTCCACCGGCGGCTACATGGCGCGCGCCGACGTGCCGGCCGACGAGACCGAGGAGTCGTGGTTCCGCAAGGAGGTGTGGCGCGGCATCGAGGCCCGCTACCCCGGCGAGCTGACGACCCAGGAGGTCCGCGACCGGGTCGAGATGGAGCTCGCGATCATCTCGCAGAAGGGCTACTGCGGCTACTACCTCGTGGTCGCCGACTTCATCAACTGGGCCAAGGACAACGGCATCCGCGTCGGCCCCGGTCGCGGCTCGGGTGCGGGGTCGATCGCGGCCTACGCGCTGCGGATCACCGACCTGTGCCCGCTCGAGCACGGCCTGTTCTTCGAGCGGTTCCTCAACCCCGAGCGACCCTCGATGCCCGACTTCGACATCGACTTCGACGACGCCCGCCGCGGCGAGGTCATCCACTACGTCAGCGAGAAGTACGGCGCCGACCGCGTCGCCCAGATCGCGACGTTCGGACGGCTCAAGGCCAAGGCCGCCATCAAGGACGCCGCCCGCGTCCTCGACCACGGCTTCGCGATCGGCGACCGGATCACCAAGGCCTACCCGGCCGACGTGATGGGCAAGGGCGTTGCGCTCAAGGACATCTTCAACGCCGACCACAAGCGCTACAACGACGGTGGCGAGTTCCGCGCGCTGCACGGCCAGGACCCCGACGTCCGCACCATCTACGAGACCGCGGTCGGCCTCGAGGGCCAGATCCGCAACTGGGGCGTGCAC
Organism: Nocardioides lacusdianchii; assembly: GCF_020102855.1. Lineage (GTDB taxonomy): Bacteria > Actinomycetota > Actinomycetes > Propionibacteriales > Nocardioidaceae > Nocardioides > Nocardioides lacusdianchii. The sequence continues at coordinate 68,318 of NZ_JADHZD010000011.1, forward strand.
GCCGCCGGCGTCATCATGTCGAGCGAGCCGCTCATCGACATCGTGCCGATCATGGCCAGGCCGCAGGACGGTGCGGTCATCACCCAGTTCGACTACCCGATGTGCGAGTCGCTCGGCCTGGTCAAGATGGACTTCCTCGGCCTGTCCAACCTCCGCATCCTCGACGACGCGATCAGCAACATCGAGGTCAACCGCGGCGAGACGGTCGTCCTGGAGGAGCTCGGCTTCGAGGACCGCGCGACCTACGAGCTGATGGGCCGCGGTGACACGCTCGGCGTCTTCCAGCTCGATGGCTCGGGCATGCGTTCGCTGCTCCGCTCGCTGCAGCCCGACGCCTTCGCCGACATCACGGCCGTCAGCGCGCTCTACCGCCCCGGCCCGATGGGTGCCGACTCCCACAACAAGTACGCCCGTCGCAAGAACGGCCGCGAGGCGATCGAGCCGATCCACCCGGCGCTCGCCGAGGCGCTCGAGCCGGTGCTGGGGGAGACCTACGGCCTCATCGTCTACCAGGAGCAGGTGATGGCGATCGCGCAGGTGCTCGCCGGATTCACCCTGGGTGCCGCCGACAACCTGCGCCGCGCGATGGGCAAGAAGAAGAAGGAGGAGCTCGACAAGCAGTACGCCGGGTTCCAGGCCGGCATGCTCGAGCGGGGCTTCCCGCAGGTCGCGATCGACAAGCTGTGGGAGATCCTGCTCCCCTTCTCCGACTACGCCTTCAACAAGTCGCACTCCGCCGCCTACGGCGTCATCACCTACTGGACCGCCTACCTCAAGGCCAACTACCCGACGGAATACATGGCCGCGCTCCTCACCTCGGTGAAGGACGACAAGGACAAGATGGCGATCTACCTCAACGAGTGTCGCCGGATGAAGATCCAGGTGCTGCCGCCCGACGTCAACGAGTCCCACGCCAACTTCACCCCCGTCGGCACCGACATCCGCTTCGGCCTCACCGCGGTGCGCAACGTCGGCAGCAACGTCGTCGACGGGATCGCCTCCGCCCGTGAGCAGAAGGGCCGCTACGCCGACTTCAACGACTTCATGGAGAAGGTCCCCGCGCTGGTGTGCAACAAGCGCGTGGTCGAGTCGCTGATCAAGGCAGGTGCCTTCGACGACATGAAGCACAAGCGGCGCGCGCTGGTCGCGGTGCACGAGACCGCGGTCGACCAGTTCGTCGACCTCAAGAAGAACGAGGCCATCGGCCAGGACTCCCTCTTCGGCGGCCTGAGCGAGGACGACGCCGGCTTCGGGGTGAGCGTGACCATCCCCGACATCGACGACTGGGACAAGATGACCCTGCTCGGCCACGAGCGGGAGATGCTCGGGCTCTACGTCTCCGACCACCCCCTCCTCGGCCTCGAGCACGTCCTGTCCCAGGGCACCGACTGCACCATCGGCCAGCTGATGCTCGACGAGGACCGCCCCCACGGCACCACCCTCACGGTCAGCGGGCTGGTCACCTCGGTCGCGCGCAAGATCACCAAGCGGGGTGACCCGTGGGCCACCATCACGCTCGAGGACCTCGACGGCGCCATCGACGTGCTCCTCTTCCCCAGCGCCTACACCCTCGCGTCCACGCTCCTGGTCGAGGACCAGATCGTGCGGATCAAGGGCCAGCTCTCCCGCGACAAGGACCAGCCCGAGCTGCGCGCCCAGGAGGTCAGCGCCCCCGACCTGACGCAGGGGCCCGCTGGACCGGTGGTGATCAGCCTCCCGTCGACCCGCTGCACCCCGCCGGTCGTCGCCCAGCTCCGCGACGTCCTCGGCACCCATCCCGGGATGACGGAGGTCCAGCTCCGCCTGCTGACCCGCAGCTCCACCAAGGTGCTGCGCCTCGACGACAACCTGCGCGTCAGCCCCAGCCCGGCGCTGTTCGCCGACCTCAAGCAGCTGCTCGGCCCGGGGTGCCTGACCGGATGAGCGACCAGGTGGTCGTCGAGCAGGAGAGGCGCAGCGCGGCCGGAGCCCTCGGTCGTCTCGGCGTCCTCGTCGCGGTGTTCGTCGCCGCGGGCGCGGGCGCGGGCGTCGTGTGGGAGCGGCTGTGGGACGCGCCCGGGGGCCTGACCTACCAGGGCCAGTGGTACCTCGAGCCCGCCGGGCCCGACGTGGCCTTCGAGGGCGTCGCGTTGTTCGTCCTGATCGCCTTCCCGCTGGGACTGGTGCTGGCCGCCCTGGCGGGGCTGTGGCGCGGTCACGAGGTCGTGACCCTCGTCGGCGTGCTCGCCGGCGCGGCGCTCGCCTCCGTCGTGATGTACGCCGTCGGCAGCGCCCTGGGGCCGGCCGACCCGCAGGCACTGGCGGCGGGCGCGCCGGACTACACCCCGCTCTCGGGCGACCTCGCGCTCACCGCCCCGGACTCCGATCGGGAGCCGTGGCTCTCGACCGCGCTGGTCGCCTTCCCGGCGGGCGCGATGGCTGGTCTGGTCGGCACCTACCTTTTGGGAAGTCGGGGGTTGCGACGGCCCTCCCGCGGGTAGGCTGACCCGCGACCACACTGGTAGTCCCGAGCACCTCGGGACGCTGCAACGGGGGAGCGGGAGCAAGATGAGCATGTCACCGGGTGGACCGGAGTACCTCGAGGGATCGGGGCCGGCCACGACCGCCCCCGACAACGACAACCGCAAGCGGCTGATCGCGCTCGGCGCCATCGTCGCCGGCGGCGCGGTGGTCGCAGGTGGCGCCTGGGCGGCGACCAGCTTCTTCGCCACCGGTGAGCAGCCCGCCGAGGCGTTGCCCGCCTCGACCGTCGCCTACATGAGCGTCGACCTCGACCCCAGCGGCGGGCAGAAGATCGAGGCGATCCGGACGCTGCGCAAGTTCCCGGCCTTCACCGACGAGATCGACCTCGAGACCGACGACGACCTCCGCGAGCGCCTGTTCGAGGAGATCACCTCCTCCGGCGAGTGCGAGGGCCTCGACTACGCCGAGGACGTCGCGCCGTGGCTGGGCTCGCGCGCCGCCGTGGCAGCGGTCGACCTCGGTGAGGACGAGCCCGCGCCGGTCGCGGTCGTCCAGGTGACCGACGCGGGTGCGGCCGAGGAAGGGGTCCAGACCCTGATCGACACCTGCGGCGGCGGGTCGAGCGACGAGAGCGGTGACGTGGGCGGCTGGGCCGTCGAGGGCGACTGGCTCGTGCTGGCCGAGACCGACGAGATCGCCGACCAGGTGGTCGAGGCCGGGGGCTCCGGCACGCTCGCCGACGACGCGGCCTACGCGAAGTGGACCGGCGAGGCGGGTGACGACGGCTTCATGTCCTTCTACGTTGCCAAGAGCGCCGCCCAGTACCTCGGCGACGTGGCCGCGCTGGGTGCGCCGCTGACCGGGATGTCGTCGGACTCGATGGGCGGGTTGGACGAGCCCTTCGACCAGGAGTGCCTCGACTCGGCCACGACGTCCGAGGAGTTCGACGCTTGCTTCTCCGAGCCGACCGAGCCCTCCTCCGACAGCGGCTCGGGCGAGGTCCCGCCGGAGCTCCAGCAGGTGATCGACGACTTCGACGGCATGGCCGCCACCGTCCGCTTCGACGACGGCTCGATGGAGATCGAGTACGCCGTGTCCAACTATCAGCCCGACATGACGAAGTTCGTCGACTCCGACGAGGGTGCCTCGATGGTCGCCGGACTCCCCGAGGACACGGTGGCCGCGCTGGGCTTCTCCCTCGAGGAGGGCTGGGCCGAGGCGTTCGTCGACTACATCAAGACCACGCTGCCCGACGACACGGCGTCGATCGACGAGGGCATCGCGGAGCTCGAGAGCGAGACCGGGCTCGAGTTCCCCGAGGACATCGAGACGCTGATGGGCGAGGGCGTGACGATCTCCCTCGGCGGGGGCATCGACCCCGACGCGATCGCCAACGGCGGCCCCGGTGAGCTGCCCGCAGGCATCACCATCAAGGGTGACGCCGAGGAGATCCAGGCAGTGCTCGACAAGATCGTCGACCAGGTGCCCTCGGAGATGACTCCGATGATGGAGGTGACCGAGGGGGACGGCTACGCCGTCCTGGCGTTCCAGGACGGCTACCGCGGCAAGCTGGAGGCCGGTGGCGACCTCGGTGGCACCGACGACTACGGCCGGGTGGTGGAGGACGGCGACGCCCAGTCGGTGCTCTACGTCAACTTCGACGCCGACGACAACTGGCTGGTCCGCGTCACCGACGACATGCCCGAGGTGAGCGAGAACCTCGAGCCGCTCTCGGCCTTCGGGATCAGCAGCTGGGTGGACGGCGACGTGCTGCACGGCCAGATGGAGCTGACGACCGACTGAGTCGCTCGTACGCACTCAGCGACCGATGGTGGCGGTCACCGCACCGGTGACCGCCACCAGGTCGTGCGGGGCGAGCTCGAGGTCGAAGCCGCGTCGCCCGCCGGAGACCAGGATCGTGCCGTGCTCGAGCGCGGAGGCGTCCAGCACGGTCGGGTGGGCGCGCTTCTGACCGATGGGGGAGATGCCTCCCGCGACGTAGCCGGTGGCCCGCTCGGCGGCTGCGACCTCGGCCATGACCGCCTTGCTCCCGCCGAGGGCGCGCGCCAGGGCCTTCAGGTCCAGCTGCCCGGAGACCGGGACGATCCCGACGACCAGCCGGCCGTCGAGCGAGGCGAGCAGCGTCTTGAAGACCCGCGCCGGGTCGACGCCCAGCGCCTCGGCCGCCTCGAGGCCGTACGACGCCGCGCGGGGGTCGTGCTCGTAGGCGCGCACCTCGTAGGCGATGCCCGCGGCGCCCAGCGCCACGGTGGCCGGGGTGCCGCCGGGGGACTTGCGCTTTGCCACGGCTGCTCACTCCTCGCGTTCGTCATGGTGGATTTTCGACGCGCTCGTGCGACTTCGTTCCTCAGCCGCGTCGCTTGCTCGATCTGGCCGCGCCCACGCGCCGCGCTCCTCCCTCACGCGCCGCTGCGCGTCTCAGTTCGGCGACCACGCGGTGCGCGCGACCTGGGTCGCGGGCAGGGAGGGGATGACGTTGATCGCGCGGAGCTCCTCGGTGAGCAGGCGCGTCACCAGCCGGAGCCGCTCGGTGGCGTCGGGCGCCTCGAGCAGCGACTGGCGCTCGGCCATCGGCAGCGGGGTGAGGGCGGACAGCGTCCAGGCGAGGTAGTCGGGGTCGCGCGGCAGCGTGCCGCTGAACGGGTCGCCCTGGAGCTCGGTCATCGCTGCGCGGAAGGCCGTGAAGGTCGAGCGCGCGCGGTCGAGCACGTCGATGGGCACCTCGACCTCGGGCTCCGGCATCACCGCGACCATGCCCTGGGGGAACTCGTCGCCGCGCGACATCTCCTCCAGCTTCAGCCGCTCGCGTGCGACCGCGACGATGTCGAAGGTGCCGTCCTCGCGGCGGTCCACCTCGGTGAGCTGCAGCACGCACCCCACGCGGTAGACCGACTGGGCGCCGTGGTCGCCGACCTCGTAGCCCTCGCGGATCGCCACGGTGCCGAAGACCCGCGCCGCCGGGTCGTCCACCGTGAGCAGGTGCCGCACGAGCATGCGGTAGCGGTCCTCGAAGACGTGGAGCGGCAGGCTCATCCCCGGGAACACCACGGTGTTCAGCGGGAACATCGGCAGCGGGTCGCTCACGTTGCGAGACTAGCCGGGCGTGTCCACCCGGCACCCGCGACTTCGGTCCGACCCGCCGGGGAACCTAGACTCGGGGGCATGTCCCTCATCCGCCGCATCGACCTGCGGGACGCCGACCGGGCGTCCGTCGACTATCGCGCGAGCGTGCCTCGCGCCGAGTTCGACGTCGAGGCCGCGACGCATCAGGTGCAGCCGATCATCGACGCCGTCCGGGCCCGGGGCGTCGAGGCGATCACCGAGTTCTCCGCCCGTTTCGACGGCGTCGAGACCGAGGACATCACCGTGCCGCGCGAGGCCATCCGGGCCGCGCTCGAGGAGCTCGACCTGGGCGTGCGCGCCGCGCTGGAGGAGTCGATCCGCCGGCTGCGGATGACGTCGGAGGCCGAGCTCGAGCACGACGTGACCAGCGAGGTCGCGCCGGGCGCGACCGTCACCCACCGCAAGGTGGCCATCGACCGCGTCGGCCTCTACGTCCCCGGCGGGCTCGCGCCGCTGGTCAGCAGCGTCGTCATGAACGTCGTGCCCGCCCAGGTCGCCGGGGTGCGCTCGATCGCCCTCGCCAGCCCGCCGCAGAAGAACAACGGCGGCCTGCCGGAGCCCGCGATCCTGGCTGCGTGCGCGCTGCTCGGCGTCGACGAGGTGTACGCCGTCGGCGGCGCCCAGGCGATCGCGATGTTCGCCTACGGAGCCGGTCCGTGCGCGCCGGTCAACCTGGTGACGGGCCCCGGCAACATCTACGTCGCGGCGGCCAAGCGGCTGCTGCGCGGCGTGGTCGGCATCGACTCCGAGGCCGGTCCCACCGAGATCGCGATCCTCGCAGACGACAGCGCCGACCCGGCGTACGTCGCCGCCGACATGGTCAGCCAGGCCGAGCACGACCCGATGGCCGCATCCGTGCTGGTCACCGACTCGCTCGCCCTCGCCGACGCGGTCGAGGCCGAGCTCGACAAGCAGGTCCACGCGACCCGCCACACCGAGCGGATCCTCACCGCGCTCGGCGGTCGCCAGTCCGGCATCGTGCTGGTCGACGACATGGACCAGGGCGTGGAGGTCGTCGACGCCTACGCCGCCGAGCACCTCGAGATCCAGACCCTTGACTCCGCCGGCCACGCCGCGCGCATCCGCAACGCTGGCGCGATCTTCGTCGGACCGTGGTCCCCGGTCTCCCTGGGCGACTACTGCGCCGGCTCCAACCACGTGCTGCCCACCGCCGGCTGCGCCTGCCACTCCAGCGGGCTGTCGGTGCGCGCCTTCACGAAGTCGGTGCACGTCATCGACTACTCGCGTGAGGCGCTCGCCGAGGTCGCCGACCACGTGGTGACCCTGTCGGGGGCCGAGGACCTGCCCGGCCACGGCCAGGCGGTCAGCGTCCGGTTCGACGCCGAGCCCACGCAGCCGTGAGCGGCCGGTTCCCACCCCTGCGCGAGGAGCTGCAGGGGATCGAGCCCTACGGCGCGCCCCAGCTGACGCTCGAGCAGGCGCCGGTCCAGCTCAACGTCAACGAGAACCCCTACGGTCCCTCGCCGGAGGCCGCGGGCGACATCGCGCGTGCCGTCGGCGAGGCGGCGGTGACGCTGAACCGCTACCCCGACCGGGAGTTCGTCGAGCTGCGCGAGGCGCTGGCGGCGTACCTCAACACGTCGGGCGGCTCCGGCATCACGCCCGCGATGGTGTGGGCGGCCAACGGGTCCAACGAGGTGATGCTGCAGCTGCTGCAGGCCTTCGGCGGCCCCGGACGCGTCGCGCTGTCGTTCGCGCCGACGTACTCGATGTATCCCGAGTACGCCCGCGACACGATGACCGAGTGGGTGGCCGGCCACCGCGCCGAGGACTTCTCCCTCGACCTCGACGCCGCGCGGGAGCTCGTCCTCGAGCGCAAGCCGTCGGTGGTGCTGCTGCCCAGCCCCAACAACCCCACCGGCACCGCCCTCCCGCCCGAAGCGGTGTCCATGCTCTGCGAGGCTGCCGGGTCCTACGAGCCCGGGGGCCTCGTGGTGGTCGACGAGGCCTACGGCGAGTTCCGCCGCGCCGGTACGCCGAGCGCGCTGGAGCTGCTGCCCGAGCACCGCAACCTCGTGGTGACGCGCACGATGAGCAAGGCGTTCGCGCTGGCGGGCGCCCGACTGGGCTACCTCGCCGCGGACCCCGCCATCGGCGACGCGATCCGGGTGGTACGGCTGCCCTACCACCTCTCCGCCGTCACCCAGGCGACCGCGCTCGCCGCGCTGCGGTACGCGCCGGAGCTGCTCGGCCGGGTCGACGACCTGCGCGCCGAGCGCGACGCGACCGTGGTGTGGCTGCGCGAGCAGGGCTTCGAGGTCGCCGACTCCGACGCCAACTTCGTGCTGTTCGGCCGCTTCGGCGACCGGCACGCGGTCTGGCAGGGGCTGGTCGACCGCGGGGTGCTGATCCGTGAGACCGGACCCGAGGGCTGGCTGCGCGTCTCGGTTGGCACCCCCGACGAGATGGCAGCATTCAGGAAGGCACTGATGGACGTGACCATCGACGCGAACGAGGAGCAAGCATGAGCCGCACCGCCAGGATCGAGCGCACCACCAAGGAGTCGAAGGTGCTCGTCGAGGTCGACCTCGACGGGACCGGCCGCTCCGAGGTGTCCACCGGCGTGGGGTTCTACGACCACATGCTCGACGCCTTCTCGCGCCACTCGCTGACCGACCTCGTCGTCCGCACCGAGGGCGACACCCACATCGACGCCCACCACACCGTCGAGGACACCGCGATCGTGCTCGGCCAGGCCCTGCGCGAGGCGCTGGGCGACAAGTCCGGCATCCGCCGCTTCGGTGACGCGACCGTGCCGCTCGACGAGGCGCTCGTCCAGGCAGTCGTCGACGTCTCGGGCCGCCCCTACTGCGTGCACACCGGCGAGCCCGAGGGCCAGGTCTACGTCGCGATCGGCGGCACCGGTGCGGCGTACCAGGGCTCCCTGACCCGCCACGTCTTCGAGACCATCTCCTTCCACGCCCACCTCGCGCTGCACGTGCGCGTGCTGGCCGGACGCGACCCGCACCACCTCGTCGAGGCGCAGTTCAAGGCGTTCGCCCGGGCGTTCCGCGACGCGGTCGCGATCGACCCGCGCGAGACGGGTGTGCCGTCGACCAAGGGCAGCCTGTGACCCCTGACGTCGTCGTCCTCGACTACGGCTCGGGCAACCTGCGCTCGGTCGTGCGGGCCGTCGAGCGCGCCGGCGCCGAGGTCACCCTGACCGGCGACTTCGAGACCGCTCTCGCGGCCGACGGCCTCGTGGTGCCCGGCGTGGGGGCGTACGCCGCCTGCATGGAGGGCCTGCGCGCCATCAAGGGCGACCGCATCATCGGCCGGCGCCTGGCGGGCGGCCGGCCGGTGCTGGGCATCTGCGTGGGCATGCAGGTGCTGTTCTCCGGCGGTGTCGAGCACGGCGTGGAGACCGACGGCTGCGACGAGTGGCCCGGCCTGGTCACCCGCCTCGAGGCCGACGTGGTGCCGCACATGGGCTGGAACACGGTCGAGGTGCCGTCCGGTTCGCGGCTCTTCAGCGGCATCGAGGACGAGCGGTTCTACTTCGTGCACTCCTACGCCGCGCGGTCGTGGGACCTGGTCACCAACGACCGCACGCGCGCGCCCCTGGTGACGTGGGCCGAGCACGGGGGAGACCGGTTCGTGGCGGCGGTCGAGAACGGGCCCCTCGCGGCGACCCAGTTCCACCCCGAGAAGTCGGGGGACGCGGGCGCCGAGCTGCTCAAGAACTGGGTCGCGTCGCTCCGCGCCTGAGGTCTTGCTCGGACCTCCGGTCTGCACCAGTGGTCGCGGCCCGCTACCGCGTGCCACAGTGTCGTCCGTGTCCAAGGTCGCAGTCGTCGGAGCCGGAGCGGTCGGGACCGCCATCGCCTATGCAGCACAGACCCGTGGCACCTGCCGTGAGCTCGCGCTGTTCGACCTCAACGCCGGCAAGGTGCGCGCCGAGGTGCTCGACCTCAACCACGGCCTCCAGTTCACCCCGATGGCCCGGATCACCGGCAGCGACGACCTGGAGGTCTGCGCCGGCGCGGACGTCGTCGTCATCACGGCCGGCGCCAAGCAGGACCCCGGACAGACCCGCCTCGACCTCGCCGCGGCCAACGTGGCGATGTGCCGCGAGCTCGTGCCCGAGCTGGTGCGCCTCGCGCCCGACGCGCTGCTGCTGGTCGTGACCAACCCCGTCGACGTGGTGACCTACGCCGCGCTGGAGTTCAGCGGTCTGCCGCCGCACCGGGTCTTCGGCTCGGGCACGGTGCTGGACTCCTCCCGACTGCGCTTCCTCATCGCCGAGCACACCCGCGTGGCCGTGCAGAACGTGCACGCCTACATCGCCGGCGAGCACGGCGACTCCGAGGTGCCGCTGTGGTCCACCGCGACCATCGGGGGCGTGCCCGTGAAGGACTGGGAGGGCAACGGCGTACGCACCCTCGACGAGGAGGTGCGCACCCGCATCCACCACCAGGTGGTCACCTCGGCCTACGAGATCATCGCCGGCAAGGGGGCCACCAGCCTCGCGATCGGCCTGGCCGTCTCCCGTGTCCTGGAGGCGGTGCTCAACGACGAGCACCGGGTGCTGCCGGTGACCTCACGCCTCGACGACCTGCACGGCCTCTCCGACGTCTGCCTGTCCATGCCGTCGGTGGTCGGGCGCAACGGCATCGAGAGCGTGCTCGCCACCCCGCTCGCCGACGACGAGCTCGACGCGCTGACCGCGTCCGCCGCCGCGGTCACCGCCGTGGCACGGAGCCTGGGCCTCTAGCCCGACGCGCCCTGGTCCGACTCGGCGAGCGCCTTCAGGGTGAGCAGCTGCTTGCGGGCCATCACCAGGTCGCCGACCGACAGCGCCGGTGCGAGGATGCGGTGGGTGCGCGCGGCCACCTTCAGCAGCAACCGGGTGCCCGTGGCCTCCGGCACGACGGCGTACGACATGTACGCCGACATGATCCGCGCGGTGAGCTCGCGTCCGGGGTCGACCGCCAGCACCTCGCCCTGGTCGATCCCGAAGGCCCGGGTGAACGGGTCGCCGGGCGTGGGCTCCGGCACGTCGCGCAGCTCGCGAGGCGAACGGCGCCCGAGGTTGTCGACGAGGTCGTAGGAGTACGGCGCGATCCGCACCTGCCGCAGCCGCGCCCACACCGTCTCGGGGTCGGCGTGGACAGTGACGCCCCGCCACGCCTCGAGCGTGGGGGCGGCGACGAGCGCGTCGCAGCCGTAGCGCCGCTCCACCTCGGCCTGCGTCACGCCCCACCGATCGCCGATCACGCTGCCACGCTAGTCGGGGCCGCCACTTCGTTGGTCGAGTAGCCGGAGCTAGGTACGAGCGGAGGCGTATCGAGACCCGCGCCCACTGTCGGACCCCTTCCCTAGACTCGAACACATGATCGAGACACTGGAAGCGGGGCCGGAGGCTGGGGCAGACGCCCTGAGCCCCGCAGCCCTGCTCGCCTCGATCCGCTCCCGCAAGGCGGCTGAGGATCAGGCCGCGGCCGATGTGCTGGAGCTCGCTGCCAGGTGGGCGGACCTGCACCCGCCGGAGTCGATCCACAGCGCAGCGTCGTTCACGGTGGCGGGGTGTGAGCACGAGGAGCCGATCGCCGGACCGGGTACGCCGCTGGTGGCGGAGTTCTGCGTCGCCGAGCTCGGCACCGTCCTCGGCATCACGAGCGTGTCGGCGAAGAAGCTGATCGGTCATGCCCTGGAGCTGCGCCACCGTCTCCCGCGGTTGTGGGCGCAGGTCCACGCGGGACGGGTGCCGGCGTGGCGGGCTCGTGCGGTCGCCGAGGCGACGATCCACTCGACCCCTGCGTTGACTCGTGAGGCGGCGCGGTTCGTCGACGCGCAGGTCGCGGCCGTGGCCGGCAGGATCGGGCCCGCGCAGCTGGACCGGCTCGTCGCGGAGACCATCAAGCGCTACGACCTCGCCACGGTGGACCCGGCGGCGGATCCGGAGGACGGTTACCTGCACGTGGACCCGCGCCACGTGACGATCCACGACCAGGACGTGCACTTTGCCGGGACGGTGCGGCTCGAGGCCGAGGTCGACCTCGCCGACGGTCTCGACATCCACCAGGCCCTCGCCTACCGTGCTGCCACTCTCAAGGCCCTCGGGTCCGAGCTGCCGCTCGACGCACGGCGCGCCAAGGCCCTGGGTGACCTGGCCCGGACGCAGACCGCGCTCGACCTCCACGACTCTGCTGCTGGTCGAGCAGCCGGTGGATCTGCTGGTGATCGAGCAGCCGGTGGATCTGCTGGTGGTCGAGTAGCCGGTGGATCTGTTGGTGGTCGAGTAGCCGGTGAGGAACGAGCCGGCGTATCGAGGCCCGACCTCCCCGCAGCCCGTCAGGTCGTCCTCCACGCCCACTTCGACGCCACCACGGCCGGCGACACCACGATCTTCAGTCCGACCGGTCGGCTCGAGGAAGGCCAGCGGCTGGTCCTGCTCGACCAGCTGAAGTCGTGGTGCGGTGACTCGCGGACGAAGGTCACGGTCAAGCCGGTCATCGACCTCAACGAACCGAAGTCTGCGCCGGGATACGAGATCCCGGACCGGATCCGTGAGCACGTCATCCTCCGGGATCGGACCTGCGTGTTCCCGTGGTGCGCGCGGCCCGCGCGTGGTTGCGACGTCGACCACGTCACCGAGTTCGACCACGACGCCGAGGCAGACGGTCGACCCCAACCCGGACCGACGGAGACCGAGAACCTGGGCGCGTTGTGCCGGTTCCACCACAGGCTCAAGACCCACTCCGCCTGGCGCTACGACATGGTCGCGCCCGGAGTGTTCGAGTGGACCTCTCCTCACGGCCACCGATACCGCCGCGACCGCACGGGCACCACCGCACTCGACCCACCTGACCCCGGCCGTCCCCGGGTCCCGTCGCCGCGAAGATGACCACGCCCTATACCCCGCCACCCACGCGTCGGCGGGGTCACAGGCACGTCCCGGTCCGCCCGGCGCGGCCGGGCCTCACGAAGAAGCAGGTGCCCCGAGCGCCGCGACGCAGTGCCAGACCTTCTTCAGGTCCTGCGGATCCTCGTCCCCTCGGAGTGCGGCACGGCCGATGACCGCGGCGTCCAGGACGCCGGCTGCGGCGATCCTCCTGCCGACGTCGACGATCCGCGGCCCGCGCAAGTCGGGGTGCCGCTCGAGCACGTCGATCGGCAGGCGGCGGCCCTCGTGCCACTCGACCGGGACGCCCAGCGTGTGCGCCTGGTCCGCGACCTCGGTGCCCCTGAAGCACGGGTCCAGCACGAGCGCCTCGACGTCGGTGTCGAGCCTGACCGTGCCGTGCACATGGGCCTCGACGTAGTCGTCCAGCACCCCGTGCCCCTGACCGTCGGCGAGCTGGATCAGGTCGAACCGCTCGGCCGTGCCCATTGCCGTCGGGTCGAAGGTCGAGTCAGGGAAGCAGAACGTGCTTCGGTCCAGGACCGACTCCTTCAGGCGGAGGTGCGAGGACCCGAAGCGCGGTGCCCCGCCGATCGGTCGCCGACGGTGGTTCAGGGCCCCGTACTTCGGGCGCTGGGCGGCCGGTGCGTCGTCGTACGCGTCACCGAAGATGCGTTGCTCCCACCGCCACCGGTCGCCGCCGGGATGCGCGGTGAGCCCACCGTTGCTCGTCCCGGTCTCGAACTGCGAGCGGTAGACGCCGTCCCGGGCGAGGCACTCCAGCACGTTCGCACCGTCGAGGACCCGGTCCGGGTGGAAGTTGAGCGTGACGCGCAGCGAGCGGTCCAACGCACCGCCCGACGACGCCGCCGCAACGTGGGCGACCGCGCGAGCCGACCAGGAGCTGGTCGGCGTCACCACCGTGCTCCTCCGCCACCGATCCCCATGGGGTCAGTCAACCCGACGTGTGCCCCGTCTCGTGCCAGCGAGGGCACTCCCGGCCCGGCACGGCGCGACTCCTAGGATTCACCCATGCCCAGCACCCCCGAGCAGCCCTACCTCGAGCTCCTGCCCGCCGTCGACATCAAGGGCGGCCAGGCCGTCCAGCTGGTGCAGGGCGTGGACGGGTCGGAGAAGCGCTTCGGCGACCCGGTCGAGGCCGCGCTGCGCTGGCAGGAGGCGGGCGCCGAGTGGATCCACCTCGTGGACCTCGACGCGGCGTTCGGGCACGGCCACAACCGCGACCTCCAGGCCAGGATCGTCGGGGCCCTCGACATCCAGGTGGAGATGAGCGGCGGCATCCGCGACGACGAGTCGCTGGAGGCCGCGATGGCGACCGGCTGCCGGCGCGTCAACATCGGCACCGCCGCGCTCGAGCAGCCCGAGTGGTGCGCGAAGGCGATCGCGACGTACGGCGACCGCGTGGCCGTGGGCCTCGACGTGCGGGGCACCACCCTCGCCGCGCGCGGCTGGACCCGCGAGGGCGGCGACCTCTACGAGACGCTCGCCCGTCTCGACTCCGAGGGCTGCGCGCGCTACGTCGTCACCGACGTCAACAAGGACGGGATGCTCCAGGGCCCCAACCTCCAGCTGCTCCGCGACGTCTGCGCCGCCACCGACAAGCCCGTCGTGGCGAGCGGCGGCGTCACGACCCTCGACGACATCCGCGCCCTGATGACGCTCGTCGGTGAGGGCGTCGAGGGCGCGATCGCCGGTACGGCGCTCTACGAGGGTCGTTTCACCCTCGAGGACGCGCTCGCCCTGACGAGGCCGACGTCGTGAGCCTGGAGTTCACCGACTACCACACCCGGCTGGCGGCGTACGCCCTGCTGGTCGACGAGGACGAGCGCGTGCTCCTCGCGTGGTGGAACGGCGAGGGCCACAGCGACCCCGAGTGGTCGCTGCCCGGCGGCGGCATCGACTTCGACGAGTCGATCACCGACGGGCTGGTGCGGGAGGTCTTCGAGGAGACCGGCTACCGCATCGATCCGGGCGCGCTCGTGACCGACCACCACTTCACCGCCCGCGGCCGGACCTTCGACGGATGGTTCCGCTCGCAGCGGTTCGTCTTCGAGGCCACGATCACCGGGGGAGAACTCGGGACGACCGAGGTCGGCGGTTCGACGGACCACGCCGCGTGGGTGCCGCTCTCCGACCTGGAGGGACAGCCGCGCTCGGAGATCGTCGACATCGCGCTGGCCGCCCGTGGGGCCCAGGGGGCACGCGCATGAGCCTCGCGATCCGCGTCATCCCGTGCCTCGACGTCGACGGCGGCCGCGTCGTCAAGGGCGTCAACTTCACCGAGCTCCGCGACGCCGGTGACCCGGTCGAGCTCGCCCGCCTCTACGACGCCGAGGGCGCCGACGAGCTGACCTTCCTCGACATCTCCGCCTCCCACGAGGGCCGCGCGACGACGATGGAGGTCGTCAGTCGGTGCGCCGAGGAGGTCTTCATCCCGCTCACGGTCGGTGGCGGGGTGAGCAGCGTCGACGACGTCGACCGCCTGCTGCGCGCCGGTGCCGACAAGGTCGCGGTCAACACCGCCGCCATCCACCGCCCCGAGCTCGTCGCCGAGATCGCCGACCGCTTCGGCAACCAGGTGCTGGTGCTGAGCGTCGACGCCCGCCGCGTCGGCCCCGACCACGAGGGCAGCGCCAGCGGCTTCGAGGTGACCACCCACGGTGGGCGCAAGAGCGCCGGCCTCGACGCGATCGAGTGGGCCGTGCGCGCCGCCGAGCTGGGCGCGGGCGAGATCCTCCTCAACGCCATGGACGCCGACGGCACCACCGACGGCTTCGACCTCGAACTGATCCGGGCCGTACGCCGCGAGGTGAGCATCCCGGTCATCGCCAGCGGGGGAGCGGGCGCGGTCGAGCACTTCGCGCCGGCCGTCGACGCGGGCGCCGACGCGGTCCTGGCCGCGACGGTCTTCCACTTCGGCACCCTGCGCATCGGGGACGTCAAGGCAGGTCTGTCCACGGCCGGCCACCCGGTCCGCTGGGGCGCGCACGCGCCGTAGGATCAGCCCATGCTGAAGACCGCCCGGCCGCGCTCGATGCGGCACCTCGTCCTCGCGGCGACCGCGACCGCGACCCTCGTCCTGACGGCGTGCGCCCCGACCGACGAGGCCGACTCCGGCTCCGACAGCGCCGCCGACGGCTCGTCGGAGTCGCCCGCGGCCGACGAGTGCACGCCCGACTCGATGGAGACCATCGCCGACGGGACCCTGACGATCGCGACCGACGACCCGGCCTACGAGCCGTGGTTCGTCGACAACGACCCGACCAACGGCCAGGGCTACGAGTCCGCGGTGGCCTACGCCATCGCCGAGCAGCTCGGCTACACCCAGGACCAGGTCACCTGGGTCACCGTGCCGTTCAACAAGGTCGTCCAGCCGGGCCCGAAGGACTTCGACTTCGACGTCAACCAGGTCTCCATCACCGAGGCGCGCCGCAACGCTGTCGACTTCTCGTCCGGCTACTACGACGTCGTGCAGACGGTCATCACCAACAAGGGCAGCTCGATCGACGGCGTCACCAGCATCGCCGACCTCGCCGACGCCAAGCTCGGCGCCCAGGTGGGCACCACGAGCTACACCGCGATCATCGACCAGATCCAGCCCTCGGAGGAGCCGGCCGTCTTCGACACCAACGACCAGGCGGTGCAGGCGCTGAACAACGGCCAGATCGACGGCATCGTCGTCGACCTGCCCACCGCCTACTTCATGACGGCCGTCCAGCTCGACGACGGCACCATCGTCGGCCAGCTGCCGCTGCCCGCGGGCGAGCCCGAGCAGTTCGGCGCGGTGCTCGACAAGGACAGCCCGCTGACCGACTGCGTGTCCGGCGCCGTCGACGCCCTGCGTGAGGACGGCATCCTCGACCAGATCAGCCAGGAGTGGCTGGCGCAGCAGGGCGCACCCGAGCTGTCCTGATGCCGGAACGGGTGGCCTCCACGGCCGCTGGGGACTGGGCGCCGTCCGCGGTCCAGCGCGACCGCGACGAGTGGCGGAGGCGTCGTACGCTCCGCAGCGCGGCGATCGCGGCGGCCAGCACCCTGCTCCTGCTCGGCGCGCTCGCTGGCGCCGTGGTCAGCTCACCGGGCTGGGACCGGGTCCGCGAGACCTACTTCAGCTGGGACAAGGCGGTCTCGTCGTTCCCGGCGGTGCTCGACGGGCTCTGGCTCAACATCCGCGTCATGGCGATCTGCTGGGTCCTGATCCTGGTGCTCAGCCTCACGGTCGCGGTGGTGCGGACGCTGCGCGGCCCCGTCGCGTTCCCGTTGCGGCTCCTCGGGACGGCGTACGTCGACATCTTCCGCGGCCTGCCGCTGCTGCTCGTGATCTTCCTGCTCGGCTTCGGTGGTCCCGCCCTGCGCCTGCAGGGGCTGCCCACCTCGCCCCTGTTCTGGGGCGGCACCGCGCTCGTGCTCTCCTACTCGGCCTACGTCGCCGAGGTCTTCCGGTCCGGCATCGAGTCGGTGCATCCCAGCCAGCGGCTCGCCGGTCGCTCGCTGGGGCTGTCCTACGGCCAGACGCTGCGCCACGTCGTGCTGCCGCAGGCGTGGCGGCGGGTGATCCCGGCCCTGATGAACGACCTGGTCTCGCTCCAGAAGGACTCCGGACTGATCGCGGTCCTCGGGGTCTACGACGCCATCCGCAGGGCGCAGATCGAGACGTCGCTCGACTTCAACTACACGCCGTACGTCGTCGCGGGCGCGCTGTTCTGCTGCCTCACCATCCCGATGGCCAGGCTCACCGACCGCTACGCCCGCAAGAAGGGCTACCACGGGGCAGGAGGCCATCTGTGAGCACCGAGCTGCTGCGGCTGGAGGGCGTGCGCAAGTCCTTCGGCGACCACGTCGTGCTCAGCGACGTCGACCTCTCGGTCGAGCCCGGCCAGTGCGTGGTGCTCATCGGCGCGTCGGGCTCGGGGAAGTCGACGCTGCTGCGCTGCGTCAACCTCCTCGAGGTCGTCGACGACGGCGTGATCACCTTCGAGGGCCGCGACATCACCGACCCGCGGGTCGACGGCGACGAGGTGCGATCGCGGATGGGGCTGGTCTTCCAGTCCTACAACCTCTTCCCGCACCTCGACGTCATCGGCAACGTCACCCTGGCGCTCAGGCTGGTGCACGGCGTCGGCTCCGAGGAGGCGCGCACCCGTGGCCTCGCCATGCTGGAGCGCGTGGGCCTCGCCGAGAAGGCCACCGCCCGCCCCGACGACCTCTCGGGCGGCCAGCAGCAGCGCGTGGCCATCGCCCGGGCGCTGGTGGCCAACCCGCGGCTCATGCTCCTCGACGAGGTGACCAGCGCGCTCGACCCCGAGCTCGTGGGGGAGGTCCTCGACCTGCTCGGCGAGCTCAAGGACGAGGGCGTCACGATGCTGCTCAACACCCACGAGATGGGCTTCGCCCGCGAGGTCGCCGACCAGGTCTGCTTCCTGCACGCCGGGCGGATCCACGAGCAGGGGAGCCCCGAGCAGGTGCTCGGCGACCCCCAGCAGGAGCGCACCCGCGGCTTCCTGTCCCGCATCCGCGCCTGACCCCACCCGTCCGGTCGATCCGATTCGTCCGCTGTCGGTCCCGAGGAATAGCCTGACCCGGCTGGTTGGTTGCGCTCGGCAACCGACGTGGTCGGCGGACGAGACGGACAGGCGAGGTGCGACACCGGTGGGCGAGGACGCGGAGCTGAAGGGCACCACCACGCGCGACGGCTTCCGGGTCCTGTGGGTCGGCGTCAAGCGCGAGCCCAAGGTCTTCACGGTCGCCACCCTCGGGGCGGTCCTCTTCGGTGTGCTCACCGTGGCCGACGCCTGGGTGCTCGGCTGGTCCACGGAGAACGTGCTGATCCCGGCCTTCGACAACGGCGAGATCGGCACCGACATGCTGGTCTGGGTCTTCGCGCTCTTCATGGCCGTGGCCATCCTGCGCGCTGTCGGCATCGTCGCGCGCCGCCTCGGCGGCGGCATCATGTACTACCGGATGCAGTCGCACACCCGTCGGGCGGTGACCAGGCAGTACCTCTCCCTCCCGATGGAGTGGCACCAGCGCCACCCGACCGGCCAGCTGCTGTCCAACGCCTCCTCCGACATCGAGGCCGCCTGGTCGCCGATCATGCCGCTGCCCATGGCGCTCGGCACCGTCGTGATGATGGTCATCGCGGTCGTCCAGATGTTCGTCGCGGACGTCGTGCTGGCCCTGGTCGGGCTGCTGGTCTTCCCGGCCGTCGTGGCGGCGAACCTCCTCTACCAGCACTACTCCTCGCCCCTGATGACTCGCGCGCAGGGCCTGCGCGCCGAGGTCAGCGAGATCGCCCACGAGTCCTTCGACGGCGCCATGGTCGTCAAGACCCTCGGCCGCGAGACCGAGGAGACCGACCGCTTCGGCGCCAAGGCCCGTGAGCTGCGTGACGTCAACATCCGCGCAGGCCGCATCCGCGCGATCTTCGACCCGGCCCTGGCCAGCCTCCCGGGACTCGGCGTCCTCGTGGTGCTCGCCGTCGGCGTCGCGCGCGTCACCAGCGGTGCCACTGACGCGGGCGACGTCGTCACCGTCGCCTACCTCCTCACCATCGTCTCCTTCCCGATCCGCGCCATCGGCTGGCTGCTGGGCGAGTTCCCGCGCTCGGTCGTGGGCTACCGCCGCGCCAAGGCCGTGCTCGACGCGCAGGGGTCGATGCAGTGGGGCGACGCCGAGCTGCCCCGCACCGAGGAGGGCGCCCTCCTCGAGGTCCAGGATCTCCACTACTCCTACGACGCCGAGACGCCCCTGCTGCGCGGAGTCGACTTCGACGTACGCCCGGGGCGCACCGTCGCGCTCGTCGGCGCGACTGCGTCGGGCAAGAGCACGCTGACCAGCCTCATGACGCGACTCGTCGATCCCGACTCGGGCACGGTCCGCGTCGACGGGCAGGACGTCACGCAGCTGCGCAAGGGCCAGCTCTCGCGCAGCGTCTCGCTGGTCCCGCAGACCGCCTTCATGTTCGACGACACGGTCCGCGACAACGTCACCCTGGGCGCTGACGTCCCCGACGAGGACGTGTGGGCGGCCCTGCGCACAGCGCAGGCAGACGGCTTCGTCGCGGCCCTGCCCGGGGGGCTGGACTCCCTGCTGGGCGAGCGCGGCACGTCGCTGTCCGGTGGCCAGCGCCAGCGGCTGTCCCTGGCCCGTGCGCTGGTGCGCCAGCCCCGGCTGCTGATCCTCGACGACGCCACCTCCGCGGTGGACCCCGAGGTCGAGGCACGCATCCTCGCCTCGCTGCGCGACGACGTCGGCGGGTCCGCCGCCTCGCTCGTGGTCGTCGCCTACCGCAAGGCCACGATCTCCCTGGCCGACGAGGTCATCCACCTCGACGGGGGTCGGATCGTGGGGCGCGGCACCCACGCCGAGCTGCTGGCCTCCAGCCCGGCCTACGCCCAGCTCGTCAACGCCTACGAGGTCGACGCAGACGCAGACGCCGGTGCCGGTGCCGGCGCAGAGGGGACCACGCGATGAGTGCCACCGCACCCACCTCCGGCACCAAGATGGACTCCGGCGAGGAGATCGGCGCCTGGGCGACGATCCGCCTCGGCATGAAGTACTCCCCGGAGCTCCGCGAGGGCCTCGGCTGGACGCTCGCCCTGGCCGTCATCGCCTCGTGCGGGCAGATCGTGGTGCCCATCGCGGTCCAGCAGACCCTCGACAAGGGGCTCAACGGCCCCGGCGGCCCCCGCTTCGACTTCGTCGCCTGGATGGGCGTGCTCGCCGCCCTCGCGATCGTCGTCACGAGCGTCGCGTCCTACGCCATGACCAACCGGCTCTTCACCACCTCCGAGCACGGCCTGGCCACCCTGCGCACCAAGGCCTTCCGCCACGTCCACGACCTGCCACTGCTGACCCAGAACACCGAGCGCCGTGGCGCGCTGGTCTCGCGCGTCACCTCCGACGTCGACCAGGTGAGCCAGTTCCTGGTGTTCGGTGGCCTGATCTTCGTGGTCAGCATCGGGCAGATCCTGGTCGCCACCGTCCTGATGCTGTTCTACAGCTGGGAGCTCGCCGCAGTCGTGTGGCTCTGCTTCGCACCGCTCTTCGGTTCGATCCGCTGGTTCCAGAAGAAGCTCTCCGCCGCCTACACCGTCGTACGCCAGCAGGTGGGCGTCCTGCTCGGCGCCATCTCCGAGCCCGTCGTCGGCGCCGCCGTGGTCCGCACCTACGGTGTCGAGGACCGCACCCAGCGCCGCATCGACACCGCGATCTCGGACTGGCAGAACGCCTACACCCACGCCCAGACCTACACCGTCACGTCCTTCTCCCTGGGCGGCCTGTCGGGTGGTCTGGCCAACGCCGGCGTCATCATCGTCGGGATCCTGCTGGGCTTCACCTCTGACATGACCCCGGGACGGGTGCTCGCCTTCGCGTTCCTCGTCACCCTGTTCGTCGGCCCCGTGCAGATGGGCACGCAGATCCTCACCGACGCGCAGAACGCCATCGCCAGCTGGCGTCGCGTCCTCGGGATCCTCGAGACCCCCGCCGACCTGATCGACCCCGGCCCCGAGGGCGAGGCGCTGCCGCGCGGCCCCATCGACGTGCGGTTCGACCGCGTCACCTTCGCCTACCCCGCCGGACCGCCGGTGCTGCGCGACATCGACCTCACCATCGACGCCGGCACCCGGGTCGCGATCGTGGGGGAGACCGGGTCGGGCAAGTCGACCTTCGCCAAGCTGCTCACCCGCCTGATGGACCCCACCGAGGGCTCGGTGCTGCTCGACGGCATCGACGTACGCCGCATCGACGCCGGGTCGCTGCGCCGCAGCGTCGTCCTCGTGCCGCAGGAGGGCTTCCTCTTCGACGACACCATCGCCGCCAACGTGCGCTACGGCAAGCTCGACGCGACCGAGGACGAGATCCGTGCTTCGGCCGTCGAGCTCGGCGTCGACGACTGGGTGGCCGGCCTCCCGCGCGGCCTGCACACCCAGGTCGGCCAGCGAGGCGAGTCGCTCTCGGCCGGCGAGCGCCAGCTCGTCGCGCTGCTGCGGGCCCACCTCGCCGACCCGGACCTGCTGGTCCTCGACGAGGCCACGAGCGCGGTGGACCCGTCGCTGGAGATGCAGATCGGCCGCGCGCTCGAGCGACTCATGCAGTCGCGCACGTCCGTGACGATCGCGCACCGGCTCTCCACTGCGGAGAGCGCGGACGAGGTGATCGTGGTCGACAAGGGCCGCGTCGTGCAGCGCGGACCGCACACCGAGCTGGTCGCCCAGCACGGCAGCGTCTACTCAGGCCTGCACCGCAGCTGGATCGCCCAGCACTCCCACGGCTGAGCCGCGGACCGGGCAGCGCCTCAGGACGCGAGGACCTGGCTGATGAGCAGGTCGGCGTCGAAGAAGTCCGACTCGGTGCCCGGCGCGACGAGCGCCGCGGTGCGGGCGATGAAGTCGTGGATGTCGCCGGCTCGGGCCAGCAGCACGAGGTGCCCGTCGGGCGAGCTCAGCTCGATGCTGACCATCGCGCGGCCGCTGACCCCGACGGTGGGGGACACGTGCACGTCGCCGTCGCCGGAGGGGCTCTCGGTGCCCCGGATCAGCAGGTCGCGGCCGAAGGTCCACACCAGGTTGCCGTCGGAGGTGATGAACGTCATCGCCACGGCGAAGGGGTCGGAGCTTCGGTAGCCGAGGACGGTGTCGATCTCGTGGCGGATGCCGCGCTCGTCCATGCACTCGACCGTGATGTCCAACGCGACATCGGACAGGGTGTGCCCGCTACCGGACATGTTCATGGAGGCTCCTTGGGGTGCGCCCGGGGGTGAGGCCGGATTGAGTTGTTCATGAGACGACATCCGGACCCCCTCGTGATGCGAAACGACAAAATATGGTCAACACTGGTTTAGACCGGATCTTGACCCGGACTCATGATGAACTTGACGTTACATGCGATTAGAGCCCTGCGTGGGCGTGTGGCGCAGCCCGGTAGGTTTTCCCCATGACAGGGGCAGCGAAGCGCATCGCTCTCGAGATCCTGGGGTGGGTGCTCCTGCTCCTGGGCGTGGCCGCGATCTTCCTGCCCGGCCCGGGGCTGCTCGGCATCTTCGCCGGGCTCGCCCTGCTCTCCCAGCAGTACGACTGGGCCGAGCGCCGCGTGGAGCCCGTCCGCATCCGCGCGCTCCTGGGTGCGGCGGAGGGCGTGGAGACGTGGCCGCGCATCGTCGCCTCGTGCCTGGGCGCCGTGGCGCTGGCCGCGTGCGGCGTGCTCTGGATCATCAAGCCGCCGGCGCCCGAGTGGTGGCCGGTGTCGGAGACGTGGTGGCTGCCGGGCGGGATCTGGACGGGCATCACCCAGGTCGCGTCGGCGTTCATCGCGATCGCGTTGATCGTCTACAGCTACCGCCGCTTCCACGGCCACCCGGAGAAGGCCGCGGAGCTGCGCCGCCAGATCAAGGGCGAGGGCTCCGAGCGCGAGCAGGCCGCCGACCGGTCCTGAGCGGACCTCGGACCCCCTGATTGCAGTGGCGCTGCCGCCATGGGATATCGTTCCGGCGTCGCGGGCGATTGGCGCAGTGGTAGCGCGCTTCGTTCACACCGAAGAGGTCACTGGTTCGAACCCAGTATCGCCCACCCGAGTAGCTGCAGGTGAGAGGCCCTTTCCCATCCGGGGAAGGGCCTCTCGTGCAACATACGTGCAACAAGACCGACGCTGATCCGGCCAATGCTTGGCATGACTTGCTGTGTCGTTCGGCGGTGCGGCCGCTGTCAGCGGGGCCCACCGATCGTCAGGAATGCCCGGCGGGAATTTGTCGAGGGGTGGCCTCGAGGTCCTCGAGCTTGATCCGGATAGCGCGCTTGCCACAGCGGTACGCCGGGAGGTTGCCGGCGGCGATCCAGCGGCGGATGGTCTTGGTCGAGACCGACATGGCCTCGGCGGCCTCCTCGAGGCTGAGGTAGACGGGGATGGTGCGTCGTTCAGCCATCCGAGCCCACCTCCGTGTGCGTGATGGTCGCTGAGGCGAGGAAGCGTCGGGCTTCGGCGACGGTGATGTACAGCCGGCCGACGCCTTGGAAGCGGGTCCACCTGGGTCCCACGCCACGCTGGCGCCAGTCGCGGACGGTGCGCTGGGGTGTGCGGATGAGGTCGCAGAACTCTTCGAACAGGATCAGGTTGTTGTCGTCCCAGTCGTCGGGGATGCCGATGGGTGTCACCATCACGTCGCCTTTCGTCGTGGCCGTCGACGGATTCGAGGGCCTTCTCCCGGAAAAGCAACGGCCTGCTGTGCGGATCGGACATCCGCTGGCCATCCGTTGGTCATGCGATGGTCATCCGTGTCGAGGTCGGCGTCTCCGTAGTCACCTATGTCGTCGCTGGTCCCTCGAGCGATCACCCTTGGGGAAACCCGGATCAGCGACCGATCCCGCGGGACGGCGGCACGGTGGATGGGACCGGCGGGGTTGTGCGCCGCGGCCCGTCGCGCAGTGCCGCAGCCTGCAGTGCGGTCGCGGGTGAGGGCGCCGGTGTGGTTGCGGGTGAGGGCGCGTTCGGTCCATACCGGTCGATGTCGTCCGCGGCCCTCTGGGCGGCCTGGGCGGGTCCGAGGTCCGCACGGTCACGGCTGAAGACCTCAACCCACTGGCTGCGGGCGTCATCGACCGTCTCGGCGACGAGGTGGGCGACGTTGTGGTGACGGCCCCGGGTCATAGCGACGTACGCCGACGCCGCGCCGGTGTTTCACCGAGGGCGATGTGTGCCGAGTCGACAGTCTCGCCCTGGGCCCCGTAGGCAGTGGTGGTGAATGCCAGCTCGACGTGCTCGCGGACGTACTCGGCGGGAAGCGCGCGCTGCCCGGCGCGACCGACCACCAACAGGCTGCCGTCCTCACCGACACCGGCGACGGTCCAGGTGTCACGGTTGGCGACCTCGAGGTCGCGGTCGTTGCGTCGGGTCGCGACTCGGTCGCCGAGGCCGATTTGCTCACCACGACGCGTGACAGGCTCGCCAGCACTGTCCCCAGCCCGCTCACCAGATGGCTCACCAAGTCGTGTGTCAGAGCCGTGACGGCGGTCGCGGATGGCTGCGTTGAGCGCACTCACCTGGTCGCGGGTGTCGGCGATGATCAGCTGCTCACCATCCCTGGCACCATCCTTGACACTGCCATCGACACCGTCGGCGCCGATGGCGGCGAGGGCTGCGGTGCGTTCGACGTCGGTTGCGTGAAGGACGATCTGCCCGCGCTTGAGGATGGCGTCGAAGACCTCACCGGGCCGCTCACCCGAACGCATGAGAAGTGAGAGGTCGGCGTACGCGGGATCGGTGAACCGGTGGACCGACTCGAGCTCATGACGGGCTGCGGGTGACACCCAGCGCGCGGCGAGGTCGAGGACACCGCCACGCCCAACTGCCGGGAGCTGGTGGCGGTCACCGAGGAGCGCGACCCTGGCGTGGGCTCGGTCGGCGATGGCGAACAGCGCGCGGGCTGTGTCCTGGTCAAGCATGCCGGCCTCGTCGACGAGCAGGACGTCGCCGGGAAGCAGGCGTGCGCGGGCCTCAGGTGTGGCGTCGGTCTGCGACCAGTGGCCGTCCTCATCCCACCGGTAGCCGTGTTGGTGGATGAGCCAGGCTGCGGAGAAGGCGTCGGCGCCGACCTGCTGCTGGGCTGCTTGAGCGGCCTTGAGGGTGGGGGTGACGACCACGAGTCGACGGTCGGCGGCGTCGAGTACGTCGCGTGCCGCTGCGAGGGTCGTGGTTTTCCCGGTGCCGGCGGCGCCTTCGATCACGAGCAGACCGGCGCCGCCGGCCAGCGCCGCCACGATACGTCGCTGCGTGGGGTCGAGCCGCGCCAGATCAACGGGGCCGCGGACCCGGACCGCGTCGGTCACCGGCCGCGCGGCGCGTGCGGCGATGCTCTCGATCAGGTCGGCCTCGACCGCAAGGACCCGCTCGGAGGTCAGGCTGCGGGCGTGCTCAGGGACGTCGTCGCGGTCCAGCAATGGCACGCACCGTGTCCGGGCACGCTCGGCGATGTCCTCGACCAGCTCGTGCCGCACCCCACGTTCCGCGACGACGCCGACGGCGGCGATCAGTCGTTCGACCTCACCGCGGATGTCGGGGGCGTTCCACGCCGACCGCTTAGACCCGAGCCGGGTCAGCACGAGATCGGCCGCGACGTCGCGGTTGAGTCGACCGATATGCAGACCCGGTTCCGTCGCGGGAATGGTGGGTGGGTTGAACCCGAGGTCGCGCAGCTCGTTGTTCCATGCGGCGACGAGGTCGGCGCCGCTGCGTGGCACGACCTTGTCGGGTCGCGCGTCGGCCCACGCACGTCGGTCCCACGTCTGGCGCAGCCGCGGCCCGGGCTCGGTGCCGGGATGCGATGCTCGCCAAGCAGCCTCGTACCGATCGACGTTGCGGCCGATCTGCGCGGCGCGCTGGCTGAACCGTCCGACGTACGGCGCGAGCTGCTCGATCTCGCCGTCGTCATCCAGCGTGTACCCCCGCGCAGCCAGGGCTGCCCGGAACTCGGGGTCGCACATCACGGCCGCGTGCCCGATCCCGTTGAGCGCCTCGATGCTGTCCACCACCCCGACCGAGTGAAGGCCACGCCACGCCCCACGCGCGAAGACGCGTGCGCTGATCTGCACGTGCAGGTGACGGTGCGGGTCACCGGCACGCGACGTGTAGTGCTGCACCACCGCGGCCTCGAGCTTCTCCACCGGTACCTGCAACTGCCGACCACGCGGCCCGACGCGGGTGGTGGCGTGCTCGCCCACCCACCCGATCACCTCACCTGCGGCTCGGTCCATCGCCGCGTCGTACGCCGCCGCGATATCGGGGTTAAGTGCGGCGGCGACCGACCACGACTTCGGGCCGTTGACGACGACCTCGACGAACCGGAGTGCGTGCGAGTCGTCGCGCAGCCGCCCCTTCGGCGTTCCGGTCTCGATGTCGTAGCCCGCGACCCAGCGTTCATAGGCGTCCCCATCGAGCGTCCCCCCGTCCTGGACTGCGGTAACACCGCGTCCCCCCTCCCTCGGCGGAGTCGCGGCGATGTATCGCTCGGCCACCCCGGTGCCCTCGGCCAGGTAGTAGTCATCAACCCGGGAACGGTCGGCCTCGACGTAGGAGCGCGCAGCGGACGCCGAGCCGCGGTAGAACTTGATTCCACCGTGCACGCCCGTCACCGCCCATCAGCACTCGTCACCTAGCCTTGAAATGACGCCCGGCCCGCCCCAAGGGGCGGACCGAACTACGGACCTTCGTAGCATGCGTGCCGCTCGGTTTTGAAGGCTTTCGAGGTGGGTGCGGCGGTGCGGAATCCGGGTCCGTCACTGAACGTCAATCGAGCCGTCGCGCTGCAGGAGGCGCCGACGACTTCGGGTGGTGTGGCTGGATCGGCGTGGCCGTCGTAGCGTCATCGATCTTGGCTTTCGTCGGCCAACTTGGCGCGACGATGCGGGCGCTCCTCCGGACCGTTTTGGGGCGTCCGGCTGTATCGGTGAGCAACCGACCTGAACCCAACCCGGCACCCGGTTCGCCGGCCGGAAGCTGATGCGTCCGCCGCCCATCGACACGATTGTGTTACCGGATCTGCCGATGAGCGGGTGCGGTGCATCGCCGTCCGTGGCGAGTCGCTGGGGTTGAGGCGTCCCCACCCTTAGGTTCGGACCATGTTCGACGACGACGTCTGGCGGTACCTCCCGCTTGGTCCGCTGCCCACTCTCCTCGTGGCCGTTGTCGGGCTCGCTGCGGCTACCTACGTCACGGTGAACCGTTCCCGAACCGCTCGTACGGCGGCGGCGGTCATGCTCGTGTTCTCGGTGCTAGTTGTGCTCGTCGTGACAGCGCGAGGCACCCTGGCGAGCCCCGACGGGGAGTTCAGTTGGAGACTCGGCGAGTCGATCCGAGGCGAACTCGGCAGCGTGAACCGGGCATTGGGCCTGGTCAACGTCTTCGGGAATGTCGCGTTGCTTGTTCCGGTCGGCTGGATGGCCGCCGTCCTGTCGGATCGCCGAGAAGTACTTGTCGGGGTAGCGAGCGCGCTGGCGCTGTCGGTGTTTGTGGAGGTGTGGCAGATGCTCTCGGGGTCGTTCGGCGATGTCGACGATCTAGTCCTGAACTCCCTTGGAGGACTAGTGGGGGCCACTCTCGCTGTCATGCTGAAGCCCGTGCGGCGAGGCCGTACGGCTGGCGCTCCCGTAGTGGCGCAGAGCGAGTCCGCAGGCTAAGGAGCAGCCCTACCCAGCCGACATCGGTGCTTCGGAAGAACATTCGGATCTGCCGCGTTGAGGGCGGCTACGCTCGCCCGGATCTGCCGCGTTGAGGGCGGCTACGCCCGCCCGGATCTGGCACCCCTCTGTGTCAACGGGTGCTTGGAGTGAGGGTCTTCCGGCTGGCTGATGGTCGGCGTAGCGTCGGCTTCGCGGGTCCGGGAAGTGGCTGATCCAAAGTGCCGATGAGCGGGTGCGAGTCGGCCGTGCTGGATTGGAGAGTCGCCCCGCAGTGCCCTCCCGGATCCGCTCCATCCTGCTGTTGAGCGAACTGGGCGTCGGCGACGAGCTGGCGGTAGACGACGTCGGACAGGCGTCGCTTCAGGCACCGCAGTGCGACGCGAACCGGTTGCGGTCGGCGAACCGTGCCACGTCACCGACGTAGCCGCGTTCAGTGTTCGCGGCCGTGGCGCCGAAATTCGCGGAGAGTTCCCAGCTTCCGGCTGGCTGCAAGGCGTAGGAAATCGAGTGCGCCGGCCATAACAGCCGCGTAGAACTGGTGTATGGACATGAGTAGAGCAGTGCAGTCTTGGGTCGACGACGGCTTCGTCATCCTGCCGAGCTATCTCCCAGATGACGTCCTGGCGCCAGCCGTCGACGACCTGGAGCTCATGTTCCCCAATGCCGACGACTTCCACGACGGCATCGACCCCGCACGCAACGCCCGCTTCATCGGCGACGAGTTCAACGGCATCGACAGCTTCCCGTTCACCAGCCTTGCGCTGTGCCGTGTCCCCGTCTCTGCTGCCCTCGTCTCCCTCGCCGAAGCGCTGTTGGGCACGCAAGACATCCGTTTGTACTCCGCGGAAGCGTGGGGCAAGTACGAAGGAGCAGCCGACTACGACCAGGACCTCCATCGTGACTTCCTCAACCACACCATCCTTGCGCCCTCCAGTGCACCTCAATTCCGACAGCTCGAGCTCTTCGTCTTCCTGTCGGAGGTCACCCCCGAGCTAGGTGCACCACGGATGGTTCGACGGTCCAGCATCACCGACGAACTACCCGCGAAACCGAACTTCTTCCCCGCACATGCCGTCAGTGAGGACGACGAAGGCTTCGTCGATGCGGCCGGCCGGCCCGACTTGTACGAGATCGAGACACCGGCGGCCGGCCCAGCAGGAACCGTCGTGGCCTTCCAGCCGCAAACGGTGCACAGAGGTGCCGCCATCACCCAGCCACGCGGGTCCCGGTTCACGATGCACCTCAACTACCGGCCGGCAGAAGCAGAGTGGGCCCACCGACATGCCTGGGCCGACCGCAGCCACAACCCGCACTGGTACACATTCGTCGAGCAAGCCAACCCCCGGCAGCTCGAGCTGTTCGGCTTCCCCCCGCCCGGACACTCCTACTGGACCGTCGAGACCCTGACCGGCGTCAGCCAGCGCTACCCCGGCCTCGACATGAACCCGTGGCGGTCGAGCCTCTAGCCGGCACACGCTCCGAGGTCGATGCTTCGCGAACGTCGCAGTCTGCCGCTGATGGTGCGCGCATCTGCCGATGAGCGCGTACTCGTTCGCTAGCGTCAGTCTGTCGGCGGCTGCGCGACCTACGGGAGTCACGCGAGCGACGACCATTACGTTCGTCAGTGCTCTGGAACCATGAGAGGCCGTCGTTCGTCTTAGTTTCTACTGCCAGAGTGAGGTGTCGTGTCTCTTCGAATCGCATCGTGTGCAGTTCTCGTATTGGCGGCAACAGCAGGCTGCACCAACCAGCGCGAATCGGTGCGCGTCGATGGCTCCCCGGAGGGCGGGACGACGGCGAGCCCCACTGCTGGTGCGCTCCCGTCTGAGTGCACGCCGTTAGTCCGGTTCAAGGGAGTCGTTTATCAAGGACTGGGCTACACCAATCAGGTTGGCGAGAAGATCGGGTGGGCTCGGGAGGCCGAGTGCCTCGACGTGACTGGGGAAGGTCCTCTCTTCACCCAAGGGTCACCTGAGGTCCGCGTGAGTGTCGTGCGCGGCTATCCCCCCACCGCCGTCCTCGCGGCCTCCGTCAGTAACACCCTGTACAGCGTGTATGTCGCCGACACCGTGCCCCCAGCGGAACGCGAAGCCATCGTTCGCGATCTCGCTGAGTGACCTGTCGAGCCAGAAGGTGTGGTCCCAACCCCGATCAAAGCAGCCCTCACCCATACGACCGGATCTGCCGCGTTGAGGGCGGCTACGCTCGCCCGGATCTGCCGCGACCCGTGCGACCGCTCATGCCGATGAGCGGACGCCGCAGTTAGGGTCGAGGCATGGCGAGCGTCTCCATTGTGAACAACGGGAAGGCGTTGCTTTGCGTGCTTGCCGAGCCGCTGGGTGAGGACTTCTGGATTGAGCCCGATCAGACGTTGACCTTCTCGACCCCCGACGAGAGGCCGATGGTTTCCTGGTATGAGGGCGGTACGTCCGTCTGGGTCAACGACGGCGACCCATACGACGTAGCCGTCACGACCGGAGCGGGCGAGGCCGTCACGTGTGGTTTCCAGCGGCCACCGGGTGCGTTCGAACCGGCCACCTGACAACCGCCCGAAACGACCGCACATGCCGCGACCCGTGCTTCTGCACATGCAGATGAGGGAGCCTCGCCCCAATGCTGGGCGTCAGTCGTCGTTGGTGGCGACGACCAGCATGGGCTCGTGGTCACCCCGACCACCCACGCAACGTCGCCACTCAGTCGGCGCACTCATGCCTACCGCCTTCCAGACGTCTTGCACCCAGCCCGACAGTGCGACTGAATCGCCTACATCGAAGGAGTCGTAGTCCCCGGTCAGACGGATGCGCGGCGACTCTGCTGACAAGCGGGAACCGTATGGCGCGAAGAGCAGCAAGGTCCGACCGTCCTCCAGAGTGACTGTGACGCAGCCTTCGGGACTCACACCGGCGGTCACGTTGTAGCGGGCGTCGTCGAATTTCTCGAACGATGGTGCGTCACCTGGAGCCAGGAGGGCCTGGGGTTGGTCCAACGCACTGTTCGCGGGCGTCGCCGCCTGTTGCCTGTTGTCGGACGCATTCCGGGCGGGTTCGGCCGTGCTGGAGCAGCCAGACATGGCAGCCAGCAGCACACCTGCGACAGCCGCCGCGTGTATCTCTGCCCCGCAGGTGACCCTCACGCACCTGAGTATGGCTTCGACGTGGGCATGTGGGCCTTTGCGTGACCGAACCGCAACGTCTGGATCTGCCGCGTTGTGTTCGCGGATCCGCCGATGAGCGGCCGTCGAACTCAGGGGTATCCCCGATACCGTCGCGCCGCTTGCGCACCTACGTTGAGGGTTATCTGGTGCCACTGGCGCCCCGATCGGAAGGTGCGAGATGAGCGTCTCACCCGAGCCCGGCGATGTCGTTCGTTCTATCGTCACGGCTGACTACCGCCCGGTTGAGAACTCCGTCGAGATAGTCCGAGAAAGGCGGACCGGCGACCACTACGTGGGGGCCGTGGCATTCGAGGACGACAGCGGCGTACAGCGCCGTGGGCTCTACGGTCTGCAACTTCACCACTACGGGGTGTGGCGACCCAACGGCCACTGCATGGGCAGCGCGCGTCCCACCAACGAGCGAGATGTCTGGATGACCTGGGGAGGCTGGGGCGGGGACACTCACGAGATGTCCGTCGTGGGCGGATGGGTCGCTGACCCGTCCGTGAGCGTGGCACGAGCGATTGACGATGCGACGGGTCGCATCCTCGACGACGACGTAGAGAACGGTGTGGCGCTGTTCGTCTTCGACGGCTACTTCGGCCGCTACGCGCGGATGGAGTTGCTGGACCCAGACGGGGAGCCGACGAGGACCGGCCCCCTAAACCGTCGCCCCTGACAAGCCCTGTCTCCATCCTCAGACTTGCCGCGAGCAGCGCATCCGCACGTGCCGAGATCCGTACTCGGTTCGAACTCTGCTTCCCGGGCCATCGGCCAGTGTCATCGGCGGCATTCTGTGTACCCGTCGGGCCACCAGCCGTCCTCTTGCTGGGTGAGGGAGTAGACGATGAGGGCGGCTCCGTCGGCATCGCTGGCGATGACTTGGGCGGCGCGCTCTTTCGTGTGGACAGCACTGATGGACAGTGAGCCGAGGAACGGGACGACGGCTTCTTGGGGTGTGGGCTGCCCCGGACCGGGAATGTCCAAGGCCACGCTGGTCTGTTCCGCGAAGGGGCAGGAGAGGCCGCCGTAGACGGTGTCTGGACTGGGCTCGCTCCCGCCGGGCTGCGGTGGGGGGACGACGGTGACTTCCGACTGTACGGAGGCGATCTCTTGTTGTCCCTGCGGCAGGCACGGGTGTGGGTCGATGCGGTCAGCCGGGTGGAACCCGCCTCCCATCTGGACCGTGTCGCCGCTGCGTGCCGCGGGATTGCCTTCGGAATCGCGGAGGGTCACCAGTCCGTCCTCGTCACTGGTAGCGGTGTACCCGGAGGGCCAGGTCGCGTAGGTCCGTGTACCTGCGGGTGGGTGGTCCAGCGCAACGCATCCGTTCTCGTCCAGCGCTAGCGTTCCTGTGAGCAGCGCCTGGTGTCCGGGTTCGCCCGGCTTCCAGTCGTTGGTGGGCAGGTTCACCGTGTTGGCGGAGGTACTGACGACTACTTCCACGACTTCTGTCGGGTTGCCTTCCTCGGACACGGTGAGGTGCTCTGGGGGCGACGCCAATCCGGTCACGGTGACCACAACAGGCACGGCATCGGCGGTGCACACCGCGTTCACGTCCGCATGTGCCAGTTGCAAGGAGAGCGTGCCGTCACGGTCGGTGACGGCCGGGGTCGGTGGACAAGAACTGCTGTAGCCGCCGCGGCTGGCGTACATCAGGCCGCCGCCGTCGGGATCCCACGCGGCTTCTCCGCTCGCCAGTCCCCTGCTGGTGAGGGCATCGTCACCCGCCTCGACTGTGGCGTTGAGTCCGTTCCCATTGGTGGCGCCGTCTGCGACGAGCGTGTCGCCGCCGGTCGGCCCCAAGCGGGAGAAGGCGAAGGAGCCGCCCATCACCACGAGAACGACTAGCGACACCGCGCCGACCTGTACGCGTCGTCGGCGGCGCTTCGCCGCCCGGCCCGAAGCAAGGACGTCGGCGAGCGGCGGCTGTCCGACGGGCATCTCGTCCAGAAGTCGAGTCAGCGTGGCGGGTGCGTCTTTGCTCATCGGGGGCGTCCTTCGGCGAGGTCTGCGATGTGGCTGTTGCCCGCTAGTTGCCCCAGCGCACGGGAGAGGCGGCTCTTCACGGTGCCGGGGGCGATGCGCAGGATGTCGGCTGTCTGCTGTTCGCTCAGTTGCGCCAGGTGGCGCAAGACGATCACTTCACGGTGTTCCCGGCTCAGGTCGTCCAGCGCACGGCGAAGGGCGTCGGCGATCTCCACCTGCGGGGTTGAGTCGGGGACGTGCTGTTGAGGGAGCACGCTGGTCGGGCGTTCCCCCCACCACCGGCGCCGACGACTGTCCTTGTGAGAGTTCAGCAGGATCCGGTACACGTACGCGTCTCGGTCATCAGCCTTGGAGACCTTGCCCCACGCCAGGTAGCAGCGAAGCAAGGTCGTCTGTGCCAAGTCGTGCGCATCTTCGAGCGTGCACCCGAGGACCACGGCAGAACGCACGAGGTTGCCCCAGCGCGCCGCCGCGTAGGCGGAGAAGTCTCCGTCGTGGTCCATCAGCGCTCCTGTTCGTCTCTACCCCTCCGACGAGATGGGCAGGCACCTAGGTTCCACCACAGCCCCGACAGGTGGGCAGGCTGTCCGTGCGCCTTGGATCCTCGGGCGGCGCAGATGGTCTCCTGACGATCTAGCCAAACGTCCGGATCTGCCGCGAGTAGTGCGCGGGATGGCAGCGATGGGAAGAATGCCGTCATGTCCCAGCGAGAGCGGCTACGAGAGTTTCGCGCTGCCGTGTTCACGGCGGATGGAGAGGCGCTGGTGTCGCTGCTCCGCGCGGGTCCCTGGCCAGGTCACGCGCTCCAGTTGATCGGTGATGGGCTGCTCGCGGCGCTGGCTCAGAACGTCGGTGGAGCGCGCGGGCTGGCTGAGCGGTGCGTGACCGCTTTGCGCGAGAGGTACTGGGAGGGCGACGAGGATCTGGTTGCGGCGTTGACGGCGAGACTGGGGGCTGAGCAAGCTGCGTTGTTGAGGAGCTTGCCGGTCGATCTCGACGAACTCGTTGATGTGCTCGAGGGAGATGCGGTCGCGGGAGGCGGCCGCATTGATCTTCACACCGGCGAGGTGTGGCCCGAGGCGGTGTTTGAGTGCGGGCTCGAGAGCGAGGAGGAGGGGGAGGATGAGGACCTCGACGACGGCGAACGCTGGCTGTGGGTCGTCAGCGAGGGCTCACGCGCTGGCTATCGCGACATGGAGCTGTTCGTGGCCGGTGTCGCCGAACCAGACCTCGCCGGCCTACTGGCGCGGGCGTTGGAGGGTCGGGGCGCGTTCCGTCGTTTCAGAGACGAGCTGACAGGCTGGCCCGACCTTCAAGATCGCTGGTATGTGTACTCCGCGGAACGGCGGCGGGGCCGCGCCCGAGCCTGGCTCGCCGCCGAAGGCTTCACCCCGGCAGCGCCGGCCGCCGCCGGTGCTCAGAAGACGACCTGATCGCGGCAGCCCCCGCGCATCGCGGCAGATCCGGGCGAGCGTAGAGACCATCGACATGCGGGGACTAGATGTGGCGCCGTTGTTTCGGGACGGGGTTCCGGTCCTGGAGCCGGTACCTCAGTCGGCACTTGATGACAACCGATCCGCCTCTTCTGCGTATTTGTGTGTGACAGCATCGGTACGAACTCAGGAGCAGCGATGGACCTCATGGACCGTTTCGAGAAGGCCACGTCGGGTGGTCCTGAGCATCGGGCGATCGAGGACAGGCTGGCCGTTGGCCGCCGTGCCAGCGCACGACGCAGGGCAAGCCTCGCCGTCGGGGCAACGGCCGCCGTACTAACTGCCGCCGGTGTCGTCTGGGCCGTCCAGCCCGGCGTCGACTCGGTTTCTGGCAAGGACATCGTCGCGTCCGACGCAGGCAGCGTTGAGCGCGACTCTGGGGCACCGGAGTCGCCCACGAGCACGCCGTCCCCTCCGACCGCCCTGTTCCGCTACGACCTCGACACCGCCGCGCTTGAGGTGGCCGACGGTGTCACCATCGTGCGACAGGTCGAGAACCCGGTCCCTCACAAGGACGTCACGTCAGCGGCCGCCGTGGTGGACTACAGGGGCGAGCGCAGGTGGGTCATGGCAGCCGTCGTCCGCGGGCGGTCGGGCTGGGGATCCGACATAGAGGCGACCTCGTCCCGGAACTTTGGGCAGTGGGTGCATGAACTCACGGTTCTGAACACGGCGCAGATGTTCAGCGACGGCTCATTCCACGGCGACTGGGTCACGCTGGACAGCGACGGCGGTCTGACGGCTCAGAATGGGGCCACCGTCGTGGAGCAATCCACTCCGGCGAGGATCGACCAGGCACCCGCTGATGTGCCCAGCGCAGTTGGCACGATCGACGTTGACGGGGCGCTGTTGTGCGTGGTCGCTCGGATGCTTCCTGGTGAGGACGTCGACATCACCTACTTGGCAGAGTCCGAGCACCAGGGTTGCGGAGAAGCCGTACCAGGCATCGACTACCCGGGCGCTCCGGCAACCTCATGAGGCGAGCAGAACGCGAAGCGGCCTACTCGGCATTCGTCCTGTCCAGACAGGACCACCTCCGACGCATCGCATACGCCCTGTGTGGCAACTGGCACGACGCCGACGACCTGCTTCAAGTCGCGTTGACAAGGCTCTACACGGCGTGGCCACGCATCTCCTCTGACGGGAACCCCGAGGCCTACGTGCGCACCATCTTGATGCGAGCAAACGTCGATAACCACCGCCTGCGGGGCCGTCGTGTTCGCACGGCGCGCCTCGATGCAGCCGGTGACCCAGCCGCGCTGGCTGGGTTCCCCGTTGACGAGCGCGACGCGCTCATCGAGGCCGTTCAACGGCTCCCGGAGATGCAGCGCAAGGTCATCGTGCTGCGGCACTGGCTCGGCTTTGACGTGCACGAGACAGCCCGCGAACTGAACATCTCCGACGGCACGGTCAAAAGCCACTCATCACGCGGCCTGGCGGCGTTGCGGGCTCGGCTCGAAGCCGAGTCCGACGAGGAGGAGCAACCCACGGGCGCCGTAGGCCACCAGGCACAACGAGCGTGACCACAAGGGCCACACGGCAACAGCGGCGGTGTCGTCGCAACATGCCATTCTCAATAAGCAGCGCAACCGGTCATCGGCAGATGCGGGTGACCCAGAGACGATCTGCCCGAAACTGCTCGCGGAGCGCGAGCGGAGCACGTCTATTGACGGGCGGGCAGGTGCGGCGCGTCGTAGATGCATGGACACCGACACCCTTCCAGCACTGATCGACGCTGATGACCCCATGCTGCGCCTCGCCGTCGCCGCCCACCTAGCCCGCTACAAGGGACGCACCCGCGCCCACACCGCCTCCGACCTCAACGCCTACCTGCGTTGGTGCGTCGAACATGACCTCATGCCACTGCAAGCGCAGCGAACTCACATCGAGCTCTACCTACGCTGGCTTCAAGAAGTGCGACGTCTGCAGCCCTCGACAGTCTCCCGGCGCCTTTCCGTGCTCGCCACGTTCTATCGAACCTGCGTCATCGACCGGGTGCTCGAGCACTCACCGGCCGAGTACGTCCGACGCCCTCACGTGCCGCAAGAGTCGCCCACGCTCGGCCTCAGCCATCTGCAGTTCGAGGCCATGCTCACCGCAGGACGCGACTCCGCCAACCCCAACGACTTCGCCCTCGTCGCCATGCTCGGTCTCCTTGGCTTGAGGATCTTTGAAGCTACCGGCTCGAAGATCCAGGCGCTTGGCGAAGCTCGTGGCCATCGCGTGCTCACCGTTCATGGAAAGGGCGACAAGACGGCCCAAGTCCCGCTGCCACCGGCTGTTGCCCGCGCCATCGACCGAGCGATCGATGAGCGCCAAGACGGTCCGATCCTCCTCAACCGAGATGGCCGACGGATGGACCGGCACGCCGCCACCCGAAGGCTACGAGTCCTAGCCAGGTCCGCGGGTGTCACCACCGCTCGGATGCACCCACACATGCTGCGCCACACCTTCGTGACCACGATGCTCGACGCCGGCGTTGACCTGCGCGACGTCCAGATCGCCGCTCGCCACGCCGACCCGCGCACCACGATGCGCTACGACCGTGCGCGCAACAACCTCGATCGTCACCCGAACTACATCTTGGCGGCATTCATGGCGTCAGCGACATGAGAGCCCACCCTCATGACGGAGTCCTCGTCACCAAGTCTGAGAGCGCTTCGGCGATGACCTTGTCGCGGTTCTGAGCCGCGTGTTGATAGCGCAGCGCTGCGCCTGCCGTGGAGTGCCCGAGCCGCGCCATGAGCTCGGCGAGCGTGGCGCCCGTACTGGCGGCCAGGACGGCCCCTGTGTGGCGGAGGTCGTGGAAACGCAGGTCGGGTCTTCCTGCCTCCTCACGGGCCTTGTAGAAGACCTTGTAGAGCGTGGCGGGTGCCAGGTGTCTGGTCGGGTCTCCGGCAGCGGGGAAGAGAAGTCCTTCGCGGCCTCCGGTGATGTTGCCGGCCAAGTGTGCTTTCACTGCGGGCAGCAGGTGCGGCGGGATCGTGACGTCTCGTGTGCCCGCGTCTGACTTCGGAGTGCCGACGATGAACTGTCCATCGACTCGCACCACTGCGCGACGGATCTTCACGACACCACCGGTGAGGTCGACGTCTTGTCGGCGTAGCTCGGTGATCTCCCCGAACCGGAGGCCACACCAGGCGGCGAGCAGCACCATCAGTCGGTAGCGCTCCGGCATGGCCTGGGCGAGCGCTTCGAGTTCGGGCAGAGTCGCCGGCTCGATCTGCTTGGCACGCTTGACATTTCCGGCGCCGCGGATGTGGCACGGGTTGTGCGTGATGAGACGACGCTGCACGGCGTCTCCGAGAATGGTCCGCAGCAGCCCGTAGGCGTGCGCTCGAGACGTCGGGGTCGAGTCCCCGAGCCGGTAGTACCAGTCATCGACGAGGTCGGCGGTGATGTGCTTGAGCGCTATGTCGCCGAAGGTGGGCAGCAGCTTGGCGTCGAGGATCTTTCGGTAGTGGTAGCGGCTGCGGGGTTTGAGGGTGCGGTTCGTCAGCCAGCGTTCGGCGTGCTCCCCGAACGTGATCGGCGGCTTGGTCGTGGGCGGGGTCCAGTCCTCACTCTTGATCTCACGACGTCGGTCCGTGAGCCAACCCTCGGCATCCTCAGCCGTCTCGAAGGTGACTGGCGCCTTGTGTCGGAGCGTGTCGGGGCCGAGATAGGAGGCTTGCCAACGTCCGGACGGGAGCTTCCGGATAGCTCCGAAACCGCGCCTGCGTGCCATGCCTGATTTCCCCTCGCGTGCAACAACGTGCAACAAGGATGGCAGAAAGTGTCCGCTTGCGTCCACGTCGAGAGGCGATACAAAGTCCCATTACCGCAGGTCAGCGGCCTATTGACCACTTCTGTCCAGTATCGCCGCTGCCCGGGCAATAGAATTCGAACCCAGTATCGCCCACCACCACGACCAGGTCTGAGGCCCCCGATGGGGGTCTCTTTCCATGTCCGGTCCCCCCTAGGGGTGTACGTTTGGCGCGTCGGACAGTTTGCCCGCTCGCGGTGACACGCTCACCACCGTGGGTCGACCTTCGGCAGTCCCAACTGGGGACGCTCCTTTTCAAGAAGGCGGCGAGGAGCGTCACGCGCGGAACATGTGTGCCCTCCCTACGCAGCCCCCCGGGGGGCCGCATCTGGGGAGGGCTGGACACACCTCTCGGCGACCTGGTCGCTCGTCGCTCTCAGGGGCGCGGGTTGTCCCGACGCCACGGCTTGGTGTCGCGCCGCGCACCCATCCCGGCGGCGCACTTGCGGCACACCTCACGCACCTCGTCGGCGTCCCGTCCCGTGGCGGGCTGTGCGTCGACCCACTGCACGTGCGAGAACCGGTACAGCCGCGCCCTGCCGATCTGCACGCCGCAGACGGTCTGGTTGGTGCCACGCACCCACGCGTGCACGAGACCGGCCGGCGCACGGAACCCGTCCGGGTCCACCCAGCTGTCCGACGCTGCGACGGCTGCGTCCTTCGGTGCCATGACCCCCGGTAACCACCACCCGGCCCTGCCATACCCGCCATACCCGGCCCTGCGCACCCACAGGGACCTCGTGCATGTCCGGGCCGTTCGGCCCTGTACGCCGCTGCGGCCGCGGAGCACCGTGGAGGGCAGGCCGGGAGGACCGGCCGGCCACACAGAGGGGTCGTCATGGACGAGCACCACGAAGCCGAGGAGCCCGCCGAGATGTCCAGCGCCGTGCGCTCACGGTTCTGGGCGGGACTGAACCACGCGTCCGACCACGGGGCGGACGGACAGGAGCCCGACGTCGGCGAGGCGCAGCCGGGCGGGGCCGGCCCCACGGCACAGGAGTCCTTCGCATCTCAGGACCAAGGGCCCTGACCAGCCGACAGCGTGGCGCCTAGCGTCAGTGGTGCGCGCCGGACAGCCGGGGGACCAGATGACGCGCGACGGGTCCGGGTCGCCGTGCTCACGCAGTGCGTACGACCCCGACCCACCACCGGGGGCCTTGCGACCGACGCTGGCAAGGCCCCCGGTTCCTCGCGGCAGCGGGCGCATCCCGAGCCGGTCCCGGGGTACGGGTGCAGGCATGGACGACGACCGCGAGATGCCCACGACCAACCAGCCCCTCAACGCACCCGGCCCGCGCCCCAAGGTCACCCCGCTGCTCGCCGTGCTCGGCGTCGTGCTGCTGGTCGCGCTGATCTTCAGCGTGATCTCGCTGCTGCGCTACAACACCTGAGCCCGGGCATCCCGGGCCGCGCGGGTCACGGCTGTCGGAGCCGTACGGCCAGCAGCGCGACGTCGTCCTCGGGCGTGCCGTCCACCATGCCGTCGAGCAGACGGTCGCAGAGGTCCTCGACGTCGGCAGCGCCGGGCGCAGTGGTGCGTACGAGGTCGATGAGCTCGTCGATGCCCTCGTCGACGTCGCGCCCGCGTCGCTCGACGAGGCCGTCGGTGTAGAGGATGAGCGTGGCGCCGGGCTCGACGAAGGCCACCTGCTCCGCGCGGCGGGTCTCCGGGTCGAGCCCGAGCAGCAGGTCGTTGTCGTCCACGTCGGCGAGACGGGTGACGTCCCCGCCCGGCGTCAGCAGCAGCGCCGGCGGGTGTCCTGCGTGCGCCCAGCGCAGCACGACCTCCTCGCCGGCGTCGGCCCCGGCGCGGGGATGGCGCTCGAAGCGTGCGACCACTGCGGTGGCGGTCGTCTCCATCTGGAGCGACTGCATCACCGTGTCGACCCCCGACAGCACGGCGGCCGGCGCGTAGCCGCTGTGCACGGCCAGCCCGCGCAGCAGGCCGCGCAGCTGCCCCATGGCGGCCGCGGCCTCCACGTCGTGCCCCACCACGTCGCCGACGACGACCACGACGTCGTGCCCGCCGGGGCCACGGCTCTGCTGGAGGAACGCGTCGTACCAGTCGCCGCCGATGCGCGCCACGTCGCCCGCGGGGGCGTAGCGGGTGACGATCTCGAGGTGCTCGGGCCGGGGCGGATCGGTGAGCATGCTGCGCTGGAGGGTCTCGGAGACCTCGCGCTGCGAGGCGTACAGCCGTGCGTTGTCGAGGGCGAGGGCCGCGCGGGACCCGATGTCCTCGAGCAGGGACTGGTCAGCGGTCGAGAAGGCCCGCCGGTCGTGGCCGCGGAAGAGGCTCACCACGGCGACTGTGCGACCGCGGGCGCGCAGCGGCACGATCATCGCGCTGGAGGGCGCCAGCTCGTGCAGGCGCTCGCGGGCCGGACCGGGGGACAGCACGGTGGCGATCCGGTCGGTCGCGTCCGAGGTGAGGAGGACCGATGCCATGT
This sequence comes from Nocardioides lacusdianchii, assembly GCF_020102855.1. Lineage (GTDB taxonomy): Bacteria > Actinomycetota > Actinomycetes > Propionibacteriales > Nocardioidaceae > Nocardioides > Nocardioides lacusdianchii. The sequence continues at coordinate 108,872 of NZ_JADHZD010000011.1, forward strand.
TGCGTACGGCGTGGGCCAGGAAGGACCCGTCGGTCAGCGCACCGAGGCGCAGCGAGGCGTACTCGCGCAGCGTCCCGGTCAGGGTCTCGTCGGTGTGGGCCCAGGTGACGTCGCGCAGGCCCCGGCGCCAGTCGCTGGCCTGCGGGTCCTCCACCAGCGTCACCAGGCACCAGTCGCCGAGCTCGGGGACCAGCAGGGTCGCGAGCCGGCTGACGCCCTCGGTCGGGTCGAGCGTGTCGCCGAGGTCCTCGGAGACCGATGCGAGCAGCGCGAGGCGGTGCGCGGACCGGTCCAGCGCGTCCTGCGTGGCACGACGCGCGGAGATGTCGTGGAAGTAGACGGCGAGCCCCTCCGGCGAGGGCCAGGCGCGGACCTCGTACCACCCGTCCAGGGGGGCCGGGTAGTGCGCCTCGAACGACACCGGACCACCGGTGGCGAGGGCCTCGCGGTAGTGGGTCTCGAACGTGCTCCCCACCGCCGCGGGGAAGGCCTCCCAGATGCTCTCGCCCAGCAGGCGGGCCCGGCCCTGGCCGAGCAGCCGCTCGGCCTCGGAGTTGACGTAGGTGAAGCGCCACTCGTGGTCGAGCTGGTAGAACGCCGACGACATCGACTCCAGGACCCGGCCGACCCGGGCCTCGCCGTCGTGCACCGAAGTCGTGTCATAGGCAGCGCCCACGAGGCGTACGGCCCGGCCCGTGGTGTCGTCCGCCAGGGCACGGCCCCGCGCCTCGATCCACCGGAGCTCACCGGTCGGCAGGACGACGCGGTACTCGGCCTCGTAGTCACCGCACGTGGCGATCGCCCGCTCCAGGGCGTCGCTGACGCGCCGCAGGTCGTCGGGGTGCACGCACCGGTTGAAGGACTCGATGGTGCCGCCGAAGGACTCCTCGTCGAGCCCGAACAGCTCGAGCAGCCGACCGTCCCACCTCAGCCGGTCGTGGACGAGGTCCCAGACGAACGCGCCGACACCTGCGGCGTCCACCGCCAACCGCCACGCGATGCGGTCGCTCTCGGCGTCGAGCGTGGTCGCCGAGCGTGGCGGCGGGACCCGCGGGGCGGACTCGTCGCGCGCGTGCTCGTCCGCGCTCGTCGGACCGCTGTGGGACACCGAGGCCTACCTTCATGCCAGATCCGGGCAACCCGCCGTCTCGAGGCACCGGCTACAGGGTGTCACACCGGCGGGCACCGCCATGGCGTTTCAGGCGTGACGCGGGCGCGCGGCCGGCGGCAGGTCGTCCTCGGGGGCGACGGGCGCCGACAGCGGGTCCGCGGGGAGCTGCTCCACCTGCTCGCGGCACCACACGGAGACCTCGCGCGTGCCCGACAGCACCGCGGCACGGAAGTCTGCCCACGGCTCCCACGCGGTCTCGCCGACCTCGGTCGGGTCGGGGTCGACCGGCCCCGGTGCGAGCGCGACGTAGACCGGGCACATCTCGTTCTCCACGACCCCGTCCTGCTCGGCGCGGTAGCGGAACCGCGGCAGGACCAGGCGCAGGTCGGTGAGGTGGGTGCCCAGCTCCTGCTCGACCCGTCGGCGCACGGCCTCGGCGAGCGGCTCCCCGGGTGCCGGGTGCCCGCAGCAGCTGTTGGTCCAGACGCCGGGGAAGGTGCGCTTGTCGTCGGCACGACGGGTGAGCAGGACGTTGCCCGCCCCGTCGAAGAGGTAGCACGAGAAGGCGAGGTGCAGCGGCGTCCCGGCGTGGTGGACGCCGAGCTTGTCGGCGGTGCCGACGGCGTGGCCCTCCTCGTCGAGGAGCACCACCTGCTCGGGGGCGGCGAGGTGGGTCATGAGGTCCTTCCGACAGGTCGGGCGAGCTGGTTGACGGCGGTGGAGAACAGCCAGGGGGCGCGGGCCGCCGCCGGGACGAGGTGGCGGCGCACCGTCGGCTGCCCGGTGGCGCGCAGGAGGAGGTGGGTGAGCGCCTCGTGGCGCAGGCCGAGCCGGCGGGCGACGGACGCGTAGTGCTGGGGGCGTCCGGCGGCCAGGCACTCCACCGCGGCCCGGGCCTGGCCCAGCCCGAGCGCGAGCCCCTCCCCGGTGAGGGCGTCGACGTAGCCCGCGGCGTCGCCGACCAGCAGGACCCGGCCGCGCACGCGGGAGCTGGCCCGCTGGCGCAGCGGTCCGGCGCCCATCACGGTCGTGCGCGGACCGGTGAGGCGCTGCTCGAGCACCGGGAAGTCGGCGAGCAGGTCCTCGAAGCGGGAGCCGGCGTCGGCGAGAACGGCGACGCCGACCAGGTCGTCGCCGACGGGGGTCACGTAGGCCTCGGCACGCCGCGACCAGTGCACCTCGACGTACGACGACCACGGCGCCTGCCGGACGTGGCAGCGCAGCCCGAAGCGGCGCCGGCCCGAGTGAGGCACCTCGAGCCCCACCAGCCGGCGCACGGGGGAGTGCAGCCCGTCGGCCGCGACCAGGTAGCGCGCCCGGCGTCCCTCGACGACGAGGTGGTCACCCCGGTCGTCGACGGTGCGGACCGGGGTGGGGTCGACCTCGATCCCGGCGGCCTCCACCTGCTCGGACAGCGCGGCGTGGAGCACCGTGCGGCGTACGCCTCGACCCGGGCCGGCGGCGAAGGCGGCGCGGACCTCCTTGCCCACCCGGTCGTCGAGGTAGTGGATGCCGGCCAGGTCGCGACCGTGCGGGTGGACGCCCAGGTCGGCGAGCTCGGCGACGGCGCCGGGCATGAGGCCCTCGCCGCACGCCTTGTCGACCGGGCCGCCGCGCGGCTCGTGCACCAGGACCGACAGCCCGGCCCGGTGGGCGTGCAGCGCCGTGGCGAGGCCGACGGGCCCGCCGCCGGCGACGACGAGGTCATGCACCGGCGGCCTCCGTGGTCCGGGGCAGGGTCGCCAGCGCGCGGTCCTCGACCCGGATCCGGACCGCGAGCAGGCCGGCGTTGAGGACGGTGAAGACCAGCGCGGTGATCCAGGCGGCGTGCACGAGCGGCAGGGCGATGCCCTCGACCACGACCGCGACGTAGTTGGGGTGGCGCATGAGCCGGTAGGGGCCGCCCGTCACCGGCGGCAGTCCCGGCACGATGATGACGCGGGTGTTCCACCGCCGCCCGAGGGTGCTGATGCACCACCAGCGCAGGGCCTGCGAGGCGACGACGAGGGCGAGCATCGACCACGCCAGGACGGACGGGACGTCCGGGCGCCGGACCCATGCCTCGACGAGGGCGCCGACGAGCAGGCCGGTGTGCAGCACGACCATGAAGGGGAAGTGGCCCTGGCCGCTCTCGACTCCGCCGCGCTCCTTGCTCCACGCGGCGTTGCGCACCGACACCACCAGCTCGGCCACGCGCTCGAGGCCGACGAGGGCGACGAGGACGGTGAAGGCCAGCAGCGTGGTCACGACGTCGCCCTCAGCAGCACGAGCTCGGAGCAGAAGCCCGGGCCCATGGCCAGGAGCACGCCGTGGGTGCCGGGGGCGGGCGGGCGCTCGCGCAGCGTGTCCTCCAGGACCTGGAGCACCGAGACCGAGGAGAGGTTGCCGACCTTGGCCAGCGACTCCCAGGTGAGCCGCACCGCGTCGCGGGGGACCTCCAGCGCCGACTCGAGCGCCTCGATGACCTTGGGGCCGCCGGGGTGGCACACCCACCACCCGATGTCGGCGCGGGTGAGCCCGTGGGAGTCGAGGAACGCGTCGACGTCGCCGCGCAGGTAGCGCTCCACGAGGTGCGGCACCTCGGCGTCCAGGACGATCCGCAGGCCGCTGGCGGCGACGTCGAAGCCCATGGTGCGCTCGCTGTCGGGGTAGAGGCGGCTCCGGGAGTCGAGGACCTCGACCGGACCGCCGGGCCGACCCTCGCTGCCGACGGCGACGACCGCGGCGGCACCGTCACCGAAGAGCCCGCTGGCCACCAGGTTGGGCACCGACACGTCGTCGCGCTGGAGGGTGAGCGAGCACAGCTCGACGGCGACGAGCACGGCGGTGTGGCCGGGGTGGCCGAGCAGGTAGTCGTGCACCCGGGCGATGCCGGCCGCGCCAGCCACGCAGCCCAGCCCCACCAGCGGCATCCGGCGTACGTCCTCGCGCAGCCCCACCTGGGCGGCGATGCGCGCGTCGAGCGAGGGGACCGCCAGGCCCGTGACGGTCGCGGTCACGACCAGGTCGACGTCGGAGGGCGTCAGGTCGGCGGCCTTGAGCGCGTCGACGAGGGCGCGCGAGCCCAGCTCCACGGCGTGCTCGATGAACTGGTCGTTGGCGTGCCCGAAGTCCTCGAGCCGGGCGTAGTCCTCCAGCGGCAGCACCGTGTGGCGTCGCTCCACGCCGGCGTTGCGGTGGAAGCGCCGCAGCAGGGCGTGGTCGAGGCTGCGCTGGGAGATCACCTGGGCGAAGGCCTCGGTGATCTCGGCCTGGGGATGGGAGTGCGCCGGCAGCGCACCTCGGACGGAGAGGATCCTCATGTCAGCTACCTCGATGTGATCGGGACGGGGGCGGGTCGGACGGGAGGGACGGACGGGCGAGGGCGCCGAGCAGGCCGCCTGCCAGGCGGGGGCCGATCCGGCCGTCGCCGAGGCCGAGCTCGACGAGCGTGTCGAACGCGTGGCGGTCGCGGCCGGCCGCGCGGATGCCGGCGTCGACGATCCGGGGGGACTGCGCGAGGCGCGAGGCCAGCCAGGTGTGGCGCAGGTGGGTGCCCAGCATCTCGCGGACCACGGTGCGGTGCCGCTCGCCGGCGTCGTCGCCACGGCCGAGGGCCACGGCGCGTGCGGCGGTGCGCCCGGCGGCGATGCCGGTGGCGACGGCGTAGTAGATGCCCTCGCCGGTCATCGGGTTGACCAGGCCGGCCGCGTCGCCGACCAGCAGCACGCGACCGTCGGGCTGCTCCCAGCGCCAGGAGCTGAGGGGCAGGTGGTGCCCGCGCCAGTCGGTGCCGGTGCTCGCCATGCCGGGCAGGAGCTCCTCGAGCTGCTCGAGCAGCAGGCGCCGGCTCGGCGGGCTCCCCTCGCCGCGGCCCCGCGGCAGCAGCTCGCCGTAGCCGACGTTGGCGAGGCCGTCGCCGCGGTCGAACGCCCAGGCGTACGACGGCTGGGTGCGCTCGCCGTAGCGGATCACCTGACGCCCGGCCAGGTGCGGGGGAGTCGGCGCGTAGCCGCGGATCGCGAGCGCGCGCTGGTCGCGTCTCCGTCCGAGCAGCGCGGTGCGCACGAGCGAGTGGGCCCCGTCGGCGCCGACGACCACGCGCGCGGCGAAGCGCTCGGAGACCACCGCCCGCCCGGGCTCGGTCGTGACGGATGTGACCCGGTGGCGGCGCAGGACCGCACCGGCGGCCACGGCCTTCTCGACCAGGCGGGCGTCGAGCACCCGGCGCGGCACGACGTAGGCCTCGCGGCGCATCGGCCCCGCGACGCGTACGTCGCCGCGGGACAGCTCCAGGTCGCGCAGCGGCGCCCAGCCGTCCACCACGTCGGCGGCGCCGACCTCGGCGAGCCGGTCGATGGCGTGCGGGGCGATCCCGTCGCCGCACGACTTGTCGCGCGGGAAGTCACTCCGGTCGAGCAGCAGCACCCGCAGGGTCGGGTCGGCGGTGAGCGCGCCGAGGGCGGCCGACGACCCGGCCGGGCCCGCGCCCACCACGACGAGGTCCCACTGCTCCACGCCCGGGGCGCTCATCGGGCCACCACGAGCAGGGTCGCGTCGACCAGCGCGATGGCGATGGCGGCGAGGAAGGGAGCGCGACGGGGGCCGGTGACGACCACGACGGCCAGCGCGAGCACGAGCGCCGCCGTCGCCACGGTCACGGCGGTCGGGGGTGCCGCGCCGACGAGGGCGACGAGGGAGGCGGTGACGAGGACGACGGCTGCCACGGGGGCGATGCGGGCGCGCCCGAGGCGGTGCGGCAGGCCGCGTACGCCCGTGGCCGCGTCGTCGTCGAGGTCGGGCAGGACGTTGAGGAGGTGGGCGCCCACGCCGAGCAGGGCAGCCGCCAGCGGCCACCACCACGGCGGCAGCTCACCGTCGGCCAGGGACACGACCGCGGTGAGGCCGCCGAACGAGAGGGCGTACGGCGCCCAGGACCACGCCGTCGCCTTGAGCCCGAGGTTGTAGGCCCAGGCCGACGCCACGCAGCCGAGGTGCACCAGCCCTGCTGCGGTGCCGAGCGCCATCGACAGCAGCACGCACACCACGACGGCGGCGGCGCAGGCGGCGCGGACGCCGCGCACGGACACCTCCCCGGTCGCCATCGGCTTGTCGGTGCGTCCCGCGGCAAGGTCGCGCGGGAGGTCGATCAGGTCGTTGCTCCAGCCGATCGACAGCTGCCCGGCGAGCACGGCCGCGACCACGAGCGCGGACCGGGATGCATCCAGTCCCTGGGCCACGCAGAGGAGTCCGGCCAGGACGGTCACGGCCACTGCCGGGCCGGCGTGTGCGGCGCCCAGGACGCCGAGGGCCGCGCGCGAGCCGCGGCGCGCGGGTGCGGTGGCGGCGCTCATGTGCCCACCCTTGCTCGCCGCGCCAACGACGTCGGTGCCAGCGTCGAGGCCAGGCCCAGCGCGAGCGCGGCGACCAGCCAGCCGGCCAGCACGTCAGCGACGTAGTGCTCGCCGGTGTAGACGAGCACCGCCGCCATCGTCACGGCGTAGGCGAGCAACGCCCCGCGTGCCCACCGTGACACCGAGGGCCAGAGGAAGAGGGCGACGAGCAGCGCAGCCCCGGCGTGCAGCGACGGCATCGCCGCCACCGGGTTGCTGCCGTCCTGCCCGAGCTGGGTGAGGCGACCGACCACGTCGAGGTGGAGGTAGTCCCACCCGACGTGGGAGATGCGCTCCACCGGTCCGATGTCGCCGCTCTCGGAGGCGAGCCACGGCGGTGCGGCGGGGTAGGCGACGTAGATCGCGATCCCGAGGAACGACATGGACAGCACGGCCACCAGCCACGAGGTGAATCGCTCGCGCAGCCGGAACCAGACGAGGGTCGTCAGCAGCGGGATGGTGACGAAGTGGGTGACGTAGACCAGCGCCGCGATGGCGTCGTACCACTGCGGGGAGCCGGCGAGCAGCCGCTCCTGGAGCCACACGGTGGGCACGGCACCGAACAGGCGCTCGTCGGCCACCGCGGGACCCGAGACGTGCAGCGGCGCGCCCACCCGGTTGGTCGTGGCCCCGTCACCGGTCTCGAGCGGCGCGCTGACCCACCCGGCGACGGCGTAGGCGAGGAGGATCGCGCTCAGCGGCGACCACGAGATGAGGAACTGCGCGATCGGGCCGTGGCGCGAGTCGTCGCCGGACGTCTCGGCCCGCTCCCCGGTCCGCGCCTGCGCCTCGGTGCTCACGACCGGCTCCCGCGCCGCGACAGCCGCACGAGGATCGCCTGGGTGCGGAAGCGGTTGTAGCGCTGGATGAGGATGAAGGGCAGGTTCACGAGCACCCCGTACCCCATCAGGAGCGCGGCAGGCAGCGGCGGGTTCCAGAGCACGAAGAGGGGGCTGCACGCCATCGCCCACCAGTGCCCGAGCTCGGCGCGACGCGTCTCGCGGACGAACTGCTCGAGCCCCGCGACGTCGGCCGAGGGCAGCTGCCGCTTGCTCACCCCGCCCGCGAACAGGGCGCCGGCCTCGGGGAGCCGGTCCTTCCACCGGTGGATGCGCAGCCGGCGTCGGTAGAGCCGTCCGTCGCGCTCGAACGCCCGCTGGCGCAGCACGAACCCGTCCCGGCCCAGCCGATCGTCGCCGAGGCGGTGCGCGGCATATCCGGTGGCGGCGTGGAAGACGCCCCAGGCGACCACGTCGACGGCCACCGTGACGGTCTGCGGCATCACGTAGCGCAGCATCACGCCACCTCGCGGGCGGAGTCGTGCCCGCGCAGGTCCACGTCGCGACCTCGCCACCGCACCGACCGGCGTACGCCGCTCAGGACCGCGGAGCGCGCGAAGAGCAGGTCGAAGGCGAGCAGGGAGACCGGGGTCAGGGCCCAGGTCCACCAGCGGAAGGACCCCAGCCGGCGCAGCACCGCGCGCAGCTGCCAGGCGAGGGCGACGTACGCCGCCACCCACACCGCTGCGTGCCCGCCGACCAGTGTGCCGCCGATCCCCGTCGTCGCGTCGAGCAGCGTCAGCGCGGCGCCGACGGCGACCGCGTGGTGCACGGAGACGAAGAGCCCGGTGCCGAGCGCGGCCGGGAGCCACGCGGTGGAGGCCCCGGAGGCGATGTTCTTCGTCCAGCCCGCCGCGAGCTGGCCCACGCCCTCGGGGTAGCTGCGCATCCGCACCGACGCACCTCCCGTCGCGCACACCACCGGCAGGCCGGCGCGGTGGTAGGCCGCGGCGAGGGCGGCGTCGTCGAGGATCGCGGAGCGGACCGCGGCGTGACCGCCGACGGTGGCGAGGTCGGACCGGGAGGTGAGCAGGCAGGGTCCGAAGGCCATCGGGACGCGCGAGCGCACCGCCCTCGCCCGGGGGCCGGTGAACGCGGCGCTCGCCATCACCGCGACGACGTTGAACCACGCGGAGAGCTGCTCGTGCGGGCGGACGACGCGGTGGTAGGGCTGCACCGACACCAGCCCGCCAGAGCCGGCGTGCAGCTCGAGGAGCCCGGCGAGGGCGTCCGGCGCCAGCACGGTGTCGGCGTCGAGGAAGAGCAGGAGGTCGCCGTCGGTGACGTCGGCGCCCACGTGGCAGGCCCATGCCTTGCCGGTCCAGCCTGCGGGCGGCTGTCCTGCGGGCACGACCCGGGCGCCGGCGGACCGTGCCACCTCGGCGGTGGCGTCGCGGGAGTCGTCGTCGACGACCACGACCTCGCGCACCGGGGTGTCGAGCGCGGCGAGCGAGGAGAGGAGGTCGGGCAGGGTGAGTGCCTCGTCGCGCGCCGGAACGACGACCGAGACCCGCGCCGAGGACGGTGCGGCCGCGGTGCCGCGAGGCGGCACACGGAGATCGGCGAGCAGCCAGCGCGCCGTCGCCATCGCGGCGAGGACGAGGACCACCACGACGACGTCGCTCATGCGCGTGCTCGGTCCAGGCGGGTGACGACCAGCGGCATCCCGCCGCGCGGGTGCACCGCCACCCTGGCCTGCGGCTCGGGTCGGCTCCAGCCCTCGGGCACGGCGAGCCGGTGCTCGCGGAGCACCTCGTCGAGCACCATGACCATCTCGCCGAGCGCGAACTCCCGTCCGATGCAGAGGCGGGGCCCCTGCCCGAACGGCAGGTACGCCGTGCGGCCCGCCCCCGGGTCGAGGAAGCGCTCCGGACGGAACGCCAGCGGCGCGGTCCACGGGTCGGGCCGGCGGTGCACGAGCCACGGGCTGATGATGGCGAGGGTGCCGGCGGGGACGTCGTGGCCCGCGACGACGTCGTCGGCCAGCGAGCGCCGCGAGAGCGCCCACGCGGGCGGGAAGAGACGCAGCGCCTCGTCGATAACGGCGCGGGTCCACGGCAGGGCCTCGCGCGTGGCGACCAGCGACACCGGCCCCGGGTGCGCGGCGAGCTCGGCGCGGGTGCGGTCCTGGACCTCGGGGTGCTCGGCCAGCAGCATGAACGTCCACGCCAGCGACGCGGCGACGGTCTCGTGCCCCGCGACGATCATGGTGACGAGCTCGTCGCGGACCTCGGCGTCGGTGAGCCCGCTGTCGAGCAGCAGGCCCAGCAGGTCGTCGCCGTGAGGAGCCGTGCTCGTCCGACCGTTGCGGGCCCGGCGCTGGGCGATGATCTCCGCCGACGCCGCGTCCAGGCGGCGCCGCGCCGAGCGCAGCCGCACGTTGAGGCGCGTGGGCGTCCAGTGCGCCCGGGGGAGGATCGCGCGGCCGAGCCGGACCACGAGTTCCGCGGCGTCGCTCGTCGCGTCGAGCAGGGTCTGGGCCTGGCCGGACAGGTCGGCGGAGAAGAGCGCGCGTCCGACCGCGTCGAGGCCGATGGTGTGGGTCAGCGCGGCCACGTCGACCACCCCGGTGCCCCCGCCGGCGCCGACCGCGGCGGGCAGGCGTACGCCGACAGCGGACCGTGCCGCGGCCCGCACCTGCTCGCCGACCGCCTCGAGGCGCTGGTGGTGGAATGCGGGGGCAGCGAGGCGACGGTGGTCGATCCAGCTCGGCTCCGCGGAGGCCAGCAGGCCCTGTCCCGTGACCCGGGCGAGGGCGGCGTACTGCACGGTGTCCTTGCCCCAGCTGCGTGCCGAGGTCTGCAGGACGTGGCGCACGGCAGCGGGGTCGTTGAGGAGCAGCGCGGGAGCACCCGGCACCGGGAAGGACACGAGGTCGCCGTACTCCTGGGAGACCGAGGCAAGGAACGACAGCGGGTCGGCTCGGATGGAGCGGAACTCACGGGCCATGTCGAGCGAGGTCGGCCCGGGTACGCCGATGTCGGTGGGCTGCATCTCCTGCAGCCTCGTCGAGATGCTCACGCGGCCTCCTGCGCAGGCCGGCGCCGGCCGAGCCACGTCCAGACGACGCAGCTGGTCAGCACCAGTGCGAAGCCGAAGGCCAGGTCCTCGACCGGTGCGTAGACCAGCCGGCCGTCGCCGACGAGCACGATCCTGTCGCTGCCGATGATGGCGTCGGGGGAGTAGCGCACGATCCCGCGCCCAGTGAGCCAGCCGTTGGTGAGCAGCTGGAAGAACACGATGATGGCGTAGGCCGACCACCAGTCCCGGGTCGAGGTCACGCGCGTGCGCAGACCCCACCGGTCCAGGGCCAGGGCGACGAGCACGCCCACCACCGCGAGGGCCGTGTAGGTCACGCGTCCCCCTCGTGCGCGGCGCTCGCGAGCCGACGTCGGGCGGCGCTGACGCCCTCGAGCGTCAGCACCGCCACCAGCGGGATCACGACGAAGAAGCCGATCTCCTCCAGCGGCAGGCCGCCGACGCGCCAGGGCAGCGTCTGACCGGCGTCGAAGGACCAGTGCCCGGCCGCGGTGGCGTAGAGGTCCCACACCACGAACGGCGTCCCGGCCAGCAGCACGGTGAGCAGCAGCCGCCGGGGCTGGCGCAGCACGTCGAGCCGGAAGGCAGGCACCAGCGGCAGGGTCCCGGCCAGGCAGAAGGCAAGCATGGCGACGTAGGACCAGTGGACCAGGCTCATCGGCCGCCCACCGGCTGCGCCGACCGGTCACCGGTCAGTCGCTTGAGCACCAGCTCGGCGCTGATCAGGCACATCGGCAGGCCGACGCCGGGCACCGTGGTCGAGCCGGCGTAGAGGAGCCCGTCGACCTTCGCCGAGGTGTTCCCCGGGCGGAGGAAGGCGCTCTGTCGCAGCGTGTGCTCGAGGCCGAGCGCCCCGCCCCGCCAGGAGTGGTAGCGCGCCTCGAAGTCCTCGGGACCGACGGTGTGGCGCACGACGACCCGGTCGGCGAGGTCGTGGACCCCCGACCACCGGGCGACCTGCGCGATCGCGGCGTCAGCCGTGCGCTCGACCTGCTCCGAGCCCGCACCGTCGTCGCCCCCGCGCCCGATGCGGGTGTCGGCCGGCACCGGGACGAGGACGAAGAGGTTCTCGTGGCCCGCGGGCGCCACGGTCGGGTCGGTCTCGGAGGGCTTGCAGACGTAGACCGACGCCGGTTCGGGGACGCGGGCGTCCTTGCCGAAGATGTCGCCGAAGTTCTGCCCCCAGTCGCTGGTGAAGAACAGCGAGTGGTGCGGCAGCTCGGGCAGCGACCCCTCCACGCCCAGCATCGCCAGGACAGCGCCCGGTCCGGGCGAGCGGTCGCGCCACACGCGCTCGGGGTGCGTCTGCAGAGCGGTCGGCAGGAGGGCGGTCTCGAGGTGGTGGAGGTCGGCGGCACCGACGACGACGTCGGCCGGCAGCACGACCCGGTCACCCGAGGCGTCGAGGTGCTCGACACCCGTCACCCGCGCCCGGCGCCCGGCGCCTTCCGTCACGATCGCGGTCGCCTCGCACCCGGTGTGCAGCCGCGCCCCGTGGCGCTCGGCCAGGGCGGCGATGACCTCGATGAGGCGGGTGAACCCGCCCTGCGGGTAGAGCACGCTGTCGCCGAGGTCGAGGCGGCTCATCAGGTGGTACATGCTCGGCGCGCGGCTGGGGGAGGAGCCGAGGAAGACCGCGGGGTAGCCCAGCACCTGCCGCAGCCGGTTGTCGGAGAACGACGCGGCGACGTGGCTCTCCAGCGACCGGGTCAGCAGCCGGCTCAGCTTCGGGGTGCTGCGGACGACGTCGGGGTGGAGGAACGACGAGGTGGCGTCGAAGTTGCTGTAGAGGAAGCGGCGCAGCGCCATGTCGTAGGTCTCCTCCGCCGAGCGGAGGTAGGCGTCGAAGCGCTCACCGGCACCGGGCTCGAGGGACTCGAACAGGGCGCGGTTGTGCGCCCGGTCGGGGCGTACGTCGATCGACTCGTCGTGGCCCTCGAAGAACACCCGGTAGCTCGGGTCGAGGACGGTGAGGTCGAGCTCGGCGTCCGCCGTGGTGCCGAGCAGCGAGAAGAAGTGCTCGAACACCTCCGGCATCAGGTACCACGACGCGCCGGTGTCGAACCGGAACCCGCTGCGCTCCACGCTGCCGACCCGACCGCCGAGGTCGTGGTTCTTCTCGACGAGGTCGACGCTGTGCCCCCGCGAGGCAAGCAGGGCGGCCGTGGCCAGCCCGGCGATGCCGCCACCGATGACCACGATCCGCTGCGCGGACCCGTCGGGGGCGGTCGTGCCCGTGCGCCGGCCGAGCCGGTCGGGGAGTGCCATTCTCATGCTCGTCCTTCGTGGAGTGAGCCCAGCGCGAGGCGGAGCTTGACTGCGGCGGGCACGCGCACGCGCTGCCGGCGGATGTCGGCGGCCGGCGTCGCGCGCAGCCGCGCGGCCAGCTCGGCGAAGGTCGCGTGCGCGGCGCGCACCGCGCGCCGGCTGCTCGGGGGCAGGTCGGGGACCACGGCGGCCGCCGCGGCCAGGTCGGCGTCGATGTCGTCGAGGATCCGGTCCCGGTCGCGGTCGCAGAAGCGCTCCACGTCGAGGCCGGGGAAGTAGTCGCGCCGCAGGACGTCGTGGTCGTCGGAGAGGTCACGGACGAAGTTGAGCTTCTGGAAGGCCGCGCCGAGCCGCCTCGCCCCGGGGGTGAGGTCCTCGTAGGCGCGGGCGCGGTCACCGACGGCGTCGGGCGCGGCGAGGAAGGCCCGCAGGCACATCAGGCCGACGACCTCGGCCGAGCCGTAGACGTAGCGGTCGAAGCTCTCCTGGGTGTGCGTCGTGGTGTCGAGGTCGGTGCGCATCGAGGCGAAGAAGGGCGCCACGACGTCGTCCTCGATGCCGACGGCCTGCGCCGTGCGGGCGAAGGCGTGCACCACGAGGTTGCCGCTCCAGCCGGTCGCGAGGGCGTGGCGTACGTCGTCCTCGAGCCAGTCGAGCATGGTGGCACGGGCGTCGCGCCCGAGCGCGGGATCGGGGTTGTCGACGATCTCGTCGGCGACCCGCACCAGGGCGTAGACGTTGCGGACCTGGGTGCGCACCGGCTCGCCGAGCAGGCGCGAGGCCAGGCCGAAGGAGCTGGAGTACTGGCGGATCACGACGGCCGAGCTCTCCTCGGACACCACGTCGTAGAGGTTGCGCGGGACACCGCGCCCGACGAACATGCTCACGCCGCCGCCTCGCGTCCGCCGACGAGGACCGAGGTGGAGGCCTCGAGGTCGTCGAGGAGCTCGACGGGGACGCCGACCTCGTCGACCATCGCCCGCGCGGCGGTGAGGTGCTCCGCGGCGAGGTCCTCGACGAACGCGCGGGACCCCGAGGTGGTCAGCAGCTCGCGCACCCGGGCGAGGTCGTCGTCGTCGAGGTCGCGCCCGACGAGGGGACGCACCTGCTCCCACTCCGCGGTCGTCCGCGCGTGGACGAGCAGGGGCGTCTGCTTGCCTGCGCGCAGGTCGCTGGTCGTGCTCTTGCCCGAGCGCGCCGGGTCGCCGAAGACGCCGATCAGGTCATCGACCAGCTGGAAAGCCAGGCCCATCGAGCGGCCGGCCTCACCGAGCCGGGCGACCACGGGCTCCGCGGCACCGGCGAGCACCGCGCCCGCCTGGAGCGGGAGGGAGAACGAGTAGGCGCTGGTCTTCTGCTCCTCCATCGCCAGGCTCTCGGCGAGCGACACCTCGTGGTGGGCCATCGTGAGGCGTACGTCTGCCAGCTCGCCCGACGCGGTCGTGTGCAGCGCGACGTCGAAGAGGTCGAGGAGGCAGTGCACGACGTCGGTCGGGGCGCCGCAGGTGGCCACCGCACGTACGGCGGCCGCGAGGGCCAGGTCGCCGGCCAGGATGGCTGCGGTCAGGCCGTAGGCGCCCATCGCCTCGGGACCGGCGCCACCACGGTGTGCGGCGTCGCGGAAGGTGCCGCTGACGTTGGGCCGTCCGCGCCGCAGGTGGTCGTCGTCGATGACGTCGTCGTGGATGACGAACGCGGTGTGGAGCAGCTCGACGGCAGCACCCACCTCCGCAGCGACCAGCGGCAGGGTCCCGCCCAGGGCGTCGTGCGTCGCGACGACCAGGCGCGGGCGCAGCCGCTTGCCGTCCTCGGTGGCCGCGGCCAGCGCGTCCCAGAGCGCCGCGTGGTGGGGATCGATCGCGGTCGCCCGCACGCGTCCCTCGTCCAGCAGCCTCGCGAGTGCCTCGTCACAACTGGTCGAACTCATCGGTGCCCTCCATGAGCTGCTCAAACCCACCGCTCCCAAAAACCTATGCAACACTGCCAAGGAAATCTAGGCGAGAGGTAGAGGAATGGCACACCAGCATCCCACCTCGCCGCCCCCCGGGTCCAAGGTGTCCGGGGGCGAGCTGTCGATCGGCGAGCTCTCCCGTAGGACCGGGGTACCCATTGCCACGATCCGCAGCTGGGAGTCGCGCCACGGATTTCCGCGGCCCCGTCGCCAGGACGGCGGGCACCGCCGCTACGACGGGTCCGACGTGGAGGCCGTGCGCGGCGTGCTCGAGCGCCGCCGCGGCGGCCTGTCCCTCACCGCGGCCATCGAGCGGGCGGCGTCCCCGCGGGTGCGGTCCGGGTCGGTCTTCGCCGAGCTGCGACAGCGCCACCCGGAGCTGGTGCCGCACGTGCTCTCGCGCGACACGCTGCTCGCGATGAGCCGCGCCATCGAGGACGAGTGCTGCGCGCGTGCCGCGCAGCCGCTGCTCTTCGGTGGCTTCCAGCGCGAGAGCCGGCTGCGCGGGTCGCTCGACCGCTGGCGCGAGCTGGCGCGCACGTCGCGCCGCACCGTGGTCTTCGCCGACCTCCCGAACCCCGCTCCGCTGGCCGACGGAGCACCTGTCGAGGTGGGACTGCCCGCGGACGCCCCGCTCAACCGGGAGTGGCTGGTCGTGTGCGACGCCGGCGACCTCCCCGCCTGCCTGGCCGCCGTCGAGCTCCCCGGACGATCTGGTGCTGCGCCGTCCGAACGCAGCTTCGAGGCCGTGTGGTCGCTCGACCCCCGCGTCGTGCGCGACGCGAGCCGGGTGTGCTCGGTCCTGGCCGACGGCTACCGGCCCGGCTGGCGTCCTGCTGGTCCGCAGCTGACCGACGACGAGCCCCCGCCCGCGTCGGAGGACCTGCGGCGTGCGTCCCACCTCTTCGAGAGGATGGTCTCCTACCTCGATGCGACGAGGTGAGGCAGACAGGTGACTCGGACGGGGGACGCAGTGGCGATCAGGGCAGTGGTGCTCGACATCGGGGGAGTCCTCGAGGTCGTCGACGACGAGGTGTTCCCCGCTCCCGCCGAGGCCCGGCTGGGCCTGGCCCCCGGCAGCATCTCCGGCGGGCTGGCGGCGTTGCCGGGCGACGCGATGCTGGGCGAGGTGACCGAGGACGAGGTCCGCGCGGAGTGGCAGCGGGCGCTCGGGCTCGACGACGACCAGGTCGACGGGCTGCTCGAGGACTACTGGCGGTGGTACGTCGGCACCCTCGACCGCCCGCTGCTCGACTGGTTCGCCTCGCAGCGCCCGGCGCGGCTCACCGGCATCCTGTCCAACTCCGGTCCCGGCGCCCGTGAGCGCGAGCGCCACCACGGGTTCGAGGACCTCACCGACGACATCGTCTACAGCCACGAGGTGGGGGTGGCCAAGCCCGACCCCGCGGCGTACGAGCTCACCGCCCGCCGTCTCGGGGTCGAGCCCCACGAGGTGCTGTTCCTCGACGACGTCGAGGCCAACGTCGACGCCGCGCGGCGCGCCGGCTGGCACGCCGTCCTCCACCGCGACACCGCGACGTCGATCGCGGAGATGGAACGGATCATCGCCGAGACGTCCCGGGACCGACCGGCTCAGGCCGGGTCGCTGCCCGACTCCCCGGGCGGGTCGGGGAGCGGCCAGACGTAGGGAAGGTCGTCGGGAACCCCCGGGAACAGCGGGCCGTAGTGCGCCGGGTCCTTGCGCACGAGCGCCGACCGGTGCGCGCGGTGGAAGTCGTCGTCCCCGATCCACCACGGCAGGTCCCCGGTCGCCGCGAGCTCCTCCTGGCTACGGATGCCGGTGACACCGGCCGCCCGGAGGTCGACCACGAGGGTGGCGGCGCAGGTGTCGTCGTGGCCGCGACCGGTCCACGCCTCGCAGCACGCGAGGGCGTAGCGTCCGAGCGCCTCGAGGTGTCCGCGCCACATCCGTACGGCGGGGTGGTGGCGCCAGCCGTAGCCGGGGACCGTCAGGCCCCTGACTACCTGGAGGCACTCGACGCGCTGCTTGCCCAGCCGCTTGGCATCCAGCACGGCAGCAGAACGCGCGAAGTCGGGCCAGGGGAGGAAGGTCTGCATCGGGATCCACGCTAGGCACGCCCCCGTCCGCGCTGCACCGCCCGAGGGGAGGGGGTGAAGGTGCGGAGGCTGGGTACGGGGACGCATGCACCACACCTCCGACCGCACCCCTGACCACACCGACAAGCCTGACTCGCCCACCGACCTCACGAAGCCGTCGTGGACCTACGTCCTGCGCAAGACGTGGCGGGAGTTCTCCGACGACCAGTGCACCGACCTGGCCGCCGCGCTGACCTACTACGCCGTGCTGGCCATGTTCCCGGCCGCCGTCGCGATGCTGTCGCTCGTCGGCCTCGTCGGCGACGGCCGCGCCACGGTCGACGCGCTCCTGCAGGTGCTGCGCGACGTCGGGGCGAGCGGTGCCGCGGAGGTCCTGGAGCCCACGCTCGTGGAGCTGAGCCAGACCTCGGCCGCCGGGTTCGGCCTGGTCGTCGGCCTCGCGCTCGCGCTGTGGTCCGCGTCGGGCTACGTCGGTGCCTTCGGCCGCGGCATGAACCGGATCTACGAGATCCGGGAGGGCCGGCCCTTCTGGAAGCTGCGCCCGGCCATGCTCCTCGTCACCCTCGTGTCGGTCGTCCTCAGTGCCGTCGTGGCCCTGGGCCTCGTCGTCACCGGACCGGCTGCGCAGGCGGTCGGCGACGCCCTCGGGCTGGGCTCGACGATCGTCACCGTGTGGAGCATCGCCAAGTGGCCGGTGCTGCTGCTCGTGGTGATGCTGCTCGTCGCGCTGCTCTACTGGTCGACGCCCAACGTGAAGCAGCCGAAGTTCCGGTGGGTCAGCGTGGGCGCCGCGGTCGCCATCCTCGTGTGGGTCGCGGCGTCGGTGGGCTTCGGCTTCTACGTCGCCAACTTCAGCTCCTACGACAAGACCTACGGCTCGCTCGCCGGCGTCGTGGTCTTCCTGCTGTGGCTCTGGATCACCAACCTCGCGCTCCTCTTCGGCGGCGAGCTCGACGCCGAGCTCGAGCGGGGCCGTGAGCTCCAGGCGGGGATGCCCGCGGAGGAGGAGATCCAGCTGCCGCCCCGCGACACCCGGAAGATCGACAAGGCGGAGGAGAAGGACCGCGAGGACGCGCTCCGCGGACGACGGCTGCGCGAGAGCGCCGGACGTCACGCCGACGTCGACGCCCACCGCCGCGACGACGAGGCGGCCCGGTGAGCGGCGTCCGCGTCGTCCTCGTGACCGGCGCCTCGAGCGGCATCGGCGAGGCTGTCGTCCGCCAGGCTGCCGGACGGGGCGACCACGTCGTGCTGGTCGGTCGCGCGGTCGGCGCCCTCGACCGGGTGGCGCTCGCCTGCGAGGGGCTCGGTGCCGCATCGGTGCTGGTCGCGCAGGCCGACGTCAGTGACGACGCGCAGGTCGCCTCCGCGGTCGCGGCGGTGCTGGCGCGGCACGGGCGGCTCGACGTCGTGGTGAGCTGCGCCGGGGTCGTCGCCTACGGCCGCATCCCTGACGTGCCGGTCGAGGTCTTCGACCAGGTGCTGGCCACCAACCTCAACGGCCCGGTGAACCTCGCCCGCCACGTGCTGCCCGTGCTGCGCGACCAGCGCGAGGGGAGCCTGGTGCTGGTCGGCTCGCTGATCGGGCACATCGCGGTGCCCGACATGGCGGCGTACGTGCTGAGCAAGTGGGGCGTGCGCGCGCTGGTGCGCCAGCTGCGTGTCGACAACCGCGACCGGCCCGGCGTGCGGATCGGCTACGTCGCCCCCGGCGGGGTGGACACACCGATCTACCGCCAGGCAGCGACGTACGGCGACTCGGTGGGGCGCCCGCCCTTCCCCGTCGATCCGCCGGAGCGCGTGGCGGATCGCGTGCTGACCGTCGCCGACCATCCGTGGCGGGGCGGCCAGGTCGGCTTGTCCAACGACGTGATCCGCTTCGGGTTCACCGTGCTTCCGTGGGCGTACGACCGGCTCGTGGGGCCACTGTTCAAGGTGGTCGCCCAGGACCTGGTGTCCCCCGTGGTGCGGGGGCCCGGCAACGTGCTGGCGCCGCGCGAGGAGCTGGACCGTCTGCGAGGTGACTACGGCAACGCGTTGCTCGGAGTGGGTGCCAACCTGGTCGAGGCCGTACGCCGCCGTGTGGCGCCGCCTGCGTGAGTCAGCCGGCCGGGACGAAGGGCCCGGTGCCGTCGGCCTCTCCCGGCGACACGTCGGTCATGAGCAGCTCCTCCGACGGCAGCGTCGGCATCCGGTCGGTGCGCACGTCCGGTGACCTGAGCGTGAAGCGCGCCCGGGAGAGGTGTCGGAGGGTGACCACGAGGAGCGCTGTCGTGACGTCCTCGCCGGGGCATCGGTGACCGAGGGGGCCGCCACCTCCCTGGGGCACGAACCGGAACGGGTCGGGGTCCGAACCGACGAACCGTGCCGGGCAGAAGTCGTCGGCCTGGTTCCACTGGTCGGGGTGGTGGTTGGTGCCGGGGACGTCGAGCACCACCCGGTCGCCCCTGCGGACGTCATGGTGTCCGAAGCGGAAGGGCGTGGTCGCCAGGGCGGTGAGGGCCGGGACGAAGGGGGTGCGCCGGCGGACCTCGTGGGCGAAGGCGACGAGG
Source organism: Nocardioides lacusdianchii (assembly GCF_020102855.1). GTDB lineage: Bacteria > Actinomycetota > Actinomycetes > Propionibacteriales > Nocardioidaceae > Nocardioides > Nocardioides lacusdianchii. Next base: position 128,083 of record NZ_JADHZD010000011.1, read on the forward strand.
TGCCGGTCGGCGTCGGGACCGAGCAGGGGCGCGGCGTGCCCGGGGTGCTGCGCGAGGGCGAGGGCGGCGAAGGTCCCGAGCCAGCTGACGGCGACGGTGGGGCGGAGCACGTTGAGCAGCTCGACCGCGGCGACGCGGACCGGGAGTGCGTCACCCGCACCGACGGAGAAGGCGTGCACGGCCGTCCCCTCCGGCGGCTGGTGACGTCCGTCCCGGGTCCGCCGCACCAGGTCAGCCGCCCAGGCCTCGGCACGCCGGCGGGCTGCCCATGCCTTCACGTAGGCGCGGCCCGAGAAGCCGAACCCGTCCACGATCGCGGCGAGGTCGCGGGCCACCTCCTCGCCCCGGAGCCCCGCGCAGCCGGTGCCCGCCCACTCCAGCACAGCGATGCCGTAGATCCGGACGAGCCCCTCGTGGACCCGCACGCCGGGACCCAGCGCCCAGGCCCGCAGGGCCTCGTCGAGCCTCTCGTCCACGCGACGGGCCAGGTCCGCCACGGCCTCGTCGCTCAGCAGGTCGAGGAACACCTGCTTGCGCACGCGGTGCTCCTCCCCGTCGAGGCCGTGCACGGCGCCGCGCCCGAAGAGGAGGTGCGCCAGCGGCGGCGGGACAGCGCGACGACGGCGCATCCGCGACTCGTCGTAGAACATCCGCGCCCCCTGCTCCCCGCGGACCACGAGCGTGCGCCGCCCGAGCATGCGGGTCTCGAAGGCGTCGTCCTCCTCGTGCCGCCGCGAACGGGCCAGCGGCAGGGCGTCGTACCCGTGGCGCAGGAGCAGGGCAGCGAGGTCGTCACGCATGTGGGAGCCGTGCCCACAACGGCGAGGACTATTCGCCCGTGACCCGGTCCCGGAGCGCCCAGCTGCCCGTGCCCGTGCGGCGCACCAGCCCGCGCTCCTCGAAGGCCTCCAGCCAGCCGAGCATCGGCCACTCGCCCCAGCGCGCGTGGAAGATCCGGGCGTTGCGGACGATGTCGGCGACGTGCTCGACCGGCGGCCGGGAGACCGGGTGCCACTGGTGGAAGGCGCGGGCAGCGCCCACCCAGCCGAGGTCGAGGCCCGCGACGAGCGCAGCGCGCGCGAAGTCGGTGTCCTCGCCGCCGTAGCCGACGTAGTCCTCGCAGAAGCCGCCGGTGCGGCGCCACGCGGTGTCCGAGCAGGCGAAGGACAGCGACCAGAAGAGGTCGGGTTCGGCGCCGTGCTCGCGCTCGCCCGGGTCCGGCGCCGGTCGTGCGGCATGGGGCGAGTCGAGGCCGCGCAGGGCGGTCAGTTCGTAGCCCCCGGGTGGGGGCGGGTCGAGGTAGGTGACCGGGCCCGACCACACGGTGTCCGGCTCGTCGCCCACGACCTCGGCGTAGGCGCCGACGAGCTCGGTGTCGGCCAGGCAGTCGACGTCGAGGAAGACGAGGGTGCGCGCGCCTCGGGCCAGGGCCACCTCCGCGCCGCGGTTGCGCGCGGCGGCGAGCGGGAGACCCAAGGGGGCGCGGGGCAGCGCGGCGTCTGCCCCGCCGGACGCCACGAGGACCGGGTCGTCCATGGCGACCACGACGTGCTCGAAGCCGTCGGAGGTCGAGGCGGCGAGCGACTCGCGCTGGCGCGCGAGGTGCTCGCTGCGGCCGTGCACCACCGTCACGACGGCGGTATCGCTCATGCCGCGGACCCGGGGGAGACGACCTGCTCGACGACGGCCGCGATGCGCTGCGGCGCGTTGCCGTCGCACCACCGGGACCAGCCCTCGCCGTCGAGGAGGAGCGCCTCGTGCAGCAGGTCGCGCCACCCCAGGTCGGGGACGGTGTCGAGCACGACGGCCGGCCAGCCGTCGGCGAGGGCTGCCGCGGTCACGTGCTGCTCGTCGAACGGGCGCGGCGCCGGCACCACGACTGCGGGCACGCGGAGGGAGGCGACCTCCGCGAGCGCGTTCTGACCAGGGTGGAGCACCACGACGTCGGCGTCGGCGACCACGGCCGCCGGGTCGGCGTGCCAGCTGCCGAGGGTGCGGCTGAGCACGCTCCAGTCCCAGCGGGGTGTCTGCTCCCGTGCTCGTGCGATCGACTCGAGGGTGAAGCCGTCGCCGCCGGTGCCGGCCAGCAGCACGACGTGCGGCCGGGAACGGTGGGCCGGGACGTGCCGGGGCGCCACGGGGAACCGGGAAACGGCACCGACGGCGTTGAAGCGGTCGGCGTGGATGCCATGCAGGCCCGGCAGCAGCCGGTCGGTCCAGCCCGCGGGCCACGGACCGACGAGCGCGTCGGCGGCGCCGAAGCCGAGCAGGTGCGGCGGGTCGGTGCGCCGTCCGGGAGCGGTGAGCGCCACGACCGGCACGCCGTGCAGGCGCACCAGCAGGCAGACCTCGACCGACTGGTCGACGACCACCGCGTCGGGTGCGTGCTGCTCGATCCACGCCGAGACGGCGGCCATGCGGTTCCGCAGGCCGGCGTCCTGGAGCGGCACCCAGTGCAGCAGGCCGCTCGAGGTGACGTCCGCGTCGTCGTACGTCGCCGCCTCGTCGTCACGGGGGAGCTGCACCCAGGGCCCGGTCCACGCCTCGGGGCGCGGCAGCGACGACAGACCGGTCACCGGTCCCGGGAGGTGGGGTGCGACGCTCAGGGCCCGGTGGAGGTGGCCGGTGCCGTGGTGGTGGACGTAGTAGCCGATCACGCCGCGAGCCTGCGGCCCAGCAGGCGGACGTACTCGTCCTCGTAGCGGTCGACCATCCGGTCGAGCGAGAGCTCGGCGACGGCGTGCTCGCGGCAGCGCGCGCGGTCGAGGGTGAGGGCGTCGCGCATCGCGAGCGCCAGCATGTCCACGTCGCCCGCGACCGCGAGGCGGCCGGTGTCGCGAGACAGCACCTCCGGCAGGCCGCCCCGGGCGTACGCCGCCACCGGGGTGCCGCAGGCCAGCGCCTCTGCGGCGACGAGGCCGTAGGGCTCGTCCCATGCCGGGGTCACCACGGCGACCGCCGAGCCACCGACCAGCGCGGCCAGCTCGGCCTGCGGCAGGTGCCCGGCATACGTCGCGTCGGGACCGAGCAGCGGCTGGACCCGGGTGCGGAAGTAGTCCTCGTCGAGCAGCGGCCCGGCCAGCACGATGGGGATCCCCGCGCGTCGGGCGGCGAGCAGCGCGTCGTGGGGCGCCTTCTCCGCGACCAGGCGACCGGACCACACCGCGCTCACGCCGCCGGGGCCGGCCGGCCACCGGTCGACGTCGATGCCGTTCAGCACGCACGTGCTCGGCGTGATCGGCGCCCAGGAGGCCGCCGTGTGCCGCGACACCGCGGCGAACGAGCTGGTGCCCCGGTCCAGCCGGACCGCAGACTCCAGCCACCACAGGGGTGGGGTGTGCAGCGTGGTCAGCATCGGCGCGGGCAGCGTGCGCGCCATCGCGACCGGCAGGTAGTGGAGGCTGTTGTTGTGCACCACGTCGAAGCCCGTCCCCGCCGACCCGGCGAGGTCCAGCATGAGGGAGAGGTAGGCGTGGTGCTCGGCCACCTCGACGTACGGCGGCGCCCCCACGTCGTGGCGGCCGGGGTGCTCGGGCAGCGCCTCGACGTCGAGCTCGACGACGCCGAGGGCGGGGTCGGATCCCGGAGCGGCGAAGACCGCGACCTCGTGCCCGCGGCGGGTCAGCTCGCGCGCCAGGTGCCACGTCATCGACTCCAGCCCCCCGGTGAAGGGCTCGGCGATCGGGAAGCGGCTGTTGGCGACGAGGCAGACGCGGAGCCGGTCGGCCCGCTGCTCATGCTGGCCCTCGCGCACGGTGAGGGCCGTCACCTGCTCAGCTCCCGGTAGAGCTCCTCGTGGACCCGGGCCACCTCGGGGCGCTGAGCCGTGCGCTCGTCGAGGGTGGCCCCCCACCGCGGGCGCTCGGCGTGCGCGCGCACCACGGCGTCGCGCAGCGAGTCGGCGTCGAAGTCGTCGCCGTCGTTGGTGTAGGTCAGGACCGGGCCCTGGTCGGCGTAGTAGCCGCAGGTCGGCGCCAGCACGGTCGTCTGCAGGTCGCGGCACGCCTCCAGCCAGCCGGAGTGGGTGCCGAACGTGTAGGGCAGCACCGAGAGGTCGAGCGAGGCGAGGTAGGCCCAGAGGTCGTCGTCGGAGAAGAAGTCGTGGACGTGCAGCTCGAGCCGCTTCGCGGTGGCCTCGCCGCGCAACCAGTCGGACAGCGCGGAGTCGCGCCGGGCGCCGTCGGGGTCGAGGACGTCGCGGTGGCAGTTCACCTGGAGCACCGCGTCGTCCAGCCCGGCGACCGTGTCCACGAGCGTGGGCAGCAGCCGCATCGGGTCCATGTTGGCCCGCAGGCTCTTCAGGTGCAGGCCCACGCGGAAGGGTCGGTGGCGCCACAGCGGCCGCACCTCGAGGGCGCGGGTCATGGTGGGGAGGTCGACGACGTGCGGGTGCGGGACCACGAGCGGCGTACGCCCCCAACGGGACTCGATCTCGCGCGCGGCCCCGGGGGTCAGCGTGATGAGGGCGTCCGCGGCCTCGACCAGCACGTCGAGCTGCTCGTCGTGGAGGCGGCGGTCGCTGTGGTGCGGGTTGCGCAGGTCGTGCACGGTGAAGACGAACGGCTTGCCGCGCCCGCGGAGCACGCGCGTCAGCCGCTCCAGCTGCTCAGGCGCGCACGCGTCGAAGCCGAAGTGGAGGTGGAAGACGTCGAAGTCGGCCTGTCGGGCCCACTCGGGGTCGAGCATCACCGGCGGCCACCAGGTCGCCCCGGCAGGGCGGTCGGGGTTCCCGGGTGCCGGGTCGGGCAGGCGTACGGCTCCCCGGCCGTCGACGGGGGAGAGGTGGCGTACGTAGACGTGCCCCGACGGGACCGAGGCGATGGTGAGCGGCGGGGCCGAGGAGGGCGCCTGCCGGCGTTGCGCGAGCGTCATGCACGCGATGTACCCACGTTCGCCGCCACCACCGCGGACCCCACCCGACCGGGTGTGCGGCGAAACCGGGGTGAGCGCGACCACGACCGGCCGATAGCATCGCCGGAGCATCCCGCCCCACCCTCCACACCCCTCACAGGAGCTCTCGTGCCCGACATCAAGGTCGTCCGCATCCACGCCGATCAGCGTGCGGAGACCACGGTCACGACCGGCACCAAGGCCTGGGAGCTCTTCCGCGACGACGCCGACGTGATCGCCGCGCGGGTGGCCGGTCAGCTCAAGGACCTCGCCTACGAGCTCGCCGACGGCGACGAGGTCGAGTCCGTGGCCATCGACAGCGCCGACGGCCGCGACATCCTGCGCCACTCGACCGCGCACGTGATGGCCCAGGCGGTGCAGCAGCTCTGGCCCGAGGCCAAGCTCGGCATCGGCCCGCCGGTCGAGAACGGGTTCTACTACGACTTCGACGTCGAGACCCCGTTCGTGCCCGAGGACCTCGTGAAGATCGAGTCCGCGATGCGCAAGATCATCAAGGAGAACCAGCGCTTCGAGCGCCGCGTGACCACCGACGCCGACGCGCTCGACGAGCTCAAGGACGAGCCCTACAAGGTCGAGCTGATCGGCCTGAAGGGCGGCGCGGGCGCCGCGGACACCGAGGGCGCGAGCGTCGAGGTCGGGGCCGGCGAGCTCACCATCTACGACAACATCGGGCGCAACGGCGAGGCCAAGTGGTCCGACCTGTGCCGCGGCCCGCACCTGCCGACCACCAAGCGGATCCCCGCCTTCAAGCTGATGCGCAGCGCCGCGGCCTACTGGCGCGGCGACGAGAAGAACAAGATGCTCCAGCGCATCTACGGCACCGCGTGGGAGACCAAGGAGGCGCTCGAGGAGCACCTCCACCGCATCGAGGAGGCCGAGCGCCGCGACCACCGCAAGCTCGGTCGCGATCTCGACCTGTTCAGCTTCCCCGACGAGATCGGCTCCGGTCTCGCGGTCTTCCACCCCAAGGGTGGCGTGATCAAGCGCGTGATGGAGGACTACGTCCGCCAGCGCCACATCGAGGAGGGCTTCGACTACGTCGGCACCCCCCACATCAGCAAGGAGGGGCTGTTCCACACCTCCGGACACCTGCCCTACTACAAGGACACGATGTTCCCGCCGATGGAGTTCGAGGGGTCGGACTACTACCTCAAGGCGATGAACTGCCCGATGCACAACCTGATCTTCCGCTCGCGCGGACGGTCCTACCGCGAGCTGCCGCTGCGGTTGTTCGAGTTCGGCTCCGTCTACCGCTACGAGAAGTCCGGTGTCGTGCACGGCCTGACCCGCGTGCGCGGACTGACCCAGGACGACAGCCACTCCTACGTCACCCCCGAGCAGGCGCCGGGCGAGGTCAAGCACCTCCTCGACTTCGTGCTCGGCCTGCTGCGCGACTTCGGCATCGACGACTTCTACCTCGAGCTCTCGACCCGCGACGACGCCAAGCCCGACAAGTTCGTCGGGTCCGACGAGGACTGGGCGACGGCCACCAAGGTGCTCGAGGACGTAGCGGTCGAGTCGGGGCTCGAGCTGGTGCCCGACCCGGGCGGTGCCGCGTTCTACGGCCCGAAGATCTCCGTGCAGGCCCGCGACGCCATCGGCCGCACCTGGCAGATGTCGACCATCCAGTACGACTTCAACCAGCCGCAGGGCTTCGAGCTCGCCTACCAGGCGGCCGACGGCAGCCGGAAGCAGCCGGTGATGATCCACTCGGCGAAGTTCGGCTCCCTGGAGCGCTTCTTCGGCGTGCTCGTCGAGCACTACGCCGGCGCCTTCCCGCCCTGGCTCGCACCGGTGCAGGTGCAGGCGATCCCGGTCGCCGACTTCGCCGCGGACTACCTCCACGACGTGGCCCGTCGGATGAAGTCCCAGGGGCTGCGCGTCGAGGTCGACGACTCCGACGACCGGATGCAGAAGAAGATCCGCAACGCGCAGCTGCAGAAGGTGCCGTTCATGATCATCGCCGGCAACGACGACATCGAGGCGGGCGCGGTCTCCTTCCGCTACCGCGACGGCCGCCAGGACAACGGCGTGCCGATCGACGAGGCGATCGAGCGGGTCGCCCGCGCGGTGGCAGCGCGCGAGCAGGTCTGACGCGCGTGCCCGAGCCCGACGACCAGGTCGACCACGACTGGCCCGAGGGCGGGGGCGCGCCCTTCGACACCGCGCCGGACGAGACGCGATGGGTGTTGTTCGCACGGGGACGGTTCGGCCGGACGTGGCCGGCGGGCGACGCCCTCGACTTCGGCAGCTCGACGACCGACTTCTCGCGTCGTGTTCCGTTGGGCTACGCGACCATCCAGGTCGTCGAGCGGCTCGCGGTCGTCGACCGTGGCACCGTGCTGCGTGAGTGGCCCCTGTCTGGTCCGCGCATGGACGTCGAGGTCCCGGTCCTCGACCCCTACCAGCGCCACGTCCCCGGCTTCGAGCCGGACCCGACCTTCGAGGTCCTCGACGGGCGGGGCAGCCGGCGCGGCCCGGACGGCGCGTGGATCCACCATCGGCACGACTCGTACGACGCGGCGATCGCCCATGCGCGCACGATGACCGACCGGCGTGTGCTCGTCGTGCGCCTCATCGAGGAGAAGGGCTGGCACTGATGACTGCCACCGAACGACGACCGATCGTCGACCTCACCGATGCGGAGGCGCGCCGCGCGCTGCCGCTCAAGTGGGGCACGGTGCCCGACGACGTGATCCCTGCGTGGGTCGCCGAGATGGACTACGCGGTCGACCCGGTGGTGATGATGGCCGTCCAGCGCGCGCTCGCCGACGGCGTCACGGGATACCCGCTCGATGACTATCCCGAGCTCGCCGAGGCCTACGTCGGCTGGGCCGGGCGGCACTTCGGGTGGGCGCCGGAGCCCGCGGCGGTCCGCGCCGTCGTGGACGTGACGGCGGGTGTCCGCCTCGCGATCGACGTCCTCAGCGGACCCGGCGGAGTGGTCTTCCCGACGCCCGGCTACAACGCCCAGCACCGGCTGGCCGACATCACCGGTCGGGCCGAGCACCTGCTGGAGGTGCCGGCCTCGGCCGAGCGCGCCGAGATCGACCTCGACCGCCTCGACGGGCTCCTCGCCGACGGCGCGCAGACGCTGATCCTGAACCAGCCGCACAACCCGTGGGGCCGCGCGTTCACCCGCGCCGAGCTGGAGGGGATCCGCGACGTCGTCCTCCGCCATGGTGCCCGCGTGGTGTGCGACGAGATCTTCGCCCCGCTGGTGCTGCCCGGTGCGGAGCACGTCTCCTACCTCGCGATCGACGGCACCCACGACCACGCGGTCGCGGTGGTCTCGGCGTCCAAGGCGTTCAACACCGCCGGCCTGAAGTGCGGGCAGCTCGTCGTTCCCTCGGCCGCCGACCGGGCCCGGCTCGACGCGGAGCCGATGTCGCGCAACGACTCCTACTCCCCGCTCGGCATGGTCGCTGCCCGCGCGGCCTACGACCACGGCGACCCGTGGCTCGCGTCGCTGGTCGAGCGACTCGACCAGCAGCGGACGCTGCTCGGGTCGCTGCTCGCCGAGCACCTGCCGGAGGTGCGGATGCGGCCGATCGAGGCGACCTACCTGGCCTGGCTCGACGCCTCCGCCTACGGCCACGACGACGCCGCGGGCGTCGCCCTCCAGCGCGGTCGGGTGATGGTCAGCCCGGGGGAGTCGTACGCCCCCGGCACGACCGGCCACGTGCGGCTCAACGTCGCCACCTCGCCGGAACGGCTGACTGAGGTCGTACGCCGGCTCGCCCAGGCCTGGACCTGATCGCTCCTTCTTCCTTCCTCGCCGGTTGAGGCGCGAGCGCAGCGAGCCTCGGAACCATGCTCACCCTCGGTGCTCGAGCACCCGCCGCCTCCCCCTCGGTGGTCGAGTAGCCGGGCCGTCTTTCCCTCTCGGTGGTCGAGTAGCCGGAGCGGTCTTTCCCTCTCGGTGGTCGAGTAGCCGGGCGGTCACTGGTCGAGTAGCCGGAGCGGTCGCTCTCTCTCGGTGGTCGAGTAGCCGGAGCGAGGTACGAGCGGAGGCGTATCGAGACCCGAAGCGAGTGTCGGACCCCTTCCCTAGACTCGAACGCATGATCGAGATGCTAGGAGTGGAGCCGGAGGCCGGGGCAGACGCCCTCGGCCCCACGGCCCTGCTCGCCTCGATCCGCTCGGCCCGGACTGCTGAAGACGCTGCCGCCGCGGAGCAGCTCGACCTCGCGGCCCGGTGGGCGGACCTCCACCCGCCGGAGTCGCTCCACTCGGCCGCGACCTTCACCGTGGCTGGCTGCGAGCACGAGGAACCGATCGCCGGCCCGGGCACGCCGCTGGTCGCGGAGTTCTGCGTCGCCGAGCTCGGCACCGTCCTCGGCATCACGTCGGTGTCGGCGAAGAAGCTCATCGGCCACGCACTCGAGCTGCGCCACCGCCTCCCGAGGCTGTGGGCGCAGGTCCACGCCGGGCGGGTCCCTGCTTGGCGTGCGAGGGCGGTCGCCGAGGTGACCATCCATTCGACCCCGTCCCTGACGGTCGAGGCAGCCGCCTTCGTCGACGCCCAGGTCGCCGCCGTGGCCGGCAAGATCGGCCCCGCACAGCTGGACCGCCTCGTCGCGGAGACCATCAAGCGCTACGACCTCGCCGACGTCGACCCGGCCGCGGACCCGGAGGACGGCTACCTCCACGTCGACCCGCGCCACGTGACGATCCACGACGAGGACGTCCACTTCGCCGGGACCGTACGGCTCGAAGCGGAGATCGACCTCGCCGACGGACTCGACCTCCACCAAGCCCTCGCCCACGGCGCAGCCACCCAGAAGGCCCTCGGCTCCGAGGAGTCACTGGACGCTCGCAGGGCCAAGGCACTCGGCGACCTGGCCCGCACGCAGACCGCGCTCGACCTCCACGATTCTGCCGGTGGCCGAGCGGCCGGTGAATCTGTTGATGGTCGAGTAGCCGACGAATCTGTTGGTGGTCGAGTAGCCGGTGAGGAACGAGCCGGCGTATCGAGACCAGACCTCCCCGCGGCCCGCGAGGTCGTGCTCCACGCCCACTTCGACGCCAGCCTGTCCGGCGACGCCACGGTGTTCGGGCCGACGGGGCGGCTCGAGGAGGGCCAGCGACTTCTGCTGCTCGAGCAGATCCAGTCCTGGTGCGGCGACTCGCGCACGAAGGTCACGGTCAAGCCGGTCATCGACCTCAACCAGGAGAAGTCCGCGCCGGGTTACGCGGTCCCGGACCGGATCCGTGAGCGCGTGGTCCTCCGCGACCGGACCTGCGTGTTCCCGTTCTGCGGTCGACCGGCCCGGGGTTGCGACGTCGACCACGTCATCGAGTACGACCACGACGCCGAAGCGGAGGGTCGACCTCACCCCGGGCCTACGGAGACCGAGAACCTGGGCGCGTTGTGCCGGTTCCACCACCGCCTCAAGACCCATTCCGCCTGGCGATACGACATGGTCGCCCCCGGGGTGTTCGAGTGGACCTCACCGCACGGCCACCGCTACCGACGCGACCGCACCGGCACCACCGCGCTCGATCCGCCCGACCCAGGCCCACCCCGGATCCCGTCACCCCGAAGATGACCCCGCCCCGCACCCCGCCAGCAGTAGGAGGCGGGGTCACAGGCACGTCCGCACCTGCTCACCGTCCTGCAGCGAGCGATCAGACGAACCGCAGAGCGTCGACGTAGGCGTCCAGATCGGTGTGCAGGCGCAGCAGTCGATCACACGCCCGCTTCGTCTCCCCGCGCCCCAGCGGGTCATCGGCTCGCGTGGTGGACCAGCCATCCTCCCCACGCCGCGACCCAGCCGCCGAGCACCCAGGGTTCGGCGGGCGGGAACACTCCGGCGGTACGGCCGTACGCCGCGATGACCCGCTGGAACCCGCGCGGATCGGTGCTCCAGTCGAGGGCCACCGTCGAGGCCTCCCTGATGACTGATTGCGGCCCCGCGGCATCCCAGTCGAGTGCCACCAGGGTGTCGCCGACGCTCAGGGCGTTCTTGGGGTCGAGGTCCCCGTGCGAGCTCGCGTGGCGTGTCCTCACACCGTTCGCTGCCGTATGGGCCTCCAGTTCGGCCAGACGTGGTGCTGCTCGTCGAAGGTGCTGGGCGAGCAGATGGGGCATCTCGGCGTGGTCGGCAAGTCCGGCCCACGTCTCTTCGTCTCGGGGCTCGTCGTCGAGGACGTCGTCGAAGTGCTCGGACACGTTGTGAATCCGAGCCGTGAGCTCACCGACCTCCTCGAGCCAGGCGTACGGCTGCACCGGTCGTCCCTCCACCCACCGGTGGACCCTGACGAGGTCTCCAGCCACGACAGCCAAGCAGTCGCCTCCAGCAGCCAGCATCGGCTCCGGACACGGGACGCCGCGCCGGAACGCCGCCGCCTCGATGGCGTGAGCCCTCTCGATGTTGTCGCGGAACCCGGGCTCGTCCGTGTGGGCCCGCATGACCTTGACGGCGAACGCTCCCGTGCTCGTGTCGAGCTTCCACATCTCGTTCGACAGGCCTCCGGTCACGGGACGCACGGCAGTGGGGCGGCCCAGCTCGAAGACCTCGGCGATCGCGTCGAGCGGATCCCCGCCGTCCTCGTCGGACCACTGACGTACGACTGCCCTGACCATGTCGCGAGGGTAGCCACGCGTCCGCCCCGGTGCCCGCCGGTCACGGTGCCGACAGCGTCAGGTCGATCGCGCGCAAGCGACCCTGCTCGTCCGCGACCAGCACCAGCGCGAAGTCCCGCGCGCAGTCGCGGTTCGCGGGCACCGGCCTGAGCACGACGAGCCGACCGACGGGCAGCGCGCCGGTGCGTGTCGGCGCGCAGGTCACCCCGTCGTACGCCGCCTCGTGCACGACGGGCGTCCCGTTCATCTGCGCTGTCCTGAGCGGGCCGAGGAAATCGATCGGGCACGACGTGGCGGCGTAGCCCTCCCAGCCCTCCGGGCACGCGGTCCACAGGCCACCGTCAGCGAGCGCCGAGGCGACGTCGACGGACGCCGCGGGCTCACCGCCCAGCGTCAGCCGCACCGACGCCCGGTGGGGAAACGACGCGGACCCCCCCGCGGCGCGGGCGACGAACCGGTCCGCCAGGCGACCGAGGTCGGGCGCGAGGGTCGGAGCAACGGTCGGCACAGGTGCCGAGGGCTCGGGCACCGTCGGGCGTGATGGGGCCGGATCGGCAGAGCACGCCGACAGCAGGGCGAGCAGGACCACCGCCGCGGGGCTCGTCGTCACCATGCACGTACGACGCGCGCGGCGACCGTCCCGTTGACCACGGGGGGCGACCTCAGACCGCCTTGACGTACCTCCGGCACGGCGACACGAAGGTCTGTCCGCCGGCGGTCACCTCGTAGGGCAGCTCGCCCTCGTCATGCCAGCCGCACCGCTCGTAGAACCGGCGCGCACGCGCGTTGCCGGCGACCACCGCCAGCCAGGCGACCTCGTGCCCGCCTGCGGCCACCTGGCGCTCCGCCTCGGCGAGCAGCACGTCGGCGAGCCCGGTCCCGCGAGCCGCAGCGCCGACGAAGACCTGCTCCACCTCGTCGCCCACCACCATCACGAACCCGAGCAGCCCACCGTCGCCGGACACCGCCACCGTGGTGTCGGCGACGCGGGCGGGCGTGCGCTCGTGGAAGGCCGGCAGCGTGCGGGCGGCCGTCAGCCCGTCGGGCACGTGCCCGGCATGGCCGTCGTGCCAGCCCTGGTGCCACAGGTCGGCGACCGCGGCCATGTCGGCCGCGACGGCCGGTCGGATCGAGGTCACGGCCCCACCCTAGGATCGCGGGCATGAGTGACGACGCGCTGGAGCGGATCTGGACGCCCCACCGGATGGCCTACGTCCGCTCGGCCGTCGACGACGAGGGGTGCCCGTTCTGCGCGATCCCCGGCCACCCCGACGACGAGTCGCTGGTCGTGGCGCGCGGCGAGTCGACGTACGTCGTGCTGAACCTGCACCCCTACAACCCCGGCCACCTCATGGTCCTGCCCTACCGCCACGTCGCGGACCTCGCCGACCTCACGCCCGAGGAGTCGCTCGAGCTCATGGCGATGACGCAGCAGTCGCTTCGCGCGATCCGCGCGGTGAGCCAGCCGCACTCCTTCAACGTCGGGCTGAACCTCGGTCGCTCGGCCGGCGGGTCGCTGTCGGAGCACCTGCACCAGCACGTGGTCCCGCGCTGGACCGGCGACGCCAACTTCATCACCGTCGTCGGTGGCGCCAAGATCCTCCCGCAGCTGCTCGCCGACACCCGCCGGCTGCTCGCCGACGCGTGGGACGGGGCTCAGGCCACCGCGTAGGGGTGCTCCGGCCCCCGCCCCTGGAACGCCAGGATCGCGGGGTTGCAGACGCGCCCGTCGCGGACCTCGATGGCCCGGCGGATGGTCTCGTTCGCGTCCCATGCCGCAGGGCCGCCGAGCACGGTGTCGACGAAGGGCAGCAGCGCCTCGCTGTTCTCCCACGTCGCCGAGCTCCACAGGTACGACGGGCTGTGGTCGACCGCGTAGTAGTGCACCCGGTCGCCGACGGTGAACATCGGGTCGTCGAACGTCGTCGGCACCGCCCACTCGAAGCCCATCGCCTCGTCGCACGACACGTCCACGACCAGGCTGCCCTGGCGGAAGGCCGCGACGTCTGCGGTCCGCAGGTAGGTCAGCGGCGCCGCGGTGTCCTGCAGGGTGCAGTTCACGACGATGTCGTTCTCCGCCAGGTACGCCGCCAGCGGCTCGCGGCCGCGGTCGGTGATCACGTGGCTGACACCCGGGGTGTCGGGGTCGTGGTCGAACTGGCGGATCCGCACCGAGTGGATCGGCGAGCCGACAGCCGCGACCCCGCGGGTGGTCAGGACCGCGACGTCGGCGACGCCGTGGGCCTTGAGGGCGGTGACGGCCCCGCGCGCCGTGGCGCCGAAGCCGATCACCACCGCGCTGAGCCGGCGCCCGTAGTCGCCGGTGATCCCGATGAGCTCCATGGCCTGGATCACCGAGCAGTAGCCGGCGAGCTCGTTGTTCTTGTGGAAGACGTGCAGCCCGACGTGGCCGTCGGACGTCCAGTGGTTCATCGCCTCGAAGGCGATCAGCGTCAGCTCGCGGTCGATCGCGAGCTGGGTCATCCGCTCGTCCTGCACGCAGTGCGGCCAGCCCCACAGCACCTGGCCGGGGTGCATCATCGCGACGTCCTCGTGCTGCGGCTTCGGCAGCACCACGACGTCCGACTCGCGCAGGATCTCCTCACGGGAGGCGAAGCCCGCCACGAGCGGGGCGAGCTCGTCGTCGCCCACGCCGAAGCGGGCGGCGTACCCGTGCTCGAGCGTGGTGCGTGCCGCGACCTCGGGGTCGAGGCGCGCGAGGTGGTCGGGGTGGAGCGGGAGGCGGTGCTCGTTCTCCTTGGCGGACGTGCCGATGACGCCGAGGCTGAGCCGACTCACTTCTTCTTCGGAGGGAGGAACGTCTCGTCGGCGCCGCTCTTCCCGGCCGCCTTGGCGTGCTTGTCAGCACGCTTCTCCTTGATGGACTTGCCGGACTTCTTGGACATGCCTTGCCGTGGCGACTTGTCGCTCATCGGGGCTCCTCGGTTCGGTAGCCTGACTGGCTCCGTCCTGCCACAGTACGCCTGCCGCACTACCGTGGGCGCCATGGATCACGCGCACCTCGCCGCCGACGCCGCACTCGCAGCCGACCTGGTCCGCGAGGCGGCCCTGCTGGCCGCCCGGATCCGGGGCGAGGGGCTCGACGTGTCGCGCAAGACCAGCGGCTCGGACATCGTCACGCAGGCCGACACCGCGGCCGAACGCCTGATCGTCCAGCAGCTCACCGCCGAGCGTCCCGACGACGCGATCGTGGGGGAGGAGGGCACCTCGCGCCCCGGCACGTCGGGTCGCACCTGGGTCATCGATCCCGTCGACGGCACCTACAACTTCTCCCGCGGCAGCGACTGGTGGTGCAGCGCGATCGCGCTGCACGACGAGGCCGACGTGCTGCTCGGCGCCGTGCACCACGCCTCCACCCTCCGCACGTGGGTCGGCGGCCCCGGGCTGCCGACCACGCTCGACGGTGCGCCGCTCGCGCCCCTGCCCGCGACGCCGCGCGAGGCGCGCTGCGCCACGACCTACCTCCACCCGCCGTTCTACGGCAGCGAGGTGGGGGAGGCCTTCGCCCGTGCACTCGGCGAGGTCGGGACGTTGCGGATGCTCGGCTCGGGCACGATGGACGTGATGGCCATCGCGTCGGGCCAGTGGGACGTGCTCTTCCAGCACTCGGTGGCCGACTGGGACCGCCTCCCGGGCGCGGCGATCATGCGGGGCGCGGGCGGCGAGTCGGTCGTCGTACACGCTGCCGGCGTGGACTGGACCGTCACCGGCGCGCCCGCGGCGGTGGCGGACGTCAGGGACGCGCTGCTCGAGCGGTAGCCTGCGGCCGTGCTCGACAGGTTCAAGCAGTTCTGGCAGGGCGTCATGCTCGCGCCCTTCGTCAACCTCTTCGTCCGCCTCGGCATCAGCCCCGACGTGGTGACGCTCGTCGGCACCCTCGGCGTGAGCTTCGGAGCGCTGTTCTTCTTCCCCCGCGGGATGGTGTGGGAGGGCGTCCTCTTCATCACCGCCTTCGTCTTCAGCGACCTCATCGACGGCGCGATGGCCCGCAAGACCGGCCGCAAGGACGACTTCGGCGCCTTTCTCGACTCCACCCTCGACCGGGTCGCCGACGGCGCGCTCTTCGGCGGGCTGGCGCTCTACTTCGCCTGGCAGGCCGAGAGCCGCCTCTACCTCGTGCTGTGCCTGGTCATCCTGCTGATGGGCGCCGTGACGTCGTACGCCCGCGCCAAGGCCGACCACCTGGGCTACGACGCCAAGGTCGGCATCGCCGAGCGTCCCGACCGCCTCGTCGGCATGCTCGTCCCCGCCTTCTTCGCCGACGTCCTGAACCTGCCGATCCTGCTCGAGGTCGCGCTCTGGGCGCTCGCCATCGCGGCGACCGTGACCGTCGTCCAGCGCATCTGGGTCGTGCGCCGCCAGGCGCTGGAGCGCGCGGCCTCGCAGGCCTGATCGGGCACCCCCTCGAGGGTCGAGCCCGATGCATCCTTTGGGATGAGCCCGGACTACGATCTGGCCATGGCTGAGCACACCCCCGAGACCCCCATCGAGCACGGCACGAGCCGCGTCAAGCGCGGCATGGCCGAGATGCTCAAGGGCGGCGTCATCATGGACGTCGTCACCGCCGAGCAGGCGAAGATCGCCGAGGACGCCGGCGCCGTCGCCGTGATGGCGCTCGAGCGCGTCCCGGCCGACATCCGCGCCCAGGGCGGCGTGTCGCGCATGAGCGACCCCGACATGATCGACTCGATCATCGAGGCCGTCTCGATCCCGGTGATGGCCAAGGCCCGCATCGGCCACTTCGCCGAGGCGCAGGTCCTTCAGTCCCTCGGTGTCGACTACATCGATGAGTCCGAGGTGCTGACCCCGGCCGACTACGCCAACCACATCGACAAGTGGAAGTTCACCGTGCCCTTCGTGTGCGGCGCGACCAACCTCGGCGAGGCCCTGCGTCGCATCACCGAGGGCGCGGCGATGATCCGCTCCAAGGGCGAGGCCGGCACCGGCGACGTGTCCAACGCCGTCATGCACATGCGCACCATCGGCGGCGAGCTGCGCCGCCTGCACTCCATGTCCGAGGACGAGCTCTACGTCGCGGCCAAGGAGCTCCAGGCTCCCTTCGAGCTGGTCAAGGAGGTCGCGGCGGCGGGCAAGCTCCCGGTCGTGCTCTTCACCGCCGGCGGCATCGCCACCCCGGCCGACGCGGCGATGATGATGCAGCTCGGCGCCGAGGGCGTCTTCGTGGGCTCGGGCATCTTCAAGTCCGGCAACCCCGCCGAGCGCGCCGAGGCGATCGTCAAGGCCACGACCTTCTTCGACGACCCCGACGTGGTCGCCAAGGTCTCGCGCGGCCTCGGTGAGGCCATGGTCGGCATCAACGTCGACGAGATCCCGCAGCCCCACCGCCTCGCTGAGCGCGGCTGGTAGCCACCCGCCTCAGCGCACCGCCCGCGACAGCACCGTCGCGGCATCGACGAAGCCGTACGCCTCCTCGCCCGCCTGGGCGGGGAGGCCTATGCGCACCACCATCGTCCGTGTGGTCGGGTCGACGAGCAGCACCTGGCCGCCGAAGCCGAGCGCGGCGTAGACGTCCTCGCCGACAGACGGCGCGAGCTGACCGGTGACCTGGCGCAGCGGCTGGCCCTGCGCGTCGACCGCGTCCGTGGCCCCGCGCAGAAGGCCGGGACGGTTCAGCCACCACAGGTAGCCGTAGGCCGCGTTGTGCGGGGTCGAGGGACGACCGACGGCGTCCGTGACGTAGCCCTTGTCGAGCAGCCGGGTGCCGTACGCCTTGCCCCTGCCGAGCTGCAGCATGCCGAAGCGGGCGAGGTCGAGGCACGTGGTCTGCAGGCCGTAGAACACCGCCGCGTCGTCGGCCCGGTCGGTGATGAACCGCGTGCGCGCCATGCCGAGGGGCTCGAAGAGCCGGGTCCGGGCGTACCTCGCCACCCCCATCCCGGTCGACCTCTCCAGCACCCGCTCCAGCACCTGGATCGCGGCGTTGTTGTAGGCCCACGCCGTGCCGGGCGCGTGCTGCTGCGACAGCCCGATGGCGTACGCCGTCCGGCTGCGTGCCGCGAGCAGGTCGGCGTAGTCCGACTGCAGCGACCAGAAGCGCCCGCTGTCGTTGGCGAGGAGGTTGCGCACCGTCACCGTCGCCGAGGCCGTCCCGCGCCACTGCGGGACGTAGCGCGCGACGCGGTCGTCGAGGCGCAGGTCGCCGTCGCGCACCGCGATGCCGACCAGGGTGCTCGTCACCGACTTGGTGATGGAGTAGACCTCGCGGGGAGCGTCGCGCCGCAACTGCCAGTTGTCCTCGCGGACGAGCTTGCCGTTGCGGACCACCGCGAAGCAGGTCGAGTCGCGGCGCCTGGCGACCTGCGCGCCGTCACGGAGGGCACTGCCGCGGAGACCGACGCTGGCGGGGGAGCGCACCGGCCACCCCTCGACGCGCTTCCCGTCCGTGGCGGGTGCCGAGGCGGCGGTCGCGCTGACGGCGCGGTCCGGCGGTCCGGCGTACGCCGTGGCGGCCACGATGGCGCCCGCGACGGTGAGGGCTGCGAGGCCACGACGAAGTCCCATGGGCGCAGGATACGGCCGGGCCGACCCGCCTGAGCATGGATCGACCCGCGGTCCTACCCTCCCTCTGTGCCTGCCGCCCAGCCCACCATCGGCGTCCTCGCCCTCCAGGGCGACGTCCGCGAGCACCTCGCGGCGCTGCGCTCGCTCGGTGCCGACGCGATCTCCGTACGCCGCCCCGCCGAGCTCGCGGCCTGCGACGGCCTCGTCCTCCCGGGCGGGGAGTCCACGACGATGGTGAAGCTCGCTCGGATCTTCGACCTGCTCGAGCCCCTGCGCGACGCCGTACGAGCGGGCCTGCCCGCGTTCGGCACGTGCGCCGGGATGATCCTGCTCGCGGACCGCATCGAGGACGGTGCCGCGGGGCAGGAGACGATCGGCGGCCTGCACCTCACGGTGCGCCGCAACGCCTTCGGGCGCCAGGTCGACTCCTTCGAGGAGGACCTGCACGTCGACGGGCTCGACGACCCGGTGCGGGCCGTCTTCATCCGGGCGCCGTGGGTCGAGGCGGTCGAGGACGACGTCGAGGTGCTCGCGCGCGTGGAGACCGGTCCGGCCGCGGGTAGGATCGTCGCCGTCCGGCAAGGCCCCCTGATGGCGACCTCGTTCCATCCCGAGGTCGGCAGCGACGACCGGGTGCACGGCATGTTCGTGGACCTGGTGCGCTCGGCCTGAGCGGACCGACCAGCACGTCGAGAAGAAGAGGGACTCATGTCAGGCCACTCCAAGTGGGCAACGACCAAGCACAAGAAGGCCGCGATCGACGCCAAGCGCGGCAAGCTCTTCGCCAAGCTCATCAAGAACATCGAGGTGGCGGCCAAGCAGGGCGGCGGCGACCCCGCCGGCAACCCGACCCTCTACGACGCCATCCAGAAGGCCAAGAAGAGCTCGGTCCCCAACAAGAACATCGACTCCGCCCTCAAGCGCGGCTCGGGCGCCGAGTCCGGTGGCGTCGACTACAAGACGATCTCCTACGAGGTCTACGGCCCCCAGGGCGTCGCGATCCTCGTCGAGTGCCTCACCGACAACACCAACCGTGCCGCGATGGAGGTCCGCACCGCCGTCACCCGCAACGGCGGCACGATGGCCGACCCCGGCTCGGTCTCGCGCCTGTTCACCCGCAAGGGCATCGTGGTCGTTCCGAAGTCGCAGGACCACGACGGCACGGTCCGTGAGGTCAGCGAGGACGACGTCCTCGAGGCGACCCTCGACGCCGGCGCGGAGGAGGTCAACGACCTCGACGAGGCGTTCCAGGTGCAGAGCGAGGCCACCGACGTGGTCGCCGTACGCACCGCGCTCCAGGACGCCGGCATCGACTACGACTCCGCCGACGTGGAGTTCGTCGCCAGCCTCGAGATCCCCGTCGACGCCGCCGGCGCCGCCAAGGTGCTCCACCTCGTCGACGCGCTCGAGGACCTCGACGACGTGCAGGACGTCTTCACCAACGTCGACATCCCCGCCGACGTGATGGCCGAGCTCGAGGCCGCCGACGCCTGACGAGCCGGTCCACCCGCTCGCGCCTCGCGCCGCCCGCCTCTCCCGCTGTGCCCGCCTCTCCCGCTGTGCCCGCCTCTCCCGCTGTAACGCCGGGTTAGTGCTTGGGCGGATTCAACTGGTCGTCGCAACACCCCCTGATGTCGGAGGTGTTCACAGATGGCGACGGCGGACTGGAGCAAGAAGACCAGCGATGTTCCCGAGGGTGCGCGTCGGCAGTGGCGTGCTGACAGA
>NZ_JADHZD010000012.1 GCF_020102855.1 Nocardioides lacusdianchii
GCGCAACCGAGGACCGAAGTGGAAGAGCCGGCACCGGCCGGAGACCGAGCCATGCCCCGACCACCGCACCCGCCGGCATTCACTAGGAATCACCGACCCCTGATCACCCTCGGTGGATCAGGGCTGAGTCCGCAGTCAGGCCACGTCGTCGCGGCGCGCGGCGTCGCGGATCGCGCGCAACGCGGATCCGAGGCGTCCGGCCACGACGCCATCGCTGGTCCCGGTCGAGTGAGCGACCTGCGACACGGTGCGGCCACCGAAGTAGACGAGCCGCACGGCGTGCTGCTCGTCGGGGTCGAGTCCGTCGAGCACGGGCGCGGCGTTGGACGGCCCGGCCGGGACCGCGGTGCCGTGGGTGCGGACGTGGGCCACGGCCAGCCGGTGGGTGGTGGCGACGATCCACGCGGCCGCCGGGCCGTGGGCAGGGGTCCAGGACGGGGCGTACGCCCACAGCTCCGCGAAGGCCTCCCGCACGACCTCGCAGGCCAGGTCCGCGTCGCCGAGCACGTCGAGGGCGAGCCCGTAGACCGGGCCGGCCGTGGCGTCGTACAGCTCGCCGAACGCCTCGAGGTCACCGACGCTCGCACGCTGCACCAGGTGGGCCAGGGTGTCGTCGAGCGCGTCGGGCACCACCGTCGGGCGAGGCGGGGTCGTCGTCACCGGCAGCTCCAGGGTCAGGGGAGCGCCCGCGGCAGGGTGCCCGGGCGAGCGATGTGCTCGAAGGTAGCCACCGGATCGCCCGCACACACGCGACCCCCGTCCATCGGGGTGAGGTGGTGGGGAGTGGGTCGGCCTGTAGGCCGGGGCGGGTTCTCGCATGATTTGCCGTTGGTGGAACTCAACGAAAATGGCCTCTGACCTGCGGAAACGTGATTTGGAGTGACTGTCCGGAACGGTCGTCCCTGAATTTCTTGCGGACTCTGTGCGGACTAAGACGAGGCTGATCAAGCCCGATCAGGCATGCCGCCCGACCCGCCAACGGCCGTCGCGCTACACCGGTCAACGCCCGGCTAACTCCGGGGAAGTCAAAGGTGACCCTGAACTGTCAGGCGGTGCTTTACGCTGCCCCTGGGGCAGGCCCATGGGAGGGCTTGGCATACGACGGGGGCCATCATGGTTAGCTCGCTGCGCATCGACAAGCTCATCCTGCACGGCATCAAGAAGGCGAGCCGCCAAGAGGACGTGGAGCCGGACCTCAGCCAGGCTGAGTCGGAGTTGTCGGAGGCGATCCGTGCTTTCTTGCAGCAACAGGTGCGTGGGTCGCTGAAGTACGGGCGGGAGATCGTTGAGGAGCCCGGACTCTCCGACCTGCCAACCCAGGTCCGGGCCTACTGGGCTGGGCAGGAGACCCTTCTAGAGTGCTCGACCCTCTTGGCGCGCAACTTGCAGCGCAACCAGCCGGCGGTGAGTCCGGAGGGCCTCCTCATGGTTGCTGACGCCACGGTGGACAACAAGCAGCGGGTGTTCGTCGTGGCAAAGCTCGAGCACGAAAAGGGTGCACAGGCCAAGCGCGAAGAGAACGCTCAGGGCAAGCTGATCTTCAGCATGCAGTTCCTCGATGACCTCATCTTCACCACCGGCTCGCGGGTCTACAAGATCGGCTTCTTCCCAGTCCCCGACGATCCCGCTGGGCCGCTCGCGGGCCTCGTCGTCGACCGACAGGCTCAAGGCCACAACGTGGCTCGCTACTTCCGCGAGAGCTACCTCGGCTGCGCTTGGAAGGAGCGACCCGAGCTCGTCACCGAGCGCTTCATGGACACCGTGCAGAAGTGGATCAACTCGCTGGAGGAGCCGGAAAAGCGAGCGCGTTACACCGTCGACCTCATCTCCGAGCTACAGAGCCCGGACACCGGACTGTCGATCAGCTCGTTCGCGTCGGCGCATCTCGACGTGGCCGACCGTGACCCGTTCGAGCGCGCGGCCAGAGAGGTGCTTCCCTCAGCCGAGATCCCGAAGGACCTCACACTCGTGCAGTCGCGCATCAACAACGTCCGCATGGACACCGCGTCCGGCATCGTCGTCATCGCCCCGCCCGAGCCGATGCGCGACGGAACTCTGACCGTGGAGAGCGACCAGGGCGGCAAGTCCGTGATCACGATCCACGATCAGATCAGCGGCACCGGCGGCAGCGGACCGATGAGGAAGAAGTCCTCGTGAGCACAAGCGCGGCCGACCTCGCAATCGCGCGCTTCGAGCGCGAGCGCGACCGCTACGAGCGGGCCGGAAGGGCCGTCGTGTCGGTGCTGCGTGAAGCTCTAGGTCCAGCAGGCCTCGCACCCCACATCACCTCGAGGGCCAAGGATCTCGCCAGCTTCCGCCAGAAGATCGCCGTCAAGGGCTACGAGGATCCCTGGCGTCAGATCACAGACAAGGTTGGCGTGCGCGCGGTCGTCGAGCGAGCAGGCGACGTCGACCGGATTCACCAAGCCCTTGTGGACGACGGCCGCCTAGCGATCTACGACCGCACCGACAAGCGCGCCCAGCTCCAGTTCGACTCCCTCGGCTACTCCGGGCTCCACCTTGATGTCTACGCCCCCGCCGAAGAGGGGGATACCGAACGCGTTCCATGCGAGATCCAGATCCGCACTGTCGCTCAGGACGCGTGGTCGGTGGTCTCACATAAGTTGGTGTACAAGCCGCACGTTGAGCTCCCGGACACGGACAAGCGGGCCATCATGCGACTGGTGGCTCTCATGGAGCTGTTCGACGGGGAGGTGGAGCGAGTCATGGACAAGGCGCAGTCCCTTGCCGCGCTCGAGGCCCCGGCGCCCGCACCTGTCGACCTGCTTGAGCTCGTCACCGCTCAGTACGCACGCTTCGAGGACACGCCCGGTCACCCCGAGCTCTCCCATCTGGTGCTTGAGGCTGTCGGCTCGGCCCTTGCAGCTGATGGCGTTGACGACTACGTGCGTAAGCTGCGAACGTTCGTCGACGAGCACCGTCAGCCTCTGCAAAGTCTGTACGACGACTACGGCCCCCGCTCCGCCATGGCCACCTCGTCCGACTACGTGTTGTGGTCGCAACCTGAGAGCCTCGCGGTGCTCGAGTCGCTCGAGCACCGTCAGCACCGACTTAAAGCGGCCTGGCTCGAAGCTGAGCTGCCTGTGGCCTGGCTGCGATCCCTTGCAGACCACACTTCCGCCGACCTGGATCTGGACTGAGCGCCGTGCCCATTCCGCCCCAAGGTCTCGAGGACCGGGACGTGCGGCAGGCCGGGCGCCGAACGGAGGATGCGGTGCCTGAGGAGTCGCAGTGCGGCATGTCAATAGCAACTAGTCTGCCGCCATGTCCGCTGATCCCGTCCTGGCCCAGCTACGCGCATTCGTTGCCGAGCGGGACTGGGACCAGTTCCACAGTCCGGCGAACTTGGCGAAGTCCATCTCCATTGAGGCGGGGGAACTCCTCGAGTGCTTCCAGTGGTCTGACGCCGTCAAGCCGGAAGAGACCGTTGCCGAGCTCGCAGACGTGTTGACGTACTGCCTGCTCTTGGCCGACAAGTTGGGCGTCGACGCCAGCGAGATCGTGCTCGCGAAGCTCGAGGAGACCAAGAAGAAGTACCCCGTCGAGACGGCCGCTGGCCGAAGCACGAAGTATGACCGGCTTCCGGATTGAGAAGGGGCCGTTCGCGGCTACCCAGATAGAGGCATGGACGGGGCTCGACCCGCGCTTCCGCAACTGGCCCGTCGTGTACGCGCTCGACGGCGATGACCAGATCTACGTTGGTGAGTCGATGAACGTCGCCACCCGCTTCCGCCAGCACCTCGCGTCGAAGGAGAAGCGACACCTCAAGGGTGCGCGCGTCGTACTCGATTCGACTTTCAACAAGTCCGTATGTCTTGACCTTGAGGCATTCCTGATCCAGAGACTCTCAGGTGACGGAACGTACCAAGTCACCAATCGCAACGTCGGCATCTCCGATCGTGACTACTACGGTCGCGAGCAGTATCAGCGGATCTTCGCCGACATCTTCGAAGAGCTGCGCCGCGATGGGCTCTTCAGTCGTTCGTTGCCGGAGATCGAGAACTCCGACCTGTTCAAGTTGTCGCCTTTCAAGGCGCTTACCGATGACCAGGAAGTGGTCGTCCTCGACATCCTCGAGGGACTGTTTGACGACATCGCGTCCGGGACGCCCAGTCAGATCGTCGTGCAGGGTGAACCTGGCACCGGCAAGACCGTCGTGGCTGTCTACCTGATGAAGCTGCTCAGCGACATCCGGGCATCTGATTCATCGCAGCAAGTTGAATCAGAGTCGGTGCTTGCAGAGTTCTTCGTCGAGGGCTACCCAGAGCTCCTCCAAGGCTTCCGGATCGGGTTCGTCGTTCCGCAAATGTCGCTTCGAAGGACGATCCAACGCGTGTTCAAGCGCACCCCGGGCCTCGAAGCTTCGATGGCGATGTCGCCGTTCGAGATGGGGAACAGTCGAGAGCGCTTCGACCTGCTCATCGTCGATGAGGCGCACCGGCTCCGACAGAGCGGGAATCAACCGGCCGGCCCTTTGTACAAGATGTTCTCCGACATCAACGTAAAGCTGTTCGGACATGACGACCCCGACCTCACGCAGCTCGACTGGGTGCGGGCCAAGAGCACACACCAGATCTACCTCATGGATTCCGCGCAGAGCATCCACACCGGCGACGTCCCCAGCCGTGCACTCGATTCCCTGATGGCTCGGAGCGATGCCTCGCATCGCCGCTATCGACTGACCTCGCAGATGCGCGTCAGAGCGGGCGAGGACTACGTCGGCTACGTACGAGGCGTGCTCAGTGACTCTCCCCCTGAGCCTCGACACTTCGCTGGCTATGACCTTCAGTTCTTCGACGACCTGGCTCAGATGCGCCAACTGATCCTTCAGCGGGATCAAGAATTCGGGCTCGCGCGTCTGGTCGCAGGCTTTGCCTGGCCATGGATTAGCCGGAAGGACAAGGCGGCCTATGACATCGAGATCGACGGTGTCCGGATGCGCTGGAACGGCACCGACGTGGACTGGGTCAACTCACCGGGCTCGGTCAACGAAGTCGGGGTCATCCACACGATCCAGGGCTACGACCTCAACTACGCGGGGGTCATCATCGGACCGGACCTTCGGTACGACGCAGCCCGTAGCGAGCTCCGTTTCGACCGCCGGAGCTACTTCGACCCCACGGCTGCGAACAACATGCCGCGACGCGGGATCTCCTTCAGCGACGAGGACATCCTCGGATTGGTGGAGAACATCTACGCCGTGTTGCTGACGCGCGGAATGCTGGGGACGTACGTCTACGTGTGTGACCGACCACTCCGCGAGCGTCTCCGACCGTACTTCGGCATCTCGACCGCCAACCCAGCAAACGCGGCGCATCCGAGCCGCTGACACACACCCACCGCCAACCACCGACGGCTCCCTGATCCATCAACCCTCTGCGCGTTCTCCCCGCCCCAAATAAGCGGCACGCATGCTACGAAGTTTCGTGAGGGGGTAAGGCGGGAAAGGCCGTCTGACCTGCGGATTCGCGGTTCTTGGTGAACGTCGATGGGGGCGTCTCGGGTGCACGGTGGGCTGAAGATATATCGGGGCAGTGCGGCAGCAGCGCGCAACTACGTCGAGGCCGACCGCTCTCGGGCCGACGACTACTACCTGGCCGAGGGCAGCGGGCTGGCGCAGCGTCTCGTCGCTGGGCCCAGCTTCGTCCAGCGACGCGGGGACATGGACGGCCCGACGTACGAGCGGTGGGTAGCGGGGTACGACGTCGAGTCCGGTGCAGCGAAAGGCCGGCTCCGCTCTAACGACCAAGCGGTCCGGTTTGTTGAGGTCACCGTCAACGGACCGAAGACCTGGTCCATCGCGGCGGCGCTGCATCCTGAGATAGAGGAGGCGTATGACGCTGCGCAGGATCGCGCCGCAGCGGAGATCATCAGTTGGCTGGCCCAGCACGCCGCCACCCGGGTAGGACCACGCGACCGCCAGGTGCAAGTCCCGGTCGAGCAGATCGAGGCTGCCGTCGTACGGCACTTCACCTCACGTGCCGGTGATCCGCACCGGCACCTTCATCTCCAGATCAACGCTCGGGTGAAGGCGGCCGGAGCGCCGCGCGGACTGCACACGGTGGGGATCCGCGACAGCCTCGAGGCAATCAACGGCATCGGGCACGCCGCGGTGATGACCGACCCTCAGTTCCGAGCGGCGCTGGCATCGCATGGCTACTCGCTCGACGACGACGGCGGTGAGATCGTCGAGCTGAAGGCGTACGCCGGAGCGTTCAGCGCGCGGGCACGACAGATCGAGACAAACATCGACCGCTACGAGGCCGGGTGGCGTGCGGACCATCCCGGCGAGGAGCCGGGTCCGGCCCTGCGGCAGTCGTGGGACCGGCGCGCCTGGTCCGAGGCTCGCCCGGACAAGGTCGTCCCGGTGTCGGGCGACCAGCTGCGCGAGCGGTGGTCGGACGAGCTCGACGACCTGGGATTCGTTGCACCCTCCCGGCCGCGTCATCTCGCCACGGTCCGACCGGGGGAGCTGGACCGAGAAGTCATCGTCGACAGGGCGCTCACGAGGCTCGGATCTCGACGGTCAGCGTGGAACGGTGCTGACGCTCGCGGTGAGGTGGAGAAGCTGATCGCGTCGGCCGGAGTGGTCGTCGACGGCGCTGTCCGCCAAGAGTTGGCCGAGGACCTCGCAGCGCGGGTGCTCGAAGCCTCCTCGTTGCTGCTCGGTCGCAACGACGTCCCTGCGCACGTCAGAGCCCACACGTCGCCTCGCGTCCTGGCGGTTGAGCGTGAGCTGGTCACGCGCATCGCGCGGCGCGCCGACGAGAGGACGATCACCGTGGTCGAAGGTGCCGCCGGGGCCGGCAAGACGCGTCGGTTGGCTGCGAAGCGAGCAGAGGTCGAGGCACGCCGTGGACGGATGTTGATCGTGACGCCGACTCGCAAGGCTGCACAGGTCGCGTCGGCCGAGGTCGGCACCACGGCGTACTCCGTGGCTTGGCTCCTCCACCAGCACGGCTACCGCTGGGACGAGGACGGGCGTTGGGAGCGCGCGGAGCCGGCACCCGACGCGCCGCGCCTCGATCGCCGCACACTCCTGGTCGTCGACGAGGCCGGGATGCTCGACCAGGACGCGGCCCGCGCACTGCTCGAGCTCGCCGACGCCACCGGTGCTCGGTTGACGCTCGTCGGCGACCGGCACCAGCTGCCGGCGGTCGGACGCGGGGGAGTGCTCGACCTGGCGGCCCGGTTCGCGCCGAGTCAACTGGTCGAGTTCGAGGGCGTCCACCGGTTCGCCGATCCGGAGTACGCCGACCTGTCGCTGCGGATGCGTACCGGCGACCGACCTGACGGGGTGTTCGACGAGCTGGCACGTCGTGGGTTGGTGGTGGTGCACGCCAGCGAGGTCGAACGGGTCGCCGCGCTCGCCGCGCGTGCCTCGAGCGGCGATCTCGTCGTGGCGGACACCCGTGAGCAGGTCACCCGGATCAACAGTCTGGTCCACCACGTCCACGCTAGAAGAGGAAAGGACGCCGACGTCCTCGTCACCTCTGCGGGCGAGCGAATCGCGGTGGGGGACCGGGTGGCAACCCGTCGCAACGACAGCGAGCTCGGGGTCGCCAACCGGGAGCGGTGGACCGTCGTCGCTGCGCGACCGGACTCGGTCGAGGTCATCGGTGACGCAGGACGTCGCGTCGTTCCCGCGGCCTATGCGCGTCGGCACCTCGAGCTCGCTTTCGCCACTACGGCGTACGGCGCGCAAGGTTCGACCGTTCCGACCTCACACGTGCTGGTCGGCGAGCACAGCGGCGCCGCGTCGACGTACGTCGGGATGACCCGCGGGCGTGAGCGCAACGTCGCGCACCTGGTCGCTGAGACAACGGACGACGCGCGCCGTCAGTGGGTTGAGGTGTTCGGCCGCGACCGCGCCGACCTCGGACCGACGCACGCTGCCCGTCGTGCGGCTGAGGACGTCGACCGGTACGGCCCCACTGCACCGAGGCGACCCGCGCTCCGACCGCCGGCCCCGGTAGCGCGTCGCCCTGAGGAACAGCGCTATCCGCAGGGGCAGCCAGCACTGGGGCCTGGTATCGGACGGTGAGGCACACGGACCTCACCGACGGTCGCACGCGGACGTCCGAATCCATCGGCGTGGGGTTGCTTCTCCAACGGCCCATCACCACACCTACGGAGGAACTCGTGACCACCACAACGACCCACGTTCCGTTTCCCGAGCGCGATGCCGAAGAGCTGATGACACTGTCCGAGGTCGCTGACATCCTGAGGGTGCCGATCAACACGATGCGCTGGTGGCGCCAGCGCGGCGTCGGCCCAGAGTTCTTCAAGATCGGCCGCCACCTCGTCACCACGGTCGGCGACGTACGGCGGTTCATCCGCGAGCAGCGCCGCCAGCAGCAAGGCGCTCTCTGACAGCTCACCCACCTCGTTCCGAGGAGCCATGGCCAACATCCAGAAGCGGCCGGACGGCCGGTGGCGTGCGCGCTACCGCGACGAAGCCGGCCAGGAGCACGCAAAGCACTTCACCCGGAAGCTCGACGCACAGCGGTGGATCGACGAGGTGACGACCTCGATCGTCATCGGCCAGTACGTCGATCCCCGCGCCGGCAAGATCACTTTCAGGGAGTACGCCGAGCAGTGGCGCGCCGCGCAGGTGCATCGACCCACCAGCGAGGCGTACGTCGAAGGCGTGCGCAGGCGGCACGTCTACCCGATCTTCGGTGCCCGGCCGATCGGCAGTGTCCTGCCGTCGGAGGTGCAAGCGTGGGTCAAGCTCCTCGGAACGGGGGACCGGGCCGCCAAGAGAAAGCCACTGGCGCCGGCGACCGTGGGCGTGATCCACGGCGTGGTGTCGGGGATCTTCCGGTCGGCGATCCGCGATCGCAGGATCATGGCGAACCCTTGCGAAGGCACTCGGCTGCCGCGAGTCGAACACCGGCGGATCATGCCGCTCGCCACGAGCCAGGTCGAGACGCTGCGCGAGCACCTGCCTGATGACCTCAAGGCGCTGGTCACCTTCGCCGCCGGTACCGGCATGCGCCAAGGAGAGATCTTCGGGCTGACCCGCAACAGGCTCCGCCTGCTTGGCACTAACCCAGTAGTGGTCGTGGACCGACAGCTCCTTACGCGACTCAACCGCGTCACGGAGTTCGGGCCGCTGAAGACGCGGGCGAGCTACCGCACGATTCCGCTACCGGCGAGCGTCGTCGATGCGCTCAACGGCCATCTGGCGGCTCGCAACATCGGGGACGACGACCTGATCTTTACCCTCGACGGCCGCCCGATCACTCGCCAAGCCTTCGGCCACGTTTGGCGCCCAGTCGCGAAGGTGGCCGGACTGAACCAAGCCACCGGACCCGGCATGCACGCCCTGCGCCATTACTACGCCTCGCTGCTCATCAGGTACGGCGAGTCGGTCAAGACCGTTCAGGCCCGGCTGGGGCACGCTTCGGCATCCGAGACCCTCGACACCTACAGTCACCTCTGGCCGGACTCCGACGACCGGACGCGTGAGGCGATCGATTCTGTCCTTAATCAGGCTCGGGGGAGTGGGGTCGAAGTGCCCGGCGCATGAAAGTCCCTGTTCTTGACTCGTCGAGAACATACGGTTCTGGGCAGGAGGAACGATGAGGACTGTCAGCTACGTCGAGTCGCAGGCCCGCTTCGCAGAACTGCTCAACACTGCCGTTGACGATCGTGAGGAGGTCGTCGTCACGCGTGACGGACGCGAGTCGGTGGTGATCGGGTCGCTGGCGAAATTCGATCTCCTTCGGGAGACGGCTCACCTGACTCGCTCCCCAGCCAACGCCCGTCGTCTCCTCGACGCCATCGAGCGCCTCGAGAACGGCACCAGTGACAGGCACGGACTGAAGACGCCGACCGAGAGCGCCGCTGGTTAAGCGGTTGCGGCAGACCATTCACGCCACGTCGCGGCGGTGCGACACGGCATCCGCCGCACAACCGTTCGTACTAGTTCGTCGCCGAGGGACGACTAGGTTACATTCATGAGTAGCGAAGATTCCGACGCGCGTTTCGCCCGCTTCGGCAGAATGGTCCATCGAAGTCTCACTGTGGACGCCCCCTTCGGTTCGCTTTCAAAGGGCGAACTTGAACTCGCCGTCTTCTCGGCGCTTGTGGGCGCGGAGCTGGTGGACTCAGACGACCGACCCTTCCGCCTCGCCAAGGCGCTGCGCTGCACACCTACGCGTGCGAGTTCGTTGGTCTTTAATTACCGGCTCCGGACGTTGTCTTCCGATCCTGCGAAGGCGGGACTGCTCCGCGCCATCCGTGTGGTCGAGGACAATGAGGCTGCCAAGCATAACCAGGTCATCCTCAACGTAGAGGATCGTTTTTGGCGTGAGGTTCTCATCGACGAACTGAAGAACCACGATGTCTTTACAGACAGTTCCTTCAATCGGGAGCGCCTAGTCTTGAGCGCCAAGTCATTCGTGTCTGCGTGCGAGAAGGTCTTCGGCGACGAAGGTGAGAAGATCGCCGCGGCAGTAAGAAGGGCCACCAAGGACGGGAAGAAGCGGCAACCCGGTGAAGTGATCCAGTCGCTGGTAACTGGCGCGTTGGGCGGCGCCGCTAAAGCTGCTGGTTCGGCGGCAGCCCGCCCGACGATCGAGTTCCTCGCGAGCTCGATCACCTAGGCGGCACGTTCGCGTGCACGTCCGGCTCGCAGGACCCTGGGCTAAGCGGGAGACTGCTCGAGAGCACGGTGTCGGCGTTCCCATGTATGCCTGTACGGACCGGACTGGGGCAAGCGACGCGGGCCAGCTGCGCGATGAAATTCGGGCGTGAATCTCGCGGGTCCGCCGAGTCTGTCCCGGCGTCGGACGGGCCCGACCCTTCTCGACAGCCGCGGACGATTCACCGATGCGTCATCCGGCTAGGCCGGGAACCCCCTCCAGCGCGCGAAGGCGACGAGGGCGGCAGAAAATTCTCTGTCAGGTGCGATTGCATCACTTACATCTTCAGCGAACAACTGCTTTTTTTCCACGTCATCTTCGGAATCCCACTGCCTCAACCGTTGGTCGAGATCTTCCAGCCGCCGCATCCGGGACCAAAACAGGTCCTCGCGCTGTGCAAATTTCAGTTGCCGTAGCGTGTTTTCACCGCGCGAACTGCCAAGAGCCGCAACGGCGACGGGACCGGCGAACACGATGTGTTCTTCGACAGCGTCGATGTAGGGATCGAGTAGTCGCAGGTCATCATGGTCTGTCCAATAGTTCCCCTTGTTTGTGTTACAACGTCCACACGCTGGCCCAAGGTTCTCCCACTCAAGAACCAGATCTGGGAAGGAGTCCTTTGGCCGGATGTGATCCACTGTGAGATAGCTGACATCCTCACTTTTTCCCTCGCAGTACATGCACTTCGACCGCCCCTCGGCTCGCAGGGCACCGAGAATCTCAGGATGCTTCCACGGCGACGGTCTGCGAGTTGGATCGGCGGCCTTCCATTCATCCGTCTTCACGTGCCTATTCGTTGCCAGCCAAGGTGGTTCCTGGCCCTTCTGCAGTCGTATCAACGGTCGTACTCCTGCGCGGTCAACGCCTCGATCGAAGCCGGAAAATATTGTGCCAAACCAAGGTCTGTCAATTGATTTTTGAGCGTTCGCAGCTGCTCGGCCGACGGGCGAGGAGGCAAACCTAGAAGCGCAGCACTCAACGTCTGTTCGGCCCATAGGGGCAGTGGTGTGTCCAAGCCAAGTACCGAGGTGAGCGTGTCGTTCGGCGTGGATGACGCGTCGAGGGAGTCGATCCGTCTGGCACTGACCCGGCCCTCTTCTTCTCTGTGGCGCAGCGCGTACACGGCACAATCGCGCGTTCCCGTCACCACAAAAGGACTGTGGGTCGCCACGATGAAGGTCGCGTCTGGAAAGCCGTGCAGCAGCGCCGGGATGATGCTTCGCTGCAATTCAGGATGAAGGTGATTCTCAGGCTCGTCGATACATACTGTAAAGGCGCCCGACTCTCGGCCTCTCAGGAACACTTGCCACGAGAGCTCAAGCATGGCGCTCAGCCCACCTGACGCCGCCTCTAGCGGGAAAGACGTACCGCCTGCGTGAATAATCACGTCGCCCTGAAATACGCGGAGTTCCTCAAAGAGGAGATCCCGGGGCAGGAAATCCAACAGGACAGCTTGAAAGCCTTCCCATACGGCGCGGGCCTCTTCGTCCGGCTGGACCGCCTGATTGCCGTAGCCGTGCATAGCGGCGGCGACTAAAGCCTCCTTCATTCGATAGAGCGGCGGGTGTTGGGTGGACCCTCCCATGTAGCGCGTGTAAACCTCGGACGAGAACTGTTGGAGGAGAATGGTGGACGCCGAGAAACGAGCTGGCAAATTCACGAGTTGTTGATAAGCGCTAATGGATCGGTGGGACGAGATAAAGAGCCCAGGCACCAGTTGTTGCGCAGGGAAAATCGGTGCAGTCACGCTAACGCCTGGCGCGAGTTGCTGCGCGATCGGCGTGCGGACCCCATTGCTGTAGCTCAACTGTCCAACTGTTGTTACGACTGGGCCATCCTGAGCCCCAGTGTCCCGTTTTGATAGCAATTGAGCGCCCCAGCTGAAGTGGGGCGCGAGCAGATTCAGTAATGTAGTTTTGCCTGATGCGTTCGCGCCAGTAAGTACCGTTAAACGAGGGTGAAAGTCTATCTCCAGGTCGGCGAACTGTCGCCAACGGGATAGGCGCAAATGAGTGAAGCGATTCTCGCCTGAGATAAACCGAGATTGGACTGCTTCTTTCAATTCTTCCAATTCCAACCACCGACCGACGACGGGGTCCTGTGAGTCGAGCAGTGTCGGTCGATCCGGACCGAGGGCGAGTTCAGCACGGCCCTTCTCCGATATGGCAAGACTCAAACCGTCCGGGCGATGGACGAGATTCAACAACTCGACCAATTCGAGCGCTTGGAAGAAGGGGCGCGCCACCTCCGGAGACTGGAGCCAATCTGGTTCACCTTGGTTGGCCAGGTTCAAAACCGACATGGTGTCAGTGGGGCCGCCGAAGCGCCCAAGCGCAAGCATGATTTTTCGTGCCGACTGATCTAGCCGATTCCAATCCATGCGCGGACTCTAACAACGGCGCCTGCAGCGACTCTGCGTCATGTGGCGCACATGTGGGTTGACCTCCCACCAGTCGACGAGCAGTACCCAATTTTCGAGTGCCCTCCGGGCCCCAACCATTCTGGGCGCTGTGCAGCGCCGCGGCGCTCCGAGTTGGGCCGGCGGAAGGGCTGCGGCTAACGCTTGATGCAGGGCGTCGGGGTCGACCTGGGATGGCGTCGGCGCCGTCAAACGCGGGTAGAGCTTCTTCGGCCACAGCACGTCCACTCCGCGGGTCGTGAAGGCTCCGCCGATGATCGGCCAGTCGGCGTCAATGAAGCACAGCACGCCAGTGACAGGAACATGGTCACCGGCGATGGCCCGCACGAGGTCGACCTGTTTGAGGACGCCGTGGACCAGCTTGGTGCGGTCGCGTCCACCCACCAGCAACTTCTCAGTGCGGGGGCGAAGGAGACCGCGCTCGATCTTGAGCGTCGGGCGGCCGCTGTAGCGCTTCGGGTCGATGACGTAGACGCCGGACGGCGTGAGAGCGATGTGGTCGATGTTGGCGCGGGTGCCGGGGATGCGGCGGTCGTGAAGTACGCGGAGGGTGTCGGAGGCGAGATCGTTGAGCTTCTCGCCGAGTCGCTCCTCGCCGATGGCGCCGGTACCCCAGGCTTTTGTCGACTGGGGTTCCTCGGTCAGCGCGAGGATGAGGCCGCCGAGGTTGGGGTGCCTTTCGCGGACGCCCGCTTCGTCCTTGGCCCGGCGGCGTTCGTACTCGCGGCGGGCCGAGGCGCCTGGGGTGCCGGGGTCGATGGGGTTTGTCGATGGTTTCGAGGCTCGCTTCGCTCGCACCTCAACCACCGAGTGGGCGGGGGAGACCTCGTCCGGCGGGCGGGTGGCGGGGGAGCAGTCGAGGCAGCGGACGGTCTTCGTCGTCCGTTCGTAGATCGCCTCGACGCGGGCCGCCAGCTCGGCTTCGCAGACCCGGCAGACGCCGGCGTAACGGAGCTTCATTCGCTTCTCGTTGGCACCTTCGGACACGCCGCGACCCTAGGTCGGAACGCGCCTATCCGGTGGCGGTTCGGGCCGATCAACGACGGTAGTTGAAGACGCAAGAGTTTTCCTCTTGCGGACTATCTGCGGACTACGCGGTGTCGTAATCACGTTTTCGCAGGTCAGAGGCCTGTAGGGAGTGGGTCGGCCTGTAGGCCGGGTTCTGTCCTGCCGAAGCAGGGGCGACCATCCATCTGCGACGACCGTTGCCGGCCGCCTGGTGCGATCTACCCGGATGCTCGGGCGGGCCGCCCTCGAACGCATCCTGTCTGATCTTGCTCCGGGTGGGGTTTGCCTAGCTGCACCGGTCGCCCGGCGCACTGGTGGTCTCTTGCACCACCGTTTCACCCTTACCTCCTCCCGGAGGAGGAGGCGGTCTGTTCTCTGTGGCACTGATCCCGCGGGTTTCCCCGGGTGGCTGTTGGCCACCACCCTGCCCTGTGGAGCCCGGACCTTCCTCGACCCGCCGTCCCCGGACGAACCAGGGGTGACGGACCGCGGCCGCCCGGCCGACCCACTCGGGCCTGAGTCTAGGGGTGGGTGAGCACCTCGGCGCCATCAGCGGTGACGAGCAGGGTGTGCTCGAACTGCGCGGATCGGCGGCGGTCCTTGGTCACGACGGTCCAGCCGTCGTCCCACATGTCGTAGTCGGCAGTGCCGAGGTTGAGCATCGGCTCGATGGTGAAGGTCATCCCGACCCGGATCTCGTCGTCGAAGCGCTCGTCGTCGTAGTGGGGGATGATCAGACCGGAGTGGAACGCGGTGCCGATGCCGTGGCCGGTGAAGTCGCGGACCACGCCGTAGCCGAAGCGCTTGGCGTAGGCCTCGATGACCCGCCCGATGATGTTGACGCGGCGCCCGGGCCTGACCGCCTTGATCGCCCGGTCGAGCGACTCCTTCGTGCGCTCGACGAGCAGCCGGGACTCCTCGTCGACGTCCCCGGCGAGGAAGGTCGCGTTGGTGTCGCCGTGGACACCGCCGATGAAGGCGGTGATGTCGATGTTGACGATGTCGCCGTCCTCGACCACCCGGGAGTCGGGGATGCCGTGGCAGACGACCTCGTTGACGCTGGAGCACAGCGACTTGGGGAAGCCGCGGTAGCCGAGCGTGGAGGGGTAGGCGCCGTGGTCGCAGAGGAACTCGTGGCCGATGCGGTCGAGCTCGTCGGTCGTCACGCCCGGCACGACGTGGGAGCCGACCAGCTCGCGGGCCTGCGCGGCCAGCCGACCCGCGACGCGCATCCGCTCGATCGTCTCGGCGTCCTTGACCTCCTCGCCGGTGAACCGCTGCGGTGCCGGGCGGTCGACGTACTCCGGGCGGGGGATGTGGGCGGGCACGGGACGACGCGCAGACACCTCTGCGGGGGACACGGCAGGCACGGTCGTGAGTGTAGTTTCGCCCTATGACCGAGAACGAATACTGGTTCTGCCTGAAGCACCACACGGTCGAGGGCACCGACGGTTGCAAGAACGCCGACCGCCTCGGTCCCTACGCCTCCTCCGAGGAGGCGTCGCGCGCCCTGGAGAAGGTGCAGGAGCGCAACGAGGCGTGGGACAACGACCCCGACTGGAACGACTCCGGCCCGGGCTCCGGCGACGGCCTCACCGACGGCACGCCGGACAGCTGATCACTTCTTCTTCTTGGCCTTCCCCGCCTTGACGGGGTTGGCGGACTGAGCGAGGTCGGCGGCGGCCCGGACGCTCTTGAGCGCCCGCTTGGTGTTCTTGTCCAGCGTCCGGGTGAGGTCCGAGATGGCCGCTTCGTACTGGGCGCTGACGCGTGCCGCGGTCTCGGCCGCGACCCGCTCGGCGGTCTCCTGGGCGACCCGCTGCACCAGCGCAGCCGTGCCGACAGCCTGGGCGCCGACGTCGACCGCCCGCTCGGTCGCGGACTTCCGGAGGGACGTCGTGGCGGGGCCGGGCGGCGCGGTGCGGGTGGGGGTCGTGCGCTTGACCCGCGCGCTGCTGGCCGGCGTCTTCCTGGTGGCGGCCTTCTTGGCGGGGGTCTTCTTGGCGGGGGCCTTCTTCGCGGAGGTCCTCTTGGCGGAGGTCTTCTTCGTCGCAGACGTGGTGCTCGTGGCCGCCTTCTTCGCGGGAGCCTTCTGGGCGGCGGCCTTCTTCGCGGGCGCCTTCTTGGCGGTGGTCTTCTTCGCCGGCGCCTTCTTCGCCGGCGCCTGGCCGGAGGCGGTGCTCTCGTTCGGGCTCTCGCTCATGGAAGGCTCCTTGCATCGTCGGTGGACACCCGATCCTTCCGTGCCACGCGGACGTTGTCACCGGCTAACGTGTCGCCGTGCCCACGCCCACCGTCCGCGAGCCGATCTCGCCGTGGCCCGTCGCGGGCCTCGTGGGGATGGCCTGCATCGCCTTCCTCGTGGCCGTGACCGTCGGCCCGCTCGGCGTCCCGTGGTGGGCTGTCCTCGGCCTCGCCGTGGTGTGGCTGGTCGCCCTCGTGCAGTCGCTGCGGTGGTTCACCCGGCGACCGCGGACCGTCGTGCTGCTGCCGGTCCTGGTCGCGCTGGTGTGGTTCGCCACGATCGTGGCCGGCTCGCGCTACCTCGACTGGCTCAACGCCTGAGGAGTCCGGTCAGAACGTGTGCTCGGGGCCCGGGAAGGTGCCGCCGCGGACGTCGTCGGCGTACGCCCGGGCTGCCTCGAGCAGCACCCCGTGGACGTCGGCGTACTGCTTGACGAAGCGCGCCATCCGGCCTGTGCGCAGGCCGAAGGCGTCCTGCCAGACCAGCACCTGGCCGTCGCACCCGGCACCGGCGCCGATGCCGATGGTGGGGATGGTCAGCTCCTTGCTGATCCGCTCGGCCACGTCGCCGGGCACCATCTCCATCACGACGGCGAAGGCACCGGCCTCCTGCACGGCACGGGCGTCGGCGATGACCCGGTCGCTGGCCTCGCCTCGCCCTTGGACGCGGTAGCCGCCGAGCGTGTGCTCGCTCTGGGGCGTGAAGCCGATGTGGGCCATGACGGGGATCCCGCCGCGCGTGCACTTCTCGATGACCGGTGCCATCTCGGCGCCACCCTCGAGCTTGACGCAGTGGGCGCCGGCCTCCTTCATGAAGCGGACCGCGGTGAGGTAGCCCTGCTCGGGGGAGGCCTGGTAGCTGCCGAACGGCAGGTCGCCGACGACCATCGCGCGCCTCGTCGAGCGGGCCACGGCGCGGGTGAGCGGCAGCAGCTCGTCGACGGTGACGGGCAGCGAGGTCTCGTTGCCGAAGACGTTGTTGGAGGCCGAGTCGCCCACGAGGAGCAGGTCGATGCCGGCCTCGTCGAAGGTGGCAGCGGTGTACATGTCGTACGCCGTCAGCATCGTGATCTTCTCGCCGCGCTCCTTCATCTCCCGCAGGTGGTGGGTGCGCACGCGCTTCACCGGTGCGGGTGGGGCGGCGGGGCCGGAGCCGTAGGGGGCGGTCTCCTCGGACGGTGTCGTCATCGTTCGCTCCTCGTCATCTCGCAGCTCCCCGGTGGAGTCCACGGACCAGGATCAGGCTAGTCCCGACCGACGGGTACGACGCTGTGTCGGCGCTCACACGCCGTCGAGCGGGCCGCCCTCGTCGTCCTCGACGCGCTCGAGGTCGTCTCCGTCGTAGTCGGCGCACGTCGACCGCACCGTCACCGTCCAGGCGCCCTCGCCGCGTGCGGGTGTCGGCTGGACGTCGACCTCGGTGTCGCCGCGCGTGACGGTGACGTGGCCGTCGACCTGCGCCGCGTCGACGTAGCCCGCACCCGTGAGCGCCGAGCGGACGTCGCGGAGCTGCGTCGGGGTGTCACCGCCAGGTGCGGAGAGGGTCGCGAACGCCTCGTGGCGCCAGCTGATCGCCATGCAGCTCTCCCACTGGCGGCTGGCGCGCACGACGTCGGCGCCGAGCGCCTCCGCAACGAGGGGGACCGCATCCTGGGCGCGCTCGGTTGTCGTCGACTCGACCTCGTCGACCGACGCCCCGGCGCCGCCCGCGCCGCCCGAGCTCCCGCCGCCGCACGCGGCGAGCAGGCTGACCAGGGCGAGGAGGAGCACGGTGGTGCGCAGGTGACCCACCGCGATGCTCACGGCCACCCCGGGGCCCCTCATCGTGGCGAGACCCTCAGCACCCGGTCGCCCGTCCCGTTGTCGGTCGTGAGCAGCAGGTCGCCGTCGCGGGCGGAGGTGATCGAGCGCAGCCGGCCGAATCGGGCCAGCGCCGGGGGGCGAGCGACCGACACCAGGTCGCCACGGGCGTCGAACCTGAGGAACAGCACCTCGGATCCCTTGAGCGCGGCGACAGCGAGTGTGCCCTCCAAGCGGCCCCACTGCGTGCCGCGGACCCACGCCGCCCCCGACGTGGCGATGGTCGGGGTGCCCGAGGACCAGACGGCGTCCTGCTGCTCGCCGGGGAGGGACTGGTCGGTCATCGGCACCGACTCGTCGTAGCCGGGGACGGGGTTCCAGCCGTAGTCGCCCCCGGGCACGAGTCGGTTGACCTCGTCGTCGCGGAAGCTGCCGTGCTCGACCGACCACAGCGAGCCGTCGGCACGTTCCGCGAGCCCCTGCACGTTGCGGTGGCCGTAGGTCCAGACGTAGCGCCGGCTGCCCGTGGCTCCGGCGAACGGGTTGTCGGCCATGGGCGTCCCGGTGCGCCGGTTGATCCGCAGCACCTTGCCGCCGAAGGAATCCAGGTCGCGCGGGTTGCTGCCGACCGCGGCGTCGCCGGTGCCGACCACGAGCCCGGGACCCCGGCGCTCGAGGAGCAGGCGGCACCCTCCGTGGCGACCGCTCGTGGCGGGGAGGCCCGAGAGCATCGTCCGCCGCCCGGACAGGGAGCGCCAGCGCCTGTCGACGCGCCATCGGGTGACGCGCACCTCGGGCCCGGAGCGGGTGGTGGCGCCGTGGCACGCCCACACCTGCCGGCGGTCGCGATCGACCGCGAGGGAGAGCAGGCCGGTCTCTCCGGAGACCCAGACCAGCCGGGAGAGATCGGCGAGCGTGCGGCGCTTGCCGTTGCGTACGACGCTGATGCGGGCGCGGTCACGTTCGGAGACGACCAGTCGCCCGCCCGCCGCCTGCTGCACGTCCCACGGGTGCTCGAGGCCACGGACGACCGTACGCACCCGCAGTGCAGGTGCCTCGGCACGCGTCGCGGGTGGCGCCCCGGGGCCCGGGTCGGCGATCGACGGCGGGCCGGCGGTCAGCAGGCCGGCAGCGAGCGCGCAGACGGAGAGAGACAGCGTGGTGGTGCGCAGATGGAGGTGCACCCTCGTCACGCTACGCATCGGCACGCGGTCACGGCCAGTGGTCCGGCCAGGCGTCGCTGAACCGGCGTCCGAGGTCCTCCGCGCCCGAGCGGACCCCGTCCACGACCTGGCCCGCTCCGTCGACGACACGCCCGGCGCCGTCGACCACGGTGTCGCGCACGTCCTCCAACGGCTCGACGACGTAGTCCTCGACGGCCTGCTGTGCCTGATAGGCGGCCTCGCTCTGGGCGAAGTCGTAGAGGCGGTCGTGGGCGGGGGTGTCGCGTCCCGCCACCAGGTCGACCTGGTCGTCGCGGTCGATGACGACGTTGGTGATGTTGTCCAGCGATGCCGTGCCGCTGTCGAGGTAGCTGGTGTGCCGGTCGAGGATCGCCGCGCCGTCCTGCAGGTGCCACGGCGTGTCGGTGCCGTCGGAGGAGACGTCGAACCGATTGGCCCCGAAAGCCTCCTGGCTCGGGTCGTCGCCCAGCCCGAGGTTGCCCAGGTGGACCGTGTCGCCGCCGAGGTTGACCGGCACGTCGATGGAGATCTCGCCGCCCAGCCAGGTGACGAAGTCGTTCTCGCGGGAGCCGACGTAGACCTCGCCCTCCGGGGCGTTCAGGCCGGAGACGTCGTGCACCCCGCCGCCCGCGCCAGGGCTGCCGATGAGCACCAGGGAGTCCTCGTCGAGGCCGTCGGCGGCGGCGTGCGCCGCGGTGGTCGAGCCGTAGCTGTGCCCGATGACGGTGAGGTGGGACTGCCCGGTGGGACTGTCGCCGTCGTAGGTGGCCCGCAGGCCGTCGACGAAGTCGCTGAGCAGGTGACCGCCGTTCTCGGCGAGGCCCTCCTGCGTCACTCCGGCGATGTCCGCGAGCTCGTTGGTGATTCCCTCGGCGGCGCTGGGGGCGTCGTAGCCCATCCAGGCGATCGCGGCGATGTCCTCGCCCTTGCTCTGCGCGTCGAGGAACAGGTTGAGCGCGTCCTGGCCCTGCGAGTCCATCTTGGTCATGTCGTTGGTGAGGCCGGGGACGATCACGGCCGTGTCGTCGGCGGTGTCGGGGTCGCCGTAGCTGACGGCAGCGGCCCCGTCGCCGTCGAAGGCGTGGGGGAGGTAGAGCAGCAGGTTGGTGTCGATGGGGGCGCCGACGTGGGCGGGTGGCTGGCCAAGGGCCAGCGCGTCGCGGGTGGCGGTGACCCGGTCGAGCCAGGCCTGCTCCTCGGCGGTGAGGGTGCCGTCCGCCTGGCGCTGGCGGAGGTAGTCCTCGTCGCGGTCGAGCATCCCGCGGTTGGCCTCGTCGCGGTCGCCGGTGGGGATGCCGTTGGTGTTGCCGACCAGCTCGGGAAAGGCGATCGAGAGAGCCGCGCGCTGGGCGGCGCTGAGGGAGAGCCACCAGTCGTTGACCGACTGCGGGTCGCCCTGGGCAGCGAGCTGACGCCGCAGGCCGTCGACGTCCACCCGGCCGGGGGCGTCGCGAGCATCGCGCCCCTCCTCGCGGGTGTCGACCGACGCCAGGACGGCGATCACACGGTCCTCGTCGGCGCGCACCCGCTCGAGCCAGGCCTCGCGATCGGCCACGATGCGGTCGTGGCGACGGGTGAGGGAAGCAGCCTCGTGCTGGAGCTCGTCGGCCTGGTCGGCCGGGGCGCCGTCGGCACGCGACCACAGCGACGCGCGATCGCGGTTGTAGTCGGCGCGGTCGCCGTCGAGCCGGTCGTGCTCGGTGCGGCGGGTTGTCATCTGGTCGAGGTAGACCTCGACCGCGGTGAGGGCCTTCTCCAGGGCCGCGACCGCGGCGTCAGCCCGGTTGCTGAGGGAGGTCATGGCGTGACCCGCCGCGTCGGCGGCGTTGCCGGTCCAGCCGGCGGGAGCGCCGTGGGCCGACATCCAGGAGGTCACGTCGGAGGTGGCGATCGCGGCGGCGCGCAGGTCGGTGGCGACGGCGGAGGCAGAGGGGCGTACGTCGGGCTCGGGCCACTCCGCGATCGGTGCGGGAACCTGGATGGTGGTCATCG
The DNA here is from genome assembly GCF_020102855.1 of Nocardioides lacusdianchii. Classification (GTDB taxonomy): domain Bacteria; phylum Actinomycetota; class Actinomycetes; order Propionibacteriales; family Nocardioidaceae; genus Nocardioides; species Nocardioides lacusdianchii. The sequence goes on from NZ_JADHZD010000012.1 coordinate 21,321, forward strand.
GTCAGCCCACGGCACGAGGTCGCGCAGGTCGGTGGACGCCTGCTGGTCGGTGAGGAGGAAGTCGAGCCGGACCGCCGACAGGGCCTGCGCGTGACTGATGGCTGCCTGCTCCATCGCGTCGATCTCGGTGCGCCAGGTCTCCACGAAGCGGCTGGCCGCTGCGGCGACGCGCGGGCCCAGCTCGGCGACCTCGGCCTGGGTGAGGTTGCGGCTCGCGGAGTGGAGCACGTCGGCCTGCTCGTCCCAGTCGCGGGCGGCCTTGACGATCACGGAGTAGGGGATCTCGGTCATGGCCGCGCGTCCTCCGACCACGCGGAGTCCGCCACGGGTCGCGAGGTGAGGACCAGGTCGACCCCGCCCTCGACGACGTGGGCGGTCAGGCGGTGGCCGTCACGGTGCGCCTCGAGCGTGGGCCGGTCCTCGCGCTCCAGCGGCGCCGCCCGCCAGCCCAGGTCGAGGAGTGCCTGGCCCACACGCCGCAGCTCAGGGACCTCCCGCCCGGGCGCGGCGAAGGAGGTCGCCACGACGAGGTGCTGCTGCGCGGCCTCCTCGTGGTGCTTCCAGAACCGGACGCCGGCGGGGAGGTCGGTGCCCAGGGAGACGCCGAGCACGCGCAGTGCCTCGCGCGCGTCGTCGGCCACCGCCTCCGGGTCGCCGCTCCACGCGTCGGGCTCGGCCGGTCGCAGCTGCGTGGGCGGGAGCAGGACGACGTCGACGTCGGGGTGACGCTCGCGCAGGACCCGGAAGAACGGGTCGGTGGCGGTGGGATCAGGGCGGGCCATGAACCGAGGATGCCCTCTCAGCGGCGGCGGAAACCTCTGTTGAACGGGCGATGGAGGACGCGTCCCGACGTGCGCGGGCGTGCGTCAGAAGTCGCCGGTGAGGTCGTCGGTCCCGCTGCCGCCGCGGACCGCGTCGGCGTCCTCCTCGGAGTAGGAGACGCACGGGGTCGTGATCTGGACGCGCCACTCCACGCCGTCCTCGGAGCGCCGCTGGCGCTGGACGTAGAGGCTGACGCCGTTCCTCTCCGCCTTGACGCCGACCTCGTTGGCAGAGGTGCCGAGCGTCCAGCCCGAGCGGGCGAGCTCGTCGGAGACGGCGTCGACACCGGCCGCCCACGTGTCGGCTCCGGCGATGACCCCGCCGTTGATCGTGTACTCGAAGCTGTTGCGCCCCAGTCGACAGCTCATGTGCGACCCACCGAAGCTGTGATCCGTGGGGGCGAGGGCCGCGGTGATCCCGGGGCGGGCCGCCTCCAGCGCCTCTTTGCCGAGTCGCGCCTGGGACGCCGGGTCGGACGTGTCCCCGCCGGCTCCGCCACCGGAGGAGGCGCTGCACGCGCTGAGGACGAGGAGTGCGACGACGCAGCCGAGAATCCGCATGCCCAGAGCCTAGGCCCATCGCGTCTCGCGGGAGAGTTGGACGCCGACGCGCGTGGTGGCGTAGCCCAGGCGGGTGTTGAGCGTCCGCATCGCTGCGTTGCCGTCCTGGGTCCAGGTGTAGACCTCGGTGACGCCGTGGTCGGCCGCCCACGCGAGTGTGCGCTGCTTCAGGTGGACCGCGAGACCGCGCCCGCGCCAGTCGCCGCGGACAGCGGTGAGCGAGTTCTCCGCCCGCGACGGGGTGTCGGAGTCGAGGCCGAGGCCCGCGCAACCGACGACCTCGCCGTCGTGGACCGCGAGGAACATCGGGTCGCCCAGCCAGTCGCGCTTCCACCGCTCGAGGCTGACGTCGAGGGGCGTGTCCACGGCGAAGCCGGCGAGCGCCTCGCGGCCGAACCGCTCGAAGCAGGCACCCCACAGCTCTGGGCGCTCCCGGGCGGTGACCACCTCGACCCCCTCGGGCAGCGGCGCGACGTCGGGCGGTGCGGTGACGACGTACGTCTGCTCGACCTCGCGGTTGACCTCGACGAAGCCGAAGCGGTGTGCGAAGGCCAGCGCACCGTCGTCGTCCGCCGTGCCGCGCACCGTGTCCAGGCCGAGTCCCGCGACGTGCGCGGTGAGGCGCTCGAGCAGCGCGGTGCCGACTCCCCGGCGGCGGTGCTCCGGCAGGACCCGGGGGATGACCGACCCGGCCCCGGTGCTGTCCGAGCGCTGGGCGAGCCCGTGACCCACGACCGTGCGGTCGTCGCGAGCAAGGAGCAGCAGCCGCTCGGGGGTGTCGCCGGCGCGCAGCTCGGCGACCGACTGGGTCCGCTCGTAGGGGATGACCGCGATCCGCACCCGCCGCCAGTGCTCGTAGTCCTCGTCGGAGGTGCAGGGGGTGATCTCCATGCAGCCCACGGTGACGCACGTCGGGCAGGTCGTGCCAACCATTTGGCCATCTCGTGCAGTTGAGTGTGCAGACGAGGGGGAACGGGTGGACGAGCAGGGCTTCACGGACTGGGCGGTCGGGCGGCAGCGCCAGCTGCTGCGATCGGCCTACCTGCTCACCGGCGACCTGCACCGCGCCGAGGACCTCGTGCAGGAGGCACTCACCAAGGTGGCGCTGCGCTGGTCGCGGCTCGCCGACGGCAACCCGACGGGGTACGCCCTGCGGATCATCGCCCGCGACAACATCTCGTGGTGGCGGCGCCGGCGGGACGTGCCGACGGAGTCGGTGCACGACACGGGGACGAGCGACGAGCCGGAGGTCGCGATTGTCGTACGCCGGGCGCTGGCGCGGCTGACGCCGTCGCAGCGGGCCGTCCTGGTGCTGCGGCACCTCGAGGACCTGACCGAGTGCGAGACCGCCGACGTCCTCGGGGTCTCACTCGGGACCGTCAAGAGCCAGAACGCCGCAGCCCTGGCGCGGTTGCGCACCGGCGCACCCGAGCTGCTCAGCCTGATCGGGAGGACGCCGTGAACGACCTGGACCAGCTGTTCCGCGAGGCGACCGACCACGTGCGCTCGCCGGACCTCGTGGGCGGCGCGCTCGCGTCGGCCCACCGGCGTCGCGTGCGGCGTACGGCCGTGGGGGCGCTCGCCGCTGTCGTGCTGATGGGAGGGGGTGCGGCGTGGGTCTTGCAGGACCCGACCCCGAGGGCCGGAGTGGTGGACACGCCGGAGCCGACGCCGAGCCCGACGGCCACGCCGTCGGCCGTGGGGACCGACGAGGCGAAGATGGGAACCCAGCCACTCTGGGATCCGTTCACCGTCGTCGATTCGCCCGGCGGCCCCACGGTCCTGCCCGAGGTCCTCGCGCCGCCGGCGGACGCTCCCTCGGTCCTCGACGCGGCGATCCCGGCCGCGGTGGTCGCCTGGCCCGAGGAGGACCGGCCGATCATGCTGCTCTCTCCGCTGGGGGACTGGCGCTCCATCCCCGGCACGGAGTCGATCGCACCGTCCTCCCTGCGAGATGTCGCCTCGCCGGCGATCTCCAGCGACGGAAGGCTGGTGACCTTCGCGGCCGAGGCCGGGCTCTGGGTCGTGGACGTCGTCGCGGGGGAGCAGCGTCTCCTGCCGTGGCCCGAGCAGGTCGCCGAGGCGTGGGACACCCCACCGGGAGTGCGCTGGATGCCTGGTGACGAGGCAGTGCTGGTCATGCACTGGAACACTCCGTGGGTGATGGGCCTCGACGGCAGCGACGTCTCCGCCGCCTACCTCGGCCAGTACGCCGGGGGGATCGCGATCGATCCGGATGGCCCGTTGCTGGAGCGGCGGTTCCGGACCGGGACGCTCGTGGAGTGGCGCGACGGCGAGGTCGTACGACGGGTCGACGACGGCGGCATCGCCTGGGGTGAGCGCGCGGTGGCCGGGAGCGGGCTGTTCGCGATCACGGGCGGCCTCGGCGGAGGCGCCTTCGCCGGGCCGATCGTCATCGACGCGACCACCGGTGCGCGGGTGGCGTACGCCCCGATCCGGGATGAGGACTCGGTCTACAGCGACAACGGGCACCTCACGGCCATGGGCTTCCTGGACGAGGAGACGGTGCTGCTGCTGGTGACGCCGATGGACTTCCGCACGATGCAGGCAGGGGACGCCAGGACGCACCTGGTGGTGTGGGACTTCACGACCGGTGACTTCGAGCTCCTCGCCAGTGGTGGCCCGGGCATGCGATCCATCGCGGTGGCGCCGGACCTGCTGGACGACTGACGCATCCGGCGGCTGACGCTGGCTCTGGGGAACGGTCGGGCTGTCGAGCGGGCCCCGTGACGACCCGGCAGTTCCCCGTGCCAGTCGGCCGACCACCCGCGCGGGCGAACGAAGCCGCGCCGGTTCCCTAGAGTGAGCGCGTGGACTTCTACTCGGCCTACGCCCAGGGCTTCGCGCGCGTCGCGGCGGTCACGCTGCCGGTGCACCTGGCCGACCCCGCCGCCAACGCCGCCGAGGTCATCGAGCAGGCGCGCGCCTGCCACGACGACCACGTGGCGGTCGCGGTCTTCCCCGAGCTGTGCCTGACCGGCTACAGCGTCGACGACCTGTTCCTCCAGGACACGCTGCTCGAGGGTGTCCAGGAGGCGGTCGCCGCGATCGTGGCGGCGAGCGCCGACCTGATGACGGCCCTCGTGATCGGCGCGCCGGTCGTGCAGGGCAACCGGGTCTACAACTGCGCGATCGTGGTCCACCGCGGCTCCGTCCTCGGGGTCGCGCCGAAGTCCTACCTGCCCAACTACCGCGAGTTCTACGAGCGGCGCTGGTTCGCCCCCGGCGACGACCGCGAGCTGGAGTGGGTCACCGTCGCCGGCCAGGACGTGCGGTTCGGGCCCGACCTGATCTTCCGGTGCCTCGACGTCCCCGGCCTCGACCTCCACGTCGAGGTCTGCGAGGACATGTGGGTGCCGGTGCCCCCGAGCGCGGAGGCCGCGCTGGCCGGGGCGACGGTGCTGGCCAACCTCAGCGGGTCGCCCATCACGGTCGCCCGCGCCGAGGACCGCCGGCTGCTGGTGCGCAGCGCGAGCGCGCGGTGCTCGGCGGCGTACGTCTATGCCGCGGCGGGGCAGGGCGAGTCGACCACCGACCTCAGCTGGGACGGCCAGACGCTGGTCTACGAGTGCGGCGACCTGCTCGGCGAGGGCGAGCGCTTCCCCGACGGGCCGCGCCGCACGGTCGTCGACGTCGACCTCGACCGGCTGCGCCAGGAGCGGCTGCGGCAGGGCTCCTTCGACGACAACCGGCGCACCCACCACGAGCGGACCGACCGGTTCCGCACGGTCGAGTGGGAGCTGGAGCCGCCGACCGGCGACATCGGCCTGCTGCGCAAGGTCGATCGCTACCCCTTCGTGCCCGACGACCCCGAGCGGCTCGCGCTGGACTGCTACGAGGCCTACAACATCCAGGTCTCCGGGCTCGAGCAGCGCCTCGCCGCGATCGGCACGCCGAAGGCGGTGATCGGCGTCAGCGGCGGGCTCGACTCCACGCACGCGCTGATCGTGGCGTGCAAGGCGATGGACCGGCTCGGGCGCCCGCGCAGCGACGTGCTCGCCTTCACGATGCCCGGCTTCGCGACCGGCGCGACCACCAAGGCGTACGCCACCCGCCTCTCCGAGGCGCTCGGCGTCACCTTCGAGGAGCTCGACATCCGCCCCGCGGCCGAGCAGATGCTCAAGGACATGGGCCACCCCTACGCCGAGGGCGAGAAGGTCTACGACATCACCTTCGAGAACGTGCAGGCAGGCCTGCGCTACGACTACCTCTTCAGGCTCGCCAACCAGCGCGGCGGGATCGTCGTCGGCACCGGTGACCTGTCGGAGCTGGCGCTCGGCTGGTGCACCTACGGCGTCGGCGACCAGATGTCGCACTACACCGTCAACGCCGGCGTGCCGAAGACGCTCGTGCAGCACCTCATCCGCTGGGTGATCAGCCACGGGGAGTTCGAGGAGGCCGCCAACGACGTGCTCGCCGAGATCCTCCAGCAGGAGATCACCCCGGAGCTGATCCCGGTCGAGGAGGGCAAGAAGCCCCAGGCCACCGAGGACTCGGTGGGGCCCTACAACCTCCAGGACTTCACGCTGGCGCACGTCGTGCGCCACGGCTACCGACCGCGCAAGATCGCCTTCCTGGCCTGGCACGCGTGGAAGGACGTCGACGCGGGGGAGTGGCCGCCCGGGTTCCCCGACGATGCGCGGGTGGCGTACTCGCTCTCCGACGTGCGGGCGTGGCTCGAGGTCTTCGTCCGGCGGTTCTTCGCCAACCAGTTCAAGCGCTCGGCGCTGCCCAACGGGCCGAAGGTGAGCGCGATCGGGACGATGAGCCCGCGCGGGGACTGGCGGATGCCGAGCGACGCCAAGGGAACGGCCTGGCTGGCCGAGATCGAGCGGGACGTGCCTGCCTCCTGAGGTGCGAGCGGTGAGTGAGACACGTTCTGCGCGCTCAAGAACCTGTCTCACGCACCGCTCCCGGGAGGCCCCCGAGGCCTTTGCCTGCCCTTAGCAACCGGCTGGAGCGGGGTTAGGCCCACTGCCGCGAACCTTCTGGTCATGGCGCCACACCGGCGCCGGACGACGAGGAGGAACCGTGAACAAGAAGGCAGTCATCGGCAGCGGCATCGCGGCGGCAGTGGTCGTGGGCGGGCTCGGGACCTGGTGGGCGGTCGAGGCGTCGGTCGAGGCCCAGACCAGCGAGCGCGGCACCTGCGGTGGCGCCACGTGGGAGCTCAGCGCCGAGGCCGAGGACGGCGGCACCGAGGTCAGCGCCGAGCTGCAGTCGTCGGCCCCCGGCGAGGCCTGGCAGGTCGAGCTGATGCGCGGTGACACCTCGCTCCTCACCGGCGAGCGCACCACCGACGAGGACGGCGAGATCGACGTCGACGCCTTCAGCGACGGCAACCCCGGCGATGCGACGTACGCCGTCACCTTCACGCCCGCCGACGGCGAGCCCTGCACGGCCACCCTCGGTTCCTGATCCAGCCGTCCGCACCACCCCCACACCGACACCACCAGGAGACACCCCCATGAAGAAGACGCTCATCGCCACCACCGCCCTGCTCGCGACCGCCGGCACCACCGCACTGGTCGCCGCTCCCGCCCACGCCGACGTCGAGCGCCGCGGGACCTGCGCCGGGGCGACGTACGAGCTCAACGTCGACCGCGAGCGCGGTGGTTTCGAGGTCGACGCCGACATCGACAACGCCCGCGTGGGCAGCGAGTGGCGCGTGACCATCCGCCACGACGGCAAGGTCGCCACCTCGCGGGTCCTGCGCGCCGACAACGAGGGCGAGCTCGACCTCGACACCTTCCAGCGCAACACCGCGGGCAAGGACGTCTTCAAGCTGACGGTGACCCCGGCCGGTGGCGCGTCCTGCTCCACGAAGGTCACCCTGCGCTGAGCGATCCCCTCGACCGGCGAGAGCCCGGGTCAGGCCGTCCGCAACGTGACGGCGACCCGGGCTCCTCCCATGTCCGAGGTGCCCGTGGCCAGCGCACCGCCGGCGTCCTCCGCGGTCCGCGCGGCGATCGACAGCCCGAGACCGGTGGAGCCGGCACCGCTGGCGCCGCGTCCGGTGGCGTCGAGCCCGGGCGGCAGTCCCGGACCGGCGTCCTCGACGACCAGGTCCACGCGGTCGTCCGAGGCGGTGAGCGTGATGCGTACGGCGTCGGTGTCGGCGGTGTGGGAGAAGACGTTGTCCAGCAGGACGTCGACGAGCGCCTCGAGGTCGGCCCGGCTGGCCCGCAGCAGCGGCCCGGTCGAAGCGAGGTCGACCTCCCACGGACGTCCGAGGTCCTCGGCCAGCGGCGCCCAGTGGCGTACGCGCTCAGCGATCACCGCAACGGCGTCGGTGCGGGGGTCGAGGCCCTCGCGCTCGGAGCGGCGCGCCTCGCGGACGATCTCGTCGACCGTGGCCTCGAGGGAGTCGAGGTCGCCGGCCAGCCGGTCGCGCAGGTCGGGGTCGGCGACGGTCTCCACCCGCAGCCGCAGCGCGGTGACCGGGGTGCGGAGGCGGTGGGAGAGGTCGGCGACGCCTTCGCGCTCCCGGGCCAGGAGCAGCTGGATGCGGCCGACCAGGCGGTCCACCGCACCTGCCAGCTCCTGCACCTCGGGCGGTCCGTCGACGGCAGCCATCGGAGCGGTCGCGCCGGGGCGACCCAGGGTCTGGGTGTGCTCCGCGAGGCGGCGGATCGGCTGGACGAAGGAGCGCCCGAGCCGGTCCACCACGACGAGCGAGCCGGCCAGCAGCGCGAGGGCCAGTCCCGCGAGCAGGCCCCACGCGACGCCGACGACCGAGTCGAGGCCCGGCTCGTCGACCACGACCCGGATCACGGGGGTCTGCGACGGGAGGCCGGAGTTGCCGCCGCGCGAGACCGGCACGAGGATCTGCGACCCGCCGGGGACGTCGTCGACGCGGGCGCGACCGGTGTTGCGGGCGTCGAGGACCAGCTCGTCCTGCCCGCGGTCGGGCCCGATCTCGAGACCGTCGGGGTAGAGCACGGTGACCCGGGTGTGCCTCTCTGCGTCGTTGAGCCGGTCGACGTACTGCCCGACGGCGCCGGCGTCCTGCCCGGACACCACCGTCTCGACGGCCTGCACCTCCAGCGCCGCCCGCGCGAGCCGGTCCTCCAGCGCGTAGCTGCGCACGAGGATGGCCATCGGCACGAGCATCGCCAGCAGCACCATCGAGATGGCCGCTGCCGCGGTCACCAGGAGGCTGCGGCGCACCTCAGCCGCCTTCGTCGGGGGCGGTGAGGCGTACGCCGACCCCGCGCACCGTGGTCAGGTAGCGCGGCTCGGCTGCCGTCTCGCCGAGCTTGCGGCGCAGCCACGACAGGTGCACGTCGACGGTCTTGTCCGACCCGCCCACGGCTGGCGCCACACCTCGACCAAGAGGTCGCGCTTGGTGACCACCTCGCCGGGGCGCTCGGCGAGGTGCGCGAGCAGGTCGAACTCCCGCGGGGTCAGCTCGACCTCGGTGCCGTCGAGGTGGACGCGGCGTCCGGCCAGGTCGAGCGCCAGGCCGCCGACGGTGAGGGTGGTGGGCCGCTGCCGGCCCGACTGCACGCGGCGCAGGACGGCACGCACGCGTGCATCGAGCTGCGCGCTCGTGAAGGGCTTCACGACGTAGTCGTCGGCACCGGAGTCCAGCGCGCCGACCAGCGACGGGTCGTCGGCACGCGCACTGGCGATGATCACCGGCACCGCGCTCACCGCGCGCAGCATCGACAGGACCTGGGTGCCGTCGACGTCCGGCAGGCCGAGGTCGAGCACGACGAGGTCGGGGGAGGAGTCGACCGCGAGCTGGAGGCCGGCCATGCCGGTGGGGGCCGACGTCACGGTGTGGCCGCACTCGCGCAGGCCTCGCACCAGCAACGGCCGGATCCGGTCGTCGTCCTCGATGATCAGCACCTCGGCCACGCGGTGACCGTACCGTCCGCCCCCGCGCCTGCCGTCGTCCTTATCCGCGCCTTAACCCTCACCTCACCTCGCGCTGTCGTGGGGCAGGGCACGATGGGGACGTGAGACGTCGCTTCCTGCTCGTGGGCCTGTGGGCCGCCACGACGGCCGTGGCCGTGGTGGTCGGCGTGGTGGCCGTGTCCACGGTGGGCGCCACCATCCGCGACCGCGGTCCCGTCGGCGACGAGGTGGTCCAGGACCTGTCCGCGCCCACTGCCGTCCCGTCCCCGCAGGGTCCGGCAGTCGGCGACGAGGTCTCGGGCGCGTGGGGCACCTTCGTCGTCGAGTGCCGCGACACCTATGCCTACGGCGTGGCCGCCCGTCCCGACCGCGCGGCAGGGTGGCGCGTGGTGAGCTGGGAGAAGGGACCCGACGACGACGTCGACGCGGTCTTCAGCGACGGTCGCAACTCCGTCGACCTCGAGGTCTTCTGCAACCGCGGACGTCCCGCCCTCGCCGAGATCGAGCGCAACACCCTCGGTGAGGACGACTGAGCCGTCGCCTGACCGAGTGCAACCTTCTCGGCGGGAGGTGCGTCCAGTCAGCGACAGACCACCTCACGGGGAGACCGAGATGACCCACCGCACCACCGTCCTGGCCCGCACCACCGCGCTCGCGAGCTCCGCCCTGCTGGCCGGCTCGCTGGCATCTGCGCCCGCCGTGGCCCGGCCCGACGACCGCAGCGCCGCCGCGCGCACCACGCTGACCTTCACCGTCGACGACTGCGAGGGCTGCGAGGTGCAGCTGGTCAATGCGCGCAGCACCCTCGACGCCGACGTCGTCCACGTGTGGGCGTCGCAGACCAAGCGGGTGACCGACGGGGCAGTCACCTTCCGGATCCCGACGCGCCGCACCTGGGGCATGTCGGCCACCGTCCGCGCGCCCTGGGAGGGCCACACCGGCTACGTCACCACCGTCGCGTGGCGCTACGACGGCGAGCGCGTGGGCGACACGGTCACCCTCGACGAGGCCGTCACGAAGCGGAGGGCGTCGGCCTGCTGGGAGGGCGTGCGCAGCCGCGAGGTCACGGTGCCCCTCGTCGTGGAGGAGGTGCGCGTGCGCGGGGTGCGGAAGGAGGTCGACGGCAGCATCGCGTTCGTGCCGACGACGCAGGGCTGGCTCCCGCCGATGCGACGGGCCCCGGAGGGCGTTCTGGGCTCGCAGGACGTCAACATCTGCCGCTGACCGACCCGCACGTTTCCGGGAGGCGGCCGCGGGGGAGGATCCTCCGCATGAGCGACGACGTCACGGCCACCGGCCCCACGGAGCCGCGCAGGCTTCCTCGGGACTACCCGCCCTTCCTCTACATCCCGTGCGTCGCCCACGTGACGGACGGGAGGTACGCCGAGGCGGTCTACCGCCAGACCAAGGACGGCCGCAGCGCCCTGCTCGTGTACTCCTCGCTCGACCGCCTGCAGGCGTGCCAGGGCGAGGACCAGCCGTGGTTCGGGCTGCCCCTGCAGGACCTCCAGATGCTGTACGACGTGCGGCCCTTCGACATCGTCTACACCGATGTCTACGTGCCCGAGGAGCGTCGCGCACCGGAGCCCGGGGTGCGCGCATGAGCGCGGCTGACGGAAGCGGGGGCGGGGGCGGTGCCTCCAGCCTCGTCGTCGACCACGCCACCCTCACCCAGGTCGCCGAGCAGCTCGGGCTGGCCGGGTCGGCCTTCGACTCCGTGGGCACCTCGCGTCCCGGCGCCGGCGGGACCGGCCAGGCCGAGCCGCTGCTGCTGATGATCCTGGCCGCGGCCAGCGACGCGGCCGCGCGGCTCGCCTTCGAGTCGACCACCATCGCGGCGGCGGTGGAGGACTGCAACAGCACCGTCGCCACCGTCGATGCCCACGAGGCGGCGTCGTTCCTCGTCAACGGGTTGGACACCGATGGCTGACCTCGACACCGAGATCGAGGGCGAGGTCGCCAACGTCCGTGCCGTGGGGCGCTGGCTGCGCCAGGACCTGCGCACCGGGTTCGACGAGCTCGCCACCACAGTCGCCCAGCAGCGCACCGCTGCCGCCGGCGACTGGCAGGGCGAGGCGGGCACCGCCTTCGCCGGGCGCGCCCGCGAGCTCGCGCAGTCCGGTGACGAGGGCGCGGCGCTCACCGGCCGCGTCGCCACGCTGGTCGACGACCTCGCCGAGGACATGCGCACCGCCAAGGACGCGATGGCCGACGTCCGCACCGCCGCGAGGGAGGGCGGCCTCGAGGTCGACGGCTTCATGGTGCGCAACCCCGGGGACGGGCCGCCCTCAGCCGGCCAGTCACCCGCACCCGACGCCACCCCGGCGGAGTGGGACGCGTGGGAGGCCCGCGACGCCGCCGTGCGACGCCACAACAGCAAGGTCGAGGTCTGGAACCAGTGCGTCGAGGACGCCACCGCGGCCTGGGACGCGTGGCAGCGCGCACTGGAGGCGGCTGCCTCGACCTGGCAGCGCCACGACTCGGCGTACGTCGGCCTGTCGGGCCAGCTGATCTCGGCGGGGATCCAGCTCGAGCTCATCCGCCGTGCGACACCCCACCTGACGGGCGAGGTCGACCGGATGCTGACCCGCGCGGCCGAGCTGCGAGCGCACGCCGACGCGCTGCGGACCCCCGACGGAGGGGTCACCGACCCCGGTCGCTTCTACGAGCTCATGGAGGAGGCCGACCGACTCGACGACGCGCACCCGTCCGCCCGGCGGGCCCTGTCCAACTGGCAGCTGCCCAAGGGGTTGACCCGAGGGCTGTGGGTCATCGACATCGCCACCGCGGGCTACGGCATCGCCTCCGACTGGGAGGAGGAGGGGGCGACGCAGGCCATCACCTCCAACGCGGTCCCCGCGGCGGCGTCCATCCTCGCCGGCACCGCGTCCGGCGCCTACCTCGGTGGCGTGGTGGGCAGCTTCGTCCCGATCCCCGGTGTCGGCACGGCAGCGGGTGTCGTGGTCGGCGCGGCCGTCGGTACGGTGGTGGGTGCCTTCACGTCCGGGGCGATCGACAGCCTCTTCAGCTCCGGCGCCGACACGCTCGGTGACTGGGGTGGCGCCGTCGTCGACGGGGTCGAGGAGGTCGGCGAGACCTTCAGTGCCATCGGCGAGGGAGTGGGAGACGTCTTTGACTCGATCTTCTGAGCGGATGGCGGGTCGCAACGCCATCACCTCCGGTCCCGTCGGGATCCTCACCGCCCTCCTCACCGGGATCATCGGCGCGGGCGCGCTCTACCTGGCCGCCACGAGCGACGAGCGCCGGCTGCTCAACCTCGTGCTCGGTGCGTTCATGCTGTCCGTCGCCGCGATGGTCGTCCTCGGGCAGCGACGCAGCGTCGCGACCTGGCGTCGTACGGAGCTGCGCGGCCGTCCGGCCTGGGCGTTGGCTCTCGGCGAGCGCGGGCAGGTGCCCGCCGTCGCCCTCGTGCTGACGACGCTCGGCATCGGGCTCGCCCTGGCGGCCGTGCTGGACGACCGCACGGGCGTGCGCGTCGCGGCCGGCATCCCGGCCCTGCTCCTGCTCGTGCTGGCGGCCGAGATGTGGCGCGCGTGGTCGCGTCGCCCCGAGCTGCGGATCTCGGCCGAGCTCGTCGAGCTGCGCGGCCCGGGCATCGACAGCGAGCTCGCGTGGGACGACGTCGGCGCCGTGGTGCCGGAGAACCTCGGCACGCGGTGGGCCGCGCTCGTGCTGACCGCGACGGCCGGCGCGCCGTCGTACCACTGGCGCTTGAGCCGGTTCCTGCTGCCGACCGACCGGGAGCCCGACCCGCCGGGCATCCACCTGCGCTTCGGGTTGGTCCCCGACGAGGCTCAGCTGCGTCGCGTGCTGCGCGGGCTGCACGTGGCCGATCGGGCGCGTCGCGAGGCGCTGATCGGCGGCGGACTGCCGTCGGAGACAGGTTTCTGACTCGGCTGCTGACACCGGCGGACCCGCGCCCCACGGTGCCCCTAGGCTGGCGCCATGGGCAAGCAAGAGGACTTCGTACTCCGGGCGCTCGAGGAGCGCGACGTCCGCTTCGTGCGGCTGTGGTTCACCGACGTGCTCGGCTACCTCAAGAGCGTGAGCGTGGCGCCGGCCGAGCTCGAGAACGCCTTCGAGGAGGGCATCGGCTTCGACGGCTCCGCCATCGAGGGCTTCGCCCGCGTCTACGAGGCCGACATGCTCGCCCACCCCGATGCCTCGACCTTCCAGATCCTGCCGTGGCGCGGCGGGATGGAGGGACCGCAGACCGCCCGCATGTTCTGCGACATCCGGATGCCGGACGGCAGCCCGTCGTACGCCGACCCGCGTCACGTCCTGAAGCGGACGCTGAGCGCCGCGGCCGACAAGGGCTTCACCTTCTACACCCACCCCGAGATCGAGTTCTACCTCTTCAAGGACATGCCCGGGAAGGGTGACGAGCCCGAGCCGGTGGACCGCAGCGGTTTCTTCGACCACACCGCCCAGTCCCGCGGCGCGGACTTCCGCCGCGAGGCGATCACCATGCTCGAGGCGATGGGCATCTCGGTGGAGTTCAGCCACCACGAGGGAGGCCCGGGCCAGCAGGAGATCGACCTGCGCTACGCCGACGCGCTCACCACCGCCGACAACATCATGACCTTCCGCACCGTGGTCCGCGAGGTCGCGCTGGGCCAGGACATCTGGGCCTCCTTCATGCCCAAGCCGTTCACGACGCACCCCGGGTCGGGCATGCACACCCACGTGTCGCTCTTCGAGGGCGATCGCAACGCCTTCTTCGAGGCCGGCGCGGAGTACCAGCTGTCGCGGACCGGGCGGCAGTTCATCGCCGGCATCCTGCGCCACGCCAGCGAGATCAGCGTGGTGACCAACCAGTGGGTCAACTCCTACAAGCGTCTGCTCGGCGGGGGCGAGGCCCCGTCGTCGATCTGCTGGGGGCACAACAACCGCTCCGCGATGATCCGCGTGCCGATGTACAAGCCCAACAAGGGCCAGTCCACCCGCATCGAGCTGCGCACCGTCGACCCCGCCTGCAACCCCTACCTCGCCTTCGCGGTCGTCCTGGCCGCCGGCATGAAGGGCATCGAGGAGGGCTACGAGCTGCCGCGCGAGGCCGAGGACGACGTCTGGTCGCTGACCGAGCGCGAGCGCAAGGCCCTCGGGATCGCTCCGCTGCCCAAGAGCCTGTCGGAGGCGATCGACGTGGCCGAGACCTCCGAGCTCCTCGCCGAGACCCTCGGCGAGCACGTCTTCGACTTCTTCCTGCGCAACAAGCGCGCCGAGTGGGAGGAGTACCGCACCCAGGTCTCCTCCTTCGAGCGCGACCGGATGCTGCCGGTCCTGTGAGCGACAGCCGGGTCCTGGTCGTCGAGCACCAGGAGTCCTGCCCGCCCCACCTCGTGGGGACGTGGCTGGCCGAGGCCGGCTGCACGCTCGAGGTCTGCCGCCCCTACGACGGCGACGCGCTGCCCGCGCTGACGGCGTACGACGCCGTGGTGGTGCTGGGCGGGGAGATGAGCGCCAACGACGACGACACCGTCGCGTGGCTGGCCCCGCTCAAGGCGGGCATCCGCGACGTGGTCGCGGCCGGTACCCCGCTGCTGGGCATCTGCCTGGGCCACCAGGTGATCGCCACGGCGCTCGGCGGGACGGTCGAGCGCAACCCGCGGGGCCAGATCGTCGGCCTCCAGCCGGTCGGCTGGTCCGAGGACGCGGCCGCCGACGACTGGGTCGGTGCGCGCACCGGCGCCGAGGTGGCGATCCACTGGAACAACGACGTCGTCGTCGCCCTGCCCGACGGTGCGGTGGTGCTGGCGCGCACCCCCGGCGGCGAGGTGCAGGTGGCCCGCTTCGGCTCGCGGGCGTGGGGGATCCAGGCCCACCCCGAGGCCGACACCGGGATCGTGACGCGCTGGGCGGAGTCCGACCGGGCCGACCACGTGGCCCTCGGCCTCGACCAGGACGCCGTTCTCGCCTCGATCGAGGAGGCCCGCCCGGCCCTCGAGGCGCACTGGCGGCCCCTCGTCGCGCGCTTCGCCGCGATGGCGGCCGAGGTGCGCCGATGACCTCCTCGGGCTACTTCGTGCGGCTCGGCTTCGTGGACGGGGCCGCCGCCGCACGAGGCATCGAGCGCCTCGGTGACGCCGGCCGTCCGCTCACCGACAAGCTCGCCGCCACCGCTGACCCCGACGCCGCGCTCGAAGGTCTGCTGCGGCTCACCGAGGCCCTCGACGAGGAGTCGGAGGGCTCGGGCGCCGAGATGCTCGCCGAGGTCGCCGACGACGAGGGCACCGCCATGCGGCTGTGCAGCGTGCTGGGCGCGAGCACCGCGCTGACCCACCACCTGGTGCGCCACCCCGACCAGTGGCGCGAGCTCACCGACCCCACGCTCGGCAGCACCCGCCCGGCGGCGTACGCCGTCCGCGAGGCGATGCTGGCCGCGGTCGGGGCCGACCCCGCGGCCGTGGTGCCCGTCGCGGGCCGTCCCGACGCGGAGGCGGTGGACGCGCTGCGCGTGGAGTACCGCCGCATCCTGCTGCGACTGGCCTCCCGCGACCTGGCCCACCACGTCGGCATCGACGACGCCGCGGCCGAGATCTCCGACCTCGCCGCGGCGACCCTGGACGCGGCGCTGGCGATCGCGCGGGCGCGGGTCGGGGAGACCGCTGCGTCCGCCCGACTGGCGGTGATCGCCATGGGCAAGTGCGGCGGGCACGAGCTCAACTACATCTCCGACGTCGACGTGGTCTTCGTCTACGAGCCCGCCCGGACGGAGTCGGGGGAGACGGCCGACGACGGCGTCGCGCTGCGGGCAGCGACCCAGCTCGCCTCGCACCTCATGCGCATCTGCTCCGACCACACCCGCGAGGGCACGATCTGGCCGGTCGACGCCAACCTCCGTCCCGAGGGCAGCCAGGGACCGCTGGTCCGCACGCTCGCCAGCCACCGGGGCTACTACGAGAAGTGGGCCAAGACCTGGGAGTTCCAGGCGCTGCTCAAGGCACGTCCGGTCGCGGGCGACGCCGAGCTGGGACGGGCCTACGAGGAGGTGATCGAGCCGCTCGTGTGGAGCGCGGCCGAGCGCGACGGCTTCGTCTCCGACGTGCAGGCCATGCGCCGCCGCGTCATCGACCACATCCCTGCCCACGAGGCCGAGCGCCAGCTCAAGCTGGGCTCGGGAGGCCTGCGCGACGTGGAGTTCGCGGTCCAGCTGCTCCAGCTCGTGCACGGGCGCGCCGACCCGTCGCTGCGCGAGGGAGCCACCCTCAGCGCGCTCGCGCGCCTCACCGACGGCGGCTACGTCGGTCGCGAGGACGGCGAGAAGCTCCACGAGGCCTACGCCTTCCTCCGCACCCTCGAGCACCGCATCCAGCTGCACCAGCTGCGGCGCACCCACGTGCTGCCCGACGACGACGCGTCGCTGCGCCGCCTGGGCCGCTCGCTCGGCCACTTCTCCGAGCCGGCCGCGCAGCTGGACAAGCAGTGGCGCTACCACCGCCGCGAGGTGCGTCGGCTGCACGAGAAGCTCTTCTACCGCCCGCTCCTCGGCGCGGTCGCCAAGCTGCCCGGGACCGAGGCCAGGCTGTCGCTGCAGGCGGCCGAGGCCCGGCTCGCCGCGCTCGGCTACGCCGACCCCAAGGCCGCGCTGCGCCACCTCGAGGCGCTCACGAGCGGCGTCTCGCGCACCTCCGACATCCAGCGCACGCTGCTGCCGGTCCTGCTGGAGTGGTTCGCCGACTCGCCCGACCCCGATGCCGGGCTCTTCGGCTTCCGCCGCCTCAGCGAGAGCCTGGGGCGTACGCCGTGGTACCTCACGATGCTGCGCGACGAGGGCGAGGTCGCCCAGCGGCTGGCCTTCCTCCTCGGCACGTCCCGCTACGCCACCGACCTCCTCGAGCGGGAGCCGCGCGGGGTGAAGATGCTGGGGGAGTCGCTCGTCCCGCTGAGCGCCGAGGCGGCGCTCGTGGAGATGCAGGCGGTGCTCGAGCGCGCCGACTCCCCGGAGGCCGCGGTCGGTGCCGTGCGTGCCGTACGCCGCCGCGAGCTGCTGCGGATCGCGTGCGGGGACCTGGTGGCCGGGACCGACGTGGCGCTGGTCGGGCAGGGCCTGAGCCGGCTCACCGACGCCACCCTCCAGGCCACCCTCGACATCGCGACGGAGTCGGTGCGCCGACAGCGGAACCTCGACGCGGCCCCGACACGGATCGCCGTCGTCGCGATGGGGCGCTACGGCGGGTTCGAGCTGTCCTACGGCAGCGACGCCGACGTGATGTTCGTCCACGACCCGGTCGAGGGCGTGGAGGCGCAGGCGGCGGCGTCGTTCGCGCAGGCGGTCGTCTCGGAGCTGCGGCGCCTGCTGTCGCTGCCGGCCAGCGACCCCCCGCTCGAGGTCGACCCCGATCTGCGCCCGGAGGGCAAGAACGGTCCGATGGTGCGCACGGTGGAGTCCTACGCCGCCTACTACGCCAAGTGGTCACACGTGTGGGAGTTCCAGGCGCTGCTGCGCGCCGACGCCGTGGTCGGCGACGAGGACCTGCGCCGGCGGTTCACCGAGCTCATCGACCCGATCCGCTTCCCGACCGAGGGCCTCTCGGAGTCCGACGTCATCGAGGTCCGCCGGATCAAGGCGCGCGTCGACGAAGAGCGGCTGCCGCGCGGAGCGGACCGCCACACCCACCTCAAGCTCGGTCGCGGCGGGCTCGCCGACGTCGAGTGGACCGTCCAGCTGCTCCAGATGCGCCACGCGGGCCGGGTCGAGGGCCTGCGCACCCCGCAGACGCTGTCCGCCCTCGAGGCCGCGACGGAGGCCGAGCTCATCGCCGCCGCCGATGCGGAGACGCTGGCCGAGGCGTGGCGACTGGTGAGCCGGGTGCGCAACGCCGTGACGCTGGTGCGGGGCCGACCGTCGGACCAGCTGCCGCGCGACGCCCGCGAGCGGGCCGCGGTGGCACGGGTGCTCGGCTACCCCGCGGACTCGTCCGACCAGATGGTCAACGACTACCTCCGCACGACCCGTCGGGCCCATGCCGTGGTCGAGCGCGTCTTCTGGGAGTGAAGCCTTGAGCTTCATTCGCCGGTGGATGAAGCAATGACCTTCATAATGGACAAATGAAGCGATGGCCTTCACCATGGAGCCATGACTCCTGTCGCCACCGTCATCGGGGACCTGGTGGGCTCCCGGTCCTCGCAGGACCGGGCCGACCTCCACCAGCGACTGGGGCGTGCGCTCGCTGAGGTCAACGACGAGCTCACGCCCCTGCGCGGCCTCTGGGTCACGGCCGGCGACGAGTACCAGGGCACCTTCGCCACGGTCGCAGAGGCGGTCCGCGCCACCCTGCTGGTGCGGGTCCGGCTCTGGCCCGCCCACGACGTACGACACGGCATCGGCTGGGGCGCGACGAGCGTCCTCGACGACGCGGGCATCGAGGACGGGCCGGGCTGGTGGGCCGCACGAGCGGCGATCGACGCCGCCGAGCGTGCCGCCGAGACGCCTGCCCAGCGGTGGCTGCGCACGGCGTACGTCGTCGCGGACGGCGCCGAGGGAGGTCCCGACCCGGCATTCGTGAACGCCGGCCTGGTGCTGCGCGACGAGCGGGTGAGCGGCCTGTCGGAGCGCTCGGTGTCGGTGCTGCGTGGTCTGCTGTCCCACGAGACCCAGCGCGACCTCGCGGAAGCCCTGGGGGTCAGCGCGTCCGCTGTGTCGCAGCGGGTGCGTGCCGACGGGCTCGCGGCGATCGTCGCGGCCCACGACATGCTCGCCCCGGGAGGAGACCGATGAGCTGGCTCGGGATCCTGCTGGTCGGGTTCGCCGTCACCGACCTCACCCACTCGGTGCGCCGCACCCGCTACCTGCCCGAGTGCGTCGGCGCGCTCACGGTCCTCGTCGTGGGTGCGCTGGCCGGGCTGACCTCGGGGCGCGACGTCGTGGCGCTGCTGGTGGTCGCGGTCGTCGTCCTGCTCTGGGGCCTCACCGTCACCTGGGGGTTCGGCCACCCGGGGCCGAAGCCGGCACGTGTGCCGCTCGCGGTCTTCGTCGTCGCGTTGACCACCGCGATCGCGTGCTCGGGGCTCGCGCCCGAGGCGTCCGGACAGCTCGAGCGCTGGCTCGACTCGGTGCAGCTCCCAGCGCTGGAGGACATGGAGGCCGACCGGTTCCTGCTCCTACTCGGCGCCTTCGCCGTGCAGCTCGCGACGGGCAACGTGCTGGTCCGGCTCGTCCTCAAGTCCACCGGCACCATCAACCCGCGAGCCGACGGCCAGATGCCGCCGACACAGCTCAAGGGCGGGCGCCTGCTCGGCCCGCTCGAGCGCGTCTTCATCCTCGCCCTCGCCCTCGGTGGCCAGGTCACCGCGGCCAGCGTGGTCGTGGCGGCGAAGGGACTGCTGCGCTTCCCCGAGCTGTCCTCGCGCGACGAGCAGCAGACGGTGCACGAGATGACTGAATACTTCCTGCTCGGGTCGTTCGCGTCGTGGCTGGTGGCGCTGGGGGCGTTCGTCCTGCTCGTCTGAGCGACGTCCCGCGTAACACTCTGCGGTCCTGCGGCGCTGTAGTGGTGACGAGGCGTGGTGACGTGCCACGCCGAGACGCAGGAGGAACCACATGTCTGTCTCCATCCGCTTCGCAGGTGCCGCCGCAGCGGCCGTTGTCGCGCTCGGCGGTGGCCTCTCCGTCTCCGCGGCCAGCGCGGACGACACCTCGACGACGGCCTGCGCCCAGCAGCAGGCCAAGGTCGAGAAGGCAGAGGCAGCCCTCGTGCGGGTCACGGCCGTCTTCGAGCGCCAGCAGGCGCGCGTCGCGAAGGCCAAGAAGGTCGTCGCCGCGGCCGAGGCCGGTCGCGAGAAGGCCGAGGCGCGCCGTCTCCTGGCGGACGCCAAGCAGGACCGCAAGGAGACCAAGGTGACCAAGCGCGCCCAGCAGCAGCGCCTGGCCAAGGCGCAGGAGCGCCTGACGGAGTGCGAGACCGCCCCGGAGCCCACCGAGACGGCCACCCCGGCCTGATCAGCTCCGCCTGATCCACGCGGCCCTCGGGCTCCGACCAACAGGTCGGACCGGGGGCCTCTCCCGTCAGAGCCGGAGCACCCTGCCTGCGACCACGAGGTGCACCTCGTCGCAGGCTGCGGCGACGCGCTGGTTGACCGTTCCGAGCAGGTCGCGGAACAGTCGCCCGGAGCGGTGCTCGGGCACCACGCCGAGGCCGACCTCGTTGGTGACCAGCACGACGTCCTGCTCGCACCCGCGCAGCGCCACAGTGACCTCGTCGGTGCGCGCCAGCACGAGGTCGTGCACGCGGTCGGACTCGTCCTCCCACGCGCCGGCGTCGTCGATGACGGCGGTCAGCCAGGTGCCGAGGCAGTCGATCAGCACCGGGTGACCGGCTCCCGCCAGCGCACCGGCGAGGTCCTGGGTCTCGAGGGTGTCCCACGCGCCCGGACGTCGCGCCCGGTGGGCGGAGATGCGGGCGGTCCAGTCGGGGTCGGCCTCCACATCGGGCGTCGGTCCGGCGGCGACGTACGTCGCGGGCTCGTCGCCGATCAGGGCCTCCGCGTGCGTCGACTTGCCGGACCTCACTCCGCCGGTGACCAGGATCCGCATGGCGACGATCCTCCCAGAGCGGTGATGAGTTCCGCGGCCCGCACCCGTCATACGCGTGACAGGACACGGCGAGGCTGGAGGATGGGTGCGATGACTGCGGTGACGCGGCTGGAGGAGCGGGACGTGAGCGGGCTCGACACGATGGACGAGGCGGCGTTCGCAGGGGTGGCCGAGCGCCACCGACGCGAGCTGCACGTGCACTGCTACCGGATGCTCGGATCGTTCGAGGACGCCGAGGACGCGGTGCAGGAGGCATTCCTCCGCGCCTGGCGGCGGCGGGAGACCTTCGAGGGGCGCTCGACCGTCCGCGCCTGGCTCTACCGGATCGCGACCAACACCTGCCTCGACCTGCTCGAGAAACGCCGACCGAGGCCGGCGACCGGGGGAGAGGTGAGGTGGCTCCAGCCCTACCCCGACCACCTGCTCGACGAGCTGCCCGCCGTCGGTGCGGACGAGCCCGAGGCCCTCGCCGTCGCGCGGGAGACCATCGAGCTGGCGTACGTCGTCGCTGTCCAGCACCTTGCGCCACGGCCGCGCGCCGTGCTGATCCTGCGCGACGTGCTCGGCTGGCCGGCGAAGGACGTGGCGGACCTGCTCGGCGACTCCGTCAACTCCGTCAACAGCGCGCTGCAGCGGGCGCGGGCCGGGATGCGGGAGCACCTGCCCGCCGAGCGCCAGGAGTGGACCGGGGCGGAGGACGACGTCGCCAACCGCGAGCTCGTACGCCGCTTCACCGACGCCAGCGTCGCCGCGGACATCGACACGATCGCCACCATGCTCCGCGACGACGTCCGCTTCGCGATGCCGCCGACGCAGGGACTCATCGTGGGGCGCGACGCCGTCATCGCGGACTGGGTGGCCGGTGGCTATCCGGAGATGGCGGGGCTGCGTGCCGTCGCCACGTCGGTCAACCGCCAGCCCGCGGTGGGCTACTACATCTGGCACGAGGCCTCTGGTTCCTACCTCCCGATCACCATCGACGTGCTTCGGGTGAGTGGCGGCCGCGTCACCGAGGTCACGATCTTCGACCGGGACCACTTCGCGCGCCTCGGGCTGCCGGAGCGCCTGCCGGGCGGGTCGGCGTGAGGCGCCGGCTGCTCGGCCTGGTGCGCACCGGTCTGCTCGCGTCGCTGGTGGCGGTGGTCGCAACGACCGCGGTGGCTGCGCTGGCCACTGCCACCGGCGTCGAGCTGGAGGTGCCGGCCGACGGCGAGACGATTCCGCTGTCGGGGATCGCGTTCGTGACCGGCGTCTTCTCGCTCGTGGGGGTGGTCGTCGCCGCAGTGCTCCTCAGGTGGAGCACCCTCCCTCGCCGTCACTTCGTGCGTACGACCGTGGTGCTCACGGCGATCTCGCTGGTCCCGCCCTGGGTGGTCGGGATGGCTGCCTCGACGAGCATCACGCTCGTCGTGCTCCACCTCGTCGCGGCCGCGGTGATGATCCCGAGCCTGGCGCGCTCGCTTGATGCTGTCTCGGATGGATTTTGATCGAACATGTGTTCTATGTGTGGTTCGGATGGGATAGTGTCGGCGTCACGTTCCACAGTCACCGGGTAGTCGTGATGCCGAGCTGGTGGGGCGAGTTGCGAGGGTCAGTAATAGTCCGGTGATCCGGGCCTCCAGGAGCGACGAGAGTTGGTTCTCATGCATATGCGTGAGCCGAGTCGTCGTCGAGAGGAGGCAGTCCGTGAACCACCCGATCCTTGCTGCTGCCTCCGACATCCGGAGCCTGTTGAAGGGTGTCGCGGGGGCGAACCCGACCTTCATGTCCACCTCGGAGAAGGCGGCCGCCCTGAGGGAGCTGGTCGCAGCCGAGGCGCAGGTGGTCGAGCTGCGGTTGCGGGTCCTGGCCGGTGCCGGTGACCTCGCGGACGCCACTGGTGCGAAGGACTCCGCGGGTTGGTTGGTGCACGAGACGCGTACGCGGTTCGCGGACGCGCGGGCTGACCTGGCCCTCGCGGGGGCGTTAGACCGGGAGCGACCGGTGCTGGCGGCAGGGATGCGCGACGGGGCTGTGACGCTGGCTCAGGCGCACGTGATCCGCCGGTCCCTCGACGCGCTTCCTGCAGCAGTGGACATGGACACCGTGACCCGTGCCGAGGCGCACTTGGTCGCCTGCGCGACGGAGTTCGGGCCGAAGGAGCTCGGGCGGGTAGGGCGTCGCGTCCTCGACGTGGTCGCCCCCGAGGTCGCGGAGGCCGCGGAGGCCGCCCGGCTGGCCGACCTCGAAGCTCACGCCGCGGACAAGACGCGGATGACGCTTCGCCGTCAGGGCGACGGCACCACCCGCCTCTCCGCGCTGGTGCCGGACGCCGTCGCGACCCGGCTCGCGACGTACCTCGAAGCGTTCGCGAACCCCCGCGCGCAGCGCGGCAATGACCCCGCGAGCGAGTCCGACGACGCTGGCGTGGCCGATGACCCGTTCACCCGGCTGCCGTACCCGCGGCGCATGGGTGAGGCGTTCGCCCGGTTCCTCGAGACCGCTGACCCGACCCGGCTGCCCGTCCACGGCGGCGACGCGACCACCGTCATCGTGACCATCCCGCTCGACTCGCTGCGGGCCGAGCTCGCGACTGCTGACCTCATCGGTGCTGGCCTCGTGCCGGGCGATGACCTCACCGGCGACCGCACCACCGCCAGCCAGGCACGCCGGCTGGCGTGCACCGCGAAGATCCTGCCCGCCGTCCTCGGCGGCACCGGCCTCCCCGTCGACCTCGGAAGCGCAAAGCGGCTCTTCACCCCCGCGCAGCGCAAGGCGCTCCTGATCCGCGACCGCACCTGTCGCGCCGAAGGCTGTGACGTCCCCGGCACGTGGTGCGACGCCCACCACCTCGACCCCTGGCGCAACAACGGTCCCACCGATCTCGACAACGGGATCCTGCTCTGCAGCCACCATCACCACCGGGTCCACGACACGGGCTACCGCACCGACCGCCTCCCCAGCGGCGACCTCAGGTTCCACAGACGGACGTAGGCCGACCTCCGAAGTTCGCACCCCCATCAGCGGAGTCATCCGTGAGAGCGACCGGCCACGCGGACATCCAACGACGCCCCGATGAGGTTCGCGGTGGGCGGGGAGGCGGGGTCTACTTCCCAGCACTTCTCCCACCCTGCGGTGGAACCCGTCTCTCCCTCTTACCTGCCGGGATGGCCGAGACCCACCATATGCACTCCGGATCTGCCGGCTAGCGTGCAGTGGATCGTGGCGGGCTCAGACCATGGCGGAATCGTTGGCGATCAAGATGCGTCGGGTCGGAGAACGCCGGACAAGACTCCTTCGTCGTCCACGGCCCGAGACGAAATCGTCATCATGAACGGCGATGTCGAGGTCTTCAGCGGCACGACCACGACGCCACCTTCGGTGCTGGTTTCCAGGGCAGGGTCCACACAACCGACTCGTGGGACTGGATCAACGCAGCCGACTCGACCTACTCGTCGCACTCGGAGTCGTGGATAACCGGCTGGTGATCCATCCGCTCTTGCCGCGATCAGCTCCTCCGCTCATGCCGATGTCCCGGCAGCCGGAGCGTCCCTCAGGTGCGTCCACGTTGCCGTTGCAGATCCCTGACCTGTTCACCGAGTTCGTCGAGCCGCTGTTCGATCTTCGTTCGGTCTGCCGCAGTCATGCGCCGGAACTGGAGTTCGATGACGGCCCATGCCTGTACTTCCGAGAAGGCATACCGGTCCATGAGCGCTCGGTTGGCAGCGTCGGGATCTGCAGCAGTGAGCATGACGTCGAGGACGGCGTGAGCGTCGCTCGCCGCGATGGAGACGGCCTCGTAGATGTCCACCTGCCGAAGAACGTCTTGCAAGACTTCTTCAGAGCCTAACTCCGGATCTCGGTTCGTCATGTCGCTCAGCGTGCCACGTCGGAGGAGCCGCAGCCGGGTCCTCTTGACCTCCGGATATGCCGCGATCAGCTCATCCGCTCACGTCGAGGTGCGCGTGTCCCACGTGCGCGGTCGCCGCTGTGTCGACGGCACGTGAAAACTGACCCCCGGACGGCAACTGAAAACTGACCCCCTCCGAGACCCTGTCCTCGAACCTCGAGGCAGGGGGATACGGAGTGTTGTCAGTGGAGGACTGGGCTGAGATCCGCCGGTTGCATCGTGCGGAGGGAGTGCCGATCAAGGTGATCGCCAGGTCGATGGGGATCTCGAAGAACACGGTGCGCAAGGCGTTGCGGGATGAGGGTCCGCCGCGCTACGAGCGGGCGGCGCGAGGGTCGTTGGTCGACGAGGTGGAGCCGCGGATCCGCGAGCTGTTGCAGGTCACGCCGACGATGCCGGCCACGGTTGTCGCGGAGCGGATCGGCTGGGAGCACTCGATCCGGACGCTGCGTTCGCGGGTGAGCGAGCTGCGGCCGGTGTACCTGCCACCGGACCCGGCGTCGCGCACGACCTATGAGGCGGGTGAGCTGGCTCAGTTCGACTTCTGGTTCCCCGACATCGAGCTGCCGGTCGGCTACGGCCAGACCAGGACGGCGAAGCGGCTGCCGGTGATGACGATGTGCTCGGGTTACTCGCGGTGGACGGGCGCGGTGCTGATCCCTCGTCGAGAGTCCGAGGACCTCTTCGCGGGTTGGTGGCATCTGATCCAACAACTCGGCGCGGTGCCGCGCACGCTGGTGTGGGACGGCGAGGGCGCGGTCGGGCGTTGGCGCGCCCGACGACCCGAGCTGACCACCGAGTGCCAGGCATTCCGCGGCGTGCTCGGCGCCAGCGTGTACATCTGCAAGCCGGCTGACCCCGAAGCAAAGGGAATGCTGGAACGGTTCCACGACTACCTCGAGCGGTCCTTCCTGCCCGGGCGGACATTCACCTCACCCGAGGACTTCAACACCCAACTGGGCGAGTGGGTGGCCAGGGCCAACACACGTCGGATGCGGGTGCTGGGCTGTTCGCCGGCGGACCGGATCGCAGCGGACACGGCCCGCGATGATGCCGTTGCCGCCGGTGCCACCGGAGGTTGGCTGGCGCAAGAGCGTGCGGCTGCCGCGCGACCACTACGTCCGCGTCGACTCCAACGACTACTCGGTCCACCCGGCCGTGGTCGGACGGCGGATCGAGATCCACGCCGACCTGGACCGGGTGTGGGTGACCTGTGAGGGCGCGGTCGTGGCCGACCACGCCCGGGTGTGGGCACAGCACCAGACCATCACCGACTTCGAGCACACCGTCGCTGCCAAGCAGCTGCGTCACGGCCGAGCCGACCTGCTGCGTCCGGTCGCCGACGTCGTGACCGGTGAGGAGATCGAGATCCGCTCGCTGACCACCTACGACCAGGTCCTCGGTCTGGTCGACGAGACGGCACACGAGACGGTCGACGCGCTCGTTGATGAGGAGGTGTCGTGATGTCCACCCGCACCACTGCGAAGACAGCCGGGAGCACCGGCCGTGATGTCACCAGCGAGCTGGAGTTCCTGACCCGGGCGTTGAAGGCACCCACGCTGCGTGAGTCGGTCGCTCGGCTGGCCGAGCGGGCGCGGGAGGAGTCCTGGACCCATGAGGAGTTCCTGGCCGCCTGCCTGCAACGCGAGGTGTCCGCGCGGGAGTCCCACGGCGGTGAGGGCCGGATCCGCGCCGCGCGGTTCCCGGCCCGCAAGAGCCTGGAGGACTTCGACTACGACCACGCCCGGGGCCTGAAGCGGGAGACCATCGCGCACCTGGGCACCTTGGACTTCGTCGCCGCCAAGGAGAACGTCGTGCTGCTTGGTCCGCCCGGCACCGGGAAGACCCACCTGGCCACCGGATTGGCGATCCGGGCCTGTCAGGCCGGGCACCGAGTCCAGTTCGCCACCGCGTCCCAGTGGGTCGACCGGCTCGCCGACGCCCACCACGCAGGTCGACTACAAGACGAGCTCCGCCGACTCGTCAGGTATCCCGTGCTGGTCATCGACGAGGTCGGCTACATCCCCTTCGAGCCCGAGGCCGCCAACCTGTTCTTCCAGCTCGTCTCGTCGCGCTACGAACGCGCCAGCCTCATCGTCACGTCCAACAAGAACTTCGCCCGCTGGGGCGAGGTCTTCGGCGACGACACCGTCGCCGCCGCGATGATCGACCGGCTCGTCCACCACGCCGAGGTCATCGCCTTGAAGGGCGACTCCTACCGGCTGAAGAACCGAGAACTCGGCCGCGTCCCCGCGGCCGTCAACGAAGAGAACTAGAACCAGGGGGTCAGTTTTCACTTGCCGCGAGGGGGTCAGTTTTCAGCCGCCGTTGACACGCTGCTTTCCGAATCACGCGTCCCGCCCGGGGGCCTACTCTCACTCCCGTGACGGACGACACGACCACGCCGACGGACTGGGACCAGAGCGAGGGGCCCGCTCTCGACTCGCCCGCTCTCGGTGCGATCGCGCTGGTCGTCGCGATCCTGAGCGCGCTGTGCTCTCTGACGTACCTCTTCAGCGTCTTCACCTACCTCGGGGCGGCTGTGGCTGTTCCTCTGGGCGTGCTCGCGCGCGGCGTCCCCCGGAGCCACGCGCTGGGCAACGCGGCCATCGCAGTAGCGGCAGTGGCGTGCCTCGCCGCGACGGCGGTGCTGATCTCGGTGGGTGGCTGATCCAGTACGGTCGGCGCCATGGCATCTCCGGAAGCGAAGTTCGCACCTGTCGGCGCACTGCGGGGCGGACTGGCCCTGATCGTCCTCGGGGCCCTGCTGGCCTGGGCGCCCGCCGACTCGATCCCGGACTGGGCGTGGCTCACGAGCCTGTCCATCGGTGTGCTGCTGGTGGCCGTCGCTCTGGGCATCCGGACCCTTCGCATGTAGCTCGACCGCGGCGGGACCGGTACGCGCGGTCAGGCCGTCGCAGCAGCCAGCACCAGCACCGCGAACGACACCTCGACCACCGCGCCCAGCACGTCGCCGGTGATCCCGCCCAAGCGGCGTACGCATCGCAGCAGCAGGGCGACGACCGCGCCCGCGAGCACGACGACCCCGACGAGCAACGGCCACGGCGCCCCGAGGCCGACGCCGGCCAGCGCGACGGCAACGGCAGTCACGGCGAGTGAACCGACGGCCGCGACCACGGGCACGGCGCCGATGTGGACCGCGCCGAGTCCGTCTGCGCGGGCCGCCGGGACACCGCGCACGCACGCCAGCGCGAGGCTGGAGCGTGACGCGCAGACGAGGATCGCGACCACCCACCACGCCTGCTCGTGCCGCACGACCGCGCTGAGGCCGGCCGCCTGCAGGCCGGTGACGAGCACGACCGCGACGACGCCCGCCGGCCCGACCGGCCCGGTGCGCATCACCTCCAGCGAACGGGCGGGGGAGTAGGACGCGGTGAGCCCGTCGGCGGTGTCGGCGAGCCCGTCCCAGTGGAGGGCACGGGTGCCGAGCGCGAGCACCAGCAGCACGGCGTACGCCGTGGCGAGTGGCGGCAGGTCGATCACGCCGGCGACCAGCACGACCAGAGCGGCCGCGGCCGCGAGGGGAAGCACGGCCAGCGGCGCGAGCACCATCGCGACACCCGCCACGGACCGGTCGACGCGCGACGGCGGCGGCACGCGTACGGCGGTGAGGGTGCCGGCGGCCAGCAGCGAGGCGTCACGCAGCAGGCTCACGAAGGCAGAATCTCCGAGAGCAGCGCCACGTCGCGCAGCACCGCGATGCCCGAGCGGAGCATCGGGAGGGCGGCCACGGCGCCTGATCCTTCGCCGAGGCGCATGCCGACGTCGAGGAGGGGCTCGAGGCCGAGGGACTTCAGGGCGTGGGCCTGGGCGGGCTCGGTGGACCGGTGCCCGGCGACCCACCAGGCGGCGGCGCCCGGCGCCATCGCCTTGGCGACGACCGCGCACGCGACCGACATGAGGCCGTCGAGCACGACGGGCACGCCCATCGTGGAGGCCTCGACGAGGAAGCCGACCGTCACGGCGAGGTCGGCGCTGCCGAGGGCGGCGAGCAGCTCGACCGGGTCACTGGTGCGTGCCGCGGTCCGGGCCAGGGCTGCTGCGACGACGTCCCGCTTGCGGGTCCAGCCGTCGTCGTCGATGCCGGTGCCGCGGCCGGTGACCTCGTCGGCGGGCAGGCCCAGGACCGCGGCGACGAGGGCGGCCGCGGGTGTGGTGTTGCCGATCCCGAGATCGCCGGTCATCAGCAGCTGCGCACCATCGTCGGCCAGCTCGCGCGCCACCTCGGCGCCGACGGTGAGTGAGCGCTCGGCCTCGGCGCGGGTCAGTGCGTCGGTGAGGTGGATGGGCCCCGAGCCGCGGCGCACCTTGCGGGCGCCGACCTCGGCGGGCAGGTCGGAGAGGTCGGCGTCGACGGCGATGTCGAGGACGGTCACCGCCACCCCGTGCTCGCGGGCCAGCGCCGAGACGCCCGCGCGGCCGGCGACGATCGTGCGCACCATCGCCTCGGTGACCGCGGCGGGGTAGGCCGAGACGCCATGGGCGGCGACGCCGTGGTCGCCGGCCAGCACCACCAGGCGTACGTCGGTGAGCGGGCGCGGCGGCACCTCGCCCTGCACGGCCGCGAGCCAGGCGCCCAGCTCGCCGATGCGGCCGAGCGCTCCCGCAGGAGTGGCGAGACCGGCGAGCCGCTCTCGCGCACGGGCGGCGACGTCGGGGGAGGGCGGGGCGATGCGTGTCTGATCCATGGCGGCGCCAGCCTAGATGCCAGTCTGGGTCCGTGCCCGGCCACTCCGTCCTCCAGCTCCCGGTCGACGCGCTGGAGGAGTGGGTGCGGGCGCGGACTGCCCACTACGACGCGGGATTCGTGTCGACCGATCCGCGCTTCGGGCACGCCCACGTCACCGCGCTCGGCCCCTTCGACCCCGATCCGTCGGAGGCCGCCCTCGCCACGATCGCCGACCTGGCCTCGGCGACCGCGCCGATCGCCGTGGAGCTGGCAGAGCTCGCGCAGTTCCCCAACGGCATCATCCACCTGCTCCCCGAGCCCGACGACCGGCTCCGGGACCTCACTGCCCGGCTCGTCGCGGCCTTCCCCGCGTGGCCGCCGTACGCCGGCGAGTTCGGCGCGGACGTGCAGCCGCACCTCACGGTCGACGCCGCCTCCGACCGGGTCGACCTCGCGTCCACGGAGGCGCTGCTTGCCGACGTCGTGCCGGTGCGGGTCGTGCTCGACCGGCTCCAGCTCGCGTGGTGGGAGACCGACGAGTGCCGCGTTCTCCATGAGTGGCACCTCGGCAGGTGACAGTCTGGGGCCGTGCGCCGCCTCGCCCTGCTCCTCCTCACCGCAGCAGTGCTGCTCGCACTGCCGAAGATGGTGGGAACCGCTGGGTTGCCCGCGCGGGTGACCGACCTGCTCGGCGCGGAGCAGGCGCAGCGCGACCGGGCGGTCGTCGTACGTGTCACCGACGGCGACACCCTCGAGGTGCGGCTGCCCAACGGGAGCGAGAAGGACGTTCGCATCCTCGGCATCGACACCCCGGAGGTCTATCCCCAGCTCGAGTGTGGTGGCCAGGAGGCGACCGCGGCGATGGCTCGACTCGCCCCCGTGGGCTCGGAGGTCGTGCTCGTGTCGGACCCGACCCAGGGCAATCGCGACCGCTACGGCAGGTTGCTGCGCTACGTGCACTCGTCCGGTGACGACCTCGGTCTCGCGCAGCTGAGGTCCGGTCGCGCGCAGGTCTACATCTTCCGCGACGACCCGCTGCAGCGCGCAGGGGACTACCGGGCGGCCGAGCGGCGGGCCCGGAAGGCCGACCGCGGCTCCTGGGCAGCCTGCTGGCGCTGAGTGCGGGTGACCGGACCGTGCCGCGACATGGCAGGATCGTGGCATGGCTTCATGGGCGCACCTCGAGATCACTGTCGACGACCAGGGCAACGTGGAGGTCGGTGGCTACAACGCCGACCCCGAGGCGCTCGTCGCCGACACCGAGTCGTGGGAGGACCTGCTGACCTCCCTCGGCGTCAACGGCTGGGAGCTGGTGCAGGTGATCCCCGGCGTCGAGACGACGTACTGGTTCAAGCGCCAGTCCTGATCGGACGGTCGTGAGCGACCTCGCGACCCGGTTCCGCGCCGCCTCGGCCACCGCGGAGACGATCTTCTGGCGCCCGCCCTCCACCCCGGCGGCGGTGTTCGCCGAGCTGGCGGCGTACGCCGACGAGCACGGGGTCGAGTGGGACCGCTACGGCGAGCGCGGCGCGGTCGCGCAGCTCGAGGCGGAGGTCGCCGGGCTGCTCGGCAAGCCCGCCGCGGTGATGTTCCCCAGCGGCGTGATGGCCCAGCAGGCCACGCTGCGCGCGTGGTGCGACCGGTCCGGTTCGCGCCGCGTCGCGCTGCCCGACCTCTCCCACCTCGTCCACCACGAGCAGGACGGCCCTCGCCGGGTGCTCGGCCTGGAGCTCGAGTGGCTCACCACCGGACGTGAGACGCCCACCGCAGAGTCGCTCGCGCGGGTCGGCGGCCGCCTCGGTGCGGCGATGGTCGAGCTGCCGCTGCGTGACGCCGGGTGCCTGCTGCCGACGTGGGACGAGTTGGTCGCCCTGTCGACCGCGGCGCGCGAGCGCGGCGTGCCCCTCCACGCGGACGGCGCGCGGATCTGGGAGTCGGTGCCGCACTGGGACCGCACCCTGGCCGAGGTGGGCGACCTCTTCGACTCGGTCTACGTCTCGCTCTACAAGGGCCTGGGCGCCTCGAGCGGCGCGCTGGTGGTGTGCCCGGAGGACCTCGCCGGCGAGCTGCGCTCGTGGCGCCAGCGGATGGGTGGCACCCTCTTCTCGATGACCACCGCCGCGGTCGGCGGGCTGATGGGCCTGCGGGACCTGTCGAGGTTCGGCGACCACCGCGCCTGGGCGATCGCGCTGGCCGCGGCGCTGCGTGACCAGGGCTTCGCGACCTTCCCCGAGGAGCCGCACATCGCGACCTTCCTGGCCTACGCCCCCGGCACGCCCGACGAGGTCAACGAGCGCGTCGTCGCCTTCGCCGAGGAGCGCGGCATCGTGCCGTGCGGGCTGTGGCGGGCGGCCGACGTCCCGGGCTGGGTCGAGACCGAGCTGACCTGCTACGAATCCGCGATCACCCGCGACCCGGTCGAGGTGGCTGGTTTGATGGCCGCGGCAGTCGGGGAGAGTCGCCCCGGCACGTAGCCGAGCGCGGGAGGATCGCCATGCGGGCAGAGGCAGGGACGACCCTGGGCAGTTGCGTACGACGGGGCGCCGCGCTGGCGCTGCTGGCGTGCGGGACGGCCCTCGCCGTGACGACGCCGGCCCACGCCGCCGGTGAGCTGTGCGACAGCGGTGTTGTGTTCGACGGGGCCGACGTGCTGGACGACCGGGCCGTCTCGCGCGCGGCCAGGTCCTCGTACGACGATCGGGTGACGGTGAAGGTGATCGCCTGGGAGCAGACCCCCGGCGGCGGCACCCTCTACGACGCCCTCGTCGACGCCCGCGCGCAATGCGCGGGATGGGGCTTCACCGGCGGGGGACGGCGCTCGCTGCTGGTGCTCGGCGTCTCGACCGGCGGCCGTGAGCTGGGCACGCACTACGACGGCTGGGCCTTCGACCGCTTCGACTCCTCGCGCGACGACGTCGAGCTGGGCGCCATGGGGCCGGCCTTCGGCAACGGCCAGTGGACCGACGGGATGGTCGAGGGCCTGCGGGGCTACGCAGAGGCGTACGCCGCCTCGAACCCGACGCGCGGCCCCGAGCCGTACGTCCCGGAGATCGACGACTTCTCCGACGACTTCTCCTCCGACGGTGGCGGGTCGGCCCCGTCCCCGTGGCTCCTGGGCGTTCCGGTGGGCCTGGCCGCCGTCGGGGGCGGTGGCTACGGCGCGGTCCGGCTGCGACGACGGCTCAAGGCCCGGGCCGCCGCCCGCGCCTCGCTCGCCCACGGGGTGTCCGCGATGGCGCAGGCGTGGTTCGAGCTCGACGAGAGCAACGAGCTGATCGACGCACGGGTCGGGGCGCTGCCGCCGGTCAGCGACTCGGTCGCCGACGGGATCCGGACCGCCCACGCCGACGCCGTGGCCACGCGGGACGCTGCGACCGCGACCTACCTGCGCCTCTCCGAGGTGCACACCGAGGCCGCCGTGGCGGAGATGGACACCGAGGAAGCCGCGCAGGCCGGCCACGAGGTCGAGGCCGCCACCCGCGAGCTGCGCGACGCGCAAGCCGCCATGGCTGTCATCGAGCAGCGGCTCTCGGCCTACGACACGCTCCGCGAGGAGCTCCCGGCGCGGATCGAGGCGCTGCGGACGGGGGCCGCCGAGGTCACCGCGCTCCTCGCCTCGCGGCAGGTCGAGGGCTACCGCACGACCGACAACGACGCCGCCCCCGCCGCCGCCCAGCAGGCCGCCACCGATGCTGCCGCGCTTGCCGGGGAGCAGCGCCACGGCGACGCCGCTGCGGTCCTCGAGCGGGCGCAGGCCGACCTCGCCTCCCACCGCACGTGGCTCAGCGAGCTCGCCGACTTCCGGGCGGCGCTGCTGCGCGACACCGCGGCGCTCCACACCCGTACGACCGAGCTCGACGCCGCGATCGCCGACGCCTACGTCACCACCGAGGCCCTCGAGCGCGACCAGGACCCCAGCTGCGTCGAGGGCGTGCGCGCCACGGTCGACGAGGCGTCCGCGGCGCGCAAGGCGCTCGACGGGGCCCTGCGGACCATCGAGCAGCACACCTCGATGGCCGACCAGCAGTTCGCCCGGGCGCGCGAGGAGCTCACCGCGGCGCAGGACTCCGCGGACGCCGTCGCGGTGGGCGCCGCACACCCTGCGCTGCGGGTGGAGCAGCTGCGGGCGCTCGCGGTCGACGTACCCCAGCGCGTCGAGCGGGCCGTCGTGGAGGCCGACGCGATCCAGGGTCAGGTCAGCACCCACCCGGCGGCGATGACCTTCCTGGCGGAGGTCCCCGACGTGTCGGGGTTCCGCTCGGCAGCGGTCGGGGTTGGTGACGCGGCCGGGCTCGCGAAGCCGGCGTGGCTGCGCCTCGACGCCCAGCTGGAGGAGGCCGAGGCGGGCCTGACCCGCGCCCGCGCCGTGGTGGACAAGGCCATCGCCGACCACGAGGCCTCCCAGCGCGCGCTCGACGCCGCAGCGTCCGCGATCGCCGCGGCCCGCGACCAGGTCGTCCACGGGGACGTCTCCGGCGCCGCTCGCGAGCTGCTCGACGACGCGAGGGAGCAGCTCGGCCTCGCCGAGTCCGAGACCGGGTCCCTGGCAGCCATCACGGCCGGCGCCGAGAGCGCGAAGGACACCGCCAACGCGGCCGCCGCGCGCGCCCGTCAGGACCGTCGTGACGCCGAGCAGCGTCGGGAGGCCGCCCGCCGCGCGGAGGCAGCACGCCGTCGCAGCTCGAGCGGCGGCGGTGGCTTCGGCGGGGGCGGAGGCGGCTTCGGGGGCGGAGGCGGGTCCCGCAGCAGCGGCGGCGGAGGCTCGCGCAGCTTCGGCGGTGGCGGCGGCTCCCGTGGCGGCGGCGGTGGCGGGTCCCGCGGGTTCTGACGCGCGGCGCCGTGTGCCCTAGATTCCTCCCGTGAGTGCCCAGGCCCCTTCCGCTGTCATCCTGATCCGCGCGACCAGGTTCGTCCCCAACCCGGCGACCGCGGCCGACAACGCCTTCCAGGCCGACGCCCCGGCCGGCCAGACCGAGGAGGCGACCTCCGCAGGCGCGCTGGCCGAGATGGACGCCCTCGCCGAGGCCCTGCGCGCGGTCGGCGTACGGGTCCACGTCTTCGACGACGACGACCACACCCGCCCCGACAGCGTCTTCCCCAACAACTGGCTGTCCACGCACGCCGGCGGGACCGTCGCGGTCTACCCGATGTACGCCTCGAACCGCCGCCACGAGCGTCGCAGCGACGTGCTGGAGATGCTCAAGTCGGAGTACCGCGTCCAGGCGATCGTCGACTACTCCGGCCTCGAGCCGGACGGCATCTTCCTCGAGGGCACCGGCGCGATGGTGCTCGACCACGTCTCCCGCGTCGCCTACGCCGCCCGCAGCTACCGCGCCGACGTCGCGGTGCTGGAGCGCTTCTGCACCGACTTCAACTACGAGCCGATGGCCTTCGACGCGGTCGACTCCGACGGCGTGCCGGTCTACCACACCAACGTGATCGCCTGCGTCGGCACGCACGTCGCCCTCTTCGCGCTCGACATGATCCCCGACGAGCACCGCCGCCAGCAGGTGCGCGAGCGGCTCGCCGTCACCGGCCGCACCATCGTCGAGCTGACGGAGGAGCAGATCCGCGAGTTCGCCGGCAACGCCGTGGAGCTGTGCGGGCGTACGCCGGACGGCAAGCGCCGCTACGTGATGGCGATGTCGGCGCGGGCCAAGCGCTCGCTCCGTCCCGACCAGGTCGCCGCGATCGAAGAGTCGTGCGAGATCGTGGCGGTCGACATCCCCACCATCGAGCTCGCCGGTGGCTCCGTGCGCTGCATGATCGCCGGGGTGCACCTCGACCACCGCCGCCCGCTGGCCGAGGCCGAGCTCACCGAGGCGGTCGCCGCCATCAACGAGGACAACCCGGTCACCCCGGACGGGCGCTTCGTCGACGGCAACGCCTGAGCCGACGTCCGCGCGCCGGGTGGTGCGTCAGGTGGCGCGCAGCTCGGAGGCGTGGAGCCGGTAGAGCCAGTACGCCGCGACCGCGCAGAGCAGGTGCCACGCGGCGTGACCCTGCAGCAGCGAGTCCGGGTCGCACCAGCCGTTGTTGCTGAGCAGCCAGATCGTGAACGCGACGACCATCGAGGCCACCGCCACGACGCCGTGGCGGAAGACGCGGCTGGTCTCGCCGCGGCGCCACAGCGCGGTCTCCAGCAACACGGCGCCGAGGAGCAGCACGCCGAAGGCGAGGTTGCCGGAGTAGTTGACGACCGGGACCGGGTCGGGCCACAGCCCGATGAGCTCGCACGCGGCCACGCAGGCGACGTACGCCGCCACGAAGCCGCCGGTCCCGCGCCGGGTCCACCGGGCCCAGGCCCAGGCAGCGGCGAAGCCGGCGACGAGGTACATGCTCAGCATGTCGAGGTGGCCGCCCCACGCGCTCTGCGTGGCGTGCATCGCTGCGGAGCCCGGTCCCAGCAGCACGACGATGCACGCGAAGAGCGTCGCGACGCCCGCCGACATCACCGGCCGGGCGTGGGGCCCGTGATGTCGACGGTGCTGGGCGTGGTGGGCGACGAGGAGCCCGGCGACGACGAAGCCGATGTTGGACAGCGTGTTGGCCGGTTGGGCGATCGCACCGGG
Source organism: Nocardioides lacusdianchii (assembly GCF_020102855.1). GTDB lineage: Bacteria > Actinomycetota > Actinomycetes > Propionibacteriales > Nocardioidaceae > Nocardioides > Nocardioides lacusdianchii. The sequence continues at coordinate 57,295 of NZ_JADHZD010000012.1, forward strand.
TCGTGCCCGCTCGCAGAAGTTGGCGCCCCGCCCGACGTCGGGACCGAGCCAGCCCTGCGCGACCGCCAGCGCGAGGAGCGCCGTCGACCCGGCCGCGACCGCGACGGTGGTGGGGACGGGTCGCGGCACGGGTCGATCGTAGGGCTCCTCAGGCGCGCGTCACCTGGACCACGCTCGGGCGCGGACCGGCGAACGACCCCGCACCGGCGGGCGAGCCGGCCGGCACGTAGTCGGGGAATCGCGACTGCGGGGCGGCGAAGGTGCCGTCCTCGCCGGGGTGCTGGACGGCGACGAACACCGAACCCTCGAGGTCACGGATGACCGGACCGCAGGTCTCTGCTCCCGCCGGCACGGCGAGGAACTGCTGCACCCGGCCGCGCTCCGGGCCGTCGACGGGCACCTTGAAGAGGCCGTCGTTGAGCGCGATGGCAGCGGGCTGGCCGTCGGTGGAGACCCACAGGTTGCCGACGCTGTCGAAGGCGACGTTGTCGGGGCAGGAGATCGGGGAGACGGGCCCGGTCCAGCCGCCGAAGTAGCGCCCGGCCGACGCCGCGTCCCCGCAGATCAGGATCAGGTTCCAGCTGAACGTGTCGAGCGTGTGGTCGCCGTTGGTCGGGACCATCTCGACGACGTGGCCGTCCTTGTTGGCGGGACGCGGGTTGGCCTCGTCCACCGCGGTGCGTGCCGTGTTGTTGGTGCACGCGACGTAGATCCGCCCGGTGTGCAGGCTGGGCTCGACGTCCTCGGGACGGTCCATCTTGGTGGGCTGCACGGCGTCGGCCGCGAGCCGCGTGTAGACGAGCACCTGCTCGACGGAGAACCCCGGGACCATCGACTGGCCGTCCTTGGTGAGCGGGATCCACTCGCCCGTGCCGTCGCTGACTCCGTCGCCGAGGCCGTCGCCGGTGAAGCGCGCCACCGACAGGTCGCCCTCGCTCATCAGCGACAAGTTGTGCTTGCGGGCCTTCGGGCTGTTGCCGGGGCGCATCTTGTCGCGGGAGATGAACCGGTAGACGTAGTCGAAGCGCTCGTCGTCTCCCATGTAGGCCACGACGTGCCCGTCGGCGTTGACGATGACGGTGGCGCCCTCGTGCTTGAAGCGACCCATCGCCGTGTGCTTGACCGGCGTCGAGGTGGGGTCGCTCGCGTCCACCTCGATGATCCAGCCGAACCGGTTCGGCTCGTTCTTGTAGTCGGCGGTGGTGGCGTCCCATCGCGGGTCGACCGAGCGCCAGTTGCGTGCGTCGCCGTTCGCGCCCAGGCCGTAGCGGCCCTCCGGCGTGGTCGAGGCGCCACCGGTCGCCTTGAAGTACTGGTTGAAGTTCTCCTCGCCCGACAGGACCGTGCCCCACGGCGTGGTGCCGCCGGCGCAGTTGTTGAGCGTGCCGAGGACCGTGCGGCCGGTCGGGTCGGCCTTGGTCTTCAGCAGGTCGGACCCGGCGGCGGGACCGTCGACGGCGAAGGGGGTGTCCATGGTGATGCGGCGGTTGAGCCGGGCTCCCGGGACGTAGGACCACACGTCGCCGCGCTTGCGGCGGGTCAGCTCGACGACCGACATCCCGTGTGCGGCCATCGCGGTGCGGATGACCGTCTCTGCAGGCGTGCCGAGCGGGAACATGATGTTCTCGTTGGTGTACTCGTGGTTGCACACGAGCAGTGCACTGGTGCCGGAACGACCGGTCTCGATGATGTCGAGGTAGTCGTTGTTGTAGCCGAACTGCTTGGCCTGGGCCTCGGCCGACTGGTTCGCCGGGTCGAAGGCGGGGGCGCCCGGAATGATCGGATCGCCCCAGCGGATGATCGCGTCCCAGCGGTAGCCGACGGGCACCCGCATCGCGTCAAGCGTCCTCGCGGGCGGGTCGATGGGCGTGAAGGGGAGCTTGCGGGGCCGGCCGGAAGCCGTGCTGCCGGCTCCCGGGGAGGCGGCGGTCGGCGTCACGGTCACAGCCGTGAGGGCCGCGGCCGCGACGCCGGTCGCGACGACCGAGCGACGGCTGAGCGCGGTGGCAGCGATGTCGCGGAAGTACGACGTCTCAGTGGTGTTCGGGGCAGGGACCGAGCAGGCGTCGCCGCAGCGGAGGTGGCAGGTGACGGGGCTGCGGTTGCCGTGCGTGCGGCCGACCATCGGGAGCAGGGTGCGGCTCTGGGGAGGAGTCATGGGGGGACTTCCGAGAGGAGGGGTGGGCGGACCCCCCGACTCTCACCGTCCGTGTCGCCGTACGGAGGGCCGGCGGGTGGACGACGGGTGAACGTCACCCGACCCCTCCGCGAAGTCGCCTTCTTCTCGGAGGACGTGTGCTCAGCGCCCGCGTGCTCCGTTGGGCCGCACGTCCACCCAGACCAGGCGGTGGTCGCTGGCGGGGAAGGGGAAGGTGCCGACGAGGCGGAACAGCGGGTCGTCCGACTCGGGCCAGAACACCCCTGCGTCACGCACCTTGGTGGAGCGGTCGGGCAGGACGTAGTCGGCGCGGAGGTTGCCGGGGCCGTTGGGCAGCGCGTCGGCGAAGTCCGCAGTGTCCTGTGCGGCCGGGCCGGTGTGACCGAGGTTGGCGGCGGCGTCGCGGGCGGCCGCCTCGACCGCCCCGGCCGAGGAGGGGTGCGGGTCGCGGACCCGCGGGTGGTCGAGCAGCTGGAGGATCGCGTCGTCGAAGGAGTCGCCGTCGAAGGGGTCGGCGTTCTGGTCGCCGGCGATCACGAAGCGGCTGCCGCGCGGCAGCCCGCCGTAGGTGCCCTCGTCGTCGTAGAGGTAGTCGGCGCGGTCGCTGACGTAGTCGGCCCACAGCCGGATCTCGTCGTGGTTGCGGGTGCCGTTGCGGTCCTCGGCGCCGTCGAAGGTGGGCGGCGTCGGGTGGGAGACGAGGAAGTGGACGGTGCGCCCGCCGACGCGGATCGGCACGTCCCAGTGCGACTTCGACGACAGGCGTACGGCGTCGAGCTCGGCGGGGGAGTACCAGTCCGCGGGCTCGGGCGTGGCCGGGTCGTCAGGCAGGACGGCACCCGGCATGTCCTTCCAGAGGAAGTCCTGGAAGGTGCGCACGTCGTCGGTGGCGATCGGGTGCTTGGAGTAGACGACCATGCCGTACTGGCCGGGGAAGGTGCCGAAGCCGAAGGCGTCGTTGCCGCCACCGACCGTGCCGCTGTTGTCGAGGTCGAGCCCGCTCGGGACGCCCGTGTTGACGGGAGCGACGTAGTAGTAGGGATAGTCGACCGGGGCGGCGCCGTTGTGCCCGACCTCGAGGTAGTTGTCGCGGAACAGCTCCGCGGCGCGGCCGCCCTCGACGTAGTCGAACTCGTTGATCAGCAGCACGTCGGGGTCCGTGCGCTGGATCGTCTCCGCGACGGCCGCCGCCTGGGTGTTGCCGGGCGTGGAGAGGTCGCGCACCAGATCACCCTCGGCGAGCCGGTTGAGCGAGGCGTTGAAGGTCGCGAAGCGCACGTCGGCGGGCTTCGCGTTCCGGCCTGAGTCCGTGCCTGCGCCCGCGTTGGCAGGGGCGGTCAGCAGCGGGGCCGCGAGCCCGGCGACCGCGAGGGCGGCCGCGCCGGCAAGGGCGACGTGGGTGCGGGGGGACGTGGGCCGAGGACGCATGCGAGTACCTTCCGAGGGGGTCCGGCCAACCTACGACGGACCGCCGACACCGCGGAAGGTGGCCCGGCTGCTGTTGGCGCAGGTCTCACCCGGTGTTCACCTCACTCGACCTGCAGGATCACGCAGGCCCTGTCGAGCGAGTTCGCAGTGCAGAGCAGGTGGTCGCCGGTGGGGGCGTCGTCGGGTACGACGACGTTGTCGGGCCCGGTACCGACCACCCCGACGTCGGGCCAGCCCCTCCGCTCGGTGTCGTCGGCACGCCACCACGTGGGTTCGTGGGTGCCGGGCTCGCCCCAGTCAGACGTCAGGTATTGGTTTACGACCCAGTCCTTGCCCGTCCAGCGTGACAATGTGAACGCGACCCCGCGGACACGCTCGGACCCGAAGCGGAGCGCAACGCTCTCGCCCGGTGCGGCCGTGGCTGGAGTGACGGTCATCGTGCCGTCCCAACGAGGTTCAAGGGGTGGCGCAGTTGCGACGGACTCATCGGCTGAGGGGTCGCTCGCCGTTCGGCTGGTGGTTCCGGAGTCGACACAACCGCCGAGGGCGGCAGCAGCCAGGAAGGCGTGCGGGGCGAGGCGCATGTGGGTCGGACGCCAGATCTCAGCCACGGGATCCCTCACTCGACCGCTCGAGGACGCGCTGGATCACCTGCGTGGTGGAGAGGTCGCCGGTGCGCTCGACGAGGACCAGCGTCCCGCGCTCGACAGCAGGACCGTAGATGGACGCTGCGCCGTCGAGGTCGAGGTCGTCGCCATGCACGACGGTCGTGATCGCGTGCTCGTCGAGGAAGCGCTCGTCGACCACGAAGGGTGCGTCCGCGACCACCTCGTCGACGTACCGGCACGACTCGATGACGGCCACCCGCTCGGCCAGGGTCATGACGGGCAGGCGCTTGTAGGCGGCGGTCGTCTCGTCGCCGAGGACGCCGACGACGAGGTGGTCCCCGTGGTTGCGTGCCTCCCGCAGCAGCGCGACGTGACCTGCGTGGAACAGGTCGCCGACCATGTCGACGTAGACGCGTCGTGCCGGGTGATCGGGTGTCTCGGTGCCCATGGTGCTCCTGACGTCTGCCTTGGTGCTGAGGGCTCTGTTGTACGCCTCTCGGCGGTGCATTGCACCCGCGCTGTTCGATGGGCCGAGCCTCCTTCCCCGGTGGTCGAGTAGCCGAGCGAGGGACGAGCGGAGGCGTATCGAGACCCCTCCACAGGACGCCGCCGGCTCGACGCCGTTGTCGGACCGTTCCCCTAGAGTCGAACGCATGATCGAGGCGGCGGAAGCAGGAGGAGAAGCCGGGGCAGACGCCCTCGGCCCCGCAGCCCTGCTCGCCTCGATCCGCTCGGCCCGCAGCGTTGAAGACGCTGCCGCCGCGGAGCAGCTCGACCTCGCCGCCCGCTGGGCCGACCTCCACCCGCCCGAGTCGATCCACAGCGCGGCGTCGTTCACGGTGGCGGGGTGCGAGCGCGAGGAGCCCATCGCCGGACCCGGTACGCCGCTGGTCGCGGAGTTCTGCGTCGCCGAGCTCGGCACCGTCCTCGGCATCAGCTCGGTGTCGGCGAAGAAGCTCGTCGGCCACGCCCTCGAGCTGCGCCACCGCCTGCCGCGGCTTTGGTCCCAGGTCCACGCCGGGCGGGTGCCGGCGTGGCGGGCCCGTGCGGTCGCCGAAGCCACGATCCACTCCACCCCGGCCCTCACTGTTGAGGCGGCGCGGTTCGTGGACGCGCAGGTCGCCGCCGTCGCCGGCAAGATCGGCCCCGCGCAGCTGGACCGCCTCGTGGCGGAGACGATCAAGCGGTTCGACCTCGCCGAGTTGGATCCTGCGGCTGATCCCGAGGACGGGTACCTGCACGTCGACCCGCGCCACGTGACGATCCACGACGAGGACGTGCACTTCGCTGGGACTGTGCGGCTCGAGGCCGAGGTCGACCTCGCGGACGGCCTCGACCTCCACCAGGCCCTCGCTCACGGCGCCGCCCTTCAGAAGGCCCTCGGTTCGCAGGAGTCTCTCGACGCACGGCGGGCCAAGGCGCTCGGTGACCTAGCCCGGACGCAGACCGCGCTCGACCTCGTCCACCGGGGCCAGACCGCCGGCACTGGTGTCGAGGCTCGCTCCGCTCGCACCTCAACCACCGAAGCCGGGCCGGACCTCCCCACCGCCCGCGCGGTCGTGCTCCACGCCCACTTCGACGCCAGCCTCGCCGGCGACACCACCGTCTTCGGGCCCACCGGGCGTCTCGAGGAAGGCCAGCGTCTCCTCCTGCTCGAGCAGCTCAAGTCGTGGTGCGGCGACTCGCGCACCAGGGTCACGGTCAAGCCGGTCATCGACCTCAACCAGGAGAAGGCGGCGCCGGGTTATGAGATCCCGGACCGCATCCGGGAGCACGTGGCCCTCCGCGACCGCACCTGCGTGTTCCCGTTCTGCGGTCGACCGGCGCGGGGGTGCGACGTCGACCACGTCATCGAGTACGACCACGACGCCGAGGCAGAAGGTCGACCCCAGCCCGGACCCACGGAGACCGAGAACCTGGGCGCGTTGTGCCGGTTCCACCACCGGCTCAAGACCCACTCCGCCTGGCGCTACGACATGGTCGCGCCCGGAGTGTTCGAGTGGACCTCGCCTCATGGTCACAGTTACCGCCGCGACCGTGACGGCACCACCGCGCTCGACCCACCCGACCCACTCGACCCCGGTCCACCCCGGATCCCGTCACCGCGAAGATGACCCCGCCCCACACCCCGCCACACACGAGGAGGCGGGGCCACAGGCATGCCCGCGAGCCCATCCGTCGGCGAGACGTGGTCAGCCATCGGGGCGTGGGCCGGCATGGCCGGCGAGGCACAGCCATCCGCCGGCGTTTCGCACCCAGACCTGGGTCATCGGCATCCGGAAGGTCTCGGGCTCGCCGTCAGCAGCCAGCACCACGTCGGCCACTTCCGCGTGCAGCACGGCGGTGTCGCCGACGACCACGACGTGGGGGTCCACGAGGGACTGGGACCGCCACACGGTCGTGCCTCCGGTGTTGCGCGCCACGTACTCAGCCCGGTCGAATATCTGGCCCGTGTGGGTCGTCCAGTGGAAGTCCGGGTGGAGCAGGGCGAGCAGCTCGCCGGCATCGCCGCGGGCGAGAGCAGCGGCCCGTGCCTCGGCGGCGTTGATGACGGCAGCCCGGTCGTCCATGGCGACATGGTGTCACCGGCGACGGGGAAGGGTCTCGATACGCCCGCTCGTCCCTCGCGGGCTACTCGACCAGCGAGCGGGCGCTGGGCTACTCGACCGGCGAAGACGGGTCTTGCGCAGCGGCGGCGGTTCCTCGGGCGGCGTGCAGACCAGGCGGACGTCGTCCAGGTTGCCGATGTCTCCCTCCACCCGGCACCGGCTCTCGCGGCCGTCGACGGTGACCTCGTGCTTCCGGCGGTAGCTCTCGAAGGTGATGTCGGCGGCGTACTTGTCGTTGAGCGCCTGCTCGATGTCGGATTCCGTGTTGAGCGAGGCGACGAACACAGCGAGCCCGCCGAGGCTCAGGAGGACCCAGGCGACGAGGCCTGCGACGACGTACGTGCCTCACCGGGACCTCGGTCGACCGGACGGGGCGGGGGAGGCGTTCACGCGGGCCATCCTGACGGTCGCGACGACCGGCCTCGACGACGGGTCGGTGCGGGCTGCCTGACATGCTGGCGCGCGTGATCCCCAGCCCGCGCCGTACGGCGATGCTCCTGATCGGCTGCGTCGTGCTCGGGACGGGAGTGGCGATGCTGCTGGCCGCGGACCTGGGTTCGGACGGCTACTCCACCCTCGTCAACGGCCTCACGCTCACGAGCGGCGTGGCCTTCTGGATCGTCAACCTCGTCGTGGGTGCGGTCTTCGTGACGATGGCGATGCTGCGCAAGGTCATCCCGGGCATCGGCACGGTCGTGCAGGTCGTCCTGGTCGGGGTGGTGGTCGACGTGGCCCTCGGGTTGATGACGACGCCCGACGCGCTGGTCTGGCGGATCGTGCTGCTGGCGGCCGCCTTCCCGGTGCTCGCGATCGGCATCGCGCTCTACCTCGGCAGCCACACCGGCGCCGGACCCGCCGAGGCCGCGGCCCTGGCCTGGGACCCGCCGGTGGCGTTCAGGTGGACCTACAGCATCGTCCAGGGCGGGGGAGCGATCGGCGGCTGGCTGCTGGGTGCCACCGTCGGCGCGGGCACGCTCGCGGTGATCTTCCTCCTCGGTCCTGCGGTGGACCTGACCGCCCGGATGATGAGGATCGATCTCCACCAGACGACGGATCCGGTGGGCCAGGACGCCGCCTAGCGTGGCAGGCATGTTGATCGCCGAAGAGCTCTTCCTCCTCCTGCGACGCGACGACGGCAAGCCGGAGAGCGCCATGGCCCACCGCGGCTACGGCTTCGCCGCGGCGTTGCTCACCGACCTCGTCGTCGCCGGGCGCGTCACGCTCAGCGACGACAAGGACCCGCGCATGTCGGTCCTGCGAGCAGGTCCGGTCGGGCACCCCGCGCTCGACGCCGCGATGACCCGTCTCGAGGCGCGCGACGGCAAGAAGCTGTCCTCCCTCGTGACGGACGGCAAGCTGGCCCGCGAGGCCGAGCTTGCCGAGGCGCTGCGAGCGGCGGGCGTGATCAGGATCGAGGAGAAGCGCGTCCTGGGGCTGGTGCCCGAGGCCTACCCGGTCGTCGACCCCGAGCCCGAGCGGCGCGTGCGCGAACGGCTGCGCACGGTGCTCCTCGGCGGCACCCCCTCGACGGGCGACGCCGCGCTGCTCGCCATCCTCCAGGGACTCGGCATCGCCCCGAAGGTGCTGGAGGACGAGAAGGGCGTCCTGGTCAAGAAGGAGCTCGCCCAGCGCATCGAGGAGGCGTCCGGCGACGTCGCGACCGGCGACGCGGTGGGCAAGGCGGTTGCGGCGATGAACACCGCCATGATGACCGCGGTCATCCTGCCGATCGTGGTGTCCGGCAGCTAGGCGCCCACCCGTCTCGCAGCCGACGTGGTGGTCCGGACGATGGAGGTGGAGCTCCATCCGGAGACGGATCCGGCGGGGCAGGATGCCGCCTAGCGTGGCAGGCATGTTGATCGCCGAAGAGCTCTTCCTCCTCCTGCGCCGCGACGACGGCACGCCCGAGGCCTGGTCGGCCCAGCGCGGTTACGGCATCGCGGCGGCCGCCATCACCGATCTCGCGCTCGCCGGGCACGTGACGCTCAGCGATGACAGAGACCCGCGCGTGTCGGTGCTGCGACCGGGGCCCGTGGGCCACCCGGCACTGGATGCCGCGATGGCGCGCCTCGAGGCCGGTGAGGGGAAGAAGCTCTCCTCGCTGGTCGCCGACCGTCAGGTCGCCGTCGAGCAGCAGGTGGCAGCCGCCCTGACCGCCGACGGGATCGTCCGCACGGAGGAGAAGAGGGTGCTCGGACTGGTGCCGGCGAAGTACCCGGTGCTCGACCCGGGGCCCGAGCGCCGCGTGCGCGAGCACCTGCGCGCCGCCCTGGCGGGCAGCACCCCGCGCACCGAGGACGCGACCCTGCTGGCGATCCTCCAGGCCCTGGGTGTGGCCCCCAAGGTCCTGGCGCAGGAGAAGGGCACGCTCGGTCGCCGCGACCTCGAGCAGCGCATCAAGGAGATCTCGGCCGAGGTCGAGGCCGGTGACGCCGTCTCCAGGGCGGTGCCCACGATGAACTCGGCGATCCCCGTCGTCACCTCCGACGGTGGTGGGGACGGCGGCGACGGCGGAGGCGGCGACTGACGGTCGCGGGAGTGGCGGTCAGCCCGACGCCGGCCGGCCGGTCAGGACGCGTACGGCGAAGTCGGTGGTGAAGTCGTTGTCGAGGAAGCCGACCACCCGGGTCACCCGGTCCAGGTCGAGCGGCAGCAACCCTCGGGAGCCCGGCACGTCGGGGGTCAGCCCGAGGTCGAGGTCGTCGCGGCCCGACATCATCCGCACGTTGAAGTCGTAGCGCTCCCGCGCGCCCTCGGCCCGGAGGCGGCGTACGACGGTGGCGCCGACGCGGCGACCGCCGGTCTCGGCGGCCCAGTCGTCGAGGGCCTCGAGCAGCGCCCGGCCGTCGTTGTGGTCGATGTCGGCCCACGCGGCGTCCATCGAACCGGCGACGTCCAGGAGGATCGCGGCGGTCTTCTCCCCGATGCCCTGCACGCCGGGCAGGTTGTCGCTGGAGTCGCCGCGCAGGGCGGCGAAGGCGAGGTAGTTGGCCGGGCGGACGGCGTACATGTCGAAGAGGCGCGCGGGGTTGAGCATCGGGGACCCGTGGATCCCGCCGTCGATGAGCCGGAGCACCCGCGTGTGCGCGCTGATGTGGGCGAAGGCGTCACGGTCGGAGGTGATGATCACGCAGTTCCACCCGTTGCGCTCGGCCCACGTGGCGCCGGAGGCGTTGACGTCGTCGGCCTCCAGCCCGGGCGGGGTCACGGTGGCCAGCCCGAGGGCGTCGAGCAGCGCACCGGCGCGGTCGAGCTGGTCGACGAGCTCGGGGTCCTTCTGCGCGCGCCCGGCCTTGTAGTCGGGGTAGGCGTCACGCCGCACCGACCCGGTCCGGTCGTCGAGGCCGAAGACGATCGCGTCGGGCGCCATCGTGTCGATCGACTCCAGGATCTGGCGCAGCATCCCCTGCAGCGCCCAGATCGGACGGCCCTGCCGGTCACGCAGCCCGGTGTGGGCGCGCGCGTGGTGATTGCGGTGCAGCAGCGACGGCGCGTCGACGACCAGCAGCAGGCGGCGGGCGCGGGGGTCGGGGGTGCTGGGAGCCATGGTGATCGGCGCCAGCCTAGACGGCCCGGGCGCAGCCGCGATCAGGCGCCGAGGCCCTCGAGGTAGGAGGCGAAGCCGAGCGGCGCCCGGACCGTACGCCGTCCCGACGTCGACACGTCGATGGCACCCGTGGCGACCCAGTCGAGCGAGGCGCGTCGCATCGCCTCGACGAGCTCGACGTCCTCGTGGACCGGGAGCGGGGCGAACCCGCCGACGTGGTGGTAGGCCTCGAGGGAGAAGCCGAGGTTGGCACCGTGGACGTGCTCGTGCCCGTCGGAGAGCGTGTGGCGGGCGTGCCAGGCGGCCAGCACGTCGGGGGACAGGTCGACCGGGCGTGGGCTGACCGTCCCCACCACGAGGTCGTGCCCCTCCGCGGCCAGGCGCACCTGCGTGAGCAACCAGTGCGGCGGCACCACGCTGTCGGCGTCCGTGCTGGCGATCCAGAGCCTGCTGCGGTCCCCGGCCCAGTCGGCGGCCGTCTCGACCCCGAGCGCACGCGCAGCGCCGACGTTGCCGGCGCGGCTCGTGACCGCTCGGACGCCGTGTCGGGCCACCACGCCGGCGGTGTCGTCGCGGCACACGTCGAGCACGACGAACACCTCGGTGCGCACGGTCGGGTGCTGGGCGCGCAGCACCTCGCGGGCGACGCGTACGGACTCGAGGCAGGCGGGGAGCAGCGCCTCCTCGTCGCGCGCGGGGATGACGACGGCGACCGCCGACGGCGTTCTCACGAGGGCCGCCCGAGCACCAGCAGGTCGAAGTCGCGCTCGTGGTGCTCGACCAGCACGGGCGCACCGGTGGCGAGGAAGGCGTCGTGGACCGCGGGACCGGCCAGCGGCCACCCGGCGGGCTGGTGGCGCCAGTGGCACAGCACGAGGTGCCCGTCCTCCGACATGGTCGAGAGGGCGAGCCCGACCACCTCGTCGAGCTGTCGCGGACTGAGGAAGTAGCCGACCTCGGAGATCGAGACGAGGTCGTGCCGGCCCTCGGGCCACTGCTCGGGCACCCGTGCCCGGTGGACCTCGAGGTGAGCGAACCCGGCCGTACGCCGACGTGCGAGGTCGATCGCGGCCTCGCTGTCGTCGATGGCCAGCACCCGGTCGCAGCGGTCGGCCAGGTCGACGGCCAGCGCCCCGACCGAGCAGCCGACCTCGAGGGCGCTGCGGTAGCGCTCGCGCGGCAGGCTGGCCAGCGTCAGCGCCCGCTTGCGCCGCTCGTAGGCGGACTCCACCTGCCACGGGTCCGGGCGGTCGCGGTGGACCTGGTCCAGGGCGTCGTCCTCGACCGGCTCGTCGAGCAGCAGGAACACCTCCCCGTCGCGGTCGAAGTGCGCCAGCAGGTCCGGCCCCAGCAGCACCTCGTCGCCGGGTGCCGGGGACAGCGGCCGCACCTGGCTGGCGTGCGCGGCGACGGCTGTGCGCTTGGCGGCGCGACCAGCCTCGTCGAGCTCCAGCCGGGCGGCACGGTCCCACGGCACGTCGTCGGGGGAGCCCCAGTGCCAGAGCCAGACGGGGTACTCGACCAGCAGCGCATCGGTGCGTACGGCGGCGACCGCGGCCGCACGACCGACCGCCTCGTGGTCGGGGTGGCCGTCGCCGCGCCACGGGGCGCAGAGCACCACCTCGTCGCCCCGGGTGCCGACCTCCTCCACCAGCGCTGCCACCAGCGCGTCCGTGTGTGCGGCGACGTCGCCGTCGGGGAGGTCGAGGCACGCCACTGTCGCGTCGGGGGCGAGGCCGGCGATCGCCTCGCGAAGCTCGCGGCGGCGTAGGTCGGCGAGCCGGGCGGGCGGGTGCGTGGGGGAGTCGGGGTGCGACCCCTCGCCCGCGGTGGCCGTCACGACGGTGACCTCCCACCCGGCGCGTGCGGCCGCGCGGACCAGGCCGGCCGCTCCGAGGGTCTCGTCGTCGGGGTGAGCGCCGACGACGACCAGACGGGCACGCGAGTCCGGGAGGTGCAGGGCCGGGAGGGCCTCGATCGACGGCGTCCACGCGGCGGCGGGCGTGCCGGCCCGGTCGTGGCGGAAGGCGGGCTCGCTCACCACCCGGACGGCTCCGACCGCAGGAGCGCCTCGCCGAGGGCGGCCTGGTCACGCTCGGCGTGCCACTGGCGCAGGTAGAGCTCGAGGTCGGCCACGCGCCGGGCGTGCTCGTCGTCGGTGGCGAGCGGTCCCGGCCCGAGCCCGTGGGCGGCGCGGCGGAGCACGTCCTCAGCGGCGAGCGCCACGACCTCGCGCACCCGCAGGGCGGCACGCCAACCGTCCGCGCCGCCGAGCGTCCCCGCGTCGACGGCGTGGGCCGCATTCTCGAGCACGCAGCGCGCCGCGTGCAGCTGGGCATCGACGGCACCGAGGTGCATGAGCGCCACCTGGTCGGGCGGCCGGCTCGCGGAGGCAGAGAGCATTCGACGCGCGATCCCGACGGCACCGCCGAACCACACGGCGGCCACTCCGATGCCACCCCAGGCGAAGCCCGGCCGCTCGAGGTACCACCCCGGTGCCCCGACCGCCCGGGCCGCGGCGCCGGAGAAGTCCAGGGGACCCGAGTCGACAGCGACGAGGCCACGGGCGACCCACTTGCCGGGCACGGGGGTGACCGCGTCCTGCGTGAGGTCGACGGCGAAGAGCTGGCGCTCCTCACCCACCCACGCGCTGACCAGCGCGTGGTCCAGCACGCCCCCGAGCGAGCACCAGTGCTTGCGCCCGGTGAGGACGTACGCCGTCCCGTCGGGCTCGGCGCGCAGCGGCTCGCCGGGGCCCTCGGCCGCGAAGACGCCCCAGGTGCCGGGCGGCGCGGTCTCGCACGCCTGGTCGAGGATCGCGAGTGCGTCGAGGTGCGGCTCGAGGGTGCGCGCGACGGTCAGGTCGGCCGCCGCGACGCTCGCCAGCGCCGACCACACGTGCGCGGTGCGCCCGGTGCCGGGTGTGGGCAAGCGCGCGCCCAGGTCACCGGCGAGGGCGAGGGCGGCGGTCACGTCGCCCGCCGCCCCCGCTGCCCCGGCGGCAGCCTCGGTGAGCTCGTCCCGCTCGGCCCCGGTCGGGGAGCCGAGCGGCACCGGGCCCGGCTCAGGCACGGACGTCGCGGTCCCAGTGCCTCAACGAGGCACAGCGGGTGACGAAGACGGCCGCGTCGTCGGCGGAGGCGAGGTCGAGGAAGCCCTCGTCCGGCTCCACGCCCGCTGCCGTGAGCAGCGCCGTGGCGCCGGCGCCGAGCCCGACCAGCTTGTGGTGGGCGAAGGCGTCGCTGACGAAGTCCTTCGCGCTGGCACGGCGGGCCAGTGCGTCGGCACCCTCGGACGACGGCAGCAGGGCCACCGCGTCGAAGAGCACCGACGGGCCGCCGTCGATCGCGTGGTCCGGCGTCAGCGTGCCGCCGCCCTTGAGCTTCACCGGGCCGATCGCCGGGGCGACGTACTCGACGACCGCGCCGGCGTCCTCGAACGCCGAGGCGACCGCCTTCACCACCGCCTTGTCGCTGCCGTCGGTCACCAGCACGCCGAGCTTGCGACCGGCGAAGGACTCCGGTCCGTTGAGCAGGATGCTCAGCGCGGGCGACTCCGGCAGGTCGGTGCGCGTCGGCACCGCGGCCTCTGCCGCCTCGGGGAGCGGCATCGCGAGCGTGTCGGCGACCGCCCCGGCGAGGTCCTCGTGGACGTTGCGGAGGTTGCCCAGCATCCGGGTGCGGATCTTCGGGTCCTCGACCTTGCCGAGCTCGAAGGCGAAGGCGGCCACGATGTGCTCGCGCTCCACCTCGGTCTGGCTCAGGAAGAACTGGCGCGCCTGGCTGTAGTGGTCGGCGAACGACTCCGCGCGCAGTCGGCGGGTCGGCCCGGCCTCCTGGCGCATGACGCTCTGGTAGCCCTGGACCACGTCGGCGCGCGGTCCGCGGTCGTCGCCGGCCAGCGAGTTGGGCTCGTAGTTGCCGCGCCCCTCCTGCAGGGAGGTCTGCATGTGGCCGTCGCGCTGGAAGTGCGCCACCGGGCAGCGCGGGGCGTTGACCGGCAGCTGGGTGAAGTTGGTGCTGCCCAGGCGCTTGAGCTGGGTGTCGAGGTAGGAGAAGTTGCGGCCCTGGAGCAGCGGGTCGTTGCTGAAGTCGATGCCCGGGATCACGTTGTGGGTGCCGAAGGCGACCTGCTCGTTCTCGGCGAACATGTTGACGACGTTGCGGTCGAGGGTGAGCCGCGCGATGACGCGCACCGGCAGCACCTCCTCGGGGATGATCTTGGTCGCGTCGAGGACGTCGAAGTCGAACTCCTCGGCGAAGGCCTCGTCGAAGATCTGGACACCGAGGTCCCACTGCGGCAGGTCGCCGCTCTCGATCGCAGCGTGGAGGTCACGACGGTGGAAGTCGGGGTCGGCGCCGTTGATCTTGAGTGCCTCGTTCCACACCACCGACTGCATGCCCTGGCGCGGCTTCCAGTGGAACTTCACGAAGGTCGAGTCGCCCTCGGCGTTGACGAAGCGGTAGGTGTGGACGCCGAAGCCCTCCATGAAGCGGAACGAGCGCGGGATCGCGCGGTCGCTCATCGCCCACAGCAGCATGTGCGTCGACTCCGGCATCAGCGACACGAAGTCCCAGAAGGTGTCGTGGGCCGAGGCGGCCTGGGGCCAGCCGCGGTCCTGCTCCTCCTTGACCGCGTGGACGAGGTCGGGGAACTTCATCGCGTCCTGGATGAAGAAGACCGGGACGTTGTTGCCGACGATGTCCCAGTTGCCGTCCTCGGTGTACATCTTCACCGCGAAGCCCCGCACGTCGCGCGCCAGGTCGGGGGAGCCGAGGTTGCCGGCGACGGTGGAGAACCGGACGAACGCTTCGGTCTTCTTGCCCTTCTTCGCGAACGGCGCCGCCCGGGTGAGGTCGGGGATCGCGTCGAGGCACTCGAGCGTCGCGTGGGCGCTGTAGCCGCGGGCGTGCACGACCCGCTCCGGGATGCGCTCGTGGTCGAAGTGGAACATCTTGTCGCGGAAGGCGAAGTCCTCGAGCAGAGTCGGCCCGCGGTCGCCGACCTTGAGCGAGTTCTGCCCGTCGCCCAGGGGCGTGCCGGTCGCGGTCGTCATGCGCTCTCCGCGCTTCACGCCCTGGTGGAGCTCGTCGCCGCTGCCCCTCTGGTCCGTCGTCGTGCTGGGGCGCTTGTTCGGCATGTGTCTCCCGGGGTCTGTTCGGGCGCAGGGGTGCGCCCGTCCCTCGACGCTAGGTGCGGCACGCCGGACCGGTCACCTCCGTTGGGGCGTGAGTACGTTGGGAACCGTCCGAGTCGTGCCGTACGCCAGGAGTCGTCTTGATCTTCATCACCGCCAAGTTCGCCGTCCGTCCCGAGCACGCCGAGGCGTGGCCCGAGATCTCCCGGCCCTTCACCGAGGCCACCCGTGCGGAGCAGGGGTGCCTGTGGTTCGACTGGTCGCGCAGCCTCGACGACCCGAACGAGTACGTCCTCGTGGAGGCCTTCCGCGACGGCGACGCCGGCGCCGCGCACGTCGGGTCCGCACACTTCAGGGCCGCGCAGGACGAGCTGCCGCCGTACCTCGCCGCGACCCCGCGGATCGTCAGCCAGAGCGTGGACCAGGACGACTGGTCCGAGCTGGGCGAGATGCAGGTCGACTGAGCCGGGCGCGACCGGGGCTCAGGCCTCGAAGTCGGCCTTCAGCCTCTTCAGCGTGGTGGCGATGTTGCGCCGCTGGAACTGGTGGAAGTGGTGGCCCCGGGTCGCGACCTTGTCGAAGGCGGCCGCCACCGCGTCGGGCCACCGCCGGTCGTCGGTCCAGGTCTCGGTGACCCGTGTTCCGTCGGCGACGGGCTCGAAGGTGTAGCTCCACGTGGCGATCCGGCTCCGCACCCGCGGGTTCCGCAGGCCGATCCCGCGGACCTTGAACGCGAACTCGCGACCCGGCTCGGCCGCCGTCACGACGCAACGGGTCGACCAGCGCGCCGGGCCGCGCCGGTTGGTGCCGACGAAGGTGTCGCCGACGGTGAGGGGCGTGCCGGGCGCGGGCACCTCGCCGGCGATGTTCTCCGGGCTCCACCGCGGCATCTGCGACGGGTCCGCCACCCGGGCGTAGATCGCCTCCGCGCTCGCCGGGACGACCGTGCTGTCGCTGACTGTCAGGGGGCGCGCCATGGCGCCACCCTACGGAGGGACCCTTGGTCCCGCCGGTCAGGGACCTAGGCCCCTGACGGTCGTCGCCGGCCGCCGCGAGGCTGGAGCCATGAGGACGACATTGCCCCTGGTGGTGGCCTACGACGGTTCGCACGACGCCAAGCTCGCGCTGAGGTGGGTGGCGGAGGAGTCGCTGCGCACCGGCGCCCCGGTCCGCGTGCTCGCGGTCAACGAGCTCCTCTCGCCCACGTGGGGCGGTGTCGGCGGGTCGATCGTGGTGACCGAGACCTACGTCCGCGACTGCTCCGAGCTGCTGGGCGAGGCGGAGAAGGAGCTCGCCGACCTCGGCGTCACCGACGTCACGACCCAGGAGCGCTCGGGCAACGTGGTCGACGTGATGCTCCACGCCGCGGACCACGCGTCCGTGCTCGTGGTGGGCAGCCGCGGCCACAGTGCCGCCGGCGAGGCCCTGATGGGCTCGGTGAGCCAGCACCTCGCTCGCCACGCGGCCTGCCCGGTCGTCGTGGTGCGCGAGCCCCACGACGCCACGTCGCGGCGGATCGTCGTCGGCATCGACGGCTCGGTGACGAGCATGGCAGCGCTCGACTTCGCCGTACGCCGTGCCGAGGAGACGGGCGAGACCGTCGTGGCCGTCCACGGGTGGCGGGACCACGTCGCTCCTGCCGACGTCTACAGCTCCGAGCCGCGGATGATCGAGATCCGGGAGCACGAGCTGCTCCTCGCCGAGAGCCTGGCCGGCATGCGCACCGAGCACCCCGACGTACGCATCGAGCACGAGGCGATCGCGGTGACCCCGGAGAAGTGCCTGGTGGACGCCTCGGCCCACGCCTCGCTCGTCGTGGTCGGCTCGCGCGGCCGGGGCTACTTCCGCGGCCTGCTGCTCGGGTCGGTCAGCCAGGCGGTGCTGCACCGCGCCCAGTGCCCGGTCGCGGTCGTCCGCTGATCGTGCGGCGTCCCGCGACCGGGAGCCGGCTCAGGGGCGCAGCAGGACCTTGCCGCGGCGACCGGGCGCACCGTTCGCGCGGGCGGCGTCGGCGATGTCCTCCAGCGCGTAGACCTTCTCCACCGGGAGGGTCAGCGTCCCGGAGGCGATGCCGCGGACCAGCTCGCCCATGAGGGCGGCCCGCTTGTCCGCCGACATCGCGCCGAAGACCTTGCTGCCCCAGAATCCCTTGATCACGGCCTGCTTGAAGATCACGTCACCCGAGCCGATCTCCAGCGTGGGGGAGGCCATCGCGCCGAAGACCACGAGCACGCCGTCGTCGGCCAGGAGGGACACGACGTCGCCCGCCGCGGACCCGCCGACCGAGTCGACGCCCGCCACGAGGGGTGCGTCGCCGACGATCTCGCGGACCCGGTCGCGCCAGCCGTCGTCGTCGGTGGCCACGACGTGGCCGATGCCCTGCTCGCGCAGCTCCTCGACGCCGTCGGCACGGCGTACGAGTCCGAGCACGTGCACGCCGCGGGCCTCCGCCAGCTGGGCGAGCAGGCGACCGACCGCGCCGTTGGCGGCGTTCTGGACGAACCAGTCGCCCTCGGAGAGCTCGAGGAAGTCGAGCAGCGCGATGGCGCTGAACGGCATCGAGACCAGCTGGGACGCGGCCTCGTCCGAGACGCCCTCGGGCACGGGGACCAGGCCCGCGGCCGGAGCCACGATGAGCTCGGCCCAGGCGCCGAAGGTGCCGCCGGTGGCGACGCGCTGGCCGACCTCGAGGCCCTCGACGCCCTCACCGAGCGCCTCGACGACCCCGACGGCCTCGGTCCCGGCGCGCGCCGGCATCTCGGGCTTGAAGCCGTAGCTGCCGCGCACGGTCCACAGGTCGTGGTTGTGGATGGGGGAGAGGAGCACGCGCACGAGCACCTGTCCGGGACCGGGCCGGGGGTCGGGGACCTCGGTCACCGAGAGGACCTCGGACGGGTCTCCGAAACGGGGCTGGACGAGTGCGCGCATGCTCATGCCTTTCGTTGCTTCTCGTGGTCTGTCTCCTTCCCAACCGACCACGGCCGCCCGCTATGCCGCGGACCGGTGAGGTGAGGGTGAGGTCACACGCGTCGTACGCCCCTCGGTGCCGGGCGGCACACTGGACGCATGACGCCCGAGCCCAAGACCTGCCAGTCCTGCGGGCGCACCATCGAGTGGCGCAAGAAGTGGGAGCGCGACTGGGACCAGGTGCGCTACTGCTCAACCTCCTGCCGCAAGCGCGGGGTGAGCGAGGTCGACCGCCGGCTCGAGGCCGCGATCACCGACCTGCTCGCCCAGCGCGCCCGCTCGGCCACGATCTGCCCCTCCGACGCCGCCCGGCTGGTCGGTGACGAGGACACCTGGCGCGACCTCATGGAGCCGGCCCGGCGCGCGGCACGTCGGCTCGTCGAGCGCGGCGAGGTGGAGATCACCCAGGCCGGGCACGTGGTGGACCCCTCGACGGCGAAGGGGCCGATCCGGATCCGGCGGCGTTGAGGGGTCGCTGTCCGTCGGCGCTGTCGGTCGCGTTCCCCGGGTACCCGGGGAAACTGGAGCCTCCACCCCGAAGCTTCGGGGGCAAGGCTCCAGCTTCGAGGGTGAACCCCACCGTGCACGACGCGTGCGGCCCCCGCTTCCCGTCGGCGTACGGCGGCTCTGGGATGCTGTCGCGTCGCAGGACAGGTCCGTACGAGCGCAGTGGAGGTGAGCAGGTGAGCGAGATCGCGGTCGAGCTCGCGCGGGTCAAGGGCGCCTTCGCCCAGCCGACGCTGACCCTGCTCCACCAGCGGCAGGCCCCCGTGGTCATCACGATCTTCCGGGCCGCCTTCGGTCGCAACAACCGACCCATCCCCACGGCGCGGCTGCACACCCAGGTCGAGGAGCACCTCGCCGGGATCCGCGAGTCCGGCGAGACCGACCTGCCCAGCGGCAGCGGCCGTGAGATCTGCCAGCGATGGATGCGCGGCCAGTGGCTGGTGCGCTCGCTCGACGAGCAGGGCCACGAGGTCTACACCCTCACCTCGCACGCGCAGCAGGCCCTCGAGCTGGTGAAGAACCTCAGCCGCGACCGCGCCACCCTCAGCGAGCACCGCATCACCACGATCCTGGGCACGGTGCGCCGCTTCAACTCCGAGGCCAACCCCGACCGCACGACCCGGGTGACGATCCTCAACGAGGAGATCGCGCGGCTGCGGGCCGAGCGCGACCGGCTCGTCGACGGCGACGAGATGCTCGGGGCCACCGAGGACTACATGCACGAGGGCTTCACCGAGCTGCTCTCGCTCATCTCCGCCCTCCCCAGCGACTTCGCCCGCGTCGAGGAGCGGTTCGGGGCCATCCGCGGCGAGATCCTGGCCGCCTTCCGGGCCGAGGACCGCCCGGCCGGCGAGGTCATCGACGCCTACCTCGCCCGCGCCGACGCGCTGATGACCGCCACCCACGAGGGCCGCGCCTTCGAGGGCGCGTTCGCGCTGCTGCGCGACGACGCGATGGTGACCCAGCTGCGCGAGGACCTCACCGCCCTGCTCGAGCACCCGCTCGCCGACCGGCTCCTCAGCGACGCCGACCGCGCCGAGCTGCGCGGCACGGTGAGCCTGGTCCGCGAGGGCCTCGACCGGGTGCTGTCGCAGCGCTCGCGGGTGACCGCGACGCTGAAGGAGTACATCGTCTCCCACGACGCCGTGCGCGACCGCGAGCTCGAGCAGACGCTGCGCCAGGTCGAGTCGGAGCTGATGACCTGGATGGCGACCACCGGCCCCCGTGCCGTGCACGCGGTGCCGCTGCTCCCCGCGCGAGCGTCCGTGGACCACCTGCGCGAGCGCTTCCACGACCCCGCCGACGACGTGCTGCCCGACCCGATCCGGACCGCCGACCCCGCCGACGCGCCGCCGGTGTCGCTCGACGAGCTGATCGCCCACGGCGGCCCGCAGCTGGACTCGCTGCGCGACCGGCTCGAGGCCGCCCGGTCGGACCTCTCGCCGGCGCGCTCGCTCGGCGAGCTCTTCGACCGGCTCGAGCCGTCGCTCCAGCGGCCGGTCGAGATCTTCGGCCTGCTCCACCTCGCCGCCGACCTGGCGCGCGGGCCCGACAGCCACGACACGACGGACACCCCGGCCGAGACCTATGTCGCGGTACGCCACGACGGCACCCGCCGTACGTTCGCGGTCCCGCGGGTGCCGCTGCCGGACCCCGACCTCGACACCCACGACCAGGAGGCCCGCGCATGAGCGTGGACACCGATCTCGAGACCGACATCCACCTCGAGAGCGAGGACGCCGACCTCGACCTCGCCTCCGTCTCCCTGTGGGAGGGCGACGAGGGCGGGCTCGAGCACGGCCAGCGGCACGCGCTCGTCACGCTGCTCAAGCAGCGCTTCATCAGCGCCCGGACCCACCCGCGCGACTGGCGCGTGCTCGTCGAGCACGAGCGGGTCATCCGCGGGCGCCTCAACGACCTGTTCCTCGACCTCCTCGTCGACCGGTCCCGCGAGGTCGCGTGGAAGCGCCAGGCGACCTCCGAGACCGGTGGCCGCTTCCCGACCCTGCTCCACGACGTGGCGTGGTCGCGCGAGGAGACACTGGTGCTCGTGCACCTGCGCGACCGGCTCCGTGCCGGGCTCGCCGGCGGCGACGCCCGGGTGTACGTCGACCGCGACGACGTGGTCGACTACATCGAGAGCTTCCGTCCGGCCCACGCCACCGACGAGGCGGGCGACGAGAAGCGTGCCCGCAACGCGGTGACCAGCATCGTGAAGGCCGGTCTGCTCATTGGCGCCCCCGGCGACGACCGCTTCGAGATCAGCGAGGCCGTCGAGCCGCTGCTGCCGCTCGAGCTGCTCCACGAGCTGCTCGAGGCGCTGCGTCGCGCCAACGGCGGCGAGGCACCGGACGAGCCGGAGGGCGACCTCTTCGACCCGGCTGCCGACGAGCAGGGACAGGAGCAGGCATGAGCATCGACGAGGTGCGCCCCGACGCCACCCCCGACTCCGGCCCCGACTCCGGCCCCGGCTCCACCCCTGACGGCAGCGGCCCCGACGGGCTCTTCGCCGAGCACAGCGTCGTCACGCCGGCCGACGACACCATGCAGTGGCGCGCGGCGCTGCTGCAGCTGGTCAACTGGGGCGGCTTCGGCGGGCTCACCACGGTGCCGATGCGCGGTGACGCCACGATGATCTCCGGCGCCTCGGGCGTCGGCAAGAGCACCATCCTCGACGCCTACACCGCGCTGATGATGCCGTCGGACACCAAGTTCAACGGCGCCTCCAACGACGCCGTCGCGGGCCGTGCGCGCAGCATCGGCCAGCGCAACCTGCTGTCCTACCTGCGCGGTGCCGTCGACGTCATCGACGACCCGCGCACGGGTCGCCCGGTGGAGCAGCTGCTGCGCGGGCGCGGCTGCGACACCTGGGGCGCGGTCGCGATGACGTTCGTCAACGACCGCGGCGGGCAGTTCACAGTGCTCCGCACCTACTACGTCCCGCGTCGCGCGACCCGCTCCGGCGAGGTCCAGATGCAGCTGGTCACCCACGACGGCCCGCTGCCGCTCGACACCCTCGAGGTCGCGGTCGCCGAGCGCTTCCACGCCAACACCCTCAAGAAGCTGTTCCCCGGCGTGCGGGTCCACCGGACGTACGCCGAGTTCGCCGCCGTGCTGCACGCCCGCCTCGGCATCGGTGCCAACGGCGACGGCGCGAAGGCGCTGCGGCTGCTGGCCCGCATCCAGTCGGGCAACCAGGTCCGCAGCGTCGACGAGCTCTACAAGGAGATGGTGCTCGAGCGCCCGGCGACCTATGCCGCCGCCGACCGGGCCATCGAGCACTTCGACGACCTCGACGCCGCGCACGCCGCGATGCGCACCGAGCAGCACAAGCTCGCGCTCCTCGAGCCCATCACCGGCATCCACGAGCGCAAGGTCAGGGCCGCGCGGCGGCTCGCCGAGCTCGACTCCTTCGGCGTCACCCGGTCGGGCGACACCCCGCTGCGCACGTGGCTGCTCCAGGAACACCTGCGCCTGATCTCCCACGCGGTAACGACCAACCGGGCCGACCGCGCCGCGACCACCGACGCGCTCGCGGCGACCACCGCCGCCGAGCGGGCGCTCGTGGCGGACGCCGAGGCCGCGCAGGAGGCCCACCGCGCCGCGGGCGGGTCGACCCTGCAGTCGCTGGCCCTGTCCGTGGAGCAGGAGAAGGTGGTCCGCGAGGACCGGGCGAGCCGGCGTACGGTCCTCTCCGACCGGCTGCTTCCGCTGATCGACGTCGCCGACGCCAGCGCCCCCGACATCGAGTCGGCGCTGATGTCGGCCGAGGCGTTCGCGGTGCTGCAGCTGCACGCGCGACAGTGGCTCGCAGGTTGGGAGCGCGAGCAGGAGCGGCTCAAGCGCGAGCGTGACGGCGCCCGTGACCGGCGCTACCCGCTCAGCCACCGCCAGGCCGAGCTGCGCCGCGAGCGCGGATCGCTGGAGAGCCAGAAGGGGCGCGTCGGCTCCCGCATGCACGAGCTGCGCGCCGAGGTGGCGCGCGCGTCGGGGCTCTCCGAGGACGAGCTGCCCTACGTCGCCGAGCTGCTCGACCTCGCCCCCGAGGAGGGCCGCTGGCGCACCGCGGTCGAGACCGTCCTCGGTGCCAGCGCCCGCACCCTGCTGGTGCCGGTGGACCGCCTCTCGCACTTCTCCCGCGCCATCGACGGGCTGCACCTGCGCGGACGCCTCGTCTTCGAGGGCGTCCCGCTCGACCTGCCCGACCTGGGCCCGGCCGACCCCGAGCGGATCGCCGGCAAGCTGCTCTTCAAGGACTCGCCGTTCTCGGGCTGGGTGCAGGCGCACGTCGCCGAGCAGGCCCGCAACGCGCTGTGCGTCGAGGACGCCTCCGACCTCGACGGTGGCGGCTTCCGTGTCACCCTCGCGGGCCAGACCCGCAGTGGCCGTCGCGGCACCCACGGTCGCACCGAGGGCCGCAGCATCATCGGGTTCTCCAACGCCGACGCCATCGAGGAGCTCGACGCCGAGCTGGCCTCGATCGGCGCCGACCTCGACGCCATCGACGCCGAGGTGGCAGAGCTCGACCGACGTGCCGCGGTGCTGGAGCACCAGCGCTCGGCGTACGACGCCGTGGCGGTCGCGCGCTTCGACGACCTCGACGTCGAGGCGAGCGAGCGGCGCCTGGCGGAGCTGGAGTCCCGGCGCACCGAGATCCTCGGCGCCGACGACGAGCTCCAGGTGCTGGAGCAGCAGATCGAGCGGCTCGCCGAGCAGCTGGAGTCCACGCGCCGGGTCCGTTTCGGGCTCGAGGAGCGCCAGCGCGAGCTCAACGAGCAGCACGGACGCCTGGTCGACGACGAGGACCTGGTCAACGACCGCCTCGAGACGGCCGCGCCCCTGGCGTTGGACGAGGAGCAGCGCGACGCGCTCGCCGCGGACTTCCGCGCCGCGGCGGCACCGGGCGACCCCGACGACCTCGACCGCTTCGCCGAGACCTCCCAGCGCCTGGCCGAGCGGCTGCGTGAGGCGGTCGGTGACGCCGAGGCGGAGCTGCGCCGCGCCGACGACGAGCTCGCCGCGACCTTCCGCGCCTACAAGCTCCAGTGGGAGTCGCCCAACCTCGGTGCCACGGCGGAGTCGTACGGTGACTACGCGCGCATCCTCGAGGAGATCCGCGGCACCGGCCTGGCCGGACGTCGCTCGGAGTGGCGGCGCCGCCTCACCGAGTGGAGCGGCCAGGACCTCGTGCCGCTGCTGGGCGCGATGGCCGCGTCGGTCGAGGACATCGAGGACCGGCTCGAGCCGATCAACGCGATCCTGCGCCGCCTGGAGTTCGGCGGCGCCGGTGACCGGCTCCGGATCCGGCTGCGACGCCTCGCCCCGGCGCACGTGCAGGTCTTCCTGCGCGACCTGCGCGCGCTCACCGCGCGGCCGGCGCCGGACACCGACGAGGCCGACCTCGAGCAGCGTTTCGCCGAGCTCAGCCGCTTCATGGAGCAGCTGCGCCGCCCGGCCCAGGGCGGGGACGGCACCGCGAGCGAGCGCGACCGCCTGCTCGACGTACGCCGTCACGTGGAGGTCAGCGCCGAACGCTACGACTCGCTGACCGGCGAGCTGCGGGCGACCTACCGCACGCTGGGGGAGAAGAGCGGCGGCGAGAGCCAGGAGCTGGTGGCCTTCATCGTCGGGTCGGCGCTGCGCTTCCGCCTCGGTGACGAGATGCGCTCGCGCCCGCGCTTCGCGCCGGTCTTCCTCGACGAGGGCTTCGTGAAGGCCGACTCCGAGTTCGCCGGTCGTGCGGTGCGTGCCTGGAAGGGGCTGGGCTTCCAGCTGGTGATCGGCGTGCCGCTCGACAAGGTCACCGGCCTCGAGCCGCACATGGACGAGCTGCTCGCGATCACCAAGAACAGCACCACGCACCAGTCGTGGATCACCTCGATCACCGACGCACGGAGCTCCTAGCGGCGAGGCGGACCCGGCTCACTCGAAGAGCCGGTCCTCCGCCTCGACCGAGGTGACCTCCATCCTCAGGGCCAGCACCTTCTCCGGCGACAGCCCCAGCCGAGCGAGGATCACCTGCACCTGCGGCAGCACCCAGGGGTAGGACTCGACCGCGACGCGACCGGCCTCGGTCGCGACGCGGATCCAGACGACGGGCGAGCCGCCGCGGTCCGGCAACCAGTGCGCCTCCAGCACTCCTGCCGGGGCGAGGGAGGCCACGATCGGCAGCATCGCCGCGTCGACCGCCTGGCGCAGCTGCTCCTCACCCATGGCGTCAGCCTAGGTCGGGCACCCGTCCGGGGCGGCGCCGGATAGTTTTGCCTTCAATCGTGCCGGCCGGGCTGCGGCAGCCCTACCGTGGAGCCATGACGTCGGTCCGGGTGCTCGGCCTGCCGGCCACGCTCGGGTTCGCCGTGGCGTACGTCGCCCTCGTCCTCGTGGGCCGGGCCACCGTCCTGCCCGGCTCGTCGGTCAGCCTCGTGTGGCCCGCCGCCGGGGTGGCAGTCCTCTGGCTCCTGGCGGAGCGGCCGGACCGGCAGGTCGGGGTCCTGCTGCCGGTCGCCGTGCTGCTGGGCGTCGTGCTGGCGGTCACAGGGGCGGACGTGCCCCTCGTCATCCTGGGCAGCGCCGGGGTGGCGGTGCAGACCTGGCTGGTGGTGGCACTGCTGCGCCGCTGGTGCCCGACGCTCATCGGCGCCGGCGACCGGGACAGCGTCCACACCCTCCGCACGCTCGCCGTCGGCATCGGGGCCGTGCTGGTCGGCTGCGCCGTCGGGGCCCTGCTGCTCACCCTCGCACTGTGGGTCGCGGGCGACGACCCGGACCTCGTCGACGCCGTGCTGGTCTGGGGCCGACAGGTCGCCGGGACGATCGTGATCGGGAGCGTCGGTCACCTGGCCTGGGAGTGGCGGCGCGGGCACGCCGACCAGCGGGTCGGCGGCGGTGGTCGCACCGAGCTGGCCGTGCTGTGGGGCACGTCGGCCGCCGCCGTCGTTGCGATGTTCCTCCAGCCGCTTCCCCTGGTGTTCCTGCTCGTCCCCCTGACCGGGTGGTGCGCCTCGCGCTTCACCACCTTCACCGCCGCCCTGCACGCGTGCGCGCTCGGGACGGTCGCCCTGGTGCTGACCGCAGACGGGCACGGACCCATCGCCCGCCTCGACGACCCCTACATCGAGGCGATGGGCACCCAGTCCTTCCTGCTGGCCCTCCTCCTGACGGCCCTCGCCGTGGGCACGCTCCGCGACCGCGTGGACGACCTCGTCCGGCAGCTCGTCGCGGCGCAGGCAGTGTCGGACGCCCAGGCCGAGCTGCTCTCCAGGATGACCGGGAGCATGGGGGAGGGCCTGCTGGTCCTCGACGACCAGCGCCGGGTCACCACGCACAACGCCGCGAGCGCGCGGCTCGCCCGCCGGCACGTGCCCGGGGACGAGCAGCGCGCCCTGGCGTCGCTGGTGGACCTGCTCGACCACCCGGTCCGATCGTCGGCGTGGCGCCGGCCCGAGCTCGGCCCCGGCGACGTCGTCGTACCCCTCGCGGACGGGGGCGAGATGGTCCTCGCGGTCACGTCCCAGCCGCTCGCCGCCGGTCGGCTCGGGACCCTGCTGGTCGTGCGGGAGGTCACCGCGCACCGCTCGGGGTTCCGACCGCTGGTGGAGTTCGCGGCGACCGCTGCCCACGACCTCCGCGGCCCGCTCACCACCATGCGGTCCTGGCTCTCGCTCGTCGAGCACGACCTCGACGGGACCGCCCGGGACGAGGCACGTGACGCCGTTCGCCGCGTCGACCGCTCGGTCGTCCACATGAGCGACCTCATCGACGACCTGCTCGCGCAGGCGGCCGCGGAGGGTGTCCAGCTCCGGCCCGAGGCGGTCGTCCTCGGCGGGAGCCGCGGGCTGCTGGCCGAGGTGAGTGAGCTGGTCGGGCTCGCCGAGCCGGTCGTCGTGCAGCCCGACATCCCCGCGGTGCACGCCGACCGCAGCGCCGTGCGTCAGCTCTTCGCCAACCTCCTCGGCAACTGCGCCAAGTACTCCCGCCCCGGGGTGCCGCCCCGGGTCGAGGTGGACGCGCACGTCCGGGGCGACCGGGTCGTCATCGAGGTGCGCGACCACGGCATCGGGGTCCCGGCGGCGGACCGCGAGCGCGTCTTCGACCGGTTCCACCGCAGCGAGGAGGTCCAGGCGTCCTACACCGGCACCGGCCTGGGGCTCTCGCTGTGCCGCACCATCGTCGAGCGCCACGGTGGTCGCATCGTGCGCGTGGCACCGGACGACGGGCCGGGGGCGGTGTTCCGCCTCGACCTCCCGGCCGCGCCCGGTGCGCGACACTGAGTGCCATTCCGACCTACCCAGGAGGCGACGTGGTCGTCACGGTCTTCCGCAACGCTGCCGTGTTCGACGGCCACGCCCACCTCGGGCGGGTCGGTGACGTCCTGGTCCGCGAGGGTCGCGTCGCGGCCGTGGGCGCGGACACGGTGCCTGCCGGGGCGCGGGTCGTCGACGTCGACGGGGGGCTGCTGCTGCCCGGCTTCACCGATGCCCACGTGCACCCGGTGCAGGGTGGGCTGGAGCGGCTCGGGTGCGACCTGAGCGGGCTCCCGGCCGACGCGACGGCGTACGTGCGCCACGTCGGCGAGCATGCCCGCTCCCGTCCCGGCGACGGCTGGGTGCAGGGCGGTGGCTGGGCGATGGCGGCGTTCCCCGGCGGCCTGCCGACCGCGCAGCAACTCGACGAGGTGGTGGCCGACCGTCCGGTCGCGCTGGCCAACCGAGACCACCACGGGATGTGGGTCAACACCTGCGCGCTGGAGGTCGCCGGCATCACCGCCCGCACCCCCGATCCCGCCGACGGTCGCATCGAGCGCGACGCCGGGGGACACCCGACCGGTGTGCTGCACGAGGGGGCGATGGCCCTGCTCGACCACGTGCTGCCGCCCGTCGACGACGCCCAGCTCCGGGCCGCGCTCCTCGAGGGCCAGCGCCACCTCCACTCCCTGGGGATCACCGCCTGGCAGGACGCCATCGTCGGCGCCTACTCCGGCATGCGCGACGTGGGCCCGACCTACGCCCGCGCGGCCGCGGACGGCGACCTCACCGGCACGGTCGTGGGTGCGCTGTGGTGGGACCGGAGCCGCGGGCGCGAGCAGGTGACCGACCTCATCGCGAAGCGCGAGGACTACTCGGTCGGCAGGTTCGCGGCCACGTCGGTCAAGGTCATGCAGGACGGCGTCGCCGAGAACGGGACAGCGGCGCTGGTCGAGCCCTACCTCGACCGTTGCGGGCACGCCACCGGCAACACCGGGATCTCCTTCGTCGACCCGGTGGGCCTGCGGTCCTATGTCGGCGAGCTCGACCACCACGGCTTCCAGGTGCACGTCCACGGACTCGGTGACCGCGGCGTTCGCGAGGCGCTCGACGCCTTCGAGGGCACGCACCCCGACCGGCGCCACCACATCGCACACCTCCAGCTCGTCCACCCCGACGACGTACGCCGCTTCGCCGCGCTCGGCGTCGCGGCCAACATCCAGGCGCTGTGGGCCTGCTACGACGACCAGATGACCGAGCTCACCATCCCGTTCCTGGGACCCGAGCGCGCCGGTCGGCAGTACCCGTTCGGCGACCTGCACGCCGCCGGGGCACGGCTCGTGGCCGGCAGCGACTGGCCGGTGAGCACCCCCGACCCGCTCGCGGCGATCCACACCGCGGTTCACCGCACGGCGTACGGCGAGCCGGCGCCGGCGGGCACCGAGCCGTTCCTGCCGGAGCAGGCGATCCCCGTCGAGGTCGCGTTCGCCGCCTACACGAGCGGCTCGGCGTGGGTGAACCACCGCGACGACGCAGGCACGGTCCGGCCCGGCGCGGTGGCGGACCTGGTCGTGCTGGACTCCGACCCCTTCCTCGACCCCCACGAGATCGGTCGGGCGCGGGTGCGCTCGACGTGGATCGATGGGGAGTGCGTCCACGAGGCGTGACGCCGCGGCCTCTCAGCGCTCGTGGTGCAGCTGCACGAGCACCCGCGCGAGCAGCACGACCGGCACCCCCGCGCGGCGCGCGGCGTCGTCGAGCTCGCCCCGCGCGTCGGTGACCGGCAGGTCGCGGTGGGCGGCGAGGATGCCCGTGGCGGTGTCGATCGTCGCCGTGTCCCGCAGCTGCGCCGGGGCCCGCTCGGCCAGGGTGCGGCTGGAGAAGTCGAGGTCGGCGTTGCTGATCGCCCCCGGGGCCCAGGCGCCGAAGACCTCGGCCAGCGCCGCGTGGCGACCGACGAACGTGTCGGGTGCGTGGCCGTAGAGGTTGACCGTCGCGACGACGGACCCCTCGCTCAGCACCGGCAGGGTCAGCGTGCTGTGCACGCCCATCGCGGCGCTGGCCCGGGCGAACTGGCCCCACCGTGACTCGCTCAGCAGGCCCTCCGGCGAGGTGGCGATGCCGTGGCCCAGGTCGATGGCGTCGACGCAGGGCCCGGAGTCGAGGTACTGCACCGCATCGAGGGCGGCGATCTCCTGGTCGGTGGCCACCACGGTGAAGGTCAGGTCGTGGGCGCGTGAGGCCATGCTCACGCCGACGAGGCCGGGGGCGACCGCGAGCGCGCGGTCGGAGGTGGCCCTCAGCTGGTCGACCAGGGGGGTGTCGTCCAGGTAGGGGTCCAGCTCGTCCAGGGCCTCGAGCGTCTCGGGGATGGGCTCCATGCCGTCGTCGTACCCACGCTCCGCGTCGGCCATTCATGGCAGGACGGTCGCTGCCGTCGGCGGGACCTGTGGCCCTGTCGTGCGCCGGCGCCGAGGACGACGCTGGACGCAGGGGCAGGAGCGCCGCCCGAGGAGGAGGACGACCATGGACACCACCACGAAGGACGCCGTCGTCGTCGGCGTCAGCGGTCCCGGCCGGGAGACCGCCGCCCTGCGGTGGGCCATCGACCGCGCGCGACGTGACAGGTCGGAGGTGGTGGCCGTCCACGCCTTCCGCACGGCCCTCACCGGACCGCCCCCGCGCGCCCTGCTGACCTTCGCCGAGACCGCCGACATGGCGCACTGGGTGATCAAGCAGGTCGGCGACGAGCTCGCCGGGCTCACGGACGGGACGGTGCCCTTCCGCACCCTCGCCGTCGCCGGCACCCCCGCGCACGTCCTCGTGGACCTGGGCCGCGACGCTCGGGCGGTGGTGGTGCAGCACCACCTGCCGCACGGCCTCCGGCGGCTCTTCGCCGGCTCGACGGCGTACGCCGTGGCGGCGCACGCCGACTGCCCGGTGGTCTCCGTGCCCGCGGACTGGCAGCCCACGACGGACGGCCCCGCAGAGGTGGTCGTCGGCGTCCACGAGGGAGGGGTGCCGCTCGCGGTGCTCGAGGCGGCCTTCACCGAGGCCGAGGCAACGGGTGCGCCCCTGAGGGTCGTCCACGCGTGGCGCCTCGACGCGGTCTACGACGACATCATCACCGACCGCGTCGCCGCCGAGTGGCGCACCGAGCAGCAGCGGGCCGTGACGGGTGTCGTGGACGGGCTGCGAGTCCGGCACCCCGCGGTCGAGGTCACGGTGGAGGTGCGGCACCAGTGGCCGACCGACGTGCTCGTCGACGACTCGCAGGTGGCCTCGCTCGTGGTCGTCGGTCGGCACGGGCCGCACGCCTTCGAGCCGGCGCACCTCGGCTCGCTGGCACGCACGGTCGTGCGCGAGGCGAGGAGCCCCGTGATGGTCGTGCCCGTACGCCCCCACCGCGACGCCCCGCAGGACTGGGAGCTCGTCGCCGACGAGATCTCGCCGCAGGCCTGACCCCCCGCGGTTCGGGGCTGGGGCTCAGAGCTCGATGACCTGCCGCAGCGCCGTCCCGGCCGCCAGCTCGTCCATCGCGAGGTTGATGTCGTCGAGGGAGATCCGTGACGAGACGAGCGCCTCGACGGGGAGGCGTCCCTCGCGCCACCACTGCGCAAAGACCGGGATGTCGCGCGAGGGCACGGCGGAGCCGAGGTAGCTGCCCATCACCGTGCGGGCCTCTGCGACGAGCTGGAGGGGCGAGATGCTCGCCAGCGCGTCGGGCGGGGGCAGGCCGACGGTGACCGTCCGGCCGCCGGGGGCGGTCGCGGAGAGGGCGGCCTCGAAGGCGCGCGCGTTGCCGGCGGCCTCGACGACCACGTCGCACCGCGTGCCGGCCGACGCCAGCTCCGCCGGGTCGAGCGCGGAGGTCGCGCCGAGCTCGAGGGCCCGCGCGCGCTTGGCCGCGACACCGTCGACGGCGACCACGTCGCCCGCACCGAGGGCCACGGCGGTGAGCAGCGCGGCCATCCCGACGCCGCCCAGGCCCACGACCATCACGCTCTGGCCGGGCTCGGGTGGAGCGGCGTTGACCAGGGCGCCGCCGCCGGTCAGGACCGCGCAGCCGAGCACGGCGGCCACGTCGGCGGGTACGTCGTCGTCGACGGCCACGACCGAGCGGGCGTCGACCACCGCGTGGGTGGCGAAGGCCGAGACCCCGAGGTGGTGGTGGACCGGTACGCCGTCGCGGCTGAGGCGGCGACCGCCGCCGAGCAGCTCGCCCGCGGCGTTGCTGGCCGACCCGGGGCCGCACGGCATCCGGCCACCGGTGGCGCAGCCGGCGCACTCCCCGCAACGCGGCAGGAACGTCATCACCACCTGCTGGCCGACGGCGAGGTCGCTGACCCCCGTACCGAGCATCGTCACGCGCCCGCTCGCCTCGTGGCCCAGCAGCATCGGGACCGGCCGTGCGCGGTTGCCGTCGACGACCGACAGGTCGGAGTGGCACACGCCGGCCGCGGCGATCTCGACGAGGACCTCGCCCGGGCCGGGCGGGTCCAGCTCGAGGGTGCCGACCGTCAGCGGTCGCGTCCGCGACCACGGGCCGGGACGTCCCAGCTCCTCGAGCACAGCTCCGGTGATCTGCACGTCAGCTCCCGCCTGCAGGAAGGGCCTCGAGCACCAGCTCGGGGTTGTCGCGCGCGGTGACCATCGCACGCCACTGGTCCACGAAGAGTGCGAGGTGGGTGCCGTCACTGCGCTGCAGCACCTCGACACCGCGCACCCCGGCGAGAGCCGTCGCTCCGGCGGCGTCGGTGCGCCGGGCGACCTGGTAGTCGAGGCGGGACAGGCGGATGGGGGAGTTGAACTCGTTGGTCATCCGGTCCTCGACGACCTCGAACTGCATCGGGCCGACCGCGGCCAGGACCGGGTTCTGGTCGCCACGCAGGTCCGAGCGCAGCACCTGCACCACGCCCTCCTGGTCCAGCTGCTCGATGCCGCGGCGGAACTGCTTGTAGCGGCCGATGTCGCCCGCGCTGGCGGTCACGAAGTGCTCCGGGGCGAAGCTCGGCACGGGCGGGTACTCGATCGGGTCGCCGACGTAGACGGTGTCACCGACGCGCAGCGACTGGGCGTTGACGAAGCCGATGATGTCGCCGGGCTCCGCTGTCTCGACCGACTGGGTGTCGCGGCCGAAGACCGACTGGGCGAACTTCGTGGCGAAGGGACGACCGGTGGACGCGTGCGTGACGACCATGCCGCGCTCGAACTCGCCGGACACCACGCGGGCGTAGGCGAGGCGGTCGCGGTGGGCGTTGTTCATGCCCGACTGCACCTTGAAGACGAAGGCACTGAAGTCGTCCTCGACCTTGCGCACCGAGCCGTCGACGCCCTCGGTGGGGCTGGGGTCGGGCGCGATGTCGAGCAGCAGGTCGAGCAGCTGCGCGACACCGAAGTTCTGCAGTGCCGAGGCGAACATGACGGGCGTGGTCTCGCCGGCGAGGAAGCGGTCCTGGTCGTGGTCGGCCTCGTCGAGGGTGAGCAGCTCGTGCTCCTCGACGGCGTCGGCCCACAGGGGGGCGTCGACCTCCTCGACCTCGGCCGGGCCCATCCGCCGCTCGGGGGCGCGGGTCGCGCCGCCGGCCGTGCGGGTGTACTTCACGAACTCGCCCGTACGCCGGTCCAGCACGCCGCGGAAGTCGCCGGCCTCGCCGACCGGCCAGGTCAGCGGCGTGGGCCGCAGGCCGATCTTCTGCTGGATGAGGTCCATCAGCTCCAGGGCGGACAGGCCGGGACGGTCCCACTTGTTGATGACCGTCATGACCGGGATGCCGCGCAGCGCGCAGACCTTGAAGAGCTTGAGCGTCTGCGGCTCGAGCCCCTTTCCGGCGTCGACCAGCATCACGGCGGAGTCGACCGCGGAGAGCACCCGGTAGGTGTCCTCGGAGAAGTCGCTGTGGCCCGGGGTGTCGACCAGGTTGATGACGTGGTCGCGGTAGACGAACTGCAGCGCCGCGGAGGTGATCGAGATGCCGCGCGCCTTCTCCATCGCCATCCAGTCCGACACCGTCGCGCGGCGGTCCCCCTTGCCGTGCACGGCGCCCGCCTCGGTGATCACCCGGGCGTGCAGGGCGAGCGCCTCGGTGAGGGTCGACTTGCCGGCGTCGGGGTGGCTGATGACGGCGAACGTACGGCGGGGGCGGGTGTCGGGCACCGGCAGAATCTACCGCCGCGAGCCCCGAGCGTCGCTTTCGCCGGTCACGCTCAGGTCCCGCAGAAGGTGCGGTAGGCGCCGAACGACTCGGGTGCCGGCTCGGTGTAGCGCTCCAGCCCGGGGCGCTCGTCGTACGGCGTCGAGACGACCTCGACCAGCCGCTCGAACGGCGCCAGGTCGCCGCCCGTCGCGGCGACGAGGGCCTCCTCGACCAGGTGGTTGCGCGGGACGTGGACCGGGTTGGTGCGGTCCATCACGGTGGCGTCCGGGCCGAGCGCGCGCCAGCGCTCCATCCAGGCGTCGATGCCGGCGAGGTCGAGGAACAGGCTGCGGGCGGGCTCCGCGTCACCACGTGCGGCGGCGCCGAGGCGGCGGAAGAGCATGGTGTGGTCGACGTGGTCGGTCCGCATGAGGTCGAGCAGGTCGTTGGCCAGGCTCGCGACCGTCTCGTCGGGGACGGACGCCGCGAGGCCGAGCTTGTCGCGCATGCCCCGCGTCCAGGCGGCGGAGTAGAGGGACCGGAAGCGGCCGAGTGAAGCGGTCGCGATGGCGACGGCCTCGTCCTGCTCGTCGGCCAGGAGCGGCAGGAGGGACTCGGCGAAGCGGGCGAGGTTCCACTCCGCGACGACCGGCTGCTGGCCGAAGGCGTAGCGCCCGGCGGTGTCGATCGAGCTGAACACCGTCGCGGGGTCGAAGGCGTCGACGAAGGCGCAGGGGCCGTAGTCGATGGTCTCGCCGGAGATGGTCACGTTGTCGGTGTTCATCACGCCGTGCACGAACCCGACCAGCATCCACCGCGCCACGAGCTCGGCCTGGGCGGCCATGACGGCCTCGAAGAGGGCGAGGTGGGGCTGCTCGGCGTCCGCGGCGTCGGGGTGGTGGCGGGCGATGGCGTGGTCGGCCAGGCGGCGCAGGAGGTCGACGTCGCCGGACGCGGCGGCGTACTGGAAGCTGCCGACGCGCAGGTGGCTGCTTGCGACCCGGGCCAGCACCGCACCGGGCAGCAGGACCTCGCGCTCGACCTGCGCGCCGGTGGCAACGACGCCGAGGGAGCGCGTGGTCGGGATGCCGAGGGCGTGCATCGCGACGCTCATCACGTGCTCGCGCAGCATCGGCCCGACCGCGGCGAGCCCGTCGCCGCCACGGGAGAACGGCGTTCGGCCCGAGCCCTTGAGGTGCAGGTCGCGCACCCGGCCGGAGGTGTCGGTGAGCTCGCCCAGCAGCAGCGCCCGTCCGTCGCCGAGGCGCGGCGACCAGCCACCGAACTGGTGGCCGGCGTAGCCCTGGGCCACGGGAGTGGCGCCGTCCGGCAGCCGGTTGCCGGTGAGCAGCCCGAGCCCGTCGGGCCCGCGGAGCCAGGCGGGGTCGAGCCCCAGCTCTGCGGCCAGGGACTCGTCGAGGGCGAGCAGCCGTGGCTCGGCCACCTCGCGGGCCTGCCACGCGAGCGCCAGCTCGGGCAGCTCGTCGGCGAAGCGGTGGTCGAGGGCGAGGGTCGCCGACTCTGTCGTGGTCACTTCCTCGACGATACGCCCGGGCCCGAGGCGCCCTGCAGGGCCGGCTCGTCCGACGGCACGGGACGCTGGTCCGCGTCGGCCCGGGCCGTGGCGGTCCGCAGCCGCCGCTGCTGGCTCGTCATCAGGACCACCGCGAGCACGGTGGCGCCGACGGTCACGCCGAAGGCGGCCGTCGCGCCGGAGGCGTCGGCGAACCGGCCGGCGAGGCTCGAACCGAGGGCGTAGCCCAGGCCGGTGGCGCTAGCCAGCATCGTCATCGCCGCCCCGACCCGGG
The DNA here is from genome assembly GCF_020102855.1 of Nocardioides lacusdianchii. Lineage (GTDB taxonomy): Bacteria > Actinomycetota > Actinomycetes > Propionibacteriales > Nocardioidaceae > Nocardioides > Nocardioides lacusdianchii. The sequence continues at coordinate 92,444 of NZ_JADHZD010000012.1, forward strand.
CCGGCGGGACGACCCGCTCGGCGAGGGAGAAGACCGCGATCATGTAGGGCGCCACGGCGACGCCGAGGAAGAGGACGGTCACGGTGGCGGTGACCAGCGACCCGACGACGAGCAGCGGCAGGGACAGCACGAGCAGCGCCCAGGCAGCCACGAGGGCCCGGCGCTCGTGCCCGATCCGCTCGGGGACGTACGCCGTCGCGAGCCCGGCGACCGCGCTGCCGACGCCGAGCGTGGCGTGCACCAGGCCGGCAACACCCGGCGTGCCGGCGTCGGTGGCGAGCACCGTCGCGCCGGTCTGCGTCGCGCCGAAGAGCATGCCGATCGAGAGCTGCGCGCCGACGAGGACGGCGTACGCCGGGGTGACGAGGCGTCCCGTCCCGGCGGGGCGCTCCTCGGCGTGGGTGAGCCGCGCGGACGGGTCGAGCGCGAAGGCGGAGCCGAAGACCGCGAGCAGCGCCGCGGCGAGGAGCAGGGCGCCGGAGGGGGAGACGGCGGCGACGGAGAGGCCGACGAGGGCGGGGCCGATCGCGAAGGACGCCTCGTCGGCGGCCCCCTCGTAGGAGAACGCGGCGTCGACGAGGCGGCGCTGGTGCCCGCCGGTGGCGCGGGTCAGCGGGCGCCACCGCACGCGGGCCAGCGGGCCCACCTGGGGGAGCAGGAGGCCGGTGGCCGCGGCGGCCAGGACGACGGTCCCGTTGCCGGAGTCGTTGCCGACCGCCGTCACGAGCAGCACCAGTCCGGTGGCGCCGAGCAGGGACTGCGCCAGGACGACGGGTCGCTGGCCGAAGCGGTCGGCGAGCGTCCCGGCGACCGGGGCACCGACGGCGTTGGCGACCGCGAGCGCGCCGGCGCTGAGGCCCCCGAGGCCGTAGCTGCCGGACGCGGTGGAGACGAGGAGGAGGGTGCCGAGCTGGCTCATGGCCAGCGGGAGGCGGCCGACGAAGGCGACGAGCACGTAGGTCGGGCCGGCGATCTGGAGGAGTCGTCGGTAGGAGGCGAGAGGTGTCACGGGGGTCCTTGAGGGTGCGTCGGAACGACGCGCCGAACCCACCTCCAAGACGCGTGTAACCCTCTGCTGGGACCAGTCTAGGGATGGGACGGGCAGCGCACGGAATCCGGCTGCGCCGCTCCACGGCTGGACGTCATGGCGAGTGGTCCTCCGGACAACCAGGCGCCATGACGTCGTCGTCCCCGACCCGTGGTCGTGCGCTCAGACGTGGCGCACCTCGACGCGACCGCCCTCGACGTCCCACCGCTGGTCGAGCCGCACGTTCTCGAGCAGGCGGCGGTCGTGCGAGACGAGCAGCAGCGCGCCGTCGTACGACGCCAGGGCCTGCTCGAGCTGCTCGATGGCCGGCAGGTCGAGGTGGTTGGTCGGCTCGTCGAGGACGAGCAGGTTGACTCCGCGCGCCTGGAGGAGCGCCATCGCGGCCCGGGTGCGCTCGCCGGGGGAGAGGCGGCCGACCTGGCTGGTCACCTGGTCGGCCTTCAGGCCGAACTTCGCCAGCAGGGTGCGGACCTCCGCCTGTGTCAGCTCGGGCACCTGCGCCTCGACGGCCTCGCCGAGCGAGAGCGCCTCGTCGAGCCCGGTGCGGGCCTGGTCGATCACGCCGATCGCGACCGACGCGCCCAGCGACGCGGAGCCGGTGTCGGGGTCGGCATCGCCCAGCAGCAGGCGCAGCAGCGTGGTCTTGCCGGCGCCGTTGGGCCCGGTGATGCCGATCCGGTCGCCGGCCTCGACCTGCGCGGAAACCGGGCCGAGCGCGAAGCCGCCGAGTCGCAGCGTGGCCTCGTTGAGGGTGGCGACCACCGTGCTCGAGCGCGGCGCCGCGGCGATGTCGAACTGGAGGACCCATTCCTTGCGCGGCTCCTCCACCTCGTCGAGCCGCGCGATCCGCGACTCCATCTGCCGCACCTTCTGGGCCTGCTTCTCCGACGACTCGGTCGCGGCCTTGCGGCGGATCTTGTCGTTGTCGGGGTTCTTCTTCATCGCGTTGCGCACGCCCTGCGAGCTCCACTCGCGCTGGGTGCGGGCCCGCTTGACCAGGTCGGCGCGGGTGTCGGCGTACTGCTCGTAGGCCTCGCGCGCGTGGCGCCGCGCGACGGCGCGCTCCTCGAGGAACGCGTCGTAGCCACCGTCGTAGACGCTCACCTGGTGCTGGGCAAGGTCGAGCTCGACGATGCGCGTCACGCAGCGCGCGAGGAACTCGCGGTCGTGCGAGACGAGGACCACCCCGCCGCGCAGGCCCTGTACGAAGGCCTCCAGCCGGGCCAGCCCGTCGAGGTCGAGGTCGTTGGTCGGCTCGTCCAGCAGGACGACGTCGAAGCGACTCAGCAGGAGCGCCGCCAGCGCCACGCGGGCGGCCTGGCCGCCCGACAGCGACGTCATGAGGGCGTCCGGTCCGACGTCGAGGCCGAGGTCGTCGAGCACGGGCGCGATCCGGTCCTCGAGGTCGGCGGCCCCGCTCGCCATCCAGCGGTCGAAGGCGACGGCGTACGCGTCGTCCGCTCCGGCGTCGCCGGACCCCAGCGCAGCCGCGGCCGTCTCCATCGCCTCGGTCGCCTCCGCAGCGCCGGTGCGGCGCGCGACGTAGTGGGCGACGGTCTCGCCCGGCACCCGCTCGTGCTCCTGGGGGAGCAGGCCGACGAAGGCGTCGCGGGGTGCGCACGACACCGAGCCGGCCATCGGCGTGGTCGCGCCGCCGAGCAGCGACAGCAGCGTCGACTTCCCGGCACCGTTGGCGCCGACGACGCCGATCACGTCGCCGGGGGAGACGGTGAGGTCGAGACCCTCGAACAGGACACGGTGACCGTGCCCGCCGGCGAGGTCCTTCGCGACGAGGGTGGCGCTCACGCCACGTGCTCGTTCAGGAGGACGGAGCGACCGAGGGGCGTGCGGATCGTGGCGTGCAGGAGGACCTGCGGGGTGCTGCTCATCAGGGGTCGTCCTTCGTGACGTGGCTGCCGGGCGTCGAGGCGTCCCGATTGTGCCGCAGCCGTCGCTCGTCAGGACGACCGCGTGAGCCCGCCTCACCGGAAGTCGCGCGACGACGCCCGCGCCTGCAGCACCGCGCCTGCCCCGGGCACGACGACATCGATGCCCTCGACCTTGTCGGCGACGAGGTTGGTGACGCCCTCGTTGCGCTCGAGCCGCCCGCGGATGACCACGGCGACGCGGTTGCGGGCGGCCTGCCGGTGCGCCTTCATGACCCCGATCGAGCACACGACGTTGAGCATGCCGGTCTCGTCCTCGAGGTTGAGGAAGGTGACGCCCATCGCCGTCCCCGGTCGCTGCCGGTGGGTGACGAGCCCGGCGACGTGGACGCGACGCCCGGCCTCGTCGGTCGCGAGGTCGGCCACGGACCGGATGCCGGCGCGGCGCAGCTCGTCGCGCAGGTGCTCGACGGGGTGCCGCTCGGGCGAGATCCCGGTGGCCCAGAGGTCCGCGAGGGTGAGCTCGGGCTCGCTCATCCCGGGCAGCGTGGGCGCGGCCGGCGCCGGGGTGGTGCCCGGGAGGTGGTCGGCGCCCTCGGCGAAGCCTGCGGCCCACAACGCCTCGCGGCGGTCGAGCCCCCAGGCGTCGAACGCGCCGGCGGTGGCCAGCGCCTCGAGCTGGGTCGTGGTGAGGTCCGCCCGCCGGGACAGGTCGGTGACACCGGCGAAGGGTGACTCCTCGCGGGCCACGACGATCCGGCGCGCCACATCGAGACCGATGCCGCGCACCGAGTCGAGGCCGAGGCGTACGGCGAGCGCCGCGTCGCGACGGTGCCCGGGCACCGGGTCGGGGGTCCCTGGCACCCACTCGGTCCGCTCGAAGCGCGGCCGGCAGCACGCGTCGGGGCCGGTGGGCGCGACCGGGCCGACGACGACCCCCTCGAGGTCGGCCTGCGCCGAGGAGCGGGTCACGTCCGGACGGCGTACGTCGACCCCGTGGCGCCGCGCGTCGGCGACCAGCGACTGCGGGGAGTAGAAGCCCATCGGCTGGTTGCGCAGCAGCCCGGCGAGGAACGCGGCCGGGTAGTGGAGCTTGAACCACGACGAGGCGTAGACCAGCAGCGCGAAGGACAGCGCGTGCGACTCCGCGAAGCCGAAGTTGGCGAAGGAGAGGATCTTGACGTAGATCGAGTCGGCCAGCTCGCCGGTGATGCCGCGTCGCCGCATGCCGGAGTAGAGCTTGGCCTTGACCGACTCGATCCGCTCCACCCCGCGCTTGGACCCCATCGCGCGGCGCAGCAGGTCGGCGTCGTCGCGGCTGCAGTCGCCGAGGGTGACCGCCATCGCCATCAGCTGCTCCTGGAAGAGCGGCACGCCCTTGGTGTGCTCGAGCACGGGGACGAGCTCGGGGTGGTCGTAGGTGATCGGCTCCTTGCCGGTCGCGCGGCGGACGTAGGGGTGCACGGCGCCGCCCTGGATCGGACCGGGGCGGATCAGGGCGATCTCGATGGCGAGGTCGTAGAACTCCCGGGGACGCAGCCGCGGCAGCGTCCCGATCTGCGCACGGCTCTCGACCTGGAAGACGCCGATCGAGTCCGCCCGGCAGAGCATGTCGTAGACCGCCGGCTCCTCCTTGGGCATCGTCGCGAGGTCCCACTCCTCACCGAGGTGCTCGGCGACCAGCCGCATCATGTGGTCGAGCGCGCCGAGCATCCCGAGACCGAGCAGGTCGAACTTCACCAGCCCCATCGACTCGCACGCGTCCTTGTCCCACTGCAGCACCGTGCGGCGGTCCATCCGCCCGCGCTCGATCGGGCAGACCTCGCCGATGGGTCGCTCGGTGAGCACCATGCCGCCGGAGTGGATGCCCAGGTGGCGTGGCGCACCCATCAGCTCCTCGGCGAGGGCCACGACCTGAGGGGGTACGTCGTGGGCGTCGGGGTCGCCCTGGTCTCCTGCCACGACAGACTTCCAACCGTCGATCTGCTTGGACCAGGCGTCCTGCTGGCCCTGGGAGAAGCCGAGGGCCTTGGCCGCGTCGCGCACGGCCATCCGCGGGCGGTAGCTGATGATGTTGGCGACCTGGGCTGCGTTGCGGCGGCCGTAGGTGTCGTAGACCCACTGGATCACCTCCTCGCGCCGGTCGGAGTCGAAGTCGACGTCGATGTCGGGCTCCTCGTCGCGGTGCGCGGAGATGAAGCGCTCGAAGGGGAGCTTGTAGAACACCGCGTCGACCGCGGTGATGCCCAGGGCGAAGCAGACGGCGGAGCTCGCCGCGGACCCTCGGCCCTGGCACAGGATGCGCCGGGAGCGGGCGAAGGCCACGATGTCGTGGACGATGACGAAGTAGCCCGCGAAGTCCTTCTCGGAGATGACCCGCAGCTCGTGCTCGAGCCGCTCGCGGGCCGCGGCCTCGTGGGGGACTCCGGCGTACCTCTCGGCGAAGCCGCGCTCGGCCAGCACCCGCAGCCAGGAGTCGGCGGTGTGGCCCTCGGGGATCTGCCGTTTCGGCAGGGCGGGCGAGGCCTTGCGCAGGTCGAAGGCCAGCTCGTCGGCGAGGCTCACGCTGCGCTCGATGGCTCCGGGGTGGGCTGCCAGCGCGGTCGCCATCTCCTCGCCGCTGCGCAGGTGGGCGGCGCCGGACAGGTCGAGCCAGCCGTCGAGGTCGGCCAGGCTGCGGCGGGCGCGGACGGCGGCCATGGCCGAGGCGAGGCGCGCCTGCCGCGGAGTCGCGTGGTGCACGTTGCCGGCCGCCACGACGTCGAGGCCGTGGACGGCCGCGAGCCGGGCGAGCGAGGTGTTGGCCGCGTCGGCCCCCGGCTGCGGCGACAGCTCGACGAGGACGTGCTCGATGCCGAAGAGCGACGTCAGCCGGTCCAGCGCCTCGGCCGCAGCCGCCTCGCCGCCGGTGGCCAGCGCCTGGCGGACGCTGCCCTTGCGGCACCCGGTGAGCACCGCCCAGTGGCCGCGCCCCCGCTCGCCGAGCTCGCCGAGGTCGTAGACCGGTCGGCCCTTCTCGTCACCGCGGAGGTGGGCGTCGGTCATCGCGGCAGCCAGGCGGTGGTAGCCCTCGACACCCCGCGCCAGCACCAGCAGGTGGCTGCCCTCGGGATCGGGTACGCCGTTCTGTGGCCCGCCCAGCCCGAGCGAGAGCTCGGCGCCGAAGACCGTCGGCAGGTCGTAGGCCTCGGCGGCCTCGGCCAGCATGGGCGCGGCGTAGAAGCCGTCGTGGTCGGTGACGGCCAGCGCGTGGAGGCCCAGACGCACCGCCTCCTCGACGAGCTCGGCGGGTGAGCTGGCACCGTCGAGGAAGCTGAAGTGGCTGTGGCAGTGCAGCTCGGCGTAGGGCGTCGTCGCGACCGGGCGCTCGATCACCCGCGCCTCGGTGGAGGCGCGCTTGCGCCGTGACACCGGTGCGTCGTCGGCGCCGGGGAGCCCGCTGAGCCGGCGCTCGAGCTCCTTCCAGTGCATGGCCGGGTTGTTCCAGCCCATCAGTGCACCCCCACGCGGTGGTCAGTCATAGCCGGCCTCCAGCGACCACCCCTCGGGCCCGCGCAGCAGCAGCCACGCCCGCCCGTCGGCGCCGACGACCTGGAAGCGCGCGCTCGGACCGGCGCCTCCCGACCACCAGCCCTCGTCGGTCGGCCAAGGGCCGGCCCAGGCGGTCACGGGCTGCCAGGGCAGGACGCCGTCGCCGAGCCGGAAGCGTCGCGGCTCGCCGGTCACCACGCCGCGGTCGGTGACGCGCACCTCGCGCCCCGCGTCGTCGACGACCTCGGCGAGCGGGGGAGTGGCGAAGACCCGCACGGGCGCCGGCCCCGGTACCCGGCCAGGCCACGGTCGGTCCACGGGGCGCAGGTCCACCGCGCGCTCGCCCCAGGGCACGAGCGACTGCCGGGCGGCCGGGCTGCGGCCGCCCTGCAGCACCGGACGGCGTACGGCGTCGAAGCCGACCATGCCCTGCACCCGGGCCACGCCACGCTCGACGAGGTCGTCGGAGGCCGACCCCCACAGCGCCTCGCCGTGGGCGGCGGCGGACTCGACCACCTCCGGGACGAACCGGACCAGCTCGATCGGCGCCCGCACCTCGCCGGACTGCTTGCGCGCGCGCAGCGAGCCGCCGGGCCCGCTCGTGGAGCCGGCCGACTGGAGCTGCCAGTGCACCCGGTCGACCAGGTCGCGCGCGGAGAAGTGGCGCGGGTGCAGCCAGGTGCGTGCCGAGCAGACCACGCCGTCGGACTCAGCCTCGACCCGGACGCCGGTGGCGACGAGCTGGCGCTGCGCCAGCTGGGAGAGGAACCGCTCGGCGGTGGTGCGGACGCTGAAGGTGATCGCCTCGACCGACTCCAGCGGAGGCTCGAAGACCACGTCGGCGTCCAGCTCGGGCGGGGGAGTGCGGGCGGCGAAGAGCGTGCGGTCCTCGCCGCGGGCACGTCGGCGTACGGCCGCCCCGTGGCTGCCGAGGCGGTGCTCGACGGCGTCGCCCGGCAGGTCGGCCAGGTCGCCGAGCGTGCGCAGGCCCAGGCGCTGCAGCAGGCCGACGAGCTCGCGCCCGCGCGGCCCGTCGTCCTGGAGCACGTGCACGGGCAGGCCGCGGAGAAAAGCGGCGGACCCGTCCGGAGGCACGACGGTCCACGACTGCACGTCGGCAGTGCGCGCCGCCTGCTCGGCGGTGAAGAGGTCGTCGGCGATGCCGAACCGGACGTCCCACACGCCGCTCTCGACCAGCGCCTGGCACACGGTCGCTGCGGCCGCGGTCTCGGTGCCGTACCAGCTGCCGGGAGCGCGCACCGCCAGCAGTCCCGGTCGCAGGGCCGACACCCCAGGGCGCAGGTCCTCCACGACCGACAGGACCGGCCCGAAGGCGCGGGCGTCGCGGTCGGGGTTGGCGGGGAGCAGCACCAGCTCGGGGCAGCGGGCCTGCGCGTCACGCCGTCGCTGCCCGCGGCGTACGCCCTCGGCACGGGCGGGACCGTTGCACACCTCGACGACGTTGGCGTGGAGCACGGCGGCGGGGGAGCGCAGCGACCGGTCGGCCTCGTCGAGCGCGGCGACCACCGACCAGTCGGGGCACCACACGACCATCACCCTCACGGGGTGCTCACCCCGAGACCCGGCGCAGGTCCTGCGTCGACGCGTCGGCCCGGCGCACCCCCGGCCAGGCCAGGTCGGCGCGCTGCGGCGGCCGGGCGCCACGGCGTACGACGACGCGGGCGCGGCGCTCCTGCAGCTGTCCGGTGCCCGAGGAGGGACCGGTCCAGACGGACTCCTCCAGGCTCAGCCGGGCCTCCGCCCGCGGCCAGTCGCCGTGGACGACCAGCACCGAGGACCGGGTGCGCAGGCGCGAGTCGAGGATCCCGGCGGTGCGCTCGTCGACGGCCGCGGGGGCGCGCAGGACCACCACGCGCAGGACGTCGACGAGCGCTGCTGTCACCTCCAGCCAGTGCGGGCCGGGGTCGGGCACGAGCACCGTGCGGGCGAGCTCGATGCCGAGCTCCGCGGCCGCCTCGGCGCCGAAGTCCGCGCAGCCGGCGAAGCCGACCCACTCCCCGGCACGCGACGCCCCGGCCGCCATCGCGAGGGCCAGCGAGGCGGAGTCGACGGCGTACGTCGCACCGGCGTGCATCGGCACCAGGTCCGCCAGTCCGGGCAGGGTCGGGACCGGCTCGCCGGCCGGCTTGCGCTCCATGGCGGCCACCCGCTCGCGCAGCTGCTCGACGACCGAGCGCCCCGGGTCCAGGGCGGCGATCGAGCGGGCGGAGGACATGGCCCCATCATCGAACACGTGTTCGAACGAGTCAAGCGGCGAGGCAACGCCCGAAGCCGGGTGAGGGTACCTATGCTGGCACGGCACCATCCGCAGAAGGGGTCCGGTCGTGTCGAAGCTGTCGATGCTCGTGGGGAGCATCTGTCTGGCGCTGACGGCGTCGCTGGGAGCAGTCGCTCCCGGGGTCGCTGCGTCGAGCGCGTCGCAGGGGGTCGGGGCCGTCCAGGCGGACCTGGCCGCGCAGGCGAAGCCGCAGAAGTCGCGTCGCTGGAAGGCCCCGAGCGGGCCCTTCTTCAACGACCCGCACCTGGCCAAGGGGCACTTCACCATCGAGCGCAAGGTGATCGACACGATCAACCGCACGCCCAAGGGCTCCACGATCCGGATCGCGATCTACTCGCTGGACCGTGTCAACGTCGCGCAGGCGCTGGCCGCCGCGCACCGACGCGGCGTGCAGGTGCAGATGCTGCTCAACGACCACTGGGAGACGGCGGCGATGAAGGTGCTGCGCGCCGAGATCGGCAAGGACCGGCGCCGCAACAGCTGGATCTACAAGTGCCGCAAGAGCTGCCGCGGCGCGGCCAGCGACTTCAACAACCTGCACTCGAAGTTCTACCTCTTCAGCCAGGCCGGCCGGTCCGAGGACGTCATCGCGGTGGGCTCGGCCAACATGACGCGCAACGCCGCGGTCCACCAGTGGAACGACCTCTACTTCACCGAGGGCGACCAGGAGCTGTTCCGCCAGTTCGTCGGGCTCTTCAAGGACATGAGCAAGGACCACGACACCCGCCAGGAGCCGCTCGCCTTCTGCGGCACTCCGCTCCTCGGCGTCTGCGACGACTCGGTCGACAAGCACACGGTCGTCGCCTTCCCGCGGGCGTCGGGTCCGCGCAACGACCTCGTCCTCACCCTGCTCGACCGGGTGCAGTGCCGCAACGTCGACCCCGTCACCGGCGCGGTCACGCGCACCCGCCTCGCCCTGTCGATGCACACCATGCGCGGCGAGCGCGGCGACTACCTCGCCGCCGCGATCCGCAAGAAGTACGTCCAGGGCTGCGACGTCCGGGTCAGCTACGGCCTCATCGGCTACCACACCAAGGGCGTCCTCGGGGCGCCCACGGCGCGGGGCCGGATCCCGCTGCGCTCGACGGGCCTCGACTTCGACACCGAGGACAACTTCGACCTCAACAACGACGGCATCGACGACCTGATCCTCGACTACTACAGCCACCAGAAGTACCTCGTCGTCCAGGGCGCCTACAACGGCGTCCCGAACACCTCGATGGTCCTGACGGGTTCGGTCAACTGGTCGAGCCTCAGCAGCGCCAACGACGAGGTCTGGTTCACCGTGCGGGGCGCGGTCGTGGCGAAGAAGTACCTCCGCAACTTCGACTACCAGTGGAACAACGCCCGCAACTCCCGCAACGCCTACACGACCTCGTACGCCAACTTCCGCGTACGCCGCACGGTGGTGGACGCGGACGGGACCGAGCGCCGGGTCTGGGTCACCGAGCGTCGCCCGGTCACCACGATCGAGCGCGACCCCTACCGCAAGGGTCCCTACTGGGAGGACGACTGAGGCCAGACCTCAGACCTCAGGCCTCAGGCGGCCGGCGCCTGCTCGGACAGGTCGGCGCGCAACTGACGCAGCAGGCGCGCCAGGATCCGTGAGACCTGCGCCTGCGTGAGCCCGAGCAGGTCGGCGATCTCGGCCTGGGTGCGCTCGTCGACGAAGCGCCAGTGCAGGATGCGGCGCTCGCGCTCCGGAAGGTCGGCGATGGCCGTGTCGAGCAGCAGCCGGGCCTCCACCGACGCGAGACCGGGGTCGTGCCAGCCGATGAGGCTGGCGATCGTGTCGCTGCCCTCGCCGGTGCGGGTCTCGAGGGAGGTCGGGCGGAAGCACCCGTCCGCCGAGAGCGCCTCGACCACGTCGTCGAGCTCGGCCCCGAGGTGGGCGGCGATCTCGGAGGGCTGCGGCGAGCGGCCCAGCGCCGCCAGCAGGTCCTGCTCGGCGGTGGCGATGCGCGCCTGCAGCTCCTGCAGCCGCCTCGGCACCCGGATCATCCAGCCCGAGTCGCGGAAGTGGCGACGCAGCTCGCCTCGGATCGTCGGGGCGGCGTACGCCATGAAGTCGTTCCCGGCGGTCGGGTCGAAGCGCTGGGCGGCCTTGGTGAGGCCGACGAGGGCGACCTGCTCGAGGTCGTCGAGGTCGATGCCGCGGTTGCGGTAGCGCGCCGCCATGGCCCTGGCCACGGTGACGTTGGCCTCGATCAGCTCGTGGACCAGGCGACGACGCTCGATGGCGGTGGTGGCCGATCGCATGAGGTCGATTGCAGCTGCCGTGCGGCGGGCGGGCGAGACATCCGCGTCGGGCCCCGCAAGGGAGTGGGGCTCGACGTGCTGGGGGACGATCGCAAAGGTGGCCACGAGATCTCCTTGACGGTCATGGGTGTCACTGGTGGTTGCCCGGGTGGGGCGTGACCCGAGTTTCTCGATGGCGAAGGGCGTCCGACAGCCGAAAAGCGAAACGTCGTACAAAGGGTCGACAGGACCGGTTTCCGGGCCGGCTCGAGGCGTCCGTCTGGCGGCGCATACTCGTGCCATGCAGAGGAGCGCGGACTTCTACTTCGAGGTGGAGGCCGTGCTGCCGTTCCCGCGCGAGCAGGTGGCGGCGTACGCCGGTGACCCCGCCCGCGCGCCGGAGTGGTACGCCACCATCGACTCGGTGCGCTGGCAGACCCCGCCGCCGGTCGCGGTGGGGTCACGCATGGACTTCGTCGCGGCGGGACGCTCATGCGGCTGCGCAACAGGGGGAACCTGGCACGGCTGGGGAGCGCTTGTCAGGGCCCTGACGGCTGGGCGCCGCTCAGTGACGGTTCCGCACGACGAAGTGCACCCGTCCGTTCCTGGTGACCGCGTCGAGCAGGCGACCACGCACCCGCGGCACGGCGGGCTCGTCGAGGAAGACGCGGGCACCATCGCGCTCGACCACCTGGTCACCGCGCTCCGGTCCGGCAGCCGTCGCGACGCCGAGGGCGCTCTCGTCCGCCCCCTGCGACGAGATCCGGAGCCCCGACGTCGCGCTGACACGAGGGTGGGACGTCACCCGTCGGACGACCTCACGTGCCTTCGTGGTCATGGTGAACACGGTTCGCTCCTCTCGTGGTGCGTTGCCGGGTCGAGGCCCGGCCCTGCTCCTCCATCAAGGCACCACCCGGTTCGCCGGGCAAGGAGACCGAACGAGGTGGAGCCGGATCGACGGGCGCTGGTCACCGAGCCGTCACACGACTGTCACAGCTCGTCGGGATCAGCGGTCCTCGCCCGGGCAGCCGAGGTCGGGCGGCACCTCGGGGGACTGCCCACCCCCGCGGAGCAGCTCGGCGTAGTCGTCCGCCGTCACCGGCCCCTCCGCGAGCGCGCCCCCGGGGAGGGGCGCCTCGACGGGACGACCGGAGGCGACCAGCTCGAGCGCGTCGACGTCGGGCGCGGAGGTCACCGACAGCACCAGCTGCCCGACCGCGAACGGCAGTCGCTCGGGATCCCCGAGGTCGATGAGGTCGACGTCCACGCGCGCGAGGCCATTGGTGATCGACACCAGCCGGAGGCCGGCCGACGGGGGCAGTGCCGAGGCCAACCCCGCCTCGCGCTCCTCCGTCGTGGGGGCCGCTGCCAGCGTGCGGAGTGTCGTCTCGACCACGTCGGTGGCGGCATCCTGGCACGACGCCGCGACCGCCGCCGGAACCAGAGCGTCGTCCCCGCGCAGCCACAGGACGACGGGGACGCCGCGCAGTGGAGAGCCGGGCGTGGTCGCGTCCTCGGCACCCGGGGCGCTGTCCAGCAGCTCGTAGGGCACGGGCGTGTCGACGGTGCGGGTCCGGTCCTCGTCCGGGAGACCGCAGCCCACGAGCGCCAGCGCGAGCGCTAGGGGCACCAGCACGTGCCGCGCCATCCCGCGACGACCAGCGGGGGACCAGCTCACGTCTGCTCACCCCGCGAGTCGACGAGCGGCAGGTCGACGACGAAGGCCGTCTCGTCGCCGGTCGAGCTGCACCTGACGTGCCCGCCGTGCCGGTGGACCGTCTCGGCGACGAGGCTCAGCCCCAGCCCGCTGCCGGTCCCGGGCCTGGACGACCCGGCTCGCGCGAAGCGCTCGAAGATCCGGGTCCGGTCCTCGTCCGGCACGCCGGGACCGCGATCGACGACCCGGATCTCCGCACGGCCGTCGCGTGTGCGGACCTCCACGCCCACGAGTCCCTCGCCGTGGAGGTCGGCGTTGTCGTAGAGGTTGACCAGGGCGCGGACCATCTGCGCGCGGTCGACGTCCACGAGCGGGTCGTCCCCTTGGCCCGTGCTCGGCGCGACCACGAGGTCGACGGGTCGACCGCTGGCTGCGAGGGCCTGCCGGACGAGCTCGCGGGCGCCGGTCACCGCGACGCGCGAGTCGTCCAGCCCGGCCTCGAGTCGTCCGAGGGCGAGGAGGTCCTCGAGCGCGCGGCGGAACCGGGACAGCTCGTCGGACATCAGGCCCACCGCCTGGCGCGAGCGCGGGTCCAGTTCCTCCGAGCGCTGGAGCAGCGCCAGGCTGGTGGTGAGGGTGGTGACCGGCGTGCGGAGCTCGTGACTGACGTCGGCGGCGAACCGGGCGTCGCGCTGGATGCGTTCGTGCACGGCGTCCACCATGTGGTTGAACGAGCTCACCAGGGAACCCAGGTCCGGGTCGCGGGTGTCCTGCAGCCGGGTGCCGAGGTTCCCGGCGGAGATCTCCCCGGCCGCACGGGTGACCTCGGCGAGCGGCTCCAGGAGGCGCGTGCTCGCCAGTCGCCCGAGCCCGGCTCCTGCGACGGTCGTGAGCGCGGCGCCGAGGAGGAGCGCCAGGGCGAGGGTGTGGAGCGTGGCGTCGAGCTCGTCCGCGACGGCCACCTCGTAGTACTCGGCATCGACGGCGGGCAGGGGGATACCGACCACGACCGAGTGGGGATCGGTGCGCGCCGTCCACCCGAGCCCGACGCGGCCGTCCGCGACGGCTGGGCGCACCACGGCGGTCAGGTCGTCGCCCGGCTGGTCGAGGCTGGAGGAGTACCACGTCCCCTGGCGCCGCACGAGCATCGTCGCGCCGGCCGGCGGCGCGACGGCGCCGAGGGCCTCGGCCACGCCGGTGCCCGAGGTCCGCAAACCGTCCCGGACGAGGGCGGCGTCGGCGTACGCCTGGCGCAGGGCAGTGCGCTCGCGCTGCTCCACCAGCAGGTGACGGGCTGACACGTACGTCCCCAGGGAGAGGGCGACCGACAGGAGAAGTGCTCCGATGGCGAAGGCAGCCGTCACCGACGAGCGCAGGCCCGGTCGCCGCACCCGGGAGGTCATCGTGCGTCGAGCCGGTAGCCGAGTCCTCGCACGGTCACGATGCTCTGCGGCTCGGTGGGCTCGAGCTCGAGCTTCTTGCGCAGTCGCCGCACGTGGACGTCGACGATGCGCTCGTCCCCGAAGAAGCCCCGGTCCCAGACGTGCTCCAGCAGGGCCGTACGGCTCAGCACTCGGCCGAGGTGGTCGACGAGGACGGAGAGCAACCGGAACTCGGTCATCGTCAGGTGGATCTCGCGGTCGCCCCGCAGCAGCTGTGCCGCGGCGCGCCGGAAGACCAGCGGGCCCTCGACGGAGTCCAGCACGACCTCGTCCTGCGGCTGGCCTCCGTCCACCCGCGGCGGCTGCTCGCCGCCGGTCGTCGTCGGCGGGACGGCGAGGGCCGGACGACGGAGCAGTGCGCGGATGCGTGCCTGCACCTCCTCCACGTCGAAGGGCTTCGTGACGTAGTCGTCGGCACCGGCCTCGAGCGCCGACACGATGTCCTCGACGCCGTCGCGCGCGCTGATGACCACGATCGGGGCCTCGGTCACCGGACGGGCGCGCCGGATGAAGGTGAACCCGTCGACCCCACCGAGCATCAGGTCGACGAGCATCAGGTCGACGCCCCCCTCGACCAGCGCCAGGGCCCGATCGGCGGCGCTCGCCTCGACGACCTCGTAGCCGTCGTCCTCGAGCACCATCCGGAGCGACGTGCGCAGTCCGGCGTCGTCCTCGAGGACCAGAACTCGCGTGGGCATGTCGTCCATCGTCGCATCGTCGCCCCTTCCGGACGTCACGCCCGGAGCGCCGACCGGCAATGTCACGCAACTGCAATGTGGGTCCACGCCTCCTTGTCACACTCCGCTGCCATCGTGGACGCCCCGCCCACCGCAAGGAGTCACCGATGACGACCACCCTCGAGCTGCTCCCGCTCACCGGGACCGACCTCGGCCTCGCGGACGACCGGGACGACGTGCGCGGCATGACGGTCCTGGACGTGCGCGACCACCGGGTCGGTGAGGTGGAGGAGATCCTGGTCGATGCGGACGAGCGGCGTGCGCGGATGCTCGTGGTCGCGTCGGGCGGTGTCCTGGGTCTGGGGGACCACCACCGGCTGGTGCCCGTGGACGCCGTGTCGGGCGTGCGCGCCCACGTGCGCCTCGAGCGCAGCGACCTGCACGTGGAGTCGGGGTTCGACTACGACCCCGACCTCACCGGACCGGTGGACTACCGCCCGGTCTACAGCTACTTCGGCTACACGCCGTTCTGGGAGGACGGCTACCGCACGCCGTACTTCCTCGACCGGCGCTGGTGAGGGCCCGACGACGTACGGGCTAGTGGGGAAGCACGTCCCCGGGGACCAGGGGCCCCGGGGACGTCCTCCTGACAGCCGGGTCCGCGAGACTGGTGGTCTCGCACGCCTGACACCGATTGCGTGCCGGACGAGGAGGTCCCATGACCGACGCAAGCAGCGCTGACCGGCCCGCGACTCCGGAGGGGCCGCAGCGACCTCGGGTCCTGGTCTTCGACGTCAACGAGACGCTGTCCGACATGGCGCCGCTGTCGGCGCGCTTCGAGGACGTCGGCGCACCGGCGCACCTCGCGAAGCTCTGGTTCGCCGAGCTGCTGCGCGACGGCTTCGCGGTGACGGTCGCCGGTGACCTCCGGCCCTTCGCCACGCTGGGCGCCGAGGCGTTGCGGGTGCGCCTGCACGGACAGCAGCTCGACCGACCGCTCGAGGACGCCGTCGACCACGTCATGCAGGGCTTCTCCGAGCTCGCGGTCCACCCGGACGTCGTCGAAGGTGTCCGTGTCCTGGGCGACGTCGGGATCCGGCTCGTGACCCTGAGCAACGGGTCCGCCAGCGTCGCCGACACCCTCCTGCAGAGCGCCGGTGTGCGTGACCGCTTCGAGCGGCTGCTCACCGTCGAGGACGCGGGCGTGTGGAAGCCGGCGCCCGGGGCGTACGCCCACGCGCTGGCCGAGTGCGGCGTCGAGCCTGCGGACGCGATGCTCGTCGCGGTGCACCCGTGGGACATCGACGGCGCGAGTCGTGCCGGACTGGCCACCGCCTGGATCAACAGGACAGGCGGTCGCTACCCGTCATACTTCGCGGTGCCGGACGTCGAGGCAGCGTCGCTCGTCGAGCTCGCCGACGCGCTGACGTGACGGCAGGGAAGGTTGGTCGGCCCTCGGTCAGTCCTCGAGTCGCTTCGCGATCGACAGCACCCGCGTGACCAGGTGGTCCAGGGCCGTGTTCGCGGTCTCGTCGACCCCGCCCGCTCCGGTGACCACGCCGACGCCGTAGGGGTTGCCGTCGTTGAACTTGGTCTGGTCGGTGTAGCCCGGCGGCACGATGATGCCGCCGAAGTGGGCGAACGTGGTGTGCATCGCCAGGATCGTGGACTCCTGACCGCCGTGCAGCGTCTGGCTCGAGGTGAAGGCCGCGTAGACCTTGTCGGCCAGCTTGCCCTCCTGCCACAGCGGCCCGAGCGTGTCGATGAAGGCCTGCAGCTGGCTGGTGATGTGTCCGTAGCGCGTGCCGGATCCCATGATCACCGCGTCGGCCCAGTCGAGGTCGTCGGGCTCGGCGACGGGCTGGTCTGCGACGGAGGCGGCGTGCGCGGCCCAGCCCTCGACGCTCTGGACCACCTCGTCAGGAGCGGTCTCACGCACCCGGCGCAACCGGACGTCGGCGCCCTGCGCCTCGGCGGTCTCGGCCAGGCGGGAGGCCATCTCGTGAGCGGTGCCGTAGCTCGAGTAGTAGATGATCGAGAGGTTGGTCATTCACCGACGCTAACCACCCGGCGACAAGGACGAACCCCCCGGACGGGTGGTCGGGATCGAGCTACACATAGGCCAGCATCGACATCCCGTCGGAGGAGTAGCACTGGTAGGGCCCCGACGGCGTGGCCAGCAGCGCCGGGGGTACGTCGAAGCGGCGCAGCACGTCGCAGAACCGGGGCTCCTGCGCTATGAGCGCGCGCGGCGACCGCCAGCCGCGCGGCGTCCGCACGTAGATGAACTGCGCGCCACCGCACGAGTTCTCGTCGGCGGTCGCCCAGCCGTCGCTGCGCCAGCGGTGCACCATGACCTGCCCGGACTCGTAGCAGTCGTGGCTCGTCAGGTAGCGCACCCGCTTGGCGACGTAGGTCCTGAAGGAAGGCGACGTCCGGCGCAGCTTGCGCTCGACCTGCCCCGGCCGCGAGATGCGTACGCCGTCGCCGAAGCTGACTGTGCGCACGCCGGCGCCGGCCGCGCGGTCGGTGCTCGCCGAGGACGAGGCCGTGCCCGGCGACAGGACGAGGAGTCCCGCGGCCAGGATCGCCGTCACGGAGGTGCGTACGAGGCTGCTCCGGACCCGCGTGGTGTTCATGCCCGTGACGCTAGTGCCGAAGGGGGCCGGGACGGTCCGCTTTCGGTTCCGGAAGGAGGTGAAAGCGGCGGGCGCGCCCGTCACGCACGACGTCCCCCGGCAACCTCGGTTGCCGGGGGACGCGTTCGACGATCACTGGCCCCTCAGGGCCGCCTGTCAGATGTCGTAGTAGTGAATACATCGGCGCGCTGACCTGCGAGGACGTCTTCTTGAAGACCTCGTGGGGTGCAATCGGTACGCAGGTGCATCGCGAAGAACGGCACCCTGACTGGTCACGTTCAGACGGTATCTGTGCGCCGGATCGGCATCAGTGTCGCCGACGGATCTGTGCTCAAGAACGTGGCAACGACGTCCTTGACGAGGTCGGGGTGCTCCATCAGAAGCAGGTGACTCGCATGGGGTACGACCGCCAGCTGAGCTCGCGGAAGGGCGCGATACATCGCGATGGTGTGCTCGAGGGTGACGAGGTCGTCGTCCCCGGCGAGGACGAGTGTCGGGCAGGTGACGGCGAGCAGCTCGCTTGGTTTCGGGCTCGCCTCGGTCGCAACTGCATCGACGATCTTGCGCACCACCACGTGGAGGTGGTCTCGACCATCGGGAGAGACCTCGTCGTACGCGTCGAGAATCTGCTCCGGCAGCGCGCCACCGGCTGATGGCTTGAAGACCAGCCCGCCGGGATCGAAGGCGGCGCTGACCAGCACGAGCTTCTCCACGAGGTCAGGACGGAGGAGAGCAAGTCGCAGCGCGACGGTGCCGCCGGCGCTGTAGCCGACCAGCTTGGCTGGGCCGCCGACGACGTCCTCCAGGAAGGCGATCGTGTCTCGCGCCATGAGCTCGACGGTGATCGGGCCAGGCATGTCGGGCGTGCGCCCGTGACCTCGTCGGTCTGGAAGGTAGAGCCGGAAGTTTGACGCGAGCTGGTCGAGATTGCCGTCGAAGCAGCGGCTGTCGGTGAGTCCGCCGTGCAACAGCACGACGGGTTCGCCCGATCCACGCTCGTCGTGCCACATGGATGCAATGTTCGTCATGCCTCTACATACGCACCGGTTGTTCGAGAGTCATCGGTAGGCCGAACGTGGGCATGAGGGACGGTTCTAGGAACGTGGTGACGCGTTCGATGCCGGTGCCGCGCAGGTCGATGACAGCCACCCCCAAAGCTTCGCCGTCCCGGTAGAGACCGAAGGCCGGCGACCCATTGGCAGAGGTGCGCACCAACTGGTCGTTGGCGCACACGGTGGCGCCGCCGAGGAGGGCCTCATGGATCGCCGCCCGTCCCTGCAGCCACCACAGGTAGGGGGGCATCGACATCGTGGCGTCTTCATGCAGGAGCGCGACCAGAGCCGCCATGTCATGCGTGGTGAACGCCTCTACGTAGCGGGACAGCAACGACTCGTCATGTGGGCTGAGGTCTACATCGTGGGGGCGGGGGAGAGCCATCGTGGTCCGCGCGCGCTGGAGGAGGCTGTTGACGGCGGTCGGGCTCGTGTTGAGCAGGTCGGCGACCTCCGCGGCGGACCAGCCCAAGACCTGCCTGAGGATCAGCACAGCGCGCTGTCGGGGCGGGAGCTGCTGGAGCGCGGCCACGAAGGCGAGCCGAATTGTCTCTCGCTGGACGGCAAGTTCCGCGGGGTCGCCATCATCGGATAGAACGCGATGGTCCGGCACCGGTTGAACGAAGCGCGAGAGGTTGACGGCCGGGCCGGGGTCCGGACCTGGTGTAGAGGCCGACGTCAGGTCCATGGCCAAGCCACGGCGCTGGCTGCTGCGCAGCATGTCGATGCAGACGTTGCTCGCTATCCGGTACAACCAGGTACGCAGCCCGGCCTTGCGCTCGTCGAAGCTGTCGGCTTTCCGCCAGGCGCGGATCATCGTCTCCTGGACGGCGTCCTCGGCCTCGCCGAGATCGGCGAGCATGCGGTAGCAGTATCCGGTCAGGTCGACACGGTGGCCTTCCAGGCGCTCCTCGAACCCCACCAGCCTGAGTCTAGGAGCTGCTGTCGCTCGGGACCGTCAGTTGCGCGATTCGCTCGTCCATACGCCGCTCTCGTTGCCGTCATCGCCGACGAGCGGGACTCGGTCGCCGTTCGTTGCCGCCATCAGGGTGTGATCGCTCGCGGTGGCTGGGCGCATCGGGGCAGGGAGCCTGCGCCAGGCCGAGTTGCCGAGAGGTGTGCCCCACAGTTCGTAGGTGTCGCCGGTGCTGACGGTGGCGAGCAGTTCGTCCTGCGTAGTGGCCGCCGAAGCGACGTACGGCGTTCCTCGCCAAGAACCGGCGACGCGACCGAACTCGACCGCAGGCTGCCAACCCCGGTCTGTGCGTGTCCACGACGCAAAGCGATCTCCAGAAAGGCCGACGGCCTGGAGGTGGCCGTTTGGGAGGAGCACTGCTCGGTGCATGTCCTCGGGCGTTGAGCTCGACGGCACGTCCTCGGGCGCCCACCTCAGCCCGTCGGAGGAGGTCCAGACGGCCGGGTCCCGGTCTGCCATCGACCCGCGCTGTGCCCCGCCGCCGACCAGGGTCCACCCGCTCGCGTCCCAGATGCCCGACTGGGCGATTGCCTCGTAACCGGTGGGACCCGTCAGCGCGGGCTCGCCCTCGACTTTGGTGAAGGCGCTGGGATCGTCGGTGACCCAGACGCCAGGTCCGGAGAGCCGGTTCCCGGCGATCAGCCAGCCTTCCGAGCTGCCCGCGATCGGTCCGACGCCTGTCGCGGTGGCGCCGCCGTACTGGGTGAACACCGCAGGGACGTCCACCAGCGACCGGTCGCTGTTCTGCTTGAAGGTGGTCACACTTGGGTTGCCGTGGGCGCCTCCAGATCGTGCTCCCACGACCGCAATCCGGTCGCGGGAGCAGGCGATCGAGTTGAGGATCGCTCGGTGTCCCCAGTAGGTCGTGGTGTTGATGGTGACGGGCGCCCACCAGACGCCATCCGTCGATGACCAGGCGGCTGGGCGTGTGTCTCGCGTCTGCGATGGCTCGTCCAGGTAGACCGCACCCACCAGCCACCAGGCGTCGTCACACCAGGTGGCGTTGCGGAAGACGCTTCGGCCCGGAAGCCCGGGGTGCTGCGGGACTGTGCCGCGAACCCACGCGCGGTCGGCCGCCGGGGTCGAGGGCCGTTCGGAGGTGCATCCGGCGAGGGAGACGCTCAGCGACACCAGCACGGCCATCCATCCCCGGCGGGGGCGTCGCGAGCCCACGCGCGGATGGTGATGGTCGGTCATGTGTTCTCCTGTGCGGGCACGTCGGATCGGTTGGTGAGGCACGGGCTCACTCCTCGGCCACCAGCTCTCAGATGACTGTCGGGCACTGCGGCGCACTTGCGCACCGGGTGCTTGTCACAATTCAGCCGTGTGCTGCGCTCCGGCATGGCAGGCAGTCACGCGTCACCGTCGCGGTCGATGTCGTAGGAGAGGACGATGCTGCCCAGCGAGGTGGTGTCGCAGCCGGTCAGCTTCAGCGACAGGGGCGAGGAGAGCTCACCGAAGAGTCGCGTCCCGGATCCGAGCACCAGAGGATGGACGAAGAGGCGCAGTCCATCGATCAGGTCCTGCTGGAGCAGGTGGCGGACCAGGACGCCGCTGCCGAGGACGACGAGGTCTCCGGTGCCGATGGTCTTGAGGCGTTTGACGTTCTCGGCGAGGTCGCCGGCCATGACGGTGGTGTTCTCCCACGTGACGTCGCTGTCATCGATCGTCGAGCTGGCGACGTGCTTGGGGGTGGCGTTGAGGTGCGCGGCCATCAGGTTGCTGTCGGGTTGGTGGGGCCAGAATGCGGCCATCTTTTCGTAGGTCCGGCGCCCGAAGAGGTAGGTGCTGGTTCCTGCCAGGCCGTTGTGTCCGCTCGTGGTGTGGATGGCGTCGGCGAAGCGGGCTCCCCACCCGCCGTGCCTGAACCCTCCCGAACGGTCTTCGTCGGGCGATCCCAGGCCCTGCATGACTCCGTCGACGGACAGGAACTCGATCGCGATGAGCGTGCTCATGATGTACTCCTTTCGGCGCATACCTTCGCGCTCCCCGCGAGGCTCGCCTTGTACGAAATTGACCAGCACGACCGTGTCGACCGGTGGGAAGGGGTGCGACGTGCGTGACGTGGCAGGGCGAGAGCCCGGTCCGGTGCTCGTGAGACACCCGGCGCATCCCGGCCTGCGCGGGATGGTCGCTGGGATGGTGGGCTACCGCGAAGACACCACGCGACGAGTGGTGCGGCGTCAACCGGCGGGGAGCCTGATCCCGCTGGTCGTGTCCTTCGGTCCTCGACTGGAGATCCTCGACCTTTCTCACGGCACGGGGCTGGGGCCGAAGGAGTCCTTCGTCGTCGGCTTGATGCCCGGGCACGCGACCACCGCCTTCGCCAGCAGCCAGCACTGCCTGCAGGTCTACCTGACTCCGCTCGGCGCGGCGCGCCTGCTCGACGCACCCGCGGCTTCCATCGCCTGTTCCGTGGTGGACCTCGCCGACGTCATCCCCGCCTTCGACGAGGGGTTCCGGGAGCGCCTCTGGGCTGCACGCAGCTGGGACCGTCGCTTCGAGGTGATGGATCGTGCGCTGCTGCAACGCCTCGCGGGCTCTGAGTCCGCCGATCCGATGGTGGCCTGGATGTGGCACCAGATCGACCGCAGTCGTGGAACCGCGCGCATCTCGGCGCTGGTGGGGGAGACGGGGCTGAGTCACCGACACGTGTCGTCCCGGTTCAAGCAGACGATCGGCGCGACCCCGAAGGTCGCCGCAGCCGTGGTGCGCTTCGAGTGGGCAGCGCAAGCGCTCCACCGCGCGTCGATCGCCGACGTCGCAGCGGCCTACGGCTATGCCGACCAGAGCCACTTGATCCGCGAGTTCCGGCGTTTCAGCGGCGAGACTCCGACGCAGTTGCGCGAGGCCCGGCGACCCACCGCCCACACCGCCCTCGGAGCCGTCACCGACGACGCCTCCTGAGCACGCGCGGCCACCGGACCTTGATCAGGACGTCAGGACAGGTGGTCCGGTGTGCTCGTCCACGAACCACAGGTACGGCAGCTCCTGACCTGTCATGGTGATCGGCCGCAGGTCGCTCGCCGCCTCGAGCGCGGCGAGGGTCGACACCTCCGCGGGCAGGCATCGGTACACTGGGCCGGCAGCGCGCCACCGCGTGACCCATTGCCGGATGCAGCGGAGGATCTCAGCCGTTGAGGGGCGCAGGTCCTGGTCGTCGATCAGCCAGAAGGTCACGATCGCTGTCCGCTCCGGGTCAATCCGGCTGTCGTGCACGTGCGTTCCGGTGCGCTCGAGGTACTCCCCGAGTGGGCGCAGGTAGACACAGCCGAGCTCGCGCTCACCGTCGTGGTCCAGCACTGCATATGCGTACGCAGTGCCGTCCACGTGCTCGGCCTCGTGGACTGCCATGAGCCGGCGGGCCCCGTCGCGGCCGAGATCCGCGGGCCATCGGCCTGCGCTGTGGGCGTGGATCGCCTGGGAGCTGGCACGGTACGCCGCCAGGTCCAGGTCGAGGAGGTGACTCGACAACGGGACGATCCGCAGATCACCCTCCACCGACTTCGGCTCGGGCCACCGTCTGGGCCGAGGCGCTCGCGTCATGCGGTGGTGTCCCATTCATCAAGATCGCTCGGGTGGAGCCACTCAGCCGCCAGAGCTCCGAACACCCACAGAGTGGGTCTGCCCCGGATCTGGTTGACACTCTGACGTGCCCTATGGCTTGGTTACCCGTTGGTGTCTGCAGTCTCAGGCGGTGACGGTGGTGGTTTCGGAGCGTAGTTCGTATTCAATCGGGGTGCGGTAGCCGATGCTGGAGTGGCGTCGTTGGCGGTTGTAGAAGATCTCGATGTACTCGAAGATCGCGTTGGCCAGCTCGACTCGCGTCTTCCACTTCTTGCGGTTCAGCAGCTCGATCTGCATCGAGGACCAGAACGATTCCATCATTGCGTTGTCGAGGCCGTCGCCGACACTGCCGAAGGACGGCATCAGGCCCGCGGCGCGGATCTTGTCGCCGAAGGCCCACGAGGTGAACTGGACTCCGTGGTCGGCGTGGACGATCCCACCCGGTGCGGGCCGGCGGTTGCGGATGGCCATATCGAGGGCGTTGATGACCAGGGCGCTGTCTTGTCGGGTGTCGATCGACCAGCCCACGATCCGGCGGCTGTAGGCGTCGAGGACGGCGGCACAGAAGACCTTGCCCTCGCGGGTCGGGTGTTCGGTGATGTCGGTGACCCACAGCTCGTTCGGGGCCAGGCGGTGGAACTTGCGGTTGACCAGGTCCTCGCTGGTCACGACACCACGCAGCCGCTTGACTCGCGCCGGCCCTGGTAGGCCGTAGATCCCGGCCTGGGTCATGAGCACCGAGATCAGCCGCGAGCTGACCTGGACGTTCATCGCCATCGTTAGCTCAGCGTGGATGCGGCGGTAGCCGTAGGTACCGCGCGAGGCGACGTGGACCTCGCGGATCAGGCCGGTCAGCCACTCGCGGCGCAGTTGCGTGGCCGAGGTCGGCCGGTTCTTGTAGCGGTAGTAGCCGGGGCTGGAGACACCCAGCACCCGACAGCACTTCTTGACCGGGATGCCGGCGTCGACGAGGCGGTCGATCACCGGATGAACCCTTTTGGGTGCGGCTTCTCCTCCGCCAGGAACTTCGAGGCCGCACGGATGATCGCTAGCTCAGTCTCGAGCTCACGGATCCGTTTGCGCGCCGCCCGGAGCTCCGCGGACTCGGCGGTGGAGACCCCGGGACGCTCCCCGCGGTCGATGCGGTCCTGGCGGACCCAGGT
The DNA here is from genome assembly GCF_020102855.1 of Nocardioides lacusdianchii. Taxonomy (GTDB): domain Bacteria; phylum Actinomycetota; class Actinomycetes; order Propionibacteriales; family Nocardioidaceae; genus Nocardioides; species Nocardioides lacusdianchii. The sequence continues at coordinate 116,619 of NZ_JADHZD010000012.1, forward strand.
GTGCAGACACCCGGCGCTGATGCCGAGCTCGTAGGCGACCTGCTTGATCTGCTTGCCGGCACGAACGAGCGCCACGGCTCGCTGACGAAACTCTGGCGGGTAGGGACGAGGCACGATGCACAGCCTTCCAAGAAGGCCCTCGACTCTTCAGCCAATCGGGTAACCAACCCATGGGGCACGTCAGTTCGGGTCTGATCGAGGGACGGCGTCGGTAGGGACGTGAGCCGTCGGCGGCGAGCAGGATCCGGATCCGGTAGTTGGTGAAGTTGCGGAAGCCGTGGGCCAGGCGGCGGGTCTTCTCGATGACGCCGTTGAGCGCCTCGGTCGGCCCGTCGCTGGTGCCGGGTCCTTCGAAGTAGGCGAGCACGTGAGCGGCTCGCTTCTTCAGGGTCCGACAGGTGGCTCCGGCGAACCGCCCCTGACCTGCGGAAACGCAGGGCAGGGGCGGTTCGGTTCTGGTGGTCGCGCGATGCGCTGACCTCGTGGCTCTGCCCGACACCGACGTCGCTCTCCTCTGCGACGGACCCCTCGCCGGCTGATCGCTCGCGGCCAGCATCCTGTCCGTGTGCCGATAGGCCTCACACCGCTCGGCAACGCAGCGTGGCGTTGCGTCGCGACCTGGCGACGGCTCGGCGGGCCGCGATGATCTCGTGCGTTGGCGGACTACGGGAGCTTGGACGCGAGGACGTCGGCCGCCAGGATCTCGGGTGCTGCGCCGAGGAGGTGCTGGTTGGCCATCAGGGCTGCGACGATGGCGCCGTTGGCGTGGGCGTCGCGAGCGGCCTCGTCGGGGAATGCATCGAAGATCCAAAAGGTGTCGGCGTGGGTCCTGACCGCGAACCAGACAATCGTTCCCACTTCTTCGTTGGCGAGTGCGACAGCGCCGGCGAGCAGATCGGCGAGCGCGTCGTGCTGTCCATCGGCCGCGACGATCTTGGCGACGAAGGCATACGGAAGTGATGCGGGTGTGGACATGAGGGGTTCTCCTTGAAGTCGGGGTTCTTCGTGGGGCGAGTTCAGCGTATGACGAGCGAGGGCCGATGGGGAGTGGCGTATACGACAGTATTGCTAGTGTTCGCGCCATGCGTATCGGACTGATCGCGATCGACGGCTGCTTCGGTTCGGCTGTCGCGTCGGTCATCGACATCGTGCGGGTGGCCGACGGAGCCCGCGGCGATATCGACCCGCGGATCGACCCGATCGAACTCGCCATCCTCGGACCGAAACGGCGAGTGACCACGACGGCATCGATGACCCTGTCGGTTGACCACCCGCTGTCGGAGTCCGGAGAGTTCGACGTGGTCGTCGTCCCTGCGCTCGGAACCCTCACGGCCGCCGCTACCAACGACGCCCTCCAGAGCCGAGATGCTCGTTCGGTCATCGCCTCGCTCGGGCGCCTCGACGACGCGACCACCCGGATCGCCGCGGCGTGCACCGGCGTGTTCGCCGTCGCCGAGACCGGACGGATGCATCATCGGCGGGCGACGACCAGCTGGTTCCTGGGGCCGGAGTTCCTGAAGCGCTATCCGACCGTCGCCCTCGATCTCGACACCATGGTCGTCGTGGACGGGAACCTCGTCACCGCCGGCGCCGCGTTCGCCCACATCGACCTCGCGCTCTCACTCGTGCGATCGATCAGCCCCGACCTGGCCCAACATGTCGCCAAGCTCCTCCTCATCGACGAGCGTCCGTCGCAGGCGGCCTTCGTCGCCTACGAACATCTCCGGCACGATGACCCGATCGTCGTCGAGTTCGAACGCTTCGTGCGCGCCCGCCTGGACGAACCGTTCAACGTCGCCTTCGTCGCGCAGTCGCTCGGCACCAGCCGGCGCACCCTCGAACGACGAGTCCGTGCGGCGCTCAACCTCACTCCGCTCGGCTTCGTCCAACGGCTTCGCATCGAACGAGCTCGGCACCTCTCAGCAACCACGGACCTCACCTCCGCCGAGATCGCGCTACGGGTCGGCTACGCGAACGCCGAGACTCTGCGCTCCCTCCTGCGCAGGGAGCGACGCCGTTCCTGACCTATCGCCATGCCTGCAGCCGGCGTCCTAGTGCTCGACTGGAACCACCTCTCAGCACGTCGCGTCGACGCTCCTGCGTCGCCCCTGGACGACCCACTCGACACGCCCGCAGGGCATCGCGGCAGTAGGCCGTGACGTGGGCACGCCGCTCGTGAACCGGACGGGCGCCGGGTCCGGATGACCCCCGCCGGTCGACTGCTCGCCGACCTCGACGGCACCACCTCGATCATGGGGTGCAAGAATGACGGGACCATGCACGCCGAGGAGATCATCGTGGCCGAAACCGCCGGCGCGGAGCGCCTCCTTGAGATTTTCTCGGGCCGCAGCCCATGCCACGATATCTGCAAGCCGCTGCTGAATCGCTATGCGCCGGGCGCGCAGATCACCTATGCGGTGAAATACAGGCCAAATTTCCGGCGCGAGCCGCAGAATATTCTCGACGGGTTCAAATGACCGAATTCTTCGTCCGTATCGAAAAGGAACTGGACGGGCTGGCCGGTGCCAGCCTGTCCCGCTTGCTCAAGCGCAAATACGATACAACCACCGTCAAGGCGAACTGGCTGGCGGTACTGGAAGATTACCCCAAGTCCAATTTCCACTTTCCGCGCTTTCCCGATCAATGTGTCGAGGTGACCTGGCAGGGCGGCCGCTATCTGGCGTTTGGCACCTCGGGCGAGGGCGTTCTGGCCGAGGCCGCCGATGGCACGATCCGGCTGCTGAACCCAGTGGAGGAACTCTTCGACGAGGAAAGCGTCTTCGTGAACAGCAACTCGGATGCCTTTGTCCGCTGTTACTGCCTGTTCATGGCGGCGGTGTTCACGGCCAAGGGCTATCCGGGCGATCTGATACAGCACATGCCGGCGATCACCGACCCGCTGCGCGATCAGTTGACCGATGCCGACCCGCCGGCGATGGCCGAGCCCGCCTTCTGGTCGCAACTGCACTATATGCTGGACGACCTCATCTTTCCGCTGGCGGTGCCGATCCTCGATTACCTCGAGACCGGGCGTATGGGTTGATCCTTCGCCAGGCCACCGTGTCGACGTGGATCCGCCCGACCAACCTGCCCAACTGGACCACGCACGTCCAAATCGGCAAGGACACCTCGGACTTCCTGCTGCTGCAGTAGGGAATACGCCGCCGAGCTCGTTGTGCACGGCAGAAATGTTTTGCAGTTTGTACTCCACGGATCCACTCGAACGGTCGATTTTCTGGAGCGGTCCTGCCGGAAGGCCGTTTTGCTGAACGGTGTGCCGTCAAGTTCAAGGCGCAGCATCTCGAAGTAGGTGTCGATCGTCAGGTCGACCTCGCGCTTCTCCCAAGCCGCACCAGCCATCGCATTCCGCCTCCTGGTTGGCTCAAGGTACTAGCCAAGGGACATGAACCGCCCCGGCATGTCCGGAGAGCTGATTCGTTGGAAGGATCACTCTCATGGCACGTCCCTCGAGGTACCCAACCGAGCTGCGTGAGCGCGCAGTGCGGATGGTGATCGAGTCCCGGCAGGACTATCCGCACGAGTCCGCGGCGATCAGGTCGGTCGCGGCGAGGCTGGGCATCACCTCTACTGAATCGCTGCGCAAGTGGCTGCGGCAGGCTGAGATCGACGGCGGTGTCCGTCAGGGCAGGACCAGCGAGGAGATCGCTGAGATCAAGGCGCTGAAGAAGGAGAACGCCGAGCTTCGGCGTGCCAACGAGATCTTGAAGTCGGCCTCGGCTTTCTTCGCGGCGGAGCTCGACCGCCCCAACAGGTACTGATCGACTACATCGAGGACCACAAGGTGGAGTTCGGGGTCGAGCCGATCTGCCGCGTGCTTACTGAGCACGGGATCAAGATCGCCCCTTCCACCTTCTACGACGCCCGCTCGCGACAGCCCTCCAGGCAGCAGGTCCGCGATGCGGAGCTGGTCGAGATCATGGTGGCTGAACGCAAGCGACAGAAGCTGATCGCGCGGTTCGGTGCGCGCAAGATGTGGCTGCATCTGCGTGGCCGTGGTCATGACGTCGCCCGCTGCACCATCGAGCGGCTCTACCGCGAGCAGGGCTGGGTAGGGGCGCTACGGCTGAAGAAGGTCCGCACCACCATCGGCGATCCGGCTGCCGAGCGGCCACTTGACCTGGTCGATCGACAGTTCTGGGCGAGCCGACCAAACCAGCTGTGGGTCGCGGACTTCACCTACGTCGCGACCTGGGCCGGCACCGTCTACGTCGCCTTCATCTTCGACGTCTTCAGCCGCAGGATCGTGGGCTGGCGGGCCGCCACTCGGATGACGACCGACCTGGTGCTCGACACCCTCGAGCATGCGATCTGGACCCGTCAGCAGGCCGGGGTCACCGACCTGTCGGGCCTCATCCATCACACGGACGCGGGATCCCAAGGCGGAATCAATCGGTCGTCGCAACACCCCGTCATGGAGGTGTTGAGTGGTACGTCGTCAGCAAGCAGCAGATCGAGCGATCCGGCCGAAGCTTCGGTCGCCGGGGCACCCGAAGTTCCAGCGTCATGTCGAGGCCGCGTTCTGGGCCGAGATCGCCAATGGCTTTCTGCCCATCGAGGCCGCCGCGACGGTCGGCGTGGCGCAAGCGGTCGGTCAGCGGTGGTTCCGCCACGCTGGCGGCATGGCGCCGTTCGATCTGACGTTCAAGGCCACAGGCCGGTATCTGTCGTTCGCTGAGCGTGAGGAGATCGCGGTGCTCAAGGCCCAGGGCAAGGGCGTGCGCGAGATCGCTCGTGAGATCGGGCGCGACCCTGGGACGGTGTCACGCGAACTGCGCCGCAACGCCGCCACTCGGGGCGGGAAGCTCGAGT
>NZ_JADHZD010000013.1 GCF_020102855.1 Nocardioides lacusdianchii
GGGTTCTACAACCACCAACGCCGGCACAGCTCGGCGGGCATGATGAGCCCGGTCAACTACGAGGACACAGCGGCCCCCGACCGGGAAGCCGCATAGAGAAGCCCTCCACGATTCGGGGGGAACCACACTTCGGTGCGAGCGCGCACCTGCGGCTTGCGCAGACTCGAACAACGCAGCGTCGAAGCGTGTCGGCGTGGTGGACGTAGTGGCCACTGGAACCTCCCGGGGCGTCTAGCTGCTCACAAGCGTAGCAAACTGCTACAACTTTCAGGCGTGAATGAGTCGGTGGGCGCCGACGCGGGATAGATCACCAAGCTCCCTCTCCCACACGATGACGTGTGGGCATTGAGATTGCCCGACTTCGGGCGCGACCGATACGAGATGCCCCTCGACATGGCTCAGCCGTGATCGTCGCGGCGCTCGAGCATCGCCGTGAGCAGCGCATAGGAGTCGTGAGCCGCCTCCTCGAAGAAACCGGCCGGCCACGTCGCCATGGATCCGTCTCGAGCCGGAGCCGCTTCGTGGTAGCTGGTTACGCCGTTCGTTCTCTCCGCAAACACCACCCGGATGAGCTCCTGAGTCGACTCGTCGTCGTCCTCGGCTGCCCTCAGCCGCAGTCGGGAAACCAGATAGTCGCTGTGAGTCTCGAGGAGAAGTTGCCGCCCGCTTCGAGCGATCGCCAAGAAGAAGTCTGCGAGCCGCTGCTGGACGCCCGGGTTGAGGTGCAACTCGGGCTGCTCGATGAGCAGCAGCGACCCAGGCGGAGCATGAAGGCACATCACCAGCACCGGCAATAGCTGGCTTACGCCAGTCCCGACGCTGGTCAAGTCGAGCTCGATGTCGACGTCGGGTTGCTTGACGAACAGCTGTAGACCCAACCGGCCCTGGTCGGTGGTCTCGAACGAGTCTCCGATGCCAAGGTGCGCGGCCCAGGCATTCACTGCTTGGGACAACGTCGGCCTGTGGTGGCGCGGCGCAGACCAATCGGGCGGCATGGGCGCGCCGGAGGTCATCTGGCGCCCGCTGGTCTGAAGAACAGACGCGGAGTACTCACCCTTGGCGCCGATGAACCCCGGCTGCGATGCCGGTGACGACCGGTAAACCACCTGAGGGTCCATACGAAGCGGACCGAGGTGTTGCACCCGGTTCGCGAGAAAGAAACGCACTTCATCCAACGCGTCGTCCATGAGGTCGGGCATGGACATCGAACGCGTGCCGCGAGCGTGCCACCCAAGCCGTTCCGAGACGGCGGTCGCCACCTTGACCACCAGGTCTGTGGTCCAACTGACCGAGACCGGATCGGAGTAGATGAGTTCTCTCAGTCGCACGCTCAGCAGACGCTCTGCGGTGTGTCGCGACGCCGCCTGAGGCGAATCGTCGACGGCCTTCCTCAGATCACTCACGATCCGGTCGACCAGGACGCCTTCATCCACCTCACGCGGCTCGGCGCGCTCTTCAGACCCAGCGAGCCTGCTGACGTTCGAGCGGACAGACAGGCTTTGCGTTTCCTGCCACTTCCAGAACAGGTCGTTGGCCAAGTCGACTTCCCTGAGCAGCTCCTGCGGGAAACCTCCACTCAGACTAACGTCCTCCACCGGCTCGAAGTGCTCGCCATAGTTGACGGTACCCGTGTACCGCTGGTCACGTCCGAATCCGCGGTCGCGTGCTCCGCGAATCGCGTTCACAGTCAGCTCGACGTGGAGTTCTTCACCCTGTGACGCGGTGACCTTTACAGCCTGCACATTGGTCGCCGCCGACTGGTCCGCCGGCGTGCCGTGGAGATTGAGGTGCCAGCTCAGTTTCACGTCTTCGTCGCGTCGACGCCTAGGACGATGCCGGTTGACGTACGGGCCCGCGTTTGTGGACCGCTCGAAGTAGCCCGAACGGAACGGACCGAGGTTGAACTCCCCACCGATCTCGATTGGTTCTGCTTCCTCGGCGCCGGCGAACCGAGTCTCTGCGAACGTGCCCGGCCTGAACTGCTCACCATTGAGGGGAAAGACGGACAGGTCCGAATTGGCGGCCTGTGAAGCGACACGAATCGATTGGAGCAGGGTGCTCTTCCCGGCCGAGTTACCGCCCACGACGACGGTGAGCGGCGCCAACTGAACCGTCGCTTCTCTGACGGACTTGAAGTTGCCCAGGCGCCACGACCGCAGCGTCAGGCCTTCGAACCACACCTCAGGCATGTGCGGGCCGCCTGGTCTTGAGGTGCCCGCTCGCAGTGGTGGTCTGAGCATCGGTCTCGTCGACTGCATGAACGACAAGTTGGTGTCGCCGTCCACTGACAAACATCTCCCAGACCCCCGAGGTGGCGCGTTTGAGGTGCAGCGTTGATTGGGCCGAGGTCTCCCACGCATTGAGTGTCTCGCCTTGCCACAGCGAGCCCAATGTGAACAGTCCCAGCGACCGGTACGTGTTTGGCATCTTCTCCATGACCGCGCTCAGAGCGACTACGAGCTGGTCGTTGTTGATGTGTGCTCGAGGGGCAATGGGAAGCCGGTCGAGGGGTTCAGCAATGACGAGGTCGTCATGTCGTGGGACGAGTTCGAGCAGGCAACGAACCGATTCCCAGTAGCGCGATTGAGGGTCGACCCGGTGCGCGTCGAGCTTGCGCAAGGCCTCTAACGGCATGCAGAGCCGGCCCCGATCCATCAAGGGTGCTGTTGCGCGCACGATAAGGGCGAGTTCAACGTCGGAAACAGCCTCGAGGTCAAGAGCGGCGGGGTCGACGAAGTTGTCCACCCCTTCGTCAACTATCTGGCGCGCGCATTCCCCGCTAAGCCGAACGAGTGAATCGTGCTCGTCTTGCTTCCAGTTCCAGCGTGCATCCTCGGGCCCGGCCACTGGTGTGCCAGCTGGTGGCAGGAACTCGATTTCGTCGAGGTCGATGGTCGCCAGAACGGGTCCCAGTTGGACATACCAAGCCGGGGCGGTGACGTCGAAGAGAGCCAGCACGTCGTACGGAAGGCCCGTGAGATCTGGCGTGAGTCGGGTGTCTCGATCGCTGCCCATTTCCGACTCGTTGGTTAGCAGCACCACCTGCACGGCAGCTGAGCTGGAGTCAGCATTGACGACGAGGACCAAACGGGCTGCAGTTCCGTCGGCGTCCATCGGCTCAAGACGGCGGATCTGGCCCTTGGCAGGCTCATTGGCCAAAGCGTAGGTGGCGCCACTGGCCTGCGCTGGATCCGCCGTGTCGACGGCATTCACGTCGGCATTGGTCGCGGATAGATGGGCGGCGGTGGCGTCGCTGAGCCACGACGGAAGGGAAGGTGAGGAAGTCATTCGTGTGTCTCCTGCGTCGGAGCTTGGCGGTCACTGTTGGAGGCGGGGATGGGTAGATCGGCTTCGAGTCGGTAGGGGAGTTCGCGTAGCACGGCGTCTTGCACCCGTGTGGGTAGGTCGACGACCGCGGTCTCGATGAACTTCGCCGCTTCACGAAACCGCTTGGCCGCAGTTGGGCGTGAGATGCCGAATTGGTGGGCCACCTCAGTGTCGGACCGGTCGGCGAGCTTCATCGCGACAACCGTGCGTTGGTCCTGGCTCATCGAGGAGAACAGTTCGGAAAGGACATCTGCGACAACCGCTTCTTGGTCGGGGCCTAGTTCTGGTGAGGGTGCATGCGTACGTGCGTCGATCTGTTCAAGGGCGCTTGGCAGGTAGCTTGTCAACACGTGTTCCAGAATTTTGGCCAAGTCGCGTTCGCTGAAGCTTGAGCCGAGGTGGTCCTGTGCGATCTGCAGGATGTCCCGAAGCGAGTCCGTTGTGTACACAGAGGGGGCTCGCTCCTCCTTATGAATACCCACTCGGGGGATTCGTGCAACGTGCCTGACGGCCTCGAGCAGCCGCTCGTTGCTTGGGCCGGGTCCGCTGGTGCTCTCGAACGAGTGAAGGGTTCGGCAGCGATCGAGGATGTTGTCGATGACGGTACGCCGGCGGTTGTAGGCGAGCGTTCGTCGCACGAGTCGGTGCAGCAGCGCGGTGGCCATGGAGGTGCTGGTGGAGGAGTCGACGATGTAACTGAGCTGATGTTGTTCGAGCAGCTGGTGGACGGTTACGTCCTGAACGAGGTTCTCGCGGGCGTGCTGGTTCCACTCGCCGGTCTCGGAGTAGACGCTGGGCGGGTAGCGGGGGGTGACACTGCGGACGACGTCCTCGAGCAGCTTGAGCCACAGAGGACCCATGACGAGCGTTCGGTGCTCGTCGAGAAGTTGGTCCCAGGCGGGGTTGTCGGTCATGTCATCCACCGCCAGGGATCGGTGCGGCGAGTACTGCGGCAGTGGCCTTCTCGTCGGGCTCTGCACACATCGAGTGGCGATCGTCAAGAAGTTGCGTCTTGACGGTGAGGGGCCACTCGGTGACGATCTTCGCTCTCTTGTTGAGCCAGCATTTCTCGAACTCTTCGGTGTGCGCGTGAGCGTCGTGCCCCCATCCTCGCCTGCTGGTCGCCGAGCGCGCGAACACGTAGGTCATGGGGTCGGTGGCCCGCCACGCCCGGACGATGACGGCGCGGTGGCGCGGTGCCTTCTGAGGGGCGAATCCGACGTCTGCTTCGTCGAGGCTGAACCAAGCGACACCGGGCTCGGGTCCGAAGCCGAGTTTGGCTCTGATCAGTGAGACGTCCATGGACCTTCATAGGTAGAGGCTGTCGAGGGACACGGTGTGGGAGGTGGTGCCAGATTACGCCTGCGCGGCGGGAGGCGCGGTGACCTGCTCACGGGATGGCGCGCGGGGCGCTTGCGACTCGAAGGTTGCGGCCGTGACCGGGGTGTCGACACGACGACGACAGGCCGAACGTACGTGGATGGCGTTCTGGCGGCCGTGAGGGCAGCCTGCGCCTGTTCGCCCTCCTCGATCTCTGGGTGACAAGGGTTGACATCTGGGCGGTCAAGGGTCCTTTGACGTGGTGAAGGCCCCACGCGGCACGCCCCCATTTCCTCAAGGGAGGAACCATGACCCCCAAGCCCGAGCACCCCGACAAGCCGGACCACCCCGACAAGCCGGACCACCCCGACAAGCCGGACCACCCCGACAAGCCGGACCACCCCGACAAGCCGGACCACCCCGACAAGCCGGACCACCCCGACAAGCCGGACCACCCCGACAAGCCGGACCACCCCCCGCACCCGCCGACTCCCGGCCCGGTAGACCCCCCGCGACCGCCGCACCGGCCCGTGGCCTGACCGTGTGGTTCCGCGACCGCCCCGACCTCCTCCAGCGCGAACTCGACGCGCTGGAGGAGGCGGACATCCCGTTCGTCCTCGACGAGGAGCAGCGGGACGATCGAGGCATCATTTGCCTCACCGCCGAGGTTCCGATCGACGGCGTGACCCGCGGCTTCACCGCCACTTACCCCGACAACTTCCCCTACTTCAAGCCTTTCGTCACTGGCCCTGACCTCGGCTACCGGCACCATGTGAGCCCGACGACAGGGGAGTACTGCCTACTCGAGACTGGGCGCGGGGCGTGGGAGCCTAGCCACACCCTCGCCTGGCTGCTCACTGTCCAGCTGAACAAGGTCGTCGAGGCGAACCAGGCCGATGTGGGGAGCGCAGGACCCGAACTGGAGGTGCAGCAAGCCGAGCCGTTCAGCGCCTACCTGCGCCCGGACGACCTCGAAGAGATGGTCGTCGTCGACTCATCTCTCGTGCCCGGTGACGCACGTTTCGGGACAGCTGACCTTGCCTACACGCGGGGAGCGTACGGCACCCCGCTCCGCGGACACGTGTACGCACTGCGCGACGCGGGTGGCCGCGACGTCAGTACTCCCGTTGACCCGCCGATGCGCGATGCGGAGGCGAACCGTTTGGGGGAGGTCCGCATCGCTTGGGCGCAGTTGGACCACCAGCCGCCGGCCGATGACCCGAACTCGTGGTGGGCGGCGGCCGGAGGAGTGTTCCCCGGAATGGAGGATCTCCTCCAAGGGGTCCCCGGCCGGCCGCGGAACACTCAGGCGAGCGCCCTGCAGATCCTGCTCGTCGGATTTCCCGAGGAGTCTGCCCACCGACGTACTGGCCAGGGTTGGGTGGTCCTTGTCCGGCATCGCGACCGAGCACGGAAGCCGTGGCGGCGGCCGCGATTCGTTCGTGTCGAGCGCGCCGGTCACTATGACCTGTATACGCGCGAGCCGCGTTTGACCTCAATGCAGCATGCGCGCATCGCGCTCGTCGGGCTCGGTGGCCTTGGCGCACAGCTGGTGTCCCTGCTCGGTTGCATGGCGCCGGCGAAGATGTACCTGATCGACGGCGACTACATGAACGCAGCCACCGCGATCCGAAACGCTGGTGCCTTCGCAACGACGGGACGTGCCAAGGCAGCACTCGCGGCACAGACCGTCCACGCCACCCAGCCCTACACCGAACTGGCAGGGCTGGTACGTCAGGTCGGGATGCCGCGCTTGTCGCGGGACCGAGCCCAGCAGCAACACGAGGACGCCGAGCTCTCGATGACCGAGATCGTTCGAGATGTCGACCTGGTCATCGACGCCGCGGCGGACCTCAGCGTTCAGCACTTCCTGTCCGACACCGCCAGCGCGAACGGGGTCGCGTACCTGCGCGCCGAGGCACTGCCGGGCGTCCGGTCCGGAGTGGTCGCACTGCAGCGTCCTGACGGCGGCGTCTGCTGGATGTGCTGGCAGAACCATCTCAGCACCACGATCGCCCCGCTCCCCGCCCACGAACCTCCTGGAGGCGTTCAACCGCCAGGGTGCCCAGACCCGACCTACACCGGCGCCGGATTCGACCTTGCTGCCATCGCGGCACAGACGGCGCAAGTAGCCGCCAGCTTTCTCACCGGACCGGACGGGTACGGCACTCTTCCCGCGGACGTGTTCACAGTCCGCTTCGTCGATGACTCCGGCAACCCGACGCCGGCGAGCTGGCACGCTCATGCACTGGACCGCCACCCCGACTGCAACAACGACCTCGCCCACAGGTCGACTTCATGAAGGCGTGGGTTTCCGGCCAGGTCGCCGCAGAGATCGCACACGAGGCGGGCGAACACGAGCCGCTCGAGGCCGGCGGGATGCTCCTGGGCTACTGGTCCGGAGACGACGTCGTCGTGACGAGTTGCATTGCATCCGGTCCCCGGACCAAGCGCGGCACCACCTGGCTCGTACCGGACCAGGAGTGGCAGATGGCACGGTTGGGCGAGGTGTACGAGGCGTCTGGGCGACTCACGACCTACCTCGGAGATTGGCATACCCACCCAGGTGGCGCGCCCTATCCAAGCTGCGCGACCGTCGGACGCTTCGTGCTGTTCGCCGCTCGAAGGACGCACGGACACCTCGCCCGCTGATGATGATTGTCGGACCGCGCGCGGAAGATGCGCCCTTCCTGTGGTGCCTGACTGGTGGGCTCAAGCCCATCGCCGTTGTGCTCGAGGTGTTCGAACCCCGCGTTCAATAGGGCGGACGTCGCCAGAACCCGGACGGGTCTGCTGCACGGTCTGGCGACTGTCCCCTCCCGGTGAGGACTGCGCGGGGCGTTGAAGTTGACTGGCGACGGAGGTGCACATCCCCAATTCGATTGTGGCGGGCGAGGATTAGGCACGTGGTTCGAGCGTGAAACTGCACACTTCCCATGTTGAGTCCGCGTACGCCCGGCCGTGCTCAGGCCCACGCCTCAAGGCTTCGCTGGCAATGGGCGCCGACCCACGTGACGCTCGCCGGCCCCGCCCAGCGAACGGAGGAAGCGGGGAACCCGGTTGTGGCAAGCACGTCGTGTGCCGCAACTCTTGCCTGCGTGCGCAGTCGTCGAGGCTCGCACTTGGCTTTGACCCGGCACAGCACGGCCACCAGCATCGCGTAGCTCGCAGGCGAACCGCTTGCTGTACGCACTTGAGGTACGCGGGGCGCGTCAAACGCTCGGTAGACGACTCAGGCGGGCAGCAGCGCAATGTATCTGCACCCGTCCGCATGTGACTGGGCGAATCCTTCGACCCTCGGACACGCGAACCAGCGTGCCGAAGCGGCAGGCAAGCCGTCTGACGGGCACCCTTGGTTTTGTGGAAGACGAGGCTGCGGCCGCTGAGGAGTGCGCAACGCCCCGAGACGCGGGTTCGAGCCTGCTCGCGTCGCTGGACGGCATGAGCCAGGCGCTGTGGGACACCCTGGACGAGGCGGTTTCGAAGATCGAAGGAAAACAGGCTCAGGAAAGAGTCCTGGAGAAGTTCGCCGAGAACGTCCCCGCTGTCTTCGACGAAACAGCGGAACGAATAGTTGCCACCCTGCGCGCGACGGCGTCCAACATGCTCGCCGAGTACGCGGCGCTCGACGCCGCTCAGGCCGCCGAGGTGCAGGAAAGGTGGGGCGACGCGCTCGCTGCCTACCGCACCCTGTGGGTCTCCAGCCACGAGGTGGGCGAGGCGTTCAGCCGACGCCACTTCACCCCGGCAGGGGTCTCGCCCTCGGCGATGGTGCACGCGCAGATCGGCCTCCAGGCCAGAGCCTGCCGTGTCGGCTCCGAGGTGTTTGCCTTGTTGCGCGCAGGTCTGGGCGCCGGCGCCCTGGCTCGCTCCCGCACCTTGCAGGAGATCGCAACGATCTCTACCGTCCTCGCCCAGCATGGTGGTCCAGATGGGGATCACCCTGACCTCGCAGAGCGCTACCTCCGGCATGCCGACGTCGTCAGCTGGATCGACGCAGTCGAGTACCAGGAGGTCGCGCCGAAGCTCGGCTATGCACCACTGAGCGCCGCGGAGATGGACGAGCTGCAGGAGCCGCGTGACGAGGCGGTCGCCCGGTACGGCGACGCCTTTGGCAAGCCGAACGGGTGGGCGGCCCGCGTGATGCGCAACCAGAAGGCACCCCGGTTCAAGGATCTGGAGGTGCTCGCAAGCGCCGACCACATGCGCATGCACTATTCATGGGCCAGCCACGAGGTCCACGCCGACGCCAAGTCCTGGGTGATGAACCACGAGACCATCGGCGACGTCACCTACAGGAACACCGGACCCTCATCACGAGGTATGGCCGATGCCGGCCAGTTGGCGCTCATGGCGTTGACCCAGGTCACCGAGAACGCGTTGTACTCGGCGCCGGACGTGGCCGAACACCCAGCCGACATCATCGCTGTGATGGTCTTGGACAAACTGCTCGACCGCGCTTGGGTCGCCTTCTCCAAGGCCGATGGCGCATAGTCCGACGGCCCGACTGCCCGACGGGTCAGCCGGCGTAGCCCAAGACTCCCGCCCAGTGAGCCACCTCGTCCGTTACCGCAGCGGGATGACCTGAGCGTCAGTCGCCGGGGGAGCGGGGGTGGAGGGCTCCCAGTCAATCCAGTCCTCGAAGTAGGAAGCATCGAGGTAGGTGTCATTCGCGGCTTGGGCCACGGCAGCGGCGACGTCGCCGGACGCGGTCTCGGCCAGGGAGCTGCGCAACCAGATGGCTGTCTCGTTGGGGACCTCGACCGGTTCTTGCCGCGTCCAGCCGCGAGCAGAGATCTGCTTGTAGAGACTGCGCGCCTGGTCCTCGTCGATGACTCCCAAGTCCCGGAACCTGCCCACCAGCATCTTGATCGACACGCCCCAGCGCGACTTGATCTCGGCAAGCAACTTCAGGGTCACTCGACCCCGGTTGGAGTCGAGCTCCTCGATCATCACTTCCGCAGGCGTGAGGAGGGCGGCGCCGAAGCGGAACGCTTGGCGTTCGACCTCACGGGCGGCACGTGGACCGTCTGGGACTGAGGTTCCTGCGTGGAGAACCAGATGGGCCAGCTCATGGGTGACGGTCAGTCGCTGTCGGTCTCCCGGGACATGCCACTGGGGCACGCGAGAGGGCCTACCCACGCAGATCACGTTGATGTCGCCGAAGTGAGTCGACAACCCCAGGTGCCGGCCCAGTTCCCCCGTCATGGGTAGCACGACACAACCAAGGCGTTCAGCGAGCCGAGTCGCGTTGCCCACCACCGCAGCGGGCTCCAGGTCGGCGACCACTCGAACGTGGGCCGCGAACTCCTCGATCGCTTCGCTGTTTTCGAGGTCGCCGTCGAAGACCGGCAGCCGGTTCGGGATCCGACGCAGCCGTAGGTGGCGGATGACGTCCACGACCGTCGTTGCTTCGCCGAGGTGCCGATCGAGCTCCTTCTTCGGCGCGTCGGCATAAGCGCGCAGCAATGGAGGGGCCGCCTCCATCGTCGTGCTCATCTCGGTGAAGAACTCCGGTCGGCAGCGCAGCGCCCTCGAGATGAGGTCAAGCGGTTCAGGAGGGCACGAAGAGCGACCGGTCTCGATGTGGGACATGAGCCCGGCCGAGATTCCGGCGCGCACCGCCAGGTCGGCTTGGTCGAAGCCGTTGACTATGCGCATCCGCCGGATCCGGCGGCCGATCTCCGCGGTCCGGTCGAAGGACTTGGGCTGCGGAGTGGGACTCACTGCCAGCCGGCCCCGAGGTCGTCGTCGGCGTCGCCGTCGAACCCAGGCAGGCCCTCGTCGGGTCCGCCCTCGAACCGAGGCGTGGTGTCGGTATCACTCGGGGGAGCCTTGAAAAGGGTGTGGCGAGGTCCGAGCTGGAGGTAGGTAGCGCCCCGGGGGGTGGGGAGGACCCGTGCCACGAAAATCTCGTCGACTCGCTCGTTGCAGTCGAGGTGCCAGCCGAAGACCCACTGCTCGATGTGGCCGAACAGGACGGCGTCTTCCGGCTCCTCCAAGCCGACCAGCGCGGAGTCTGAGTTGGCGCGTACCTCCAGCTCGCCCCGGATCCTGCACGCCCTCTTGATGCGGTAGCGCCGGTCAGCGCGACCGACCGTCGCACGCAGCTCGCGGCCCGTGCCGTTAATTGCTTGGCACTCGACGGTGCCGAGGCGGCCGGCTGCGGCCACCGCGGCCGCAACGACCAGGTCACGCATGAGAAGGGCGCGCGCCTGAGGGTTCTCGAAGTCGTCGTTGATGTCCATCGCGAGGTCGACGGTGTAGGCCTTCTCCTCGACGGCCTGTTCGACCTCGGACGCCACCTCAGCGAGGTTGGCCATGTGGAGTTCATGTGACATACCGATGAGGATAATAGTCAGAATGTCACACCGTCAATCGCGAACCCGTTTCCCGGCATCAGTGCATCATGACGACGGCGCGCCGCGGCCACCACCACGCCGAAAAGCGAACCGCGAGCCCGGAAAACCGCAGCGAAGGCTCTGTGAAAGTGGGGCGCTCCCGACAACTACGAGTCTTCCTGAGTGCGAGAGGCCCCAGTGACTCCCAGTAGCCTCAACAGCTTGGTGGCAGCTGTCCAGCACGATTGCCCGCGGTATGGAAGTCGGTGTCGGGAACGCAGCCCCCGTCCGTAGGGTGCTACCAGAGGCGGGTCAGCCAGCGATCGCGCGCTTGCGGCGCCGCTGCACGGCCGCCGACTCCTGGCGAACGACCCGTGAGGCCTCCGCCCAGATGCGCTGCACAGCGGCCGGCGAGGTGACGTCCTCGACCTTGCGAGGCGTGACCTTCGTCAGACGTACCTTCGACATCGCTACCTCCTGTACTTTCGAACACATCGTAGCCGTACTGTGCACGACCCCACCGACATCAGCCACACTCTTGCCAACGCGTCTACGTGCGGTCTGCTTCGGCGAACGCGATGGCGAGAAGGTCCGCCACGAGGAGCACGATCTGGCGGTCGGTCTCAACCAAGTCGCCCGGGTTGGGTGCGTCCACCGTCACCATCCCGAACCCGTCGGTGTCCGAACGGATGGCGGCCGAGATGTACGTCTGGTAGCCCGCGCCGCTGCCGGCGTACGCCTGGTTCGTCGCCGCGGACGTGTCCTTCTCGAACCAGTCCTTCCCGTCGGACACCATCTTGAGAGCGAGGTCGCCGCGCGGCGTCGCCTTGAGGAACGGTGAGGGCGTGTCGGCTCGGCCGTGGTAGGCGACCGCCGTCATGTCGCCGCTGTCCTGCAACTGGTAGACGACCGCCCGGAGCCGGTCCACGTCCTTCAGCAGCAACGTCAGGGCACCCGTTGCCTGGGTGGCAACCTTCTCCGCTTCGGCCTCACGCTGGCGCTTCGTCTTGGCCGGCATTGCCGCGATCAGCTCTGCCACGGGCTGCAACGCGTCCTTCATCGCCACGTACAGCCGACCCGCCTCAAGCTCGGACGCTGCCCGCCAGGTCCTCACGCCCGACTCCCGCAACCACATCAGCGCGCCCGCGGCCAGGCAGAGGCCGAAGCCGACAAGAGCCCAAGCCCAGTCCCTTCCGTCGTCGAGGTCTTGCCCCACCGTGATGAGGAAGGCCCCCAGCACGGGTGCAATTGGCACGAAGGAGGGCACCAGCCGCTTCGATGACGCGACCCGCTCAGCGACGACGTCCAAGATCGGCGCAGAGGCGGGAGTAGGCACGGGCGCACCTTAGCGACACAACGCGACACCGCAGCAGGGTTCTCCGCAGAGAGCGCGTCCGACGAGAGCGGAGTGAACCCCGGGTCTTCTGGTCTCACGGCGAGATCCCGATCCTCTGGTCCCGGCCAGGGTCATAGCAATGCCCGGACTCGCCCGCCCTGCGGCGCGCCGCCGGACGGTCACTGCAACGACCGCGATCACCTGTGCGCGTGCGCGCGTGCCACCTCGTTAACGTCGCAGGGCTACCAGGCCCACCACCGGCTCGACCCCTTGCTTGAAGCGGCCATAGACGCCGAGGCCGCACGCCTGCACGCGATTGAGGACCCCCTGCAGGCAGTCCAGGCGGTGAACGAGTTCTATAGCCAGTCCGCCAGCTGTGGCCACCGCGGCATTGGGATGGCCTGCCGCGCCGGCCGCCCTGGCATCTTCATCATCTTGATGGCGGAATGATTTGCGAGTTATAGGTGCGGGACCGCGACCAGCCCTAGCAAGCCTTCCGCGGTCCCGCTGAGATCTCCTGAAACAAGACCCCGCAAGTGATCGTAGTGAATCTCAAGCGCAGCATGAGACGCCTCGTCGAGCAGGTCCGTCTCGGTATCCCCGACGACGTGCTGCTCGAGCAACTCGAGCGCGACACCACCGCAGAGTGGGCCGGCGTGAGCAGTGAGGCGCTGTACGAGTACGGCGGCACCGGATCGACGGACTACCTCGTCGGCGTGTACCGCGACCAGATCGTGTCGATCTACTACATCAGAGGCTGGCACGCCGGCGAGCAGCCTGGCCGAGTCGTGTTCGACGTGCAGCCCGCAATGGAGATGGCCGCGGCCATCGGCCAGCCGGTGCCCGGCAACCCGTGGAAGCGGGGCGAGGCCCGTCCGGTGCGCTACTTCGACACGCGCACCTTCGTGCGCGATCTCGACGACAGGGGCGTGCTCAACATCTACGACGACGCGGGGGACGACGCGGTCGACCGCTGCATGGTCGCGGTGATCCGCGACCTCGCCAGCCCGGCGGCGCAGTCGCCTCTCGCTGGGGTTGAGGTCGCGGCCGATCCCCGCGGTGGCATCCGCGTGACGGTCCCGCTCGGGACCAAGGTCACAATCGTCCAGCGCGCCGGCGGCTGATTCCGGCGGGAGCATCGGCAAACGAGGTTCACACTCTCGGGGTGCGACCTCTGTGCTCTAGAACGGCCGCCCGGGCCTGCGTGAGTGCCGCACGTGCGTGACGCCTCGGAGCGCGCTCAGTCGTCGGGCCGAATGCGGTTCTGGGTGAGCCGTTCCGCGATCTGGGAGGGAAGGCATCCGAACGCAGTGAGGACGTCCCGGACGCGCGCCCGCAATGCGCGAGTGTTCTGCACGCCTGCCGCCGTGGTGAGGAAGTCGGTCCACGCGGCCGAGACGTCGGCGGCGATCTCGGCAACCACCTCGGGCGTTGCGAGATACACGTTTGGGTTCGCAGTTGGAGCGTGCTGAGGATCGACCGATTGCCGGTCGGAAACTATGACTGAGACACTCCCCGCCGGCGCATAGTTGAGACCCCGATCGTGCGCGAGCTGCTCGAGCTGCGTGTTGGCCTGGCGCACGTACCGCAGCGCAACGACGCCTTCCTCATCCTGCTCCGACTTGGCCTCGACGGTCATCCAGAACGCGGTGTCCCAGACCCACGCTGAATCGCATCGTCCGTCGCCCTCGGGCTTGTACGACTCTGCTCCGAGGAAGCCTCCAAGGAGGATGAGGCCGGACTCGTAGGCGGCTGCCTCGTCCTGGTCGAGATTCATGCGCATCTGGTCGAGTGACGCGATGACCTTGTTGGGCTTGAGCTGCCCGGTCAACCGGGTAACGATCGCGTTAACAGCGACGACGTCCATGCCCGACAGCTCGATCTCGTCGGCGCCGGGGAGGTCGCGCAATTCGCGCAGCCAGGTGCCACGGTTCGCTGCGGCCGCCTCGGCCTGCCGGACAAGCGCGCGAGCTCGGGAGCGCTGCGCCTCGTCAGCAGCTCCTTGAAAAAGCCACACTCCGGCTAGGTACAGTAGGACGCCACGGTATCCCCGCGTTGCGTCGCCGCCCTGACCCACGACCCGAGCAGCTTCGACGGCCTTTTCGGATGCGGTCAACCATGCGCCGGAGTACGCCGCCTCCCAGGCCGACACTTCATTCGGGGCGGCCTCACCAAGGGCAGCTGAACCGGGCGGGTCGACCTTTACGGCGTCGCGACGGAACTCTGCGAGGGCCGGCTCGCCGCCGTCGCGCCAGTCCGGGCCGTGCTCGAGGAAGACGCGGACGTTGTCGAGGATCTCGGCGGGTTGGGCGCCGGTGCTGTTACGCCATCCGAAGTCGATCTCAGCTTGGAGCTCTGGTTCTAGCGAACGACGGTTCTCGAACTTGCTGAAGTACCTGGTGATGTCAGAGCCGCGCACCACGACGACGGCATAGTCGTTTGGTCCGCGGGTGCACCGGCCGGCGCCCTGGACGATGCGAGTGCGGAGCCGTTCGGCGAGCGCTGACCCGGCGTCGGCGCGTTCGCCGAGGAACTTCTCCTGGAGGTTCGTCGCATCGGGCTTTCCCGCGAGCACTACGACCCGGCATGCGTCCCCAGGGAGGTCGAGCCCGTCGTATCGATTCGCCAGCCCGAGCACGCCTCGTTGCGCGGCCGCGAACGGACCGAGATCGTGCTCGACCTGAGCCTTCCCGAACACTGGCACCCCGTTGCGTGCCAGCGCGCGTGCGGTCTGCTCTGTCTTCTCGATCGTGTCCTGAGCAAGGACGAGGGCCTTGTCGGTGACGGCCACGATCTGCTTCGTCAGGGTGTCCGGGTCTCCGCCGGCCGCGAGGTCGGGGAACACGAAGAGGCGACGGCCTGATCGAGGCGGCGTCTTTGTGGGGAGTGGCATGCGGGTGATGTGGCTGCGCCCGAACGCGCGCTCCAGCTCGCCGCCACCGCCGAGGGTGGCGGAAAGGTAGATCCGTTGTTTCGCACCGTTAAAGACTTTGTTCTCGAATGTGGGCGGGATCATCGGCCGGATCTGGATGCCGCCGTAGGAGAGGTACACGCAGCAGGACGCAAGTCCGGCGCGGATCATGGAGAAGGCGTAGCTGAGGTTGCCGGTGACCTTCGACAGAGCACTGTCTAGGGCGGCCAACACAGTCGGGTCGAGCGCCGGAACAACGAGCCGGACTTGGTGGTGTGCGCCTGGGTCCGGCTCGCCTCGGAGCCGCTGGATCAGTAGTCCCGACAGGAACGGGCTGATGGCGTCAAGCACCTTGTCGTACGCGTCGGACTCGTTGTAGCGGCTGATGGTGACCCCGTACTCGGCTCCCGCGAACTGCTCGCCGGCGTGGGCGTCGTCGAGGAGGAGCAGCCGAGGGATGGGGGGCTTCGGGCTGCTGTTGAAGACGGTGGAGTAGTTCGTAATCCCGATCGCCTCGCCGCCTTCGACGGCACTCTCGTCAACGGGCGGCCAGTCGCGCCAGCTGCCGACCAAGAGAACGGCGGGGATGCCTTCACGCGTTGCGGTTGCCAGAACCTGTCGCGCGAGCTGCGTGGTGGGCGCCGCGTACAGGATCGGGCCCTCCTCCTTGCGGCGTACCCACTCGCCGATGAGCAGGCCGGGAATGGTCTTGCCCGTACCGGTAGGGAGTTCGAGCGCGAGATCGGCGGTGTCCTGGTGGTCCTCGGCGTACTTACGGATCACGTCGCCCTGGTGCAGCCAGAGCGCGGGGACTGCCTCCGTGGTGCGCTTGAGCGCGCCGCTGAGGTACATCTCCTCGGGGGAGGTGAACGTCTCGTGCGACTGCTGTGCCTTGCCCCTGAATGCCACTAAGCCCTCCTACGCGCCGACCGCCACCGCAGATGATGCTTGACTTCTCCGACGAGTGCACAGGCTTATCCGCACGCGGCGTGTCGGACTTCGCCAAGGGAGCTGCAGCGCAGTCCTGTGCCGTTTGCGCCGCGTGCCTTGTTTCAGCGCCGGAGCCGGCGCGGTGAGGTGACGCACATCCCCTTTGGCGTGTTGGCGGGTGACAACATCTCGGCACGGTTCGTCGTGCCGACGGTCGCGAGCTCGGTGGACCTGGTCGTCCACCTCGGCCTCGGCGCCGACGGCGTACGCCGCGTCAACGAGATCGTCGCGGTCCCGGGTCGCGTCGAGGCGGACGTCATCGAGGTGGAGCCGATCTTCGTGCGCGAGGGCGCAGAGCTGCGCCGCACCGGGGGAGTGCCCGCACATGTCGAGCGCTACGAGCGCGTCGGCATCGACATCCACCAGGTCCTGGCGAGCACGGCCGGGGAGCGCTGATGGGGGCGCTGGTCGGCCTCGGCGTGGGCGTGGGGCTTCTCCTGGTCTGGTCGGCCTTCGCGCTGCCGCGCCAGCCGCGCACCTCGACCCCGACGTCGACGGCGCTGGGGAGGCTGCTCGGCCGGGCCGGGTTGGGGGACGTCACCTCCGCGAGCGTCCTGTCGCTGTGCGCGGTCCTCTTCGTGGTCGCCTTCGTGCTGGTGCAGGCCGTCTCCCGCACCGCCCCGGTGGCCTTCGTCTTCGCCGCGATGGCGGCCTACCTGCCGATCGCGGTGCTGCGCCAGCGGGCCGCTCGGCGCCTGCGTGACTTCGCCGAGGTGTGGCCCGAGGCCGTCGACAACCTCGCCAGCGCCGTACGCGCCGGACTGTCCCTCCCCGACGCCGTCGCAGCGCTCGGCACCACCGGCCCCGAGGCGCTGCGGGCCGACTTCGCCCGCTTCGCCCTCGACTACCAGGTCACCGGTCGCTTCGGCGAGTGCCTCGACCGGCTCAAGGACCGTCTCGCCGACCCGGTCGGGGATCGCGTGGTCGAGGGCCTGCGCCTCGCCCGCGAGGTCGGCGGGGGCGACCTCGGCCGCCTGCTGCGCAACCTCTCCGGGTTCCTGCGCGACGACGCGCGCACCCGCTCCGAGCTCGAGTCGCGCCAGGCATGGACCGTCAACGGTGCCCGGCTCGCGGTCTCGGCGCCGTGGATCGTGCTGCTGCTGATGTCCTTCCAGACCACGGCGATCCGCCAGTACGCCTCTCCCGGCGGCGTGATCGTGCTGGGGATCGGCGCCGGCGTCTGCGTGCTCGCCTACACCGCGATGATGCGCATCGGCCGGCTCCCGGTCGAGAAGCGGATCCTGTCGTGAGCGCCGCGATCTGGGGTGGGGCGCTCGGCGGCGTCGCCGCGGTAGGCCTCCTGATGGTCGTGCTCCGGGTGGTGGTGCTGCGGCGCCCGCAGCTCGACGTGCGGGTCCTGCCCTACCTCCGTGACGTCCCGCTCCGCGACCAGCCTCGGGCGCTCCACCCCGCGCCGAGCAGCCCGACGTCGGCCGCGGCCGGGATCTTCGGGCCCGTGCTGCACTCGGCCGCCGACCTCGTCGAGCGCGTCCTCGGCGGCAGCACGTCCGTACGCCGTCGTCTCCAGCGCGCCGGGCTCGACCGGTCCGTGCAGGACTTCCGCATCGAGCAGGTGGTGTGGGGGCTGACCGGCTTCGGTGCGGCCGCCGCGATCGCGCTGCTCCGCGCCCTGGGAGGCGTCGGCGGCGTCGGGTCGGCCGTGGTGTTCTGTCTCCTCGGCTTCGTCTGCGGTGTGTTCCTGCGCGACAACCGGCTCAGCACCCAGGTGAAGAACCGCGAACGCCAGGTGCTCACCGAGTTCCCCACCGTCGCCGAGCTGCTCGCGCTCTCCGTCGCGGCGGGCGAGAGCCCGGTCGCCGCGCTCGACCGGGTCGTGCGCCGCAGCCACGGCGCGCTGTCGGAGGACCTGGCCAAGGTGCTGGCTCGGATCCGCACCGGGGAGCCGGTCGGCCAGGCCTTCGAGTCGCTCGCCCGCTCCACCGGTCTGCCGATCGTGGCGCGCTTCGCCACCGGCATCACCGTCGCGATGGAGCGCGGCACGCCCCTGGCCGACGTGCTGCACGCCCAGGCCGCCGACGTACGCGAGGCCGGGCGCCGACTGCTCATCGAGACCGCCGCGCGCAAGGAGATCGCGATGATGGCGCCCGTCGTCTTCTTCGTGCTGCCGGTGACCATCCTGTTCGCCTTCTACCCCGGCGTGCTGGGGCTGCGCCTCACCACGCCCTGACGCCCTCCTCGCTCCGCCACCACCGACCTGTCGCCCCCTGAAAGGACACGACATGCACCGCCTCATCTCGGGACTCCTCCTCCAGATCGCCCTCCCGGCGGTCGACCGACCACGCGACGACCGGGGGGACGTCCCTGGCTGGGTGATGGTCACCCTGATGACCGCCATCGTGGTCGCCGCGCTGACGCCGTTCGTGAGCGACGAGCTCATGCGGCTGCTGCGCCAGGCCTTCTCGATGGTGCAGGGCTAGGCCGGACCGTGTCGGCTCGCGCCCGGTCCGGCGAGCGCGGGGCGGCGGTCGTGGACTTCGTCCTCGTCCTGCTGGTCCTGCTGCCGCTGGTCCTCGGCATCCTCCAGCTCGCGCTGGTGCTGCACGTGCGCAACACCCTCGCCTCCGCCGCGTCCGAGGGGGCGCGCCACGCCGCCGTCGCGGGATCGTCGGCGCCCGCCGGTGCAGCCAAGGTGCAGGAGCTGGTCGACGGCGCGCTGTCCCCGGAGTTCTCCCGCTCCGTCAGCGTGCGACCGGCCCTGGTCGGTGGTGCCCCGGGCTACGAGGCGGTCGTCGAGGCGGAGGTGGCCGTCCTCGGCCTCGGCGACGCGGGGATCCGCGTCCGCGTCGAGGGCCACGCCATCGCCGAGCAGACTGCGGTGCAGCCGTGAGGCGCCGCGACGACTCCGGCTCCGCGCTGGTCGAGTTCAGCTGGCTGGCGATCATCCTGATCGTCCCGCTGGTCTGGATCATCCTGTCGGTCTTCGAGGTCCAGCAGGGCGCGTTCGCCACGACGGCCGCCGCACGGGCGGCCGGACGGGCGTACGCTCTCGCGCCCGACGACGCGACCGGCCAGGCGCGGGCCGAGGCGGTGGTGCAGCAGGTCCTCGCCGACCAGGGCGCTCCGGGCCAGCGGGCGCGCGTGCAGGTCACCTGCGAGTCGCCGACCGGCAGCTGCCACGCCGGCACCGCTGTCATCACCGTGCGGGTCGACTCAGGCGTCGACCTGCCGCTCTTCCCGGCGATCTTCGATGAGGAGGGCGCGCCCAGCTTCTCCCTCGACGCCACCCACACCGTGCCCATCGGCCAGTACGTCGAGAGCGCGCCGGACGACGACGGGGAGCTGGACCCGTGAGGCGGCGGGTGCGCGACGAGGCCGGCCAGGTCACGATGCTGATCCTCGGGTTCGCCGGCATCCTCGTGATGGCCATCGTGGTCGTGGTGGACGCCTCGGCGGCGTACCTCCAGCGACAGGGGCTCGACAACCTCGCCGACGGGGCCGCGCTCTACGGCGCGGACCTCGGCTCGGCCGGCGTCTACGAGCAGGGCCTCGACGGACAGCGGCTGCTCCAGCAGGAGGCCGCGGTCGAGGCGGCCGTGCGCGACTACCTCACCCGGGCCGAAGCGGGTGCGAAGTACCCCGGCATCGACGTGGCCGTCCGGGTCGACGCGACCGGCCGCTCGGTGACGGTGCTGCTGCGCGCGCCCCTCGACCTGCCGCTGCGGATCCCGGGGTCGCCCGCCAGCCCCAGGATCGGGGCCAGCAGCACGGCTGCTGTGACCGTGCGCTGACCTACCCGCGGGGTGACGCCGCCGCTGGTCCGGTCGGGTGGTGCGCCATGGCCCGAACGGGCTGTTGTGGCACTAGTCACAGTCGGGCTGAGTCACTAGGTTGCGTCCACGGGCAACACCCCGAATGCCCGGTGCTCCACAGATGAGTGACGAAGGAGTCCTCCATGGTCAGCAAGCGTTCTGGACGATCTCTAGGCGCCGCGGCAGCCGGTCTCATGGTTGCCACAGCAGGACTGGCGGTGCCGCTCGCGGCTTCGCCCTCGGTCGCGGCCCCCAGCAACAAGGCCTGCGACAACCGCAACAACAACACGTACTCCAAGCTCCTCGGGTGCGTCTCTGCCCCAGGTGTCACCAAGCACCTCGAGGCCTTCCAGGCCATCGCCGACGCCAACGGCGGCACGCGCGCCACCCGGACCCCCGGCTACCGGGCCAGCGTCGACTACGTGGTCGACGTGCTCGAGAAGTCGGGCTGGTCGGCCGAGATCGTGCCGTTCACCTACAACGCCACCGACACGGTGTTGCAGCAGCTCACGCCTACGTCGGTGGCGCACGCCCACACCGGGGCGACCGGCACGGGCGAGGGCGACGTGTCCAGGCCCGTGGTGGCAGTCGACATCAACCTGGTCGGCACCCGCGCGAACAGCAGCGGCTGCGAGACGGCAGACTTCGCCGGCTTCCCGGCGGGCTCCATCGCCCTCCTCCAGCGCGGCTCGTGCAACTTCTCGGTCAAGGCGATCAACGCAGAGGCGGCCGGTGCCTCTGCCGTCATCATCTTCAACCAGGGTGACACGGCGGCCGCCGATCGCAACGGCGTGATCAACCCGACCCTCGGGCCGACCCCTGAGAACCCGACCGTCGTCGACATCCCCGTGGTCGGCACGAGCTTCGGCGCGGGCCAGTCCCTGGCCCAGCCCGGGTCGACGGCCCGCGTGGCCGTCGCCTTCAGGCAGGTCACCGACTTCAACGTCATCGGCGAGCTGAAGGGCGAGGTCGACGACAACGTCGTCATGGCCGGCGCCCACCTCGACTCGGTGCCCGCCGGCCCGGGCATCAACGACAACGGCAGCGGCTCGGCCGGGCTGCTCGACGTGGTCGAGGCGATGAGCAACCACAAGCCCCACAACACCGTGCGCTTCGCGTGGTGGGGTGCCGAGGAGATCGGCCTGCTCGGCTCGTCCGCCTGGGTCGCCCAGCGCACCCAGGCCGAGAAGGACGAGATCGCGCTCTACCTGAACTTCGACATGATCGGCTCGCCGAACTACTACCTCGGCATCTACGACGCCAACGAGTCGAGCTTCGTGGCGCCGGTCCCGGTGCCGGAGGGCTCGGAGGACATCGAGCGCACGCTCGAGTCGTTCTACACGGTGCGCAACGCCCCCTACGACGACTCGGCGTTCAGCGGTCGCAGCGACTACCAGGCGTTCATCAACAACGGCATTCCGTCCGGTGGTCTCTTCACCGGAGCCGAGGTCGTCAAGACCGCCGAGCAGCAGGCGATCTGGGGTGGTGTCGCAGGTGAGTCCTTCGACCAGTGCTACCACCAGGCCTGCGACACGATCGACAACGTCGACCAGGAGGCGCTGGACGTCAACTCCGACGCCGTCGCGTTCGCGGTGCTGACCTACGCCTACTCGACCGAGGGCGTCAACGGCGTCCAGGGACGCGAGGTGCCGGGCAACTTCACGATCCCGACCCCGGCCGGTCCGGAGTACACGTTCGCCGGGCCGCTGGGTGGCGACGACGGGCACGATCACGACCACGAGCACACCGAGATCAGCTGATCCCGGCCGTGCCTCACCTGTCTCCCGGGTGAGGTCCTTCACCTGCCAGCACCGTTCGGCCGGGGAGGGCGACCACCGTCGCCCGCCCCGGCCGAGCACCCGCCGCGGTGACGGTCGTCACCGGCACCACCTGACGGGGTGGACGAATAGCCGGTGTCCCGGGGGTCGCCGGTAGCGTCAGAGCATGACCGAGACCTGGCCCGGCACCGCCTACCCCCTGGGTGCCACCTTCGACGGCAGCGGCACGAACTTCGCGCTCTTCAGCGAGGTCGCCGAGCGCGTCGAGCTGTGCCTGTTCGACCCCGACCCGGACCACCCCGGCAGCTTCGTCGAGACGAAGCTCGAGGTCACCGAGGTCGACGCCTACGTCTGGCACTGCTACATCCCGACCGTGCAGCCCGGCCAGCGCTACGGCTACCGCGTCCACGGCCCGTGGGACCCGACGCAGGGGCTGCGCTGCAACCCCAACAAGCTCCTCCTCGACCCCTACGCCAAGGCCACGGCCGGCGAGATCGACTGGGACCAGTCGCTCTTCGCCTACAACTTCGGCGACGAGGACAGCAAGAACGACGACGACTCCGCGGCGCACATGACGCACGGCGTGGTCATCAACCCGTTCTTCGACTGGGAGGGCGACCGCCGCCTCTCCATCCCCTACAACGAGTCCTTCATCTACGAGGCGCACGTCAAGGGCCTGACCCAGCTGCACCCCGACGTGCCCGAGGAGCAGCGCGGGACGTACGCCGGTCTCGCGCACCCCGCGATCACCGCGCACCTCGCCAAGCTCGGCGTCACCGCCATCGAGCTGATGCCGGTGCACCAGTTCGTCCAGGACTCCACCCTGCTCGACCAGGGCCTGCGCAACTACTGGGGCTACAACACCCTCGGCTTCTTCGCCCCGCACGCCGACTACGCCTCGAGCCAGCAGGGTCAGCAGGTCCAGGAGTTCAAGGCGATGGTCAAGGCCATGCACGCCGCCGGCATCGAGGTCATCCTCGACGTGGTCTACAACCACACCGCCGAGGGCAACCACCTCGGCCCGACGCTGAGCTTCAAGGGCATCGACAACGCGGCCTACTACCGCCTCGTCGAGGACGACCAGCGCTACTACATGGACTACACCGGCACCGGGAACACCCTCAACGTGCGCCACCCGCACTCGGTGCAGCTGATCATGGACTCGCTGCGCTACTGGGTCACCGAGATGCACGTCGACGGCTTCCGCTTCGACCTCGCCGCGACCCTGGCCCGCGAGTTCTACGACGTCGACAAGCTCTCCACCTTCTTCGAGATGGTGCAGCAGGACCCGGTCGTCAGCCAGGTGAAGCTGATCGCCGAGCCGTGGGACATCGGCCCCGGCGGCTACCAGGTCGGCGGCTTCCCGCCCCAGTGGACCGAGTGGAACGGCGACTACCGCGACACCGTGCGCGACTTCTGGCGCGGCGAGCCCTCGCTGGGCGACTTCGCCTCGCGCCTGTCGGGCTCGTCCGACCTCTACGAGCACTCAGGTCGTCGGCCCTTCGCGAGCATCAACTTCGTCACCGCCCACGACGGCTTCACGCTGCGCGACCTGGTGTCCTACAACGAGAAGCACAACGACGCCAACGGCGAGGACAACAACGACGGCGAGAGCCACAACCGCTCGTGGAACCACGGCGTCGAGGGGCCCACGGAGGACCCGGAGATCCTCGGGGCGCGCGCCCGCGAGCAGCGCAACTTCATCGCCACCCTGCTGCTCAGCCAGGGCGTGCCGATGCTGCTGCACGGCGACGAGCTCAGCCGCACCCAGGACGGCAACAACAACACCTACGCCCAGGACAGCGAGATCAGCTGGGTCCACTGGGACAAGGCCGACAAGCCGCTCATCGAGTTCACCGCCGCGGTCGCCAAGCTGCGCGCCGAGCACCCGACCTTCCACCGCAAGCGCTTCTTCACCGGCAACACCGTGCGCACCGGTGACGGCGAGCGCCTCAACGACATCGTGTGGCTCGACCTCGACGGCGAGCCGATGGAGGACGGCGACTGGGAGGGCGGCAAGGCCATCGGGATGTACCTCAACGGCGACGGCATCGCCGGCAAGGACGCCCGCGGCGGCGCCATCACCGACGACCACTTCCTGCTCTACTTCAACGCCGACGGCGACGCGCAGGTGACGCTGCCGACGGAGGAGTACGCCGCCGCGTGGGACGTGGTGATCGACACCGGCGGTGACGCCGACGCCGAGGCGACCCTGGAGGCCGGCGGCACGTTCGCGCTCGGCACCCACAGCCTCGTCGTGCTCCGCGAGCACTCCGAGCCCGAGGCCAGCCCGGACCACTCGGTCGCCGCATCGCTGGCCGCTCGGTCGGGTACGGACGCCCCGTGACCGATCCCGCCAGCGCGATGCGTACGCCCCACAGCACCTACCGGCTCCAGGTCAGCCAGGACTTCGACCTGCACGCCGCAGCAGGGGTGCTGCCCTACCTCCACGACCTCGGCGTGGACTGGGTCTACCTCTCGCCGATCCTGGCGTCCGAGCCGGGAAGCACCCACGGCTACGACGTCGTCGCCTTCGACCACATCGACGAGGAGCGCGGCGGTGAGGCCGGCCTGGCCGCGGTCTCGGCCGAGGCGCGTCGCCTCGGCATGGGGATCCTGGTCGACATCGTGCCCAACCACGTCGGCGTGGCCACGCCGAGCGAGGACCCGTGGTGGTGGGACGTGCTGCGGCTGGGCCGTGCCTCCGAGCACGCCAACGCCTTCGACGTCGACTGGGCCGCGGGTGACGGCCGCATCGTCATCCCTGTCATCGGTGACGACGACGAGGACGCGATCAAGGTCGTGCCCTCGGCCAGGGGTGGGGGCGAGGTCCGCTACCACGACCAGCGCTTCCCGCTGGCGCCCGGCACGACCACGCTGGAGGAGCAGCACTACGAGCTGGTCAACTGGCGCGCGGCCGACGAGGACCTCAACTACCGCCGCTTCTTCGCGGTCAACACCCTCGCCGCGGTGCGCGTCGAGGACCCCGAGGTCTTCGCCGAGACCCACGTGGAGATCAAGCGCTGGTTCGACGAGGGGCTCGTCGACGGCCTCCGCGTCGACCACCCCGACGGCCTGCGCGACCCCAAGCGCTACCTCGACGACCTCGCCGCGCTGACCGGCGGGGCCTACGTCCTGGTCGAGAAGATCCTCGAGCCGGGGGAGGAGCTGCCGTCCGAGTGGGCGACCGCCGGCACCACCGGCTACGACGCGCTCGCGCTCGTCGACCGCGTGCTCACCGACCCCGCCGGCGAGGCGCCGCTGACGGCGCTCGAGGACCGGCTCCGCGGCGACTCCGTCGACTGGGCCCGGATGGTCCACGACAACAAGCGCGCGGTCGCCGACGGGATCCTGCACTCGGAGGTCCTGCGGATCTCCCGCGAGGTGGCCACCTACCTCGAGGCCCGGGACGAGAGCGCCGACGAGGACGCCGTCGCCGACGCCATCGGTGAGCTGCTCGCCTGCTTCCCGGTCTACCGCTCCTACCTCCCCGAGGGCCGCCACCACCTCGACGAGGCCTTCGCCGCCGCGCGCGCCGAGCGGCCCGACCTCGCGGGGACCTACGACGTTCTCGAGCCGGTGATGAACGACGAGTGGGGCCAGCCGGCCCGCCGCTTCCAGCAGACCTCCGGCATGGTGATGGCCAAGGGCGTGGAGGACTGCTCGTTCTACCGCTGGTCGCGCCTCACCTCGCTCAACGAGGTTGGCGCCGACCCGTCGGTCTTCTCCGTCGACGTCGCGACCTTCCACGACGCGATGGCCGCCCGCCAGCGCGACTGGCCGGTCTCGATGACCACCCTCTCGACCCACGACACCAAGCGCGGCGAGGACGTCCGCGCCCGCATCACCGTGCTGGCCGAGGAGCCCGGCCACTGGGAGCAGGCGCTCGACGAGCTGCTGCGCCTCGCGCCCGTCCCCGACCCCGCCTTCGGCTCCCTGCTGTGGCAGGCCGTGCTCGGCGCGTGGACCCCCGACCACCTGCCCGACCTCCCCGAGCGCCTCCACGGCTACGCCGAGAAGGCGATGCGCGAGGCCGGCGACCACACCACGTGGACCGAGCCGGACGAGGCGTACGAGGCCGCGGTGCACGCCGCCGTCGACGCGGTGTTCGCCTCCGACGAGGTTCGCGCGGTGCTGACCGACCTCGCCGCCCGCATCGACGCACCCGCGCAGGCCAACTCGCTGGCGGCGAAGCTGCTGGCCCTGACGATGCCGGGCGTGCCCGACGTCTACCAGGGCAGCGAGCTGTGGGAGACGTCGCTCGTCGACCCCGACAACCGCCGCCCGGTCGACTTCGACCACCGCGCCGCCGTGCTCGCCGGCACGGCCGAGGACGATGCCGCCGCCAAGCTGCACGTCACCTGCTCGGCGCTGACCCTGCGCCGTGAGCGGCCCGAGCTGTTCACCGGCTACACACCCGTCGCCGCGACGGGCTCCGCCGCCGGCCACGCCGTGGCGTACGACCGCGGTGGTGCGATCACGGTCGTCACCCGGCTCCCCGTCGGCCTCGAGGCCGCCGGCGGCTGGGGCGACACGACGCTCGACCTCCCGCCCGGGACGTGGCACGACGTGCTCACCGGGCTCGACACCGACGGCCGGCTGGCCGACCTGCTGGCGGTGCACCCCGTCGCCCTGCTGGTGAGGAAGGACTGATCCAGATGCGTGGTCCGTACGACGTCTGGGCCCCGCGGCCCGAGCGTGTCCGCCTGCAGGTGGCCAACGAGGTCGTCGCGATGACCCGCGGCGACGACGACTGGTGGACGCCGGCCGGCCCGGTGCCCGACGGCGCGGTCGACTACGGCTACCTCCTCGACGACGAGCCGGACCCGCGGCCAGACCCTCGCTCGCGCCGCCAGCCCGACGGCGTGCACGGGCTCTCGCGACGCGACGCGACGACGTACGAGTGGCAGGACTCCGACTGGACCGGACGCCAGCTCGCCGGGTCCGTGATCTACGAGCTGCACGTCGGCACGTTCACCCCCGGCGGCACGCTCGACTCCGCGATCGAGCGGCTCGACCACCTCGTCGACCTCGGTGTCGACCTCGTCGAGGTGATGCCGGTCAACGCCTTCAACGGCACCCACAACTGGGGCTACGACGGCGTGGCGTGGTTCGCGGTGGCCGAGCCCTACGGCGGGCCGGACGCCTACCGCCGCTTCGTCGACGCCTGCCACGCTCGCGGCCTGGGCGTCGTGCAGGACGTGGTGCACAACCACCTCGGGCCCTCGGGCAACTACCTCCCGCTCTTCGGGCCCTACCTCAAGGCCGGGCGCAACACCTGGGGCGACCTGGTCAACCTCGACGGCGAGGGCTCGGCCGAGGTGCGCCGCTACATCCTCGACAACGTGCGGACGTGGTTCGAGGACTTCCACGTCGACGCCCTCCGCCTCGACGCCGTCCACGCGCTCAGCGACACCTCGGAGGTCCACCTCCTCGAGGAGATGGCGATCGAGACCGCCGCGTTCTCGGCGCACGTACGACGGCCGCTGACGCTCATCGCCGAGTCCGACCTCAACGACACCACCCTCGTCACCCCGCGCGAGGCCGGCGGCCGGGGCCTGGACGCGCAGTGGAGCGACGACTTCCACCACGCCGTCCACGTCGCGCTGACCGGCGAGACCACCGGCTACTACGCCGACTTCGAGCCGCTCGAGGCGCTGGCCAAGGTGTGCGAGAAGGGCTTCTTCCACGACGGGACCTTCTCGTCCTTCCGCGGCCGCGACCACGGCCGGCCGGTCGACACCGCGCACATGCCCACGTGGCGCCTGGTGGTCGCCAACCAGAACCACGACCAGGTGGGCAACCGTGCCCGCGGCGACCGCCCGGCCGAGCACCTCGACGACGACCAGGTCGCCTGCGCCGCGCTGCTGACGCTGGCCGGGCCGTTCACCCCGATGCTCTTCATGGGGGAGGAGTGGGCGGCGTCCTCGCCCTTCGCCTTCTTCACCTCCCACCCCGAGCC
This sequence comes from Nocardioides lacusdianchii, assembly GCF_020102855.1. Taxonomy (GTDB): domain Bacteria; phylum Actinomycetota; class Actinomycetes; order Propionibacteriales; family Nocardioidaceae; genus Nocardioides; species Nocardioides lacusdianchii. The sequence goes on from NZ_JADHZD010000013.1 coordinate 27,736, forward strand.
GGAGCTCGGCAAGGCGACGGCGGACGGCCGGATCGCGGAGTTCGAGCGGATGGGGTGGGACCCCGACGAGGTGCTCGACCCGCAGGACCCCGAGACCTTCCACCGCTCGCGCCTCGACTGGGACGAGCGCGCCCGCGGTCGGCACGCCGTCGTCCTCGACTGCTACCGCCGCCTCGGCCGGCTGCGGCGCGAGCTGCCGCAGCTCACCGACCCCGACTTCGGCGCCGTGTCGTGCACCGTGGACGGTCGGCTGTTCACCATGCGGCGCGGCGATCTGCTCGTCGTGGTCAACACGGGTGGCTCGGCGACCGAGGTCGAGGTCGGTGAGCGCGAGGTCCTGTTCGAGACGCCGGCGGGGGTCAGTCTCGACGGCGGGAATCTGACAGTTCCCGGCCACGCCGGAACACTGCTGGGCGCCGTCGCAACTTTCTGAGTGCCGCCGTAGTCTCCCTCGTGAACGGCCCGCACTCAGGGCCCACACGACGGGGAATCCCATGAACCGCATCACCGCACTCGCCGCCACCGTGGCACTCACCGCCGGCTCGCTCGCCCTGACCGCTCCCGCCGCCCAGGCGGCGCCGGCGAAGTACAAGGTGACCGCCAAGGCCAACACCGAGATCGTCATCGTCAAGGAGGACACGGTCAAGATCCGTGGCCGCGTGACCCCGAAGGCCGCTGGCCAGAAGGTCGTCCTCCAGCAGCGCGTGGGCAACAAGAAGTCCTGGAAGGTCACCGCGAGCGCGAAGGTCAAGGGCAACGGCACCTACGTCCTCAAGGACAAGCCGACCACGCCCGGGTCGCGCGAGTACCGCGTGGTCAAGGCGGCGAGCAAGGGCATCAAGAAGGGCATCAGCAAGTCGATGCCTGTCGAGGTCTACGCCTGGGAGAACCTCACCTCGCGCAACCCCGGCCCGATGACCAACATCGCCCCCGCCGGCGTCAACATCGGTGCCGAGTACTACGGCTCGAGCCTGGCCACCACCACCGCCGGCACGCCGTCGTCGGTGGAGTACACCCTGGGCCGCAAGTGCATCGAGATGCGCGCCTCCTACGCGCTGACCGACGAGTCCGCCTCGGGCGCGACCGGCCTGGTCGCCGTGTCCGCTGACGGCACCGTCCTGGCCAGCCACGCCCTGGCCGTCGGCTCCCTCGTGGCCGACGAGACCCTCGACCTCACCGATGTCTTCCGCCTGAAGATCGACGCCACCACCAGCGCGACCCCGGCCGCGACCGTCGCCGTCGCCACCCCCGAGGTCCTCTGCACCCGCTGACCGGGAGCAGCACGGTCCGCAGCGGCGGGCGCCACCGGGAATCACAGGCCCCGGTGGCGTCCGCCGTTGCCTGTGCCTGTCCCGATCGCCGGCGCCGGACCGCCGATCAGCAGCGCGCGTGGGTTTGCCCGTAGGCTTGGCTCTTGTGGCAGGCATCGACTACGAAGCAGAGATCAAGCAGCTCCAGGCGACGATGAAGACCATCGGCTCGGTGCTGAACATCGACCGGATGCGCGGCGAGATCGCCGACCTCAGCGAGCAGGTCGCCGCGCCCGACCTCTGGGACGACGTCGAGAGCGCGACCCGCATCACCGGCCGCCTGTCCGCGCTCCAGGGCGAGCTCGACCGCTTCACCGGTCTCGAGTCCCGCATCGAGGACCTCGGCCTGATGGTCGAGATGGCCCGGGAGGAGGGCGACGCCGACTCGCTCGCCGACTCCGAGCGGGAGCTCAACCGGATCAAGAAGTCCGTGGAGTCCCTCGAGATCCGCACCCTGCTGTCGGGCGAGTACGACGAGCGCGAGGCGATCGTGACGATCCGCTCGGGCGCCGGTGGCGTCGACGCCGCCGACTTCGCCGAGATGCTGATGCGGATGTACACGCGCTGGGCCGAGCAGCACAAGTACGGCGTCGAGGTCTACGAGGTGTCCTACGCCGAGGAGGCGGGCATCAAGTCCGCCGAGTTCGCCATCCACGCGCCCTACGCCTACGGCACCCTCTCCGTCGAGGCCGGCACCCACCGCCTGGTGCGGATCAGCCCCTTCGACAACCAGGGCCGCCGCCAGACCTCGTTCGCAGCGGTCGAGGTGGTGCCCATGCTCGAGCAGACCGACGAGATCGAGGTCGACGAGAACGAGATCCGCACCGACGTCTTCCGCTCCGGCGGTCCCGGCGGCCAGTCGGTCAACACCACCGACTCCGCGGTCCGGCTCACCCACATCCCCACCGGCATCGTCGTGTCCTGCCAGAACGAGAAGTCGCAGCTGCAGAACAAGGCGTCCGCGATGGTCGTGCTCAAGGCCAAGCTCCTCGCCCGCAAGAAGGCCGAGGAGGCCGCGCTCAAGAAGGACCTGAAGGGCGACGTCCAGGCCAGCTGGGGCGACCAGATGCGCAACTACGTCCTCAACCCCTACCAGGTCGTCAAGGACCTCCGTACGGGCCACGAGTCCGGCAACCCCAGCGGTGTCTTCGACGGTGACCTCGACGACTTCATGGAGGCCGGCATCCGCTGGCGTCGCGGGGCGGACAAGGCCGACGCCTGAGTCCGGCAGCGCCCCGGGCGCGTTTCGGGTCTGCGTCCACCACTGACGTAGCCTCGACGCCGTGATTCGCTTCGAGAAGGTCACCAAGGCCTACCCCGGCCATCCCCACCCCGCCCTGGACAACATCTCGGTCGACGTGGAGAAGGGGGAGTTCGTCTTCCTGGTCGGGTCCTCGGGCTCCGGCAAGTCGACCTTCCTGCGGCTGGTGCTCCGGGAGTACCGACCCACGTCGGGTCGGGTCTACGTCGCGGGCAAGGAGATCAACCGGCTTGCCAGCTGGAAGGTCCCGCGGCTGCGCCGCGACATCGGCACCGTCTTCCAGGACTTCCGGCTGCTGCCCAACAAGACGGTGACCGAGAACGTCGCCTTCGCGCTCCAGGTGATCGGCAAGTCGCGCAAGGAGATCAAGGACCTGGTCCCCGAGACGCTCGAGCTGGTCGGGCTCAGCGGCAAGGGCGACCGGATGCCCGACGAGCTCTCCGGCGGCGAGCAGCAGCGCGTGGCCGTGGCCCGCGCGTTCGTCAACCGGCCGATGATCCTGATCGCCGACGAGCCGACCGGAAACCTCGACCCGACCACGTCGGTCGGGATCATGAAGCTCCTCGACCGCATCAACCGCACCGGCACCACCGTGGTCATGGCGACCCACGACTCCGGGATCGTCGACCAGATGCGCAAGCGCGTCATCGAGCTCGAGAACGGACACGTCGTGCGCGACCAGGCGCAGGGCGTCTACGGCCACCAGACCTGACCGGACCCGGCGGTCACCCCCAGATCTCCGACGCAACAGATCGAGAGCCTTCCCTCCATGCAGCTTCGCTACGTCTCCTCCGAGCTCGGCCAGGGCCTGCGGCGCAACGTGTCCATGCACCTCGCCGTGGTGCTGACCCTCTTCGTCTCGCTCACGCTCGTCGGCGTCGGCGTCCTGTTCAACCAGCAGGCGTCCAAGGCGGCCGACCACTGGGGCAACCAGCTCCAGATCACGGTCTACCTGTGCCGGGTCAACGACAGCAGCGCGGTGTGCCCCAACGCGGTCACCGACGCGCAGAAGACCGAGATCGCCGCGGTCGTCGAGGACAACCCCGAGGTCGCGGACTACCACTTCGAGTCCAGCGAGCAGGCGCTCGGGAAGGCCCGCGAGCTCTACGGCGACGAGCTCTTCACCGGTGAGAACCCCGCGATCACCGCCGAGGACATGCCGCAGACGTTGTGGATCACCCTGCAGGACCCGGACGAGTACGAAGGCATCACCAGTGCGGTGCAGGGCCTCGACGGCGTCTCCAAGGTGCGCGACATGCGCGAGCAGGTCGCCCCGATCCTGGAGTCGATCAACATGCTCCAGTGGGTCGCGCTCGGCACTGCGGCCTTCCTGGTGTTCGCCGCCCTGCTCCTGGTGGCCAACACGATCAGGCTCGCGGCCTTCGCGAGGCGCAAGGAGATCGGCATCATGCGGCTGGTGGGCGCCTCCACGCTCTACATCGCGCTGCCCTTCCTCCTCGAGGCCCTGGTGACCGCGCTGATCGGCGTCGTGCTGGCCGGCGGTGCGCTCTGGGGCTTCATGTACTTCGGCATCGACGAGCTCTCCGCGAACCGGCTGAAGTTCGTCCCGTGGATCGGCTGGGACGAGTTCTGGCTGGCCGCAGGGTCGGTCGCGATCCTCGGTCCGCTGCTCACCTTGCTCCCGACACTCGTGTTGACGCGCAAATACCTCAAAGTGTGATCCGCGGGGGTTAGCGTCTGGGTGTTCCCTTCCCCGAACACAAAGGCTTCCCCGGTGCGTTCCTTCCCCCGTACCGCTCATCGCCGCACGGCTGCAGCACTTGTCGCCGTCATGGCCCTGGGTGTCTCCGCCGCGCACGCCGACGACCTCAAGGACAAGCAGGACAAGGTCGAGCGGCAGCTCGAGAGCGCCCAGGACGACCTCGGCGAGTCGAGCTCGCAGCTGCGGCGCGCCAGTGCGCGCCTCGAGGCGGCCCAGGCCCAGCTCGCCGACGCCAAGACCCAGCTGGCCACGGCGCGCGGCAAGGTCGAGGTCGCCCGCGAGCGTGACGCCCAGATGCAGGCAGAGCTCACCGCCGCCGAGGCCGAGCTGGCGTCCGCCGAGGCCGCGCTGGAGCAGGGCCAGGTCGATCGCGAGGAGCAGCGCGAGCGCGTGGCGTCCACGATCGCCGACATGTACTCCGAGGGCGACCCCGAGCTGATCGCCTTCTCATCGCTCATCGACGCCGAGACGACCGAGGAGCTCACCCGCCGCGACGGCGTACGCGACGTCATCGTCGGGCAGGAGGCCCGGGCGTACGACGAGCTCACGGCCGCCGAGGTGCTCCTCGAGGTCCGCGAGCAGCAGGTCACCGAGGCCCGCGACGACGTGGCCGCCAAGCGCGAGGCTGCCGCCGAGCACCTCACCCTCATGCAGCAGCTCGAGGCCGAGGAGCAGTCGGCCAAGGACTCCGTCGTCTCGATGGTCGTCGAGCGCCGCGACGCCCGGGTGGGCGCCCGCGAGGCCCGTGCGGCCGACGTGGCCAAGCTCCGCAAGCTCCAGCAGGAGCAGGAGCGGATCGAGGAGATGCTGCGCAAGCGCGCCCTCGCCGCCCTGCGCCGCCAGCGCGCGAAAGCAGCGAAGGCCCGGTCACAGGCGCGCTCGCAGGCGGCCGCCCCGAGCCCCGGGCTGCTGGCCTACCCGGTCGACGGCTACGTCACCTCGCCGTTCGGCTACCGCACGCACCCGATCTACAAGTACTGGGGCCTCCACGACGGCATCGACTTCGGGGGAGGCTGCGGCACCCCGCTCCGCGCGTCCGCGCCGGGACGGGTCGTCGCGTCGTACTCGAGCTCGGTCTACGGCAACCGGCTGATCATCGACCACGGCGTGCTCAGCGGGCGCGGTGTCGCCACGATCTACAACCACGCCAGCGGCTACAACGTCGGCGTGGGCGACCGGGTGGCCGAGGGACAGGTCATCGGCTTCGAGGGCAGCACCGGCTGGTCCACGGGCTGCCACCTGCACTTCACCGTCATGGCCAACGGTCAGGCCGTCGACCCGATGAACTGGATGTAAGGCGCTGGACACCGCCTGAGAGAATGGCTCCATGGCGAAGGAGCAGGGCCAGAAGATGGTCGCGCAGAACAAGAAGGCCCGCCACGACTACCACATCGAGGACACCTGGGAGGCCGGGCTGGTCCTCATGGGCACCGAGGTGAAGTCGTTGCGCCAGGGCCGCGCGTCCCTCGTCGACGGCTTCGGCGAGATCGACAACGGCGAGGCCTGGCTGCTCGGCGTGCACATCCCGGAGTACAGCCAGGGCACCTGGACCAACCACTCCGCGCGTCGCCGCCGCAAGCTGCTGCTCAACCGGTCCGAGATCGACAAGATCGAGCGCAAGATCACCGACAAGGGCTACACGATCGTCCCGCTCGCCCTCTACTTCAAGGACGGCCGCGCGAAGGTCGAGATCGCGCTCGCGAAGGGCAAGAAGTCCTACGACAAGCGCCACACCCTCGCCGAGCGCACGGCCAACCGCGAGAAGGTGGAGGCGGTGCAGCGGAGGCTCAAGGGTCACCGGGACTGACCCGGTGAGGGACCCTGCCGCGTTCACCGAGTCGCTCGGGCTCCCGGGCCTGCTCGACCTCCACACCCACTTCGTGCCGCCGCGGGTGATGGCCAAGGTGCGCGCGCAGTTCGACGCCGCCGGCCCGCTCATCGGCCGACCGTGGCCGCTGCACTACCGCGACTCCGACGAGGTGCTGGTGGAGACGCTGCGCTCGTTCGGCGTACGCCGATTCACCGCGCTGCCCTACGCCCACAAGCCCGAGATGGCCGAGTTCCTCAACGACTGGGCCGCCGGTTTCGCCGCGCGGGTGCCCGAGGCGCTCGTGTGCGGGACCTTCTTCCCCGAGCCCGGCGTGGCGGCGTACGTCGCCTCCCGCTCCGCCCCTTCAGCGCACCGGGTGGAGGTCTGGAAGGTGCACGTGCAGGTCGGCGCGTTCGACGTCACCGACCCGTTGCTCGACGAGGCGTGGGGGATCGTCGCCGACACCGGCACCCCGGTCGTGCTCCACGCCGGGAGCGGCCCCGTGGCCACCGAGCACACCGGACCCGCGCCGGTCGCCGCGCTGCTGGCGCGCCACCCGCGGCTGCGGCTGGTGATCGCGCACGCCGGCGCACCGGAGTACGCCGAGTTCCTCGCCCTGGCGGAGGCCCACGAGCGGGTGGCGCTGGACACCACGATGGCCTTCACGCCGTTCTTCGAGGAGATGGGCGGCGCCTACCCTCCGGCGCTGCTGCCGCGGCTGCGGGACCTCGGGCTGGCCGGCAAGGTGCACCTCGGGAGTGACTTCCCCAACATCCCCTACCCCTACTCCATCCAGCTCGACGCGCTCGAGCGGCTGGACCTGGGCGAGGAGTGGCTGCGCGCGGTGTGCTGGACCAATACCGAGGCCCTGCTCGGATAAGAGCCCTCTCAGGATCCGTCGATAGGTTCTCCGGGTGGAACCTGGCACCTGGATCGACATCCTTCTCGTCCTCGCGTTCATCCTCGTGGGCGGTGTGTTCGCCGCGACCGAGATCGCGCTGGTCTCGCTGCGCTCCGGACAGGTGGACCGGTTGGAGACCGAGGGCGGGCGCGGTCACTCCGTGGCGTCGCTGGCCCGCGACCCCAACCGGTTCCTCTCGGCGGTGCAGATCGGCGTCACGGTGGCGGGCTTCTTCTCGGCCGCCTTCGGCGCCTCGACCCTCGCGCCGTCCTTCGCGCCGGTCTTCGAGGGTCTCGGCCTCCCGGGCCCGGACACGGTGTCGCTGGTCGTGACGACCCTCGTCGTGTCCTACCTCTCGCTCGTGCTCGGCGAGCTCGTGCCCAAGCGGCTCGCGCTCCAGCGCTCGGTGGGCGTGGCCAAGCTCTTCGCCCCGCCACTGGGCCGCTTCGCCACCGTGATGACGCCCGTCATCTGGCTGCTCTCGCTCTCGACCAACCTCCTCGTCCGCCTGCTCGGCGGCAACCCCGACGCCTCAGGAGACGAGGTGGACGAGGAGGAGCTGCGGATGATGATCTCGGGCCACGAGGACATCCCGGAGGGCGAGCGCCGCCTCGTCGACGACGTCTTCGAGGCCGGCGACCGCTCGCTGAGCGAGGTGATGAAGCCGCGCGGCGACGTCGCCTTCCTCGCCGGTGACCTCACCCTGGCCGAGGCGGTCGCGGTGATCGTCACCGAGCCCTACACGCGCTACCCGGTCACGGGGGAGTCGTTCGACGAGATCCTGGGCTACCTCCACCTGCGCGACGTGCTCGGGCGTGCCGACGACCACAGCACCCCGGTGGCCGACATCGTCCGTGACCTGCCGGTGCTGCCGCGCACGAACCGCGTGCTGCCCTCGATCGACCAGCTGCGCAGCCAGGGGGCCCACATCGCGCTGGTCGTCGACGAGTACGGCGGCACCGACGGCATCGTGACCCTCGAGGACCTCATGGAGGAGCTCGTCGGCGAGATCCACGACGAGTACGACCGCGACGCCGAGATCGCCGCCTCGGCCGACCCCGAGACGGTCGACGCGGGCCTGACAATCGAGGAGTTCAGCGACCGCACCGGTGTCGAGCTGGTGGACGGGCCGTACGAGACGGTGGCCGGCTTCGTGCTCCACCGCCTGGCCCGGATGGCCGACGTGGGCGACAAGGTCCCGGTCGCCGAGCACACCCTCGAGGTGGCCGAGGTCGACGGGCACCGCATCACGCGCGTACGCGTCCACGAGCCGGTGGAACCCGGCGTGCCCGCCGAGGTCGGCGACGCCCACCTGGGCGCCCAGCAGGTCGCCTTCGCCCGCCACTTCGCCGTGTGGGGGCTCTTCCTTCCAGACGAGGCGGTGGCGAACCACGCCGACGGTCACGTGCACGGCCACGGCTGGCTGGTCCGCTTCCGCTGGCAGCCCGATGGTGGCCTCCTGGTGCGCGCCGACCACCGGATGACGAGCGAGCGGCTCTTCGTCATCACCCCCGACGGCCGGGAGGAGTCCGCCGACCTCGACGTCCCCGCCGAGGCGATGGTGACCCCGCCGGAGGCCACGTCCGAGGAGAAGGCGGCCATCGAGCGCGACTATCGCACCGCCTGGACGGGCTACCACCACGCGATCGCGGAGCGGGGGCTGACCTTCGACACCGGCAGCGTCCCGCACACGCTCCCGTCCGGCTCCGACCGCCAGGTCTGGCGCCTCGACGACGGTGAGTGGCACAGCGATCCGGTGCTCGCGGCGGAATAGCGTTCGCCGCCTGTCGGTTGAGGCACGTAGACTGTGGGTGCAGGCCAGCGCCACCGGTCTGCTTGACAACACAAGAGGGGCTGATCGGTTTCGACTTGGGACGTTAGTTCCAGGAGAAGCGGGTCGAGAAGCCAGCGTCATCTCGTAAACGACCGCTGGAAACCACAGTTGCCAACACCAATCGCAACGACTTCGCTCTCGCTGCCTGAGCAGTGATCGAAGGGTCTGACCGGGCATCCGTCTCCGTCCCGGACCCAGGCCTCATCTAGGAGACTTGCTGGTCGCTCTCTGTCAGGAGGGGCGGCCGGGACTCAATCCTGACTGAGCCTGTCGGTGACCTGTCCGTGGGAGCACCGAGGCCGAGAAAAGCGACATCACGGACTGCACCCGGAGAAGACCTGGATCGACGCTCGAGGACCGGGGTTCGATTCCCCGCAGCTCCACGCGCAGCCCTCTTGACGAGAGCCGTCCCGACACCAGTCGGGGCGGCTCTCGTGCGTGGTCTGCCGCAGGGTTCCGGTCATCGTGCGTCGTCCCCGGGTGGTTCCTTACCCAACTCGGGCGAAGCGGCCGAGACAGCCGCGATGGAGTGTGGGAGACCCCACCCGAGAAGGCCCCCGCCATGATCCGACCCGCTGCCTCCATCCCGCTCCTCGCCCTGGCCGCCGCGCTCCTGTCAGCGCCTGCCGCGACAGCCGAGCCTCCCACGCCCACTGATCCGACGCCCGAGATCATCGCTGCCGGAGACGCGTGCTCGTTCCCACTGTCGGTGGTGGCCACGGGCAAGGAGGGATTCAACGACCTGCCTCACAACCCCCAGTTCTCCGCGATCGCCCCGGCCCCCGGGCTCAGGCTCACGGTCACCAATCTCAGCGACCCCGACAACGCGGTCACGGTCAACGCCTCGGGAGCGTTCCGGTTCGTCGACCTGGCTGACGGGAGCACCGAGATCAGGGCGAGCGGGCACAACTTCCTCTACGCCGAGACCGACATCGGCGCGACGGCTCTCGCCACCACGGGGCCGGTCGTCCTCCAGATCTCGGCAGACGGTGACTTCGTGGGGATGGACGTCAGTCGGGCACGGGTCAGGGACCTGTGCGCAGAGCTGGGCTGAGCGCCCCAGGACGAGACCATGAGCCGACAGCCTCCGCCCGCGATCGACACTCCGCGCGAGCCGGTCACCACGACCTACCACGGTGAGGACGTCACCGAGGACTACCGGTGGTTGGAGGAGAGCTCCGAACGCTCCCGGGAGTGGACGGCTGCACAGGATTCCCGGGCGCGCGCCCATCTCGAGTCACTGCCCTTCCACGAGCACGTCCGCGGCCGGGTCGAGCAGGTCCTGAAGGCCGAGTCGACGGCGTACGCGCGGTTGACGCGTGGAGGCTCGTCGTACTTCGCCCTCAAGACCCAGCCACCGCTCCAGCAACCTCTGCTCGTGGTGCTGCCGACGCTCGACGACCTGGGTGGTGAGCGGGTCGTGGTTGATCCGAACAAGATCGACGAGTCGGGTGCCACCACGATCGACTGGTACGTCGCCTCCCCGGACGGCGCTCACGTCGCCGTGTCGCTGTCATCGCACGGCACGGAGGACGGCACGCTCCACGTGTACGACGTGGCGACGAGTGAGCTGTCCGACGCCGTGATCCCGCACGTGAACAGCGGTACGGCCGGCGGGTCGCTCGCATGGCGGCACGACGGGCAGGGGTTCTGGTACACCCGACATCCTGCGCCCGGCACCGTGCCCGACGAGGACCTCGGGTTCGACCAGGACGTGTGGTTCCACCGCCTCGGAAGCAACCCGAACGACGACGAACGCGACCTCTCAGGGGTGTTTGCGGACAGCAGGATCACAGAGAACTTCCTCTCGTCCTCGGCCGACGGGCAGTGGGTGATGGACCATGCCCAGAAGGGCGACGGGGGAGAGTGGCAGCTCTTCGTGCGCCGTCAGGTCGAAGGCTCCGGATGGCGGCTGGTGGCTGACATCGAGGACAGATGCATCCGCGCTGCGTACGGTGGCGCGTCGCTGTTCCTGCTGTCGCTGAAGGACGCACCCCACGGACAGGTGCTGCGCATGGACCTGGGCGACGATGAGGGGGTCGCCGATGCGCACGTCGTCGTACCGACGGGCCCCGTCACGATCGAGGAGATCGCGGCCACCACCGGGCGGCTGTGGGTGGTCGACATCGTCGGTGGGCCGTCGGCGATCAGGTGCTTCGACCACGACGGCACCGCCCTTCCCGAGGTCGCCTCGCCGCCGACGTGCTCGGTCGAGTCGATGACCGGACTGGGCGTCGACCAGGCCGGCTGGGCGGTGGAGACGTTCGTGTCCCCGCGGCGATGGTGGGTGCAGGGCGACCTCGACCCCGAGCCGCGCCCCACCGCCCTGGACACCGTCACGCAGGTGCACTTCACCGACATCGAGGTCGAGCGGGTCTTCGCCACGTCCAGGGACGGGACCCGGGTCCCGATCAACCTGCTCTCGAGGAGGGGCACACCGCAGGACGGCACGGCTCCCACTGTCCTGTACGGGTACGGCGGATACGCCATCTCGCTCAAGCCGTGGTTCGACCCGTCCTGGCTGCCGTGGCTCGAGCAGGGGTGCGTCCTGGCGATAGCGAACATCCGGGGTGGAGGCGAGTACGGCCAGGACTGGCACCACGCCGGACGGCTCGCCACGAAGCAGAACTGCTTCGACGACTTCATCGCCTGCGCCGACCACCTCGTCGAGACCCGGGTGACGAGCCGCGACCGGCTGGGCCTGATCGGTGGCTCCAACGGCGGACTGCTGGTGGGAGCGGCGCTCACCCAGCGACCTGACCTGGCAGCCGCCATCGTGTGCGCGGTGCCGGTGCTCGACGCCCTGCGCAGCGAGCTCAGCGCCAACGGCGCCTTCAACGTGACCGAGTTCGGCAGCGTGAGCGACCCGGCGATGTTCAAGGCGCTGCGCGCGTACTCGCCGTACCACAACGTGCAGGACGGCACGCCGTACCCGGCCGTGCTGTTCACCGCGGGCGAGCTGGACCCGCGAGTGCAGCCCCATGACGCGAAGAAGATGACTGCTCGACTTCAAGCAGCGTCGTCGTCGGAGCAGCCCATCCTGCTCCGGATGGAGCACGGGGGTCACGGCATCGGGCAGTCACTGGACCAGCAGGTCGGGGAGGTCGCCGCCTACCTCACGTTCCTGTTCGACCGATTGGGCGCGTCCTACCGCTCCTGACCGCCTTGACTTCGATCGGGACGGATCTCGCGCTGTGCCTGCGGGCCGTCCGGGTCGTTCAGCCGAGCAGGGCCGAGCGGGCCACGTGGCGGCCCGGTGTCCGGCGCAGCTCCTCGCCGAGCGTGCGGGCCAAGCCCGGCGCGGGGCCGTCGAGGACGCCTCGCACGGCGGCGGTCAGCTCCGCGGCCGTCGCCGTGTTCGGGGCGAGCGCCGTCCCCAACCCGGCCGCCTCGATCGCGGCTGCCCCCGCGAACTGGTCGGTGGAGAACGGCAGGACCACCATCGGCACCCCGGCACTGAGCGCCTCCGTGACGCTGTTGTTGCCGCCGTGCGTGACCGCCACCGCCGCGCGGTCCAGAAGGGCGACCTGCGGCAGGTAGGGGCGCACCAGCCAGTCCTGCGGCACGTCCGGCAGTCCAGTGGCGGACCCAGTGGCGACCGCGACCCGGAGGCCGAGCGGGCGCAGGGCCTCCAGCACCGTCGCCAACACGTCGCCGCGTGCGGAGAGGAAACTGCCGAAGCTCACGTAGACCACCGGCCCGTCGTCGGCCGCGAGCCAGTCCCGTACGTCGTCGTCCGCGGGCTCGGCACGCACCGCGGACCCGAGGAAGGCGTGCGGCGACAGCTTCGCCGTACGAGCCGGGTCGTGCAGGGCCGCCGGGTAGTTCAGCAGCAGGAGGTCGCCGTGCTCCGCGAACGCGTCCTGCGACGGCGCGACGCCGGGTGCGAGCACGTGCATGACGGCGTTCCACTCCTCGGTGAAGGCGTCGCGGACCTCGCAGCACAACCGGTGCAGCGCACTGAGCTCGGACTCCGGCGCGTCGAGGGCGGCGGGCCACGCAGTCGGGTAGCCGTACACCTCGTCGCCGACCGGGAGCGCGGACGGGTGGCCCAGGACGACGTCGGCGTGCGGGACGCCCGCCGCGGCCAGTGCGATGCGGGCGCTGAAGGCAAGGTGGTCGACGACGACCTGGTCGGGCCTGACCCGGTCGACGACGTCGAGGACTGCCCGGGCCCGGCCCACCGGGTCCCACAACAGGTCGTTGCGCCGGACCTCGGCCTGGTAGCGCAGCGTCGCCACCATGCCGCGCCGGGTGGCGTCGAAGAAGCCACGCAGCGCGTCGTCCTCACCGGGTGGTTGCTGCTCGGCCCGGATGACACCGGGGTTCGAGCCGCGGCCCAGCACCAGGTCGGCGCGGTCGAAGCCGAAGTCGGCGACGATGCCCGCGGTCGCCGGCCCGGTCGCCACCACCACCGACTCGCCGGCGTCGCGCCAGGCCGTCGCGAGGGTCGCCAGCGGCAACAGGTGCGAGGCGTAGTCCGGGCTGATCACCAACAGGGTCATGAGGGCAACGCTGTCACGAGCGGGCGGCGGTCCGGACAGCGCCGGCGTAGATGGTGCTCAGCCGGTCGGCCATCGCCTGGACGGTGAAGTCGGCCTCGATCCGCTCCCGGGCCCGGCTCATCCTGTCGGCCTGGTCCGGCGCGGTGGCGAGGTCGAAGGCTTCCTTGATCGCGCGTGCCACCTCGTCGGGCCGGCGGGTGTCGACGAGCACCCCGGTGACCCCGTCGTCGATGTAGGTGGCCGGACCGCCTGCTGCCGGACCGACCACGACGAGGCCGGAGGCCAGGGCCTCCAGGAGGGCGAGGCCGAACTCCTCCTTGAGGCTGCTGCAGACGTAGACCCCGGCCGGGCCGATGCCGCCCGCCCGTCCCTCGCGGGCGGCCGCGAGCCACACGGCGACGACGTCGTTGGGGCGGTGACCGGGCATCAGCAGGCCGTCGCCCGCCCCGGGGAACCGTGCGAGCACCTCGGCGATGCGGTCGAGCTGCTCGCGCTCGTCCTGGGACGGGTCGGCGAGGTCCCCGCCGACGACGAGCAGGTTGCAGCGCTCGGCCAGCTCCGCATCACCGGCCCACGCCTCGACCAGGGTCGCCATCCCCTTGACCCGGTGCAGGCGGCCCACGCTGATCACCAGCGGCAGTCGTCGGCGGTGCTCGGGCAGCGCGGCGACGAGCGCGTCGAGCTCGGCCAGTGCCGGGCCGGCCGCTCCGGCTCGCTCCAGCTCGGCGGCGGCCGCGGCGCTGATCCCCAGGTCGATGCCCTCCGGCACGACGGTGAACCTGCCGGGCTGCCCGGCCACGTCGAGGCCGAGCAGCTCGCGCATGTCGTGCTGGAGCTCGGGGCGGGGGAAGAGGACGACGTGCGCGGCGTCCTCGGCCAGCCGCTGCACGAGCCGGGCGCGGAACCAGTAGTGCTCGCGTTCGTCCTCGGTGCCGAAGTTGCCACGGTGCAGGCCACCGGTCATGTCCAGGGCATGGACGACGGCGTGCGGGTCGGGCGCGAGGGTGAACACCACCGGGATGCCCAGCTCGCGCGCGACCTCGGCGGCGGCCAGGCTGCCCACCTCGGCCATCCGCAGGTGCAGGACGTCGGCGCGGTGCGTGCGCAGCACGCGTCGGATCCCGCGTTCGGCCGCGATCCGTGACGGCCAGGCCTGCGGGGCGGAGGTGGCCTCGGCCAGGAGGGGCACCGGCGTCAGCAGGTGCCCGTCGGCAGGCGCCAGTGCGTCGAGGGCGTCACGCGCGGTGCCGCGGGACAGGGTCAGCACCCGGTCGACACCCGGCTGCGCCGCCAGCGCGTCGCCCAGCCGGACCAGCAGGGTGGCGACGCCCCCGTTGTCGCCGGCGCCCGCCCGGCTGATGTCGCGGTCGATGTCGGCGTGCAGGAAGAGCTGGGCGACGGTCAGGCCGGTGGCGGGCTGGCCGTGCTCGACGACGTCGAGGCCGAGGCCGAGGTCGATCGCGGCGAGCCGCGCGACGTCGCCGAGGTCACCCTCGGCGGTGCCGAGGTCACGGACCACCGCCTCTGCGGCGGCGTCGTACGGGCGGTCGCCGAGCGCAGCGACGGCAGCCGACCGTGCCGCCGGGTGCTCGGCGGGATCGGTCGCGTGGGCGAGCAACGCACGGTCGGCGAGCGGACCCGGCACGAGCCCGAGGGTCTCGACCAGCCTGCCGCGGACCGACGGACCGGACGCGCCGGCGAGCGCACCCTCGACGGCCAGCGCGACCTGCTCGGGTGCACAGTCGCCCCACTGGCCGAGCGTGCGCTGCGCGAGGACGCCGGGGAACCCCCCGGCGACCACGACCCCGACCAGCCTGCCGATCGCATCGATCCGGGGGAGCCGGCGTTGGAGGGCCCAGCTCGCGTGCTCGCGCAGGAAGGGCCGAGGGTGCGAGAGCAGCTCCGTCAGCACGGCGTCCGCACCGTCGTCGAACACCCGGGCGAGCGCGTGCACGGCCGCGACCGCGGTCAGCTCGTCGGGATCCTGGACCACCGAGGCGAGCAGGCGGACCGCCTCCGGTCCGTCTGCGCCGACCGCGGCAGCCGCCAGACGATCCCCGCTGCGCAGCACGTCCACGACGAACGGCGCCTGCTGGACCTCGTCGAGGGCGCGCTGAAGAGACTGAGCCATGTGCGGTGTTCGGCGCCGCAGCGACATCGGATGGCCGCGATCGACTGGTCTGGACCAGTTCTCCGTGGGCCTGGTGGGAGCATGCCTGCGTGTCCCTCCTCGTCGACCCTGCGTCCATCCGCATCGCGCCGCTGAGCCGCGCGCACGCCGAGGACGTCGCGACGTGGCGCTACGCCGCGCCGTACGACGTCTACGACATGACGGACGCCGATCCCGACGAGCTGCTCGACCCTGTGCTGGGCTTCCACGCGGTCCTCGCAGGAGAGGAGCTGATCGGCTTCCGGTCCTTCGGACCCGACGGCCGGGTGCCCGGCTGGGACTACGACGACGCGGCGCTCGACACCGGGGGAGGCCTGCGGCCGTCGCTGACCGGGCAGGGGCTGGGCAGGTCGGTGATCGCGGCCGGGCTGGACTTCGGGCGCGCGCGGTTCGCGCCGGCCGCCTTCCGGGTCACGGTCGCCTCCTTCAACGCCCGCGCGCGGCGTACGGTCGAGTCGCTCGGCTTCGAGGTGGTCGGGTCGTTCGCCGCCCGTCGCGATGGGCAGCCGTTCGACGTGCTGGTCCGCGACGAAGGCCGCTGACGGGTCGTCAGCGCGGGCCGGTGGCCGTCCAGGGCGTGGTGCGGGCCATGTCGAGCGCGCGACGCGCCACGAACGGGTCGGCCTGGTTGTAGAGCCACGGGCGGCCGAACCAGACGAAGCCGTCGACGGACTTCGCGGCGACCGCGCGCTGCTCCGGCGGCAGGCCCCACTGCGGGTCGGCGGGGCGCGGGGTCGGCGGGATCCCGAGGGTGACGCAGCGCTTCATCGTCCTGGTCCGGCAGGTGCGCGCGTTGTCCTTCAGGTCCCGCTTCGACGCCGGGACCATGTCGCGCCACAGGGTGGGCCGGCCGGACTTCGCGGTGTCGACGATGAAGTGCTTCTCGCCGTAGCCGGCGGCCTCGAGCAGGGCCAGGATCTCGCTGCCGCGGTCGATGTTCTCGACCGGACCGGCGTAGTGGGTGGAGTCGAGCGCGAAGCCGCGGGCGTACTGGATGCCGGAGAGCTTCAGGATCTCCGCGCAGCGGAAGGACTCCTGCGCGGTGCCGTTCTCGCACCAGTCGGCCGCGCCTGCGTCGATGTAGACGCTGGTGTTCGGCAGGGCGCTGAGTGTCTGGGTGGCCCACGTGAGCAGCTCGGACTTCGCCGCCCGGTCCGGCGCGCAGAGCAGGAACGGCCCGTCGGGCTGCATCACCACGAGCGTGTGCGCGCTGCCGATGCCGGCGGCGAGCTCGGTGATCCAGGCGCGGTAGCTCGCCGCCTCGGCGGGCGTCGTCGGGCGCTTGCAGGCCTCGCCCTCCCACGGCTTCATCCGGAAGACGGCCATCTGGGCGAGGGTCTCGGGGTTGCCGTCCTGCGCGGACGCGATGTAGCTGGTCACCGTCGTGCGGATGCGGTGGTCGGGAACGAACGCGCCGTACCACTTGGTGCGCGGCCGCTCGGCGATGGTGGCCAGTGCCTCCCGCTTGCGTCCGGTCGCCTGCGTGAAGGGTCGCCACACCTGGTCCTGCGGACCCTCGTAGACGCCCCACAGGCGTCCCGCGAGCGGGTTCGTCGGGTTCTCGGCGTGGGGGCTCACGGGCGCGACCCAGACCGGCAGCGACGACGTACGGGCCGGGTCCGGGACGGCGTCAGCCACCGTCGTGGCCGGTGCGGCGGGACTCGCGCCGGGCACGGCCAGCGGCGCCGCCACCAGGACGGCGGCAGCGAGGGCGCGGACGAGCGGGGTGAGGAGCATGGTGCGCCCATGGTGCGCGAGTGCGGCGACGGCCGTCGGCGTTTTCGTGATTTACGACCCTCGGTCGCAGGCGTCGCCACCGACTCCGACCTCCGGCGCCCGATACCCGCAGGTGTCAAGGAGTCCCTGTCCGACTTTGTCCGATCCGCTGCGCACCGACGCTGCGTTCTGTGACGCTCTCGCCCATGGAAACCGCAGCGATCACGTCATGGACCCTCGTGCAGGAGATCCCCGTCCCCGCAGACGTCACCGACCTCCTCGTCGACGGGGAGCAGGCCGTCGCGGCCTACAAGACCTTCCGCGACTCGGCGATCTTCACCACCAAGGCCTGATCGTCCGGGACGCCCAGGGGATCACGGGCAAGAAGGTCGAGGTCTACTCGCTTCCCTACAGCCGCATCGACATGTGGTCCTCCGAGAACGCCGGCAAGCTGCTCGACTTCAACGCCGAGCTCGAGCTGTGGACCCGCGCCGGTCACATCAAGATCAAGCTCGACAAGAAGGTCGACATCCGCCGCCTCGACAAGCTCATCGCCTGGGCCGTGCTCAACGCCTGATGCGCGAGGGATGAGAGGCTCCTGTCGTGAGCGTCACCCTCCTCTTCGTGCTCGTCCCTGCGGCCGTGGCCATCGGCTTCGCACTGATCATCGGCATCATCCTGCTCGCCTCGCGCCGCCGCCCGGAGCAGCACGGATGGGTGGCGACGCCCGCCGGCGGACAGGGCACGTGGAACGCCGAGGTCCTCGGTGAAGGCGGTCTCGGGGCCCTCGGCGGCACCCTGGCCAGCACCTTCGGCACCTTCCGGCTCGAGGCGGGGGTGCTCACCTTCACCCCGGTCGACGCAGCAGCCCCGGCGTGGTGGGCACACTGCCGCGACCTCGCCGTCGGTCGGCGCGGGTTCCTCGAGATCGACGGTGCCGACCTCCGGCTCGTCGGGCCCATGGGCGACCTGCGCTGCAACGTCAGCCTCGAGCGGATCAACCGGATGAGCCGCAACACGATCAAGGACCTGCGCGAGCGCGACTACGCCGCGCAGTTCGTCGAGGTCCTCGTCGGACACGGGGCGCGCCCGCTGTCGTGAGTGGCACGACCGGGCGGAGCGTCAGACCTGTCGAGCGTCCGGCGACGGCGCCTGGACCTCCGGGTGCAGGATGCCGGCCAGCACCTCGACCCCGTCGACCAGTCGCGGACCGGGGCGGGCGAACTGGCCGTCGGCGTCGACGGCCCACACGGGCACGCCGGGGAAGCGGTGGCGTACGTCCTCGGCGAGCGCCGCGCTGCCCTCGAGGTCGAAGCCGCAGGGGGCGCAGACCACGACGTCCGGCTGCGAGCCGGTGGCGTCGTCCCACGTGATGCGGGTCGACTTCGTGCCTGCTGTGCCGATGGTGGGCTCGCCGCCGGCGCGCTCGACCATCTCGGGGATCCAGTGCCCCGGGGCGAAGGGCGGGTCCGTCCACTCCAGGACCAGCACCCGCGGCCGCGGTCGGCCGTCGACCTCGGCGGCCACGGCAGCGAGACGTCCCTCGAGCGAGCGCACCAGCTCCGCAGCTGCGGACTCACGACCGGTCAGCCGGCCGACCTCGGTGATCGATGCCAGCACGTCGTCGAGGGTGTGCGGGTCGATGGTCGCGACCTCGGCGCGGCAGCCCAGGTGGGAGAGGGCGTCGTCGACGGTGGACACGTCGACGGCGCATACCGCGCACAGGTCCTGGGTGACCACGAGGTCCGCGTCGATCTCGGCGAGCGCACCGGCGTCGAGGCGGTAGAGGTCCTCGCCCGCAGCCATCGCGGCCCCGACGAAGTCGTCGATCTCCTTCGGCGTCAGCCCCTCGGGCATCGCCGAGGTCGATACGATCCGCCGCTCGCGCGCCGCCGGCGGGTGGTCGCACTCGAAGGTCACGCCGACCACGTCGTCGCCGGCACCGACCGCGAAGAGGATCTCCGTCGCGGAGGGGATCAGGGAGACGATGCGCATCCCGCGAGCCTAGGTGAGCCGCGAGGAAGTGGCCTCCCGGCCGCGTCGGCGATTTCCCGGGCGAGTAGGAATGTCGGGTGACCCATGACCCGACGGACCACTTCGTCCACGTCCGCGGGGCGAGCGAGAACAACCTCCGCGACGTCGACCTCGACCTCCCGCGCGACGCGATGGTGGCCTTCACCGGCGTCTCCGGGTCCGGCAAGTCTTCCCTCGCCTTCGGCACCCTCTACGCCGAGGCGCAGCGGCGTTACTTCGAGTCCGTGGCGCCGTACGCCCGTCGCCTGCTGCAGCAGGTCGGCGCCCCGCACGTGCAGGAGATCACCGGCCTGCCACCCGCCGTGGCCCTCCAGCAGCGGCGCGGCGCGCCCAGCTCGCGCTCGAGCGTCGGGACGCTGACCACGCTGTCGAACCTGCTCCGGATCCTGTACTCGCGGGCCGGCACCTATCCGGAGGGAGCCGAGAGGCTGGCGGCCGAGGCGTTCTCGCCCAACACCGCTGCAGGAGCGTGCCCGACCTGCCACGGACTGGGGCAGGCGCACGACGTCGCCGAGGACCTGCTCGTGCCCGACGAGTCGCTGAGCATCCGCGACGGTGCGATCGCCGCCTGGCCCGGCGCCTGGCAGGGCAAGAACCTGCTGCGGGTGACCAAGGCAGTCGGCATCGACGTCGACGTGCCGTGGCGCGAGCTGTCCCGCAAGGACCGCGACTGGCTGCTCTACACCGACGAGCAGCCGCGCGTCCTCATCGACCGGCGCGGCGAGGCCGACGACACGACCGGTCGCGACTACCACGGCACCTTCTGGAGCGCGCGCAAGCACGTGCGCCACACCCTCGCCGACACCAAGAGCCAGATGATGCGCGACAAGGCGATGCGCTTCGTCCGCAGCACCGTGTGCCCGGTCTGCCACGGCTCCGGGCTGCGGCCCGAGTCCCTCGCGGTGACCTTCCAAGGACTGAGCATCGCCGAGACCAACGCCCTCTCGTTCGTCGAGCTGGTGGCCCTGCTCCGCCCGGCGGCCGAGACCGGCGAGACCGAGGTGGCCGTACGGCTCTGCACCGACATCGTGGAGCGCGTCGGGGTGCTGCTCGACCTCGGGCTCGGCTACCTCGCCCTCGGGCGGAGCTCGACCACGCTCTCGCCCGGGGAGGCCCAGCGGCTCCGGATCGCGACCCAGCTGCGCTCGGGCCTGTTCGGGGTCGTCTACGTGCTCGACGAGCCGTCGGCCGGGCTGCACCCCGCCGACGCCGCGCCGCTGCTCGACGTGCTCGACCGGCTCAAGCGCTCGGGCAACTCCCTGTTCGTCGTCGAGCACGACCTCGACGTCGTACGCCGTGCCGACTGGATCGTCGACATCGGTCCGGGGGCCGGCGAGGCCGGGGGACGGGTGCTCTACTCCGGCCCGGTGGAGGGGCTCGAGCAGGTCGAGGAGTCCGTGACGGGGGCCCACCTGTTCGGCCGGGCGGCCCCGCTCGAGCGCCACGGTCGCACCCCGCACGGCTGGCTCCACCTGCGCGGCATCAGCAGGCACAACCTGACCGACCTCTCGGTCGACCTCCCGCTGTGCGTGCTCACCGCGGTCACCGGCGTCTCCGGGTCGGGCAAGTCCACGCTGGTCACGCAGGTGCTCGCCGAGCTCGTACGCCGCCACCGCGGCCAGGCCCCGGACGACGCCGAGGAGAGCGAGCTCGAGATCGACGTCGACGACGTGACGGGTCTGGAGGCCTTTGACCGTCTCGTGCGGGTGGACCAGCGTCCGATCGGTCGCACGCCCCGGTCCAACCTCGCGACCTACACCGGTCTCTTCGACGCCGTCCGCAAGGTGTTCGCCGCCACGCCCGAGGCGAAGGCGCGCGGCTACGGCGTCGGCCGGTTCTCCTTCAACGTCGCCGAGGGGCGCTGCGAGACCTGCCAGGGCGAGGGGTCCGTCTCCGTCGAGCTCCTGTTCCTCCCCGGCACCTATGCGCCGTGCCCGACCTGCCACGGCGCGCGCTACAACGCCGAGACCCTCGAGGTCACCTGGCACGACCTGACCGTCGCCGACGTGCTCGGTCTCACCGTCGAGCAGGCGGCCGACGTGCTGGCCGACGTGCCGGCTGCGGCACGCAGCCTCCAGACCCTGCAGGAGGTCGGTCTCGGCTACCTCCGCCTGGGCCAGCCGGCCACGGAGCTCAGTGGTGGCGAGGCGCAGCGGATCAAGCTCGCGACCGAGCTGCAGCGGGCACGCCGCGGCCACGCGCTCTACCTGCTCGACGAGCCCACCGCCGGCCTGCACCCCGCGGACACCGCGCTGCTGCTGCGCCAGCTCCACAGGCTGGTCGACGCCGGCAACACCGTGGTGCTCGTCGAGCACGACCTGGACACCATCGCCACGGCCGACTGGGTCATCGACCTCGGCCCCGGCGGCGGCGACCGGGGCGGCCGGGTGGTGGCCACCGGGACACCGGACGACATCGCCGCAGCGCCCGGCAGCGCCACCGGGTCCTACCTGGCCCGGCACCTGGCCTGACGGGCACACTGGCGTCATGGCTGACTGCGTCTTCTGCCGGATCGTCTCCGGCGACCTGCCCGGTCACCTCGTCCTCGAGACCGACGACCTCGTCGCCTTCCTCGACACCCGGCCGGTCTTCAAGGGCCACGTGCTACTCGTCCCGCGCGAGCACGTGGAGACCCTCCCGGACCTGCCGGCCGGGTTGCGCGACGGCTTCCTCGCCGCCGCGCAGCGGATCGCGACCGCGGTCAAGGACGGCCTCGGCGCGCAGGGATCCTTCGTCGCGATCAACAACACGGTCAGCCAGTCCGTGCCGCACCTGCACCTCCACGTCGTCCCGCGCACCAAGGGCGACGGGCTGCGCGGCTTCTTCTGGCCGCGCACGAAGTACGCCGACGGCGAGGAATCGGCGTACGCCGAGCGCCTGCGCGACGCCCTCGCGCAGCCCTAGCCT
The DNA here is from genome assembly GCF_020102855.1 of Nocardioides lacusdianchii. Taxonomy (GTDB): domain Bacteria; phylum Actinomycetota; class Actinomycetes; order Propionibacteriales; family Nocardioidaceae; genus Nocardioides; species Nocardioides lacusdianchii. The sequence continues at coordinate 49,907 of NZ_JADHZD010000013.1, forward strand.
GCGCGCGTCACCTCGTCCGCCGGCTCCGTCCGCAGGGTCCACGCCTCCTCGCGCCGTCGCAGCGGGTTGCCGGTGACGCGGGCGGCGAGGGCGACCGACGCGCACCCGACGGCGATCCCGCCGAGGACGTCGACGAAGAAGTGCCAGCCGAGGTAGACCGTCGCCACGATGGTCAGCGCGAGGAAGGTCCAGCTCGCGACCCGCACGACGAGCGGCAGCCGGATCAGCTCGCTCACCAGGCAGATCGTCACCATCACCGCCACGTGCAGCGAGGCGAAGGCCGCGATCGTCTGCACGGCCGAGGTGTCCCAGGGCCCGGCCAGCACCTCGACGCGGTCCGACAGCAGCAGGTCGCGCACCGAGGTGTTGGGGGTGCGGGCCAGGTCCGCGAACCACCCGGGGGAGGAGTACGTCGGTCCCAGCGACGGCAGGGCGTAGTAGAGCAGTGCGCCGAGGCACCAGTTCAGCGACGTGGCCGTGACGTACCACGCGCCCGCCGTCGAGCGCCGGGTCCACACCAGCGCGATGGCCAGGGTCGCCGGCACCAACCCGATCCACACCAGGTAGACCGCCGCCATCACCCAGTTGGCCCACCCGGTGCCGAGGGTGTCGTGCAGCACGAGCGCCGGGTCGTGGCCGAGCCACATGAAGCGGTCCAGCCGGGCCAGCTCCTCGTCGTGGAGGCGGTCGGTGACGAAGGGGACGTAGCCCTTGAGGTTGCGGAACGCGACGTAGGCGACGTACCAGGTGAGCAGGCCACTGGCGGTGAACCGGACCTGGTCGCGGTCCCAGCGCTCGCGCACGACCTCGCGCAGCGTCGCCCGGGCCGCCACGCCCCGGCTGCGCAGCAGCAGCGCCCACCGCGCCAGCACGTCGAGCGCGACCGCGGACGCGACGATCACCGGCAGCCGGAACCACGTGGGCAGGTTGGCGCCGTCGGGGTCGCGCAGCGGCAGGTGGTGGGTCCACGCGACCAACCCGGCCGCGAGCGCCATCACGGCAGCGACGACCGCAGCGGCGCGGAACTCCCCCCGACCCATCTGCCCACCGTAGCGACTAGCCTCGGCCTCGATCTGTCTCCCGACCTCCCACATACCCCAAGGAGTTCCCCATGGGCCGGTTCGACCGCCGCGTCGCCGTCATCACCGGAGCAGCCCGAGGCATCGGCTTCGGCATCGCCCAGCGCCTCGCCAGCGAGGGCGCGTCCGTCGCGATCCTCGACCTCGACGAGGCCGCAGCCGCCGACGCCGCCGGCCGCCTCGACCTCGCCGACGGTGCCCGCGCGGTCGGCATCGGGTGCGACGTCGTGGACTCCGCCGCCGCGGAGACCGCGGTGCAGCGCGTGGTCGACGAGCTCGGCGGGATCCACGTCCTGGTCAACAACGCCGGCGTCACCCGCGACAACCTGCTCTTCAAGATGACCGAGGAGGACTGGGACATGGTCATGAACGTCCACCTCAAGGGCGTCTTCAACATGACCAAGGCCGCGCAGTCGCGCTTCGTGCAGCAGAAGTACGGCAAGATCCTCAACCTCTCCAGCGTCTCCGCGCTGGGCAACCGCGGCCAGGCCAACTACTCCGCCGCCAAGATGGGCATCCAGGGCCTGACCCGCACCCTCGGCATCGAGCTCGGCCCGTTCGGGGTCACCGCCAACGCCATCGCGCCGGGATTCATCGTCACCGAGATGACCGACGCCACCGCGCGCCGGCTCAAGATGGAGCCCGAGGAGCTGCAGCGGCTCAACGCCGAGGCCACCCCCGTGCGCCGGGTCGGGCAGCCCGAGGACATCGCCGCGGCCGCCGCCTTCCTGTGCAGCGACGAGGCGTCCTTCATCACCGGCCAGACGTTGTACGTCGACGGCGGGCGCAAGCTCGGCTGAGCGTGATCCCGGCCACGGCCCACGCCCGTCGGGGCGTGGCCGGGTTTGCACGGCTCGGGGGGCTCTGGCACCTTGGCGGCGGAGTCGAGAGACCCACAGGACGGCTCGGGTCGCCCTGCTGGCGTCGGTCTCCGTGACTAGATCGTGTCTGACGACACCCGCCCCGGGCGACGCCGAGTCCTGCCCCGCCGGAGCGGCCCCCCGAGAAGATCGAGGGCAGGAGTGGGGGACCCACAGGTTCCACTGCCGGTGCGTGCAGCCGCACGCCACGGCTCGGGGTGAAGCCACCCCCTCCTCCGGGAGGACGGCGGCGGGACACCTTCCAGTCCCAACCCGACAGCTCACCTCACAGGCGTGGGAAAGGACCACCTCATGCCTGCGACCCCTCGCACGCTGCGCACCTGCGCGCTCGCCCTCGCCGGGCTCGGACTCTCCGCGTCGACGCTGACGGCGCTGCCCGCCACTGCGGCCGACGGCGACCCCGGCTCGACCACGACCACCACGACCACCACGACCGCGACGAAGACGACCGCGAAGCGCACCGCCGCCCGTCGCGTGTCCGCCCGCGTGCTCAGCGCCCGCGACATCGCCATGCGACAGCGCGGCGACGCCTACGCGTACGGTGCCGCCGGCCCGGACCGCTTCGACTGCTCCGGACTGATCCGCTACAGCTACGCCCGCGCCGGCTTCGACGTGCCGCGTACGTCCAGCGCCCAGGCCGGCCACGCCCGCCGCGTGGCGAAGAAGGACCTGCGCGCCGGCGACCTGATGTTCTTCTACGGCAGCGGCGGGGTCTACCACGCCGCGATCTTCCTGCGCTGGTCGAACGGCCACGCGGTGATGCTGCACTCGCCCGGCTCGGGCCAGCGCGTCCGCATCGCCGCTCCGTGGACCTCGCAGTGGTTCGGTGGGACCCTGCGCCGCCGCTGATCTACCCTGTGGCGCGCCTTCCCCGAACGGGGAGGGCGCGCCTCCACACTTTCAAGGCAGAGTTCCCCCGCTCGATCGGAGTTCCCCCGTGCGTCACCGTCTCCACACCTCCGTCGCCGCGCTCGTCGCGGCCTCGCTCCTCCTGGCCGGCTGCGGCGGAGGGGACGAGCAGGAGGCGCCCGCGGACGCGGCTCCTTCCTCGGAGCCGACGGCCTCCGCGACGAGCGAGCCGCCGGATCCGACGTACTGGCCCCTGACCGGGCTCGAGCGCACCGGCAAGGCCCCCAAGCACCCGGTGATCGTGACCAAGGTCGACAACACCTCCTCGAGCGCGCCCCAGGTCGGCCTGGGGGCGGCCGACCTCGTCGTCGAGGAGCTCGTCGAGGGCGGCTACACCCGCCTCGCGGCGTTCTACTACTCGAAGGTGCCGGCCAGCATCGGCCCGGTGCGCTCGATGCGTGCCAGCGACATCGGCATCGTGCCCGAGGGCGCCACCGTCGTGACCAGCGGCGCGGCCCCGATCACCATCAAGCGCATCAACGGCGCCGGCATCCCGTGGATCACCGAGGGCGCCGCGGGCGTCTACCGCGAGACCACGCGCTCGGCGCCGTACAACCTCTTCGCCCGCCTCGGCGAGATCTCCCAGCGCCTCAAGGCCGAGGAGGAGCCGCCCGCCTACCTCCCGTGGGGCACGCCGGCCGACCTCCCGAAGGGCGCGAAGGCGCGCACGCTGACCGCCGACTTCGGCGCCCACTCCACCAGCTGGCAGTTCCAGGGCGGCGGCTACGTCAACACCGACTCCTACGCCGCCGAGGGCGACCAGTTCCCGGCCGACTCCGTGCTCGTGCTGCGGGTGCAGGTCGGCGACGCCGGCTACCGCGACCCCGCGGGCTACCCCGTCCCGGAGACGAAGTTCGAGGGCAAGGGCGCCGCGCTGCTCTTCCACGGCGGTCGCGTCATCCGCGGCACCTGGACCAAGGACGGCCTGACCGGCGCGATCGAGCTCGCCACCAAGGGCGGCGAGCTCACCGTCCCGGCCGGCAAGGTCTGGGTCGAGCTCGTGCCGGCGGTCAACGGCAACGTCACCTTCGCGAAGTAGCGCCACTGTCGAGGAGCTGGCGCAGCCCGGCCATGATGGTGCCGATGGCCAGCTCCACGCGTGCGGCCGCGGCCGCCGGGTCCTGGCTCACCGCGACGGCGCCGCCGGCCGCCGACATCGCCCCGAAGAAGATCCGGGTGAAGGTGTCGAGCATCGCGTCGTCGAGGTCGTAGGCGTCGGTGCCGAGCGCGGAGCGGACGATCTCGTCGACGATGGCGTAGGTCGAGCGCTCCTCCTGCTCGCGGAACCGCTCGTGCCCGAGCACCGAGGGCCCGTCGGAGATGACGACCTGGCGGTAGGCCGGCTCCTGCACGGCCTCCAGGAAGGCGCGCAGACCTGCCTGCGCCTTCTCCCACGGGTCGTCGTGCCCCTCCGTCGCGCGTGCGATGCCGCTGCTCGCGCGGGACTCGACCCGCTCGAAGGCGGCCTCGAAGACCGCCTGCTTGCCGCTGAAGTGGTGGTAGAGCGCGCCCTTGGTGACGTCCGCGCCGGCGACGATGGCGTCGAGCGAGGTGGCGGAGTAGCCGTGGGTGGTGAAGAGCTGCTCGGCGACGTCGACGAGTGCGCGCTTGGTCGAGTCCGAGTAGCGCTGCCGGCGCGTCCTCACTGGCATGTCCCCATGGGCGCAGCCTAGGTGACCCGGCTCACGTGCGGAGTCGTTGGAGCGCGGGGGAGCGCTGGGCATACTGAAAGTACGTACCGCCGGTATGTCACCTGAGGAGACCGCCATGACCTGGACGTCCCACCACCGACGCGCGGACGTGCTCCGCGACGTGATCAGTGCCGCCGACGCCCGCCTCGACGGCCGCCTGCCCCTCGACGTCGAGGGGGTCGCCGAGACCTTCGGCGACGACCTGACCCTGCTGGGTGCGCTTCAGCTGCGCTGGCACACCCGCCTGGCCGGCCACATCGAGCGCGAGCTCGCCGACCAGCCGCTCGACCTCGAGAACGCCGTCGCCGTCGCGTGGTTGCGCGCCGCCGAGGACATGCCGGGGATCCGCGTGGTCCTCGACCACCACGTCGCCCACCCGACCGGCCCGGAGATGGCCCGCGCCACGGCGCTCGCGACCGGCAAGGAGCACGAGATGCTCGCCCTCATGGCCGGACGCGCGAGCGCCCCGGGGGACGCCGCCCAGCGCGTCGGCCGTGCGATCGAGCGCGCCGCGCGGACGTCGTACGTCCCCCGGACCACGCCCCGCAGGGCCCCCGGGGAGGGCACCTCGCTGGTCAAGCGGCTGAGGGCGGTGCTGGCCGCCTGACATAGTGGACGGCATGCAGCTGGCATCGGGGATGCTGCTGGTGGCGACACCGGCCCTGCAGGATCCCAACTTCGTCGACACGGTGGTGCTGCTGCTCGACGTCACCGACGAGGGCGCCCTCGGTGTCGTGCTCAACCGCCCCTCGCAGGTGCTGGTGGCGGACGTGCTCGAGCCGTGGAGCGACGTCGTCGCCGCGCCGGAGGTGCTCTTCCGCGGCGGCCCCGTCGGCACCGACGGTGCGCTCGCGGTGGCCCAGCTGCGCGACCCCGACGAGCCGCCGGTGGGTTGGCGCCCGGTCGCGGGCCCGGTCGGCATGGTCGACCTCGACACCCCCGCCGAGCTCGTCGACGGCTCGCTCGCCGCGATGCGCGTCTTCGCGGGCTACGCCGGGTGGGGCGTCGGGCAGCTGGTCGGCGAGGTCGAGGAGGGCAGCTGGTACGTCGTCAGCGGCGAGGCCGGCGACGCATTCCGCGGCGAGACGAGCGGGTTGCGCCGAGACGTCATGCGACGTCAGCCCGGCATGCTCGCCTGGCACGTGAACCGGCCCGTCGATCCGGACATGAACTGACCCGTGACGCATCGCAACCGTTCGGCTGTCCGCGGCGTCTCCTGAGGCATGAGGACGATCGTGCGCGGTGCGGCTTGCCTGGTTGCCACTGCGCTGTGCGCTGGTCTGGGAGTGTCGGCGGCGGAGGCGCGATCTGCCCAGGACGACCGTGCTGGCAGCGCGGCGACGGTCAACCGGGTGGCTGACACGGTGCTGCGGAAGGGTCGCTACGACTACCAGCGCCAGAACTGGCGGATCCGCGAGGCCGACGGTCTGCCCGCCTGGCTGCGCCTGCGCGACGGCCGCCTCTCCGGGACCGCGCCCCGCCTCGGACGGTGGCGGATCGAGCTCGAGGAGCGCGGGGTGCGCAAGCAGCGCGGCGAGGTCCGTCGTACGACGCTGGTGCTGAAGGTGGTGACGCAGCGGGCCGTGCACGGCACGGTCCTCGTGACCCGCGGCATCGACGGGCGCCCGGCCGACGGCGGGAGCGGCAACGTGACGGTCTCGGGGGACGGCAGCACCGTGGTCTTCTCCTCGTCGGCCACCAACCTCGTCGCCGACACCCTGCAGCCGGACGTCAGCCGGCTCCATGTCTGGGACGCTGCGACCGGGCGCGTGTCGCTCCTCCACCCGGAGGGCTGGGCGCAGGTCGAGGGTGTCAATCGTGACGGCCGTCGCGTGCTGCTCGACCTGACGGCCGGTCTCTTCCTGCTCGACCGCGCGGACGGCTCCCTGACCCAGGTGGCCGAGCGGGCGGTCGGCGCCGCGCTGACCGAGGACGGCGGGCGTGTGCTCTACCAGGACCGGTTCTACGAGCTGGCCTCCCCGGCACCCCGGCTGGTCGAGTGGACCGCCGCCGGGGCCACGCGGACCGTGGTCCCGGACATGCAGACCCGGACGTTCGCCGGCATGTCGGGCGACGCTCGCCACGTCCTCCTCGTCGACTACGACCGCAGCACGCTGCTCGACACCGTCACCGGTTCGATCCGTGACCTCGGCCGCCTCGGGACGGAGTTCGGCGGCAACAACCGGGCCGACGTGTCGGACGACGGTCGGCTGGTGTCCCTGGTCGGCACCGGGCTGCCCGGTGGCAGCGGCCACGGCGGTGACCCCGTGGGTGGCGTCCACGACGCCGTCCTCGGCACGTCGCGAGGTCCCTCCCGGGGCAACCTCGGCGCTGCCATCACTCCCGACGGCGGCCACTACGCGGTGGCGACCTCGCGGCGGCCCCTGCGCCTCGTCGACACGGCCACGGGCGTTCGTACGTCGCCCTTCACGGCACGGCCCAGCGGACAGGAGGGAGGGGTGTCGCTGAGCGACGACGCCTCACGTGTCGCCTACTCCAGTGACGGCCACGACCTTCTCCGTGGCACCCGCCGCGGCGTTGCCAACGTCTACGTCTGGGTCCGTCCGCGTTAGGCTTGTCCATCATGAGCACCATCGGATTCTCCCCGGGCAGCCAGACGGTCGAAGAGCGTCAGACCGTCCCGACGGACGAGGGTGACCACGAGCGGTTCTCCCACTACGTCCCCAAGGACAAGCTCACCGAGGCGATGGTCATGGGCACCCCCGTGATCGCGCTGTGCGGGAAGGTGTGGGTGCCCTCAAGGGCGCCGGAGAAGTTCCCGGTGTGCCCGGACTGCAAGGAAGTCTGGGAGTCCATGAAGTCCGGGGACGGCTCGGGTTCGGACGGCTCGGGTCCCGAGGCGTGACGGGGCGCCCCGACGCGCCGCTGCCCCCCGCGTGGCCCGACAGGGCCGCCTGGGGCACCGCGCCCTCGCTGCGTGCGTGGCAGCAGGCGGCGATGGACCTCTACACCTCGCGTCAGCCGCGTGACTTCCTCGCGGTCGCGACCCCCGGTGCCGGCAAGACGACCTTCGCGCTGACCGTCGCCGCCGACCTCCTCGGACGCCGCGTCGTCGACCGCATCATCGTGGTCGCCCCGACCGAGCACCTCAAGACCCAGTGGGCCGAGGCCGCCGCACGTGCGGGCATCCCGATCGACCCCGCCTACTCCGCAGGCAAGGGCCGCACGTCCGACGACTACGTCGGGATCGCGGTCACCTACGCCGGTGTCGCGGTCAACCCCCTCGCGATGCGGATCCGCACCGAGCGCTCGAAGACCCTGGTCATCCTCGACGAGATCCACCACGCCGGCGACGCGCTGTCGTGGGGTGAGGGCGTGCGCGAGGCGTTCGACCCGGCGACCCGCCGGCTCTCGCTGACCGGCACCCCGTTCCGCTCCGACATCAACCCGATCCCGTTCGTCACCTACGCCCCCGGCGACGACGGCATCCCCACCTCGGTCGCCGACTTCACCTACGGCTACGCCCACGCGCTGTCGGACCACGTCGTGCGCCCGGTGCTGTTCATGGCCTACTCGGGCGAGATGCAGTGGCGCACCCGTGCCGGCGACGAGATCGTCGCCCGCCTCGGCGAGCCGCTCACCAAGGACATGCACGCCCACGCGCTGCGTACGGCGCTGGACCCGAAGGGCTCCTGGATGCCGGCGGTGCTGCAGGCGGCCGACAGGCGCCTGGCTGAGGTACGCCGCCACGTCCCCGACGCCGGCGGGATGGTCATCGCCAGCGACCAGGAGACCGCGCGCGCCTACGCCGGGCTGCTGAAGAAGATCACCGGGGAGTCGCCCACCGTGGTGCTCTCGGACGAGAAGGGCGCGTCGAAGAAGATCGCGACCTTCACCGACTCCGACCAGCGCTGGCTGGTGGCCGTGCGCATGGTCTCCGAGGGCGTCGACGTGCCGCGTCTCGCCGTCGGCGTGTGGGCGACCACCACCTCGACACCGCTGTTCTTCGCCCAGGCCGTGGGTCGCTTCGTGCGCGCCCGCTCCCGCGGCGAGACCGCGTCGGTGTTCCTGCCGTCGGTGCCGCACCTGCTCGAGTTCGCCTCCGACATGGAGGCGCAGCGCGACCACGTGCTGGGGCGCCGCGTCAACGACGAGGGCGACATCTTCGCCGCCGAGGACGACCTGCTCGCCCAGGCCAACGCCGAGGAGGGGATCTCCGAGGAGCTGGAGATGTCGTGGGAGGCGCTGGGGTCCACCGCGTCCTTCGACCACGTCCTCTACGAGGGCGCTCAGTTCGGCCACTCCGGCGAGGTGCACGCGGGCTCGGAGGAGGAGATGGACTTCCTCGGCATCCCCGGTCTGCTCGAGCCCGACCAGGTGCGCGAGCTCCTGCACTCGCGCCAGAGCGAGCGGGCGCGCAAGCAGCGCGCCGACGGCGGGGGAGACCGCGTCGTGGAGTCGGTGGCGCAGATGAGCACCCACCAGCAGCTCGGGGTGCTGCGCCGCGAGCTCAACGGCCTCGTCGCCGCGTGGCACCACCGCACGGGGCAGGCCCACGGCATCACCCACTCGGCGCTGCGCAAGGAGTGCGGCGGCCCGCCCGCCGCGGTCGCCAACGCCGAGCAGCTGCACGAGCGGATCAACCGGATCCGCGAGTGGGCGATGCGCCAGACGTCCTGACGCGCCCCTCGCGACGCCGGATGCGACTCCGTCGCCCCCGGCTAGGCTCGTGACATGGCCTCGGAGACCTCGCAGACGCTCGACCGCGGGTTGAGGGTGCTGCGGGTCCTCTCCGAGAGCCCCGACGGGCTGACCGTCACCGAGCTGTCGGTGCGTCTCGAGGTCAACCGCACCGTCGTCTACCGGCTCGTCAGCACCCTCGAGCAGCACGGGCTCGTACGCCGCGACGCCCGGTCGCGGCTCTTCGTCGGGCTCGGCGTGCTGCACCTGGCCAGCGGGGTCCAGCCGCTCCTGCGCGACCTCGCGATGCCGGTGTTGCGCCGCCTCGCCGAGTCGGTCGGCTCGACCGCGCACCTCACCGTCGCCGACGGTGACGAGGCGCTGGCCCTCGCCGTCGTCGAGCCGACGTGGACGGACTTCCACGTGTCCTACCGCGTCGGCGCCCGCCACCCGCTCTCGCAGGGCGCCGCAGGCAAGGCGATCGCGCTCACGGACCCGGCCGGGTCGGCGTACGCCGTCACGAGCGGCGAGCTGCAGTCCGGCGCCCGCGGCCTGGCCGCCCCGGTGCTCGGCGTCGAGGGCCTGCACGCCAGCGTGGGCGTGGTGACCCTGGACGGTGCGATCGACGAGGACGTCGTGGCCCCCCAGGTGCTGGCCGCCGCGCACGAGGTGACCGAGCGGCTGCGGTGACGGCCCCGCTCAGGCGTCGAACGGCCTGATCCCCGGTCCCGGGCGGGTCACCACGTCCCGAGGCTGCGTGATCGCGTGGCCCTCGGTGCAGTGCACGGTGACCTCGACCTGCGCGCCGCAGTCACGGTGCGCGAACTCGACCGGGGGCCCGTCGTCGTCGGCGTAGTGGCGATCGCCCCACTCGGCGACGGCGATGATCACCGGGAACAGCCCGAAGCCCTTGTCGGTGAGGCGGTACTCGTGGCGCTCGCGCTGGCCCTCCTCGCGGTAGGCCACGCGGCGCAGGATGTCGTGCTCGACCAGCAGCGCGAGCCGGTCGGTGAGCACCTGGCGCGGCATGCCGGTGTGGCGGCGCATGTCGTCGAAGCGTCGGATGCCGTTGGCCACCTCGCGCACGACCACGAAGGTCCAGCGCTCGCCGAGGACCGCCATCGCCCGACCGATGGTGCAGTTGTCGGTGGAGAAGGCGAGGGCGGGGGGAGAGGGCATGCCGGCATGCTAGGTCCAGTTGACAGACTCAGGCAAGGGACCGCATGCTGGGTCCATGACGCAGACCAAGCCCTCCTCGCCGGGCGCGTTCGCGACCGAGTCCCGCACCTTCTCCTGGGCCACGCCGGGGCAGGGCGACCTGTCCCGGATGCTCGAGCTCGACGGGCTCCAGCAGCTGGAGGCGATGGTCGCCGGCGAGCTGCCGCCCCCGCCGATCATGGACACCCTCGGCTTCACCGACATGCGGCCCGAGGCCGGGCGCGTGGTCGTGGAGATGCCGGCCGCGGAGTTCCACTACAACCCGCTCGGCACGGTGCACGGCGGGGTCATCTCCACGCTGCTCGACACGGCGGCCGGCTGCGCGGTGCACACCACGATGGCGGTGGGCGAGGTCTACACCTCCGTCGACCTGACGGTGAAGTTCCTCCGCCCCGTGACGGTGGACTCCGGCCTGCTGACCTGCGAGGGCACCGTCATCCAGCGCGGACGGCGTACGGCCCTGGCGCAGGCGCAGCTCACCGACGGGGCCGGCAAGCTGGTCGCCCACGCCACGTCGACCTGCCTGATCATGCAGGTGGGGGACTGACCGCCGACCGCGCCAGCGGCAGCACCCGGTGGGGGATCTGGGTGGCCAGCGCGATCACGGTCGTCGACCGGTCGATCGCGGGCTCGGTGAGCACCAGGTCGATCACCCGCTGGAGGTCGGCGTTGGACCGCGCGACGACGCGCGCCCACATGTCGCCGGCGCCGGTGATCGTGTAGGCCTCGAGCACCTCGGGGATCTGTGCGAGGTGGGCCGCGACCGCGTCGTGGCCGCCCGCGCTGCCCGAGCCCTGGCGGATCTCCAGGGTCAGGAAGGCCATCACCGGGTAGCCGAGCGCCTCGGGGGACAGGTCCGGGCCCCAGCCGGTGATGACGCCCGAGGCGGCGAGCTTGTCGAGCCGGGCCTGCACGGTGCCGCGCGCGATGCCGAGCCGACGGCTCGCCTCCAGGACGCCGAGCCGGGGCTCGTTGGCGAACAGATCGATCACCTTGCCGTCGATCTCGTCCATCTTCTGCTCCTCGACTGTGCAACCTGCCCAACGTTTCGGCGTACTGTTGCACACCTTGCCTGTCGTTGGCAGGGTGCGGCCCATGACGACTGACATCGCCTCGACCGGTGGCGCCCTGACCGTGGACGAGATGAAGGCCGACCTCTCGCTGGAGCAGCTGCGCCAGCTCGTCGGCCTCGTGGAGTACGACGCCGACGCCGACCCCTTCCCGGTGACCGGGTGGGACGCGATCTGCTTCGTGGTCGGCAACGCGACGCAGGCCGCCCACTACTACGCCTCCGCCTGGGGCATGGAGCTGGTGGCCTACTCGGGCCCCGAGAACGGCCACCGCGACCACAAGTCCTTCGTGCTGAAGTCCGGGTCCATCAAGTTCGTGCTCAGCGGCGCGGTCTCGCCCGAGAGCGACCTCGTGCAGCACCACGCGCGCCACGGTGACGGCGTCGTCGACATCGCGCTCGAGGTGCCCGACGTCGACCAGTGCATCGCCCAGGCCCGCGCGGCCGGCGCGACGGTGCTGCAGGAGCCGACGACCGTCACCGACGAGCACGGCTCGGTGCGCATCGCCGCGATCGCGACCTACGGCGAGACCCGCCACACGCTCGTGCAGCGAAGCGTCGACGGAGTGACGTACGCCGGCCCCTACCTCCCCGGCTACGTCGCCGTCGCGCCGCGCTGGGAGAAGAAGGACGACCAGCCGAAGCGCCTGTTCCAGGCCCTCGACCACATCGTCGGCAACGTCGAGCTCGGCAAGATGGACGAGTGGGTCACCTTCTACAACAAGGTGATGGGCTTCGTGAACATGGCCGAGTTCATCGGTGACGACATCGCCACCGACTACTCCGCGCTGATGTCGAAGGTCGTCGCCAACGGCAACCACCGCGTGAAGTTCCCCCTGAACGAGCCGGCCGTCGCGAAGAAGAAGTCGCAGATCGACGAGTACCTCGAGTTCTACAACGGCCCCGGCGCCCAGCACCTCGCGCTCGCCACCGGGGACATCCTCGCCACCGTCGACGCCCTGCGCGCCAACGGCGTGGAGTTCCTCAACACCCCGGACTCCTACTACGAGGACCCCGAGCTGCGCGCGCGCATCGGCGAGGTCCGCGTGCCGATCGAGGAGCTCAAGAAGCGCGGCATCCTGGTCGACCGCGACGAGGACGGCTACCTCCTCCAGATCTTCACCAAGCCGCTCGGCGACCGGCCGACGGTCTTCTTCGAGCTCATCGAGCGCCACGGCTCGCTCGGCTTCGGCAAGGGCAACTTCAAGGCGCTCTTCGAGGCCATCGAGCGCGAGCAGGACGCCCGCGGGAACCTCTGACGAACCCTGCCTCGACCCATTCCTGGCGGATCAGCGGTGCGTGGAGCAGCTTCTGCCGCTGCAGGACCTGCCTCACGCACCGCTCCCGGACTCGTCGTGCGTCCACCCCGTTGACGTATCGAAAAACGATGCCCTATCGTTTGTCGACAACATCGACATTCGACATGCGGGGGATCCATGGACGGCACGCGCGGCAACGACCCACTGAAGGTCCTCGAGGCACTGGTGGGACTGGTGGTCACCGTGATGGCGGTCCTGGCCGTCGCCACGGTCGCCGGCACGATCTTCGGCACCGGCTCGATCCCGGGGGTCAACGCGCAGGTCTGTGCGTCGGGGTCGGGCGACGAACCGGCCTTCCAGCGCGTCGACGGTGAGCTGACCGGACCGGTCGACCTGCGAGACGGCATCACCTGGAGCCCTGTCGAGGTGCAGGTGTGCGACCCCGAGCCCGACGGCGCGACGCGGGCGCTGGCCGGAGCAGGCCTCCTCGTGTGGGTCGGTGGCCCGGCCGTCTTCTTCGTGATGCTGTGGCGGTTCCTGCGCCGGGCGCGCCGGGAGGGTGTCTTCGCCGACCGGGTCCCCGGCCAGCTGACGACGCTCGGGCGCATCCTCATCGGCTGGGCGGTGCTGGACTTCGTGCTGTCGGGGTGGATCAACGCGATGCTGCTCAACCGCATGAGCGACAGCACGCTGATCCTCACGGCGACCGTCCCGTGGCTGCCCGTGCTGCTGGGCATCGCGCTGCTGGCGCTGGCCCGGGTGATGGCGCAGGCCGTCGACCTGCGGCGCGACGCCGAGGCCACGATCTGATGGCGCGACGAGCCTCGGGCCGGCCCGCGGCCGAGCCGGAGCCCGACGAGCAGCACGGTGTGAGCGTGCACCTCGACGAGGTCCTGGCCGCGCGGGGGATGACGCTGACCGAGCTCGCGGAGCGGGTCGGCGTCACGGTCGTCAACCTCAGCGTGCTGAAGAACGGGCGGGCCAAGGCGGTGCGCTTCAGCACCCTCACCGGGATCTGCCGTGCCCTGGACTGCCAGCCGGGAGACATCCTCCGGGTGGACTGAGAAACTGCGACCATGATGATCCGCCCGGCCGAGCTGGCCGCCATCAAGGCCGGCACCGTCGACCTCGCCTTCCGTCGCTGGGCCAGGCCGCGCGTGGTGGTCGGCACCAGGATGCGTACCGCGGTCGGGCTGCTCGAGGTCACTTCGGTCGAGCAGGTCGGCGTCGCGAGCCTGCGTGCCGAGGACGCCCGTCGCGCCGGTGCCCCGTCGCTGGCCGCGCTCAAGCAGGCGCTCGCAGCGCGACCGGACGACCCGGTCTGGCGGATCGGGCTGGCGTACGCCGGTCCCGACCCGCGGGAGCTGCTGCGCGAGAGCGTCCCGGACGCCGACGAGATCGCCGCGATCAACGCGCGGCTCGACCGCCTCGACGCCGCCTCCGCCCACGGGGCGTGGGCGCGCGAGACCCTCGACCTGATCGACCTCAACGGAGGCGTGCGCGCGCCCGACCTCGCCGCGCGGGTGGGCCGCGAGACGCCGGACTTCAAGAAGGACGTGCGCAAGCTCAAGGAGCTCGGGCTGACCGAGTCCCTGGCGATCGGCTACCTGCTGTCGCCGCGGGGCCGGGCCGTCGTCGACGCCGGCCTGCCCGAACCCCGCGTACGCCGACCGCGCGAGGAGGGCACCCCGCTGCCGCGCGGCATCGGCGCCCCGGCCACCCGCGCACTGCGGGAGGCCGGGTTGACCACGCTCGAGCAGGTGGCCACGCGCTCCGCCGCGGAGCTGGCCGCCATGCACGGGGTCGGGCCGATCGCGATCACCCGGCTGCGCGAGGCGCTCGCCGAGCAGGGTGCGGGGCTGGCGGGGGAGTGACCCGCGCCGGGGTGCTCAGTGGGCGATCAGGCCCACGCCGAGCACGCCCATGAAGACGGCGATGCCGGAGTCCAGCACGCGCCACGCGCTCGGACGGGAGAAGACGCCGCGCAGCAGGCGGGCGCCGTAGCCGAGGCCGAAGAACCACAGCACGCTCGCCACGAGGGTCCCGGAGACGAACCACCACCGGTCGTCGCCGAAGCTGTTGGCGACCGTGCCGAGCATGAGGACGGCGTCGAGGTAGAAGTGCGGGTTGAGCCAGGTCAGCGCCAGCGTGAGCAGGACGGCCTTGCCGGGGGTGAGGGCGGTGCCCTCGCCGGTGTCGAGCGCGGTCGGGCGCCACGCGCGCATGGCGGCGTGCAGGCCGAAGGCGATCAGGTAGATCCCGCCGAGGACCTGGGCGACCGGCAGCACCGACGGCCAGCGCTCGAGCACGACGCCGAGGCCCGCGACGCCGGCGGTGATGGCGACGACGTCGGAGACCAGGCAGGTCAGCACGATGGGCAGGACCTGCTCGCCGCGGATCCCCTGACGGAGCAGGAACGCGTTCTGTGCGCCGACGGCGATGATGAGAGCGAGTCCGGTGAGCAGACCGGTGAGAGCAACCTGGAACATGCGATCAACGCTAGGTGCCGGACGTGCTTCAATCCAGCGAACTATTTTCACTAATCATTAGGATGTCTAAGTATGAAAGACATCGCCCAGCTCGACCCTGTGGCGCTGCGCACACTGGCCGTGGCGGTGCGCCTCGGCACGTTCGAGGCGGCCGCCCGCGAGCTCCACGTCACCCCCTCCGCGGTGAGCCAGCGGATCAAGGCCCTGGAGACCCGGATCGGCCGGGTCCTGCTCCACCGCGTGAAGCCGTTGGAGCCCACCGAGGCCGGGCTGGTGCTGGTGCGACTGGCGACCCAGACCGAGCTGCTGGAGCGCGAGGCCGTCGCCGAGCTCGTGGAGGAGGACGACGGCGACGGGACGTCGTACGCCTCCCTGCCGATCGCGGTGAACGCCGACGCGCTCTACGGATGGTTCGTCGACGCGCTGGCCGAGGTGCAGGGCAGGCACCGGGTCGTCTTCGAGGTGGTGCGCGAGGACCACACCCGCACCGCGGAGCGGCTGCGCCGCGGGGAGGTGGTGGCGGCCATCACGGGGGAGCCCAAGCCGGTCCCGGGATGCCGGGTGGTGCGGCTCGGCCGGCTGCGCTACGCCGCGGTGGCGACGCGCGACTTCCACGCGGCCCACTTCGCCGACGGTGTCGGGTCGGCCTCGCTCGCCGAGGCGCCGATCGTGGCCTTCGACCGCAGCGACTCCCTCCAGCACGACTTCATCCGGCGCGTGACCCGTCGCCACCTGGCCCCTCCGGTGACCTACCTGCCGTCGGTGCGCGAGTTCGACCGCGCCATCCGGGTGGGCATGGGGTGGGGGCTGCTGCCCGAGTCCGACGTCGCAGGGCAGCTGGCGAGCGGGCACCTGGTCGAGCTGGTCCCGGGCCGACGTCCGGAGGTGGCGCTGTTCTGGCAGCACTGGCGCCTGGGCTCGTCGCTGGTGGACGACCTGACCGATGCCGTGGTCGGCGCGGCCCGCGGCTGGATGGCCGGCTGAGCGTTGACTTGACGAGATCTTCGGTTCGCCTGACAGGTTCCTCCGGGCGGTCCTAGGCTCCGGGCGGGATGGAGCACGGAGCTCATCACGGACCGGAACGGGGAGACCCTGTGGCACGTCGCAGCAGCGCAGCATGGGCCGGGGCCCTCGGGGCCGGTCTCCTCGTCGCCCTGACCGGGTGCGGCGGGTCCGGCGAGGCCGCGGCCAGCAAGGGCGACACGGTCGTGCTGGAGGGCGAGCAGCTCGAGGGCCTGGTCGCGCAGGTGAACAAGATGGGCATCGTGGAGTGGCACGGCCAGCTGCTCACCAAGAACCCCGACAACGGCGGCAAGCGCATCTTCGACCTCGACGGCCGCTTCAGCCCCTCGACGGGCTACAGCGAGCTCTCGATGGACTCGGTCATCGACGGCAACGCCCAGCAGGTCGACTACCTCGTCGTTGCCGGGCGCACCTACTTCAACAGCGAGTCGTGGGGCCCCAACGCCGCCACCTGCTACGTCGACATCACCGACGACGCCGATCGCAGCTGGGCGCTCCCGACCGACCTCGACCCCACCTGGCCGGTCACCGCTGCCCGGGCGATCCGCCTGGCTGGCGACGGCGTGAGCGTCGGCGTACCCGCGAAGGACGTCATCACCGGCATGCCGCGCGGTCTGTTCCCCGGCGTCCCCGCGGCGCTCGACGGCGTCGAGGCGAAGGCGGTCATCACCCCGCACGGCCACCTCATCGAGGTCGGCGTCGACGTGGTCAACATGTGGGGCGAGGTGCCCCCGGCCGAGCTCGCCAGGATCGACACGCGCAAGGCCGGCTGGTGGGCGATGACGATGAAGGAGTCGCAGAACGGCGCCAACATCGTGCCCCCGCAGCACGTCTTCGACCCCGCCGTGACCCCGCCCAGCCAGTGCAAGCGCGCCTGAGCGACAGGTCTCCGTCGCGCGGGGCATGATCGGGCCATGCCCACCTACGTCGCGTTCCTGCGCGCGATCAACCTCGGCGCGAGGCGCAAGTTCCCCAAGGACGCGATCAGGGCCGCCACGGAGGCCGCCGGCGGCACCGGGGTCGAGACCTACATCAACACCGGCAACGTCCGCCTGACGCACCCGGCGCGGTCATCGGCGAAGGTGCGCGCGGCCCTCGAGGAGGCGTACGCCGCCGAGGCCGGCTTCGAGGTGCCGACGGTCGTCTTCACGACCGCCGAGCTGGCGGTGCTCACCGCACGGGCCGAGGAGCTGCACGACGGTCATGCCGGCGAGATCGGCAACCACTACGTCACCCTCTTCTCCGACCCGCCGACCGCTTCCGCGGTGGAGGCCGCGCACGCCCTCGAGCACGCGGGGGAGACGGTGGTGGTCGAGGGCCGGGCGGCCTACGTGCTGCTGGCAGGCGACATCCACACCTCCAAGGTGCTGTCCAGCAAGCAGTTCAACGCGCTCGGCCAAGGCACCGCGCGCACCGTGAAGGTGCTGCGGACCGTCACCGGGAAGTGGTGCTGAGGCTCACGCGATCTCGACGCCCGCGCCGCTCATCTCGGTGATCGCGGCCGCCGTGGAGTCCTCGGCCACCCCGGCGCAGAGGGGGAGCAGCACGCGGGTGGCGAAGCCTGCGCCCGCGCTGTCCAGCGCCGTGGCCCGCACGCAGTGGTCGGTGGCGATGCCGCACACGTCGACCTCCTCCACCTGCCGGGCCCGCAGCCAGTCCGTGAGCGCCTCGCCCGACGACGTACGCCCCTCGAAGCCGCTGTAGGCCGCCTCGTGCTCGCCCTTGTAGAACACCTCGTCGAAGGGCTGCGGGTCGAGGTTGGGGTGGAATCCCGCACCCTCGGTGCCGACCTTGCAGTGCACCGGCCAGGACTCGGCGAAGTCCGGCTTGAGCGACCAGTGGGCGCCGGGGTCGACGTGGTGGTCCTTCGTGGCCACCACGACGTCGTACGCCGGTGCGTCGGTGGCCTTCGAGTGCCAGCGGTGCAGCAGCGCACCGATGTCGGCGGCGACGCGCGCGCCTCCCGCCACGGCGAGGGACCCGCCCTCGCAGAAGTCGTTCTGGACGTCGACCACGATCAGCGCTCGGCTCATGTCCGGAGACTAGCCGTGGCGGCTACTGCTCGAACACCGTCGGGATCACCGGCTCCCCGGCCGACATCATGGTCACCGCGCGCGGCAGCTCGGCGACCGATGCACGGTGGCGCGCCCTGGCCTCCTCGAGGCTCGCGCGCCCGACCACCTCGCCGGCCGCGACCAGCGGCACGAGCAGCGACCGGTCACTGGTGCCTGTCGGGGTGGCGTCATCCTCGGGCCGCTCCCCGATCCCGACGACCTCGGCCTGCGCGGTGCCGCTGGCGGAGACCCGGCGCAGGGCGTACTTCCGCCCGCCGACCGATGCCTTGTCGGTGGAGCGCTTGGCGACCGGGACCAGCTCCCCGTCCGGGCCCTCGCGCGCGACGAGCTTGTAGACGAAGCCGCACGTCGGGTGGCCCGAGCCGGTGACGAGCTGGGTGCCGACGCCGTACGCGTCGACCGGTGCGGCGGCCAGGGCGGCGATGGCGTGCTCGTCGAGGTCGCTGGTCACCACGATCCGGGTGGACGTCGCGCCGAGGGAGTCGAGCTGGGCCCGCACATCGCGGGCGACGAGCCCGAGGTCCCCGGAGTCGAGGCGCACGGCGCCGAGGTCGGTCCCGGCCACCTCGACGGCGAGGCGCACGGCCTCGGTCACGTCGTAGGTGTCGACGAGGAGCGTGGTGCCCACGCCGAGGGTCTGCACCTGCGCCCGGAAGGCGTCGGCCTCGGTGTCGTGCAGCAGGGTGAAGGAGTGGGCGGCGGTGCCTGCCGACGGGACGCCGTACGCCGCCCGCGCGGCCAGGTTGCTCGTCGCGTCGAACCCGGCGACGTACGCCGCCCGCGCCGCCGCGACGGCCGCCTGCTCGTGGGTGCGCCGCGAGCCCATCTCGATGCAGGGGCGACCGCCCGCGGCCAGCGTCATCCGCGACGCGGCCGAGGCGATGGCGGAGTCGTGGTTGTAGACGGACAGCAGCACCGTCTCCAGCAGCACCGCCTCGGCGAAGGTGCCCTCGACGACGAGCAGCGGCGAGTGCGGGAAGTAGGCCTCGCCCTCGGCATAGCCCCACACGTCCCCGGAGAAGCGGTAGGACGCGAGCCACTCGAGCATGTCGGCGTCGACGACGCCCTCCAGGGCGGCGAGCGCGGCGCCGTCGAAGCGGAAGGCCTCGATCGCGTCGAGCGCGCGGCCGACGCCCGCCACCACGCCGTACCTCCGCCCCTCGGGCAGCCGACGCGGGAAGAGCTCGAAGACAGAGCGCCGGCCGGCGGTGCCCGCCTGCCGGGCGGCCTGGACCATGGTGAGCTCGTAGTGGTCGGTCAGCAGCGCAGCAGACGTCGGGGGTGGGCTCGTCACGACCGACACTGTGCCACGATGGCCCCGTGTCAGCCGCCAGTCCCGTAGAGGTCGAGCCGACCCTGACTCCCGACGAGATCACCTTCCTGGCCAAGCCGTGGGTGACGCTGGTCTGGGACGACCCGGTGAACCTCATGTCCTACGTGTCCTACGTGTTCCAGAAGTACTTCGGGTATGACAAGAAGAAGGCCGAGAAGCTGATGCTCGAGGTGCACACCGAGGGCCGCTCGGTCGTCTCGACGGGCACCCGCGAGGAGATGGAGCGCGACGTCCAGGCGATGCACGAGTACGGCCTCTGGGCGACGATGGAGAAGGCGTCCTGAGGTGAGCGGTTTCGAGCGTCACCGGCGGTCCGCGCGCGTCATCGCCACCTTCACCGGCTTCGAGGCCGACCTGCTGCGCTCGCTCGCCTCGCAGATGGTGGAGCTGCTGCGCAACGAGCGTGCCGAGCCGGCTGCCCCCTCCGCCGACGCCTTCGAGGCGCTGATGGCGGAGTTCTCCGGTGCCACCACCATCCCCGAGGACCCCGTGCTGGCGCGGCTGTTCCCGACGGCCTACCCCGACGACGAGGAGGCGGCCGCGGACTTCCGCCGCTTCACGGAGGGCGGTCTGCGCGACGGCAAGGCCGGCGCGGCGGCGCTGATCATCGACACCCTCGAGGACGCCGGCCTGCCCGAGGAGCTCCGCGAGGACGGCCTGGTGATCGACGTCGAGCTGACGCCGGACGAGGCCGAGACGTGGATGCGCGCCTTCACCGACATCAGGCTCGCGCTCGCCACCCGCCTCGGCGTCGAGGCCGGCGACGAGGACTACTGGCACTCCCTGCCCGAGGACGACCCGCGGGCCCAGGCGCACGACATCTACGAGTGGGTCGGCTACCTCCAGGAGACGGTCGTCGAGGCGCTGATGTCGTGAGCCCGGTCCCCGACTTCGTGATCGCGATCCGGAAGAAGATCGGCCACGACCCCCTGTGGCTGCCCGGCGTCACCGCGGTGGTGCGCCGTGGTGACCACGTGCTGCTGGTGAAGCGTGCCGACAACGGGCACTGGACGCCCGTCACGGGGATCCCGGACCCCGGCGAGGAGCCTGCTGTCGCCGCCGCGCGCGAGGCGCTGGAGGAGACCGGGGTGCGGATCCGGGTCGACCGGCTCGCCTCGACCGCCGTCCACGGCGAGGTCGTGCACGTCAACGGCGACCGCGCGACCTACCTCGACCTCACCTTCGCCTGCACCTGGCTCGAGGGGGAGGCCCACGTCGCCGACGACGAGTCGAGCGACGTGCGGTGGTGGCCGGTGGCCGCGCTCCCGGAGATGTCGGACGTGATGCTCGAGCGCATCGCGGCGGCGTTCAGCGAGGATCGCGAGGCGCGCTTCGTGACGCCACCCGGCCAGTCCGCGCCGGTCGAGCTGCTGGCCCCGGACGTCCCGGTCCTCGGGGTGGACGCCTGCCCCGCCGGCTGGGTCGGCGTGCTGATCGACATCGCCGGCCGCGCGTCGGTCTTCGTCGACGCCACCATCAGCGGGCTGGTCGCGCTGGTGCGCGAGACCACCCCGGTCGACGTCGTCGCCATCGACATCCCGATCGGCCTGCCCGACGCCTCGGGCCGGCTCGCGGACGTCGAGGCCCGGCGAGTGCTGGTGGGCAAGTCGTCCTCGGTCTTCTCCATCCCCACCCGAGCCGCGCTCGAGGCGGACTCGTACGCCGCCGCCCGCGCTGCCAACCTGGCCGCCACCGACGGTCGTACGAGCGTCAGCGCGCAGGCCTACGCACTGCGGGAGAAGGTGCTCCAGGTCGACGCGTGGGTGCGCTCACGCCCCGGAGCCACGGTCATCGAGGTGCATCCCGAGGTGAGCTTCGCGCGGATGGCCGGAGCTCCCGTCCTGGCGCGCAAGAAGGACGCCGACGGCGTACGGGCGCGCCGCGAGGCGCTGGCCGCGCACGGGATCGTCGCGCCGCCGTGGTTCCGCGGCGCCGGCTTCGGTGAGGACGACCTGCTGGACGCGTGTGCGGCCGCGTGGTCCGCCGTACGCCACTCGCTCGGCGTCTCGGAGTCCTTCCCCGCGACGCCCGAGGTCTTCTCGGACGGGATCCCGGCTGCTATACGCGTCTGAATCCGTGGACGAAGGTGAGGACCAGCTCCACCTCGCGTTCGAGGCTCTCGAGCTCGTCGCGACGTGACGCCTCGAGGAGCCCGCGGGTCAGGTCCCTCTCCCTCGATCGGATGGCAGTCACGGAAGAGCCGATCGCATCGTCCCAGCGGCCGGCCTCGACGATGGTCGACCAGATGCCGTCGAACACCTCCTCGAGCCACGACTGCGGGAGGAGGGCCAGTGCGACGTCCGGGACGGTCAAACCGGCCCCGCCCGAGGATGCCGAGAACGTGCGGGCCCGTGCGAGGTTGCCTCGCTCGCGGATCCATCGGTCACCGTAGACCGCCGCAACGGCCGCACGCATCGCCGCCACTGAGGGGAACCATGCGGCGATGGCCTGCGGCGTGACGTTGGCGGCAGCCGCCACGTTGCGCAGCGTGAGCGCCGACCAACCGCCGTCGGCCAGGATCGGGATGGCGAGGTCGGTGGCCATCTGGGCCTTCGCAGGGCTGCTCCTGGAGAACATCGGGCCCGAGCGGGGGATGAAACGGGGTTCGGCGTCCATGGCAGCCAGCACACCAGACAGAGTGGTCGTGGCGAGGCCCCCATCCACAGGCCCGGTGAAGCCCCGTCTGCGAGTTGAATTGACTTCAATTCAACTCGCGATCGCGGGCTGCGGTGGTCGGCGGGAGCCGGGCGGGGGCCGGGTGGTCAGTGCTAGCCCGAGTGGGTCAGCACGCCGTAGCGCTCGCGGGAGGCCAGCGCCCAGCGCGACACCGGCACCGACACCAGTGCGATGGCCATCATCATCCCCGCGAGGATCAACCAGCCGGTCTCGCCCATCTCGACGCAGAGCAGCGTGACGACCGGCGGTCCGATGACCGCGACCACGCTGAAGCCGAGGCCGGCGAAGCCCTGGTACTGGCCCTGCCGCTCGTGGGGTGCGAGCCCCATCTGGAGCCCCCACTGGCCGCCGGAGCCGATCATCTCGCCGACCACGTGGACCAGCGAGCCGATGACGAGCACCACGATCGCGAAGGTCGCGTCGCCGCGGTCGGCCAGCGCCACGATCGCGAAACCGGCGGCGATCCAGACCGCGCCGCGCACGAGGGCGCGTGCGCCGGCCTCCACCGAGTCGGCCCGCCGGGACAGGCGGACCTGGAAGAGGGCGACGGCCGCGGTGTTGACGACGAGCAGGATCGCCACCATCACCGGCGGCGCGGACGTCCGCTCGGAGATGTAGAGCGCCAGGCCGAGCTCCATGACGAAGAAGTGCATCGAGAACAGGCCGGTGATCGCCACCACGACGACGTAGGGCCAGTCGCGCAGCACGGCGAGCCGCGGCTCGCCCTCGATCCGCACGTAGGGCGGCAGCTCGGGCAGGCGCGTGCTGTTCCACGCGGCGAAGCCGGTGAAGACGGCGTTGAGGACGAAGACCGCGACGTAGGCCCAGGTCTCGTCGATCACCAGCGCCGCGCCGCCGAAGACCGAGCCGAGGCCGATGGCGGTGTTGGTGACCGCGCGGAGGTAGGCCTTGAAGAGCACGCCGCGCCCGCCTGTCGCGAGCTGGGCGATCACGCCCTGCTGCACCGAGCCGGCGGACCGCTCGAAGAGCGCCAGCAGGCCCAGGAGCAGCGCGAGCTGCCACGGCGTACGCGCCAGGACGGGCAGCGCGCTGGTCAGCGCGGCGCCGACCATGCACCAGGTGAGCACGCGGCGCGGGCCGCGGGTGTCACCGAGGTGCCCGGCAGGGACCTGGACGACGATGCCGACGATCGCGGCCACCGACAGCGCCAGCGCCACCTCGGCGGCGGAGAAACCGACCTGGCGGGTGAAGTAGAGGGCGCTGGTCGTCATCACCGCGCCGGCACCGAACCGGTTGGCGAAGGAGCCGATGGCCAGCACCCGCAGGTCGCGCTCGAGGGGGATGCCCCGTCGCGTCAGTGGCGGAGCCTCGTGCAGCGTCATGCGAACCTTCCCCCGGATCTCTCGACGTCAAGACTAAGCCGTGAGACGTGTGCGGGGCACTTCGGTCGGCTGCCTAGGGTGGAGCAGTGCTGACCATCGCCCAGGAGACGTACGACGCCATCGTGGCGCACGCCAAGCGCGACCACCCCGACGAGGCGTGCGGCGTGGTCGCCGGCCCCGAGGGCAGCGACCGCGCAGATCGTTTCATCCCGATGGTCAACGCCGCGGGCAGCCCGACGTTCTACGAGTTCGACTCCGCCGAGCTGCTCGCGCTCTACAAGGACATGGACGCCCGCGACGAGGAGCCGGTGGTCGTCTACCACTCCCACACCGCCACCGAGGCCTACCCGAGCCGCACCGACATCGGGCTGGCCAGCGAGCCGAACGCCCACTACGTGCTCGTCAGCACACGCGAGCACGGGAATAGTGAGGGCCCGGTGGAGTTCAGGTCCTACAGAATCATCGACGGAGTCGTGACCGAGGAAGAGGTCACGATCACGCCCACCGGCACCCCAGACCAGAGAGAGAGCACCCCCTGATGGCCATCGAGGTCCGGATCCCCACCATCCTGCGCACCTACACCGACGGCGCCAAGGCCGTCGAGGGCTCGGGCGGCACCCTGTCCGCGCTCATCGACGACCTCGAGGGCAACCACCCCGGCATCAAGGAGCGCCTCGTCGAGGACAAGTCCGGCTCGGTGGACCTGCGCCGCTTCGTCAACGTCTACATCAACGACGAGGACGTCCGCTTCATCGGCGGGCTCGACGCCGAGCTCTCCGACGGCGACCAGGTCGTCGTCCTGCCCGCCGTGGCCGGCGGGGCACTGCCCGCCTGATGACCCGCTACGACGACCTGCTCGCCTCCGTCGGCAGCACGCCGCTGGTCGGCCTGCCGCGGTTGTCGCCCGGCCGCCAGCCCGACGGCACCGAGGTACGCCTCTGGGCCAAGCTCGAGGACCGCAACCCGACCGGCTCGATCAAGGACCGCCCGGCCCTGAAGATGATCGAGCAGGCCGAGGCCGACGGCACGCTGCGACCGGGCTGCACGATCCTCGAGCCCACCAGCGGCAACACCGGCATCTCGTTGGCGATGGCAGCCAAGCTCAAGGGCTACCGCATCGTGTGCGTGATGCCCGAGAACACCTCCGAGGAGCGGCGCCAGCTGCTGCGGATGTGGGGCGCCGAGATCGTGTCCTCGCCCGCCGCGGGCGGCTCGAACGAGGCCGTGCGCGTCGCGAAGAAGATCGCGGGGGAGCACCCCGACTGGGTGATGCTCTACCAGTACGGCAACGAGGCGAACGCGCTCTCCCACGAGGAGGGCACCGGCCCCGAGCTGCTCGCGGACCTGCCGTCGATCACCCACTTCGTCGCCGGCCTCGGCACCACCGGCACGCTCATGGGCGTCTCGCGCTTCTTCCGCCGGGCCAAGGCCGAGGTGAAGATCGTGGCCGCCGAGCCGCGCTACGGCGAGCTCGTCTACGGCCTGCGCAACCTCGACGAGGGCTTCGTGCCCGAGCTCTACGACGCCTCGCTGATCGACTCGCGCTTCAGCGTCGGCCCGCGGGACGCCGTACGCCGCGTGCGCGAGCTGCTCGAGCTCGAGGGGATCTTCGCCGGCATCTCGACCGGTGCGATCCTCCACGCCGCGCTCGGCCAGGCGGCCAAGGCGGTCAAGGCGGGGGAGTCGGCCGACATCGCCTTCATCGTGTGCGACGGCGGCTGGAAGTACCTCTCGACCGGCGCCTACGAGGGCACGGTCGACGACGCGGAGGACGCCCTCGACGGCCAGCTCTGGGCCTAGCACCCCTCCGGGCGCGCGTGGAGACCCCTGTCACCTTCGCGGTGTACGGTGCGCGCTCCACGACTTCTCCACCCCGGGGGCCCGCATGATTCGCACGTCGTCCGTCGTCGCACTGGTGGTCGCGCTCGCGCTGCCACTCGTGCCCTCCTCCACCGCCGCGGCGGCTCCGAGCGCCGCGCAGACGAAGGCGCCCGCGTCCGTGTGGCCGCCGGCGCCCCCGACGCAGCTCGTCATCACCACCGAGGGCGGCGCGGAGGTCGTCAGCAAGGACGACTACCTCGACGCGACGATCAGCCTCGACGGCGTCGAGCACGTCGGTGAGATCAAGGGCCGCGGCAACTCCACCTGGGGCTGGGCCAAGAAGCCCTACAAGCTCAAGCTGGAGGAGGACGCCGCCCTCGTCGGTGAGCGCGAGTACGACGAGTGGGTGCTGCTCGCCAACTACGCCGACCGGAGCGCGCTGCGCACCGCCGCCGCCTTCGCGATCGCCGAGCGCACCACGATGAAGTGGACGCCGCAGTTCCGTTTCGTCGAGGTCGTCGTCAACGGCCAGCCCCGTGGTCTCTACCTGCTCACCGAGCAGGTGGAGGAGGGCGAGGGTCGCGTGGACCTGCCCGACTCCGGGTTCCTGCTGGAGATCAACCAGCGCTACCTCCGTGACGACGAGCCGGGCTTCCGCACGAGGCGGGGCATCCCGGTCGCGTTCAAGGACCCCGACGAGGTCACCCGCAAGCAGCGGCGCACGGTGCGGCGCGCGGTCCGCAAGTTCGAGAACACGCTCTACAGCCCGGGCTTCGCAGACCGCAAGAAGGGCTATGCAGCCCACGTCAACGTCAAGAGCGTCATCGACTGGTACCTGGTGCAGGAGCTCTTCCGCAACCAGGACTCCAACTTCCAGTCCAGCGTCCACTTCAGCTGGAAGCCGGGCGGTCGCTTCCGCTTCGGCCCGGTGTGGGACTTCGACCTCAGCGGCGGCACCCGCTTCGGCGCGCAGGACCCGCCCCAGGGCTGGCACACGCGCATCGGCCGCCACTGGATCAGCCGCATGCTCGAGGACCCCACCTTCTCGGCCCGGGTCAAGAGCCGATGGGCGCGCCTGAAGCCGGTCGTCGAGCAGATCGTGGGCGAGCTGCCCGCAGCGGGTCGGACGCTGGCGCCGGCGGCGCAGGCCGACTGGCAGCTGTGGCACGCCGACGGCAGCGACCTGCCGTGGAGCCGCCACGCGGACGACCACGCCGGCGAGGTCGAGTTCCTGCGTTCGTGGCTGACCGTGCGCTCGCGCTGGCTCAGCAGGAACGAGGTCCGCTTCGGGACCGACCTGATGCGGACGCCCGAGCGTGCCCGCACCGTCTGGGTGCCGGTGCAGCTGCAGTCGCCGGCCCCTCGGGACCTCACCGTCGACTACCGCGTGCTGACGGGAACGGCGACCGCCGGTGCGGACTTCGAGCCCGGCCCCGGGCGCGTGCAGTTCGCAGCCGGTGACAAGGTCCGCTACATCCCGCTGCAGATCCTCGCCGACTCGCTGGTGGAGGGCACGGAGACCATCGTGCTCGGGCTCGACGAGTCGCGGACCGACCCCGTCGTGGGATCGCCGCGCGTCGTCCGCGTCAAGATCGACCCGCCTCGCTGAGGCTCAGCGCTCCCGGGGCAGCGGCCAGGGGTTGAACGTGCAGGCCCCGGTGCCCTTGGACTGCTGCATCATCACCGGGGCAGGTCCCGATCCCGGGCAGCCCACGTGTCCGCGGCCGAGCCAGTGGCCGGTCTCGTGGTTGACCACCAGGTGGCGGTAGTCGCGCAGGCTTCGTCCGGCGCGGTTCCAGGCGGGCGAGGCGTTCTTCCAGCGGTCCTGGTTGATGATGACGTTCCTCCCGACGCGGCACGACCACATGGCCGAGCACGACGGTGAGAACGACGGCACCAGCCGCGCCTCGGACAGCACCAGCGTGAAGTCGCCCCCGCGCCGGACCCGGCGGAACTGCACGCCACCGGCGCGCCAGCCGCGCGCGTCGTCGTACGTCTCCTGTGCGAGGCGCGCGAAGGCCCGCACGCTGGTGGTGATGCGCCCTCGCGTCGCGACCGACCAGGTCACGCGGCGTCGCACGGGGGTGGCGTGGTCGACCCGTGGTGTCGCAGCGGACACCGCGGTGGTCCACGCGTGCCCCGGGGCTCGCACCCGCACCTGCACGCTCATGCGCGCACCGACGTCGAGCGCCGTGAGGCGGTGGCGCCGCTCGCGGGCGCCGCGGACGGGCTCCCCGTCGCGCAGCCAGCGGTAGCGCGTCTGCTCGCGCCGGGGCTGCCAACGCCCCGGGAACGCCCGCAGCACCTGGCCCGCGCGCGGCGTGCCGCTCACCTCGGGTGCCTCCACGGTGACGAGTGCGGGGAGCGGGTCGTCCGCGAGCGCACCGCCTGCGGGGGCGATGCCGGCCAGCAGCAGCGCGAACGCAGTGGCCAGGCCGGCCGTGAGGCGGATCACGGACCGAGCCTAGGTCACCCGGCCGGGGTGACGTCCAGGCCGAGCGTCGCGTTGTGCTCGCTCCCGGGCACCGCGTCCAGGTCGAGCAGGTCGAGCGCCAGGTTGGCGAGGTCGCCGTTGCGGACCGGCTGGAGCGCGTCGGCGTACGTCGTGCGCCGCGCGCCCGGGTCCTGCAGGTCGTCGGGGTTGAGCGCGTAGAGGTCGGTGCCGGGCACGACGCCCGGACCGGAGACCATGAAGGCGATGCGGTAGTTGGGCAGGCGTCGGGCGTCGGAGTGGCTGGTGCCGAGGCCGCCGTGGTCGCTGGTGAGGATGATCGCCGTGCTGCCGTCGAGCCCCGGGTCGGAGTCCACCGTGTCGACGAGGATGCCGACCAGCTCGTCGACCTGCTTCACCGCGCGCAGGTAGGGCTTGGACATGAAGCCACGTGCGTGGCCGACCTGGTCGGGGAGCGAGAAGTGGACGAAGCGGAAGGCGCGGTCGCGGCGCTGCAGGTCACGCCGCACCGTGCGGGTCAGGACGGTGTTGTCGAGCCGGATCCGCGTCGTGTCGATGCTCAGCGGCCAGCTGCGCTTCCACAGGGTGAACTTGGTCTTGCTGGCGAAGAGCGCGGTCGAGCCGCCGGCGTCGTGGACGGAGGTGAAGACCGACTCGACGCGCTTCCCGGCAGCTGCCTGGACGGTCGAAGGACGGCGGCGGTCGTCGTTCCAGGTCACGCCGTGGCCGCCCGTCGCGGCCTCGACCCGCCGTCCGGTGACCATGCCGGTGTGGTTGGGCAGCGTGATGGTGAGCTCGTGCTCGGTGCGGGCGTTGAGCGTGGAGGCGCCCGAATCCATGAGGGCGTGCAGGTTCGGGGTGCCGTTGCGGCCGAGGATGCGCAGCGCCTCGGGGTTGAGCCCGTCGAGGGAGATCGCGAGCACGGACTCCACCGCGTCGTCGGCCGACACGCGTGTGGCACCGGCGCTCGGACCGCCGGCAGGAACCTGGGCCTGGGCCGCGGTCATGCAGAAGCCGACTGCGGAGCAGGCGAGGACGGAGGCGAGCACAGAACGCAGGGTCACGCGCGGAACCCTAACCCGGCGAGGGCGGTGTGACGGGTCCGACGCTCGCAACGGCGTGACCGGTGACGGGGCGAGCGCCTAGCCTGCTGCCTGTGCCGACTCCCATGCCGCGGTTGACCGCCGACGCCCCGATCGGCATCTTCGACTCCGGCTTCGGCGGCCTGACGGTCGCGCGGTCGGTGATCGACCAGCTGCCCCACGAGTCGGTGGTCTACCTCGGCGACACCGCCCGCCAGCCCTACGGCCAGAAGCCGATCGGCGAGGTCCGCGAGTACGCCCTCGAGTGCCTCGACCACCTCTACGCCGAGGGCGTCAAGGCGCTGGTCATCGCGTGCAACTCCGCGAGCGCCGCCATGCTCCGCGACGCGCGCGAGCGCTACGACGTACCGGTCGTCGAGGTGATCCTGCCCGCCGCGCGCCGGGCCGCGGCCGCCACGCGCAACGACCGCGTCGGCGTGATCTGCACGCGCGCGACCGCGAGCTCGATGGCGTACGACGACGCCTTCGCCGCCGCGCCCCACCTCGACCTGCACATCCAGGCCTGCCCGAGCTTCGTCGACTTCGTCGAGCAGGGCGTCACCGGCGGCGAGGAGCTGCTCGCCGCCGCCCACGACTACCTCGACCCGCTCGCTGCCGCGGGGGTCGACACCCTCATTCTCGGCTGCACCCACTACCCCCTCCTCACGGGCGTCATCTCCTACGTCATGGGCGACGGCGTGACCCTGGTGAGCTCGGCAGAGGAGTGCGGGAAGGACGTCTACAAGATGCTCGCGCGCACCGGGCTGATGCGCGAGGGCGGGGAGCCGGCCTACACCTTCTCGACCACCGGCAGCCCCCAGGACTTCGCCACGATCGGTCGGCGCTTCCTCGGCTCTGAGCTGCTCAGCGCCACCCAGTTCGCCGGAGGAGTGCGATGAGACTCACCGTGGTCGGCTGCTCCGGGTCCTACCCCGGACCCGAGTCGCCCGCCAGCTGCTACCTCGTCGAGGCCGAGCACACGGACGCGTCGGGGGAGACCCGCACGTGGCGGATCCTGCTCGACCTCGGCAACGGTGCGCTGGGCCAGCTGCACCGCTACGCCGACCCGCTCGGGATCGACGCGGTCTTCCTGAGCCACCTCCACGCCGACCACTGCCTCGACCTCTGCGGCTACTACGTCATGCGCAAGTACCACCCCACCGGCGCACAGCCGCCGATCCCGGTCTGGGGGCCGGCCGGCACGGCCGAGCGGATGGCGCGCGCCTACGACCTGCCGCTGGAGCCCGGCATGACCGAGGAGTTCGACTTCACCGAGCACGACGGGCCCGTCGAGATCGGCCCCTTCCGCGTCGAGGCGCGCGAGGTCGTCCACCCCGTCACCGCCTTCGCTCTCAGCGTCACCGCCGACGACCGCACCCTCGTCTACTCCGGCGACACCGGCCCGTGCGCGGCGCTCGACGAGGCCGCCGCCGGTGCGCACCTGCTGCTGGCCGAGGCGTCCTTCCGCAGCGTCGACGACAACCCGCCCGACCTGCACATGACCGGCGCCGACTGCGGGCGTACGGCGGCGCGCGCCGGCGTGGAGCGCCTCGTGCTCACCCACGTCCCGCCGTGGCACGACCCGGCCGACGCGGAGGCCGAGGCCAGGTCCGAGTGGTCCGGCCCGGTCGAGCTGGCACGGGCCGGCGCGACGTACGAGGTCTGAGTCAGACCAGCCCGGCGTCGTGCACGACCATGGCCACCTGGACGCGGTTGGTGCTGCCGAGCTTGGTCAGCAGCCGCGAGACGTGCGACTTCACCGTCGGGATCGAGAGGTAGAGCTCCGAGGCGATCTCGGAGTTGCTGAGGCCGCGGCCCACGCAGACCGCGACCTCGAGCTCGCGCTCGGTGAGCACGGTCAGCCGGTCGACGGCGTGGGTGACGCGGTCGTTGGCGGTCATGCCCCGCAGGCGTGACACGAGGCTGCGCGTCGCCGACGGCGAGAGCATCGCGTCGCCGGCCGCGACGGTGCGGATGGCGCTGACGATGTCGCCGGGCGGGGTGTCCTTCAGCAGGAAGCCGTCGGCGCCGGCGGCGATCGCGCGGACGACGTGGTCGTCGGCGTCGAAGGTGGTCAGCACCACCACCGACGGTGGAGAGGGTCGCTCGTGGAGCGCCTGCGTGGCCTCGAGGCCGTCCATGACCGGCATCCGGATGTCCATGAGCACCACGTCGGGCTCGAGCTCGCCCACGAGCGCGAGGCCGGCCTCCCCGTGCGCGGCCTCGCCCACCACGTCGATGTCGGACTGGCCGCCGAGCATCAGCGACAGGGCGGAGCGCACGAGCGGGTCGTCGTCGACGAGCAGGACGCGGATCACGCCGACCACGGTAGCCATGCCTCCAGCACGAACGCCGAGCCCTCGGTGCGCTGGTCGAGTCGTCCGCCGCGCAGCTCGGTGCGCTCGCGCAGCCCGACCAGGCCGAGTCCGGCCCCCGGGGCGCCGGTCGGACGGTGACGCTCGGCGAGCGGGTTGGCCAGCGTCACCGTGATGCCCGAGCGCGGGTCGCCCGACGAGCGGATCGCGACCGCGGATCCCGGCGCGTGCTTGCGGACGTTGGTGATGCCCTCCTGCACGATGCGGTAGACCGTGCGGCCGGTCGCCGGGGGCACCGGGGTCGTGGGGTCCAGGTCGTCGGCGAAGTCGACGTCGAGGCCGAGCGACCGCGCCTCGTCGACGAGCGCGGCGATGTCGGCGTACGTCGGTTGGGGGCGGGCCGTGGGGGTGCCTGGGTCGTCCTCGCGCAGCACCCCGAGCACGTCGCGCAGCTCGTGGAGGGCGTCGTTGGCCTGACCCTGGATCTGGGCGAGCCCGTCGCGCAGCCGGTCGCCGTCGAGGTCGTCGCGGAAGGCCAGGGCGCCGGCCTGCATCGAGACCTGGGTGATGCGGTGCGCCAGCACGTCGTGCATCTCGCGGGCGATGCGTGCCCGCTCGGTGGTGCGCGCCTGGGACACCCGCAGCTCCTGCTCGCGCTCGGCGCGCTCGGCACGGGTGCGGAGGGTCCAGATGATCTCGCGGCGCGAGCCGATGTAGAGGCCCCAGCCCATCATCCCGGCGTTGACCGCGATGTTGACGAGCGTGGTGATCACGGGGTCGTTGTCGCTCAGGCGGGCGATGGAGGTGTAGGTCTGCGCGGCCGCCAGGTTCGCGGCGCCGACGGTGATGACCTGGCGGGGGTCGCGGCGTGTGGCGACGGAGACGGCCGCGAGCGTCGCCGGACCTGCGGCCACGCCCGAGAGCGCGCTCATCGCGGCGATCGCGAGCGCGATCGGCACGGGGGCCCGGCGGCGGAAGTGGACGAGGACGTAGGCGCACGCACCCAGGACGAGCTCGGCGACGAACAGCAACCGCTGCTCGCGCCACTCGATCGCCGCGACCGACTGCCACACCGCGGCCGAGATCGCCAGGCACAGTGCGTAGCGCCACGCGTGCCCGGCCCGCGTGAGCGCGGGCTGCGTCTCGGCGAGGCTGGGACGGGGCTCCACGGCGCACAGCGTAGCCACCGCGATTCCTACTTTGGTCGGGGTCGCGGGGGCCTCAGGGACGATGCGCCGCGTCGTCGCGGCGGCTCACTCTGGGGGGACCACCGCGCGGGGGAGCCGCGCGGAGCGGGACCGCGCACCGATGGCGGGACCGCCGGGGAGGGACATCGAGCCGGGTCCGGTGACACACGGGGGTGACCGGACCCGGCTCTGTCAGCCCTCTACCCTCGTGCCATGACTTCTGCTGCGCCCCGCGCCGACGGCCGGTCCGACGACGAGCTCCGCCCGATCACCATCACCCGCCACTGGCTCGACCACGCCGCCGGCTCGGTCCTGGTCGAGTTCGGCGGCACCAAGGTGCTGTGCGCGGCGTCGGCGTCCGAGGGCGTGCCGCGCTGGCGCAAGGGCTCGGGCCTGGGCTGGGTCACCGCGGAGTACGCGATGCTGCCCGCCGCCACCAACACCCGCTCGGACCGCGAGTCGGTCAAGGGCCGCATCGGCGGACGCACCCATGAGATCTCGCGCCTGATCGGTCGCTCGCTGCGCGCCGTCATCGACTACGAGGCGCTCGGCGAGAACACCATCGTCCTCGACTGCGACGTCCTCCAGGCCGACGGCGGCACCCGCACCGCGGCCATCACCGGGGCGTACGTCGCCCTGGCCGACGCGGTCGCGCACCTGCGGGGCAACGGCGCGCTGACGGGCGAGCCGCTCACCGGCTCGGTCGCCGCGGTCAGCGTCGGGATCATCGACGGCGTGCCGCGCCTCGACCTGCCCTACGTCGAGGACGTGCGCGCCGAGACCGACATGAACGTCGTGATGACCGGCGACGGGAAGTTCGTCGAGGTCCAGGGCACCGCCGAGGGCGCCGCCTTCGACCGCGCCGAGCTCGACGCCCTGCTCGCGCTTGCCGAGAAGGGCTGCGCCGACCTCACCCGCATGCAGCAGGAGGCCCTCGCCCGATGAAGGTCTTCCTGGCCTCGGCCAACGCGAAGAAGATCCTCGAGATGCAGCGCATCCTCGCCGAGCACGTGCCCGACATCGAGGTGCTCGGCATCGGGGACATCGACGGCTACGTCGAGCCGGTCGAGGACGAGCCGACCTTCGAGGGCAACGCGCTGCTCAAGGCGCGTGCCGGCGTCGCCGCGACCGGGCTGCCCTCGATCGCCGACGACAGCGGCCTGTGCGTCGACGCCCTCAACGGGATGCCCGGCGTGCTGTCCGCGCGGTGGTCGGGTCCCCCCAAGAGTGACGACCGGAACAACGAGCTCCTGCTCGCCCAGCTCCACGACGTGCCGGACGAGCGTCGCGGCGCTCACTTCGCGTGCGCGGTCGCGTGGGTGCTGCCCGACGGGCGCGAGCGCGTGGTCGAGGGCCGCATGGACGGCCACATCATCCGCGAGGTGCGGGGGAGCGGCGGGTTCGGCTACGACGTCGTCTTCGTCGCTGTCGAGCACGCCGCCGAGGGGCTGACCTCGGCGGAGCTCGAGCCCGGCGAGAAGGACCTCATCTCCCACCGCGGGCGGGCGCTGCGCGAGCTAGCCCCGCAGGTCGCCGCGGACCTCGCCTCAGACTGAGGCGGTCTCCCGCTCGGTCACCTGCCGCGAGACCCACGTTCCCCACAAAGCCGCGAAGAGGAACATCACGAGCGAGTAGACCGCCGCCGGCACCGAGATCTCCACCTCGTCGAGCACCTCGACCGCCACGAAGATCGCGAGGGTGGCGTTGTGCACGCCCACCTCCATCGACGAGGCGATGGCCTGCGGTCCGGTCACCCCGAACGCCTTCGGCACGTAGAACCCCACGACGAGGCTGATCGCGCAGAAGAGCGCCGTGATCAGGCCGACGTCGGCGAGGTAGTCGCCGACGTTCTCACGCTGGTCGAGCAGGATGCCGAGCACGAGGACGGCCAGGATCAACGCCGAGCCGATGCGCACCGGCTTGTCCATGCGCCGGGCGAAGGCGGGCGCCCGGTTGTTGACCACCATCCCGATGCCGACGGGCAGCAGGATCAGGGCGAAGACCTTGACGATCTCGACCAGCGGCATCGTCACGTCGTCCTGGCGGTCGTAGAACGCGATCGCCAGGCCGGTGATCAGCGGCAGGGTGACGACCGCGATCACGGTGTTGATCGCCGTCAGGGTGATGTTGAGCGCGACGTCACCGCGGAAGAGGTGGCTGAAGAGGTTGGCGGTGGTGCCGCCCGGCGACGCGGCCAGCAGCAGCATGCCGATCCCCAGCAGGGCCGGCAGGTCGAAGAGCACGACCAGCCCGAAGCAGATGGCCGGCAGCAGGACGACCTGGCACGCGAGCGCGACGGCGACGGCCCTCGGTGCGCGCCCGACCCGCTTGAAGTCGGCGACCGTCAGGTCGAGGCCGAGGCCGAACATGATGATCGCCAGCGCGAGCGGCAGCCCGACGGTGGTCAGTGCGGAGTCCATGCGCGGACCCTAGTGGTGACGGGGGTCACATGGGAGGGACTCGCGGTGGAACGGTGGTGCGCTCGGAGAGATTCGAACTCTCACTGGCCACGACCTAAACGTGGTGCCTCTGCCGTTGGGCTACGAGCGCTGGCTGGTGATCAGTCCAACCCTAGGTCCCGGCGCAGCTTGGCGACGTGGCCGGTCGCCTTGACGTTGTACTGCGCGAGCTCGACCTTGCCGTCCTCGTCGATCACGAAGGTCGAGCGGATGACCCCCTCGACCTCCTTGCCGTAGAGCTTCTTCGTGCCGAAGGCGCCGTAGGTCCGGTGCACGTCGAGGTCCTCGTCGGACAGCAGCGTGAGGGTGAGCGCGTCGCGCTCGCGGAACTTCGCGAGCTTCGCCGGCTTGTCCTTGGACACGCCGAGCACCTCGTAGCCGGCGCCGCGCAGCGAGTCGAGGGACTCGGAGAAGTCGCAGGCCTGCTTGGTGCAGCCCGGGGTCATCGCAGCGGGGTAGAAGTAGAGGATCACCTTCTTGCCGCGCAGGCCCGAGAGGCTCACCTCCTCCTCGGTGTCGCTGGTCAGGGTGAAGTCGGGGGCGGCGTCGCCGGGGGCGAGGCGGTCGGTCATCGCGTTCCTTCTCTCGTGCCGCGGACGGGGTGCGGGAAAAGTCGCACCAATCCGATCTGTTGGCTGTTGCGAACTGCTTGCAATAAGGTGATGGTGGCGGTCGGCACCGGGGGGAGCCGGCCGCCACCATCCAAGCACCAGGCCGATGCGGCCAGGACGGACGAAGCCGATGCACGTACCCGACGGATTCCTCGACGCACCGACGTCGCTGGCCACAGGCGTGGTCGCCGCGACCGCGGTCGCGGTGTCGCTGCGCGCCGCCCGGCGCGAGCTCGACGACCGTACGGCGCCCATGGCGGGCCTGGTCGCGACCTTCGTCTTCGCCGCCCAGATGATCAACTTCCCCGTCGGTGCCGGCACGAGCGGGCACCTGATGGGTGGCGCGCTCGCGGCCGTGCTCGTCGGGCCCTGGACGGCGGTGCTGTGCCTGTCGGTCGTGCTCGTCGTGCAGGCGCTGCTCATGGCGGACGGCGGCATCACCGCCATCGGGACCAACATCTCCCTCATCGGGATCGTCACCGTCGCGGTCGGCTGGGGCGTGTTCGTCCTGCTGCGCAAGGTGCTTCCCGCCCGGATCTCCATCGTGGCCCCGGCCGCCGCAGCAGGTGCGCTGCTCAGCGTGCCGGTGGCCGCGCTGGTCTTCACCGGGCTCTTCGCCATCGGCGGCAACGCGCCCGTCGACCTCGCCGCCGTGACCGCGGCGATGCTGGGCTGGCACACCGTGATCGGCATCGGTGAGGCCGCCGTGACGGGACTCGTCGTCGCCAGCGTCGTCGCCGCGCGCCCCGACCTCGTCCACGGTGCGCGCCCGCTCCTGGCCGAGCGCGTCCTCGAGACCCGCGCGGCGGTGACCTCGTGAGCCGCCGCCGCTTCTTCGTCGTGGCTCTCCTGGTGAGCCTGCTCGTCGCCGGTGTCGCGAGCTACTACGCCAGCTCGCACCCCGACGGCCTGGAGTACGTGGCCGAGCAGACCGGCTTCATCGACTCTGCCGAGGACTCCGCCACCAGCGACAGCCCGCTCGCGGACTACCAGACCACCGGCATCGACGACGCCCGGCTCAGTGGCGGGCTCGCGGGGGTGGTCGGGGTCGTGGTGATGCTGCTGTTGAGCACCGGGCTCTTCTGGCTGATCCGGCGCCGCGACGGCAGCGACGCCACCCACGACTCGAGGGCCTGATGGGCGCCGGGCACGGGCACCGCCTCCACTTCCACGGCCACAGCGCCGTCCACCGGGCCCCCGCGCACCTGAAGGTGCTGGCCCTCCTGGGCTTCATGCTGGTCGTGGTCGCGACCCCGCGCGAGGCGTACGCCGTCTTCGCGCTGTGGGCAGTCGTCCTGCTCGGCGTGATCGCCCTGTCGCGAGTGCCCCTGACCTACCTGCTGCCGCGGATGGTCGTCGAGGTGCCCTTCGCGATCTTCGCGGTGCTGATGCCCTTCATCTCCCACGGCCCGCGCACCGAGGTCCTCGGCCTCAGCGTCTCCGAGCCGGGCCTGGTCGCCGGCATCGCGCTGCTCGTCAAGGGCAGCATCGGCGTGCTGGCCTCCCTCACCCTCGCCGCCACCACCGAGCCGCAGGACCTGCTGCGCGGCCTCCAGCGGCTGCGGATGCCCGACCTGGTCGTGCAGATCATGGGCTTCATGATCCGCTACCTCGACGTGGTCACCGCCGAGCTCGGCCGGATGATGACCGCCCTGCGCTCGCGCGGCTGCGACCCGCGCTCGCCGCGCCACTGGCCGGTCCTCGCGCGGTCGCTGGGGGCGCTCTTCATCCGCTCCTACGAACGCGGCGAGCGGGTGCACCTCGCGATGCTGTCGCGCGGCTACGACGGCTCCCTCCCGCAGGCGGGGGAGGCGCGATGAGCGTCCCCGTGCTCGAGGTCCACGACCTCGCCTTCGCCTACCCCGACGGCCACCAGGCGCTCTTCGGCGTCGACCTCCACGTCCACCGCGGCGAGCGGGTGGCGCTCCTCGGTCCCAACGGCGCGGGCAAGACCACCCTGGTGCTCCACCTCAACGGCATCCTCGCTGCCGGTCGCGGCACGGTGTCCGTCAGCGGCCTGCCGGTCGCCAAGGAGCACCTCAAGGAGATCCGGCGCCGCGTCGGCATCGTCTTCCAGGACCCCGACGACCAGCTCTTCCTCGGCACCGTCCGCCAGGACGTCGCGTTCGGCCCGGCCAACCTCGGCCTCAAGGGTGCCGCGCTGGACCGCCGGGTGATGGAGGCGCTGGACCGCGTCGGCATGGCCGACTTCGTCGACCGCCCCCCCCACCACCTGTCCTACGGCCAGCGCCGCCGCGTCGCGGTCGCCACCGTGCTGGCGATGGAGCCCGAGATCCTCGTGCTCGACGAGCCGTCCTCCAACCTCGACCCCGCCTCGCGGCGCGAGCTCGCCGACATCCTGCGCAGCCTCGACGTGACGGTGCTGATGGTCACCCACGACCTGCCCTACGCCCTCGAGCTGTGCCCGCGCAGCGTGGTGCTGAGCAGGGGAGTGGTGGTGGCGGACCGCCCGACGCTGGAGGTGCTGACCGACGACGAGCTGATGGGTGCCCACCGGCTCGAGCTGCCGTGGGGCTTCGACCCCCGGCGCATTGATAGCCTGCCCGCGTGACCCAGGACATGCGCGCGCTCGAGCGCGAGATCGAGGAGACGCGCCAGCGCCTCGCCTCGACCATCGACCAGCTCGCCCACCGCGCCCACCCCAAGACGATCGTCGGACGCCAGGTGACGACGGTGAAGTCGCACTTCGTCGAGCTCGACTCCGGCGCCCCGCGCACCGACAACATCCTCAAGGTCGCCGGTGCCGTCGTCGGCGTCGTCGTCCTGCTCGCCGTCGTCCGCAAGGTCGCCCGCTGAGCACCGCCCCGATCAAGATGCTGCACGACCGCCTGCTGGTCGAGGTCGACCAGGAGGCGGGCGAGCGGCGCTCCTCCGGCGGCATCGTCATCCCCGCGACCGCGGCGATGGGTGCGCGGCGGCTGGCCTGGTCGCGGGTGATCGCGGTCGGACCGCACGCCCGCGCCGTCGAGGTCGGCGACCGGGTGCTCTTCGACCCCGAGGACAAGGCCGAGGTCGAGGTGCAGGGCGAGGTCTACGTGGTCATGCGCGAGCGCGACGTCCACGCGGTCGCCGCCGAGCGCCTCGAGGCCGGCTCGACCGGGCTCTACCTCTGACTGCGCCGCCGATCGCCACCCAGGAGGGCTGATGGGATACCTCGTCAAGCAGTCGCACCGCGCTCCGGCCAACGGGCCCGCGCCGGCCGACGAGTCGCTGCCGCGCGCGTGCGTCATCGGGGCCGGCTCGTCGGGCATCGCCGCCGCCAAGCACCTGCACCAGGCCGGCGTGCCCTTCGACTGCTTCGAGATGGGCAGCGACATCGGCGGCACGTGGGTGCTCGACAACTCCAACGGCCAGTCGGCCTGCTACGACACCCTCGAGATCAACACCTCGTGCGAGCGGATGGCCTACTCCGACTTCCCGATGCCGGCCGACTACCCGGCCTACGCGCGCCACGACCAGGTGCGCGCCTACTTCGAGCAGTACGTCGACCACTTCGGATTCCGCCACACGATCACCTTCGACACGACCGTCGAGGACGTCTCCCGGACCGCGGACGGACGCTGGGACGTACGCATCAGCGGGCCCGACGGCACCGCGACCCGCACCTACGACGCCGTGCTGGTCGCCAACGGCCACCACTGGGACGCGCGGTGGCCCGAGCCCGCCTATCCCGGCACCTTCGACGGTGAGCAGATCCACGCCCACGACTACCGCTCCGGCGACCAGCTCGACGGCCGTGACGTCGTCGTGGTCGGGGCCGGCAACTCCGCGATGGACATCGCCGTCGAGGCGTCCTTCCGCGCGCGTACGACGACGTGGTCGGTGCGGCGTACGGAGTGGGTGCTGGGCAAGTGGTTCCTCGGCAAGCCCAGCGACCAGGGACTGCTGCCGCCCGGCTGGGTGCCGTGGTGGGTCACTGCGTTGCGGCTGCGGATCGGGGCGACGGTGGCCGGCGGCAGCATGGAGGAGTACGGCCTGCCCCGGCCGCAGCACTCGCCCGGCCAGTCCCACCCGGTGCAGTCGGAGCGGATCCGCGAGCGCCTCGCGGCGGGCGCGGTGACCGCGTGCCCGGCGATCGAGCGGCTCGACGGTGACCGGGTCGTCTTCGTCGACGGCACGAGCGCGCCGGCCGACCTCGTCGTGTGGGCCACCGGATACCGCGTCACCTTCCCGTTCCTCGACCCCACGTTGGTCTCGGCGCAGGACAACGACCTGCCGCTGTGGAAGCGCACCGTGCACCCCGACCTCCCGGGCCTCTACTTCCTCGGGCTGCTCCAGCCGCTCGGCGCGGTCATGCCGCTCGCCGAGGCCCAGGCGGCGTGGATCGCCGAGACGCTGCGCGGCGACTACGTGCCGCCGTCCGCCGGCGTCGTACGCCGCCAGATGGCCGCCGAGCACCGGCGCGACACCCGCCAGTTCTACGACTCCCCGCGCCACACGATGGAAGTCGACTTCGACCACTACCTGTGGGACCTCGCGCGCGAGCGCAAGAAAGGACGTGCCCGTGCTTCGTCGTAGGATCGCCGGCCTCGCGCTGCGCGCCGCCCGCTGGAAGGCCGTCGGCGACGTGCCCGAGCGCGGCGTGCTGGTGGGCGCACCGCACACCTCCAACTGGGACTGGGTGCTCACGATGCTCCTGGCCTGGCGCTACGGCATCACGATCCGGCTGCTGGTCAAGCAGGAGCTCTTCGTCGGCCCGCTGGGCTGGCTGCTGCGCCGCACCGGTGCGGTCGAGCTGGACCGCAAGAACCCGGCGGCCACCATCAAGGAGCTGCTGGCCGAGTCCGAGGGCGGCGACCCGTGGCTGATCGGCATCGCCGCGGAGGGCACCCGCTCGCGCGGCACGCATTGGAAGTCCGGCTTCTACCGGATCGCCCGGCAGACCGGGCTGCCGATCACGCTGGCCTTCATCGACACCCCCTCGCGCACCGTCGGCTGGGGCCCCACGTTCCACCCCACCGGCGACGTCACCGCCGACATGGACCTCGTCCGCGACTTCTACGCCGACAAGACCGGCTTCCGGCCGGAGAACTTCACCCCGCCGCTGTTGCGCGAGGAGGGCTGAGACCCGTCCGTCCACGCTTCCCGGGGCCGGTGTGTCCGCTATCCGAAAGGGTGTGGGCCACTTTCCGCGAGAGCCGGAGATGGCTAGGTTGAAAGTCCCAAACGAAGGGAGCATGACATGGCTTTGCTGCTGTGGATCCTCGCCGTCATCCTCGTGGTGTCCGGCATCGTCTCGCTGATCCGGGGCCAGATGCTGTGGGGAATCGTCCTCATCATCATCGGCCTGCTGGTCGGCCCCGGTGGGGTCAGCATCTTCACGTAGGCCCCCATCAGGGAATGAACGCAGGGAGTCGGTCCGTCAGGACCGGCTCCCTCGCGCGTCCGGGGTGGCGCGTCAGTCCGGCGGAGGGGGTGGGGTCGGGGCGCCGCGGGGCGCGGCGATCTTCGTGGCCAGGGTGCGCTCGGGCGCGCCCTTCGCCTCGCCGGCCGCAGCGTCGCGGACCGCGCGGTGGGGCGCCGGGTCCCACCCCGTGTCGACCACGCGCTTCTGCCACAGGATCGCCGCGCCCAGGATGGCGGCGCCGACCAGGACGATGAGCGGGATGCCGGCGGCGCCGAGGAGCGCCGGGTAGCCGGTGGCGATGCCGACCCAGCCGAAGTCGGTGTCGCCGAACGTGGTGTTCGCGTCGCCGAAGTCGCCCAGCACCTCGAGCAGGAGCGCCGGGAGGAACGTGATCATCAGCCCGTTGAGGAAGCCGCCGACGACGGCACCGATGCGCCCGCCCGAGGCGTTGCCGTAGACGCCGGCGGCGCCGCCGGTGAAGAAGTGCGGAACCAGGCCGGGCAGGATGAGGGCCAGGCCGAGCCACGGGTTGAGCCACAACGACAGCACGGCCAGCCCGATCAGCCCGCCGGTGAAGCTCGAGAGGAACCCGATGAGCACGGCGTTCTGGGCGTAGGGGAAGACGATCGGGGCGTCGAGGGCGGGGATCGCTCCGGGCACGGCCTTGTTCGCGATGCCCTGGAAGGCCGGCACGAGCTCGGCCAGGATGGTCCGGACGCCGAAGAGGATGACCGCGACGGCGACACCGAACTGGAGCCCCTGGGTGACCGACTGCATGACGTAGTCGCCGACCCCGGTTGCGCCGCCCTCGAACGCCGCGAAGGCGGTCTCCTGCCCGCGCCGGGCCAGGAACGTGACCGCGAGCACGACGTACATGATCACCATCGACAGTGCGGTCGCGACCATCGAGTCGCGCAGGAAGCGGAGCGACTCGGGCAGCCGGAGGTCCTCCGTGGAGCGGCTGTTGCGCCCGATCCGGGCGCCCACGGCCCCGGCAGTGACGTAGGCCGCGGTGCCGAAGTGGCCGATGGCGATGCTGTCGTCGCCGGTGATCCGACGCGTCCACGGGTGGGCGAAGGCCGGCAGCGACACCATGAGGATGCCGAGGATGACGCCACCGAGCCCGACGACGAGGGCGGGTGCGTAGTCGGCGGAGGCGAGCACGATCGTGAGCAGGGTCGCCATGAACAGCATGTGGTGCCCGGTGAGGAACACGTAGCGCAGGGGCGTGAACCGGGCGAGCAGGAGGCTCACCGCGAAGCCGAGGATCATCAGCCACGAGACCTGCGCGCCGTACTGCTCCTGGGCGATGCCGGCGATCGCCTCGTTGGTCGGCACGACGCCCTGGGCCCCGGTCGCGCCCTCGATCATGAGCCCGAGGGGCGTGAGCGAGGCCACGACCAGGGTGGCTCCGGCCCCGATCAGCAGGAAGCCGAGCGTCGCCTTGAGGGCGCTGCCGACGACCTGGCCGACGGGTCGGCGCAGAGCTGCGAGCCCCGCTGCGGTGATGATGCCGATGAGGAAGGCCGGGACGCTGAGGACCTCGTTGACGAGGAACTGCGCGGCGCTGAGGAGCCAGTCCATGTCGATCTCCTTGCTGCCTCTAGATGTCGTACGACGCGCGGAGGGCTGCGTCGATCTCGCGCTGGCTGGTGAAGTTCTCGATCACGACGACCGGTACGCCGACGTCCCCGAGCGCACGGGCGATCTCGCCCGAGGTGAGGATCAGGTCGGCGTCCTTGGCCTTGCCGCGCGCCGAGACGGTGTCGGTCGCCTCGACCGTGATCAGCCGGCCCCAGCCCCACCGGTCCAGGA
This sequence comes from Nocardioides lacusdianchii, assembly GCF_020102855.1. Taxonomy (GTDB): domain Bacteria; phylum Actinomycetota; class Actinomycetes; order Propionibacteriales; family Nocardioidaceae; genus Nocardioides; species Nocardioides lacusdianchii. The sequence goes on from NZ_JADHZD010000013.1 coordinate 92,703, forward strand.
CCTGCTCGAGGGTGTTCTTCAGGAACAGGCTGGTGCCGAGCCCGTTGCCGCACACGGTGAGGATGTGGTCGCGGGTGCGGCCTGCACCTCCACCTGCGGGGGGCGCAGGCTCGGCGCCGTCGGACGGGGCGGCGGCAGCAGCAGCAGCGGGGGAGTCGTCCCCGCGCAGGATGGCGTGCACCTCCGCCGGCGTCGTCGCCGCGTCGAGCGAGGCGCGCAGCGAGGTGTCGGTGAGCACCGTCGCGAGCGAGGCCATCGCCTGCTGGTGCGTGGAGCTGTCGGTGGCCGCCAGCGCGACCACGAGGGTGACGGGGTCGTTGGCCTTGCTCCCGAACTCCACCGGGGACGCCAGGCGCACCCACGACATCCCGGTCCGGTGCACGGCCTCGGAGGGCCGGGCGTGGGGGAACGCGAAGCCCGGGGCGAGCACGATGTAGGGCCCGTTCTGGTGCACGCTGTCGACCATCGCCTGGGTGTACGCCGACTCGGCGATGCCGGCCGACTCGAGCAGGCCGCCCGCGAGGCGGATGGCGTCCTGCCAGTCGTCGGCCTCCTCGTCGAGGGCGATCGTCTCGTGGGTGAGGAGGTCGCTCAGCGCCGTCACGTGCGCGCCTCCGCCGCGAAGGCCCGGAGCACGTAGTCCTCGGCGGCGTGGTTCCAGATGTCGTCCCGGTCGGCGCAGAGCCGCGCCAGCCGCTCGAAGCGGGGATCGTGGCGGCCGAGCTCGTCGAAGTCAGCGATGGCCGTGAGGTCCATGTCGATGTGCGGGTAGATGAGGATCTTTCCTCCGGTGAAGGTCGGCAGGTCGGACAGCGCGTCCGGCACGGCGTCCAGCCCACCCACGTGCGTCACCATGCGCGACGGGTTGATGGCGCCGGACGCGGACAGCTCCAGGCTCTCCTCCATGTCGCTGCGGGAGCCCCCGGAGGTTCCGACGAGGTGGGTGCTCTCGTAGTGGATGTTGTAGAGGTTCAGCGAGGCGGAGAACTCCCGGTCGGTCGGGCCGGCGAAGAAGTTCAGGCAGCCGTCGTGGGCGAGGATCGCGTCGCCGGCCTCGACGAGCTGCGTGATCGCCGCGAACACGACGACGTCGTCGAAGCCGTCCGGGGAGATGGCGCGCAGCAGCTCCACGGTGTCCTGGCCGCTGGCGTCCACGACCTCGAAACGGCACCCGCGCCGCTCGGCCTCCTCCGCGGGGAAGAGCCGCCGGAGCCGGTCCAGCCGCTCCGGGTCGACGTCGACCGCCACGATCAGGCTGGGCGTGAACGGCCCGTTGAGGGCGTAGTCCAGCGCCCCGATGCCCATCGCGCCGCCGCTGCCGAGCAGGGCCAGGCGCCCGCCCGGCCTGAGGCCCATCTGGTGCTCCCACACCAGCGGCTCGGTGTGGTAGTTGGACCGGAAGGCGCCGATGATGCACGACATCGGCTCGGCGAGAGATCCGTTGGCGTAGTAGCCGTCGTCGTACGGCAGCACGCAGCCCTTCTCCACCGCGATCGCCGGGACGATGCAGTAGGTCGCGTCGCCGCCGAAGTGGGGATAGCTGTAGCCCGGGGACCAACCGCTCGGCAGGCCCATGGTGGGCAGGATCGCCACGCTCTGCCCGACGGTGAAGCGGTCCGCGAGGTCGTCCCCGACCTCCTCGAGCACCCCGGCGAACTCGTGGCCGGTGATGACGGGGTCCGTCGAGATCGTGTCGGGGACGCGCTTGTGCTCGCTGCCCAGCGACATGGCCTTGTAGGTCGAGAGGCACATGCTGCTGCTCACGACCCGCAGCAGCAGCTCGTCGGGCCCGATGTCGGGGAGGCCGAACTCGCTCACGGCCACCTTGTGGGTCCCGTGGATGCGGGCCGCCCGGGTGAGGCGTCCGTGGTCACTGGTCGGCATCGCTGGTGGTCCTCTCGGTCAGGCGGTCGTTGAGCGTGTCGAGTGCGGGGTCGCCGAGGTAGCTCTGGATGGTGACGATCTCCACGTCCGGTCGCGCCGCCTTCGCCCGGCGGGCGAGGTCCTGGTGCACGACGACCAGGTCGGCGTCGCTCGGCACGGACTCGATCGCTGCGTGGGTGACGGTGATGTCGTCGCGGCCGGCCTGGCGCAGCCGCTTGCCGAAGGCGCTGGCGCCCATCGCGCTGCTGCCCATGCCGGCGTCGCAGGCGAAGACGATCCGGCGTACGTCGCTCGCGCCGGCGTCGCTGCCCGAGCCGCCCATGGCGCCGGTGAGCACCGCGCTGCCCTCGGCCTTCATCGCCCGGGAGCGCTCGGTGTGCTCCTCCAGGCCCGACTCGTCGTCGTCCGCGTTGCTCCCGAGCTTCAGGATGGCAGCCGTGATGACGAAGCTGACCGCGGCCGCGACGAGGACGCCAGCGATGACGCCGACGTGGTCGCCGGGGGGAGTGAGGGCCAGGTAGGCGAAGATCGAGCCCGGGCTGGGGCCGGCGGTGAGGCCGACGCCGAAGGCCATGAAGGTCGCGATGCCGGACGCACCGCCGGCGATCATCGCGATGATGGTGGACGGCTTCATGAGCACGTAGGGGAAGTAGATCTCGTGGATGCCGCCGAGGAAGTGGATGATGATCGCTCCCGGCGCGCTGTCGCGGATCACCCGGTTGTGGCCGAAGAGCCAGAAGGCCAGCAGCAGGCCGAGGCCCGGCCCGGGGTTGGACGCCACCATGAAGAAGATCGACTTGCCCTCGTCGGCGGCGACCTGCAGTCCGAGCGGGTAGTAGATGCCCTGGTCGATGACGTTGTTGAGGAACAGGACCTTGGCCGGCTCGTTCAGCAGCGAGAGCAGGGGGAGGGCGCCGGTGTCCACGAGCGCGTTGATCCCGCGCAGGAGCTGGTCGTTGAGCGCGCTGATGACCGGTCCGATGACGCGGTAGGTGGCCACGATCAGGCCGAGGCCGAGGAACCCCAGGGTGAAGTTGTTGACGACCATCTCGAAGCCGGAGCGGATCCGGGGTGCGAGGACGCGGTCGACCTGCTTGATGAGCCAGGCGCTGAGCGGGCCCATGATCATGGCGCCGAGGAACATGGGGATGTCGGCGCCGACGATGAGGCCGATCGTGCCCACCGCCCCGGCGACGCCGCCGCGATGCCCGTGCACCAGCTTGCCGCCCGTGAAGGCGAGGAGCAGCGGCAGCACGTAGGTGATCATCGGCTCGACGGGCTCGGCGAGGTCCTCGTTGGGCAGCCAGCCCGTGGGGATGAACAGTGCGGTGAGCAGGCCCCACGCGATGAACGCCCCCACGTTGGGGATCACCATCGCGGTCAGGAACCCGCCGAACGCCTGGATGCGTGCGCGCAGGCTCGTCCCGGACTCGGCCGGGAGGCCGCCGTCGATCGATTGACTCATCACATCTCTCCTTGCTGGATGGATCCGTCGGCCTGGACCACCAGCGTCAGGTCGACCTTGCTGAAGTCGGAGGAGCCCATGACCCGCTGCACGTTGAGCCGGTCACTGCGCTCGTAGAAGTCCTCGGCCTGGGCCGGGGAAAGGCCGCCACGGACCTTCCGCTCGACGAGGCGATCGCGCAGCAGCGCGGGATCGGCCGTGAGGAGGACGACGTAGTGGGCGTGGTCCGCGAGGTCGCGCCAGCCCGGCTCGTCGAGCAGCAGCCAGTTGCCCTCGACCACCACCAGGTCGGCGCTGAGCGGGTGCGTGCCCGCCACCACGTCGTGCACGCGGCGGTCGTACGTCGGCCACACCACGTCCTGGTCGGCCGAGGCGGCGAGGTGCTGGGCGAGGCCCTCGACGTCGAAGGTCTCCGGCGCACCCTTGACGGAGCTGAGCGGGACCGTCCCGCGCGAGGTGCGCAGGTGGTGCGACTCGAGGTGGCGCTGGGGGAGGTGGAAGCCGTCGATGCCGACGACGTCCACCGCGGTGGGCGTCGGGCGGGCGGCGGAGGCGTCGGCCAGCACCGCGGCCAGCGTCGACTTCCCGACTCCGGGAGGCCCCACCAGGAAGACGAACGCCCGTCGCGAGGTGCGCGGACGCGCGGCCGCCTCGTCCAGTGCGGGGAGCAGCGTCTCCTCGACCAGCCGTCGGTCGACGTCGACCTCCACCTCCAGGCCGTTCACGAGCATCTCGGCGAACCTCCATGCGCTCATTTGAGCATTGCTGCACGTTTGAGAGTGACATGGATTACAGCACTGCTCCGCCGGCCAGTCAAGGGCGCGCTGACGAGCACCCGGCCGACCGCGTGGCGGTCTCGGGGTGCGGGGAGCCTCTGCTCGGCAGGGGCTCGGCGGTGGGTCCGTGCCGGGTCAGCGAGGGGGCAGGCGCAGCAACGCCGCGGCTGCGCGGTCGTCGGTGACGAGGCTGCTCAGGAGCCCGGAACGGCAGACCGCGGCGATGGCGTCGGCCTTCTCGGCCGAGCCCGCGACGGCCATCACGCGGGGCGATCGCCTCAGCTCGTCGGCGCTCACCGAGATGCGGCGGCGGCTCAGGTCGGTCTCGATGACCGAGCCGTCCGCGCGGAAGAAGATGCCGGCGACCTCGGCCACCACGCCCTCGCGCTCGAGCTCGGCGCGCTCGTGGTCCCGCAGCAGCGGTCCGAGCTGGGTGATGGGCGGGTCCCACGACCCGACGGCCACCACGGCGAGGGAGAGGTCGGCGTAGCGGCTGAGCGCGGCCTCGATCGAAGGATCGCTCCGGAAGGTGTCGGCGGCGCCCTCCGAGGCGGCGAAGAGGGGCGCGAAGACGGCCACGGCCTCGACGCTGGACCTCCCGCTGATGCGGCGGATGACCTCCACGGGGGACTGGCGCAGGTCGTTGCCGACGGTGCCGGTCAGCTGGATGACGGTGCTCGGTGGGAGCGCCGGGAGCTCCTCGCCGATGGCCACGAGCGTCCGGCCCCAGGTGAGGCCGAGGACGTCGCCCTCGCGGATGCTGCGTGCGATGCGGGGCGCCGCGGCCCGGGCCAGGCGACGCCTGTTGTCGTCACCGGTGTCGCCGGCCGTGACGACCACGCACTCGTCGAGACCGAGGTGGGCGGCCAGGTCGGCGGACAGCGCGTCGCGCGGCTCGTCGCGGTCGTGGATCTCGATCGTCACCACGCCCTGCTCGCGGGCCTGCTGGAGGAGCCGGGCGACCCGGAAGCGACTGATCGAGAACTCGTCGGCGAGCTCGGTCTTGGAGGCGTCCTCGAGGTAGAAGCGGCGTGCGATCGACGACAGCAGCCGCCACTGCGCCTCGTCCATCCGGGACCCCCGCCTGCTCGTGCCTCGTCCGACGACAGAAGGCCAGGTCCCGGTCGGGGCCTGGCCTTCGTCGAGTGGTACGCCATCAGGGACTCGAACCCCGAACCCGCTGATTAAGAGTCAGCTGCTCTGCCAATTGAGCTAATGGCGCGTGCGGTGAAGCGAGGAAAACCTTACCCCGTGTCGACCGTTGGGCGAAATCGAGGTCAGAGCTCGGCGAGCACGGCCTGCGCGGCGTTGTGGCCGCCGAGCCCGGAGACCGCACCGCCACGACGCGCGCCCGACCCGCAGAGCAGCACCGAGTCGTGCCCGGTCTGCACGCCCCACTGCTGGGCGGGGGTGTCCAGCCGCGAGCGGTTGGGCGCCCACGGCCACTCGAGGTCGCCGTGGAAGATGTGCCCGCCGGGCATGGCGAGGTCCTTCTCCACGTCCTGGGGGACCTTGGCCTCGATGCACGGGTTGCCGTCGGAGTCGCGGGCCAGGCAGTCCTCGATCGGCTCGGCCAGCACCGCGTTCAGCGAGGCGAGGGCGCGCTGCACGGCCACGTCGCGGGCGGACGGGTCTGCGTCGAAGAGCGCGGCCGGGGTGTGCAGGCCGAAGTAGGTCAGCGTGTGCGCCGAGCCGGCCCGCTCGCCCAGGATCGAGGGGTCGCTGAGGCTGTGGCAGTAGACCTCGCCCGGCAGCGGGTCCGGCACCGAGCCGCCGGCCGCGGCGGCGTACGCCTGCTCGAGGCGGCTGTAGTCCTCGTCGAGGTGGAGGGTGCCGGCGAACGCGACGGCCGGGTCGGCGCCGGAGCGCAGCGCGGGCAGCCGGTCGAGCAGGAAGTTGATCTTGAGCTGCGAGCCGGCGGGCTTGCTCGCCGCGTCCTCTCCCTCGCCGAGCAGGATGCGCAGCACCCACGGCGCGACGCCCGACAGCACGCGGCGACCGGTGACGGACCGGTCCCGGGTGCCGTCGTGGAAGGTGACCTCGGCGCCGTCGGGGCCGGGCGTGATCGCGCTGACGCCGGCGTCGGTGATGATCTCCGCGCCGGCCTCGACCGCGGCCCGGGCGAGCGCGTCGGTGACCGCGCCCATGCCGCCGACCGGCACGCGCCACTCCCCGGTGCCGTTGCCGATCAGGTGGTAGAGGAAGCAGCGGTTCTGGATGAGCGAGGGGTCGTCCATGGAGGCGAAGGTGCCGATGAGCGCGTCGGTGGCCACGACCCCGCGCACGGTGTCGTCGGCGAAGCGCGAGGCGATCGCGCGTCCGAGCGGGTCGGTGACGACGTCGGTCCAGATCCGGTCGTCGACGAGGGCACGCACGTCGCGCTCGAGCGGCAGCGGCTGCATCAGGGTGGGGGCGACGACCTCGGCGAGCTGACCGACCTCGGCGTAGAACGCCTGCCAGGCGGCGTACTCCTCGTCGCTGCCGGTGAGCTCGCGGAACGACGCACGCGTCGCCTCGCCCTCGGGGCGCTCGACCAGCAGGCCGCCGGAGCGTCCGTCGCGCGCCCAGGGGGTGTAGGACGCGGTGGTGCGCGAGGTCAGGCGCACGTCGAGCGCCAGGTCGGCCATCAGCTGCTCGGGCATCAGGCTGACGAGGTAGGAGTAGCGCGAGAGACGGGCCGGCTGGCCGGCGAAGGGCTCGATGGAGACGGCAGCGCCTCCGGTGTGGCCGAGGCGCTCGAGCACGACGACCGAGAGGCCGGCGCGTGCGAGGTAGGCGGCGCTGACCAGGGCGTTGTGGCCGCCGCCGACCACGACGACGTCATAGGTGCTGTGGGTGCCGGAATTCACCGACCCAACGTAGACCCTGACGCCGCCGCCGGGCCCTTTGCCGCGGGCCCTCGGGCCGAACGGCCCTTCGTGGCCGGCTCGGAGCGGCGAAGAGTGGAGGTGCGGGCCCACCGCGCCGCGCCACCCAGGAGGACGCCATGACCGAGAGCACAGCCATCCCCGCCAGCATCCCCGCCAGCACCCCCGTCATCGTCGTCGGGGTCGGCCCCGAGGAGGTGGAGTCGGCGCTCGACTTCGCCGCCGAGGAGGCGATCCGCGCGCGCTGCGGCCTGCACCTGGTGCACGCCGTCCACGTGTCGCCCCCGGGACCGGAGAACGCCCTGCTGACCGCGGTCGACGTCGAGAAGTGGGGCCGCGAGGTCCTCGACCTCGCCGTCAAGCGCGCGGAGGACCTGGTCGACGGCGCCGTGCCGGTGACCCACGAGCTGCACCGCGGGGCACCCGTCCACGTGCTGGTCGAGGCGGGCCGCTCCGCGCGGATGGTCGTGCTCGAGCACCGCCACCTCTCGCGGCTCTCGCGCATCGTGAACCGCACCGTCGCCGGAGGTGTCGCTGCCCGGCTCCCCGTGCCGGTCGTCGCCGTGCCGAGCGGCTGGACGCCGACGGACGGCCCGAAGGTCGTCGTGGCCGGCGTCGACGTGCCCGAGCGCTCCGACGAGGTGCTGCGCACCGCCGTCGCCGAGGCGCACGCCCGCGGCGCGTCGCTGAAGGTCGTGCACGCCTGGTCCTGGCCGGCGTACGACGCGGAGGCAACGTCGTACAACGACGAGCGCCAGCGCTGGTCGGACCGCTCGCGCGCCGAGGTGCGCGCGGCGCTCGACCGGCTGGGCGATGAGTCGGTGGCGATGGAGGCCGACGTCGAGGTCCACCCCGGACGCGTCATCGAGGCGATCCTGGGGGCCTCGGAGGGCGCCGACCTGCTGGTCATCGGGCGCCACGACCCTCTCGTGCCGGTCGGCTCGCACATCGGACCTGTGGCCCGGGCCGTGCTGCGCGAGGCCGCGTGCCCCGTGCTCCTCGCGAACCCGCGACCGCACCGGGCGGTCTACCACCCCTGAGGGTCTTCAGCCGACCCGGCCGCGTCGGGATCCCCGGTCAGCCGGGGATCCCCGAGGTTGTCAGGCTCTGCAAGGCCTGACAACGTACGGGAGAGCCGGTCAGCCGGGGATCCCGAAGCCGGGGGAAGGCCTCAGCCCTTGCCGAAGAGCCGGGAGAGGAAGCCGCTGCCGGAGCCGGCGGCCTGCTTCTCCGCAGCAGAGTGCTGGCCGTTGCACCACTCCTTGGCGGGGACGCCGGCGCGGACCTGCCCGACGTGCTGGCCGCAACCGGCCCAGGTGGTCTTGCCGCAGGTCTTGCATCGCACTGCTCGGCACATGTGGATCTCCTTCTGTGGGGGTGATGGGGTGGGAATCGCCTCAGACGAGTGCGGGGAGTGCGGTGGCCGCGGTCCAGGCGGCGACGACCAGCACGAGGGCGGTGAAGGCGGCCGAGAGCCGGCGGGTGTCGATGTGTGCCGCGAGGCGCGCGCCGGCGACGGCGGCCAGGGCGGCGGCGACGGTGAGGGCGGCCACGAGGGTCCAGTCCGGGCCGGCGCCGGCCCCGGCACGTGCTGCGAGGGCGACGGTGCTGGTGATCGTGATGACCACGAGCGAGGTGCCGGCGGCGAAGTCGATCGGGAGGCTGAGCGCGACGAGGAGGGCGGGGACGACCAGGAAGCCGCCCCCGACCCCGAGGAAGCCGGTGAGCAGGCCGACGGCGGTCGCGGTGACCAGCACCTTCAGCGCACGCGGGCACTGGCAGGCGAAGGTCGGGCCGAAGGTGATGATCGGGTCGTCGAAGCCGCTCGGACGCTCCGACGGGCCGTCGGAGCCCCGACGACCCCGCCACTGGCGTACGGCCAGCAGCACGCCGACCCCCAGCATCAGCACGGCGAAGGCACCGAGCAGCACGGGCTCGGCGACCAGCGTCGAGGCCCGCGCCCCGGCGACGGCGCCGCCGGTCGCGACCAGCCCGAAGGTCAGGCCGCGCGCCAGCAGCACGTTGCCGGAGCGGTACGCCGTCAGCGCGCCGGCCAGCGACGTCACCGCCACCACCACCAGGGACCCGGTGGTCGCCTGCGCGGGCCCCTGGCCCAGGGCCACGAGCACCGGGACGGCGAGGATGGAGCCGCCACCGCCGAGCGCGCCCAGGCTGAGCCCGATGAGTGCGCCGGCGACGACGGCCATCCCGACGGTGGTGGCGAGCATCACGCCTCGGGCCCCGCCAGGACCAGGTGGAGGCCGACCTGCTCGGCGTTGTCGAAGGAGTCGTCGATGGCCACGAGGGTGCGACCCGCTGCATCGAGCATCGACGCGGCCACCGACGCGCGGTAGCCGCCGGCGCAGTGCACCCAGACCTCGCCCGCGGGCACCTCGTCGAGGCGGTCCATGAGCTCGTGCAGCGGGACGTTGACGGCGCCCGCGATCCGGGCCGCGTCGTGCTCGTCGGCACGGCGTACGTCGAGGACGACGACCTCGCGGTGGTGGCGCACCTGGGCCAGGTCGGCGAAGGTCGCGGTGGGGAAGGAGCTCAGCGGCTGGTCGCTCCAGTCCTCGGGCTTGCCGGTCGCGTGCGCGGCAGGGCGGTCGATGCCGATCCTGACCAGCTCGCGCTGGGCCTCGGCCACGTCCTCGGGGCTCTCGCCGAGCAGCGTGACCGGGGTGCCCCAGCTGATGAGCCACCCGAGGTAGGTCGCGAAGCCGCCGTCGAGCCCGAAGTTGAGCGTGCCGGGTGCGTGCCCGGCGGCGAAGGCAGTGCGGTTGCGCAGGTCGACGACCCACTCGCCGTCCTCGATGCGGCGGCGCAGCTCGACGGCGTCGGCGAGCCCGGGCGGGCTGAGGTCGGGCTCGGACGGCCCGGCGGCGTTGGCCGGTGCCATGTGCGCGTAGTAGGCGGGCCACGCGCCGAGGCCGGCCAGGAGCTCGTCGACGTAGGTCTGCTCGTCCTGGGTCAGCACCGGGTTGGCCTGCTTCTCCTGCCCGATCGTCGAGGAGGTCGCGTCGGACTGGGTGGCCGAGCAGAACGAGCCGAAGCCGTGGGTCGGGTAGACCTCGGCCTCGTCCGGGAGCAGGTCGGCGAGCCGGTGCGCCGAGGCGTGCTGGTGGTGCACCAGGTCGTGGGTGTGCTCGGGGCCGAGCAGGTCGGGACGACCCGTCGCGCCGAAGAGCAGCGAGCCTCCGGAGAAGACGCCGACGGCCCGGTCGAGGCCGTCCTCGCCGCGACTGCCGGCGTCGGTCAGGGCGTAGGAGAGGTGGGTGAACGTGTGGCCGGGGGTTGCCAGCGCAGTGATGCGCATCCGTCCACCCACCTCGACGACCTGTCCGTCCGCTACGGGGGTGCGGGTGAAGGACACGTCGTCCTCGCCATTGACGAGGTACTGGGCACCGGTGCGCTGCGCGAGGGCGAGGCCACCGGTGACGTAGTCGTTGTGGATGTGGGTCTCGAAGACGTGGGTGAGGCGCACGCCGTGCTCGTCGAGCAGGGCCAGCACCCGGTCGATGTCACGCTGCGGGTCGACCACCAGCGCCACCTCGCCGTCGTGCACGAGGTAGCTGCGGTCGCCGAGCGTCGGGGTCTCGACGGCGATGACGGTGAGGTCGGACATCACAGACCCACCCCCACGGCGCGACCGGAGGCGATCCAGGCCTGCGTGCCGCCGGCCACCGACACCGCGTCGAAGCCCTGGGCCACGAGCAGGTCGGTCATCGCCTTCGAGCGGTTGCCGGAGGCGCAGATGACGTGCACGCGGGACGAGCGGTCGATCTCGCCGAGGCGCGAGGCGAGCTGGCCCATCGGCACCAGGACGGCGCCGGGCACGTGGGCCTGGGCGTACTCCACGCGTTCGCGGACGTCGACGGTCGTGCCGTGGTCGCGCTCGCTGGCGTAGTCCTCGATCGAGATCTCGGGCGTCTGCTGGGACATGCGATTCCTCTCCTGGGAGTGGGTCCGGGCTGTTGGGACATACCCTAGGGGGTATCGGATCGAAACACAAAACACCCCCGGGGGTATGCTGGGAGAACCGCGGCCCTCGCCGCCCTGTCCGCCCCGCCCGAGGAGAACCGATGGAGCTCGACCCGACCCAGATGACGCCGGTCATCAACCGCATCAAGCGTGCCCAGGGGCAGCTCGCCGGCGTGCTGCGCCTGCTCGAGGAGGGGCGCGAGTGCGAGGACGTCGTGACCCAGCTCGCCGCGGTGTCCAAGGCGCTCGACCGCGCCGGCTTCGCGATCGTGGCCAGCGGGCTCCAGCAGTGCCTGGCCGAGGGCGACGGCGTGGACAGCGTGGACGTCAAGAAGATGGAGAAGCTCTTCCTCTCCCTCGCCTGATCGTGGCCAGACCCGCCGTCACCCGTAGTGTCGGTCGGCGGGAGAGGGAGGCACGACATGAGGGAACGACTGAGGAAACGCATCGACGACCGGCTCGGCGACCCGATCTTCTGGAACGACGTCCTGCAGCTGGCCAAGACGGTGCTGGCCGCGGTCGCGGCCTGGGTGATCGCAAAGAGTGTCCTGGACCTGCCCCAGCCCTTCCTGGCGCCGTGGGCCGCGCTGCTGGTGGTGCACGCGACCGTCTACCGCACCTTCTCCAAGGGCACCCAGCAGGTCGCCGCGACCGTGGTCGCGGTGCTGCTGGCCACCGCGGTGGGGGAGTCCTTCGGGCTCTCGACGTGGGCGGTCGCGCTGCTCCTGGTGCTCGCCCTGCTGCTCGGCGCCGTGCCGTGGCTGGGCGCCGAGGCCACGACGATCGCCACCACCGGGCTCGTGGTCCTCACCACGGGCTTCGAGAGCGACACGCTGCTCATCTCGCGGCTGATCGACACGGCCATCGGCGTGGCCGTCGGCCTGCTCGTCAACGTCATCGTGTGGCCTCCGCTGCGTCGGCGTACGGCGGCCGAGGCGATGGACCGCATCGACGACGGGATCGGCGAGCTGCTGGTCGACATCGCCGGAGGACTCGGCGACGGGTGCCAGGACGAGGACGTCACGGGCTGGATCGACCGCACCCGCGACCTGGACGGCGACCTCGACAACGCGTGGGCCCTGGTGCGACAGGCGCAGGAGAGCGCCCGGATGAACCCGCGTCGCTCGGCACGCGAGATGAAGAACCCCGAGCAGTGGCACGAGCTGCTGCGCCGCATGGAGCAGGCCGTCGCAGAGACGCGCAGCCTGGCGCGCACGCTCGGCGGCCAGCAGGCGCACCGCGAGACCTGGGGCGAGGCGTTCGCCGACCCGTGGATCTCGATGCTGGGCGACGCCGGCCGCGCCGCGGGCGAGGCCGACCCCGCGGCCCTCACGGACGTACGCCGTCGCCTCGAGGCCTTCACCGAGGAGCTGCGGGCCACCGAGCGCTCCCCGGAATGGCCGATCTACGGCGCGCTGATCATCAACCTGCGCAACATCGTCGACGCCATGGGCAAGGTGGCCGAGGCGAACCCGATCCGCGGGAACCGGCTTCCCCTGCAGGTCCCGCAGATCCGGGGGAGCGCGGCACCCGGCTGAGCCGGAGACGGATCGAGCCCCCGACCGATGCGGTCGGGGGCTCGATCTGACTGGGGTGAGTAACGGGACTTGAACCCGCGACATCCGCCACCACAAGGCGGCGCTCTACCAGCTGAGCTATACCCACCATGCCTGCTCGCCGAGAGGCGAGGACGACGAGAAGTGTAGGGCAATCAGGCCTCGGAGCCGGAATCGGCCCCCGTGTCGGGACCGAGGCCGGTCAGCTGGCCTCCGTGGCGGGCCGCGATCTCCTTGGCCTGGGCGCTGTCGGGGCCGGGCTGGGGCACGAAGACGGCCTCGCGGTAGTAGCGCAGCTCCTCGATGCTCTCCTGGATGTCGGCGAGCGCGCGGTGGTTGCCGCGCTTGGTCGGAGCGGAGAAGTAGGCGCGGGGATACCACCGCCGCGAGAGCTCCTTGATCGAGGAGACGTCGACGATCCGGTAGTGCAGGAACGACTCCAGCCCGGGCATGTCGCGGGCGAGGAACGCGCGGTCGGTCGCGACCGTGTTGCCGGCGAGCGGCGGACGGCTGCCGTCGGGGCAGTGCTCCTTGATGTAGGCCAGCACCTGCTCCTCGGCCTCGGCCAGGGTCGTGCCGCTGGCGAGCTCCTCGAGCAGGCCGGACTTCTCGTGCATGCTCTGCACGAACTCGACCATCTGGTCCAGCGCCTCCTGCGAGGGCTTGATGATCACGTCGACGCCCTCGCCCAGGACGTTGAGCTCGAAGTCGGTGACCAGGGCCGCGACCTCGATCAGCGCGTCGGCGCCCAGGTCGAGGCCGGTCATCTCGCAGTCGATCCACACCAATCTGTCGTTCACGGTCGGCACCCTACCCACCGCTGCCCGCGCGGCCCTCTCAGCCTCGATTCAGGCTGACCTCCTAACCTCAGGGGTGTGAAGGACTGGTTCGGGCTCGTCGCGCGCCTGGTGACGGGCGGCGTGTGGATCGTGGCGGGGGCGCTCAAGCTGCCCCACCCCGACGAGAGCGTGCGCGCCGTACGCGCCTACGACCTGCTGCCTGAGGCGATCGTCCCGGCGGTCGGTCACCTGCTCCCGGTCCTCGAGGTGGTCATCGGGCTGTGCCTGGTGCTCGGGGTGGTGGTGCGCGGGACCTCCGTGGTCTCGGCGCTGCTCTTCGTGGCCTTCATCATCGGGATCGCCAGCGCGTGGGCGCGGGGGATGTCGATCGACTGCGGCTGCTTCGGCGGCGGCGGTGAGATCCCCGACGCGGCCGCCAAGTATCCGGGCGAGATCGCCCGCGACGTCGGTCTCCTCGCCCTGAGCCTCTGGCTCGTGGTGCGGCCCGCGTCGCGCCTGGCCCTGGAGAACGTCCTGTTCCCCACCTCGACCACAGACGACACCGACGACGACATCCCCGACGACGAAGGAAGCCTCCATGGCGCAGAAGAAGACCTCGCACAGGACCGCTGAGGAGAAGGCGGCGACGCAGGCCAAGCGGGAGGCGCGCCGCGCGCGCACCGAGCGGGCCCGCGCCGAGGCCGAGGAGCGCCGCAAGGCCGCCAAGCGCAAGGAGCAGCTCACCCGCGCCGGCCTGATCGCCGGTGTGCTCGTGCTGGTCGTCGGCGGCTTCTTCCTGATCACCAACCTGGGCTCGGACAAGCCCGACACTCCGCCCGCAGGTGCCACAGACTCCTACGGCCTGCGCATCGGCGAGGCCGACGCGCCCAAGGAGATCGTGGTCTACGAGGACTTCCTCTGCCCCTTCTGCGGCCAGCTCGAGCTGACCGTGCGCGACCAGCTCGACGCCGCGGTCGAGGCCGGCGAGGTGAGCGTGGAGTACCGCCCGCTTGGCTTCCTGGAGGGGATCGACGACTACTCGCCCGAGGCGGCCAACGCGTTCGCGGTGGTCCTCGACGAGTCCGGTCCCGAGGTCGCCAAGACCTTCCACGACCTGCTCTTCGACAACCAGCCGCCGGAGTCCGGCCCCTTCCCTGACGCCGACGACCTCGTCGACCTCGCCGTCGAGGCGGGCGCGACCGAGGCCGACGTACGTCCCGGCATCGAGGACATGGCCTTCGAGGGCTGGGTCGACGCCGCCAACGACGCCGCCTCGCGCGAGGGTGTGAACTCCACGCCGACGGTGCTCGTCGACGGCGAGGTCGTCGAGGGCGAGACGCTGCAGGAGATCGCCGCCCAGATGGTCGGTTGAGGTCTCTGCGACACTGCGGGGCGTGAGCCTCGCACCCTTCATCGCCGGCCTGCCCAAGGCCGAGCTCCACGTCCACCACGTCGGGTCGGCGTCGCCGCGGATCGTCTCCGAGCTCGCGGCACGCCACCCCGACGCCGGGGTCCCCTCCGACCTGGAGGAGCTCCGGGACTTCTTCATCTTCCGCGACTTCGCCCACTTCATCGAGGTCTACCTCGCGGTCGTCGACCTCATCCGCACGCCCGAGGACATCCGGCTGCTGACCTACGAGGTCGCGCGCGAGATGGCGCAGGGCCAGAACCTGAGGTACGCCGAGCTCACCTGCACGCCGTACACGTCCGTGGCCCGCGGCATCGCCATCGAGGCCTACACCGAGGCCATCGAGGACGCGCGCGTCGCGGCGGAGCGCGACTTCGGCCTGGTGCTCCAGTGGATCTACGACATCCCCGGCGAGTCGGGCGTCCCGGCCGCCGACGCGACCCTGGCGTACGCCCTCGAGCACCGCACCGACGCCCTGGTCGGCTTCGGCCTGGGCGGGCCGGAGATCGGGGTCCCGCGCGCGCAGTTCGAGCCGCACTTCACCACCGCCCGGACCGCCGGCCTGCACTCGGTGCCGCACGCGGGGGAGACCACCGGGCCGGACACGATCTGGGAGTCCGTGCGCCTGCTGGGCGCCGAGCGCATCGGTCACGGCTGCTCGGCCGCGGAGGACCCGGAGCTGCTGGCCCACCTCGCGCAGACGGGCGTCGTGCTCGAGGTCTGCCCGACGTCCAACATCGCGACCCGCGCGGTCGACCGGATCGAGGACCATCCGCTGCGCACGTTCGTCGACGCGGGCGTCACGGTGACGATTAACTCCGACGACCCGCCGATGTTCGCCACGACGCTGAACAACGACTACGAGGTCGCAGCCGGGCTGCTCGACCTCGACGAACGCGGGGTCGCCGACCTGGCGCGTGCGGCCGTCGACGCGTCCTTCGCCCCCGCCGAGGTGAAGGCGCGCATCGCCGCCGAGATCGAGGCGTACGCCGCCGACACGAGCCGCCCGACGGCCTGACCGGCGTGTCGGGCCCGACACGCCGGGCACCCTGAGAAAGCCCGCTCGGGCCCTTGCGCGGCACCCGCCGCAGGCGTAGAACGGAGGTGTCGGAAGGACTTCGGTCCAGAAGACATCGAAGCCCCACCAACTCATACTTGGTGGGGCTTCACCTATTTCTCGCGCGGGACGTTCGTCGGGTCGAGCGCTGCCAGCAGGACCAGCAGCGCGGCGAGGCCGGCGAGGACGCTGATCACGGTCAGCAGTCCGGTCCCCAGGTCATCCACCATCGTCGTGCTCCATCTCGCGGTTGCAGGAGACGTGGTCGTACCCGGTCGCGGCACACCCATGAGTCGACTTCACCCCTGGGAGGGGGCGTCGGGCCCGGCGGCGGAGAAATGTGTGCGGCCCCGCTACCTCATACGTGGCGGGGCCTGGTCACATCCTGCGGCGGTGGGGAGCCGCTGCGGTGGAGGGTCGCCGTGTGTCGCTGATGACTTGCGACATCACATGGCGCCCCCGGCAGTGTGTTGGTTCAGGACATCGGAATGGGGTGTCTCAGGACATCGGAATAGGGATGTCTCACGACATCGGCATGGCGTCGTCACAGGCTGGTGCGCCCACCCGAGGCTGCGAGGTGTCGAAACGTCGC
>NZ_JADHZD010000014.1 GCF_020102855.1 Nocardioides lacusdianchii
CGGCGACGGTCAGACCCTCACGGACCAGCGCCCAGAACTCCACCCGGACCGACATCGGACACACACGGCTGCGACGCACAGGACACCCCTCAGATCAGAGGTGTTGCATCCAGCCCTTGAGCCCAAGAGCTTCTTCATGTGCGTGATGAACCGCGGGCCCTTCACCCCGAAGACGAAGTCCTCGGGCACCTCCGCCGCCCACGCCCGCCAGCTCGAGGGCCGCTGCAGCGAGTAGAAGGACCCGTTGACCTCGACGGTCGTGAGCAGCCCGGCGACGTGGGCGAGCTCGCGACGCTGCGGCAGCCCGGGCGGGTAGAACTGCCCGCGCCAGCCGGCGTAGCGCCAACCGGAGATGCCGATCCTCGCCATGGCGACCTCCTCGCACAGTGTCGGGCTCCGTCGTGGGCGTACCCCGTCGGTCCATCGTCATGCCCGCCGGGCGCGCCCGCGCGGCGGCTCACTAGAATCGACCTCGCCCGCCTCCATCTGTCACCCAGCTGTCACCCAGGAGCACCCCGTGGCCCGAGTCGTCGTCGACGTCATGCCCAAGCCCGAGATCCTCGACCCCCAGGGCAAGGCGGTGCTCGGTGCGCTGCCCCGCCTCGGCTTCGACCTCGTCACCGACGTCCGCCAGGGCAAGCGGTTCGAGCTCCAGGTCGACGGCGAGATCACCGACGCGGTGCTCGCCGAGATCGACAAGGTCGCCGAGACGCTGCTGTCCAACCCGGTGATCGAGGACTACGAGGTCCACGTCGAGGACCACTCCGTGTCCGAGGTGGCCCACGAGGCCGGTCGCGCATGAAGGTCGGCGTCGTCACCTTCCCCGGCTCGCTCGACGACGTCGACGCGCGCCGCGCGGTCTCCATCGGCGGCAACGAGGCGGTCGCGCTGTGGCACGGCGACGAGGACCTCAAGGGCGTGGACGCCGTGGTCCTGCCGGGCGGCTTCTCCTACGGCGACTACCTCCGCTGCGGTGCCATCTCCCGCTTCGCGCCGGTGATGACCTCGGTCATCGAGGCTGCGGGCAAGGGCATGCCGGTGCTCGGCATCTGCAACGGCTTCCAGATCCTCTGCGAGTCCCACCTGCTCCCCGGCGCGCTCATCCGCAACGACCACCGCAAGTTCGTGTGCCGTGACCAGCGTCTGCGCATCGAGCGCGTCGACACCCCGTGGACATCGGCGTACGCCGCCGGCGCCGAGGTCACGATCGTGCTCAAGAACGGCGAGGGCGGCTTCGTGGCCGACGAGCCCACCCTCGACCGGCTCGAGGGCGAGGGCCTCGTCGTGGCGCGCTACCTCGACGACAACCCCAACGGCTCGCTGCGCGACATCGCCGGCATCTCCAACGAGCGCGGCAACGTCGTCGGCCTGATGCCCCACCCCGAGCACGCGGTCGAGGACCTCACGGGTCCCGGCACCGACGGGCTCGGGTTCTTCACCTCGCTCGTCGAGCGCGCTTTCGCATGATCACCCCCCGCCGGCTCTTCCGCACCGCCGCCCTCGCGGAGGCCGTCACCTGGGCGCTCCTCCTGACGGGCATGTTCCTCAAGTACGTCACCGAGACCACCGAGCTCGGCGTGCAGGTCTTCGGCATGGTCCACGGCGTCGTCTTCGTGGCCTACTGCCTGGCCGCCGTGCTCGTCGCGGTCGACCAGAAGTGGTCGCTGGGTCGCCTCGCGCTGGGGCTGGTGGCCGCGGTCCCGCCGTTCGCCACGATCCCCTTCGAGAGGTACGCCGAGCGCACCGGGCTCCTGGGTGAGCACTGGCGCCTGCGGAGCGAGCAGCCGACTGGTCCGGTCGAGCGCATCACGGCGTGGCTGCTGCGCCGTCCGGCCCAGGGCCTGCTCGTCGGGCTGGTGGCCGTCGCCGGCCTCACCGGCGTGGCGCTGGTCCTCGGCCCGCCCGCCTGATCGGCTTCAGCGACCCTGCTGCAGCTTGTTCCAGGTCTGGCGGGTCGCGACGCCCGAGACGGGGATGCGCAGACGGCGCTGGTAGGCCCGCAGGGCAGCCTCGGTCTTCGCATCGACCACGCCGCTGGCCCGGAACCGCCCGGCCCCGGCTGCGTTCAGTGCCCGCTGGAGCCGGTGGACCGACTCGCCGACCGAGCCGCGCTTGACCGTCGTACGGGCACCGGCGGCGAGCAGCGCGGTCCAGTGCCGCTTCTCGAAGGTGTCGGTCGGGGTGAACTTCCGCTTCGCCTGCCAGGCGCGCGCCGCCGCGACCGTCGCTGC
The DNA here is from genome assembly GCF_020102855.1 of Nocardioides lacusdianchii. GTDB lineage: Bacteria > Actinomycetota > Actinomycetes > Propionibacteriales > Nocardioidaceae > Nocardioides > Nocardioides lacusdianchii. The sequence goes on from NZ_JADHZD010000014.1 coordinate 2,232, forward strand.
GTCGTAGGAGCCGTTGACCGGCCCGGAGTAGGTGCCCTGCTCGGTCAGCAGGCACTGCAGGACCTTGACCCGGGTGCGCTGGGCGGCCGACGGCGTGAGGGTGGGGTACTTCCAGAACCCGAGCCGGGTGCCGGGGCAGCGAGCCTCGGGTGCGGGGACGGAGCCGGCGCCGAGGTCGATGAAGTTGCTGTCGATGTTGATCGTGACGCCGCCCCACGTCTCGTTGTGGCCGCCGAGGTACTGCTTCATCCGGCCGCCGGGACGCCAGCCGTCCTCGGGGATGTAGGTCGTCGAGGTGTTGGCCACGCCGTCCCAGCGCGCGATCCAGATCCGGTCCGGCAACGCGAACTGGCCCGGGCGCTTCGTGCGGGCGTCGTCGAGCATCTTGATGCCCGAGCTGGCGCTGGAGTAGAAGCCGGCGACGTAGCCGAGCGCCTTGATCCGGCTCACCCAGGCGCTGGTGAAGACGAGCGCCGACTCGCGGCAGTGGGTGTTGGTGAGGTCGAAGCCCTCGAGGTCGTACCAGATCGTGCTGCCCGGCCCGATGCCGTACGCCGTCGCGTCGGCGGCGTTCTTGTCGGCCTCGGCCGCGCCTTGCTGGGCCGCCTTGGCGTAGCCGCCGGTGGGGGTGGCACTGATCCTGAAGTCGTCGGCGTAGCGCGGGAAACGCGGCTGGCAGGAGGCCTGGGGGCCCAGGGCGATGGGCAGCAGCCGCCAGCCGCGCGCGACCTGGGTGGCGACCCAGGTGGGGCTGAGGTTGGGCTGCGTGCGGCAGGCGCGCGAGTCGCCGGAGATGTAGATGCCGACGGCGGAGAAGGGGGACTTGCGCCACCACGTGTCCATCGCCTTCTGGGTGGGCGCGACGCACTGGTCGAAGCCGTAGCCGGTGAAGTCCCCGGGCGTGGCCAGCGCGACCTGGCGCTGCGAGGCCAGGCGCGGTGCCGGCGGGTCCGCGGCGACGGCTGGCACGAGGGTCGCCAGCGGTGCGGCGAGGACGAGCGTCGCGGCGGCGAGGAACGTACGGGGCAGGCGACGCATGGGGGCTCCGGCGGGTCGGGCGAGCGTGGTGGCGGAGGCCAGCGAATCACACCAGTCACACCCGTCACAGGCCTTCCCGCGAACTACAGGGGTGTAGTTCGCAGCCCGCGGCTCACGCCTCGCTGGTGGGCACCTCGTCGAAGAGGAAGTTGCCCTTGGCCTCCTCGGCCTCGATCAGCTCCTCGAAGGCCAGCGCGATGTCCTCCTTGTGCTCCTCGAACATCCGCGTCAGGTGGCCCTGGAGCAGCGAACCGTGGGGGGACTCGCCCGAGAAGACCTGCTCCCACGTGTCCTCGCCGTCCTTGATCTTGCCGACGAGCGTGCGCATGTCCTCACCGAGCTCGCCGGACTCGGCCTGCTCCTCGAGGGCCTGCTTCTCCTCGTCGGTGAGCAACGGACGGGAGTTGAGCTCCTCCACCGTCGCCTGCAGGTCGGCGAGACCGGTGGTCAGGTCCTCACGCGCCCCGGCGATGGCGGCCAGGATCTCGGCCTGGCTGCGCAGCTCCTCGCTCATGCCGTGACGGCGACGGGGCGCTGGCCGACGGTGGGCGTGGCGACCGAGCGCGGGTCCCGGGTGACGCTGCCCGGAGCGCCGGTGGCGGTGGGCGCGGTGGCCGTGGAGACGGGCGCCTTGTCACCGTCGAAGAAGTTCTTCACCGTCTCGATGAAGGACTTGACCTGCTTGAGGATGTTGATCAGCTTCATGATCGCCTGGTAGGCCTTCATCACGGCCTGGAAGGCCTGGAAGACCGCCTGCACGACGCGCGCCCAGCCGACGCCCGGGATGCTCATGGTCGCGAGCGCGGCCGAGACGGTCTGCACGGCCGACTTCACGCACTGCACGACGGCCAGCGCGGTCTGCCAGGCGTCGCGGCAGATCTGGACGACGTTCTGGCCCATCTGGACGAGCTGCGCGGCCTGGGTGTCGAGGGAGGCGACCCACGTGCCGATCTGGCCGACCGCAGCGTCGGCCGCGCCGCCCTGCCAGGTCTTGGAGATGGTCTGGCCGCCGCTCTGCAGGTTGGCCGCCACGCCCTTCATCGACGTGCCGAGGCTGCCGAAGGACGAGCCCTGCATCGAGGCGCCGACCACGTCGCCGCCGATCTTCTCGGCGAGCTCGGCGCGGATGTCGAAGCCGGTCAGCATGCGCACCAGGTCGCACACGGTGTCGTAGGGGAAGCCGAAGCTGATCTGCGGCAGGCTCGTCTCGGTCGGCGCCGCGCGCCGGATCGTGGTCTCCGCGACGTCGAAGAAGCTGCTCGACCCGTCACGGGCGTCGACACCGTGCGCGTTGTGACGGCGTACGACCCCGTCCTCGGTGAGCGTGAAGTCGCGGGCCGTGGCGCGCAGGGCCTCGGCGTGGTCGCGCATGCCGGTGCCGTTGTCCTCGAGCGACTGGTTCACCGACGGCAGCAGGGCGTTGTAGGCGCCCATCATCGTCTCCAGGATCGGGCCGAAGTCGGTCTGCACCAGGCTGTGGCCGCCGTTGCGGGCGATCCCGGTGAGGTCGTCGCTCGCGCGCTGGACCTGTGCGGACCAGGCGTCGAGCTCGGACAGGTCGACGGTCATCACGGCGTTCATCGCGGCTCCTGGAGGCGTTCCCGGGGGTGGGTTCCGTGCTGGCCTGCTTCCCCGAACGCGCCGCTGCGAAACCGCGTCCACAGAATTGTTTACCCACAGACGCCGGGACGACGTGTTTGGCCCACCGGGTCGCGGGTATCCCGCTGGGGTGAGCGGAAGCGGCAAGCGGTCCCTGATGCAGGTCGAGCCGACCAGGCTGGTCGAGCTCGCCGCCACGTCCGAGAGCGTCCTGAGGTCGATGGCCCAGGACTGGAGCACCGCGCTGCCGGACCTCGCCGCCGCGTGCGAGGGGCTGGGCGACGCAGCCGGCGCGCTCGCGGTCTCCACGTCGTACGCCGACTCGCTGGCCGACGCGGGCGAGGTCGTGGCCGCGCTGGTCCAGACCCTGGGCCTGGGCGTCGCCGGTCTGGTCGACGCGGCCCAGGACGCGGTCCGGGCCGACGACGCCGTCGCGGCCGAGCTCGAGCGTGCGGCCCACCACGTCGCGCTCGACGGCTTCGACGGCGGACCCCGCGGACCGAGGGGGAGCTGACGTGCCCGCCCACCCCTGGCAGCTGCGTGCGGACGTGCGCCCACTCGACGAGGCGGCCGAGATGTGGACCCGGATCGCCGAGCGGATGGCGCGCCACGGCGACGAGCTCGTGGAGGCGGCCCGGCGTGCGACGGAGGGATGGGACGCGGCGGCCGCGGAGAGCTATGACCAGCACCGCCGCCAGGTCCTGGTCAACCTCGACCGGTTCACCGCGCTGGCCGGGCAGGTCTCGCTGTCGCTGCGCACGATCAGCTCGATCGTCACCTCCTCGCAGAAGGAGCTCGACCAGGCCTGGACGACGGTCGCGGTCATTCCCCACGAGGTCGTGGGCGAGTCGCGCCACCTCGTCTTCCACCCCTCGGAGGACGACGACCGCGGCAAGGTCGACCGCGGCCAGCTGCAGGCCGAGGAGATCCGTGGCCGCCTGACGCTGTCGCTGGACCAGGAGAGCGCCCGGCTGCGGGCCGCACGCGCCGAGCTCGTCGACGTACGCTCCCGGCTCACCGAGCTCGCCGGCGGCGACTTCCCCGGAGGCTGGGGCGGCGACGGCCAGGAGTTCGGGGTCGGCACGATGGTGGTGCCGTCGACCTCGGTCCCCGGATCTGCCCAGACAGGCGTGGGAGCCCTGCCCCCGATCGCGTCGGTCTCCGTGTCCGTGCCCGACCTCACCGGCCTCGCGTCCACCGGTCTCGCGCCGGTCGCGGGGGCCGCCGGTGCGCTTCTCGGCCGGCGCGGGGCGGGCCGGCGTTCCGCGAGCAGCGGCACGCCGATGATCGGCGGGATGGCGGCGGGCGCGATGGGGGCCCGGGCCGGCGGCGCGTCGCGCCAGGTGACGGGCGGTCGAGCCGGTTCGCGCCGGCTGGCGACGCCGCGCCTGGACGGTCCCGACGACGGCGCCTCGCGCGGATCGGGCTCGGCCGCAGCGGGCGCCCACGCAGCCAGGGGCGCCAGGGCCGTCCCCCGGGTCGGCGATCCGGCGGACCGCGGCGCGTCCCGTCAGGACGTTGAGAGGGATGCGGAGAAGGAGGCCAAGCGCGCGCTGCTCGAGGAGAAGCGGGCCGAGCGGGCCGCCCGGAAGGCGCAGCGCGAGGCCGAGCGGGGCGGCGAGCGGGATGCCGGGCGCGACCCCGGCGCCACTGACGAGAGGGACGTCGACGTCGAGCTCGAGGGCGACCTCGACGTCCCCGACGAGGACGACGCCGAGCGCCCCGCAGCGATCACGGTCGTCCACTATGCGCCCGGCGAGGAGCCCGGGGAGCCGCGGCGGTAGATTGGGGGTCGTGCCCGAGACGAGCGTCCACCGGTCCGCATCCACCACCTCCGGCGCCTCCGGCACCCTCGACACGGTCGCCATCGCCGCGGCCGACGCCGAGCGGGACCAGCCGTGGGCCGAGCTGGGCCTGAAGGCCGACGAGTACGCCCGGATCCGCGAGATCCTCGGACGCCGGCCGACGAGCTCGGAGCTCGCGATGTACAGCGTCATGTGGAGCGAGCACTGCTCCTACAAGTCCACCAAGGTGCACCTCAAGCAGTTCGGCGAGATCCCGCAGACGACGCCGGTCGGCAAGATGCTCGCCGGCATAGGTGAGAACGCCGGTGTGCTCGACATCGGTCAGGGCTACGCCGTGACGTTCAAGGTCGAGAGCCACAACCACCCGTCGTTCGTGGAGCCCTACCAGGGGGCGGCCACCGGGGTGGGCGGCATCGTCCGCGACATCCTCGCCATGGGCGCGCGTCCGGTCGCCGTGATGGACCCGCTGCGCTTCGGCCCGCTCGACGCTCCCGACACCGCCCGCGTGCTGCCGGGGATCGTGGCCGGCGTCGGCGGCTACGGCAACTGCCTCGGCCTGCCCAACATCGGCGGCGAGGCCGTCTTCGACGAGACCTACGCCGGCAACCCGCTGGTCAACGCGCTCTGCGTCGGCGTGCTCCGCCACGAGGACCTCCACCTCGCCAACGCCTCCGGCACCGGCAACCAGGTCGTGCTCTACGGCGCCCGCACCGGCGGCGACGGCATCGGCGGCGTCTCGGTGCTGGCCAGCGAGACCTTTGACGAGGGCGGTCCGGCCAAGCGGCCGAGCGTCCAGGTCGGGGACCCCTTCATGGAGAAGCTGCTCATCGAGTGCACCCTCGAGCTCTTCGCCGCCGGCGTCATCGCCGGCATCCAGGACCTCGGCGGCGCCGGGCTGTCCTGTGCCACCTCCGAGCTGGCCTCGGCCGGTGACGGCGGCATGCACGTCGAGCTCGACCGGGTGCCGCTGCGCGACTCGACGCTGGCTCCCGAGGAGATCCTCATGAGCGAGTCGCAGGAGCGGATGATGGCGGTCGTCGAGCCCGGCGACGTCGAGGCCTTCATGACGATCTGCGAGAAGTGGGACGTCGAGGCCGTCGTGGTCGGCGAGGTCACCGACACCGGCCGGCTCCACATCGACTGGCACGGCGAGCGCGTGGTCGACGTACCCCCGCGGTCGGTGGCGCACGACGGCCCGACCTACCACCGTCCCTTCGCCCGCCCCGCCTGGCAGGACGCGCTCCAGGCCGACGGCGCCGAGGCGCTCGCCCGCCCGTCGTCCGGCGACGAGCTGCGCGACACCCTGCTGCGGCTCGTGGCGTCGCCGAACCTCGCCGACAAGTCCTGGATCACCGACCAGTACGACCGCTACGTCCAGGGCAACACGGTGCTGGCGCAGCCGGCGGACTCCGGCATGGTGCGCGTCGACGCCGGGACCAACCTCGGCGTCTCGGTCTCCACCGACTGCAACGGCCGCTTCGCCAAGCTCGACCCCTACACCGGTGCCCAGCTCGCGCTGGCCGAGTCGTTCCGCAACGTCGCCACCGGCGGCGCGCGTCCCCTCGCGGTCTCGGACTGCCTCAACTTCGGCTCGCCCGAGGACCCCGACGTGATGTGGCAGTTCGCCGAGGCCTGCCGCGGTCTCAAGGACGCCTGCCTCGAGCTCGGCATCCCGGTCACCGGCGGCAACGTCAGCCTCTACAACCAGACCGGCGAGACCGCGATCCTCCCGACCCCGGTGGTCGCGGTGCTCGGTGTCATCGAGGACGTCACGCGTCGTACGCCGACCGGCTTCGCCGCCGCGGGCGAGCAGGTGCTCCTCCTCGGCGAGACCCGTGAGGAGCTCTCCGGCTCGGAGTGGGCCCACGTCGTGCACGGCCACCTCGGCGGCCTCCCGCCCCGGCTCGACCTCGCCGCAGAGCAGGCGCTCGCGTCGCTCCTGCAGGACGCCTCGCGCGACGGTGTCCTCACCAGCGCCCACGACCTCTCCGACGGCGGCCTGGCGCAGGCGCTGGCGGAGTCGACCTTCGGTCGGGGGATCGGCGTCTCGGTGTCGCTGGCCGGCGTCTCCGACGACCCCTTCGTCGCTCTCTTCTCCGAGTCCACCGCCCGCGTGCTGGTGACGGTGACCGACGAGCAGGCCGACGCGCTGGCCGCGCTCGCCGAGCGCCACGGCGTACCCGTCGCATCCCTCGGCCGCACCGGCGGCGACACGATCTCGGTCGAGGGCGTCTTCGACGTCCCGGTCGCCGAGGTCAAGGCTGCCTGGCAGGCGACGCTGCCTGCGGTGCTCGGGGACTGAGCTCTCCCCTTCGTTGCGTTCCCCGGGTACCCGGGGAAACTGGAGCCTCCACCCCGAAGTTTCGGGGTGGAGGCTCCAGTTCGGGACCGGAAGCTCGCGCTCAGCTCGAGCGCCGCATCGCCCGTACGCCGACCAGCAGCCCGAGTGCCGCCACGACCGCGGCCCCGGCGACACCCTGGGCGACGACGTCCGCCGGCCAGGTGCCCGCGAAGAGGGCGCGGGTCGCGTCGACGACGTACGTCATCGGGTTGAGCATCGACACGATCTCCAGCCAGCGCGGCGCACCCTCGACCGGGAGCAGGACGCCGGCGGTGAGCAGCGTCGGGAAGAGCAGCGTTTGCTGGATCGTCCAGAACATCCAGTCCTCGCCCTTCGACGCGAGCGCCAGGGCGAACGACAGCGCGCCGACCCCGATGCTGAAGAGCGAGAGCAGCGCGGCGCCCGCCAGCACGCCGCCGAGGTGCAGGTCGAAGCTGAAGGGCGTCACGACGGCCACGATGATCGCGACCTGCATCAGCATCGGCACGACCTCCTTGAGCGCCCGCCCGACGAGCAGGGCCGGGCGGCCGAGCGGGGAGACGAGCTGACGCTCGTGCGAGCCGGACTGCATCTCCTCCATCAGGTTGGAGCCGGTGAAGGAGGCGCCCATCAGTGCGGTCATCGCCACGATGCCGGGCACGAACCACTGCAACGCGGACCCGCTGCCGGCCATCTCGGGCAGGAGGGGGGCGAAGAGGCCGAGGAAGACCAGCGGCTGGATCATCGCGAAGACGACGGCGAGCGGCTCGCGCCAGACCGGCTTGAGCTCGCGGTTCATCACGTTGACGGTGTCACTCACGAAGGTGCTCATGCTGCGACCTCGCTCTCGAGGGGGGTGGTGTCGGACGGGGTGGACTGGGCCTCGCGCAGGCTGCGGCCGGTGAGGTCGAGGAAGACGTCGTCGAGGGTCGGGCGCGCGACCTCGACCCGTGTGGGGCGTACGCCGTCCGCGCCGAGGTCCGCCAGCAGCTCACCGACCATCGCGGAGCCGTCCCTCACCCGGAGGTCCACCGAGAGATCGTCGACCTCGACGCGGGAGTCCGGCACCCGCTCGAGGCGGGAGGCGGCCCGGGCGGCGTCCGCCGGCGAGGAGAACCCGACCCGCACGAGATCGCCGAGCCCGCTCTTGAGGCGGGCCGCGGAGTCGTCGGCGATGACGCGGCCGTGGTCGACCACGATCACGCGACCGGCGAGGGCGTCGGCCTCCTCGAGGTAGTGGGTGGTCAGCACGACGGTGCTCCCGGTCTCGGCGTGCAGCCGCTGGACGAGGTGCTGGAGGTTGGCCCGGTTCTGCGGGTCGAGCCCGGTCGACGGCTCGTCGAGGAACAGCACCCGCGGAAGGTGCACGAGCCCCATCGCGATGTCGAGGCGCCGTCTCTGGCCGCCGGAGAGCGAGGAGACCTTGCGGTCGGCGACCGCCGCGAGGTCGAGGTCGGTGACGAGCTCCTCGGCCCGCCGGTGCGCGTCGGCGCGGGAGAGCCCGTGGGCGCGGCCCTGGCTGACGAGCTCGTCGCGCCCGAGCTGGCGCTGGCCGGCGCCGTTGCCCTGGCCGACGAAGCCGATGGCACGGCGTACGTCGCGCTGGCCGGTGACCACGTCGTGCCCGGCGACGCTCGCCGAGCCGGAGGTGGGCGGGATGAGGGTGGTGAGCATGCGGAGCGTGGTGGACTTCCCGGCCCCGTTGGGCCCGAGGAAGGCGACCAGCTCGCCCTGCCCGATCTCGAGGTCGAGGTCGGTGACGGCCTCGACGGTCTGCTTGCGCGAGGTGAAGTGGCGGGTGAGGCCACGGGTCACGATCGCCGGTCCGGTGTGGTTGTGATGGGTCATGCGGACGACGCTAGGGAGCCATGCGGTCAGTTCCTGTCCGCATGAAGACCTATCTTGGACGGCATGAGCACGAGTGCGCGGATGCTGCGGCTGCTGTCCCTGCTCCAGACCCACCGCTACTGGCCCGGTCCGGAGCTCTCCGAGCGGCTCGAGGTCAGCCCGCGGACGCTGCGCCGCGACGTCGACCGCCTGCGCGAGCTGGGCTACACCGTCGACGCGGTGCGCGGCTCCGCCGGTGGCTACCAGCTCCGCGCCGGCGGCTCGCTGCCCCCGCTCCTGCTCGAGGACGAGGAGGCGGTCGCCATCGCCGTCGGGCTGCGTACGGCGGCGGCCGGCGCGGTCGCCGGCATGGACGGCTGGTCGGTCCAGGCGCTCTCCAAGGTCCTCTCCCTCATGCCGCCGCGGCTGCGCCGGCAGATGGACGCGGTCGCCTCGCAGACCGAGGCGCCGGCGCCGTGGGAGGGCGCACCGGTCTTCGACGCCGCCGTGCTCACCACGCTGGCGCAGGCCTGCCGCGACAGCGAGCTGCTCCGCTTCGACTACGCCGCACGCGAGGCCGAGGTGACCCACCGCCGGGTCGAGCCGCTGCGGCTGGTCTCGCTCGGGCGGCGGTGGTACCTCGTGGCGTACGACCGCGACCGCGCGGACTGGCGCAGCTTCCGCCTCGACCGCATCTCCGCGCCGGACCCCACCGGCCAGCGGTTCCGCCCGCGCGACCTCCCCGCCGCAGACGCCCTCGCCTTCGTGCAGCAGGGCATCCGTCGGATGCCGCAGCGCCACGCCGTACGCGTGCGGCTGGCGATGGGCGCCGACGACCTCGCCGCGTCGGTGGGTCGCTGGGGGACCGTGATCCCCGACGGTGACGGCTGCGTCCTGGAGATGAACGTCGACGACCTCGACTGGCCGGTCATGGTGCTGGCCGCGTCCGGCGCCGACTTCACCGTCGAGTCCCCGCCCGAGCTGGCGGAGCGGGTGGCCGAGGTGGGCGTGCGGTTCTCGCGGGTGGGCGCGGTCCCCGCGTGAGGCCGCCGACCCAGCCGCTCGCCGCTCGGCTCCGAACCCCTCCCATGCGCCGTCGTACGCTGCTCGCCCTGCCCGCACTCGGGCTGGTCCCGTCCGCGCTGCTGAGCGCCTGCTCCGAGGAGTTCTCCGTGTCCGACACCGCCCCCGGTCCGACCTCGGCGCCGGAGGGGGCCGAGCTGATCACCTACGGCGACGACCCGTCCCAGGTCGTCGAGCTGCACCGCCCCGACGGGGCTTCCCGCGGCGTGGTCGTGGTGATCCACGGCGGGTTCTGGAAGTCGGCGTACGACCTCACGCTCGGCCAGCCGCTGGCCCGCTCGCTCGCGGCCGAGGGCTGGACCGCCTGGAACATCGAGTACCGCCGCGTCGGCAACGGTGGCGGCACCCCGCAGACCTTCGACGACGTCGCGGCCGCGATCGACGCCCTCGCCGACGTGGAGGACCTCGACACCTCGACCGTCGTCACCCTCGGCCACTCCGCCGGCGGTCACCTGGCCGTGTGGGCGGCGGGTCGCGAGGCGCCCCGCGTCGCGGTCACCCACGCCATCTCCCAGGCCGGCGTCCTCGACCTCGTCATGTCCGAGCGGATGGGTCTCGGGGGTGGTGCCGCCGCCTCGTTGCTCGGCCACGAGCCCGGCCCCGACGACGCCCAGTGGGACCCCCAGCAGCAGATCCCGCTCGACGTGCCGGTGTGGTGCGTGCACGGCATCGACGACGCGATCGTCCCGCTCGGTCAGTCCGAGGGCTACGTCGTCGACGCGCAGGCGGCGGGCGCGCAGGCCGAGATCGTGCGGGTGGAGGGCGACCACTTCGTCGTCATCGACCCCGAGAGCCAGGCGTGGACCGCAACGCTGGAGATCCTCGACTCGATCGCCTGAGCCGGTCGTGGCCACCGGGGGCTAGCCTCGCCCCGTGCCCGCTCGCCTCAGGAAGCTCACTCCCCCCGACCTCGCGACCGCCCACGCGCAGGGCGACACGAAGGCGCTGGTCAAGCACTACCTCGCGGTCCTCGAGCAGCGCGCGCCCGGCCGGTCGGTCGAGGTCCGCGTGCCTCCCTTCGCCGCCGTCCAGGTCGTCGAGGGGGTCCGGCACACCCGCGGCACCCCGCCGGCGGTGATCGAGACTGACGCCGACACCTGGCTGGCCCTCGCCACCGGGCGTACGACGTGGCACGAGGCGGTCGACGCCGGCACCGTCCGCGCGAGCGGGGAGCGCACCGACCTGTCGGCCTACCTCCCGCTGGGGGCCCCGTGAGGGCCGCCGTCGCGACCGAGGAGCTGGCCCGCGCGGTCGGCCCCGTCGACGGCGTGGAGGTCGTGGTCTGGAACGGCGACGGCCCGCCGCCCGACGGCGAGGTCGAGCTCTGGGTGCCGCACTACGCCACCCGCGCCGACGTCATCGACCGCGGCCACGAGCTGCGCGGCCTGCGTGTGGTGCAGCTCCAGAGTGCAGGGTACGACGGCGTGGCGGAGCGGCTGCCGGACGGCATCACGTTGTGCAACGCCACCGGCGTGCACGACGACGCGACGGCCGAGCACGCGATCGGCCTCGTGCTGGCCAGCCTGCGCGGCATCCCCGAGGCGGTGCGCGGCCACGGACACTGGCAGCCGATGCCCGGACGCCGCTCGCTGGCCGACGCGCGCGTGCTCGTCCTCGGCTACGGCTCGATCGGCCGTGCGCTGGCCGAGCGGCTCCTGCCGATGCGGACCACGGTCACCGCCGTCGCCTCGCGCAGGCGCGACGACGACCTGGTCGGCCGGGTGCGCGGGATCGACGACCTGCCCGAGCTGCTGCCGGAGCAGGACGTGGTGGTCGTGCTCGTCCCGCTGAGCGAGGCGACGCGCGGGCTCCTCGACGACGACGCCCTCGCGCTGCTCCCGGACGGCGCCCTGGTCGTCAACGTCGCCCGCGGACCCGTCCTCGACACGGAGGCGGTGCTGCGCCACGCCGGGCGGCTGCGCTTCGCCCTCGACGTCACCGACCCGGAGCCGCTGCCCGACGGGCACCCGCTGTGGTCCGCGCCGGAGGTGCTCATCACCCCGCACGTCGCGGGAGGTACGACGGCGATGCTGCCGCGCATGGCAGCGCTCGTCCGCGCCCAGCTCGAGCGGATGGTGGCCGCTGGTGCGCTGGTCAACGTCGTGAGCCACTAGCCTCCGCACCATGCACGTGAGCTCCCTCGGATTCCGCACCGACCTCGCCCTGCTGACCGCCTCCGGCAGCATCGTGGAGGACCGCGGCACGCACCTCGTCGTCCGCTCGCCCGACAACCCGTCCTACTTCTGGGGCAACTTCATCCTGCTCGCGCAGCCGCCCGTCCCCGGCGGCGAGCGCGAGGTGGTCGGCGCCTTCCACACCGAGTTCCCGCTGGCCGACCACGTCAGCATCGGCATCGACACCGCCGACCTCACCGACGACGCCCGGGCGGCCTTCGAGGCCGCCGGCATGAGCGTGGACGTCGACACCGTGCTGACAGCGTCCGCACTGGTGGCGCCTCGCGAGGTCGAGGCCGAGGTCCGCGCCCTCGACGGCGACGACGACTGGGAGGCGCGCGCCCGGCTCAGCCAGCAGCTCTACCCGCAGACGTCCGAGGAGGCCTTCATGACCTTCGCGCGGCAGAAGAACGTCCAGGAGCGCCGCCTCGTCGACGCCGGTCGCGGGCAGCGCTTCGGCGCCTTCGTCGACGGCACGCTGGTGTCCACCGCGGGTGCCTTCGTCACCGAGGACGGCGTGGCCCGCTTCCAGAGCGTCGAGACCCACCCCGACCACCGTCGCAAGGGTCTGGCCGCGGCCGTCGTCCACGCCGCCGGGCAGCACGCGCTCGACCGGCTCGGCGTACGCACCCTCGTGATCGTCGCCGACACCGACGGCGAGGCCATCGGGATCTATCGCCGCCTGGGCTTCGCCGACGCGGGGCGTCAGCTCGGGATGGAGAGGCGCAGCGGCGAGTGGGCGAGTCTCGACGGCTGAGACACGCGTCCTAGGGTGTCGGTATGACTGACATCACCGCTCGCCTCGCCGAGGTCATGCCCGGCATCCGCCGCGACCTCGAGGACCTGGTCCGCATCGAGTCGGTCTCCGCCGACCCGGCCCGCGCCGGCGAGGTCGAGCGCAGCGCCGAGGCCACCCGTGACCTGTTCGCCGCCGAGGGCTTCGAGACCGAGATCGTCCGCGCGTACGACGACGCCCCGCCGGCCGTGATCGCGAAGAAGGCCGGCCCCGAGGGTGCGCCGACCGTGCTGCTCTACGCCCACCACGACGTGCAGCCCGAGAACGACCACGCCGACTGGGACTCCCCGCCGTGGGAGCCCACCGAGCGGGGCGACCGCCTCTACGGGCGCGGTGCCGCGGACGACAAGGCCGGCATCGCCGCCCACCTCGGCGCGGTCCGGATCTTCGGCGACGACCTGCCGGTCAACCTGGTGATGTTCATCGAGGGCGAGGAGGAGGTCGGCTCCGACACCCTCGTCGAGCTGCTCGAGACCTACAAGGACCGCCTCGAGGCCGACGTCATCGTCATCGCCGACTCGGGCAACTGGGACATCGGCGAGCCCGCCCTCACCACCAGCCTGCGCGGGCTGGTGCGCATGGACGTCGAGGTCCGCACGCTGACCCACGCCGTGCACAGCGGCATGTGGGGCGGGCTGGTGCCCGACTCGATCATGACCCTGAGCCGGGTCATCGCCAGCCTCAACGACGACGCCGGCAACGTCGCCGTCGCGGGCCTGCACTCGGGCCCCGCCGCCGACGTCGACTACCCCGAGGCCCGCCTGCGCGCGGAGTCCGGCGCGGCCGAGGGCATCGAGTGGATCGGCTCGGGCTCGGTCGTCGAGCGGCTGTGGACCAAGCCGTCCATCAGCATCACCGGCCTCGACGCCCCGAAGGTCGAGGGCGCCTCCAACACGCTCGTCCCGGCTGCGCGCTGCCGCATCAGCATGCGCATCGCGCCCGGCGACACCACCGCCAACGCGGTGCAGTGCCTGCAGGCGCACCTCGAGAAGCACACGCCGTGGGGTGCGACCCTCACCACGACGGTCGTCGACACCGGCGAGGCGACGCAGATCGACGCCAGCGGTCCGGCGTACGACGCCGCGCGCGCCGCGTTCGCCGAGGCGTGGGACGGCACCGCACCGGTCGACATGGGCGTCGGCGGCTCGATCCCCTTCATCGCCGAGTTCCTCGAGGCCTTCCCGCAGGCCAGCGTGCTGGTCACCGGCGTGGAGGACCCCGACACCCGCGCCCACGGCGCCAACGAGGGCCTGCACCTCGCCGAGTTCGAGAAGGTCGTCAAGGCCGAGGCGCTGCTCCTGCGCAACCTCGGCGAGCTCGCACGCTGACCGCCCACCCGAAGGGGCCACTGGGCTGGGTGGGCGTCGGTAGCGTGACGGCATGGCGACCTTCCGTGCCCGCGACCGCTCGTCGGCGGTCCTCCAGTCCTCGCGCAGCGAGGTGTGGGCGGCACTCACCGACCCCGACCTCATCGCCCGCCTGACGCCGTACGTCACCTCCATCGAGGCCCACGGCGACCGGTGGACCTGGCGGATGGGCACCATCCCGGTGCTCGGGATCTCCGTGGCCCCGAAGTTCACCGAGGTCATGGAGCTGCACCCCGAGGAGCGGATCGTCTTCACCCACGACCCCGAGCAGCCCGACGAGATGACCGCGGTCACCGGCACCTACGACCTCGCCGACCACGGAGACGGCGGCACCGAGGTCAGCATCGACCTCGAGATCGCCGCCACCCTGCCGCTCCCGGGTCTGGCCCGGATCGCGGTCGAGCGGGTGATGGCCGGGGTGGTCAAGCACATGGGCGCGGTCTTCTCCCGCAACCTGCTCAAGCACCTGGGGGAGGCGTGAGGGTCCTCGTCCTGGGCGCGACCGGCTACGTCGGCTCCCGCCTCGTCCCGCACCTGCTCGAGCGCGGCCACGAGGTCGTCGCCGCGTCGTCGTCGGTGCCCGACCCGGACCGGTTCGGCTGGGACGAGCGCGTGCGCGCCATCCGCTGCGACGTGACCGACGCCGAGGTCGTCGCCGAGGCGGTCCGCGACGTCGACGCCGTGGTCTACCTCGTGCACTCCCTCAACCGCTCCGACTTCGGCGACCGCGACCGGCTCGCCGCCGAGGTGGTGGCAGACGCGGTGGCCGCGAGCGACGTACGCCGCCTCGTCTACCTCTCCGGCCTCGTCCCCGACGTGGCCGAGTCCGAGCTGTCGGCCCACATCGCCTCGCGCCTCGAGGTCGAGCGGATCCTCCTCGGGTCGGGCACGGACGCCGTCGCGCTGCGCGCCGGCGTGGTGATCGGGGCCGGGTCGACGTCCTTCGAGATCATCCGGCAGATCGCGACGCTGTTCCCGGTGCAGCCGGTCCCGCTGTGGATGCACAGCTCCGTGCAGCCGGTCGCGGTCTCCGACGTGCTGCGGGCGATGGACGCCGCGCTGGCCGAGGACGGCCCCCTCGGCGCCGTCGACGTCGGGGGTCCCGACGTCGTGTCCTACCCCGACCTGATGCGCGCCTGCTCGCGCGCGGTGGGGCTGACCCGGCTGCGCGTCCCGGCGCCCGTCGCGCCGATGGGGCTCGTCGGCCTGGGTGCCGCCCTGGCGACCACCGCGCCGTTCCACACGGTCACCGCGCTCATCGAGTCCCTGCGCCACGACATGGTGTGCCGGCCCGACGCCACTTGGGAGCCGGACGACGGCGGTCCGCTGCTGGGGCTCGAGGAGGCGCTCGGCCTGGCCTCGACCGAGGCGTACGCCGGTCCCGAGGGCGCGCTGCCCTCGGACCCGGCCTGGACGAGGGGCAACGTGCTGCTGGACCTGGCGCCCCTGCCGGCGTCGACGCGCGCCGCGGCCCGGCTCGCCCTCCACCGCGTCCGCGCGGTCCTGCCCGACGGCTGAGGGGCCGTCATCCGGACTGCTCCTTGAATGGTGACACTTCTGCTGTCACAGTGATGGGGCGGTTCCTGGGGAGGGGCCTCAGCCCGGGAGGTTGCCGGGCCGACCAGATCGGGTGACGCGGATGACCCCCTCCAACGACCCCTCGTGCGACCCCGCCGCCGGCGCGCAGGCCGCCCTCTCGCCGTACGCCGTCGACCGCCGCCGCTTCGTCGGCTACGTCCTCGGCGGTGCGACCCTCGTCGCGGCTGCCGACCTCGTGCTCGTCGACCCCCCGCCCGCGGGCGCGGAGATCCCGACCCTGCCCCAGGTGCCGGAGCTCTACGACCTCAACGACATGCTCACCGACGCGGCACGTCCGACGGCGAACCTGATCACCGTCACGATCAACGAGGACGGCACGGCCAGCTTCGAGCTGCCGCGCATGGAGGTCGGGCAGGGCATCACCACCTCGACCGCGATGCTCATCGCCGAGGAGCTCGACCTGCCGGTCGACCGGGTGCGGGTGACGCTGGCGCCGGCCCGTCCCGAGCTGCTCTTCAACCAGCTCACCGGCGGGTCCAACACCACGATCTCGACCTACACCCCGATCCGGGTCGCCGCCGCGGTGGCGCGCAAGGCGCTGCTCGACGCCGCCGCGATCGTGCTCGGTGACACGGTCGGCGGCCTCGTCGCCAAGGCCGGCGTCATCACGGCGCCGGGGGGTGCGTCGGTGACCTACGGCGAGCTGGCGGTGAGGGCCGGTTCCGGCGGCACCCGCGCGGTGGAGGTCGAGCTCAAGAGCGAGCGCGACTTCGCGGTGATCGGGCAGCCCACCAACCGGGTAGACGCCCTCGCCGCGGTGACCGGCAGCAAGGACTTCACCACCGACCTCGACGTCCCCGACGCGCTGCCGACCATGGTGTGCCGCGCGCCCACGCTCAACGGCACCCCGGTGTCCGTACGCAACCAGGCCGCGGTCGAGGCGATGCCCGGTGTCACCCACGTCGCCCAGGTCAGCACGGGCGTCGCCGTCCGCGCCCGGACCTACGGGCAGTGCATCGACGCGGTCCGCGCCCTCGACGTGGTCTGGAAGGACGGTCCGGTCGCGGGGGAGAGCGACGCGACGATCCTGAAGAAGCTCCGCGCGGCCCAGCTGCCGATGCCGAAGCTGCCGAACACCCCGCTCGCGCAGACGGTGTCGGGCGACTTCACCTTCTACTTCCGCAGCAACTCCGCGATGGACACCAACAGCGCCATCGCCGACGTCCGGCCCGACGGCGCCACCATCTGGTCGGGCCTGAAGTCGCCGATCGTCGCCCAGCAGCAGATCGCCCTCAAGCTCGGGATGAGCCCCGACAAGGTGAAGGTCAACGTCGTCACCGCGGGCGGGTCGTTCGGTCGTCGGCTGTTCTTCGACGCCGCGCTCGAGGCGGCGGAGATCTCGCAGAAGATGGCGGCGCCGGTCCGGCTGATGTGGCACCGCGCCGACGACGCCCGGGTCGGTCGCGGCCACCCGATGGGCACCTGCCGGGTGCAGGCGACGGTCCTCGGCAACAACGTGCTGGCCTTCAACCAGTCGCTGACCTGCGTGGAGACGGACTTCCGCCACGGTCTCGGCGAGATCATCACCGCCGCCGCGGCGGACCTCCCGGCCGGCGTCGGCAACCTCGGCTTCGCCCAGACGATCTTCGCCCTCACCCAGGAGGTGCCCTACGACTTCGGCGCCGTCGTGCAGACCCTGGTGGAGACCGACGACCGCTTCAACACCGGCTCGATGCGCAACATCTACTCACCGGACGTGCGGGTGGCCAGCGAGCTCGTCGTCGACCGGCTCGCCGCGAAGATGCGGATGGACCCCTACCAGTTCCGCCGGAAGTTCCAGCGCAACGAGCGGCTGCTGGCCGTCCTCGACACCGTGGCGCAGGCGGGCGAGTGGGGCAGGCCGATGCCGGCGGGCACCGCGCAGGGGATCGCGATCCACAAGGAGTACAAGGGCGTCTCGGCCTGCCTCGTGGAGATCGACACCCGACCCGCGACGACCGGCCGGCAGATCCGCAACGCCGTCACCGGCCCCCGCGTCACCCGCGTCACCTTCGCCATCGACGTGGGGCTGGCCATCAACCCACGCGGCCTCGAGGCCCAGATGCAGGGAGGCATCAACGACGGCATCGCGCTCGCGCTGACGTCCAGCCTCCACCTGCGCGACGGGCACT
Organism: Nocardioides lacusdianchii; assembly: GCF_020102855.1. GTDB lineage: Bacteria > Actinomycetota > Actinomycetes > Propionibacteriales > Nocardioidaceae > Nocardioides > Nocardioides lacusdianchii. The sequence goes on from NZ_JADHZD010000014.1 coordinate 19,951, forward strand.
TCCTCGAGGCGAGCTGGGACAACTACTTCTACACGCGCCAGTGGAACACCCCACCCGACGTCCGGGTGATCGTGATGCCGTCGGAGGAGACGGTGCCCGGCGGTGCCGGCGAGGCGGGTGTCGCGGCCTCCTTCGCCGCCGTGGCCTGCGCCTACGCCCGGGCCACGGGGACCATGCCGACGAGCTTCCCGATCAACCACGCCCAGCTGTCCTTCGAGCCCAAGCCCTTCGTCCCGCCGGTCCCGCAGTCGCCGACCGACGGCCTCGAGCTGACCTCCTGAGGAGCACGACATGCCAGAGCAGACTTTCATCGTCAACGGCGAGCGGGTCACGGTCGACGTGGAGGACGACGTACGCGTCCTGTGGGTGCTGCGCGACCTGCTGGGGATCACCGGGCCGAAGTACGGCTGCGGGATCAACGTGTGCAAGGCGTGCACGTCCCACATCAACGGCAAGGCGTTCAACCCGTGCGCCGTGCCGGTCGGGCAGCTCGGTGCCGACGACGAGGTGACGACCATCGAGGGGCTTCCCGACCAGGTCGAGCCCGCGCAGCGTGGTGACAACGGCCTGCACCCGATGCAGGAGGCGTGGCTGGAGCGCGACGTGGCGCAGTGCGGCTACTGCCAGCCCGGGCAGATCATGGCCGCGGTCGCGCTCGTCAACAAGGTCGCCGCCAGCGGTGGCCAGATCACCGACGCCGACCTCGACACCATCCGCAACATCTGCCGCTGCGGCACCTACACGCGCATCCGGGAGGCCATCAGGGACGGTGCGTCGAGGATGTGAGCCGATCGGCCCTAGACTCGGGGTCGTGCCCTACCAGACGAGCAGGCGGACGGGCGGCGACGGCCGTCTGACCACGGCCCTCGACCCCCAGGACCAGGGCCCGCAGGACGCCTGCGGCGTCTTCGGTGTGTGGGCCCCCGGCGAGGACGTCGCCAAGCTGACCTACTTCGGCCTCTACGCCCTGCAGCACCGCGGGCAGGAGTCCGCGGGCATCGCGGTCAGCAACGGGCGCCAGATCCTGGTCTACAAGGACATGGGCCTGGTCTCGCAGGTCTTCGACGAGTCGACGCTCGACTCGCTCAAGGGTCACCTCGCCATCGGCCACTCGCGCTACTCCACCACCGGCGCGAGCACCTGGCAGAACGCCCAGCCCACGTTCCGGCCCACCGTCGACGGGTCGATCGCGCTCGGCCACAACGGCAACCTCATCAACACCCACGAGCTGCGCGAGATGGTCGCCGACCTCCCCGACCCGGACGGTGAGCTGCCGCTCCAGGCCCGCGACGTCGAGACCTCCACCAACGACACCGGTCTGGTCACCGCGCTGCTGGCGCACCACCCCGACACCACGCTCGAGCAGCGCGCGCTCGAGGTGCTGCCGTTGCTGCGCGGTGCGTTCTGCTTCGTCTGGATGAACGAAGGCACCCTCTACGCCGCCCGCGACCCGCAGGGCATCCGCCCGCTGGTCCTCGGTCGCCTCGACCGCGGCTGGGTCGTGGCCAGCGAGGACGCGGCGCTCGCGACCATCGGTGCCAGCGTCGTGCGCGAGGTCGAGCCCGGCGAGATGATCGTCATCGACGAGAACGGCCTCCGCTCGCACACCTTCGCCGAGCCGGCCCGCAAGGGCTGCGTCTTCGAGTACGTCTACCTCGCCCGCCCCGACGCCACGATCAGCGGCCGCAACGTCCACGAGGCGCGCGTCGAGATGGGCCGCCGCCTGGCGCGCGAGTTCCCGGTCGAGGCCGACCTGGTGATGCCGGTGCCGGAGTCCGGCACCCCCGCCGCGTCCGGCTACGCCGCCGAGTCCGGCATCCCGTTCGGCCAGGGCTTCGTCAAGAACGCCTACGTCGGGCGCACCTTCATCCAGCCCAGCCAGACGCTGCGCCAGCTCGGCATCCGGCTGAAGCTCAACGCGCTCGAGCACATGATCCGCGGCAAGCGCATCGTCGTGGTCGACGACTCGATCGTGCGCGGCAACACCCAGCGCGCGCAGGTGCGGATGCTGCGCGAGGCGGGTGCCCTGGAGGTCCACGTGCGGATCTCGAGCCCCCCGGTGAAGTGGCCGTGCTTCTACGGCATCGACTTCGCCACGCGGGCCGAGCTGATCGCCAACGGCCTCACCCCCGAGGAGATCGCCGCCAGCGTCGGCGCCGACAGCCTCGGCTACATCTCGCTGGAGGGCATGGTCGACGCGACCGCCCAGCCGGCCGAGCGCCTGTGCACGGCCTGCTTCACCGGCGAGTACCCCATCGAGCTGCCAGACGAGAGCCTGCTCGGCAAGCACCTGCTCGAGGCGACGCTGCAGTCGCCGACGATGGGCCGCGCGCTGCCGGTCCTCAACAACCCCTGACCAGCACCCGCCGCTCCTGAGGAGAGACGTGACCGAGTCCCCCGCTGCCCCCTCCGACGTGCCCCCGGGCGCCTCCACCGGATCCGGGGCGTACGCCGCCGCCGGGGTCTCTATCGAGGCGGCCGACCGTGCCATCGACCTGATGAAGGGGTGGGTCGAGAAGTCCCGCCGCCCCGAGGTGATCGGCGGGCTGGGCGGCTTCGCCGGGCTCTTCGACGCCTCCGCCCTCACCCGCTACGAGCGGCCGCTGCTGGCCACCTCCACCGACGGCGTCGGCACCAAGGTGGCGATCGCGCAGCTCATGGACAAGCACGACACCATCGGCTTCGACCTGGTCGGCATGGTCGTCGACGACCTCGTCGTGTGCGGCGCCGAGCCGCTCTTCATGACCGACTACATCGCCTGTGGCCGCGTCGTCCCCGAGCGGATCGCGGCGATCGTCAAGGGCATCGCCGAGGCGTGCGTGGTCGCCGGCTGCGCCCTCATCGGCGGCGAGACCGCCGAGCACCCCGGTCTGCTCGACCCCGACGACTACGACGTCGCGGGCGCCACGACCGGCGTGGTCGAGGCGAGCAAGCTCCTCGGTCCCGGCCGGGTGCGCCCCGGAGACGTGGTCATCGCGATGGAGGCCAGCGGCCTGCACTCCAACGGCTACTCCCTCGTGCGCCACGTCCTGCTCGGCTCCCCGGACGTCGGCGGTGCCGGCTGGACGGTGGACCGCGAGGTCGAGGAGTTCGGCCGCACCCTGGGCGAGGAGCTGCTCGAGCCCACCCGCATCTACGCCAAGGCCTGCCTCGACCTCGCCGAGCGCACCGAGACCCACGCCATGTCGCACGTCACCGGCGGAGGGCTCGCGGCGAACCTCGAGCGCGTGCTGCCCGAGGAGCTGTCGGTGCGCATCGACCGCTCGACGTGGACGCCGCAGCCGGTCTTCGACGTCGTACGCCGGGTGGGGCAGGTGCCCCAGGCCGACCTCGAGGCGACCCTCAACTGCGGTGTCGGCATGGTGTCCCTCACGGCGCCGGAATCGGTCGACGCGGCCATCGCCCTCCTGGCCGGCCACGGCATCCGCGCGTGGGTGGCCGGCGAGGCCCGCAAGGACGACCGCGACGGCGGCCGCGTGGTGCTGGAGGGCCAGCACCCCGGCTGGTGACGGACTTTCCGTGGTTCGGTCACGAATTGCGGGGTCTTGGTGTGCGGGAACAGCCACCGCTCAGGTAGCGTTGCCCCCACGATATGTAACCGATCAGACCGGGCGCGTCGGGAGAATCTCCCGACAGCCCCGGCCAAGTGTGCGAGGGGGTCGACCCTATGGGGCGCGGCCGAGCGAAGGCGAAGCAGACGAAGGTCGCACGCGACCTGAAGTACCGGACTCACGAGACGGACTTCGGCGCGTTGGCGAAGGAGCTGCACGGCGAGGACACCCACCGTTCGACGGATGTCGAACCCGACGATGACGAGTGGTCGGACCATGCCGACCCGCGTCGTCGCGTCGACTGACCGATCGCCGCACGCACGCGCCATCCGGGTGATCGAGTGACCGGGTGGTCCGTCGTACGAGTGCGCCCTCACGCCGAGCGGGCACTTCGTTGCGCTGACACACGTCGAGCGGGCACAACGTTTCGCTGAGACGCAGTGACCTCCCCCGTTCCTTGCAGTGCTACCGCGAGGAACGGGGGAGGTCAGTGACGTCGTGCGCGACGAACCGCCCGGTCAGCCGAGGTGGATGCCGCGCAGCCGGCCGACCTCGCGCATGCGACGCTCGGCGAGACGGTCGGCGGCCTCGGCGGTGGTGACGCCGTCCGAGCTGGCCAGCTCGAGGACGCGTCGGGTGGTGTCGAAGATGCCGGTCGCACGCTGCTGGGCGCGCTCGAAGGAGAAGCCCTCGAGCTCGTCGGCGACCTGGATCACGCCGCCGGCGTTCACGCAGTAGTCGGGGGCGTAGAGGATCCCGCGCTCCTCGATCTTCTTCTCGATGCCCGGGTGTGCGAGCTGGTTGTTGGCCGCGCCGCAGATGATCGTGGCGCGCAGCACCTCGAGCACCTCGTCGCTGATCGCACCGCCCATGGCGCACGGTGCGTAGACGTCGAGCTCGCTCGCGACCAGCTCCTCGGTGGAGGCGACAGCCTGGACCTGCGGGAACTCCGCGCGGATTGCCTCGACCGACGGGGCGTGCACGTCGGTCACGACGACGGTGGCGCCGTCCTCGACGAGGTGGCGCACGAGGTGGCGCCCGACCTTGCCGACCCCGGCGATGCCGACGGTGCGACCGGCCAGCGTCGGCTCGCCCCAGGCGTGCTCGGCCGCGGCGCGCATCCCCTGGAAGGTGCCGTACGCCGTCAGCACCGAGCTGTCGCCCGCGCCGCCGTGGGCGACGGTGCGGCCGGTGACGTAGTCGCACTCGCGCGCGATGTGGTCCATGTCGTCGGAGAAGGTCCCGACGTCGCAGGCGGTGAAGTAGCGCCCGTTGAGCGACTGGACGAAGCGGCCGTAGGCACGCAGGAGCGCCTCGGTCTTCAGCTCGGCCGGGTCGCCGATGATGACGGCCTTGCCGCCGCCGAGGTCGAGGCCCGCGAGCGCGTTCTTGTACGACATCCCGCGCGAGAGGTTGAGCACGTCGGCGATCGCGTCGTCGGTGCTGGCGTAGGGGAAGAAGCGTGTGCCGCCGAGGCCCGGGCCGAGGGCGGTGGAGTGGAGCGCGATGATGGCCCTGAGGCCGCTCGCGCGGTCGTTGCAGAACACGACCTGCTCGTGCTCGCTGCCGAGCTCGAAGACGTCGACTCCCGAACTGGTGGCTCCAGACATGCTCATGGGTCCTTTTCTGGTGGGTGCGGCCGCGGGGTGTGCGGACCTGGTCGGAGCGGTCGAGGGGTGGTGACCGCCGTCACTCCCAGCGTAGTCCCGGCGCGTCACCGTGACCGCATCAGCACCAGGTCGCCGTGGGTGCCGTAGCCGAGCAGCTTCCCGCCGGACGGGCGACCGTCGAAGGTCGCCATCACCCAGCCGCCGTCGACGGCGGCGAGGGTGGGCCAGGGGAGGTTGGTGGGGTACGGCGCGTCCAGGGTGCCGCGCTCGACCATCGCGAGGTCGAAGGCCGGGAACCGGGCCCGGCGCCCCCGCTGGGAGTCGCGACCGTCGCTGGCCAGGACGACCGTCCGGCCGTCGACCTCGACCAGGGTGGTTCCCTCGGTCGCGGTCCGGTCGGTCGCCGCACCGAGCAGGCGCAGGTCGTCGAGGGCGGGGCCGCCCGCGAGCGCCGGGTGGAAGTCGAAGAACCGCCGGGCGCTGACGAAGCCGACCAGCCAGCCGTCGTCGCGGCGCACCAGGTGCGGGTCCCAGGTGGCGATCGACGCGAGCCCGTCGCTGGGCAGGGGCAGCTCGCGGGTGTCGAGGACGTGGGCGCCGTGGAGCAGGTCGGCGTCCGACTCGGCCAGCGTGACGCGCAACCCCGCCGGCGTACGTCGTCCTGCGCGGGGGGCCGGCTGCTCGAAGTCGCCCCACGTGCTGGTGGCCACGAGCCAGCCGCCGTCGTCGGTGCGGACCAGGTGGGTGGCGTGGTCGCCGAAGACGCCCGGTCGGTCGGGACGTCGGAAGAACAGGTCCGCGCCGTGGGTGACCTCGAGCGTGCCGAGGTCGAGCGACCACACGCTGGTGTGCGCCGTGTCGAAGAACCCCGGACCGGCGGACGTCGCGGTCAGCCACGCGGTGTCGCCTTCGCGCAGGGGAGTTCCGTCCTCGGCGGTGACGAACCTGGTGTCGCGCAGGCCGAGCTGGCCGAAGCGACCGGCCGCACCGCCTCCGGTCGGCAGCTCGACGACGAGGTCGGCCAGGGCGGCCTCGTCGCGCGTGTCGAGGACCTCACGCAGGTCGTGGCGCGCTCGTGCCACCCAGCGTGAGTGCTCGAAGGTCCACGCAGTGACGTGGGTCCCGGTCAGGGTGAGCGCGGTGCCGGTCGGCCCCTCGGCGCGTTGGAAGCGTCGGCTCCGCAGCTCGCGGCGCTCGCCGTCGCCGTCGACCGTCAGCGCCACCGAGCCGTTGGTGACCGTCATCCCGAGGCGGTGTCCGCCGAGGCGCAGCGCGGGGCCGGGGCCGTCGACGGCCGGCGAGGTCACGGCGACGTACGGCGCCACGGCCGGCATCTCCACCGCGCCGGCGTCGTCGGTCCTGACCTCGACCGCGTCGGGCGCGAGGAGGTCCACCGGCCGCGACCGGCGCACGATCTCGAGGCGGGGGAGCACGGGGACCATCATGGCCGGGAGTTGCAGAAGGGCCCCGATCGGGACGTGATCGGGGCCCTTCTGTGCTTGTGGGCAGGGGCGGGGTCGAACCGCCGACCTATCACTTTTCAGGCGATCGCTCGTACCAACTGAGCTACCTGCCCAAGCGGGACGAGAATACATGAGTCGCGCGGCAGGGACGGAATCGGCTCGCCTCAGGAGCCGCGCACGGGCAGCTCGAGCCAGAAGGACGACCCGACGCCGGGGGTGGACTCGCCTCGCACCGCGCCACCGTCGCGCTCGGCGATCGTGCGCGACATCGACAGCCCCAGCCCGCTGCCCTTGGTGTCGCGGGGCGCGAACCGCACGAACGGCTCGAAGGCGTGCAGCAGCTGGTCGGCCTCGAGGCCGGGTCCGTCGTCCCGCACCAGGACCCGCACCATCTCCAGCCCGCTCTCGCCGCGCAGGCGCTGCGTCGTCAGGTGCACCTCGCCCGCGCCGTTGCGGTGGTGCTTGATGGCGTTGCCGAGCAGGTGGGCCAGCACCTGGCGTACGCCGGACGGGTGCGCCCACGCGGTGACGGCGGGATCGATGTCGACGTGCATCTCGACCGCCGCCGCCCGGGCGGGGTTGCGGTGCCAGTGCACGACGTCGGCCACGGCCTCGGCGAGGACGACGTCCTGCTTCTGGTCGTCGCTTGACAGGGCGCGACCGGTGCCGAGCAGGTGGTCGACCACCGTCAGCACCTGCTCGCAGGCCCGCACCATCGCCGGACCGTCACGGAGCAGGGCCGCCGAGACCGGGTCCTGCGGCGACTGGCCGGCGTCGTCGAGGAGCACCTCGGTGTAGCCGAGGACCGAGCTCAGCGGCGTACGCAGCTCGTGGCCCACCGCGCCGAAGAACTGCTGGTAGGCCAGCTGTGCCTCGGCGCCCGCGTCGATCGCCTCGGCCAGGGCCCGGCGCGAGTGCTCCAGCATGATGCGCGAGGTGATCGCGGCCGTCAGCAGCCGCAGGTCCTCGATGAAGACTTCTGGCCACGGACCGACGGCCATGCTCACGGCCGACACGCTGCCGAACATCTCCCCACGTGAGAGCAGGGTCGTCGCGACCAGGCTGCGGACGCTCGCCCGGCCCAGCTCGGCGCGGTCCTGGGCAGCCTCGTCCGGCAGGAGCTCGATGTCGGTGAGGACGGCCAGACCGTGCGCGCGGGCGTGGGTCGAGAGCCACGGCATGGTGAGCGCCGCCTCGGGTCCGGCATCCGGGGGCGGCAGGAGGGACCCGAAACCCGGGCGCGACCAGTCCCGCACCCACGCACGGCCACCGAGGCGCAGCCATCCGGTCGGGTCCTCGGGGGCGAACGTGGTCAGCGAGGCGGCCACCAGGTCGACCCGGTCGTAGGACAGCAGGTGCGCGGCCGTGCGGACGATGGCCTCGTCGACGCTGATCTCGGCCTCGAGGACGAGTCCGGCCAGGCTGGCGGCGTCGGTGGAGACCGGCCCGCGCGAGGAAACGTCCTGCAGCGCGGACGGCTGGGTCACGGGGTCTCCCTCGGCGAGGCGGTGAAGCGGCACGGTGAGGGCAGGATGCCCCGACTCTGGTCGATCGACACGCTCTGGCTCAAGGAGATCGTCCGGTCCACTCCCCACCGGGCGAGGTGGACCAGCTGGGCGGTACCCAGACTACGGCCCGGGCATGCGTGCGGTCCTGCTCCGAACGGCAGCCAGGCACCCGGTCGCCGGTCACCGTGCTGCCACCGGTCCGGATCGAAGGTGCTGCGGTCGGGGTCGCCGCCCGGCACCAGGACGTCCGAGCGCCCGAGCAGCAGCGGGCTGACGAGGACGACGCGTCCGGCGGGCACCCGAGCGCCGGTCAGCTCCACCTCCTCCGTCGTGAGACGCGCGGTGACCCAGGTCGGGGGAGTGAGGCGCAACGTCTCCCACACGGCGTACGTCGGGTCGACGTCCCCGGTCTCGTGCTGGCCGAGCCATGCCAGCAGCCACGCGCCGGCGGCGATCGGGACCTGGATGCCGGCCGCGAGCAGCGTCGCCACCTGGGCAGGGGTGTCCTCGGGAGCCACCAGCGGCGTGAGCTCGTCCTCGAGGGCGTAGCGGGCCGCCTTCTCCGTGCGGCGGGTACGGCTCCAGCGCCCGGGCGGCCGGCGTGCCGAGATGACGGGCGCCAGCGCGTCGATCCAGGCCAGCACGAGGGCGCCGACGCGGTCGCGCCGAGCCTCGTCGAGGTGGCCGAGCACCGCGGCGGTCGTCGAGCGCGCGACCGGGTCGCGCAGCAGCACCATCGCGTCGTACGGCTCCGCAGGGCGGGTGCGGTCGTGCGTGTCGAGAGCCGCCGCGAGCTCGCGCTCGAAGGTGTGGACCCCGCGGGTGACCTGGTCGGGGGGCAGCGGGGCGAAGACGGTGTGGCCCGACCGGCTCTCGCCGGTGCTCCCGGACAGGTCACCGCTGCGGGTGACGTCGCCGGGGAAGTCGAAGAGGTGTGGCTCGGTCAGGACCCGCCGGGCATCGGCGTGGGTCGTGACGAGGAAAGGCCCGGTCGGGGACAGGCGTACGACGCCCGTGCGCGGGGCGGAGAGGACAGCGCCGAGCCGGCCGCCGGCCGACTCGGCGCTGTCCACGTGCGTCACGGCGCGTGGATCACTCGCAGGTCAGCGGCGGCCGGGGCCCGGGCGCCACAGGTAGTAGGCCTGCAGCTGGTCGGCGGCACGCTTGGACTCGATGGCGGTGCGGATGCGGTTCATCATGGTGTTCTCCAGGTGGGGTGGGGTGGGGTGGTGCCTCGCGCCGAAGGCGGTGCGGGGCGACACTGCTGGGAGTCCGGGACCCGGTGGTGCATTTCAGGGACGGGCCTGGGACTCCAGGGCATGCAGTGTCTCGGCGATCAGGTCAGTCAGCTGTTGGATGCGCAGCGGCTTCTGCATGACTGTCTCGATGCCGAGTTCCTGGAGAACAGCTCGGTGCTCACCCGCCCACGCGCTGATCACGACGATCCGCACGTCCGGCGCGACCTCGGGATGCTCCCGTAGCCAGCGCACGACATCGACACCGCTCATGCGCGGCATCGTCAGGTCGAGGAGCATCACGTCGAAGGTCTCGCGCTGCAGCGTCTCCACTGCGTCCATGCCGTCCACGGCGGTGGCGGCCTCATGGCCGGCCCTCTCCACGAGACGGCAGAAGACGTCACGAATGTCCTCGTTGTCATCGACGACGAGGAAGCGCAACTGCCGAGCCTTCCTGCTCACGAAGGCAAGACTAGTCAAAGTCGGTGTCAATTCGCTGCCAGATGGGTAACTCGGGACGAAACTTCGACACGGCCACCCCAAAGGGGGGTGCCGCGACGGGTCCGCGGGTTGGAGGGCAGGGCACCGCTGGCCCTATGCTGGGCGCGCTCGGTCAGGCGTGTCCTCGACCGGGCGGGCCCCCATCGTCTAGCGGCCCAGGACCCCGCCCTTTCACGGCGGTAGCGCCGGTTCGAATCCGGTTGGGGGTGCGGCCCGGTTCGGGGGCGGGCGCCGATTGGTGGTCTCCGAAGAGCATGGGTTAGAGTTCCACCCGCTTCACCAGTTACAACCTGGCCCCGTAGCGCAGTTGGTTAGCGCGCCGCCCTGTCACGGCGGAGGCCGCGGGTTCGAGTCCCGTCGGGGTCGCCATTGCATGCCGATCAGGGTGAGCCACCAGGCTCACCCTGATCGGCATTTCTGGCCTCTGTGGCTGCTTTGGTGCCTCCCTAGGGTGGGAGCCATGCCCCTCGACCTGGACCCGGCCGCGTTCGACGCGATGGTGGAACGGGCCCTCGACGGCCTGCCCGACGAGCTGGCCCGACTGGTCGACAACGTGGTCGTGCTGGTCGAGGCCGAGGCCCCGGACGACGACCCCGACCTGCTCGGCCTCTACGACGGACTGGCGCTGACCGAGCGCCCGGCCAACCACTCCGGGATGCTCCCGGACCGAATCCTGCTCTTCCGCGGGCCGCTCCTCGACATGGCCGAGACGGAGGAGGAGCTGGAGGACGAGGTGCGCATCACGGTGGTGCACGAGGTCGCCCACCACTTCGGCCTCGACGACGCCCGGCTGCACCAGCTCGGCTGGGGTTGAGGTCCGGTGCCCGTCTAGCCCAGTCCGGTGCCCGTCTAGCCCAGTCCGGTGCCGAGCACCCAGCCGAGTGCGCAGGCCCCGATCGAGAGGACCGTCGTCGCAGCGACGTACGCCGCCGCCGTACGCGCGGGGCGGGTGACCGACTGCACCGCGAACGACGAGAACGACGTGAAGCCGCCGCAGAAGCCGGTGCCGAGCAGGGCCCACCATGCCTCGCCGAGCGACAGGGCGGCGAACACCCCGAACAGTCCCGAGCCGAGGACGTTCACCACGAGCATGCCGACAGGGAACACGCCGTCGCGGCGGCTCAGGACGTACCTCAGCGGAGCGCCGACCGCGGCGCCCAGGGCGACGAGGAGGGCCGTCATCGCGTCGCCTCCTCGGGCTCGGGCCGGTGGGCGAGCTGCTGGCCGATCGCGGCCGCGAGGAGCCCCGCGCCGAGCGTGGCGGCGAGGTGGAGTCCGGCCAGCGGTGCCTGGCCGGTGGCAGCGAGGTCGCGCACCTGGCCGGCCCAGGCCGACACCGTGGTGAAGCCGCCGAGGAGACCGGGGCCCAGGAGCAGCGACCACCGGTGCGAGCGCCCGAGGACCGCGATCGCGGGGAGGAGGCCGAGGGCGAAGGCCCCCACGACGTTGACGGCGAGCGTGGCCCACGGGAAGAGCGTGTCCCCGGCGGCGACGTCGATGCCGTGGCGCGCCGCGGCTCCAGCGGCACCGCCCGCGGCCACGAGCAGCAGGTCGGCAGCGCGGAGGGGGCGGGGGCTCACCCGACCCGGCTGGTGGACGCGGCGCTCGCCCGGGGGAAGCCCGTCCACGGCCGGGCGGTCGCTCCGTCGAGCTGGTGGACGAGCTCGCCGAGCATCCAGTTGTGGAAGGCGCGCTGCGCCGCGGTGCGCGCCATGGAGAGCAGGCGCTCGGCACGGCAGAAGGCGTCGGCGACGTCGAACATCTCGGTCATCGTCACGAAGATCGGGCCGGCCTCGCGCACCATCGGGAAGGCCACGTCGACCCGGGGCAAGCCGCGCGACTCGGCGTCGCGGATCTGGCGGTGGAAGGAGGTGGGGAACTGGCGCTCGAAGTTGGCGAACATCGAGGTGAGGTCGCCGGCGAGGGGGTAGTCGGACTGGTGCGACAGCGACAGCAGGCGCAGCTCGCGGCGCAGCTCGTGGTACTGCCGGTTGAGGGAGGAGTGGAGCGGGACGTCCACCCCGATCAGGCGGATCTCGACGGCTGCCTCGCTGGTCGGCTCGGGTGCGTCTGCGTCGTGCTGGTCGATCACCCACTCCGCGGACCCCTCGTCGCTCATCTGCTCCGACGGCTCGAACCACACGATCTTGCTGTCGGACTCGATGGTCGCGCCCCAGGCGAGGGCGCACTGGGAGACGATCGCGAGGCCGCGTCCGAAGGTGAGCAGGAGGTCGAGGTCGTCGAGGTCGAGCGGGGCCGGAGGCACCGGTGGCTTCGTCGAGCCGTCCACGACCTCGATGCGGGGATGGCTGGCGGTGCCGCGCACGCGCACCTTGTAGGGGGCCTCGCCGTGGAGGATCGCGTTGGCCACGAGCTCGGAGACGCCGAGCTCGGCGCACTCGACGAGGTCGGGTCGGTCGAGCCGCCGGCAGATGTCGCTGACCCAGCGGCGCGCGTCAGCCGCGGCGCGCGGCGACGACGCCAGCGTCAACTCGGAGCTCAGCGGCACTGGGACTCATTTCGAGGGGGGTGGGTAGTCCAGTGGAGCCTGATTACCCGACCGTCGGGTGGTTCAAACCTCGACAACACCATAGTTTCTCGCGACGCTGGGTAGTGGGTGTGAGCAACCAGACGCGCCCGGCGTTTCACGCCGACGCGCACGGCGGTACGACAATGGTGACCGACGTGACTGCACCTACGACCCCAGGAGCTCCCATGACCGCGACGCAGGCACCCCGCCACAAGGTGGTCGTGATCGGCTCCGGGTTCGGCGGACTGTTCGGCACCAAGGCGTTGAGGCGCGCCGACGTCGACGTCACGGTGATCGCCAAGACCACCCACCACCTCTTCCAGCCGCTGCTCTACCAGGTCGCGACGGGCATCCTCTCCGAGGGCGAGATCGCCCCGCCGACCCGCGAGATCCTCAGCAGCCAGGACAACGCGCGCGTGATCCTCGGCGAGGTCACCGGCATCGACCTCGAGGCCCGCACCGTCACCTCGCAGGTCCTCGGGCGCGACACCGTCACGTCGTACGACTCCCTGCTGGTCGCCGCCGGTGCCAGCCAGTCCTACTTCGGCAACGACCACTTCGCCGAGTTCGCCCCCGGCATGAAGAGCATCGACGACGCCCTCGAGCTGCGCGGACGCATCTTCGGCGCCTTCGAGATGGCCGAGCTCGGGGCGACCCGCGGCGACGACGTCGACCACCTCCTCACCTTCGTCGTCGTCGGCGCCGGTCCGACCGGCGTGGAGATGGCCGGCCAGATCGCCGAGCTCGCGCACCGCACGCTCAACAAGGACTTCCGCGCGATCAACACCCGCACCGCCCGCATCGTGCTCGTCGACGCGGCCCCTCAGGTGCTGCCGCCCTTCGGCGCCAAGCTCGGCGAGAAGGCCCAGGCCGAGCTCGAGAAGCTCGGCGTCGAGGTCATGCTCGGCGGCATGGTCACCGAGGTCGACGAGCGTGGCCTCGAGGTGAAGTTCAAGGACGGCCACGTCGAGCGCATCAACTCGGTCGCCAAGATCTGGGCCGCCGGCGTGCAGGCCAACCCCCTCGGCAAGACCCTGTCGGAGCAGACCGGCGCCCCGCTGGACCGCGCCGGCCGGATCGCGGTCAACCCCGACCTCACCCTGCCCGGCCACCCCGAGGTCTTCGTCGTCGGCGACATGATCGCCCTCGACAACCTCCCGGGCGTCGCGCAGGTCGCCATCCAGGGCGCCAAGTACGCCGCCAAGGAGATCAACAACCGCCTCGAGGGCAAGCAGCCGCAGGCGCCGTTCAAGTACTTCGACAAGGGCTCGATGGCGATCATCAGCCGCTTCCGCGCCGTCGCGATGGTCGGCAAGCTGCGGATCACCGGCGTCGTGGCCTGGCTGATGTGGCTCGGCGTGCACCTCGTCTACCTCACCGGCTTCAAGAACCAGGTCTCCGCGCTGATGCGGTGGGCGATCACCTTCATCAGCAACAACCGCTCCGAGCGCACCACGACCGAGCAGCAGATCTTCGCCCGTGCCGCCCTGGCCCGGCTGCGCCGCGGTGCCGCCGACCTGGTCTCCGACCCCGGCATCTACGACGCGACGCGGGCGATGATGGAGGAGACGCGCCGCCAGGAGCTCGAGGCCGCCGCCGAGCGCGAGGCCGAGCTCACCGACTCCGGTGTGCGCGGCGTCCCCGCCGACCGTGTCGGCGGCGCGTGAGGCGCGCATCGACTTGCCGGATTCTCCGGTAGTTCTGCGAGGATCCTTGAACTTCGCCCACAATGGCGAGCGTGCGCGTCCGTGACCTGAGCAGCCTGACGAAAGCGCGGCGGCGCGCTCTGGTCGCGCTGGCGACACTTGTCTGCCTGGCGGTGCCGATCCTCGGCTCGTCGGCGCTCGCGCAAGGGGCCTCGCCGCAGCGGTCGGAGCGCACCTTCCGGATGGCCCCCCTGGGCATGACGGCGGACCTGCCCAACCCGCTGCGCGGGCAGTACCGCTGGCTCGGCGCAGAGCCGACGCCCGCGACGGTGACGTCCAACGACGTCTACTACCGCGACCAGGTCTACTGGGGCCGGATCGAGAAGGCCGACAACGCCTGGGACTTCAGCTGGATCGAGACCGGTCTCGCCGAGGCCGGCTCGCGGGGTGGCAAGTTCGGCTTCCGCGTCATGGCCTACTGCCCGGGCTGCTGGATGGGGAGCCGCGCGGACCTGCCGCCCGTCACCCCGGACTTCGTGCCGCGGCAGGCCGGCACGGACGTCCCAGACTGGAACTCCCCGGTCTTCGTCGCGCAGTGGCGCGAGCTGATGACCGAGCTCGGTCGGCGCTACGGCGACGACCCGCGGCTGGGCTACGTCGACGTCGGCGGCTACGGCGCGTACGGCGAGTGGCACGTCTGGGAGGGCGAGCGGGTCTCCGACGCCAACGGCCTCGCCCTCGTCGATGCGGTCGCCTCGGCCTTCCCCGGCAAGCACGTCCTGCTCAACACGATGACGCCGGTGCCCTTCACGCTGGAGGCGCTGCGCAACCACCGCAACCTCGGCCTGCGCACCGACAGCCTCGGCTGCCCGGACATGCACTCCATGGTGGCGACGGACAAGCGCCTGCAGTCGGTGTGGAGGACGCGACCGTTCTTCTCCGAGTGGTGCACCCGCGCCGACCCGGTCCTGGGAGCCCAGCAGGTCCGTCGCTTCCACGTCTCGACCCTGTCCTCGGGCAACATGCCGTGGCGCGGCACCGAGCTGACCGGGCGCCAGCGCACGGCGTACACCACGGCGCTCGCGACCGCCGGCTACCGGATCAAGGTCCGCTCGCTCACGCTGCCCGACGTCCTCGACGCCGGACGCAAGGTCGTGGTGCGCACGGCGTGGACCAACCAGGGTGCCGCTCCGGCGTACGACGCCTGGGACGTACGGCTCACCTTCGTCCACGCCGCGACCGGGCGGACGATCACCCGGTCGCTCGGCCGGCCCCTGGAGGGACTGGTCGACACGGCTGTGCGGAGCAGGAAGGTCAGCACGAAGGGCATGAAGGCCGGGAGGTACGACCTGTTCGTCGGCGTCGTGGACCCGTCGGGCTACTCCGCGCCGATGCACCTGGCCAACGCCGGTCGCACCACCGCCGGCACCTACCGCGTCGGAGCGGTCGAGGTCCGCTGAGGTCGGTAGGCCTCCAGGGGCTCGAACCCTGAACCAACGGATTAAAAGTCCGCTGCTCTACCCATTGAGCTAGAGGCCCGGGACACGCCGCAGGGCGCGCGTCCACGCCCGAGTATCCCGCACCCGACGGTCGGCGGCTCGGGCGCCCCGCGAGCGTGGCGGGCGGGCCCTGCGGGAGCCTCGGCGACCCCGTTGGCCGACTGTTCACCCACAGGTGCCCCTCGGACCGTGACGTCCGGCGATTTGTTGGTAGGGTTCGTGGTGCAACAGGTGCAAGTTCCAGCAGGTTGACGCCAGCGGAGTTTGTGATCCAACGGCGTTTCCATCTTCGGGCCTTCCAGCTTGTGAGTCGGAGCGACGTGTCACCGCACTTGGTGCGGAGTCGTCGAAGTGACGGCTTCTCGTTCCGATAACAGGAGTACCGAGCACATGGCTCAAGGCACCGTGAAGTGGTTCAACGCCGAGAAGGGTTTCGGCTTCATCGCGCAGGAGGACGGCGGCGACGACGTCTTCGTGCACTACTCGGCCATCCAGTCCAACGGCTACAAGTCGCTGGACGAGAACCAGAAGGTCGAGTTCGACGTCACCCAGGGCCCGAAGGGCCCGCAGGCGGAGAACGTCCGTCCGCTCTGATCGGCTGATCCTGGACCTGTTCCAGATCTGATCGAGATCCGGCCCCATCCCCTCAGGGGGGGTGGGGCCGGATTCGTTCTCAGGCGACACTAGTAGCACGTTCGGGTCATTGGCCCGGGCGGCAATGTCGGCGACACTTGGACCGACGGCCTAGAGTCGGATGATCGAAGATGATGGGAGGGTGACGTGCACGACCAGTTCGACGTGACCCTCGAGGACGGCGACCTCCTCAACGAGGTCGAGCTCACCACCACGCTGATCATCGCGGCCAGCGAGTCCGAGGATCACCTCACCCAGGAGGAGATCGACCGGCTGCTCGGGGTCACCCCGCGCCGGCCGGTGGACTGACCCGCCGCTGCCTGCTCAGCAGGTCGCGAAGAGCACCGGTCCGCTCGTGAGGTCGGACAGGACGTACGCCCCCTCGACCGGTCGCAGGTCGATCACGACCTCGCGGCCCTCGGCCCCGGCGCGCTCGACGCTGAAGCGCTCGGTGAAGTCACCGCCCTGCCCCGGGGCCGGCCCGGCCGCGAGCCGGGCACGGGCGTCGGCGTCGGCGGGCGCGTCGTCGGCGTCCTCGACCTGGAGCACCGCGCGCAGGTCGCCGTCGGGCAGCAGCGCCATCGCGAAGCCCGTCAGCGGGTGCACCCCGCCCGCCGCCTCCACGAGCTGGTCCGCCTCGGCCTGCGCGGCGTCGTCGGCCTGTGACATGGCGAGCGTCTCGCAGGCGTACGCGCCGTCGTACACCGCTGCTGCCAGCGGCTGCTCCAGCGTCCCCGCGAGCTCGGCCAGGTCCTCGGCGCCGTCGTCGTCACCGTCGACCACCGCCAGCACCTGCTCGAGGTAGGGCGCCTGGTCGGAGGCGAGCACGACCCGCTGGTCTGCCAGCAGCGCGACGTGCTGCAGCTCGGGGGTCAGGCCCGGCCCGACACTCGCCAGCACGTCTGGACCACCGACCCACACGCCGCCCTCGTCCTCCGGCTCGGACCAGCCCAGCGCGACCAGGCGCTCGGCGATCGCGTCGAGGTCGACGTCGTCGGCCACACCCATCATCTCCACCGCGCCGCCCGGCCCCTGCGCCAGCAGCTCCCACGTGAGCGTGGCGGGGGAGAAGCCGAGCTCCTCCTGCATCACGCCCGCCGACGTGCCGAGCGCCGACATGGGGGACAGGTCGCGGTCGAAGGCCTCGGCCAGGAGCTCGTCGACCTCCACGGCCGAGGAGTCGGCGTCGACCTCGGCGCCCAGCTCGCGGCGTACGCCCTCCCAGTCGGTCCACGCGGCGCGGCTGGTCTCCGCCGGCGCCATCCGCAGCGCCCGGGCGAGCGGGTCGTCCGGGGTGAGGAGCCGCCACCCGAGCCAGGCGACGAGCGCGAGCACGACCACGGCCACCAGGCCCACGGTGGTGCGACGTGACACGGGGTCTCCTCAGGGGTCGGGGTGGGTGTGAGACTACGTCCATGCCTCAGGGTGGTGAGCTCCGCGACGTGCGTGCTGCCGGTGCCGTGGTGACGCGCAAGGGTGGGGACGTGCTGCTCGTGCACCGTCCCAAGTACGACGACTGGTCCTTCCCCAAGGGCAAGCTCGATCCCGGCGAGCACGTGGTCACCGCCGCGGTGCGCGAGGTGGCGGAGGAGACCGGGCTCGACGTGCGGCTCGGCCCGGCGCTGGGCCGGCAGCGCTACCGGATGTCCAACGGGCGGTGGAAGACCGTCGACTACTGGACCGCGCGGGTGGTCGGCAGCGACGACGTGGGCCGCTACCGCCCCAACGACGAGATCGACGCCGTCGAGTGGGTGCCCTGGAAGGAGGCCGAGCGCCGCCTCACCTACCCCTACGACCGCGCCACCCTGGCCGAGGCGCGTCCCCTGCGGCGCAAGACGCGTACGCTCGTGGTGCTGCGCCACGCCAAGGCCCGCTCCCGCAGCGCGTGGCGCCAGGACGACCGGCTGCGGCCGCTGCTCCAGACCGGCCAGGCCCAGGCGCAGCGCCTGGTGCCGCTGCTGTCGGCCTTCGACGTCACCTTGGCGCACACTTCCTCCAGCACCCGCTGCGTGCAGACGGTGACGCCGTACGTCGACGTGACCGGCTGGCCGCTGAAGACCTACGACGAGCTGAGCGAGGAGGGCGCCACGACCGACAGCGTGGTCGACCTGGTCGACAGCCTGCTCGAGGTCGGGGAGAGCGCTGTGCTGTGCACCCACCGGCCGGTGCTGCCGACGGTGCTCGACGCGCTGGAGGTGCCTGAGGTCAGGCTCGAGCCAGGCGGCATGCTGGTGGTGCACCACCGTCGCGGGAAGGTCGTCGCGACCGAGCCGTTGGCCCTCTGACCTGCGACTTCTAGGCTTTTCGGGCCCGCCCGTCAAGGCCGCTGGGACGAGTTCATGTGATCGCCGTCTCACGCACGAGTCCGCGACGCCATTCGGCCCGGTTCAGTTCATCGTGCGTTCACCGACGGCGCCGTGGTCGTTCTCCTGACGTCCCTACCTTCACTGATGTCAGCACACATCAGACTTTCAGGAGCACCGAAGTGAAGCGCACTTCCACCCGCTGGGCCGCCGCGTCCGGCGCGACCGTTCTTGCCCTCACCCTCGCCGCCTGTGGTGGCGGTGACGCCGGCTCCGGCGAGGAAGGCTCCGGCGCCAGCGGCACCGTGGCAGTCGACGGCTCCTCCACCGTCGAGCCCATGTCCAAGGCGGCCTCCGAGCTGCTCTCCGAGGAGAACCCCGACGTGCGCGTCACGGTCGGTGCTGCTGGCACCGGCGGCGGCTTCGAGGTGTTCTGCCAGGGCCAGACCGACATCTCCGACGCCTCCCGGCCGATCGAGGAGGACGAGGTCGCAGCATGCGAGGAGGGCGGTGTCGAGTACACCGAGCTCCAGGTCGCCACCGACGCCCTCACCGTGGCCGTGCACCCCGACCTCGCGGTCGACTGCATCACCACCGACCAGCTCATCGAGCTCGTCGGCCCCGGCTCCGAGGTCACCAACTGGAGCGACCTCGACCCGAGCTTCCCCGACCAGGAGATCTCCTTCTTCTTCCCGGGCACCGACTCCGGCACCTACGACTACATGGCCGCCGACGTCGTCGCGGACGAGTCCGAGGAGCTGCGCAAGGACGTCGAGTCCTCCGAGGACGACAACGTCCTGGTCCAGGGCATCTCCGGCACGGAAGGTGCGATCGGCTTCTTCGGTTACACCTACTACGAGGAGAACATGGACTCGCTCAAGGCGCTGTCCATCGACGACGGCGCCGGCTGCGTCGAGCCGTCCGCCGAGACCGCCCAGGCCGGCGAGTACACGCCCCTGTCGCGCCCCCTCTTCATCTACGTGAGCAACTCGTCCTACGCTGACAACTCCGCCACCGCCGAGTACGTCGACTTCTACATCGAGAACCTCGAGACGATCGCCGAGGCGGCGAAGTACATCCCGCTGAGCGAGGAGCTCTACAGCGAGACCCAGAGCGCCCTCGAGGGCCTCTCCTCCTGACAGGAAGAGTCGTCACCCCTTCATGAGCAGCACTAGCAGCACCGGCGCAGGCCCGTCCTTCGGGACGGGCCTGCCCGGCGCCCCCATCGACCTGGGCCGCAAGGCCCGTCCGGCCGAGACCGCGATCAAGGCGGTCCTCTTCGCGTCGGCGATGCTCTCGGTCGCCATCACGATCGGGATCCTCGTCGCCCTGATCGAGCCGGTCGTCCACTTCTTCGCCGAGGTGCCCTTCAGGGAGTTCTTCTCCTTCGACGAGGGCACCCGCTTCGCCGTGTTCCCGCTGATCACCGCGACGATGGTCACGACCGTGATCGCCCTGCTGGTCGCCGTGCCCCTCGGGCTCGGTGCGGCGATGTACCTCTCCGAGTACGCGTCCCGGCGGGCGCGCAAGATCCTCAAGCCCACCGTGGAGCTCCTCGCGGGCGTCCCGTCGGTGGTCTACGGCTTCTTCGCGGTCATGTTCGTCACCCCGACCCTGCTCCAGGACATCCTCGGCCTCGGAGTCGGGTTCACCAACGCCCTGGCCGCAGGCCTCGTGCTCGGGGTCATGATCATCCCGACCATCGCCTCGCTGGCCGAGGACGCGTTCTCGGCCGTGCCCCAGGCGCTGCGGCAGGGCTCGTACGCCATGGGTGCCAACCGCATGCAGACGACCCTGCGCGTCGTGCTGCCGGCGGCCCTCTCGGGCGTTGCGGCTGCCATCGTGCTGGGCCTGTCCCGCGCCGTCGGCGAGACGATGATCGTGGCGCTGGCCGCCGGGTCGCAGAAGAACTTCAGCCTCAACCCCCTCGAGGGCATGCAGACCATGACGGGCTTCATGGCCACGACCGCGGGCGGTGAGAACCCCGTGGGTTCGACGTCCTACAACACGCTCTTCGCGGTCGGCCTGACGCTCTTCGTGATCACCTTCGTGATCAACATGATCAGCATCGCTCTCGTCCGTCGCTACAGGCAGGCCTACTGATGAGCATCGCCGCCACCACTGCCCGTGAGACCGTCCAGCTGGCAACCGGCAGGAGCCGGGAGCGCAGCCCCGGGTCGCTCGTCTTCCTCGGCCTGCTGTGGTTCTCCCTGTTCTTCGGCGTGATGGTCCTCGTCGTGCTGATCGCTGACACCGCCATCGCCGGCGCCGGTCGCTTCGACGCCGACCTGGTCACCAGGTACGACTCGACGCTCACCCCCGAGCGCACCGGTTTCCGCGCCGGCATCCTCGGCAGCCTCTGGCTGATGCTCTTCACTGCCCTCATGGCCGTGCCCCTCGGCATCGCAGCCGCCGTCTACCTCGAGGAGTTCGCCGACTCCCGCCGGTGGTACAACCGCATCATCGAGGTGAACCTGCAGAACCTCGCCGCGGTTCCGTCCATCGTCTACGGCCTGCTGGCCGTCGCGGTGATGGCGCTGATCGGCATCGAGCGCAAGGGCATCGTCCTGGGTGGTGCGATCGCGCTCGCCCTGCTCATCCTGCCGGTCATCATCATCACGACCCGCGAGGCGGTGCGCGCGGTGCCCGAGGAGATCCGGCAGGGCTCGCTCGCGCTCGGCGCGACCACCTGGCAGACGACGTGGCGCCAGGTGCTGCCGTCGGCGGTCCCCGGCATCGCCACCGGCACGATCCTCGGCCTGTCACGCGCGATCGGCGAAGCGGCACCGCTGCTGATGCTCGGGCTCGCCTCGTCGGTGCGCTTCGACCCCGAGGGGATGATGAGTCCCATCACGGCGCTGCCCATCCAGATCTACGGCCTCAGCTCGAGCTCGCAGGACGCGTTCCAGGAGGCCGCCTCGGCCGCCATCATCGTGCTCCTCGTGATGATCCTCGGGCTCAACGGACTGGCCATCTTCATCCGCAACAAGTTCCAGCGATCCTGGTGAGAGAGACTGACGACATGGCTTCTGCCACTTCCTCCGACACGTTCCCGCAGATGGGGTCGCTCGGCGACGTCCACATGAGCGCGGAGCGGCGCCTGCCCGATTCCCCGGTCAACCCGGTGATGGAGACGCGCGACCTCAACGTCTTCTACGGCGACTTCCACGCCGTGCACGACGTGAACCTCGCCTACGGGCGCCACGAGATCACCGCGATGATCGGCCCGTCGGGCTGTGGCAAGTCCACGGTGCTGCGCTGCCTCAACCGGATGAACGACCTGGTCGCGGGCGCCCACGTCGAGGGCGGCGTGCTCTACCACGGGCAGGACATCTACGAGAAGAACGTCGACCCGATCGCCGTACGCACCCAGATCGGCATGGTCTTCCAGAAGCCCAACCCGTTCCCGAAGTCGATCTACGACAACATCGCCTACGGCCCGCGGGTCACCGGCATGAAGGTCGACAACATGGACGACCTGGTCGAGGAGGCGCTGCGGGGTGCCGCGCTCTGGGACGAGGTCAAGGACAAGCTCAAGCAGTCGGCGTACGGCCTCTCCGGTGGCCAGCAGCAGCGCCTCTGCATCGCCCGGACGATCGCCACCAAGCCCGACGTGATCCTCATGGACGAGCCGTGCTCGGCGCTCGACCCGATCGCCACCGCCCGCGTCGAGGACCTCATGCTCGAGCTGCGCAACGAGTACACGATCATCGTCGTGACCCACAACATGCAGCAGGCCGCGCGCGTCTCGGACCGCACCGCGTTCTTCACCGCGCGTCCCGACGAGACCACCGGCAACCGCACCGGCCTGCTCGTGGAGTACGACCTCACCTCGACGATCTTCTCCAACCCGAACGACAAGCGCACCGAGGACTACATCTCGGGCCGCTTCGGCTGAGTCGCTCCGGGTCCTCGGCCTTCGCGCTGGGTACCTGGGGATGTCCTGGTAGGCGATACGGGGGTAGCGCCCACCAGGATGTCCCCAGGTACCCAGCGCTTCGTGCGTCGGTCTCGGCGGTCGGGGTCGCCTCTGCGTCATACGAACCCGCACCGATGAGTGCGCCTTCGTATGACGCTGGGCGGGACCACGGCGGCGAGGGCGAGCCAGCAACCGTCCACAGGCGCGGTCGGGCGCGGGTGCTCCACAGGCGCAAGGCTGCCCCGTGGCGTACGACGAACCGCGCGGCGACCGTGGAGCGGTGACAGAACCAACTCCCCGCACTGCCTCCCTGAGGGCCGCCCGTCGCCGCCGGGCCGAACGCCTCGGGCGCGACCAGGGGTGGGCGGTCTCCCGTCGCCAGCTGTACTCCGCCGGGCTCAGCAGGGCCGAGGTGCGGGCCAACGTCCGCGCCCGGCGGTGGCAGCGGGTCGGGCGCCACGTCGTGGTCGTGCACACCGGCCCGATGGCTCTCTCGACCATGTTGTGGGCGGCCCAGCTGTCGGGTGGTCCGCGTGCCCGTCTGGACGGCTCGTCGGCGTTGGTCGCGGCCGGCCTCACCGGGTTCGACGTCGATCGGCACCGGGTCTCGGTCCCGCGCGGCGCTCGAGTGTTCCGCGACGCGCTCGTCGACGTACGCCAGACGCGTCGATGGAGGGTCGACGACCTGGCTGGTGGCGCAGGCCCGCCTCGCACGCGCCCGGAGGTCGCCGCCGTACGCGGTGCGCTGTGGGCGCGCAGCGACCGCCAGGCTGCCCTGTTGATGACCATGGTCGTCCAGCAGGGCATCGCCCCGGCCGATCGGATCGGACAGGCGCTGCTCCAGGTGAAGCGGGACCGCCGCCTGGCGTTCCTGACCGACCTCGTTACGGACCTGCTCGGCGGTGTGCACAGCCTCGCCGAGCTCGACTTCGCCCGCGAGTGCCGGAGCCGGGGGTTCCCCGAGCCCACGCGCCAGGTCGTACGCCGAGGTGCCGACGGTCGCCACTACCTCGACGTCGTGTGGGAGGAGTGGGGCGTGGTGGTCGAGGTCGACGGGATCCAGCACGCGCTGGCGCAGGAAGTCGTCGCCGACGCCCTGCGCCACAACGACGTGACTCTCGACCACCTCACCGTGCTCCGGCTTCCGGTCCTGGGCCTCCGCGTTGCCGCTGACGAGTTCTTCGCCCAGGTCGAGCGGGCGCTGGTCGAGGCAGGGTGGTCCGGGCTGGGGCCTGCGGCATGAGGCGGCGTACGTTTGGGCCGGTCCTGCCGCCGCGGATCAGCGTCATACGAACCGGCACCCATGAGTGCGCTTTCGTATGACGCAGGGCGACCGCAGGCCGACAGGCGACCCCGAGCGTCATACGTTCGCGCACGGATAGGTGCGGGTCCGTATGACGCAGAGGACGGTCAGACGACCGACCTCAGGGCAGGAAGAGGTGCGCCACCCAGTAGCAGATCGCCGCGGCGAAGCCGGCGGCCGGGAAGGTCAGCACCCAGGCGGTGAGGATCGACTTCGCCACACCCCAGCGCACGGCGGACAGGCGCTTGGTCGCGCCGACGCCCATGACCGCGGACGTGATGGTGTGGGTGGTCGAGATCGGCGCCTCGAAGACGTACGCCGTCGAGTAGAGCACCGACGCGGCCACCGACTCGGCCGCGAAGCCGCGGGGCGGGTCGAGGTGGATGATGCGGCGACCCAGCGTGCGCATGATGCGCCAGCCGCCGGAGTAGGTGCCGGCGGAGATGGCGGCCGCCGCGGCGATGATCACCCAGAGCGGAAGCGGGTCGTCGGCACCGACGTAGCCACCGGCGAGCAGCGCCAGGAAGATCACGCCCATCGTCTTCTGCGCGTCCTGGAGGCCGTGGCCGAGCGCCATCGCGGCTGCGGAGATCGTCTGCGCGATCTTGAACCCGCGGTTGGCGCGACCCGGGTTGGCGTTGCGGAAGATCCACATGATCGCCACCATCACCGCGAAGCCGAGGGAGAAGGCGACGACGGGGGAGAGGAACATCGGGATGACGACCTTCTCCAGCACGACGCCCCAGTTGGCCGTGGCGCCCGCAGCGACCGCGGAGCCGACGAGGCCACCGATCAGGGCGTGCGAGGAGGACGAGGGCAGGCCGTAGTACCAGGTGATCATGTTCCAGGTGATGGCGCCGAGGAGGCCGCACATCACGATCACGAGGGCATGGCTGCCGGTGCCGGGGTCGATCGTCTCCGAGACGGTCTGGGCGACCTTCTGGCCGAGGAAGGCGCCGACGAAGTTCATGACAGCAGCCATGGCGAGTGCGACGCGCGGCTTGAGCGCGCCCGTCGAGACGGACGTCGCGATTGCGTTGGCCGCGTCGTGGAAGCCGTTGGTGTAGTCGAACACCAGGGCGACGACGACGACGGCAATGATGATGCCGATCTCCATCAGTCTTACGACTCCTTGACGGCGATCTGCTCCACGATGTTGGCGACCTTCTCGAAGGCATCGATCGCCCCCTCGAGGGACTCGACGATGTCCTTGAGCTTCATCACCTCGAGCGCCTCGTGCTCACCGCTGAACAGGTTGGCGAGGATCCGCCGGTAGGACTTGTCGCCGGTGTTCTCGAGCCGGTTGATCTCGATCCAGTACTCGTCGAGCTTGCCCATCGACTCCAGCTGGGGCATCGCCGCGGCGGTGAGCTCGGCGCAGCGCTGGAGCACCTCGACCTGCTGGGTGGTCTCCGCGGGCAGCGAGGTGACCTCGTAGAGCAGGACCAGGTCGACGGCCTCGTCCATCATGTCCATGACGTCGTCGAGCGCCGAGGCGAGGGAGTAGATGTCCTCGCGGTCGAAGGGCGTGACGAAGGTGCTGTTCACGCGCCGGATGATCGAGTGGGTGGTCTCGTCCGCGGCGTGCTCGGCCTCGCGCATGCGCTGGGCGACCTCGGCCTTGGAGCTGCCGGCCGACAGCATCTCGTTGAGGAGCTGGGAGCCGACGACGAGGTGGTTGGCGGCCTCGCTGAAGAGGTCGTAGAACGAGCTGTCGACAGGGCGGAACTTCAAACGCACGGTGAACTCCGAACGGGGGGCGGATGAACCGTGGTTCATGCTAGGGGGTCGGCCGCCCTACGACGCAAGTTGCGGCGTACGTCGCCGCGCAGGGTGTGACGCGGCGCTCAGCGGCGCCGGCCCCGCTGTCGGGCGATGAGCTCGTCGTGCAGGTGGCGTACGCCGACCTGCTGGCGCCACTCGCCGTCCGAGCCCAGCTCCCACCCGGTGGTGCCCGGGTCGAGCGACAGGTCCAGCAGTGCTCCCACCTGGGCGACGACGTGCGGGTCGCGCAGGCGTACGAGCACCTCGACGCGGCGGTCGAGGTTGCGGTGCATCATGTCGGCCGAGCCGATCCACGCCGCCGGGTCACCGCCGTTGTCGAACCAGAACACCCGGCTGTGCTCGAGGAACCTGCCCAGGATCGAGCGCACCCGCACGGTCTCCGACAGGCCGGGTACGCCGGGGCGCAGCGCGCAGATGCCGCGGATCACCAGCTCCACGCGTACGCCCTCCTGCGAGGCGAGGTAGAGCGCGTCGATCACCGCCTCGTCGACCACCGAGTTCGCCTTGATCCGGATCCCCGCGGGGCGACCGGCCTGGTGGTGGGCGATCTCCTGGTGGATCTGGGTGATGAGTCCCTCGCGCACGCTGTGCGGCGCCACGAGGAGGTGGTCGTAGGTCCGGTTGCGGCTGATGCCCGAGAGGTTGTTGAAGAGCAGCGCGACGTCCTCGCCGATCTCCGGGTTGGCGGTGAGGAGGCCGAGGTCCTCGTAGACGCGGGCGGTCTTCGGGTTGTAGTTGCCGGTGCCGAGGTGGACGTAGCGACGGATCCCCTCGGGCTCGTCGCGCACCACCATCGACAGCTTGCAGTGGGTCTTCAGGCCCACCAGGCCGTAGACGACGTGGCAGCCGGCCTGCTCGAGCTTGCGGGCCCAGCGGATGTTGGCCTGCTCGTCGAAGCGCGCCTTGATCTCGACGATCACGAGCACCTGCTTGCCGGCCTCGGCCGCGTCGATGAGTGCCTCGATGATGGGGCTGTCGCCGGACGTGCGGTAGAGGGTCTGCTTGATCGCGAGGACGTGCGGGTCGGCGGCGGCCTGCTCGAGGAAGCGCTGCACCGACGTCGCGAACGAGTCGTAGGGGTGGTGCAGCAGCACGTCGTGGCGCGCCACCGAGTCGAAGACGTCGACGGGGGACGACGACTCGACCTCGGCCAGGCTCGGGTGCGTGGTCGGCAGGAACGCGGCGTACTTGAGGTCGTCGCGCGGCAGGTCGGCGATCGAGTGCAGGCCGGTGAGGTCGAGGGGGCCGGGCAGTGAGACGACCTCGTCGCGGCCCACGCCCAGCTCGGAGACCAGCAGGTCGAGGACCTTGGGATCCATCGACTGCTCGACCTCGAGGCGCACGGGCGGGCCGAAGCGGCGCCGCTGGAGCTCCTTCTCGAGCGCCTTGAGCAGGTTCTCGGCGTCGTCCTCCTCGACCTCGAGGTCCTCGTTGCGCGTGACGCGGAAGGTGTGGGCGCCGAGCACGTCCATGCCCGGGAAGAGCTTCTTGAGGTGCTCGCCGATCACGTCCTCGATGGGCACGAAGCGCTGGTTGCCCAGGCCGACGAAGCGACCGAAGGTCGGCGGCACCTTCACCCGCGCGAAGTGCTCGGTGCCGGTCTCGGGGTGACGCACGACGACCGCGAGGTTGAGCGAGAGCCCGGAGATGTAGGGGAACGGGTGGGCCGGGTCGACGGCCAGGGGGGTGAGGACGGGGAAGATCCGGTCCTTGAAGAGCTTCTTGCAGACCTTCTGCTCCTCGCGGTCGAGCTCGGACCAGCGCAGGATCTCGATGCCGTGCCCGCCGAGCTCCGGCAGCAGGGCCACCAGCGCCCGGGCGTGGCGCTCCATCAGCTCGCGGCTGCTGGTCCAGAGCTGCTCGAGCTGCTCGCGCGGCATCAACCCGCTGGCTGCGCGTACGGCGACGCCCGCGGCGATCCGGCGCTTGAGGCCCGCGACGCGGACCATGAAGAACTCGTCGAGGTTGCTGGCGAAGATCGCGAGGAATCGGGCCCGCTCGAGCAGCGGCAGGCTCGGGTCCTCGGCGAGCTCGAGGACCCGCTGGTTGAAGTGGAGCCAGGAGATCTCGCGGTCGATGAACCGGTCGTCGTACTTCTCCACGGCGTCGATCGCCGCAGCGTCGGGCGTGTAGGGCGGTTCGACGTCGAAGGTGTCGGTCGGGTGACCGAACGGCTCGGCCACCGGGCCTTCGTCGACCGACTGGGAGACAGCGCTGGTGAGGGTGGCCGGGTCGTTCATGGGTCAAGTCTGGCACCGCTCGGTGAACGGGAGGTGTTGTTCTCGCCGTCCGTCGGCCTCAGGAGCCGTGCGCGCCCAGGGCCGACCCCAGGGCGGCGCCGAAGCGACCCAGCACCTCGTGCACGAGACGTACGCCGTCCTGCTCGGCGCTCGGGTCGGCCCAGAAGGCGTCCCACGTGGTGAGCCCGTCGCGGACGCGACGATTGAGCGAGCTCCACGCGACGGGTGCGCCATCGGCTCCCGTGAGCTCGCGCAGGAGGACCACCAGCTCCTGCGGCACCGGGTCGTCCCGATCGTGCTCGGACGCCGTGGCGACGAGGTCGTCGAGGTCGTCGAGTGCGGCGAGGAGCTCCCGCTCCGCGGTGAGGCCGCCGAGCTCGGTGAGCACCTCCGTCGTGCTCGGCCGGTCGGTCACGGGGGCGGACGCGTCGAAGAACTCCAGGGGGGTCATCCGCGTGCTCCCACGGCTTCGACGAGCGCTTCGGTGACGGCCACGACCTCAGCGCGTGCCTGGGGCACGTCGGTGGTCTCGTCGTCGCCCACCACCTCCACGACCAGGCGCGCGTCCCCCTCGACGGCCGCCGCAGTCGCCCACACGCGGCTCAGCTCGCGGCGCGTGCCCACCCACGCCGGCTCGGCTGCTCCGACCTCGGCCTCCTCGACCTCCGCGTCGCCCTGCTCGACGAAGACACGCAGCTCGTCGTGCGTGATCGGTCCTCCGACGGTGAGGTCGGCCCCGCCGACCTGCCAGCTGATCTTCACCTCGCGCTCGTCCAGGGCGGTGTCGCAGGAAACCTCCTCCACGGCGTCGTCGTCCGGGTCGAGCGGCGGAGCGTCGGCCGCGGACAGCGACTGCTCGACGCCGGTGATCTCGGCGAGCTGCTCGGCCGTGATCAGGCACGGGGCCGCCGCCGGGGGCGCGGGTCGCGCCGGGGTGTCGTCCTGGGTGCCGCACCCGGTCAGCAGGGCGGCTGTGATCATGAGCGCGGGCAGGCTACGGGGCACGAAGGGTCTCCAAGGGGTCGTCAGCGGGTCAGGCCATCATCGGGGTCGAGGTCGAGCCGCCATCGACGAAGGGCGGCTGGCCGAGGGGACCGGGAGCCATGATGACCGGTCCGTCGTCGTCGTCCTCCTCGTCGCCCTCAGCCTGCTCCTCGGCCTGCCCCTCGAGCTCCTCGAGCTCGTCGTCCAGGGCGGACTCCTGCTCGCTGGAGTCAGAGATCTCGAGCGAGATCTCACCGAGGTTCCGCTCCACCCTCGGGAGGTCGACGGGCGGCATGCCTCCGAGCCCGCCGCCGGGCTCGGAGGTCGGCAGCTCTCGCACCATGTCGCGGACCTTCTCCATCACCGCGAGAGAGTCGCGCATCGCGCGTGCCCACGCCTCGATCGTGTCGACCAGGCTGAAGCACGCCTCGATGATCTGCTTGCAGTCCATGATGTCGTCGTAGATGTCGGAGACTGCGCCGAAGCCCTTCTCGACGACCTCCTTGGCGAACACGAGCCATCCCAGTGGGCTGAGCTTGCTGCTCAGCTTGGCGGCCAGCTTGGTGCGCGGTCGAGCCGGTCACGCAGAACTGCGTCTTGAGCGCGAGCCGGCCGAAGTTCAGCGACCAGTCGCGGAACGCCGTGGTGGTGTGACGACACGCGTCGGCGTTGGCCCCGAGGAGCCGGTAGTTGCCCGCCAGCGGATAGACGATGTAGTCCTCGAGGGACTTCTCCGGCAGGCGCGGGAGGTGTACGCCGGGGGCGCCGAGGCCGTTGATGAAGTCGATGCCCGCGTTGATGGCGTCGCGGGTCTCGTCGTAGCCGGCGGAGGTCATCTCCCAGGTCTGGTCGTGCTTCAGCTGCGGCTCGCCCTCGGCGGGGTCGTCGAGGGTCAGGTCGGTCGGCTCGAAGACCTTGACCGAGATGGTCGTGTCGGGCATCGAGTCGAGCCCGCCGGCGTACGCCCGCAGGTCGAGGTCGATCTCCTGGTCGACCCGGTTCAGGTCGTTCGCGCTGGTGGCCAGGGAGTGGATGACCTCCACCCAGCGCCGCTGGTGGTAGCGCCGCGCATCCTCGAAGGCCGAGCCCAGCTCGGGCAGCACGTCACCGATCGGCTTGAGCGCGCACGAGGGGTAGTCGAGCCCCACGGTGTTGACGACGTGCTGCTGGAAGTAGGTGTCGATCTCCTTCGACTGCAGACCCACCTCGACCATCGCGCCCAGCAGCGACTCGAGGTTGTCCCAGTCGATCGTCAGCGTTCCCCCCATGGCTGCACCCTGCCCCGTCACGGGTGCGGCCAAACCACAGGGTCAGTAAACCAGCGCCTGGACGCCGTCGCCGAGGACCTGCTCAGCGAACACGGCGGCACCGGCGATGGTCACGCCCTCGCGCAGGTCGCCCTCCACGATCCCGCGCCGCGCCGCGCACTGCGAGCAGACGGTGACCGTCCCGCTGGTCTGCACCGCCCCCATGAGCTGGTCCAGCGGCGTGGCGAGGTCGAGGGTGAACTCCTCGGCCCGACCCGGTACGCCGAACCACGCGGCCTCGCCGGTCAGCCAGAGCGAGACGTCGGCGCCGGAGGCAGCTGCCGCGGCAGCGACGGTGAAGCCCTGGTTGAGGCGCTCGGGGTCCTCGGCGCCGCAGGTGACCTTGACGACGAGTGAGCGAGCCATGGCCTCACATTAGAGTGACACCCATGCCTTTCGAGCTGCCGGACAACCTCCACCCCAACTGCGGCCCCGTGGCGTGGCTGCTCGGCACCTGGCGCGGCAACGGCCACGGCGACTACCCGACGATCGAGAAGTTCCACTTCGGCCAGGAGCTGATCTTCACCCACGACGGCCGGCCGTTCTTCCACTACATGTCGCGCGCGTGGATCGTCGACGAGGACGGCGAGTTCGTCCGCGACGCCGCCATGGAGACCGGCTTCCTGCGCTGCCCGGAGCCGGGCAAGGTCGAGCTGCTCCTCGCGCACAACATCGGTTTCTCCGAGGTCTGGTACGGCGCAGCCGAGGGCGGCAAGCTCGAGATGCACACCGCCGGGGTGTCCTTCACCGAGACCGCGAAGGAGGTCACCGGCGGGTCGCGGATGTACGGCAACGTCGAGGGCGACCTCCTCTACGCCTACGACATGGCCGCGGTCGGCCAGGACCTCCAGCCCCACACCTGGGCCCGCCTCCAGCGGGTGTGAGCCCTGCGATGAGCGACGACCTCGCTGCCCGGCTGCGCGAGCAGGGGCTGCGCCTCACCCCGCAGCGCCAGCTCATCCTGCGCGCCGTCGAGGAGCTCGGGCACGCCACGCCGGACGAGGTGCTCGCCCACGTGCGCAGCCAGGTCAGCTCGGTCAACGCCTCCACCGTCTACCGCACCCTCGAGGTCCTCGAGGAGCTCGGCCTGGTGCGCCACACCCACCTGAGCGACCGCGCTCCGACCTACCACTCGACCCGCGAGCACGAGCACGTCCACGCGGTCTGCCGCCGCTGCCACGCCGTACGCTCCTACGACCCCGCGGTCGTCGCACCGCTCGTCGCGGCGCTGGGCGAGGACGGCTTCACCGTCGACGTCGGGCACCTCGCGATCTTCGGGGTCTGCGCGGACTGCGCCTCGGGGGATCCGACCTAGACTCGAGGCATGGCCAGCCCCTTCCTCGCCCTTCCCGGAGCCGTCGCCGGTGACGGCATCGACGCCCCGGTCGCCGCTCACTACGGCTCCTTCAACACCGAGCAGCGCAGCCTGGCCCGCGGCGAGGGCTTCGTGGACCTGTCGCACCGCGACGTCCTGCGGGTCTCCGGTCCCGACCGACTGAGCTGGCTGCACAGCCTCACCACCCAGTACTTCGAGGGCCTCGCGCCCGGCGTGTGGACCCAGGCGCTGGTCCTCAGCCCGCAGGGGCACGTCGAGCACGCCTTCGCGGGCGTCGACGACGGCGAGTCCTTCACCGCCCACACCGAGCCGGGCGCGGGTGCCGCGCTGGTGGAGTGGCTGGAGCGGATGAAGTTCATGACCCGCGTCGAGATCGCGCTGGTCGACGACCTCGCCGTGATGTGGCGGCCCGGCGACGCTCCGTCACGGACGGGCGGCCGCTACGACCTCGTCCCGCGCGAGCGCATGGCGGCGTACGCCGACGCTGCCGAGCCCGCTGCCGGCCTGTGGGCCTTCGAGGCGCTGCGGATCGAGCGTGGCGAGCCGCGCCTGGGCATCGACACCGACCACCGCACGATCCCCAACGAGGTCGGCTGGATCGGTCCGGCGGTGCACCTCGAGAAGGGGTGCTACCGCGGGCAGGAGACGGTCGCGCGCGTGCACACCCTCGGCCGTCCGCCGCGACGGCTGGCTCTGCTCCACCTCGACGGGTCGGAGAACCGCCTTCCCCCTGTCGGATCACCGGTGTCGTACGACGGCCGCGACGTCGGCTTCGTCGGATCCAGCGCCCGCCACCACGAGCTCGGCCCGGTCGCGCTCGCGCTCGTGAAGCGCAACGTCCCGGTCGACGCGACCCTCACCGTCGACGAGATGCCCGCCGCCCAGGAGGTCGTCGTCGACCCCGAGGTCGGGCTGCACGTGCGCCCGCTGCGCTAGTCAGCGGTCGGTGCGTACTGCACGTGGGTGTCGACGTCCGCGTGGGTGAAGCCGAGGCGTGAGTAGACGGCGACGGCCGGCGCGTTGTCCGACTCGACGTAGAGCAGCACCTCGTCCACACCGAGACCGGCGAGGTGGTGCAGACCGGCCAGGGTCAGCACCCGGCCGAGCCCCCGGCCCTGGGCCGCCGGCACGACGCCCACGACGTAGACCTCGCCCAGCCGGGCGTCGTGCTGCTTGGTCCAGTGGAAGCCCAGCACCCCGGACCCGTCCTCGGCGACGAGCAGGCCCGCCGGGTCGAACCACGGCTCGGCCATCCGCCGCGCCAGGTTGCCGGCGTCCATCGCGCCCTGCTCCGGGTGGCTCGCGAAGGCCGCCGCGTTGACCGCGACGATCGCGTCCGCGTCGGCCTCGCGGTAGCCGCGGATCGTCACCCCCGGCGGCGGCTCCAGCGGGGGCAGCTGCTCGTGCGTTCTGCGGCGCATCACCCACAGGTCCCGCACGCGCTCCCAGCCGTGGCTCGCCGCGAGCCGCGACGCGGCCGGGTGGTTGCCGTGCGACCACGCGGTGCGCGCATCGGCGTACGCCGTCCCCTGCAGCAGGGTGGTCGCGACGCCCCGCCCGCGGTGGTCGGGGTGCACCGCCAGGCTCAGGTCGCCGTCGTGCACCAGCGCGAAGCCACCGTCGAGGACCGCGACGGCGGCGGTGCCGTCGGTCAGCGCCATCTGTGCCGCCTCGTCGAGCGGTGACGCACCGTCGGCGGCAGCGGCCGCCTCGGCGATCCGGATGACTTCGGCGACCTCGTCCACGCCCCGACCCTAGCCGCGTGCGCGTGGGCAAAAGACTGGGGAAGGTCGTCCTCGACATGTCACGAGGAGCTTCCCCGCTCGTCCGCACCGACGGGACACGCCGGCAGCCCGCACGCCACCGGGATGCCGTCCCACCCGCGGGCGCGGAACAGGACGGCGAGGCGAGAAGCAGTGCGGCACGGCGTCGCGAAGACCTGCCGGTAGCGCAACCGCGGCACGACCTTGCCGCGGGCGAGGTCGTCGAGGTCCCGGTCGGCATCGTCGTCTCGCGCCTCGGAGCGGTCGTGCAGCTGCCCGTCGAGCTCGACCACCAGGTCCACGTCGTCGTGCGCGACGTCGCGGTACTCCGTCCTGCCGGCGACGGCGACCGGCGCCTGCTGGGCCGTCGGCTCGGGCAGGCCGTGCGGCCGGACGACCCGCGCGAGGTAGCCGTGCTCGAGCACGCTGTGGGTTCCGCGCTCCAGGTCGTCGAGCAGGCCGGTCAACAGGGCGCGGCGCCGCAGCCGTCCCCGCCGAACGAGCTCCTCGCGGAGGCGGCCCGCGACCGTACGTCGCGCGCCGACGGCCGCGGCCAGCGCCGATATCGCGGCGAGCTCGTCGGGCGCGCGGTGCGCCACCTCCATCGCCGCCACCTCGATGCGCACGCGCGGAGGCGAGAGGTTCCACCTGACCTTCTCCTCGAGCCCCCGCACCCGATGGACGCAGATGCCGCTCCGTGGGACCACCCGCCTGCCCCAGTCGATGGCGACGTGGACAGGGCCTGTGGGCGCGGCGCCCTTGCCCGGCTCGTGCAGCGCCGACTCGAGGTGCAGGGCCGAGCGGCCGGCGTACAGCACTGCGGCCCAGCACCTCTGGGACCACGTCGGCGCTCCGGTGTGCGTCAGGTAGACGCCGGGATGGACGGGTACGAGGTCGCGCCGGCGCAGCAAGGTGTCGATCCGGGCCTGGGTGACCCCGGCCGCGAGGAGCTGGTGCCGGGCGATGACACCGTCCTGGCGGGCGAGGATGTCGGTGACGGCGTCGAGAGGCATGGCGTACGCCTGCCCGCGACGGCAGCGGTCGACGCACGCGTCGGCGAGCCTGTGGACGAGTGCACGACAGCGGGGAGGGTCGTCCCTGACATGTCACGAGGACCTTCCCCGCTCAAGGGGGGACCGGATCAGGCGTCGGAGGTCGAGCGGGAGGAGCGGGACGGCTCCTCGGCGTCCTTGTCGCGGGAGGGGACGACGAAGCGGTAGCCGACGTTGCGGACCGTGCCGATGTGGTGCTCGTGCTCGGTGCCGAGCTTGGCGCGCAGGCGGCGTACGTGCACGTCGACGGTGCGGGTGCCGCCGAAGTAGTCGTAGCCCCAGACCTCCTGCAGCAGCTGCTCGCGGCTGAAGACGCGGCCGGGGTGCTGGGCGAGGTACTTGAGGAGCTCGAACTCCTTGTAGGTCAGGTCGAGCGGACGGCCCCCGATGCGGGCGGTGTAGGTGGCGTCGTCCACGACGACCTCGCCGCGGTGGATCACGTGGGCGCTGGGGTCGTCCGGCGACGACGCTCCGGCGCGGCCGATGGCCAGGCGGATCCGGGCGTCGAGCTCGGCCGGGCCGCACGTGTGGAGGACCACGTCGTCCATGCCCCAGTCGTGGGCGACGACGGCGAGGCCGCCCTCGGTGACGACGAGCAGGACCGGTGCGTCGGCGCCGGTGGTGCGGATCAGGCGGCACAGGTCGCGCGCGGCGGCGAGGTCCTGGCGGCCGTCGACGAGCACCAGGTCGGACTCCGGTGCATCGAGCAGCGCACTGCCCTGTGCGGGCACGATCTTCACCGTGTGCGACAGCAGGGCCAGGCCGGGAAGCACCTCGGCCGATGGCTGGAGCGCGCTCGTGAGCAGCAGCAGTGTGCTCATGGCGGGGCCCTCCTCGTGCCGGGGATGAGCAAGGATATCCCGCATGAGCACTGCAGCCGGGCCGGAACAGGGACGTGAGACGGTCACCGTCCGCTACTGGGCCGGCGCGCGCGCCGCGGCCGGGACGGCCGAGGACGTCTTCGAGGTGGAGGGCGAGGTAACCCTCGCCGCGCTGGTGCGCCGGGTGCTCGAGCGGCACCCGGACGACCGGATGGCCCGCACCGTGGGCGTCTGCTCGGTGCTCGTGGGTGACCGGCCGGTGCGGTCGCAGGACCCCGCGGAGGTCGTCGTACGCCCGGGTGCGGTCGTCGAGCTGCTGCCCCCATTTGCGGGAGGGTGAGCGCGCCGGGGCAGTTGTGCGGTAGAACTGCGTTTCGACAGGCCTCCGACGGGGGATGGCTTGGGTGCCTGGCACGTCGCGTGTCGGCATGAGTCCAAGGGGGACACAGCATGACAAGCACACACGGGGGAGCCTTCGCGCGCCTCGTCGCAGGTGGCGCCGCCGCCGCGACAGCGCTCGCCGGCCTCACGATCGGGCTGGCAACGCCGGCCCACGCCGCGGTCACCATCAGCGGCAGCACCATCGACGCCGCCGGCAACTACGTCGATGGCTTCATCTCCGTCTACAAGTTCTCCGACGAGGACGGCGACGGCACCATCGAGCAGTTCGAGTACGACCTCCTGTCGGGCGTGAGCACCCAGGGCGGCGCTTTCGACCTCGCCCTCGAGGACGGCAACTACAAGCTGCGGTTCTTCCCGACCTCGAGCGCGGACGAGTACCAGGTGGAGTACTACCGCGACAAGGCCGACCTCGCGTCCGGTGACTTCATCACCGTCGCCGGCGCTGCGCAGGTCCTCCCGGCGTGGACCATCGATTCGATCCCCACCGTGACCGGAACGGTCGCCACGACCAACGGCCGCCCGCTGCGTGGCGCGACCGTCCAGGCGTACGCCGCCGACAACGGCGCTCCCCTTGCGAGCGACACCACCGACGCCAGCGGCGCCTTCAGCATCGGCGCGCAGGAGGCCGTCAAGCTGCAGTTCTTCGGCTCCGACCCGGTGAGCGGCAAGTCGCTGGCCACCGAGTACTACTCCGACAAGAGCGACCTCGCCAGCGCCGACGCCGTGGTTCCCGGCGCGAGCGTGGGCACCGTGACCCTGGCGCCCGGTGGCTCGATCTCCGGTCGCGTCACCAGCGACGCGGGCGTGCCCCTCAACCGGGTCGAGGCGTGCGCGGAGTTCATCTGTGACTTCACCGACGCCAACGGCCTCTACACCATCGAGGGCGTGACCACGGGCTCGCACGAGGTCTTCTTCTCCGACCCGATCGACGAGTTCCTCCCCGAGTACTTCAACAACGTCGCCATCGACGAGTTCGGCGACCCGGTCTCGGACCCGATCGTCGTCACCGTCGGTCCGGGCCAGGCCGTGACCGGCATCGACGCCGGGCTCGCGCCGAAGTCGAAGCCCGCCCTCACGGGTGTCGACCTCAGCGGCGTCGTGCGCGACCAGCTCGGCGGTATCGGCGTGGGCTACGACATCGTGGCGTACGACACCCCGGCCAACCCGCTCGACCGCGAGATCGTCGCCTCGACGATCTCCAACCGTGCCGGCGGCTATGCGTTCACGACGCTCGACCGCATCGGCGGCGAGACCGAGTTCAAGATCGTCGTCCTGGGTGACGGCGCCCGGGAGGACGGCGACTTCGCGCGTCGTTCGATCTGGACCGGCCAGAAGTACGGCTACGACACCGCCACCGCGGTGACGGCTGCCCCGCAGGTCATCGACTTCGTCCAGCCGGTCGCCGGTGGCGTGTCCGGGGCTGTCACCAGCGAGGCCGGCGGCGTTCCGGAGAGCCCGTTCGTGTCCTTCGTGGACTCCGACAACACCTTCGTCCAGAGCGACGAGGAGTTCAAGGCCGACGGCACCTACGAGGCCCGCAACCTCTGGCCCGGCGAGCACACCGTCATGTTCGGCGCCTCGCGTCACGTCTCCGAGTGGTGGGACGACTCCGTTGCCGCCGAGGCCAAGACCATCACGGTCAAGCCCGGCCAGGTGCTGACCGGCATCTCCGCCGCGCTCTCCCAGGGCGTCAAGGCCATCGAGCGTCCGGCCGTCGAGGGGGACGCCTGGGTCGGCAAGACCATCCGCCTCGACAAGGGCGTGTGGACCCAGATGGCCGACAACGAGTTCACCTACGAGTGGCTCGTCAAGGGTGCCGTCATCGCCACCGGTCCGTCGCTGAAGCTCACCAAGAAGCACCTCGGCGACAAGATCACCGGTCGCGTCACCAACGACATCGGCTTCACCCAGGGCCAGGCGCTCACCAAGGCGACCTACAAGGTCGGCTACAAGCCCAAGCTCAAGGCCAACGTCTCCAAGAAGTCGGCCGCGATCACGCTGAAGGTCAAGTCGCTCAAGGCCAAGAAGGTCAAGGCCACGGTCACCGTCTTCGAGAAGGTCGGCGTCAAGAAGAACGGCGACGACAAGCTCAAGAAGCTCGGCAAGGCCACGATCAAGAACGGGAAGGGCGTCGTCCGCTTCAAGAAGGCGCTCGGCAAGGGCAAGCACAAGCTCGTCTTCACCGTGAAGGGCAAGGGCAAGGTCGGCTCCGGCGACATCGCCAAGAAGGTCAAGCTCCGCTGACGCTCCACCGCACGCACGACGACGGGCCCCGGGAAGCGTGTTCCCGGGGCCCGTCGTCCCTTCCCCCGCGAGGGCTCAGGCCTCGATCGCCTGGCGCGAGTCGCTGTCGGTGCGCAGCTCGATCTTGCGCGGCTTCGCCTTCTCCGCGACCGGCACGACGAGCCGGAGCACTCCGTCGCTGTAGGTCGCGTCGATGTGGTCGAGGTCGAGGTTGTCGCCGAGCACGAGCTGGCGGCTGAACGCGCCGCGGGGCCGCTCGGCGGCGAGCATCTGCCAGTCGCCGTTGCTCTGCGCCACGCGCTCGGCGCGGATGGTGAGGACGTTGCGCTCCACGTCGAGGTCGACCGACTCCGGGCTCACGCCCGGCAGGTCGAACTCGAGGACGAAGCGGTCACCCTCGCGCCACGCGTCCATCGGCATGGCGACGGGGCGGTTGGTGGTGCCCATGAGCTGCTGGGTGAGCCGGTCGAGCTCACGGAACGGGTCGGCGTTGCGGATCAGCATGGCGGTCTTCCTCCTGGTTCTGGATTGGTCGAGGCCCTGCGCAAGTGCCTCTGATCTGTAACACGCGGTATAGGTTTCTTATATTCCAGAGATCAGGCAGAATCAAGACCTCCAGGCGAAGAAGTAGGAGGCGGCCGTGGCGGGACGGGAGGTCGGGGTCTTCGCCATCTCGGTGGCGGCCGAGATGACCTCGCTGCAGGTGCAGAACCTGCGCGTCTACGAGCGCCGCGGCCTGCTCGCGCCGGACCGCACGTCGGGCGGCACCCGCCTCTACAGCGCCGAGGACATCGAGCGGCTGCACCGCATCCGCGACCTGCTCGCCGCGGGACTCAACCTCGCCGGCATCGCGGCCGTCATCGAGCTCGAGGAGGAGAACCAGCGCCTGCGTGCTCGCCTCGCGCGACTGCGCGATCGCTCCTGAGGTTCGGGAACACGCGAGGCACCACGCGGCGTTGGGTCCGTCATGAGCACGGGAGCATGGATCGCGGCGGGCGCCGTCGCGCTCGCCCTGGTCGTCGGCCTCTGGCGGCTCGCGACCGACGGGCGCTTCCGCGGCACCCACGTCGTACGCGGTGATGCCGGGGTGGCGGACGGAGGATCGACCGCCGAGGCCGGGTCTGCTGACGCACCCGCCGGCGCGGAGCTCGTCGTGGCCGTCGGCGAGCGGCTCGGGGACCGCGCCACGCTGCTGCAGTTCTCCAGTGCGTTCTGCGCTCCCTGTCGAGCCACGCGTCGGGTGCTGTCCGAGGTCACCGACCTGGTCGAGGGCGTGCGCCACGTCGAGGTCGACGCCGAGCACCACCTCGACGCCACCCGCGCCTTCGGGATCCTGCGCACGCCCACGACGGTGGTGCTCGACGCCTCGGGCGTCGAGGTGACCCGGGCGACCGGGGCGCCGTCGCGCGACCAGGTGCTGAGCGCGCTGGCGCAGGTCTGATCTCACGATATGGATGCAGGGACCACATGATGAGACTGGCGACCTGCGGGCGACGAGGACGGCCTACTGTCGTGGGCATGTCGTCGACCATGCTCACCAAGCGCCGCGCAGTGGACCACTGCCGCGTGCGCTCGGCGCTGTGTCGAATGTCGTGACGTCCCGCCGTTGACCTGAGCGCAGCCGTCTCCCGACCGAGAGGCCTGCTCCGGTGGGACTCGGCGCTGGGTTGCCCCCAGCGCGCCTGGCCTCGTGCCGCGCCGACCACCCCGGGAGAGACATGTCCACCACCGCCACGCCCCGCTCCGCCCCGACCGCCGCCGGTCGTCCGGCGGGCGCGATCGACCCGCGCAGCCCCCAGCTCGCGGCAGCCCTGACCGCCGTCGTGCTGGTGGCGGTGCTGCTGCTGCCCTCGCCCGCCAACATCGTCCTGCTCGCGGTCCAGGCCGCACTGTTCGCGGTCGGTGCGGTGCGCGGGGTCCAGGCCACGCCGCACGCCTGGTTGTTCCGGACGTTCGTCCGGCCACGCCTGGCGGCACCCACTGAGTGGGAGGCGCCGGAGCCTCCGCGCTTCGCCCAGGCGGTCGGCCTCGCCTTCGCCCTCGTGGGCCTCGTCGCGTTCTTGGCGGGCGCGACGGTGCTCGGGCAGGTCGCGGTCGGCTTCGCGCTGGTCGCCGCCCTGCTCAACGCCCTCTTCGCCTTCTGCCTGGGATGCGAGGTCTACCTGCTCGTCCGACGCGTCACCTCCACCGTTTGACCAACCGGGTCTCGTGACAGGACTTCGTCCTTCCTCGACCAACGAATTTTCACCACCGAAGGAGCACACCAACCATGAGCCGCGAGAACTCGCTCGTCACCGCCCAGTGGGTCGAGGACAACCTCGACACCGACGGCATCGTCCTCGTCGAGGTCGACGAGGACACCACCGCCTACGACAAGGGCCACATCCGTGGCGCCATCAAGCTCGACTGGACCATCGACCTCCAGGACCAGGTCCGTCGCGACTTCGTCAGCAAGGAGCAGTTCGAGGCGCTGCTGTCCGAGCGTGGTGTGTCCAACGACGACACCGTCGTGCTCTACGGCGGCAACAACAACTGGTTCGCCGCCTACGCCTACTGGTACTTCAAGCTCTACGGCCACCAGGACGTCAAGCTCCTCGACGGCGGCCGCAAGAAGTGGGAGCTCGACTCCCGTGAGCTGACCGACGCGCTGCCCGAGCGTGCCGCGACGTCGTACACCGCCACCGAGCAGGACCACTCCATCCGCGCCTTCCGCGACGAGACGGTGGCGGCGATCGGCACCCAGAACCTGGTCGACGTGCGCAGCCCCGACGAGTACGCCGGACGCCTTCTCGCCCCGGCCCACCTGCCGCAGGAGCAGGCGCAGCGCGCCGGTCACGTCCCGACCTCGATCAACGTGCCGTGGAGCAAGGCGGCCAACGACGACGGCACCTTCAAGTCCGACGACGAGCTGCGCGAGATCTACGGCGCCGCCGGCCTCGACGACTCCAAGGACACCATCGCGCTGTGCCGCATCGGCGAGCGCTCCTCGCACACGTGGTTCGTGCTCAAGGAGCTCCTCGGGCACGACAACGTGAAGAACTACGACGGTTCGTGGACCGAGTACGGCTCCCTCGTCGGCGTCCCCGTCGCCCTCGGCGACGAGCCCGGGGAGGCCTGAGATGTGCGGCGCGACCGAGGGCGGGCTGTCGCTCGACGGCGTCAACGTGGCCAAGGAGGCGGTGATCCAGGGGCAGGTCCTGAGGGGCGAGGAGCCGGTGGCAGGTGCCTACGTGCGCCTGCTCGACCGCTCCGGCGAGTTCACCGCCGAGGTGCCGACGTCGGCCACCGGGCACTTCCGCTTCTTCGCCGGTGACGGCGAGTGGACGCTGCGCACCCTGGCGCCCAAGGCGCAGCCGGTGGACACCCGCGTCGTCGCGGCGACCGGGTCCGTGGCCGAGGTCCAGGTGCTCGTCAGCGCCTGATCCACGAGCTCGACGACGGACCGCCCCCACTCCACGTGCGGGGCGGTTCGTCCGATTTTGCCCCATTTCTCCTGCAGGAACAGGAGCGGTGCCGCTCGGCCGCTTACCGTCCTTGCAGGGGAAGAGGAGGTCGTGATGGCGTCTGTCACGGACGTGCGGGACTCGGGCGACCTCTGGCGCCTGACCATGGAGCACTCGCCGGTGGGCATGGCGCTGCTGTCCACCGAGGGGGTGTTCCTGACGGCCAACCGGGCGCTCTGCGAGATGCTCGGTCACGATGCGGAGGCGCTGGCCACCCTCTCCTTCCATGCCGTGACCCACCCCGACGACCTCGAGCTGGTCGTGAAGTCGGTGCGCGGGATGCTCATCGGCGAGGTCGGCTCGTTCAGGATGGTCAAGCGCTGCCTGCGCGCCGACGGCAGCGCGGTCCTCGGCGACGTGTCGGTGGCGCTGCTGCGCGACGACGAGGGCCGACCGCTCCACATCATCGCTCAGGTCGTCGACCTCTCCGGGCGTCACGCGCTGGAGCAGCGCCTGGACGCTGCCGAGGAGGAGATCGAGGCTGCCCACGTGCGGGCCGAGGCCGTCTTCGAGGCGGTGGACGCGGGGCTGCTGCTCTTCGACGCCGTCGGCAACACGGTCGCGCTCAACCGTCGTCAGCGGGAGA
The DNA here is from genome assembly GCF_020102855.1 of Nocardioides lacusdianchii. Classification (GTDB taxonomy): domain Bacteria; phylum Actinomycetota; class Actinomycetes; order Propionibacteriales; family Nocardioidaceae; genus Nocardioides; species Nocardioides lacusdianchii. The sequence goes on from NZ_JADHZD010000014.1 coordinate 61,675, forward strand.
TCATGGCGATGGCCTACCCCGACGGGCACGGCGGGACCGCGGGACAGCCCGGCTTCGTCTTCACCGCCGACCAGAGCCGCCTCCTCGAGCCCGAGGAGCTGCCCTCGACCCGGGCGGCGGCGGGTGAGCCCTTCGAGGACGCGGTCGTGTGGATCGGCGCGGAGCCGCGCCACCGCCGGGCGCTGTCCGTCACGGCCCGGCCCGTGCGCGATCGGACGGGCGCCACCGTCGGGTCCGCGGTGGCCTGCACCGACATCACCGACCTGGTCCGTGCCACGCAGGTCAAGGAGTCCTTCGTCGCGGCGGTGTCGCACGAGCTGCGTACGCCGCTCACCGCGGCCCTGGCCTACCTCGAGCTCGTCGAGGACTCTCCGGGCCTGAGCGACGACATCCGCCTGCAGCTCGGTGCGGTGCGCCGCAACTCCCGACGCCTCGCGATGCTGGTCAACGACCTCATCTACGCCGCCCGCGCCACGACCGGGACGCCGGCAGTCGACCGCTACCGGATCGACCTCGCGGCGCTCGTCCGCGAGGCACTGTCGGCCGCCGAGGTCGATGCGGCGGGCAAGGACGTACGCCTGGTGGGCCGGATGGCCGAGGAGATGCCCGTGATCGGCGACGGGATGCAGCTGCGTCATGCGATCGACAACCTGATCGCGCATGCCGTCGGGTCCGCAGGGGACGAGGTGAGGGTCGACGCCACGCTCACCGACCGGGGGCGCCACGTGGTGCTGTCCGTGGTCGACGACGGCGACGGAGTGGCCGACCGGGACGGCGCGGCGCTCTTCGGCAGCGGCCTTTTCGTCGAGCAGGACACCGAACGCGAGCGGCTCCCGACCGCCGGTCGTGGACTCCGCATCGCGCGCTCGATCATCGAGGCCCACGGCGGCGAGATCCACGTGGAGAGCAACCTCGGCGTGGGCACCGCGGTGCGCGTGCAGCTGCCCTGCTGATTCCCTCAGTTTTGCCACTGTTTCGCCAAGTAACGGAGTGAGGGGTGCGCCCACTCGTACGGTGAGCATCCCGGCGGTGCGTGCGAAGGAGGGTTGCGTGACGGCACAGACCCATGTGGCCGAGACGGACGACCTGTGGCGGCTGACCATGGAGCACTCGCCCGTCGGCATGGCGCTCGTCTCTCCCGCCGGGGCGTTCCTCACCGTCAACGCAGCGCTGTGCGACATGCTCGGCTACGAGCCCGACGTGCTCGCCACCCTCGACTTCCAGTCGATCACCCACCCCGACGACCTCGCGAGCGACCTGCGGCTGCTCGACCGGACCATCGCGGGTGACATCAGCTCCTACCGGATCACCAAGCGCTACATCTGCGCCGACGGCACCGTCGTGATCGGCGACCTGTCGGTCGCGCTGCTGCGCGCGCCGGACGGATCGCCCGTCCACTTCATCTCCCAGGTCGCCGACATCACCGAGCGGCACGCGTTCGTCGAGCGGCTCGACGCGGCCGAGGCCGCGTTCGAGGCCGAGCAGCGCCGCACCGAGGCGCTCTTCGAGTCCGTGGCGGCCGGCCTGCTCCAGGTCGACGCCGACGGCGTTTACCTCTCCTACAACAACCGCCTGTCGGACATCCTCGACCTGGCCTACCCGCGCGGGCACGACGGCCATGCCGGCGCGGGCGCCCACGTCTACGACGTCGACCGGCGCCGGCTGCCCGTCGACGAGCTGCCCTCGGTGCGCGCCGCGCGGGGCGAGCAGTTCGACGGCGTGCTGCTCATGGTCGGGGAGGACCCGGACTCCCGGCGTGCCCTGTCGGTCTCCGCGCGTCCGGTCCGTGACCGGATCGGACGCCTCATGGGCGCCGTGGTGGCCCACCAGGACGTCACCGACCTCCTGCGGGCCGTGCGGGCCAAGGACGACTTCGTCGCGATGGTGTCCCACGAGCTGCGTACGCCGCTGACGTCCGCGCTGGCCTACCTCGAGCTGCTCGACGACTCCGGCGACGTCACCGCCGAGGGGCACCAGCAGGTGGGCGCCGCCCGGCGCAACATGCTGAGAATGTCCCACCTGGTCGCCGACCTGCTCTTCGCCGCCCGCGTGTCCGCCGGCTCTTCGGTCATCGACCCCTACCGCCTCGACGTCGCCACGGTGCTCGGCGAGGCGGTGGAGGCCGCCGGGCTCGACGCGTACGGCGCCGGCGTACGCGTGGAGTGGCACGGACCGTCGTCGCTGGTGGCCGTGGCCGACGGCATGCGGCTGCGACAGGTCCTCGACAACCTGCTCGCCAACGCCATCGCCTACAGCCGGGCCGGCGACCTGGTCCGCGTCACCCTGTCGGAGGACCGTGGCCATGTCGTGCTCACCGTGGCCGACGAGGGGGTCGGCATCGACCGCCTCGACGTGGCCGACGTCTTCACCCGCTTCTTCCGCGGCGCCAACGCGCGCCGGCTCCAGGTGCCGGGCGCAGGACTCGGCCTCGACATCGTCCGCACCATCGTCGAGGCGCACGCCGGTGAGGTGTCGCTCGACAGCGCTCCCGGCGCCGGCACCACCGTGCGGGTGGCCCTGCCGCGCTGAGAGGTCGCTGAGAGGTCGCTGCGCGCGGTCCCCGACGGGGGCCGTGCGCCTCGGCACGCCCGGACGTGCGGGGACCCCCTGCGGGAGGGCAGGGGGTCCGGGCGGCGACCGGGTGGGGTCCGGCGCGTGTCTCGCAAGGGTGGGGTCTCGCGAGGCGGGTCCCGGCGAATCCAGTGATTTGCCAGTGGGACTTGCCCAAGTTTGCCAAAGCGGACGACACTCGGCACTAGTTTTGACAAAGTTTCTTCAGGCAGGGGCTCGGGACACCTGCCACCACCCCACACAGCACACCTAGCCCCTGGAGACATCATGAACCGCAAGGCCACTCGCATCTTCGTCGCCGCCGTCGCGCTCGTCAGCCTGGCCGGTTTCGCCGGACCCGCTGAGGCGGGTCAGGACAAGCAGCAGGCCCGCACGGGCTGGTGCTGCTGATCGCTTGACGGTCCCGCAGGCTCAGCTGCGGGCGAACGTGGGGGACCCCACGCGCGCCCGCAGCCCGGTCGACGCCGCGGCACGTCGATAGGCGTCGGACGCAGCTTCGGTGAGGCCAACGCCGTCCAGAAGGGCGGCCAGGTCGAACCACAGCTGGGCGGCCGCCCTGTCGGCACCGATGGCTGACAGGGTCAGCACGGCTCGCTGGAAGTACGTGCTCGCCTCGACCGAGTCGCCATCGGATGCATATGTACTACCCAGCAGGGCCCATGCCTCGGCCTCGGCAAGGGGCAGGTGGCCGTTGGCAACCGCGTGCACCTGGGCGACCAGGTCGCGGCTCGTCGGCACGTCTCCTGACAGGAAGGCGGCTCGCGCCAGGCCGAGCAGCACCTGGGCCCGGTCCGACGAGGTAGAGGGGCTCCACTCCATCTCGGCCGCCGCCTGCTCGAGGTTGTGCCGCGCGTCGTCGATGGCGGGTGGGTCGAGCTCGAGCTGCAACCGGCCCACCTCGCCCCGCAGCAGGGCGAGGTTGCGGGCGTCCTGGCCCTCACCGAGCAGCGCCAGTGCGCGCTCTGCGAGCGGGACCGCCGCCGCGACGTCGCCGCGTCGGGCCTGCATGGCACTCGCGTTCCAGTAGGCCGACGCGCGAGCTCGCGCCGAGCCGAGCGACTCCGCGCTGGTGATGGCCTTGCGGCACATGCGAACGGCGTGGGCGGTGTCGCCGCGCTCGAAGTGTGCGGCGGCGAGCGTGACCGCGAGCTGGACGGCTTCGTCGCAGCAGTCGAGACCCGCCTCCTCCACGTTGGACAGCACGCGCTCGCCGCACTCGATCGCGCGGCCCAGGTCACCGGTCTCGCGATAGATCCGGCACAGCGCGATGCCGGCCTTGATCCGGGTCAGACCGTCGGTCGAGCGGTCGTCGATCAGCGCCTCGAGCTCGATGACGGCGTCGTCCTCGCGGTTGGTGGCCTCGAGGGCGCGGGCGTGGAGAAGGCGGGCGCGGTCGCGCAGACCGGTCATGCGCGAGGTCGACATCGTGTCCAGCGCCTGCTGCAGGTGCTTCTCGGCGTCCTCGGGCTGGCCCGACTCCAGCGAGAGCTCGGCATAGTCGAGGGCGAGGCGGATCTCGTCGACCACGTGACGCTCGGGCTCACCGAGGAGCGAGTCCACTGAGACGCCGAGGCGCTCGGCCAGGGTCTCGAGGGCGGGGGCGGTGGGCCGGCGGTGGCCGCTCTCGATGCGGGAGAGGTAGGCCACCGACATCAGGTCGTCCGCGACCTGGCCCTGGGTGAAGCCGCGTGCCTGGCGCGCGGACCTGAGTCGGCGACCCAGCGCCTCACGGTCGGTGCGGCCCAGCAGCTCGGCATGACGCGCTTCCATGCCGACATTGTGCGGCACGTTCACCACCCGGGTGTCGAATTGAGTCAAGAGACCGTCAAAATTGTCCTGACGACATCGCCGCTGCCTGGTCCGCCGCTTGCATCCGGCGCGTTGCAGAGAACGCTGTCCGGGAGCAGGTGCGGGGATTCATCGATGGCCTTGGTTGAATTTGGCCACACCTGCACGCCATGTCAACATACTCTTGACCTTCCGGGACCTCGTCGGTTCAGGTAGGAGCCGCGATCAACGTGATCGTGAGAGCAAGGCATCCGTGGGGGATGAATGACGCAGGTCGACCTTTTCCGTGTTCACCATGACGGTGTCGACCTCGTGCACGGCAATCGTGCCCCCGTCGTGCAGCCTGTCGCCCACGATGCACCCGGCGCCGACTGGCGCAGCACCTACAAGCGTCGCCTCCTCGTCGCCGACTTCGTGGTGCTGCTCGTCGCGCTGATGGCAGCCCAGGTCTTCCGTTTCGGCGCGACCTCGGGACCTCCGGTCGACGGCCTGTACGTGCCCTACCCGGTCCTGGGCATCGCGCTTGCCGTCGCCTGGTGGACGTCCCTGCAGGTCCACAGGGTGCGAAGCTCGCGCATCATCGGGAACGGGGCCGAGGAGTATCGCCGCGTGCTGGTCGCGACGTTCCGCGCGTTCGCCGTGCTTGCCTTCGTGTCGGTCGCCTTCAAGATCGACGCGTCGCGCCTCTACATCGCCATCGCGCTTCCCCTGGGTCTTGTGGGGCTGCTGATAGCGCGCAAGGTCGCGCGGGTGGGTCTGCAGAGGGCGCGCGCGAAGGGCCGGTCGCTCGAACGTGTCCTGGTGGTCGGCGGCGAGCGTTCTGCCAACGCTCTGGCCCGATGGTTCTCCCGACACCCGGCCAGTGGGTACGTCGTGAGCGGCGTCTGGGTGCCGGACAACAACTCCCACCTGTCCACCCCGTTCAGCCCCGAGTTGCGGCGGGTGCCGATGATGTCGGCCGACGTGGACTTCGACGAGGCCCTGGCCGCCTCGGGAGCCGAGGCGGTCGTCGTCACCGACACCGAGCACCTGGGCCACGAATCGCTACGCGACCTGACGTGGCAGCTGGAGGGCACCGGCATCGACCTGCTGCTGTCCCCCAACGTGCTCGACGTCTCGTCAGCGCGGATGACCTTGCACGACGTGTCAGGGATGCCGCTGCTGCACCTCAGTGAGCCGCAGTACGCCGGCGCGAGCCGCCTCGCCAAGACGCTCTTCGACCGCGTAGGAGCCTGCGTCATCCTGCTCCTCATCTCGCCGCTCTTCATCGCCACGGCACTCGCGGTCAAGCTCACCAGCGCGGGCCCGGTGTTCTACCGGCAGGAGCGCGTGGGTCGTGACGGGGCAACCTTCGGCATGATCAAGTTCCGCTCCATGAAGGTCGGCGCGGACGCCGAGCTGCAGGCACTGCTTGCCGCAGAAGGCAGGACGCTCGCGGAGCTGCCGAAGCTCACTCGTGACCCGCGAGTGACCACGGTGGGCGCTTTCATCCGCCGCTTCTCGATCGACGAGCTGCCCCAGCTCCTCAACGTCCTGAAGGGCGACATGAGCTTGGTCGGCCCGCGTCCGCAGCGCGACTTCGAGGTCGACGGCTACGACCACGTCGCCACTCGACGGTTGAGCGTGCTCCCCGGGATGACCGGTCTGTGGCAGGTGTCCGGCCGATCCGACCTGTCCTATGAAGAGGCGATTCGGCTCGACGTGCACTACGTGGAAAATTGGTCGATGACAGCGGACTTGATGATCCTGTGGCGCACTGCCAAGGCTGTCGTGGTGTCCGATGGGGCCTATTAGTTGATGAGGGTTGCGACACTAGTGACGCACGAAAAGACGCTGGCCTGCTTTGATCGGCTCCAGATATGCCTATAGATCGCAAGGGGCCGACGGCCAGGAATGCAACGAGCTTACTTGAAATGCGCGTCAAGAAAATCTTGACTCCGGTTCATCGGATCGCGACGAAGTCCGTGAGTCAGGACCTAATCACGACCGCGTTCATGTCCAGCGTATGTGTGTTCGCGGTCGAGGCGCTCTTCAAGCGGCTGCATTCTCTCGGTGAAGGGATGTCGTCACTTTCCCCTGCGGTCCTTGGGCTTAATGTGGGCATAGTGTGGATGATTTCGCTTTTCATACTAGGTCTCACGGGGTCGCGCGCATTGACTTACGTGCTGCTGTCGCTTGCGGCGACTGCGTCGCTGGTGGCGAACTACTACAAATCCACTCTCAGGTATGAACCGCTACTTCCAACGGACGTAACCTATCTCGGCGAAGCCAGACTGCTCCTTGCCAGCGCAGGAATCAACCCATGGATTGCATGGGTGTCTTGTGTGGTCACGCTGGCGATTTTGGTGCTAGTGGCCACTTGGCACCTTCGGCAGCGGCGGAGAGGGCAACGAAGTCCGCTTCTTCTGCGATCGGCATATGTTATTGCAGGCGCTTCCTTAGCCATTTTAGCTGCTTCCTTCAACAATGACGGCAATCCGCTGCGCCGTGCGTATGAGGCGGCAGGAGTTGAATGGATTTTCTGGGACCAGATGCGCAACTACCAGTCGAACGGATTCGTGGCTGGCATGCTTTACAATATGCCGACAGATCCGATGGATAGGCCACACGACTACGATGAAGCGGCTGTCGAGGCCCTGCTCGAAACGTATTCCGATCGAGCGGCAATCGTCAACGCCGGGCGCAATTCCGATTCGCTCGCAGAAACTAACGTCGTAGTCGTCCTGAGTGAGTCTTTTTCGGACCCAGCAAACTTGGACGGACTAGTCCTGGACGAAGACCCCATCCCTTTCACCCGAGCCTTGATGATGGACAACCCCTCGGGTTCGTTGGTCTCCAATGCTTACGGGGGCGGCACGGCCAACATGGAGTTTGAGGTCCTAACGGGCCTTAGCGTCGCCAATCTAGCGGCGCAGGCGCGCACGCCGTTTCAGAGTTTGCTCCCCGGGCGGTCAGGTTTTGCCGAGTTTGCGGGCCTGATCGGAGCCGAGGCGCATGCTCGAGCGGCGATTCACCCCTTCAGTGGGGGGTCATATCAAAGGCGCAGTGTCTATCCGCTGCTGGGCTTCGACACGGCGACGTTTGAGGCAGACATGCCCGGCGCCGAACGACTTGGTGATCCTGCGACCTACCCCTACGTAAGTGATCGAGCGGTGTATAACGAAGCGATCCGACAGATTCAAGCATCCAGTGATCCGATGCTGCTTAATGTGGTGACGATGCAGAACCACGTCCCCTATGAGGGAAAGTATCCAGACCCCATAGGAGTTCGCGCGGCGCCAGATTTGAATGTGGAGGTATCGACCGCTGCCGGTCATTATCTGCGAGGGCTCAAACACAGTGATGATGCGCTCGAAGAGTTTGTGAGAGAAATAGACCGGCTTAGTGAGCCAACCGTGGTTGTATTGTACGGCGACCACCTGCCGCCACTTTGGCCCGAGCTGGTGATGACGAATAATGAGCCACTGAAGCGGTATGAGACTCCATGGATGATCTTTGGCAATATAGACCTGCAGGACGCTAGCGTTTCGGGCCCTATTGGCCCTGCGCACCTTGCGGGCCGTTTGTCGTCCGCGATGCAATCGCCCGTAACTCCATTAATGGCATTCTTAAATGATGTTCGCAAGGAGGTGCCAGCTCTTGGAGTTCAATTGACACTGAACGGCGAGCACGAGGAGACGTCTCTGAACGACCTACCCTCGGACGGGCGAGACCTCCTTGATAAGTACCGGCTGATCCAGTACGACCAGATCGAGGGTCAGAGCCCATTTGCTGAAGAGTTTTACAAACTGGATTAGGCGTTTGTGAGAGTTCCCTCCGATGCGAGCACTTAGTCAGCCCGCTGCGACCCGTGAGCATGTCCTCCATAGGTGCTCGCGGGACGACCTTGCTGCTCAGAGCATAACGTGGAAGATCTGTGCAGAATTTAGAAGACTCCGGTCGAGGCGCAATTTCGATTCCTTATTACTGCGAACGAGACGAGGGCACAATGCTAACGGTCAACCGGACCGGCGCCATCGCGCTCGCGGTGTATAAGCCCGATGCGCAGTTGCTTGCGGAGCAAATTCGATCCATCGCGGCTCAGACGTTAGAGCATTGGCTGTGTCACATCGGTATCGACGGTTCCGACAGCTTGGCGAACGAGCTTGTCGGCAAACTCATTCGAGGCGATGACAGGTTTGTCTTGCATAGCTATCCGGAGAACGTCGGGATCTATCGGAACTTCGAGCGCTTGGTCGAGGAGATCTCTCCTGACGCGCCTTGGTTCGCGCTGTCTGACCAAGACGATTCATGGGACGTGGACAAGCTTGAACGGATGGTTGCTGCCCTCGATGAGGATGGGATAATGGCAGTAATCGGGCAGGCGCGACTAGTTGACCGCGAGGGAGGCCGATTGGGAATGACGAACCGCCGGAACGTACCCCTGCCGGCCCTCCTGATGGACAACCAGGTGACCGGGAGCCTCGCCCTCTTTCGGCGCGAAGTCCTCGACCTTGCGCTGCCGTTCCCACCGCCTACTCCCGCGGCCTATCACGATCACTGGCTGGGTGTCGTCGCCGCTGGGAGTGGCCGAATTTCGTTCCTGAGCGAGGACGTCCAGGACTATGTCCAGCACGGCGCCAACGCGTTGGGCGAGGAGAATCGGCGCGATCCGGGCACTCGCTTGCGTGCGCTGGCCGGCAGCTCACGGAACCCTCTGCACATGCTGGACCGCCTCGCGGTCGAGCGGTGGGGGTGGCGCCAGACCATGGCTGTGACGCTGGCTGGTCGGCTGCAGGAGGACGCCGCCGCGTCGCGTGAGATCGCACCGTTCCTGATGCCCGGTCGTCCCGGCCTCCTCCGCGTCGTAGCGCGCAGCCTCGCCCGCCGTGAGGTGGGAGCGCAGCGCACGCTCGCCATCTGGGTCGGCTCGCTATGGGCGTCGCTCAGGCCCTCGCGACTCACGCACGAGATGACGGTGGTGGGCTGATGAGCGACTGGACCCTGATCACCGTCACCTACAACAGCAGGGACGACCTCACCGCCCACTGGGTGGATGCAGAGCCCCGCGACTTCCATTGGATCGTGGTGGACAACGGGTCGACCGACGGCACCGTCGAGCTGGCGCGCGAGCTGGCCGACCTGTGCCTTGTGAACTCGGCCAACACGGGTTTCGCGGCCGCGAACAACCTGGGGCTCGAGCACGTTGACACCACCTTTGTCGGCTTCGCCAACCCAGACGTCCGCGTGGGATCAGGCTGGCAGGCTCCGCTCGAGCAGACGATCGGACGGACCGGCGGGCTCGTCGTCCCTCAGCTCGTCTATCCCGACGGTCGTGAGCAGCCCAGCACCCGCGGTCTGCCGTACTTCTCCTCCAAGATCCGCAACCGGCTGTCCCCGGAGTCGGAGCGCGGACGCGCCTATGCGCGCACCGGCCACACGGTCCCGACCTACATTGCCTGGGCAATGGGGGCGGGTGTGTGTGCGAGGACCGATGTCTTCCGTGACCTCGGTGGGTGGAACGACGACTACTTCCTCTACTACGAGGACCACGAGATCGGCCTGCGGGCATGGCAGCAGGGCCTGACAGTCGCAGTCGATCCGCGGGCCCGCTGGACCCACTCGTGGCAGCGCGCGACCTCGCGCCTCGACGTCTCGGCGTGGCGTCGGGAGTTCGGCTCGATGAAGACGTTCTTCCGAGCGCACCCGGAGTTCCTCGTGGCTCCACGATCGCGCCGTGGCGAGGCGCGCCGTCTCGCACGGCGCGGCTACGGCGCGCTGCACGACAACCTCTGGTGTCCGGTACCGACAGAATGAGCAACGTGAAGACCCTGGCCTTCTACCTCCCCCAGTTCCACACCATCCCCGAGAACGACGAGTGGTGGGGTGCTGGCTTCACCGAGTGGGTCAACGTGCGGAGAGCGACTCCGCAGTTCGACGGCCACGACCACCCTCGGGTGGCGCAGGCTCTCGGTGAGTACGACCTCACCGATCCCTCCGTCGGCACCCGGCAGAGCGAGCTCGCCCGCGCGAACGGCGTCAATGCCTTCTGCATGTACTTCTACTGGTTCGACGGCCAGCGGCTCCTTGAGAAGCCGATCGACAGCTGGCGCGAGCGGACCGACCTCCTGCCGTACTGCCTGTCGTGGGCCAACGAGAGCTGGACGCGTCGCTGGGACGGCAAGGACAGCGAGGTCCTGGCCCCGCAGAACTATCGCCCGGGCTTCGCCCGCGGACTGTTCACCGACCTCCTCCCTCACTTCCAGGCTCCCCACTACCTCCGTCACCAGGGCGCTCCGGTGCTGGTGATCCACCGCAGCGACCTCATTCCCGACCCGGGGTCGTTCGCGAAGGAGATGCGAGCCATGGCGAGCGAGGCCGGACTCGGGGGCCTCTACCTCGTGGCCTCCGAGACCAAGCACGGCCTGAGCAGCGAGGACTTCGGGTTCGATGCGGTCGCGGAGTTCCCGCCCGTCGGGTCGAACACCCTCGGGTCTGCGCAGCTCGCGCCCGTCCCCGGGCTCGCCAAGGACTTCCGCGGTCGCCTGCTGTCTTACGACAAGCTCGCGAAGGTCTACGAGAACCGCAAGCCCGCCGCGTTCGTCCGTCACCGCGGCGTGATGCCCGGGTGGGACAACACCGCGCGTCGGGGCCCGAAGGCCACCATCTACGTCGGGTCGTCGCCACGGCGCTACGCCGAGTGGCTGCAGCGAGCGAGGCAGGCCGAGGAGCGCGACCGAGGCGCCGACGGCCTGGTGTTCATCAACGCGTGGAACGAGTGGGCGGAGGGCGCCTACCTGGAGCCTGACTCGACCCACGGCAACGCCTACCTCACCGCGACGCGACCGGGTGCTGAGGTCACTGGCGCACCAGCGACCCTGAGGAGGGGGCGCCCCGGACTGCCCCACGCGCGGAGCCTGGTGCTCGTCGGTGCCACCACGGTACTCAAGTACGTCCGCGGCGTGGCCTTCGCGCTTCGTCGGGCGCGCCGCACCCGCCGAGGGACGGTGTGACTATGAGTGACGGTGACCTGAGCGAAGCGGATGGCTCCGGCGGTCGCCGCCTCGCCGTCACCAGGACGACGCTGGCTCTCTGCCTCTTCGTCCTCGGGGCGAATGCGGTCGTGATCCAGACGGTGCTCACTGACGGCGGTCCGCTGAAGAACGTCGTCCGTGCGGGGGTACTCCTCCTCGCCGTCGTCGGTCTGGCCGTCAGCTGGCAACGTCTGCCGTGGTGGCCGGCCCTCTGGGTGCTCTGGGCGGGGTTGCTCCTCGTCGTGCGGGGCAACCAGGACCAACTGTCCATCATCTTCGTGCTCGCCCTGGCGCTGCTCGCCGCTCAGGTGTCCGAGAGGTTCTTCCTCGGGTTCGCGGCGCTGTCGTCCATCGTCGCGTTCGCCCTCATCTTCGCCTTGCTGGCAGTGGGGCTGAGCACCGACGACGTCGTCGTCACCGACTACGACGGCGCGTTGCGCGCACGGCACAACTTCGGCGCTGAGAGCATCCCGTTCCTCTTCAACGTCGCGTTCGGTGCCTGTGCACTCGCCGTGCTCTACGCCAAGAAGTACCTCGGTCGGCTGCAGCTCGCCGTCGCCGTTGCGGCATCGCTGGGAGCGGCGACCTACGTCTACACCCAAGCCGACACCCGCGGCGGCTACGCCGCATTCCTCATGTTCCTGGTGCTTCTCCTCGTGGTCCCGTTGGTGCGCATCGCCTGGATGTACGCGGCCTTTCCCCTCGTGCTCAGTGCGCTCACGATGTGGTTGGCGGTCGCGGACGTGAGCCCACGCATCGACCAGGTGCTCAGCCAGCGTCCGGACTACTTCGCGAGGTTCGTCGACGACGTCGGAGTCTCCGATATCGTCCTCAGCACGTCAGTGAAGAGCTTCCCGTACCCAGTGGACAGCTCCTACGCCCACCTCTTGGTCGGCGCTAGCGTGGTCGCGTTGGTGCTCTTCCTCTGCCTTTACTGGCGTGCGGTGACGCGGCTGATGGGGCTGCGGAGACATGCGGAGGTGGCTTTTCTGACGGCCGCCTCCGCCTACTGCGCGACGGAGGGTCTTCTCGTGAGGATCGAGAACGGATTCATCATCGTGGTCTGGTACTTCGTGCTCGCCTACGGAGCAGGTACTCGTTCAAGCTCGGTCGGGTCGAGCGTGGCCGAGCGATTCACGTTCGCCCCGCCCACGGCCCCGTCCACCGCATCTCCAGCGGGGGTGGAGTGACGTGACCACGCTGCTCTGTGTTGCGCCCTACGTGCCGTGGTCGGGCATCGATCACGCGGGTGGGTCGTACATCTACCACTACCTGCACGAGTTCTCTCGCCTCGGCTGGGAGGTGAGCCTCGCCGCTCCGCGCAATGCGGACAACGAGCGGGCACGAGACGAGCTGTCCCTGTCCGACCCGGACATCGCGGTGACGCTGCACGACGTCCCGGCGCGGTCGAAGCTCGCCACCAGGCTGGTCATGCTCCTCAGCGGACGCGACGGTGTCTCCCCCCGCAGGTGGACCGACGCGGCGTCCCTGGCTGCGGTCGCGAGCGAGGCGGACGTCATCGACCTGCAGTGGCACGACATCTACGGCTATGCCGGCTGGTTCGCCGAGGTCGCACCGGGCACGCCCATCGTGGCGCTGGCGCACGACCTGCGGTCGCAGTCGGTGCGGCGCAATGCCGAGGCGGCGCGTGGTGCGAAGCGTTGGTCCCTGCGGCTGGCGCTGCCCCGCGTGATCGCCCGCGAACGCAAGGAGCTCGCGCACTGCGCGAGGCTTCTGGCCTTCAAGGCGTCGGACCTCGACACCGCCAGGAAGCTCGGGGTGACGGCGCCCGGAGTCGTGGCCCCTCCCTACGTCGATCTCGTCCAGGAGGACCTTCAGCCGGACCCGACGTCGCGCACGATGGTCTTCTCGGCCGCGTTCTTCCGCTCGGAGAACTCCGAGGCGGCCCACTGGTTCCTCGACGAGGTGTGGCCCCTGGTCCGCGACGCGGTCCCGGACGCGCACGTACGCTTCGCGGGCGCCCGTCCGCCTGAGGACCTGCTGGCCCGTGCGTCGGACGACGTCTCCTTCACGGGCTACCTCCCGTCCATCCTGGACGGCTACTGCGACGCCCTGCTGGCAGTGGCGCCGCTCCTGCGCGGCGCCGGCCTGAAGTTCAAGGTCGTCCAGTCGATGGCGCTCGGCTTCCCCACGGTGGGGACGTCGGTGGCGATGGAGGGGCTCGAGGACTTCCTCCCCGACACATCGTTGCCGTCCTACGACGACGCCGCCGGATTCGCCGCGAGGGTCGTGGCCATCCTGGGCGACCCGCCCGCGGCGCTGGACGAAGCAGCCCTGACCGGTGAGCAGGTCCGTGCGCAGCTGGACTTCAGCGCAGCGATGGAGTCGCTGTCGACGGAGTACCTGGAGATCGTCGACGCGATGTGAGCCGGCGGCGCTCGCTCCGGCGGTCCGCCTCTCCGGCTGAACCGCGGTGCGTGTGTCTAGTCGACGAGGATCGCACGGAGCCGCGGAGCCATGAGCTCGGCGTAGCTCGCCGTCAGGTGCATCAGGTCCCATCGGATGGTCGTTCCGGCAGCGAAGATCGGGCACACGTTGTCCCAGCAGAACCAGCTGCTGGTGTCGACGTAGTCGATGTCCTCGAAGCCGCTCTCCGCCGCGGACTTGTCGCTCCACTGCGAGCTGATGCCGACCTTGGCGCAGTCGCCGGGCGAGGCGAACCGGTTGTAGCACTCGCTGGGATCGGGACCGGAGGGGTTCGGGCTCAGGATGACCAAGCGGGCGCCAGAGGGCTCCAGCAAGTCGCGCCACATCTCCACGCCGTCGCGCCACTCCTCCGTCGCCGCGCGGCCCACTGCACCCGAGGCCAATCGCGTGATGGCGAACTCTGCGCTCGATGCGATGACGACGTCGGGGTGCATGTCGACGATATGGTCCACGACGTCGCTGTAGTCATTGCGGCACCGGTCGTCCTCTGCCGCGATGTCGAGCTTCATGTCGAGCTTGGGAAAGGGGCAGTTGGACAGTCCGACGCCGTGCACGCGCCACCCTGGAAGTGCGGCTCTCACGGCGGGCATCCACGACACAGCCACGGAGTCCCCGACGACGACCGCTGTGTCCGCGGCGTCGACTGGACCGTAAGCACAGGTCTCGCGGGAGAACTGCTCGGGGTTCAGGCAGCCCGTGTCGCCGGCCATCTCGGGTGCGATGTCGGTCCCGGGTGCGTCGAGCGACGGGGAGAGCGCAGGGAATTCGGTGCTCTCGACGGCCTCCTTCAGCGCCACCTGCAGCCAGTCTCCGTCGGCCGCCTCTCGCGCTCTCTGCTGCGCAGCCTGGGCCTGACGTTCCTGCTCCTCGGGAGTCAGCAGCCCTGCGGTGGTGGGCGCCAGGACGCTGACAGCCAGCAGCGCAACGCCGAGAACACCTCCACCGGCAAGCACGTAGCGTCGCTGACGTCGCTCCGGGTGCTGGAACGGCTGCTCGACCAGCTGGTAGGACAGGATCGACGCAATCGCGGTGAGCCCGAGCGCTGCCACGTAGAAGCGGGGCGAGGGCTCCATCGTCGATCCGAGGAAGATAACCACGGGCCAGTGCCACAGGTACAGGGAGTACGACATCGCGCCGATGTACGTCATCGGCCGCGAACCGAGTGGCCGCGTCGTCGCCACGGGCAGCTTCGCGCCGATCCCGGCGGCGAGGATCATGGCGGTCGCGAGGACCGGGATGGCACCGGTCGGTGCGGGGAAGCGATCGTCAGGCTCGATCAGCACAGCCGACGCCGCGAGCCCCAGCAGGCCGATCGCGACGAGACCATTGCGAGCCGCTCCGTTCGCCCGCGCCATGACTGCAGGGCCGGCGATGGCGACGACCGCGCCCACGCCGAGCTCCCATGCACGCGCAATGGTGGAGAAGTACGCCACGGCGGGCTCGTGAGATGACTGGAACAGCGCCGACGCGAACGAGATCGCCACCACGGCGCCTGCAAAGACGCCGGCCCACACTCGCACCCGCACACGGCCACCTCGGCCCGAAGCACGCCGGGCTCCCCACAGCAGGCCGATGAGGAGCAGCGGCCAGATCACGTAGAACTGCTCCTCGACGGCCAGCGACCAGAAGTGCTGGACCGGCGAGGGGGGAAGCGTGGACTGGAAATAGTCAGTGCCGGCCGCAGCGAGGTGCCAGTTCTCTAGGAAGACGAGTGCCCAGACGACGTCGGATCGAGTGGACTCGTAACGCGTGCTGGAGAACATCAGGCTCGCACACGCCACGGTCACTGCGAGCACCAGGAGCGCGGCGGGAAGGATCCGCCGAGCGCGTCGCTGGTAGAACCCGATGATCGAGATGCGCCCGGTCTTCTCACCCTCGTTGATCAACAGCCCGGTGATGAGGAACCCAGAGATCACGAAGAAGACGTCGACTCCGACGAAGCCTCCGACGGGGCGGCCGAACACATGATCTGCGATCACCAGCAGCACCGCGACTGCGCGAAGGCCTTGGATGTCTGCGCGGCGCGCGCCAGCACCAGCCGTCTTGCCCGAGTCCCCCACGAGCGGCGACCTTACCCCAGAGCGTCGTGCGGGCCTCATCCGCAGGGCCTCCAGAGGGCCTTGGGAAGGGACGACCGCGATGCTCGTCAACTACCTCCGTGCCAGCCGTCGACCGAGCTTGTCGATCACCTTGTAGCGAAGGATGGCGCGACGCATCGGACGGGTGTAGTCGGAGAGGTCACCGCTCTTCCTGGCTCGGGCGAAGGCGACCAGGCTGACGCGAGACATGCGCCGTCGCTGGCGGATGAGCATGCGCCTGGGGAGGGGGACGGACTCGCTGCCTGGTGCCACTCGCTTGGTGGGGACGGACAGCCCCTTGCCGATGTCGTCAGCGAGTCGCACGGAGAGGCCGACGCGACGGTGGCGGAAGTTCCCTGCCTGCGAGGCCGCGGCGTCGTCCGGGTCCACGTCGTCGAGGGTGATCTCGCCAGCTCGGACGCCTTCCTCGAGGAGCAGGTCGATGTCCCGGCTGCGACTCACCAGCACGTTGGTCCCGCGCCAGTCGTCTTGGTAGTCGGGCATCCACGCGTCGCCGAAGACAACGTCTGCCGTCTCGGCGAAGATGTCGTCGCAGAAGTTGCAGGCCTCGGGCTGCAGCGCGCCGTGACCCCAGTTGGCGCCCAGAAGGTCGAGGTTGCGTCGCTGGTAGCGCTCACCGTGGTTGTCGACCGCCGCGAAGTCGTAGTCCCACGCCGGACGATCTGCGTTCTTCACGCGGAAGTCGACCGAGGCGAGCCGGTCGGGCGGCACGCCGAGCTGCCACGCGAAGGACTCGGGGAAGAACTGGCTCTTCAGGTGGCCGCAGACGATGCCCACGAAGAAGACGATCTGCCTACCGAGCTCAGGGTCCTGCTGGCATACGCGGCGCGATGCGCTGATGAAGCAGGGCACTCCGACGATCGCGTAACGCCGACCGTTGCCACGGACGCTGAGCAGCGCCTGGTCCATGCTCGTGGAGTAGTACTGGGACTTGCGACGCTCCTCCACCTCCTCCAGCGTCTCCGAGACCACGTACTCGAAGAGCCCGCCTGCGGAGTCGCTCGATCCGACGTGGATGACACCGTCGACCTGGCCGCTCTCCAGCAGCCTGCCCAGGGTCCAGCTGGTGAGGCCTCCCGAGGAGGAGGCCTTCAGGGAGTGGTCGGCGGACCGCCGTCCGGCGGCCACCTTCGAGAACTGGCCAATGCGAGGATCGGAAGCCAGACCGGCAGGTCCCCGAGGTGCACCTAGCGTATCTTCGTCTGCGGACTCGTCGGAGAAGGGACACACGCGAGACCCAGCACGCCGGTCGTCCTCGGACACGTGGTCAAGTGATGCCTTAAAGACCCCGTGACGGCCGATGGTGATGGGGATCGCGCCTGACGTCGCTGCCCCGCAGCCGCCGCACCCAACGCACATCCCGCGTTCGACAACGTCCTCGATGCGGTGAACCATCTGCCTACCTTCGTTGAGTGTGGTTGGACGGGCCGGCCAACCGCGACCTGCGCTCGCGTGCGTGCTCACGATCGGCTAAAGCGCCTCTGCAGGATGGCCACAAGGGGAAGGACATCACGTCGCACGGTCGGTATGGCAAGCAGGAGGCCTAGATAAAGTCCGCCTGAGGTCGCTACCGCGGCGGCGAGCGCCGCGTGCTCCTGGAACGACGCGAGGGCGTCGTAGATGTATCGAGCGGCGGCAGCAGTCACCGTGGCAACGACGACGAAGCTCCCGCCTGAGAGCAGGAACTGCAGGCTGGGGAGGTGCGCAGTGCGCGACAGCCACCAGAGGTTGATCAACCAGGAGACAGCCAAGCTCGCAGTGACGGCCCACGCCACCCCCACCAGACCGCCCTGCGCCCCGACCACAATGGCCACGACTGTCCCGAGTTTGGTCACGACGTTGTAGCGCACCAGTTCATGGGTGAGGCCGAGTGAGAGGAACGCCCAGAAGCTGATGAAGCTGAGTTGCTGGAAGGCTCCACCGATCGCCAGTGCCTGGAACACCTGCCCGGTGCGCTCCCAGCCATCTCCCAGTACGACGCCCACGATGGGGCCGGCGAGGGCGGCGCACGTCATGAAGAACCAAGCCATGGGTGCTGCGATGAGTGTCTGGGCCCGTCGCAGGTACGTCGTGTAGGTGGGGAAGTCGTGCCTTGCGCGCGCGAGTAGCGGCACGGCGACGTTCGAGAGGGGGCCGAGCAACTGCTGCATGGGCGCGTTAAGCAGTTGGTAGCCGCGGTTGTAGTACCCGACGTCGGCGGTGCGAGCAGTGTATCCGAGGGCGACAGTGTCCGCGTTGCTGGCAACGAGCGACAGGATCTGCGCCGCGCTCAGCTGGACCCCGTAGACCACAAGTGGACGGGTTCCGGCGTTCTTGGCCGGGCGCACTGGAAGCCACCGGCTAAAGATGCCCTTGAGAACGAGGGCGCCACCACTGACTGTCAGGGCCTGTGCCACAAGCGCCCAGTAGCCCCAACCTGCGAGAGCCGCTGCGCAGCAAGCGACGAGCCCGGCCGCCTGTCCTGCCACGTCGGCGAGCACGAGTTGCGTGTAGCGCGAACGTCGGATTAGGTCGATCTGGAAGGAGGACTGGGCGGCGTTCAACAGGAACAGCGGCATCAGCGCGGCCAGCACCAGGCCGAGGTCTGACTGGCGGAAGATGTCGTCCGCGACCGTGGCAAATGCGACCCCGGCCGCCGCCAAGCCGGTCGAGAGCAGGACATTGAGCCAAAACAAGTTGGACTGCTGCTGTCGGCTGAGGGTGTCGGCCTGGATTGCGGCGGGGGTCAGTCCGAGGTCGCGGAGTACGTCACCGGTGGTCACGAAGACCTGCGCGATCGCCACGACACCGAAGGCTTCAGGCTCCAGCAGCCGGGACAGGATCACGAGCCCGAGGATCTGCAGAGCGATCCGAGCGCCCTGTCCGAATACCGTGATCGTGCCCCCTCGGAGGGCTCTGGAGACCAAGCCCCCCTCGGCCGTCACGAAGCGCGGACGTGGTCGAATTGCAGGCGGGCGAGCTTGGCGACGTCCTGGTGCGACTGACGCAGGCCGGGACGCAGGTCGTCGCTCATCAGCGCCGTGAGCGCGGACGCCGCCTCGACAGCCAAGCCGGGGCCGGCGTGCAGGGCGTACTGCTCCAGGTCAAACATGGACAGCATCCCCTCGACCTTGCCCTGGGTCGCGACCACGCACACCGGAGTGCCGTGGTTCAGGGCCAGGATCGACAGGTGCATCCGCGCCGTGAAGACAGCATCCGCGCGGGCAGCGAGCCACGACACCTCGGCCGGGGCGAGCTGCCGCGAGACGAGGGCGACAGCCTCGTCGTCGCGGAAGTCCTCGTAGATCTGGGTGCAGGCAGCCAGGTCATCGTCACCGGCCCGGAGGACGTGAGGGAGCAGCAGCACGGCCACGTCGGACCGCCTCAGTTCGCGCACAAGCTCCTGGTACTGCGACGTCCGGTCAACCGATGCCAGCAGCCCGCTGGCGTTCACGATGACGAGCCGGCGTCCGGACTGCGCCTCCGCCCAGGCCGAGAGGTCGGCGGGCGCTGAGCTCTGGTTGAAGGCGAACACCATGTCGGACACCTGCGTGCAGGCAATGCCCTGCTCGCGGAGCCGCGCCGCCGAGAACGGGTCACGGGAGTAGAGGTGCGTCGTGGGAGCGATGCGCGCGAGCGCCGATCCGGCGGCCGGGTGCGGCCGACCGTTCCAGCTGAAGCCCATCACCGCCGTCGTCGCGCCGGCGGCGTGGGCCATCTCCAGCGCGGAGCACCGCAGTACTGCCTCGCGTGGCGCGTATCCGCCGTCCATGATGTCCGCGCCCACGACCGAGCACGTCGCGGCTCGACCCACGAGCGCGAGGAAGCGTTGCCGTGACGCTCGCCGACGCAGGGGAAACCCGTCCACCAGGTTGGGGAGGTGCTCCAGCGTCGCCCTACCGGAGTGCCGTGACGGGATTGTCAGCGCTCCGGGACGGGCCACGATGACCGTGACCGGTCCCGAAGAGTTGTCGAGGAACGCCTCGAGCATCGCTTGATCGCCGATGTTGCCGAGGCCGACGGTGGCGATCAGGACGTGCCCCGATCGCTCCCCGGAACGCACGTGACCAGACGCGGTCCGTCGGTCCTGCCGGGTTTCCGCTGATAGGACCGCAGGCACGTTCGCCAGCCGCGTCGGGACACGACGGGCCAGACGCCAGGCAGGCCGCAGCGCGGCGCGAGCCAGACGACGGTGGAGGGGAGTGGTGTGAGGGGTGCTGCTATCAGCCATTGATCATGCCGGCGCCGACGGTGACGCCGGTAACCTCGTCGATCAGGATGAACGAGCCGGTGGTTCGGTTCTTCGAGTACGGGTCGCACAGCAGCGGCACGGTGGTGCGCAGCTGGACGCGGCCGATCTCGTTCAGGCCGAGCTCCTTGGTGTCCTGGTCACGGTGCAGAGTGTTGACGTCCAAGCGGTACTGGATGTCCTTGACCATCGCGCGGCCGGTGCGGGTGGTGTGCTTGATGGCCAGCTTCTGCCGCGGCTTGAGCGGCTCGTTGGTCATCCAGCAGATCATCGCGTCGATGTCCTGGCTGGGCTTCGGCGCGTTCTTCGGACGGGCGATCATGTCGCCGCGCGAGACGTCGACGTCGTCCTCGAGGTGGACGGTCACCGACATCGGCGGGAAGGCCTCAGCGACCTCTTGGTCGAAGAGCTCGACCTTGGCGATCTTCGACGGCATCCCGCTGGGGAGCACGACGATGTCGTCGCCCTTCTTCAGCACGCCGCCGGCGACCTGACCGGCGTACCCACGGAAGTCGTGGTAGGCGTCCGACTTGGGGCGGATGACGTACTGCACGGGGAACCGGGTGTCGACCAGGTCGCGGTCGGACGCGACGTGGACGTGCTCCAG
Organism: Nocardioides lacusdianchii; assembly: GCF_020102855.1. Classification (GTDB taxonomy): domain Bacteria; phylum Actinomycetota; class Actinomycetes; order Propionibacteriales; family Nocardioidaceae; genus Nocardioides; species Nocardioides lacusdianchii. Next base: position 82,429 of record NZ_JADHZD010000014.1, read on the forward strand.
GTGGTGCATCAGGGTGGGACCGGAGTACCACGGGGTGTTCTCGGAGCGGTTGACGACGTTGTCACCCTGCAACGCTGAGATCGGGATGACCTCGAGGTCGGGGATGTTGAGCTTCGTCGCGAACTGCGTGAACTCCTTGTGGATCTTCTCGTAGACCTCTTGCGACCAGTCGACGAGGTCCATCTTGTTGATCGCGAGCACCAGGTGCGGCACCCGCAGCAGGGAGAGCAGCACCGCGTGGCGGCGCGACTGCTCGGTGAGGCCCTGACGGGCGTCCACCAGCACGAGGCCGAGGTCGGCGGTCGAGGCGCCGGTGACCATGTTGCGGGTGTACTGGATGTGGCCGGGGGTGTCGGCGATGATGAACTTGCGCGTGGGCGTGGCGAAGTAGCGGTAGGCCACGTCGATCGTGATGCCCTGCTCGCGCTCGGAGCGCAGGCCGTCGGTCAGCAGCGCCAGGTCGGTGTAGTCATAGCCCTTGGACTGGCTGGTCGACTCCACCGCCTCGAGCTGGTCCTCGAAGATCGACTTGGAGTCGAGGAGCAGCCGCCCGATGAGAGTGGACTTGCCGTCGTCGACCGAGCCGGCGGTCGCGAAGCGGAGCAGGTCCATCTCGCCCTGGGCCATGGTGTGGGAGTCAGAGGTCTGGGGGGTGCTGGCCATCAGAAGTAGCCTTCCTTCTTGCGGTCTTCCATGGCGGCCTCGGAGAACCGGTCGTCGCCACGGGTGGCGCCACGCTCGGTCACACGCGCGATGGCGATCTCGTCGATGATGGCTGCGGTGTCGGTGGCCACCGACTCGACGCAACCGGTCTGGGTGCGGTCACCCACGGTGCGGAAGCGCACCATCTTCTTCTCGACCTGCTCGTTGCCCTTGGGCTGGATCTCCGGGCCAAGGGAGAGCAGCATTCCGTCTCGCTCGATGACGTCGCGCTCGTGGGCGAAGTAGATCGAAGGGATCTCGATCTGCTCGCGGTGGATGTAGTGCCAGATGTCGAGCTCGGTCCAGTTGGACAGCGGGAAGATCCGCATGTGCTCTCCGGCGTGGATACGACCGTTGTAGAGGCTCCACAGCTCGGGGCGCTGCATCTTGGGGTCCCACTGGCCGAAGTCGTCGCGGTGGGAGTAGACGCGCTCCTTGGCGCGGGCCTTCTCCTCGTCGCGGCGCCCGCCACCGAAGGCGGCGGTGAAGCCGTTCTCCTCGATGGCGCCGAGCAGCGTGCCGATCTGCATGCGGTTGCGGCTTGTCTTGCCGTCGTCGACCACGTGACCGGCGGCGATCGCCTCGTCGATCGTGGCGACGATGATCCGCGCGCCGAGCCGCTCCACCCACGAGTCGCGCGTGGAGAGCACCTCATCGAAGTCCAGGCCGGTATCGACCTGGAGCAGCGGGAAGGGGAGCTTGGCCGGGAAGAACGCCTTCTCCGCCAGGCGGAGCATGACGATCGAGTCCTTGCCGCCGGAGAACATCAGGACCGGCTTCTCGAACTCGGCGGCGACCTCACGGAAGATGTGGATCGACTCTGCCTCGAGCTGGTCCAGCTGACTCAGCTGGTAGTCGACGTGGGTGTTGGTCATGACGTGGCAAGGACCTCTCTAGGGACAGCAGCGCCCATCGTAGCGACGGCGCACGCCTCGGTGAATTCGCGTCACCGGGTGTCGTCGGCCAGACTCGACAGAATGAGCCGAAACCCCCGACTCGTGCCCGGTCCGCCCTCCTCCCGGCGCGCGCTCGGCGGGCTGCTGGCAGTGGCCCTCGTGGGCGCCGGCTGCTCGTCGGCGCGGGAGCAGGACGCCCCGCCGGCGTACGACACGGGCGACGCGGTGCAGGCGCGTGTGCTGCCCCAGCTCGCCGCCACCGGCGAGGACGTCGAGTCCGCCGACGAGGCCGCGTGGGTCGTGGACGCGACCGTGGCTGACGTCGACGCAGGCACGGCCGTCACCCTGGTCGCCGAGACCGGCGACGGCACGTGGGAGACCGTCTCGGAGGCGAAGACCGACGGCAAGGGACGCGTCTCGCTGACGTCTCCCGCCGACGGCGAGCTCCACGTCGTGGTCGGCGAGGGCGACGACGCGGTCGGTGCCTCGGTCGACACCTCGGACGCCCCGGAGGCCAGCTTCACCGACGACTTCGACGAGGACACCGTCGACGAGGCCGACGGCCCCTGGGTCACCCGCGACCAGGGCTACATCGGCGTACGCACGTGCTCGCGCGCCAGCGCCGACGCCGCCGAGGTCGCCGACGGCGTGCTGCGGCTGAGCGTGACCGAGGACCCCGACCGGCGCGGCGACGAGTGCCAGCTGCCGGGACGGCGCAAGAAGTTCCCCTACCGGCTCAACGGCCACGTCGGCACCGAGGCGTCGTACGCCTTCACCTACGGCTTCGCCGCGGCGCGGATCCGCACCCAGGCCGCGCGCGGTCAGCACTCCGCCTTCTGGATGCAGGCCGCCGGTGGCCAGCAGCCCGGCGGCCCCGCGAAGGGTGGCGCCGAGATCGACGTCATGGAGTACTTCGGCGACGACCACCCCGAGGGCGGGCTGACCAGCTTCACCTACTTCCTGGACGAGGCCGGCAAGAAGCAGACCGTGGGCGGCTGGCTGCCCGACGCCGAGGAGCTCGGCGACGACTGGGCGAGCGACTACCACGTCTTCTCGGTCGAGTGGACGCCCGACGAGTACGTCTTCCGCATCGACGGCCGCGTCACCCAGCGCCTCGAGGGTGAGACGTCCGGGCGCCCGGAGTTCCTGATCCTGAGCCTGCTGTCCTCGGACTACGAGCTGCCGCGCTTCAACGGTGAGCTGCCCGAGCACATGGACGTCGACTGGGCGCGGGTCTGGGAGACCGGGCCGCGCCCCTGATCCGTTCCCGGACGGGAACGTGACCTACAGTGGCGGATCCAGTTGGTCACAGGGGGAGTTTCTTCGTGGTTCGTTCAGTACGTCGTCGTTCGTATGCCCTTCTCGTCTCGTTCATTGCCGCACTGTTGGTGAGTTCTGTCGTTGCACTACCCGGTGCCGCGTCAGCTGCCGACCGGATCGGCCCCAGGTTCTTCGGCGTCGACCTCAGCATCAGTCCGACCGCGGTGTGGCCGGCTTTCAACCCGGGAGTGGTCCGCTCCGCGACCGCATGGTCGAGCATCGAGCGCTCACCAGGGGTCTACGACTGGTCCGGCCTCGACGCGAAGGTCGCGACGGCGGAGAAGAACAGCGCCCGACCCCTGCTGGTGATCGAGGGAACGCCGCGCTTCCACGCCACCGGAGCGGGAGAGCCGACGTACGCGTCCCCTCCGCGGTTGAGGGCCTACCGGAACTTCGTCCGGGCGCTCGTCCAGCGCTACCGCGCTCGCGTGGACTACCAGGTCTGGAACGAGGCGAACGTCAGCAACTTCTTCACCGGGACGCCGGCGCACATGGCGCAGATGACGGCCCGCCTGGGGCGCGCCGCGGACCAGTTCGCCCCCAAGGCGACCGTCGCGGCTCCGTCGTTCCCGCTGCGCGGCGAGCCGCAGTACTTCAAGGCGTGGTTCAAGGACTACTGGACCCAGCGTGTGCAGGGGCGCGCAGTCCACCGGTTCTTCGACGTGGCCAACCTCAGCGCCTACCCCATGCCCCGGGAGCGCCCCGAGGACGGCCTCGAGCTGACCCGGTGGACCCGGTCGACCGTGACCAGGCTCGGCTTCACGGGGCCGGTCTGGGCGACGGAGATCAACTACGGCGCCAACGGCCTCAAGCCCACGCCCCGCATCCGTTCAGGTCTGCAGGCCGCCTACGTGGTCCGCACCTACGTCCTCCATGCCGCGATGGGCGCTGACCGGGTGTACTGGTGGCGCTGGGAGAACCACCAGACCGTCAACACCCAGCTGCAGGACGGGTCGGGCAACCTCACCAGTGCCGGCAAGGCGTACGGCGTCGGGCAAGACTGGCTGCTGCGGACCAAGCCGAAGGGATGCAACATCGCCCGTGGTCTCTACTCGTGTGTCTTCAAGGCGCGCGGCGGCGTCGTACGCCACGTCTACTGGCAGCGCGCCGGCAAGCAGCGCACGGTCGCGGCTCCTGCCGGAGCCACGACTCGCACCAACGCGAAGGGCGTCGCGCGGAACATCAAGCCGGGCAGCCGTTTCCGCGTGGGAGCCTCGCCGGTCATGATCGAGACCGTGCGAGCTCGCTGACCTACTGTTCGACCGGCGAGGCCGGGGTGTCCAGGACGAGCGTGATCGGGCCGTCGTTGACGCTCTCGACCCGCATGTCCGCGCCGAAGCGGCCGCGCTCGACGTGGGCGCCCAGGCGCTCGAGCTCTTCGCAGACCGCGTCGTAGGCCGGCTCGCTGACCGAGCCCGGGGCAGCGGCCTGCCAGGTGGGTCGGCGGCCCTTGCGGGCATCGCCGTACAAGGTGAACTGGCTGACCACCAGCACCGGGGCGCCGACGTCGCTGGCGCTTTGCTCCTCGCGCAGCAGGCGCAGGTCCCAGATCTTGCGGGCGGTCCAGGCCACCTCGTCCGGCCCGTCGCCGTGGGTGACACCGAGGTAGACCAGGAGCCCCGGGCTGTCGATGCTCCCGACGACTTCGTCGTCGACCCGGACGCTGGCGGAGAGGACCCGCTGGATGACCGCACGCATGGGGACATGGTCTCGATACGCTCGCTCCGCTCGCTACTCGACCACCGAGGAAGTTATGTCTGACGCGTTGCTGATCACGGTCGCCCCCACCGGGGCCGAGACCGCCAAGGCCGACTGCCCGCAGCTCCCCACCACCCCGGAGGAGATCGCGCGCACGGCTGTCGACTGCGAGGCCGCCGGAGCGGCGATGATCCACCTCCACGTGCGCGACGGCGAGCACGCGCCGACGCTCGACCAGTCGCTGCTGCGCGAGTGGGTCGACGCGGTCCGCTCGAGCTCCTCCCTCGTCGTGCAGCTCTCGACGGGCGGGTCGGTGCACGACCCGCTGGACGAGCGGCTGAAGGTGCTCGACGCCGGGCCCGACTCGTGCAGCCTGACCATGGGCACCACGAACTTCGGCGACGACGTCTTCCTCAACCCCTGGCCCTTTGTGAAGGACCTCTACCAGCTCGCCCTCGAGCGCGGTGTGGCCCCGGAGTTCGAGCTGTTCGACCTCGGCCAGGTGCACGCGCTGGGTCGGCTGCTGAGCGGGTACGGCACCCCCGCGGGCGCCAAGGTCCACGTCGACTTCGTGATGGGCGTCCCCGGCGGCATGCCCGGCACCGCCCCGGCCCTCGTCGCCGGCGTCGCGGCCCTGCCGCCCGAGGTCACCTCGTGGTCGGCCACGGGCATCGGGCGCTCGACACTCGCGGTCGCGATGGCCTCGCTGTCCATGGGCGGGCACCTGCGCGTCGGCATGGAGGACGTGCTCACCATCAGCCGCGGCGTGCCCGTGGAGTCCAACGCCCAGCTCGTCGAGCGCGCGGTCGACCTGGGACGGATCGCGCAGCGTACGCCAATGACGCCTGCCCAGTGCCGCGAGCTGCTCGGCCTGGGCTGAGGAGCGTGCTCGCATGAGCGGCCCGCGCCAAACTGGCCTCCGTGCCCTGTCCTGGCTCGGGATGATCATCCTCCTGGCGATCGGACTGCCCCTCCTCGGAGCGGGTCTCGTCGGCGTCGGGACCGGGCGGGGTCGCTCGCTCCTGGTCGCGGGCCTGGCGCTGTTGGTCTGCGCGGCCGGCGGTGCCGGTCAGGAGGTGGTCGCGCGGCGGGTCCGACGCGCACCTCCCCAGCCCCGACTCGCCCAGCTCGAGGGGGAGGCAGCCCTCCACCTGCCCCGCCACCCGGGCCCGACCGCGGTCTCCACGTGGACGCTCGTCGGGCTGGCGGCCGTCGCCGCGCTCGCCGCGGTCGTGGCCGCCGTCGACTCCGCGTGGGGATGGACGGTCACGATGGCCGTCGTGGCCCTGCTGCTCGCGTGGTCGAGCGGCGTGGCGGGCGGCGTACGAGCCGGTGGCTTGTGGCTGTCGCCCACCCGACTCGTGCACGAGGACCGCACCTCCCGTGTGGAGCTGTCCTGGGACGACGTGACGGGTGTGGTCCCGCAGCAGCCGATGCCGGTGCTCGTGCGGCCCGACCGCTCGCCGCTGGTGACGCGCACCGGCCCCCGCGGCCGGTCATGGCGCGCCGCGACACGTGACGGGACGCTGGTGGTCGACACCGCGCACCTCGCCGGCGGGGCTGAGGTGGCGGCCTACGTGATCGCGCGCGCGATCACCGATCCGGCCTCGCGCGCGGCGCTCGGCACCGAGCACAGCCTCCCGCCGGACCAGGCGCGGGCCTAGGAGTCGTCGACCTTCTTCATCCCGACGAGCCCGGGCTTGTAGGAGGGGTCCTCGAGCTGGGCGATGGTGGGGGAGCCGAACATCGGCAGGCCCTGCTGCTTGCGCAGGAAGCCCCACACGACCGGGAGCACCAGCAGCACCGCGATGCCGACGCCGGCGATGAGGACCGGGTGGGTCTCCTCCACGCCGAGCGGGGCCCAGCCGGACTTGTCGAGCAGCGCGACGCCGCTCATGGTCAGCACGACCACGATGCCGCGCCGGATGAAGGACTGCGGCACGCGCGGGGCGAGGATCGATCCCAGGATGGTGCCCGGCACGGAGCCGATGACCAGGGGGGTGAGGATCTCCCAGTCGATGCCGTGCAGCGCGATGTTGGAGATCGCCGCGGCCAGCACCAGCGGCACGGCCTGCACGAGGTCGGTGCCGACGAGCTTCACCGCGGAGAGCCCGGGGTAGAGCATCAGCAGCGCGATCATGATGACCGAGCCCGAGCCGACGCTGGTGACGCCGACCAGGAGGCCGCCGAGCATGCCGACCAGCAGGGTCGGCACGACGCGGATCGACGGGTTGTCGTCCGTGACGTGGGTGCCCGAGCGCACGCGGAGCAGGTTGACGTAGAGGCGCAGGGCGTACGTCGCCGCAGCGAGCAGCAACGCGAACCCGATGCAGATCACGAGGACGAAGTTGAGCTGGTCGACGTCGTCGGTGAGCCACGCCACGAGGTGCGGCCCGAGCAGGGCCATCGGGATCGAGCCGATCATCAGCCACTTGGCGAGCTGCATGTTGGGCGAGCCCTCGCGCTGGTGCACGATCGCGCCGCCGGTCTTGTAGATCGCAGCCGCCGTGAGGTCGGCGGTGACCACGACGGCCGGGGAGCCGACGCCGAGGAACAGCAGCGCGGGCGTCATCAGGGCGCCGCCACCCATGCCGGTGAGGCCGACGACGATGCCGACGAAGAACCCGGCGGCGAGGATCGAGAAGAAGGCTGCTGTGATCCAGTCCATCAGCGCGTCTCCTCCGACGGGGCACGGCCGGTCAGGCGCGGCACGATCACGCTCAGCATGGCAGTGATTGTGCCGGTTGCCTGCTGGGCGGCCGCCTTCCCGCGCCGGTAGGGGTCGGCGACGTCGTGCTCGGGGGCCGACGGCGTACGCCGCTGGCCGGCCGCGGCCACGAGCTCGCGCCCGCTGAGGCCGGGCTGCTCGCCAGCGATCGCCTCGAACTGGCCGAGCGTGAAGACCTTGCGGTGCAGCTGCGGGAAGTCGTCGAGGATGTGCTGGCGGTGCACCGACTCCGCGGTCAGCACGAGGTCCGCGTCGTCGAGCACGGCTGCGGTGAGGTGGCGGCTGCGGAACCCGCGCGCCATCCCCTCGGGCAGCAGCGCACGCATCTCGGAGTTCATCGGGTGCCCGTCGCGGGCGTGCGTGCCCGTGCTGCTGAAGACGACGTCGGCATCGCCCGCGAGGTCACGCGCGATCAGCTCCATCGCGGGCGAGCGGCAGATGTTGGCGGTGCACACGAAGAGCACCCGCAACGGCTCAGCCATGCGACGACTCGAGGTGGAGGTAGCCGGCCTCGTCGAGGGCGACGAGGACGTCGCTGAGTGCGTCCTCGATCGTGCGTCCGGTCGTGTCGACGCGGACGGCAGGGTCGGTCGGCTCCTCGTAGGGCGAGGAGATGCCGGTGAACTCGGGGATCTCGCCGGCGCGCGCCTTGGCGTAGAGGCCCTTGCGGTCGCGCCGCTCGCACTCCTCCAGCGGCGTGGCGACGTGGACCAGGAAGAAGGCGCCGCCGGCGGCCTCGACCATCTCCTGCACCTGCTCACGGGTCTCGGCGAACGGCGCGATCGGCGAGCAGACGGCGACGCCGCCGTGGCGCGCGATCTCGGCGGCGACCCAGCCGATGCGGCGGATGTTGGTCTCCCGGTCGGCCTTCGAGAAGGTCAGGCCCGCGGACAGGTGGCGGCGTACGACGTCGCCGTCGAGGCTGGTGACCGAGCGGCCGCCCTGCTCGAGGAGGAGGTCCATGAGGGCGCGGGCGAGCGTGGACTTGCCGCTGCCGGAGAGCCCGGTGAAGAAGAGGACGAGGCCCTGCTCCTCGGGCTCGGGGCGGTCCTCCTCGACGATCGCGGCGATGGGGGTGGGCAGGGCGGAGTCGGAGGCGTCGGCCAGCGCGTGGACGGGGTCGCCCGCGGCGTAGTTGTCGACGACGCGGACCCCGAGGGCGTGGTCGGCGTCCGCGTCGCCGTGGGACGGCAGCGGAACCGCGACCACGCTCGCCTCGTCGAGCCGGTCGGCCGCCGCCAGCGTCGCGCGGACCAGCGCGACAGGGGAGAGCGCGGCGGTGCCGGTGCCGCTCAGGGCGAGCAGCACCACGCGGCCCAGGCCGCGCAGCTCGGCGAGCTCGGCGTCGGAGAGCGCGTCGGTGACGGGCACGAAGGTGGCGCCGGCGTGCTGCTCGCGGACCTGGGTGGGCGTGAGGTGCAGCCGGCGGAAAGGGCCGTACTGCGCGTGGGTGAGCGGCTCCAGCGAGCCGTCCGCGCCGACCCGCGCCAAGGGGAGGCCCTCGGGGTCGACGAGCTCGGCCTCGGTCGCGCCGTCGGGCAGCTCGAGCGTCACCGCGCTGCCGGGTTCGTTGAAGCGGGTCGACGGTGCGTAGGCACCGGAGACGAGGAGCTCCAGGTCGTCGAGCTCGGTCGGCGTGGGGCAGTGCTGGATCACCCGCGCATCCTCTCACTGTGCAGGTGGGCCGACCGCGTTGAGTAGCCTGCGGACCATGTTGTCTGCTGCCCCCGCCACGCCCCGGACCGGCCTGCCGGTCGTCGCCGAGATCATTCGCTCCGGCTTCGTCGAGGGCCACCACTACGGATCGATCGTCGCGCTCGCTGCCGACGGGACGGTCGACTGGTCCGTCGGCGAGGTCACCGTGCCGGTGCTGCCGCGCTCGAGCAACAAGCCGGTGCAGGCGCTCGCGATGGTGGAGCTCGGCCTCGACCTGCCGCCGGACCTGCTGGCCCTGGCCTGCGCATCGCACTCGGGGGAGTCGTTCCACGTCGAGGGAGTACGCCGCACGCTGGCCTCGGCGGGTCTCGACGAGTCGGCCCTGCAGACGCCCCTCGACTACCCGCTCGACGACGCCGCCCGCGAGAAGGTGATCCGCGAGGGCGGGACCCGGTCGTCGATCCTGATGAACTGCTCGGGCAAGCACGCGGCGATGCTGGCCACCTGCGTGCTGAAGGGGTGGGACACCGCGACCTACCTCCACGCCGACCACCCGCTGCAGGTCGCGATCGCCGCGACCTTCGCCCGGGTGACGGGCGAGCCCGTGGACACCATCGCCGTCGACGGCTGCGGGGCCCCGCTGCTGTCCACCTCGCTGGTCGGGCTGGCGCGCGCCTTCGCGACCCTCGCCACGGCGACCGACGGCCCGGAGCGGACCGTGGCCGAGGCGATCCGTCGCCACCCCGACCACGTCAGCGGCACGACCCGCGACGAGCTCGCGCTGCACCGCGCGATTCCCGGCCTGATCGGCAAGGCCGGCGCCGAGTCCTGCTACGTCGTGGCCATGCCCGACGGCCGTGCCTGGGCGCTGAAGACCGACGACGGGGCCCCCCGTGTGCGCCCGGTGCTGATGGCCGAGGCGCTGCGGCGCTCGGGGGTGCTGGAGGAGGACGGTGTCGACGCGGCCGCGGTCGAGGCCACCGGCCACCACGAGCTCCTGGGTGGCGGCGTACCCGTCGGGGTGATCCGTGCTGCCTTCTAGCGGCGGCTGACTAGTTGTGATGCCCAGCCAGGTTGTCCAACCTGGTGATGGGTGTGGCCTTCCCGATTGCTGAGTGGGGCCGGTGGTGGTTGTACTCGTGGACCCATGCTGGCAGAGCCGCGAGTCGGGCTGACTCG